>JQKK01000050.1 GCA_000746015.1 Lachnospiraceae bacterium MA2020 | reverse complement strand
GGCACATATCGGATAGAAAAACAGGACCTTTCTCCAATTCTGAAGAAAGGCTCGAAGTACCCGCCTCAGAAAGAAATGGACAAACTCATAAAGAACATTGTAAAGGATATGGATGCAAGCAGAACGGTAGAGATAATCTCTGAGCGTAACCGTGTTGAGAAGAAAATAGTTGAAGAGATTTTGCAGATATATACGACTCATCTTGGAATTAATGTGGATGGTATTTTGAATCGGATGGAGAATTGACATGAAAAGATTAAGAATTGCAGCATGGGATTTTTAATTTATGAATGATGATATTTTACATGATAAGGATATTCGGGAGCCGCTATTTGAGTATCTTGAGGATAATTTTGGCAAAGTGAGGATTCTTGAGGAGAAGAGAACCGGTAGTGCACGGGCGGATGTAGTGATGATAACACCGGATTTTCTTTATGGTATTGAAATTAAGAGTGATGCTGATACATATGCAAGGCTTGAAAAGCAGGTGAAAAACTACGACTGGTACTACGATAGGAATATAATTGTAGTTGGGACTTCACATGCGGCTCATGTAAGTGAACACGTACCTGAATGGTGGGGAATCATTACAGTTGAAAGAATAGGTGAAGAACTTGATTTTTATGTCCTGCGGCAGACGATGGACAATCCAAAAGTTAAGGATAAACGTAAGATTACAATATTATGGCGCACTGAGCTTAATCGTATTCTTGCTAAGAATAATCTTCCTAAATATAAGGAGAAGAGCAAACTGTTTGTGCAGGAGAAACTGCTAGATAAGGTTCCAGATGATATTCTTTGGAAACAGGCTTATGAAGAGCTATTTGAGCGGGACTATAATACGATAGCACAGGAAATAGAGGACTTCAGAAAAAGGCGGAAACGGTAGGACTATGAGGTAATCGCATGTTTTTCAAGAAAAAGGCAGTTAAGAAAGCTTATGACAAAAAAATCAAAAGCCTGTCTTAAAGTGCAGTATCTGCAATGGAGAGCAGGTTGCCGGTTTTATAAATATCCATACGAATGTCTTTGAAGATATAATGCTTATAAAAAGTCAAGAAGATTTGAAGATGTTTAAGGAGCAATATGATATAACAGAAGAATTAGAGAAGATATACTGAAAAGGTGGTAACGTGACTATGACAACA
>JQKK01000049.1 GCA_000746015.1 Lachnospiraceae bacterium MA2020 | reverse complement strand
ACTTGAATGTGGAATTAAATTCCGCATATTGTAAAATCCAGTAAATATGCGACACTAACGTCCGTTTTTTTACTTTATATTTTGTAAATTTACGGTTATAATAGCACCAGCAGAACAGTTTTTTCTGCATTTTGAGTATGCTAAGTGGGCATCCGGACTTAGAGTGCGAGACTAAGTTCCGCATACCTGAATTTACTTTTGCAAATTCAAAGTGCGAAATACCTGCCTGTGCACAACTATTTTATTTTAATAATTCTGGTGCCAGCATAACATCATCTGGTTCGATGAATTTATAATTCACCGCAGATAAAAGCTGTTCATCCAGAAGCAACTGAGACAGTTCGAATGGGCTATGCATGTTCAGGCTGTCTCTTTTTACATTGTTGATATGATTAGCCATAAGAGTTACTTTCTCTTGATCTAAATCATCAAATGTAGTTCCTTTTTTTCGTATATACCTTATATATTCGTGGTTCTTTTCACAACATCCCTTCTGCCAAAAAGCATAAGGATCACAATAATAAATGCTGGTTCTCTGAGTTATTCCGTCAGAGGATGTTTCCATTCCAATCCTATCAGCAAATTCACTTCCTCCGTCTGTTAGAATGATTCCGAAGAGCTTTCTAAACAGCTCAGTACCAAGTGCATTTTCAAGAGTGGAAAAAACCTTAAGAACCTCTTCTTGTGTTTGACTTTCCAAAAGAAAGATAAGCATAAGTGTAGTTTTTCGGAAGGTAAGTGTTAATAAAACTTTTTGTCCCTCTATATTGCCTTCGACACAGTCCATTTCTACTATGCTAACATTGGAATCCTTTTCAACCTGCTTTTGAAAATCTTCATAGTTGTGAGCAATACGATAAGTGCGGCTCTTTGCACTCGCATTAGTAGCCTTTTTTCGTTTTTTATACTTTACTTTCCGCCTTAGATCAATGTTCTTTACATCAAAAACACCAGCATCAATGTATGTATAGGTAGTACGCTTTGAACACCCTAGCTCTTCAGCATGAGTTGCATAAATGTGAGCTATTGATTGCCCCTTCTTTATAAGCGGAGTTAGGATATTATTCATCTTCTGGATACTTTCAGGAGTCTGATTAATTCCTTCCCTGCTGGAACTCAGAGTTTCAAGATAGCAGTCATTTGCATATTTGGATGAATAAATTTTCTTCTCCATCTTGCAACCAGTCCGTTTACCGCACCCATTACATACATATGGAGCTTTCCTTAAGTTAGGACATTGCATAGGCTGATAAGCCTTGCGGATATCACTACACTTATACTTGCGACACGGTCTGCAAAAAGCATTACATTCCATGTCTCCGCATGCATGCTTTAATTTACATGGGGCATATTTATCCTTATTTGATTCACATGGAGTATTTCCAAATCCGTTGTACTCTTTGACTTTGGAGTGTTTCCTTACTTCCTTAGAGATAGTAGTTGGATCCTTTTGTACTACTCTAGCAATTGCAGCAAAAGAATCACTGTTGTTCAGTCCCTTTTCTATATTGATTCTATCTGACAGTGTAAGATGTTTCTGATTACCTTTTTGAGTCTTCATTCTTTCTCTCTTTCCTGCACAGGCTAGGTAATCAGCAGCCTATGCAGTATAACCGGAAAGATGTGCGGAAGTAAAGTCAGCTTATGCGGAATTTACTTTTGCAAACCGGAATTTAAATTTGCAATTGAGT
>JQKK01000048.1 GCA_000746015.1 Lachnospiraceae bacterium MA2020 | reverse complement strand
TGAACTGTCTATGCCGCGTGAGCAGAATGGTTATAAAGAGGAGACCGATGAAGTGGTATCGGGAGACCGGTACCTTTTCTTTTGTCTACGGGTTGACTGTTTGGGGAACGATTTATAGATGATGTCAACCTATAATAAATCTTGTCAACGAGATACAGAGAAGCAAAACCGGTTAGGCTTCAGAAATTCTCTTAGGAGGCAATTATGGAATCTGAATCTCCAATATGTGCTTCATGAATAAAGTGATATAGCATACCAGCACCTGTAGCTATACTGCCTTTCTTTGCACCGGGATATGTCTTAGCATATTTATCCTTAAAAGCATCTCTACTTGCCTCTATTAAGTTCAAGTCACCTATTATAGTATTCGTACATATATTACCTCATCTAAGCAAGATAATCCTATTGATCACGTATACCATCTTATTATTCTCATAACTTCCGGTAAATATGAACTTCCAAATAGATTAAGATGGTTTGTCAGATGATAGAGATTGTATAGATCTCTTCGCTCTTCATATCCTGGAACCATATTCATTACATCAAAATAAGCATCATAAAATCTTCTGGCAAATCCACCAAAAAGTTCTGTCATGGCTATATCAGCTTCGTTGCACCCTACATACACAGCAGGATCAATAAGTACAGGCATTCCCATTTCATCTGACATAAAATTTCCAGACCAAAGATCTCCATGTAAAAGAGATGGTCTTTTCGGTTCAAATAAGAATCTGTCAAGATTATTCAGAAGCTTATCTACAGCCTTAATAATTGCACTGTCAAAATATTCTTCAGCTTGTTCAAACTGTGGACGAAGCCTGCACTCTGAAAAGAATTCTATCCAGTTATTCTTCGGAGTATTTTTCTGATTACCGGCCCCAATATAATTATTGCTATAAAAGCCATATTTTCCTGTACTTAAATATTGAGCAGTCGCGGCACTATGCATGGATGCAAGATTTACTCCAAGTTTCTCCCAAAAATCAGGCTGCAATTTTCCGCTGTCTATATACTCCATGAGAAGAAAAGAAAAACCGCTGTCTTTTCCTCGTGCATATATTATCGGAACCCTGACTTTACCTGTAGATCTAATCGCGGCTATTCCTTCTGCTTCCGCTCTAAAGAAATCAGCATTAGCCAATGTATTGGCTTTGAGAAATAATATAGATCCATTAGATAGAAAAAGCTTATAAGCATCATTAGCATCCCCACCATGAACAGGCTGCTTTTTTTCTATGATCGTATCTGTTCCACAAACGAAAGATACTGCCTCTTTAAGCGAACTGAATACAGGTATCTGTTTCATTTCATCATAAGTTAATTCCATTCCATCCCCAATCATCAGAGCCAAAATAACGGATATACATATGATCCGGTGCTACGCCAAGAATATCTCCGTAAATTTTCGTCAGTTCTTTAGTCATTTTTTCATAAACATCAGATGATGCACTGCCAAAAGTTTTTATCTCTATAAAAGCAACAGGCTCTGAATTATCGCCTCTGAAATACATAGGGATTTCACCTTCGATAGCAAGCATAAGCCAGCTTTCACTTTTTCCAGGAATAATTGCAATTGCCTGTCCTAAGCGTTCCTTCAGCTGTGTTTCTTTCTCCTCTGAAATCTTTACATTTGTTTTTGTAGAAATAAATGGCATAGTTTGTCTCCTTTCTTAATACAATAAACTGTAATTCATTAGTCAAAACTTTATCTTCAACTCCACCTTCACTGGTGGCTCCACAAGCTTTGCAAATGCCTCCCCATCAGTCGGATTGCCAACTACGCTTCCATAGTGAACCGGTATGGCAACTTCCGGTCGTAGAATGTTTACAAGCTCCGCAGCTTTCTTTGCATCCATAGTATATGTTCCGCCAACAGGAACAAGTGCTATATCACATCTCACTTCCTTAGCCTCTTTGGTCAAATCGGTATCTCCTGCAATATAGATTCTTTTTCCATCTATCCTTAAGATATAGCTTACCCAGCCTGCACTTCTCGGATGGAACGGCTTCAAAGTGTTGTATGCCGGAATAGTATCAAACTCCAAGCCGTAAAGTTCACGATAGCTTCTCTGCTCTACAGTCACAATCTCACGTACTAAATTAGCAGCTGCCTGAGCCTTGATTTTCATCTTCTCCGGTACAACCATCACCGT
>JQKK01000047.1 GCA_000746015.1 Lachnospiraceae bacterium MA2020 | reverse complement strand
GTGTGGTTCAATGCGACCTACAAGTGTGGTGATTTGCGACAATTATATTGACCTGTCGCAGAATTATGATATACTATCTTTCAATGGGAGGTATAACATGAGTGTGGATAACTTATATGTAACAGAAAATCACGAAATTACAACCAGACCTACAACAAGCAACAGCCTAGAAAATCAGATGGTTGCGATGGGAAAAGCTCTTGTTAGAGCTAAGAAGTCTATGTCACTTGAAGAGCGTAAACTTCTAACTATGGCACTCACTAAAATTAAGTGGTCTAAAGCAAACAATGCGTTGGAAGTTCCGCTTTCAAAAATTGAGATAGCTGAAATGATGAAGTGGGATATTGACGCAAGACATCGTTCTGCAAAGGTTAGACAGCTTGCAGCTAAGCTTGCCAAACATTCATGGATTGAGATTGATGGAGATGATAAGGATGCATGGAATGATGGTTTTTTAATTATTGGCTCACATTCAGATCGTGGAAATTTATATCTTAATCTCAATGAACAATTCAGAACCTTGCTAGAAGATTTAACTAAGGATAAAGATTTTGTGACAATATGGGCAAATGATGTTTATGGATTTAATTCAGTATACGCATATTTGCTTTTTGAAGACTTGAGATTGCATTGTGATACGAGAAAAACTAACTGGAGAACCTATAGCACTAGAGAGTTAAAAGAGTTGTTTGGAATACCGAAGGACGGTCCAGGCTCTTACATGCGTCCGAAAGAAAAGGGTGGATTTGATAGAAATAACTTCGAGAAAAAGGTTCTTGATGTTGCTGTAGAGGAAATAAATCGAGGACAGATGGTGCAAATACTCCCATTTATCGGGATGGTAGCTACCAAAGATAAGCCAAGCACACATAAGAAAATATATGCCAAGATAAAGAATAATGGCTATGTTGTAGGTTATCAGTTTAAGTATAACGTGAGAACAAGCACAGAACCGCCATTAATTGAGGATTTTGCACTTTAATATGCTTAAGGAGAATAAGACAATGACATTTAACTCAGAAGAGCTCTCTGAGGCTCAGGAAGCCCGCTTAAAGGTTTTTAAGGATAAACAGAGCCATAATCATGAAATAATGCGTCAAGTGACAGTTTTAGAGGAGCGTATGCTCTCAGCCATCGCAGATGATGACATGGATCTGCTCATCGAGTTAGGCGAACAGATTGATAAATTGCAAAGTCAGTATATCGCTTATTAAGTAAAAAGCGTCAACTGTCTAATATATTAGACGGCTGACGCTTTGAGTATCCATTATAACTCTTTTACGAAGAAAACGGAAAAATCACAAGCAAAGATAAACTTAATGTTGAAATTAAACAGCCAAAAGAGTGAGCTCAAAACGACAAGTGAAAGAAAGATCCTGTTCTGGTTAATCCAGATCAGGATCTTTTTTGAACGCGTCAGCCAAGGTTGTAGGAGCGGAGCTCCTGCCATGTTATCTTCGCTTGCGAAGTATAACATGTTACACCGAGTAAGCCGTCGGCTAGAGCAGAGCTCTATTGAGAAGGGGCCCCGAGTTAGACGCTTAAGCGTCAACTGGTACGGGGTACTTAGCAGACGCATTAACATGCATCTGAATTTTTAATTTCACCCATATTAAACCTAGAAGCTGTTCTGATGACCAGCTTACTAACTTTAATATGGAGGTCATAAAATGACTAATAATAAGATTCGAATAACACAACATTCTGGGAAAGGAAATTCCCAACATAATGACAGAAACAACCTTAAACGGTCAATTGAGGAAGGACGAGAAATCTATGATACTCATATTGACCAGGAACGAATTAAGGACAATGTTCACATCATTTGGGATGCAGAACAGAACTGTTATAAAAAATTCAATGGAATGCCAAATAAGCCACTTCATGAGTATGAAAAAGCCTTTTACGAGAAACAATACGGCGAAGGCTTACAGAGAACCAACGAGAACTACATCAAGAATCGACATCCAGAGCGGTGCAAGACTGTTGAAGATATGCTTAAACAGTATGACGGTAAGACTTTTAACGGCAAACCGCGACCTAATCCGTTAGCTCCAGAGGAAATCATCATACAGATTGGGAATTCACATGATGAGATTGATCCGGGGCTTATTAATAAATGCTTGAGTATGTATTGCGGAGAGCTGTTCAATCTTGAAAAAGAACATTCAGAGAATATCCATATCCTCGATATATCGCTACATCGCGATGAAAGTGTTCCACACCTTCATATTCGCCGTGTAATCGACTATAAGGACGAACAAGGGCTTTATCGCGTGGGACAAGCTAAAGGGCTAGAACAGGCTGGAATCGAGCTTCCTGAGCCTTCTAAACCACGTAGTAGATTTAATAACCGCAAGATGACACTAGATAAGATGATGAGAGATAAATTCATAGAAATCTGTAAAGAGCAAGGATTGAATATTGAGGAAATCCCAGAAAAGGGCAAAAAACACAATCGTACCAAAGAAGAAGTCATAGCGGAAAGCTTGGATAGACAAGCAGAACAAGCGAAAGAAATCGAAGATCTTCAAGATAAAGAAATCGACACATTGAATAATGGTATTGATGAGCTGAATAACATGCCCATTGAGGTGTTAATGGCTGCAGATGACCTTCTGAAGCTT
>JQKK01000046.1 GCA_000746015.1 Lachnospiraceae bacterium MA2020 | reverse complement strand
CTCCACCGGTATTTCTTCTACCGGCATTTCTTCTACCGGTACTTCCTCCGGGATCTCTTCCACCGCTATTTCTTCTACCGGTACTTCTTCCGGTATCTCCACCGGGATTTCTTCCACCGGTACTTCCTCCGGTATCTCTTCTACCGGCATTTCCACATTAAATTCTGACTCTGCTTCGATATCCGGATAAATATCCTCAACCATCGGCATTGACTCAAAGTCAGGATCTAATATAACGCTCTCCTGTATTTCAATTGCATCATTAATAGCAGAAGAACCACCCAATTCTTCCGCTACATCATTCACAACTTTCTCTTCTTGAAACGGTGCTTCACCCTCACCGTTTCTTCTATCCGATGAACTATTTTGGATACCCCTCAATAATTCGTCAAGATATTTTTCATCAGAACTCATACGCAATTCCCCTCAATTACTATTATCTTGTAAACGAACTATTAATTCATTCACTGCGCCGAGTTTTCTCCGTTTTCATAATCAGTTCCCATTGAAAACCCGCGTGCATAAATAATAGTGTACGAATTCACTCCATTTTCAAAAGAACTTCAGCCGGCGACTTTGAAATCGCAACACCCTTTTCGGCTAAATTTTCTGGCAAAAATGGTAATTTTTTATTTACCCTGATAAATTCAGATTTATAATTTAGAGAAGCCATCTTCTCAAATGGCCATCTGATTAAATTAGGCTGTGCAAGAGATACACCTAACTCCAATATACATGTTGATCTGTTAATTGTTGCCGTTATCCATTTAGTATAAAGATCCCACTGTTCATCTGCAGTATTTCCATTTATCTCATACTCTTTCACAGGAGCTGTGACCCTCTTAGTATTAAACCCACTCTCTTCCAAGATATCTGATGTATCTTCTGTAATAATAAAATAATTCTTACCATCAACTAGCTCTAGTAACGACTTATATGCTCCTTTAATATCATCGTTTTCATCAGCAAACTGAGTCCCGATACCAATTAAAAGATAGTCAACATTTTCAGCCTTACTCTTGATCAATTCAAATTCCGTCATTGTATTTTCCTTACCTTAAATATTCTTGTGATATATCTTGTTTACTATATTTAGATATATCACAGATAAAACCCGGAAGTAATTATTCCGGGTTTTATTATAACAAAAATACAGCTTACGTTGTTGCTGGTAATGCCTTTTTATCTAAAAGATTATCAATCTCACGAACAAGATTGCCAATCTCTGGTTTAGAAAGCTGTGCATCAGCACCAAGCTGTTCACCCTTTCTCCTCATTTCATCATTAACCAATGATGAGAAAATTACAACCGGAACATGCTTTGTTGTATCATCAGATTTAATGAGTTTGGTCAAGTGATGGCCATCCATGATTGGCATCTCAATATCTGTAATAACAAGTCCGACTTTCTGATTCAAAGTACCCTCATCTCTTGCAGCAGTGATGAAGTCCCAAGCTTCTTTACCATTTACACAGTTAACAAGATTTGTGTATCCGGATTTCTTAAGCGAATCAGATATCAGTTTATTAAGCAATGCTGAATCTTCGGCCATTACAATTGGAACATCACTTCGTCTCCTTGCTCCGAGATCTTCTACTTCGGTTACCTTCAAGCCAGTCTCAGGACTGATATCAGTAACAATCTTTTCAAAATCAAGAATGATCACAAGTCTGCTGTCAAATTTTACAATACCTGTAGATACACCACTTTCAACGGTATTCACTGTTGCATCCGGCTTAATAATATCATTCCAGGATACACGATGAATTCCTACTACTGAGTCAACATGAAAAGCAATATCAAGTTTATTGAAGTTTGTGATTATAAACAATCCACCTTCATCCTGATTGCCTCTCTGAAGACAATTCTTTAAATTAATTGCAGTTATCATTGTATCTCTCGGCATAAATATACCTTCGATACTAGGGTGCGAATTCGGAACCGGAGTCACAGGTTGATAGGGGATGATCTCTTTGATCTTGGCAACATTAATACCATAGGACTCCCCATCCAACTTAAACTCTAATATCTCGAGTTCATTCGTACCATTTTCAAGTAAAATGTTAGTTTCCATCCCCGTACCTCACATAAGACAATTTCATGAATTCTAAGTGTAATTATAGCATACAGTTTTCAAAAAATATACAAATTACAAGGTCTAAATTCAATACTTTTCATTAATTATAACCTATTTACTGTGCAAAATAAGATACATTGCAGATATTGTATATTTATTTATAATTATTTAATAAGCTCTTTCTTGATTTATATCAATTGACTTGATAATCAAAAAGAGTATACTAAACAAGATACATATTACTATCCTTTAAATAATATAGAGGTATACTTTGAAAAACAAATATTTTTCTACCATTGAGCAAAAAAACCAATTACTCCATAGGATTGCATGTTTTATAGGTGGATTTACAGGATGTCACATAATCCTCCGAACTGGAATTTTTGCATCAGCACAGACTCTTAACTTATTGAATATAGTAATCAATGCACTATCAGGCAATATTCCTTCTGTACTCAGACTGTTTGGTGCTATGTCAATATATATACTAGGAATACTAACTTGTCTTTTCTTAAAGATAAAAATGCCATCTACTGTAAAAACAGTAAGTCTTACCATTATTATTATCGGCATTTTTTCATATATTTTTATGCCTATTAGTGTACCTGGTGATATACAAATTTATCCATCATTTTTCATGATGTCTTTTATGTGGGTTGCTTTTGGTGAAAGCATTAAGGGATATAATAGTTCATGTATCTTTTCGACTAATAATCTTAGACAAGCGGTATATGAACTTGGTGCATATACTCTTGAGAAAGACAAAAAACATCTGGATAAAGGTTTGTTTTTTCTTGGTTCACTTGTTTTTTTTCACTCAGGTGCCATTGTTTCCTATATTTCAACTACGTTTTTGGGCAAAGACGGAATCATCATTTGTCTGATTCCAGTTTTATTAGCATTATATATAAATAATATAAATCCACAATTTTCTTGTGAAACGTTAAAAAGTTCGTAAACTTTTATGTTTGCGAACTTTTTTAACGACTTTTTATAATTTAAAATCAAAAAAAGAACAGACACAAGTCCATTCTTTCAACAAATATTGAACATAAAAAACCGAACATCGAACCTTAATCATCCGTTTTGTTTTACTTGCTC
>JQKK01000045.1 GCA_000746015.1 Lachnospiraceae bacterium MA2020 | reverse complement strand
TTCATGCTAATCAGGATAATCTTTGGAATTTCCTCTTCTTTACAGGATATATGAAAAAGGTTTCTGAAAGGGCTGTTGGCGATGATATATACATAACCATGTGTATACCAAACAGAGAAATACGCAGTATTTACAGAAATCAATTATCTTTATGGTTTGAGAACATCGTTAAGGCGACAGACTTCACCAACTTCCATACAGCTATACTTAATAAAAATATCGCTGAAATGGAAAAGTTTATCTCAAGCCTGCTCAAAAAGAGTATAAGCACTTTTGACAGTTCAGAGAGCTTTTATCATGGTCTCATGCTGTCACTGCTCTATTCTCTTCCGGATTATACGCCAAGATCCAACCGAGAGTTAGGTGATGGCCGTCCTGACATAATACTCTATCCTGAAAACCCAAGAGATCCGGCATATATTTTCGAATTTAAGGTAAGGAAAAAGTTCAATGAAATGGAAGCCGGTTTAGATAATGCTCTTGAACAGATAAAAGAAAAGAAATATGCAGAAGGTGTCCTCGAAGACGGATATATTGGCTCTGTCTCTTATGGAATATGCTTCTGCAAAAAGAGTTGTATTGTTGGGTTGATGGAATAAAATAGTTTTATGTACTTTAAAGGCAGCTGCGATTTTTTCACAGCTGCCTTATAAACCTCTTATTTAATTACTAACTTTGTCTTATACTTTGCTGCTCTGATACCGTTGTCGTAAGCTATTGTGATCGTTGTGCTTCCCGTTTTAAGTACTTTGATCTTGCCTGTTTCGAAGTCAACCTCTGCTACTTCCGGCTTTGATGATAGGAAGTATGTTGGATTTACTGACATCTTGTTTGTCACAAAGCTCATTGCCTCTGCAGTATCTCCTGCGTGAAGCGTATCTACCTTCTTTGTAACCTCAGGCTTCTCTACTATAAATTCATGTTCTTCGATCTTCTCCCAAGAGCCGCCTTTAGCCTTGCGATACAATGCTACCTTTGCAGTACCGGTATCCTTTGCCTTTATCATGTCCTTGGTCGCACTGAGGATCTTCTTTTGTGATTTATCATCCACCTTAAACTTATACTTATAATTCGACGGCTCTTCTCCGTACTTCTCGAAGTAGCTCCTTCCAAATACTTTCTGCTTGCTCACAAGTACGTTGACTACAGGTGGTATGATTTTTTCCCACTTCGCTGTAAGTGTAAGCTTACCGGTAACAGGTGTTGTGAAATCATACTTATCATCACCCACATACCATC
The DNA here is from genome assembly GCA_000746015.1 of Lachnospiraceae bacterium MA2020. Classification (GTDB taxonomy): domain Bacteria; phylum Bacillota; class Clostridia; order Lachnospirales; family Lachnospiraceae; genus NK4A144. Next base: position 3,656 of record JQKK01000045.1, on the reverse strand, counting down.
CAAGGAACTTGTATCCTTCTCTTGTAGGAGTTGCAGGCTCTGCAATGGTCGCGCCGTTTGCGATCATCTTCTGAGTGATATTTCCATTTCCATCATCAAATGTTATCTGATATGAAGGAACTGTTGTATATGCTATTGAGAATGTTGAGAAGAACTGTGAGTAAATGTATATCTTATGGTTTTCCTCGTCAACATAGTAAGTAGCGTCTTCCTTATTATTGCCAGTTGTACGACTGTTAAGTCTAGTGAACTTAACTACTTCGCCATTATGCTCTCTGAATATCACCGGATTGTACTTGCCGTTTAAGTCGTATGAAAGTTCAATCTCGATAACTCTTCCCAGGTCATGTACTTCTTCTGAAGCTCCACCATCTACACTCTTAGTGATCTTAATGTCAAGATATTCATTCTTAACATTGTCCTCGTTCATTCCATCAAAAATGTCGTCAACTGATTCCTTTAAAGCAGCTGCTGTTTCTGAATTTAATGATTTCGCGGTTTGTGAAGAAACCTTCATATTAACCTGGACATTACTTCCATCCTGAGCTTTTGCATAATCATCAAGATCCGTTGATACAACACCTGTTATACCTGTTTCCTCTTTATTTATGTCATCGTCATTTACAAATCCGTTTTTATCATCTTTAGTTTCTTCGGTAGGTTCCTCAGTCGGTTCTTCAATTGGCTCCTCAGTTGGTTCTTCGGTAGACTCAGAATCATCAGTTGGCTTTTCTGGTTCTTTAGGATTTTCAACATTAATGACTACTTCAACCTTAGACTCTTCATAATTCTCAGTATCCTCTGGAACAAAGATTGCAGTAAACTTATTTTCTCCAACCTTATCTAACTTTGTTGTTTCCGGTTCTTCCCATTTCCACGTACCATTATCGGCTTTTGGAAGCTTGATATCTGCGAGTGTCTGACCTTTTTCTGCTGAAAATCCTGTAGTAAATTCTTTAGGTATAGTAGGTTTTGACTCCGCCTTAGCTATTGTAACTTCTACAACGTCCGGATCAGTGTCAGCGTAATTAGCATCTGCTTCAACCCTATACCATACATAGTAGTCTCCGGCATCGATTGCTGTAGGGATGTCTTCACTCCAACCATCTGTTGGGATTTCAGAATCATCCTCGCCAAGCGCATACTGCAGCGTGCCATTCTCAGCTGCTCCACCATTAACAAGTTCTTGCCCGGAACCGGTGTAAGTAAGTGACTTAGCTGTAGGTTTTGTTTTTACAACTGTCTTTTCCTTTTCTTTTGCCGTCCATTTCGCATAGAGAGTCATATTGTTATTAACAGTCCATTGATCAAAAAAATATTCCCGTGTGAACCATTCATCCATGTACCAACCGCCAAATATATAGCCATCCGCAGTAGGATCAATGGGTTTTATTACGAAATTGTTGGGTAATACGGACTGTGTCTCATTATCGCCATGTCCATTTTTATCAAAGGTAACAATATATTTTCCAAGATACAATTGGCTACTATCGTCTTTTATACCAACTCCATAGTTAGTGTCATCACTAGTAAAATTATCTATAACATTGTATTCCGTATTAGTACTGTTTGTGAATACTCCAGGAGCTTCCATTCTTATACCAATAGGTATTGTATTAGTTAGTTGGGCATCAACTGTAATCTTTGCATTACTAACTAATTCAATGTTGCTATCATGATCATCTGTTCCTGCTTTATTTTCAGAAAAAAGCGGATCACCAGAAATAATAATGTTAGCGTTTTTTTCGCTGACGTCACTTTCTTCATATCTTTCATTTCCTAAACCGCCGCCGGATTCAGTTGCGTAGTTATGGGATATTACGCCGCCTTTAACAGTTACAGTGCTACTACCTGAAGAACTAATACCACCACCGCAAAAAGCAGAATTATAGCGTATTTCACCATCTTTCATATTAAAAAATGAACCTTTCCCATACAGGCATACTCCGCCGCCTCCGATAGTTGTTGATACATTTTTCTCAATGCTTCCAGAGTACAAGTTAAACTCTCCAGACCGAACATATACTCCTCCGCCATATGGTGCTTCGTTTCCAATGATATTTCCACCATACATATTAAACTTGCCATCCACCTCAAGTTCTACGCCACCGCCACCACCGGTAACGTTACTGGCAATTTGATTGCCAATAATCGTACCGCCATACATATTCAATTCTCCATTCTGAATAAAGATTCCTGCACCATATTTATAGTCAGTACTATACTTTCCACCGGTAATATAACCGCCAGTAAATGTCTTAGTACCCGTTGCGTCGTTCACCATCGCAAGCCCCGCGCTATTATTATCTGTGGAATTCGAAATGGTGTATTTATGCTCCGTCGTCCCACAATCATACAGATTTAATATTTCATTGCTTCCAATTATAATGACTATATTATTGCTGTTCATTATAATTCCATGCCCATTCAAACAGAGATTTGTTGTTCCCGATGGAACATCCCATGTACTATTGATTGTCACATCAGAAGTTAGATAATAACTGCCTGCCGAAGTTGGCAGACTGTTATTGCTAGTCCATTCCTCAAATGTAACTTCATTGTGTATATGCCCATCTGCATAAACCGTTAGGCTCCCCGGCATCATCCCAAGCACCAGCATAAAGCAGAGCATGAAACCTATAACCTTTTTCATTTTCTTCCTCATACGATTTCTTCTCCTTTCAACTATGCGGTCATTTTTTTCATCCCTTTAGGAGTTATATCGACATCTACCTTTTGTTTATTAATCTATACTTGACAAAAAGTGCAGTATACATACGCACATAACAGCATTTTTTATTCCATCATAATTAATGAGAACCTGCTTGTAAAAATAAGTCAATTTCGCTAAACTATCAACAGGAGGATTTTGCTATGCAAAAGATCGGTATTGGTTATGAAAACTACAAAGATTTTATAGATAATAATCTCTATTATGTAGATAAAACACTTTTAATACGTGATATTCTTGAAAAAGGCGGTAAGGTTAATCTTTTCACCCGTCCGAGACGCTTTGGTAAAACACTTGCTCTTTCAACGATACGTACATTTTTTGAGCTTGAATATGACCGAGATGGAAATATCATTGATAAACAGCGCTATTTCGGTGGAAAGAAGATAATGCAGTGCGATGATTCCATTCTTGCAAAGATGGGTCGGTATCCTGTAATAATACTTTCGCTGAAATCAGCAAAAAAAATGGATTTTTCCAATGCTTTTCTCCTACTCAGAAAAGCGATCATCAGAGAATTTGACAGGCATAGCTATCTTGCCAAATCTGAATTATTGGACGAAAAGGATAAAGAAAGCTTTAATAATTACTTGAACGGTGAAATAATCTGGAACGATAAGTTAAAAAGCCTCTCTACTGAAAGCGAAAGAAAACAAGCCTTAATAGATGAATGTGGCAAATATTCCGATTCATTACAGTCTCTTTCACAGCTTCTTGAAAAGCACCATGGAAAAAAGACTATAATCCTGCTTGATGAATACGATGTTCCATTAGAGGCATCTTATTATAACGGTTTTTATAAGGAAATGGTAGACTTTATCCGTTCACTGTTTGAATCTGCGTTAAAAACCAATGATGCACTTGAATTTGCTGTCGTGACCGGATGCCTGCGTATCAGCAAGGAAAGTATTTTTACCGGACTCAA
>JQKK01000044.1 GCA_000746015.1 Lachnospiraceae bacterium MA2020 | reverse complement strand
ATTTCCAAATCCGTTGTACTCTTTGACTTTGGAGTGTTTCCTTACTTCCTTAGAGATAGTAGTTGGATCCTTTTGTACTACTCTAGCAATTGCAGCAAAAGAATCACTGTTGTTCAGTCCCTTTTCTATATTGATTCTATCTGACAGTGTAAGATGTTTCTGATTACCTTTTTGAGTCTTCATTCTTTCTCTCTTTCCTGCACAGGCTAGGTAATCAGCAGCCTATGCAGTATAACCGGAAAGATGTGCGGAAGTAAAGTCAGCTTATGCGGAATTTACTTTTGCAAACCGGAATTTAAATTTGCAATTGAGTTTGAAGTAGTAATATAAACTGTTATTATGTATATCCACAATATAAATGAAACAAATATTCCGATAGGCGGAACAATGATTAAGCCTAAAGAAATCACTCCCATCAAAAAACTCGGCAGGATTTGCGGGAATTTGACAAATACTGAAACTTTTGCGGCAAAAAACTCATCATATTCATCATCTTTAAGCAATTTAAAAAGTCCGAGAAAATATGTTATCAAACTTATTATTCCCCATATCTTAACTAATCCATTTGAGATTTGTGAATTTAAATCATATACATTCTACTATATACTTTTTCAACAAAGAAGAAAAGAACAATACAAATTCAGCCAAAAAAGTGCAGAGCCGATACCCTGCACCCAATCACTTAAACATCTCTTCTTTTCAATTTACTTTTCAGAAGTTCATAGCGTTCTTTCTTTTCTTCTTTTTCAAAATGAACTTCCCTAAACTGCTCCGGATTGTCTGAATAATCCAACTCTTCATCACCAAATTGCTCACTTGTAAGATCAAATGCACAATCTCCGATAACATTGTAACAGTGGTAATTGCCACCCGGTCTTCTTATTCCAAACACCTTGCCACCAAATATGTCTTGAACTAGAAATGCTGTTATGGAGCACTGTCCTAATGTATAATTATCTTTCGACCAATTATCACGCATACGTGGTGCACAGGTTTCGGCACACCATATTTTTGACAACGCATCATAGAGTTCCCTTGGATTGCTTATCCCCTTATATTCATTAGTAATAGGTTTAACATAAGCGTTTTCATTACCCCAAAATTTGTAATCCTGCATTTTTCAACCACCTTTTTCATCTGCAATCTTTTCTGTTGTAATTTTACCAATGAACTCTTACCACACGAGCTCCGAAGGGTGCAAGTGCTACCTTCGCTATTTTGAAGTACTGTTTTCCGAAAGGTATCCCTATAATCGTAAATGTAATTTCCTTTTAAGATGATTAAATCAATCTTCCCCTACAAGATGAACTGTTGTGTAATCATGACCGGTTGCAGGTAGGAACTTTTCAATAACATCTGCTGTTTTCATCTTTAGGCTTGATGTACATACGCATGGATGACAGCCAAGATACTCTCCCTTTAAGACATCCTCATCTATCAGTAACTCAACATCCGTGTTTTTATCATTCATCAATCCCATCACGCTTACAGCCCCGGGCTCAATATCAAGATACTTAAGCATGTCCTCTGCATCTGCAAATGACAGTCTTGCAGAATTTATCTGCGACGATAATTCTTTTGTTTTGAATTTCTTATCTCCAGGCATCATGAGAAGATAAAATTTTGTCCTTTGCCTGTTACAAAGAAAGAGATTCTTGCAAATAAGAATATCAAGAACGGCATCAATTTCATTGCAGGCTTTCATTGTATTAGCAGGTTCATGATCCGTTCGCTTATACTTAATATCGAGATTATCAAGAAAATCATAGGTCCTGATTTCTCTGGATAATCTTCCATCCTCACTTATTGGTCTTCCATCATATAGTTCCATTGCTTACTCCAATCCAAACTCTTTGCATAATTTATCATATCTTGCCTGTTCTTTCTCCTTAATCGGCTTTGACAGGTCATTCATGATATGATGCATTACATCGGCATCTTTCAGTATACTTCATCCATAGGGGTGTCTGCAACCAATAGTCCATTGATGCAAGTAACAATTTATGAAAACAAATCATCTGATGTAATTATTGATTGAATATCTCCTGAGTATGAATTTGATACAACTCCATAAGTAGTAATTAGTGTAGAATGCAAAGCGTATTTCGTGTTTGTTTTCTTTTGAAAATCACTTATTTTTCGTCTTTGAGATCTATCAAATTCAGCATCCACTACATAATCTGTCTCTGAATACTTCATTTCACAAACATTTATTATTTGATCTTTGAACAACGTGTAATTATCTATCAATTGATAAATTGAATTTCGCTGCTTATATCCATAAGGTATATACCGTCGTATAAATCCAGAGTTTTCTAGTTCCAATAGCTTATTTCTTCCTTAACTTACCAAATAAATACACTTAAGGAAAATTTGCCATCAGAATCCTCATTGGAAATGTCGCCTTCATAAATATAGTAGTCAGCTTTAATTTCCCATAGTTTTTTCTCTACATCTTTTGCATTGCCTGCATTTGACGCATAATATATCGAATGGAATAATATAAATACTAAGATTGGGATAACTGCTATCATATTCTTTTTATAAATGGAAAAGAAGTATAAGTGATATTTGTAATTTACAGTTTTAAGAATATATGCTATTATTTGGATTATCTTAAAAAGCATAGTTATGACGCTGACTGCCACCGGGTAGTCAGGATACCGTCATCTGGCATACCATTAGGTTTTTGAAGGTTTGTCGGATGGCATTTTTTATTTGGAGGTTAATTGTGAAAATATCAGTATGTACTATTAATGACGTTAAAAAGTTAAATAATATCTGCCGACTCACATTTACAGAAACTTTTGAAGATACAAACACTCCTGAAAACTTGAATCAATACCTTGATGAAGCATATTCACTTCCAGTTCTTATTGAAGAACTGTCAAATCCCGACTCCGTAACATACCTTGTTTCTGATGATGATGGTGAAACTCTGGGATATCTGAAACTCAACAAGGACACCGCTCAGACAGAAGAAGGATTTGATGGTTCACTTGAAATCCAGAGAATCTACATAGCCAAGCATGCCAAAGGCAAAGGTATAGGCTCTAAACTCATGGAAATTGCTCATCAAAAGGCAAAGGAATGGAACTGCTCATGGTTATGGCTTGGCGTTTGGGAACATAACGAAAAAGCAAAAAGCTTCTATGCCAATAAGGGATTCAGGCAGTTTTCATCACATACTTTCTGCGTTGGCGATGATCCACAGACGGACCTGCTATTAAGAAAAGATATTTAAGAAAAAAGGGATAGCCACACCAGGCAGCGTACCCTATCCCCTTACTATGAACTTTAGGTGATGTAAAAAGCACTCGGAATAATAATCCGAGTGCCGTTTTATTTCAAATTGTATTTAATTTGATGTCCAGATTACCGTCGGTACTGAAAGACATTCCATCAGCATCCTGCGGTGTTTCATAAAGCGTGCCGCTCAAAACGTGCTCACCATCGTTTATAAAAATCTCAAACGAATAACGGTCAAGAAGAAGGCGGAGCTTGAAATCATCATAGCTGCCGATCTTCACCTTGCGGTAGTCGCAGATTGCTGATGAACGCCCACTGTTGCTGCGGTCAATTATAAGACTGCCGCTCTTTTTATCATATGAGAGGCTGACATAAATATTGTCCTTCATAGCAAATTTCATTTCATAGAAAGACGCATCATGAGTTTCTACCGCCATATCCACGCATCTTCCAGAAATTCCATCAAGACGTGTATTTTCCGGAGCATCTATTGATTTTTCAATAGTGCCTGTATAGAGGCTTTCTATCTCCTTAATAGGCTCCTGATAAATCCTGCCATCTCTTACTCTCATTTCACGCGGAAAGCTCATCTGACCGAACCATTTTTGCTCATCCGGAATGCAATTTCCCGATTCCGGAGCCTGCATCCAGCCGATGACGATTCTTCTGCCGTCAGCTGTCTCCATGCTCTGAGGTGCATAGTAGTCAAAACCGACATCAATTGGCTGTGCCTTTTCAGAGTCACCTACAAATGCCATGACGCAGTTTCCATTCCTGTAGCACTCATCAGTCTTTTTCATATTCATAACAGAAATTGAAAGAATCTTCTCGCCATCAAGTGTAAAGTAGTCGGGGCACTCCCACATCTCTCCCCATTTACCGTCATTTGCCTTAAGCGTGTCCTTATAATTCCAACTAAGAGCGTCCTCAGACTCGTAGCGAAGTACAGCACCTAAGCCGTTCTTCAACCTTGCAGCTATTACACAATAATATTTACCATCCTCATACCAAATCTTCGGATCCCTAAAGTCCCCTTTATAAGATCCCTCAGGCATATCTTTGTGTGTCAGGATCGGATTATTCTCGTATTTTTCGTAATTTTCTCCATCTCCAAAGGCAAGACACTGAGTCTCCTCTCGAAATAGTTCCTCACCCTTACCATGCTCATTATGAGCAGTGTAGATTAAAAGATGCCTGCCATCCTTAGCTGTGATTGCACTTCCTGAAAAACACCCTGTTTCATAGTCTGTATCGGGCGCCAGTGCAGCCTTTTCATAATTCCAGTGAAGAAGATCCTTTGAGGTCCAATGTCCCCAATGCATGCTGTCCCATCTTGTACTATAAGGATTATACTGATAGAAAAGATGATATTTCCCATTATAAAAAGAAAAGCCGTTAGGGTCATTGAGCCATCCTGTTTTAGCTGTCAGATGGTATACAGGACGCTCAGCATCACTTATATTGCGGCTATATCTTTCCTCATAATCTCGTGCCTTATCTAATATGTTCATATTTATTCCTTTCATTAATTAATTGACGTTGTCATTCCCTTTATCAATTTATTATTGTAACATATCCCGTATCCCTGTCATAGAAAAATATCATGGCCTTCACGATTCTCGTAGTCTTAAAAATCATTCTTTTTCTACTAACGATATCTGCAATGCATTACCCTGATATGCACCACCGGAAATTATCTGGACTATCTTATCATTAAGCTTATCTTTATGGTAAAAGTGTATATGACCTGCCAAAACCAAAGCCACCGGACTATCATCATCCATAAGTAATTTCATAAATTCAGAAGTTATATTGTTGGGAGTACAACCATTTGGTCCTATAGTTCCTCTAGACTTTCCATCTGCAGAAGCACCCATTACATCCTTACAGCATTCCACCAAAGAATTATCTCCTGTGATTGGCTCAAGAGGAACATGTAGACATACAACCATAGGTTTTCCTTTTTTTATTTCTTTTTTGAATCCTTCTAATGCCTCTGCAGAAATATTGTTTCCATAATCATCGGCTGCAAATATTATCACTTGAATGTGGAATTAAATTCCGCATATTGTAAAATCCAGTAAATATGCGACACTAACGTCCGTTTTTTTACTTTATATTTTGTAAATTTACGGTTATAATAGCACCAGCAGAACAGTTTTTTCTGCATTTTGAGTATGCTAAGTGGGCATCCGGACTTAGAGTGCGAGACTAAGTTCCGCATACCTGAATTTACTTTTGCAAATTCAAAGTGCGAAATACCTGCCTGTGCACAACTATTTTATTTTAATAATTCTGGTGCCAGCATAACATCATCTGGTTCGATGAATTTATAATTCACCGCAGATAAAAGCTGT
>JQKK01000043.1 GCA_000746015.1 Lachnospiraceae bacterium MA2020 | reverse complement strand
TTTATGCTGATTTGGATGGAAAAGGCTTTGATAAGTATGGACTTGTAAGCAAGTGCAGTTATAGGGAACATCGTTATTTATCAATTAAGTTGTGTGATGACATGATGGATTTTGTGTTACAACTAAAGGGAAATTTCACACAAGCCTTGTTGTCTGATTTTATGAAAATGCGTAGTCCTTATTCAATGGCAGTATGGCACTTAATGCAACGTGAAATGAAAAGCAAGAAACCTGGATCAAGGCGAATTGATTTTTATTTGGCTTTAGATGAATTAAGGTTAGTCACGGGAACTGAAAAAAAGTTTGTTAAAATATCGCATTTTAAGGATAAAGTTTTAGATAAAGCTCTTGTGGAAATTCAAGAAAATTGTGGAACTGTTGTAACATACAAGAACCGCAAGCAAGGACGGACAGTTATAGGTTTTGAATTTTGTGCTATAAACGAATTTGGAATTGATTTAACTGATTATAAGCCAACAGCAGCGGTACTTGAAAAAGGTCGTTTGATGGAACTGAAAAGAATAAGCAAAGAAAGAATTTTAGATACTTCAGAACAGAAAGAACTTGAAGAATTGCAACTGAAATATCGACAGGTGTAAAATGGATAAAACTATAAAACAGATAGCTGAAGAACTGAGCGTATCTAAAACAACAATAGCAAACGAGATTAAGAAGCTAAACATAGAGCCAAAGAAAGTCGGAAACAGATTTGTACTTTCGTTAGCAGATGTTGAGACTATAAAAACAGCTCTTAGTTCTGATAAATCGCAAAATGAAAACGCAAACAACGCAAATAATGCAAAGTTTGCAGATAATGCAAAAAACACCAATCAGACTGCAAAAAACGCACAAGAAAATGCCAAGAACACAAACGAAAATGCAAACCAACAGTTAATTGATATGTTACAAAAGGCTTTAGAGGATAAAGAGAATACTATAAGAAAACAGTTAGAGACAATTGACACACTAACTAAAACTAATGCTGTGCTATCCACTAAGATTGCGTTATTAGAAGATAAGAGCCAAGAGCCGGAAGTGATAACGCCGGATGAAAGTAATATAAAATTACGTTGGTGGCAAAAGATTTTTCAGTAAAGGAGAGTAGTCCTGATCTTAACTGATTGGGGCTATTTTTTTATATATATGGTTTGAACGTCATTGCATACACGATTGAATCTTATCAAATATATTCCTATTTAACTCCGTAACTAAAAATCTAGAATAACGATATAGCTAGGTTTAAGAGAACAGCCGACAAAGCAAAAGCTTATAAATCAATCGCTAGTTTAACTAAAAAAGCATGTACTGGTCTACGTTTATTGATACTGCATTGGCAGCGGTTATTGAGCTATAGGTGACGATTGGTGAGCATGTTGGTCTATGGATAAAAACTTTTCATTTCACCAATCTCGTAACACACCAATCCAAAACACATTGATTTATCAGCATCTTTAAGCATCAGACACTAAAAAAAGCATAAATAAATATTTTTATGTTATAATATCTCAGATAGACAAAAGTGTGATATTTACGGCATCTAAGAACACTCTATAAATAACACAAAATTTGAATTGAAAAAGATATGAAAAATAAAGAAAAAGACGAAGTAAACAAAGAAATCAAACATATAGCAAAAGGTAATCAAATAGCTATCTACAATCTTGCAAAGAAATACAAAGCTATACACGAACTATTTAGCAAGAAACCACAGCTGAAGCAAACTTTACTAGCTATATGGGGCTATGTATTCAAGGTGGGTGGATTTTGTTATAACAATAATCACTGTTTCTTTCTAACAACGAAAACCCTCACAGAGATACGACATAGGAGTAGCATGAGTGCAGGAACTTCAAATAGATACATAAATTATCTTACAGCGGTTGGACTACTTGATAAAGTAAAGCAAACTATTGATTATGACACTGGAGAGATAGAATTATCTGAGATTAACAAAAGTTTTATATCAGAGTTACCAAATGCCAAAGATAGAAAAATGTTGCCAAAGAATACATACAAAGTTGTGAAATACAATGCTGAATTGTTCCGAATGGTAGAAGAAAATATTATCAAGTTTAATGAGCTTAAAATAAAACCTAGTAACATATCTAACGATAAATTGAACTATAAGCGACAATCAGATAAAGCAGATGTAACGTACTACAACAACGTGTCAAGGCTTGATAAAAAACTACAACGCTGGGAGCTTCTGAAGGCTCATATTAACCGACAAATAAAAAAGAATGGCTATACTACCATGTACAATGCTACGACACATGTTAGGCACGTGGGCGGTATGAAAATAGCTAAAGAAACAATCAGCTTTTTCAAAGATGACTTCAAGGAAATATATAACTACAAGCGTCCTAACAAAGCTGAGAAAGAATTATTTGATCTGACAACGAATAACTTTATTATTACAAAGAAAGAGGTGTAATAATGATAAAAGCTGTTAAGCCAACAAAGAGAAATTTAGAAACTGTTGAGAGAATATTCAAAAAAGCATTGGAAAAAAATTTAATTGATGGCGGTTATTTTGAGTTAGATAAGAATGTGAGATATTCAACACTCAATTGTCCGAAAGATGCAGATGTTAAGTATAAGGGCATAAGGCGACTAATGCCAGTTAATTATATTTGCTCAAGTTACGGAGATTTATTCAGTATTGATATCAAAAACAAAAAGGTTAAGTGGTGCAAGCCACAATTCAGAGACGGCAAAACCAAAGTAAAAGAATTACTTAAGAAATCAAAACCAGAAACTTCAAGATTGAGATATATAATATCGCTATACAATGATTTTGCGAAAAAATCAGATGTAAAAATACCAATGTACTTTTACAGATTGGTTGCTATCGTATTCGGTATTGAAGCGGCAGATAGTGAAATAGAGGCAAGGCTAGAAAGTGTTAAGACTGTTGAAGATTATTTAGCATTGTCACCTGAAGAAGATGAAAAGAAAAAAATAGCTGTAGACCACAATAAGAAATTAAAAGCACTAAAAAGTATCCATGTACGTTCAAAAGCAAACAGAAAAATTATTGCAGAAAATTGTAAGCACTTGCAGTTTGTGAGTAAAACATTAAATTCTGCACTAAATGGTTTTGATGGAACAAATTACGATGTAAACACTGCATGGTTTAACGAGATACCTAAAATCATAAGAAATACCGACAAGCCTATAGAGATAATACAGTATACTGATGGCGGTGAAGTAATAGGGCATCATGTAAGAGTGCTTGACATTGAAGCTTTACCGATACTAACTCCTGATGAATATTTTTCTGATGATAAGACTGTAGTCAACCAACTCTGTATTGACGAATACGGCAGAAAATGGGTGCGAGTTTTTTGTTTGAATGAGAAGAATAGTATCAAATATGGTTACTACGTGACTGAAGAAACTGAAAACGAAGAAGATGCTATAAAAGATTATCCGATAGCTGTAGTTTATGAAGCTATAAATACAGACAATCTATGAAACATAAATTTCAAACGTTCATAGAGGTGTCTAGGAGGCTCAAAAACGCTCTTAAATGGTTTTAAGGTATTTTAATACACCTACAAAGTTAGAATGGTTTAAAAGGGCAAATAGCAACCTAAAGCATTGCTATACTCTGGTAAGAGTTGCCCTATTTTTTAAAAGAGCTTTAATGTTGTAAAGTATACGATAGTATACTACAACATTAAAGCGTTTATAATAGATACTATTATATTATATAATAAAGTGTCTCATTTCTATGTGGAGATTTGAGACACTTTTGTTTCAAAAGTAGTGTCTCATTTGAGACACTAGAAATGAGACATTGGAGATAAGATAAAGGCAGCGGCAAAAGAGTCGTTGTCTTTTTTGTCTACAGAATGTAAAGATATGGTATACTCTAGCTTTACATCAAAAACACCCCAAAATCTGTAAATACTAAATTGGCTTTTAATTGTTTTTACATTTTGTAAAGAAACTCTTGATTTACATTTTACATGATGCTATACTTTTATCATCAAGAAAAGAAAGGTATAGAGGCATGGGAGAGAATAAAGAACAGCATATCGCGTATATCAGAGTTTCTACAGTTGAACAGAACGAAGCAAGGCAATTAGAAGCTATGAAGGACAAGGGAATCGATAAGTATTTTTCTGAAAAGGTCAGTGGAAAAGACACGAACCGCCCACAGTTACAAGCAATGCTTGATTATGTAAGAGAAGGGGATACTGTTTATGTACATGATTTTTCACGTCTTGCAAGGTCAACAGAGGATTTACTGAGAATAACTAGACAGCTTGAGGAAAAAGGGGTTCACCTTGTCAGCAACAAAGAAAATATTGATACAAGCACGGATAACGGAAAACTTATGCTAACTATGCTAGGTGCTATTGCAGAATTTGAACGTGCTAACATACTCGAAAGACAAAGAGAAGGAATAGCAATAGCAAAAGCAGAGGGACGTTATAAAGGCGGTCAACCTAAGAAGATTGACAAGAAACTCTTTGCAGAGCTTAAAGAAAAATATCAGACAAGAGAAATTAACAAAGTCGATTTTGCTAAAGCTTTAGGAGTATCAAGACCGACGTTAGACAAGCTATTAAAAGCAGAAAAGGCAGCGGATCAATAAACCGCTGCCTTTTTATGTATAGGGGTAGGATAAAACTTTGTATTGCAACTATCTTATTCATTGGCTTGTAAGCTTGTATTTCTTGACTCTCACTGAAAAATCAGCGCATTGTATACATTTTTAAAAATTGTTCATTGTATTCAAGTTTAATTTCAATCATGTTATAATCTACGCTTGTGTGTGAAAAAGGAGGATTATACTGATTATGAAAAATCAAAATGAAAAAAGCAGTAAATGGTCGCTACTTGGTATGATACTTATTATTTGCTTTTTATTGGCAACTTGTGGTAGCAGTGGAACTTCGTCAACTCATACAGCTACTTGCCGCTCATGTGGTAGGACATGGGAGGCTGGCGATCCAGGGAAAAATTTCATGAGTATTGCGAGAACGAATTTGTGCAAGAATTGTTACAATAATTATAAGTGGTCTCAGGATGCACTTAGTGGTCTTGGACACTGATTTTTGACTTAGTAAACAAAAGCAAAAAAACTCTAGAGTCAATGTGACTCTATAATTTTACGAATCAGCAGATTTCAAAGAATCTGACATATCAGATGATGATGTATAACCTTGTCATAAAAATTAATTATGTTATAATCAAGCTAGGCAAAGGATGTTAGAATCCGAAAAACACAGCGAAGCCCCTAGAGTCTCGTACACTCTAGGGGCTTCTTTTTAGTTTAAATGATTAGTCTTGGCTCTGGTTTGTATCATTGTCGCGTTCGTGCCTGTCGAGCCACTTGCAAATGCAGTAGGCAATTACATCTGCAAGAACAGAACACAAGAGTGTTAGAATCCAATTCACAGCTTTCACCTCCTTTCAGTTAAAAACCGAATGAGGACGACAACGAAGAATATTATATAACAGTTAAATGCAAATTTTCCACGTTGAAATTTTTTCAAATTGTGGATAAGTTGGGTTTTGATATATATATATATTATTTAAACGTTTTATCGTTTAAATACGTTTAAAAACAAAAAAACACTATAAACCGTATAAATACGGCATCTTTTAAAAATTAAAAACCACCTTTTCGTACTTAAAAACCACCTTTTCGTACTGTTAAAACCACCTTTTCGTACTTTCACAAACTAAAGTATACACATATAAACCACCATTTATATTGATGTATTGGTGGTTTATATGTTAAAGTTATTAGGGAGGTAATTATGGGAAAAGTAAGAGAAACCAATACAAATAGCAACATTAGGGTGGTAACGAATAATCTATTTATAACAGCAGTTGGTCTTTCAAAATTGAGTTTAAAATCAAGAAAACTGCTATATTTCGCAATTTCTCAATGTAAAAAAAATGATACAGAACTCCATGAATATAAAATTTCAGTTACGGATTTTGCAAGGCTTATGGGGATTGCGCCAACGCACGTTTATCAAGAAGCTGATGCTTTAACAAGCGAGTTGTTTGGTGCATTCATTTATGCTGATTTGGATGGAAAAGGCTTTGATAAGTATGGACTTGTAAGCAAGTGCAGTTATAGGGAACATCGTTATTTATCAATTAAGTTGTGT
>JQKK01000042.1 GCA_000746015.1 Lachnospiraceae bacterium MA2020 | reverse complement strand
TGCGGTGAATTATAAATTCATCGAACCAGATGATGTTATGCTGGCACCAGAATTATTAAAATAAAATAGTTGTGCACAGGCAGGTATTTCGCACTTTGAATTTGCAAAAGTAAATTCAGGTATGCGGAACTTAGTCTCGCACTCTAAGTCCGGATGCCCACTTAGCATACTCAAAATGCAGAAAAAACTGTTCTGCTGGTGCTATTATAACCGTAAATTTACAAAATATAAAGTAAAAAAACGGACGTTAGTGTCGCATATTTACTGGATTTTACAATATGCGGAATTTAATTCCACATTCAAGTGTGTTAAAAGAACATTTCCAGAAATGTAAAAATGACACTTCTGGAAATGTGGAATTGACAGGTCAAGAAGTGCCAGAAGGACGAACAAATAATACTGATAATAACAATACTGATTTTAGTGATACTGATTCTATTCCTTTCCATTCTGACCGGATACGGCTCTATCGTGAGTCGCCCCAGGAAAATGGAATGGAAGGGAATGGAAATGATGCATTACAGATTCGTAAAAAATATCAGGATTATGTGGCTGAGAACATCAGCCTTGAGATTTTAAAAGAGCGATATCCATATCAACGAGAGCTCTTTGATCAGTTGGGTGATAAAGATAAGGAAGATGTGGCCTGGGTTTTGAAACAGAGAATTGCGGGATTAATATAGATTTGGTATTTCGTGAAGACTAAGGATTCTGTATAATTAAAGGCAGTGAAATTAACAGATCGGGATTTGTAGAATAGTTTAACTACATAGGAGGGATAATAATGCATTTTGAAGCTGAAATCATAACTTGTAAGAGTGGCAAAGAATTAAGGATTGTATCTATAGGTCCTGATTATGCGGAACAATTTCTTGATTTTATGCATCAAGTATTTAATGATACACATTTTATGTCTAGATATGGGAATG
This sequence comes from Lachnospiraceae bacterium MA2020, assembly GCA_000746015.1. GTDB lineage: Bacteria > Bacillota > Clostridia > Lachnospirales > Lachnospiraceae > NK4A144. The sequence goes on along the minus strand of JQKK01000042.1, from coordinate 6,466 downwards.
AAGTTGGACAAACAGAGAAAGATATTCTTGCTGAAAGAGAACGATTAAATGGACTTTTCGAGGATGATCGTCAAGGTATGCTTTCCATTTTTGATGGAAATAGAATTATTGGGAATATAGCTATTAGAAATGTAGGTAAAGGAAGAAAAACTAAACATCGCTGCAGTATTGGCCTTGCTGTTCGAAAAGAATATCATGGAGAAGGATTAGGTACCATACTTATGGAATATGCAATTAAATTTGCTAAAACTGCAGGATATCAGTATATAGAACTCGGTGTCTTTTCAGATAATAAAACTGCTCAAGGTCTCTATAAAAAAATGGGTTTTGAAGAATGGGGACGACTTCCTAATGCATTTATACTTGATGATGGAAGTACCCTTGATGAAATCACTATGTATAAGGCTATATAGTATAAAATCCAGTTTGTCGAGGAGGATGTTTTCAATGGCTTCAAGTAAAGATTACTTGGAATTCATTTTAGACCAACTATCATCACTTGATGAAATATCATACAAGGCAATGATGGGGGAATACATCATCTATTATCAGGGGAAGATTATCGGTGGAATCTAGGTAATAGTACCGTGTTACTTTACAAAATTATTAAGCATATAATAGTTTCTTAAAGTAACACGGTTCCTAAGTCCCGGTTCCCAAGTATAATAATTTCGAGTGTCATGTATGTTATTTTATAATAAAAATTTAAGATAGAATTTATAGCCTTTGGGTAAAGGTATAAATCATTGTAACCGATAAAAATTATGTGGTTTTATTTTGATAAAATGAAAATTCAAACATAGTGTGAGGACTAATGGGCATTGCTGAATTAAATCAGGATGTCTTTTTTATTTTAAGAAAGATGAAATTAATTGAGGAGGATGTCAAATGGTGAATTATCAAATGCAACAAATTAGAACTAAACGGTTTATGGCTGTTAAGCAACTGGTGTCCTTATTTTTGGTAATAAGTCTACTTTTTTATTACAAGTATGATGTAAATGCAGATGAGATGAAATATATAACAGAAATCACCTATGAAAATGGGCATGTAATGTCTGTAAATGTTGGTGAGACTAAATCGATTGGACTTAAGATAGAACCTGAAGATTATACAGAACCATTGACCATTAAAAGCAGTAATGAAGCTGTTCTTACTATAAATCAGAACGGCACGATGACAGGTGTTTCAGCAGGAACAGCTATAATTACCGTCCAGTATGGCTATAGTCTCGATGAAATATATGTTGCGGTATTGGGAGATCATCCACAGGCACTTATATGTGAGAAAAACAATGTTACGAGACTAACTACATATCCATATCATATGGAAGCAATCGTATTTCCAGAGGGTAATCTCGTATGGTCATCAGAAGATGAAAGTATTGCAACAGTCACAGCAGATGGTACTTTTACTGGAAAAAAGGCTGGAACTGTGCGAATTAAAGCTAAGGTGGACGGATACGGAGATGAATCTGCAGATTATCTAACAGTAGTTTTTGAAGAAACAAATAAACCATATGATCCTAATGATATTGCACTAGAGAGAGTTTATATTGATGAATCCGCGATTGTTGTTGAAATAAATCAGACTTTTACTCCAAATTGGAAGTTTGAACCATCAAATCATACTCAGAGTATTTATTATAAATCTGATAATCCTGAAATTGCTTCTGTTGATTCAGACGGTAAAATTACTGGAAAAGCTGTTGGTGGGGCAGTAATCAGTGTTGGGACTAATAAAGATATGGAAGGTGGTTCATGGCAGTTCAATGTGTATGTAACTGATGGACAACAGAGAGTGTTTGTCCGTGTACCATATAAAGTTGTATGTGTGGATATTAGAAATGCAGATCATCTTGATGCAGATATTGTCCCTAATGAAAATCAATATACGATAACTTGGGAATCAAGTGACGATAGTGTTGGATCAATAGATTCAAACGGGGATATTTTGTATCATAAAAATGGGATTGTGAAATTTACAGCTAAAATTAAAGAAATACCTGAAATACATGATTATGCGGTTAAAATTGTTGGAGACGGGCTTGAGAATCAGATTGTTGCTTCAGGGGATGCTGACGGAGAAATTGTCAATGATGTTGTTGAATTACTTAGAGATAACGATATTAATGAATTACAAGCAACGATTAAGGATAGTGAAAAAGCACAAGATAGCTTGAAAAAACTAGAAGAAACATATAATACAAAGAATGGCATTGAAGTAAGAAGCAATTCTGAAGTGTCCGAAATATCAGAAAATAAAATTGAAATAGTCGGAGCTGGATTGAATACTCAGAGTCAGAACTCAAGGATGCAACTAGATCTTACTCCAACAGATGATTCTTTTACGAGCCATAATGAATATACAGACAAAATTGCTTTTGATATGGCATTATATAATGGTAAACAGAGAGCAGATATGTCAATACCGGTTGTTGTGACGTTGCCAATTCCGGAAGGTGTTGATAAAGATACCATGGTTATCCTTCACACAGCAGATGACGGAAGTGTTGATGAAGTAATATCTCCAATATTAACGGAAGATGGTTCGTCTGTAGAGATAATTCTTTCACATTTCAGTACTTTTGCTTTCGCTTGGATAAATAATACTGATTTTATAAGTAATGTTGTTACGTTTAAGGTTGAAAATGGCAAATGGGAAGATGGAACAACAGCAGATAAGAAAATAACTCTGACAGGTAATGAGGGAGATATCCTAAAACTATCAGAGAATCAGATTCCGGCAGTCGGTAGTAAGCCGAATGAAGGTTATAAAGCCGGAAGCTGGAATGTGACACCGAACACGGAGACGGCGATCACTGAGGACACAACCTATACCTATACCTATGCGCAAAAAGATCTAACTACACCGGCAGAAAGCGAGAAAAGCAGAATCATTGTAGAGGTAGAAGGCACAAACGGTGTAAAAGTTTCCTACAATAATGAGATAACATTTACCGGCAAAAAAGCTTCATTTGATCCTGGAAATGTAAAAGTTTATGCAGCGGATGGCTCAGATATAAGCTACAAGAAGATTAAGATACAGAAGGCAAATAAGCCGGGAGACACTACATTTAAGATACGAGGAGCTAATATTCAAGACAAAATTTTGAGGAAAGCATTTAATAAAACGAAATTCTCAGTAACTATCGTTCCTTATGAAGTAACTTTAAAAGATAGTGTAAGCATTGAGACTAATACGAAAGGAAATATTAAAAAGGTAACGGTAAACGGCATCAAGTTGAGAAAATCAGAGTACAGCGGCGATGCTGAGGCATTGACTTTTAGCGGAAGATTTAAGGGGAATTGGAAGAAGGCTTAAGTCAATATGGTAATATTAAGGAGCAGAGATTCGATAGAAAGAATCTCTGCTCTTATCTTAACCTTTAATATATGCAGTCAGAAATTCTGACAAAAAATTTTGAAATTAGAATCGTGACAATGTATACTTATATGATCTCTCGGAATCCTGAGTGATCATGCCAGCTAAACTCTGGCATATGCCTGAATGAAGATAAAAGAAAAATACACCTACTATGTGCCAATAAAGAGGATTACGTACATAGTAGGTATATATAATTTTTGCAGTTAAATCTGAATCAGGTCAGATTTTCCTCAAAGAATTTTTCGAGGTCCATTGCTCCAAAAGGGATACGGACAATCTCTACGCGTTCACGGTCTTCGTCAACCAGATAGAGAACAGCATAATTGTCAACGTTCATGCGTCTCATACCGAGACTTGACCAAGGCTCATAAGGAACAAGAGGATTCTTTTTTGGAAATCTGTTGAGCTTTTTTATAGCGTCACGGATACGATTGATTTGTCCTTCAGCATTGTCTCTCGAACCTAAATTATATGCGATGTACATAAAAATGTTACGAAGATCGTCTTTTGCCTCATCAGAGTAGCAGACATAAAAATCGCTCATATGCCAAATTCCTCAGAGAGCATGCGGTCAACGTCTTCAACAGAATGTGTGCGTCCATTTTTGATGGAATCTACACCTTTTTGCAGCTCTGCATCAAACTCAGCTTTTGTGATGCCTTGAGCAGAGAACTGATTTATGTCAGGGAGCTTTGGCTGAAAAGGCATTCCTTTGACGAGAACTATCTGGCTATAAAGCATTTTAATCGCCTCTGAAGGAGAAATCCCAAGCTGTGAGAGGATTGCTTCGGCGTTTTCTTTGAGTCCGGTATCTATACGGGCATAAACTGGTGCTGTATTTGCCATAATAATCACGCTCCTTTCATTCAAATATCTTTGATGAAAGTATAACATTTTGTGATTGCAAATGCAAGCATACGCAAGCAGAACGAACGGATAACCAGAACTACAATTTAATACTGAAAGCTGATGACAAATTATGAGGTCATCGAACTAACTGAAAGTTAAAGCTCTCTGAAGCGTCAATAAAAGGCACTTCGGCAGGGCTTTTTCTTATACGGCCGTATTTCCAAAGTCAGTCGACGGGCTTTGGATTTGTAACTAAAAACTGTTTTTATGAGAAAGGAGATCCAGGATTATGGGGACTAAGAATATAAGAGTAAAGATAAGAGAAAGGGACAAAATTAGTCCCCATGTAAATTTTGGAAATAACGCATGGCATTTTTCAATTCAGCAATCACAGTATTACAGACACTTGTTATCGCACTTGGCGCAGGCCTTGGAGTATGGGGCGTTGTAAACCTTCTTGAGGGTTACGGCAACGACAACACTGGCGCTAAGTCACAGGGAATGAAGCATATTATTCCATATTCGAGGGAACTATAAACTTATGGAAGAAAGGATACCAAACCAGGCTTGCAGATACGGACTGTGGATATAGATGAAATGAAAGTAGATATGTTGAAAGTATGAAAGAGCGAGCGTTAATTGATAACACTCGCTCTTAACTATAAATGTTGTTTGTTTTGATGCAAACCTAATTAAAGTTCTTCGATAACTTCTTTTGCTGAATTAACAATATCCTTAGAAAATCCATCTGCTATTAACTTTTCTACGGTATCACCACGGTTTAACCGTTTGATAGCAGCAGCCAATTCTGTAGTAGCTTCAGCTCTACCTTTAGATAATGCTGCATCTAATTCGGGTTTCATTAAAGTATTAAGGGCTTCACACACTTCGGGCACCTCCTTTAACTGCTTGAAAAGATTAGGATTTTCAGCCAATGCTAACTGTATAACTGAGTCGGCATTTTCTTTATCATCTTTATCGGACAGCTTATTGGCTGATAATACTAAACGTTCTCCGACTTCTCTACTCATCTTACTGGTAAGTGATTTGAGCCATTCGTGTTCTTCTGCTCCGAGCTTTGAAGAAACTATAATCTGTGTCGGGAAAAGAGCTTTTACTCCGGTGATATAGTAGATACCGGGAAATTGTTCTGTTACGACACGTCTTTCTCTTGTGTTGATTTCATTTTATTATTATTGGGGAAATGATACAAGCAGAATTTTAGCCATTTTATAAAAAGTTGATACAGTAACTATCGAGAAGATAGAATGTCTAAAGGCACTAGTGGAGAAGAATCTATTAGTGCTTTTTTATTTTATAGAATCACAGTAATTAACGTGAAGTGGGTTTCCTTCTCCTTCCTTCCCTTCCTTCTTCCCCTAGAAAGAAGAGAAAAGAAAGTAGCAAAGAAAAAGAGAAGAAAGATATACCCTATTATCTATGCTATCTATTCTTTTCCATTCCATTCCCTTCCAATCTGTTTTTATCTGTTCTCCAGATAAAAACAGATTGATATTACTCAAGTCAGTATTATTAATCTTATTATTACTTGGTGGTGATTTTCACCACTCCGGACTAATGATTATCGAAAGGTGGTGAACTTTATGAGCAAGTTATCAAAGTATGAGCAAGAAACAATAATCAATTTCAATGTTGCTGAGTCTGATGCAGTAGTTTATACCCGAGATAAAGCCATTATGAGAAAACTTGATGCATTAGTTAATGACTTCACAGAGGTTTATAAGTGTTTAAAGGTAACTGATATCGACAAGACCTATTCCATGCCTAAACAGTACGTTAGTTATCGTAAGCCGAGAAGAATATCTGAGGATGTAAAGAAGCAGAAAAGGGAGATGATGAAGAAAATCAACAAGGAGAAATAAGTAATTACTTTTGTACTGGCTAGCGTAAAGTTTTTGTAGGATTAAATAAAAAAGGGGATTCCTTCATGATATAGTTGTATACGGTGTCCAAGCCAATACAACTTAGATGGAGGAGTCCCCTTATGTTAAATAGTATACAGCATTTTATCGAGAATGGCATACCAAATCTTCAGAAAGCATCAAAAGATTTTTCAGATAACCCAATGGACTTTGCAGGATTTGTAAGCAGAGTAAGGAATGAAGCATTACATATGGCATTGGATTATATATCAGAGACACTCACTACTTGCAATCAGATCCTTAAAGACAGTCCAATGAGAAAAGAAAAATGGGAAATAGTAAGAACA
>JQKK01000041.1 GCA_000746015.1 Lachnospiraceae bacterium MA2020 | reverse complement strand
CCAAAACTCTCTTCAAATCCACCGTTTCTAATAGAATTAACCTCTAGATTATTGAGTCCGGTAAAAATACTTTCCTTGCTGATACGCAGGCATCCTGTAACGACAGCAAATTCAAGTGCATCATTGGTTTTTAACGCAGATTCAAATAATGAACGGATAAAACCAACCATTTTATCATAAAAACCACTATAATATGCATTTTCAAGAGGAACATCATACTCATCAAGTAATATGATGACATTTTCACCATGATGCTTTTGAAGAAGTATTGAAAGCGTTTTTAAGGCTGTGGAATATTTACCGTATTCTGCCATAAATGCTTGTTGTAATTCTTCTTTATCTGTTATATTCTTTATTTTTTCATTCCAACTGGCTGTGCCATTTGCTAACTCATTATATATAGTTTTGTCGGTCTCGTTAAGAATATGTGAGGTGGATAGATAGCTGTGCCTGCTATATTCAAGTACTATTTCATCTCTAAGTTTAAGTATTGCATCTTGAAAACTAATCTGTTTTGCAGATTTCAGAGATAATTTAATTACAGGATATCGACCCATCCTTGCAAGAATGGAATCATCGCACTGCATAATTTTCTTTCCATCGAAATAGCGCTGTTTATCAATGATATTTCCATCTCGGTCATATTCAAGCTCGAAAAAGGTGCGTATCATTGAAAGCGCAAGAGTTTTACCAAAGCGTCTCGGACGGGTGAAAAGATTAACCTTACCGCCTTTTGTAAGAATATCACGTATTAAAAGAGTCTTATCGACATAATAGAGATTATCATCTATAAAATCTTTGTAGTTTTCATAACCGATACCAATCTTTTGCATAGCAAAATCCTCCTGTTGATAGTTTAGCGAAATTGACTTATTTTTACAACAATAAAATGTTTTGGCATTTTGCAAGGGTTCAGCGATGTTATTGCACTCTATAAAGTGCAAATAAACTATAAAAAATCTTGATAAATTTTCCGATATAAAATTTGACATGATGTTTATAGAATTACCGGAAAGGACTTGACAGTTATGCTAGGAAAAGCCCATAATTTGAGCAGAGCAGAGCAGAGCAGAGCAGAGCAGAGCAGAGCAGAGCAGAGCAGAGCAGAGCAGAGCTAAATGGTTTCTTTTTGGTACAATTGAATATTATTGTGACGGATAACCGCCGAAAATAACGGGGCAATGATGCCCCTGTTATTTCGGCGGTTTTTGCGTGCATACAAGAAAGGAGACCTAAGAACAATGAAAACAAAGAGGCAAATAGGGAGGAAGATAATCAGCTTTCTGACTACTGTGGCGATGGTGGTCGGAATGATGTCGGGAATGACGCTAGTTGCAGAAGCGCAAGAAGCGGGAGGATGTGGTCTTTGGATTGGAGGTTCTGCGGAAATAACACAAAAAGGAGACGTTAGTGGACATCAAGGTGAAGGTTTAGCTCGGGTTCAAGAAATTGAGGATGATGCAATATATTTGGCTTTAAGTTCTTTTAGTTATAGTGGAGCAGGTCATGGTGAAAAGAGTGCTGATGGAAACGGTAATTATGGAGCAATCTATTATAAGGGAGACAAACGGTTAGTAATAACAATTGGTGGTACTTGTTCATTGTCTAGAGCTGGCGGCGATAATTTACATGATGGTGGTAAATGTACCTATTCATATGGTATATATTCTGAACAGCCGGTGACGATTAATTGTGGTGCTAATGCAAAAATGACTATCACTTGTACTAATGTGCACAATGGTGGTGCCGGTATATATACTAATGGAGATTTGATAATTGATAATAGCGATTGGAATCAGAAAGAATTCAATGTTACAGGACCAGATACTAATGGGGACTTCAGTTATGGTATTAACTCAGTAGGAAAAATTACAGTGGGTAGTTCAGTTCGTCTTAAATCAAAAGCGGGTGAGGCGACAACGGACTCTATTGGGGTAAATTGTGGTGGAATACTGAATGTAAATGACGGAAGATTAACTGCAACGGGAAAAGATGCAACAAATTCTTTAGGCATTTCCGCAGGAGGAGAATCTGTTGATTTTACTAGTGGATTTATAACGGCTATTCAGAAAGAAAATTCTAATAGTAATGTTATTAAACCGGCTAAAATATCAGCTATGGTTAGAGGCACTGCATATAAGACGAGTAGTGATATAAATGGAAAAAATTTTGTTGCAAATGCAGAAACCGCTTTGCCATTAGAATATAGTGAAGATAGTTCTACAAAGCACTATTATAAAGTTGAACTTGAGAAAATTGATCATAATCATAATTTTTCTTATGTTGCAACCGGCGCAACCATTACGGCAACATGTAACGAGGATGGATGCCCATTAACTGACAAAAAGGCTACGCTTACAATCAATGCTCCGGCAAAAAAGAGTATCGACGACATTGAAGATGTTTTTGCAACGATCACTGATGAAAATAGTATTCAGGGTGAGGCAAAAGTTAGCTATTATAAAGCGAATGATGACGGAACGGGAAAAAACGGTGATCCACTATCAGATGCACCTAATGTTGCCGGAACATATTGGGCAGAAATAACTCTTGGCTCGGGAGAGAATTCAGCTACCGCTCATGTGGTTTATACTATTGAAAAAAAGAAAGCGGATGAACTTACTGAAGACGATGCCAAGGCAAATATTAATATATCTTATATTAAAGAGGCAGTAATTCCATCTGATGGTTATGAGGTATCATCATCAAATACGGAGTGCGAAGAAGTTGATTCAATAACGGATATTCTTGATAAATCTGATAGTCCGAAAATTTATGTCCGAAAGGCAGAGACCGACGATACAGCTCCAAGTAATTGGGTGGCAATATCACTTACAGCTCGCGGCAATGCACCGGAAGGTATTACAATAGAGAAAGCTACAGATTCCACAACTGATGACGGCAAAATCAAGGGAACAACGTCAGAGATGGAGTACAAAGCTGATGACAGCACGAGTGATTGGGCTGCTGCTGCGGAAGATGCAACAACAGTAAAGGCAGGAAATTACCTTGTACGCTACAAGGCAACGGATGATAAACCGGCAAGCAAATCTGCAAAAGTGACGGTCGGCAGCAAGAAAATAGAATTGACTGATGACCAGAAACCTACAGCAAAGACAGACTTAATCTATAATGGCGATTCTCAAACACTTGTAAACACTCCGACAGCAGAACTTCCGGAGAATTTTGAGATGCAATATGCCCTTGGAGAAGATGCAGACAATGCACCTACAACTGGATGGAGTGCAGATATTCCAAAAGGCACTGATGTTGATACCTACTATGTATGGTATAAAGCTGTTAATGATACAGATGATTTTTCTACAACTCCGGTTTGCATTGCTGTTGAAATAGTAGAAGATACAATAGAAGAAACTATAGTATCTTTGACAGGCGTTACTATCAGCGGCACAGCCAAGTCTGGACAGACGTTGACTGCAAAAATTACTCCTGCTGATGCAAGCGGCGACATCACATATCAGTGGAATCGTGATAATGCGGCAATCGATGGTGCTACAAATGCTACATATACACTTACAGATGCGGATGTAGGCAAGAAGATTACTGTAAGCGTACAGCAGACTGTTAATGGAACTGTGATCGTAGAAAAAACATCATCTGAGAGTGATACTGTTGTGGCCAAGGATTCTGACAATAAAGAAGATGATGATAATAATGACGATAAAAATGACGATGAAATAAATGATGATGACAAAAATAACGATGACAAAAATGACGATGAAATAATAGACGATGACAAGAAGGACGACGACAAAAAGGATGACGATAAGAAAGATGTTGACGAAATAGTTTCTCCTCCTATGCTTAAATCTAAGACTACCACTTCGATAACCATCATCGGAACTGAAGGATTTGAATATAGTATCGACGGCGGAGTGACATGGCAGGATGATACGGTATTTAATGGGCTTGATCCTGATACAGAGTACAGTATTGTAGGCAGAAGAAAAGCTACAGATACTTCAGAAGCTGGAAAAATCTCGCCTAAACTTATCGTAAGAACAAATGCAAAAGATGTAGTTACAGATAATGAGGTAAAGGATAGCAAGGAGTATGGCAACGGATATATCCGTACAGAGACAAATGTCGACAGAGATGTTCCTAACAATACTATTGTTAATCTTGATGCAGACCTTGCAGAGAGTCTTATGACGGAAGACGAAAAGAAAGAAGTAGAGGATGGTGCAGTCTGCAGACTATATCTTGATGTTAAGAAGATGGATGAGAGCAAGCTTTCAGACAGTGAAAAACAGTCAATAGCGGCAGCAGCTAAGCAGCTTGATGACGGTGCAGAACTGGGTATGTTCCTTGATCTTTCTATGTTCTTGCAGGTCGGTGGTAATTCAGCAAGGCAGATAACAGATCTTAAAGGTAGAAAAGTCACGATTACAATAGAAATTCCTGAGGAGCTTAGAAGAACTGATGGTAAGCCGAGAATATACTATGTTGTCAGATTCCATGAAGGAAAAGCTGAGATTCTTGCAGTTTCCGGAAGTACAACTATAAGTTTTGAGACAGAACTGTTTTCAACCTATTCTGTTGCATACTCAGACAATATCAAGCCAGTACTTGTAACCAAGCAGAAAGTATTTGGCAGAATTTACTTTGAGAAGTACGGATTGGAGCCTTCTAATTACAAGTATAAGTTTAAGGTGGATGACAAATCGCAGAAAAAGATAATTAAAGCGACCAAGGACATGATAAAGGCAAAGGATGCAGGTAGTGCGAAGGTTGCATTGTATCGCAAGGCTAAAGGTGGTTCATGGGAAAAAATAGAAGAACATGAATTTGTAGTAGAAAAGCCTGAGATTACAAAGAAATTAGATACACTCCACGCTGGGGACACTGCAGAGGCAATGAGCTTTGTAACAAACAAAATTTCAGTAAATCCAACATACTTCCTGTCATCAAAGCCGGAAGTAGCAGAGGTTGATTTCAATACCGGCAAGATCAAAGTACTTAAAAAGGGAAGTACAACGATCACAATAGCTTATGACAACGGTATCGGAGCAGCAAAGTATAAGACAAAGTTAGTAGTTAAATAATAGGTAATGGAAGGCAGCTGTGAAATCGCAGCTGCCTTTAATCAGCCATTATGTTATAATCAAAAATGTGAGTATTTATAGGATAAAAGCTAATGTAAAATATAGAAGAATGTAAAGGGGAAAATGTATGAAATATAGAAGTCTTTTGGTGTTAATGCTTACAGGAGCCTTAGCATTTTCATCATTATTTACAACTACAGCAATTGCTTCAGAGGCAGCAAAGCCATCAGCTATAGCAAAATCTGCTCAGGCAGCGGTTTCGACAAAGAAGCTTCAAAGTATTTATTCACGAAATAAGGCACTGTACGACAGTGCAGAGTATAAAAGCAGGATAGCTGCTATAACTGCACAGAACAGCGAATTTTATATTAAAGATATTGACGAGAACCTTTTTGCAAGAATTAATGGAAAGTCCTATAAAGAAAACTGCGTTGTGCCGTTGGAAGATCTGAAATACATTCATGTTCTTCATAAGGATATAAACGGAAATATCCACAAAGGAGAAATGATTTGCAACATTTATATTGCAGCAGATGTTTTAGAAATCATGAAAGCGTTGTACGATCAGGGATATCCTATAGAGCGTATGCAGCTTATAGATGACTTTAATGCTGATGATGAACTATCGATGGAGAGTAACAATTCATCTTCATTTAATTTCAGATTTATCTCGCATACTAATAAAGTATCAAAGCATGGACTCGGACTGGCCGTAGATATCAATACGCTTTATAATCCTTATATTAAGCAGGTTAATGGAAAGACAATAATTGAACCTTTAACTGCAGGAGCTTACGTAGATCGTACAAAGAGTTTCGCGTATAAGATAGACACAGCTGATACATGCTATAAACTTTTTAGTTCTAAAGGATTTGAATGGGGTGGAAACTGGAAAAGCGTTAAAGATTATCAACATTTTGAAGTATCTGATAAGACATTAGCAGTCCTGTATCCTGATAATAAATAATGATCATTTATATGGAGAATTAAAAATGCCGGTATATGGTCTTGACGACAAAGAAATATATTTCCCGATGCCACAATTAGCAGAGGATGACGGATTACTTGCCGTTGGCGGGGATCTTTCGGTAGATAGGCTTGTCCTTGCCTATAGTTATGGTATATTCCCATGGTATAATGAAGGTGAGCCCATTCTTTGGTGGTGTCCGAAAGCAAGGTTTATCATAAAACCATCTGAGATACATGTTTCTCATTCCATGAAAAAGTTTTTTAAGAAGCATGATTGCAGGATCGTGATTAATCGTGATTTTTCGGATACGATGCACAGATGTAGGACAAAACGAGAAGATAAAGAAGGTACCTGGATAACTGATGATATGGAAAAAGCATATAAAAGGTTGGCTGACAGGGATATTGCGCTGAGCGTTGAGTCGTATATAGATGGCAGGCTTGCAGGAGGGCTCTACGGGGTATGCCTTGGTAAGTGTTTTTTTGGTGAGAGCATGTTTTCTGATATGGAAAACGGCTCAAAGATAGCACTTATACTGTTAGCAAAGATTCTTGAGGATAATGAGTTTCTTTTTATAGATTGTCAGTTTGAAACAGAGCATTTAAAAAGCATGGGTGGCAAAACGATAAGTTACGATGAATACAAAGCTATGCTTGATGAAGGACTTGCAAGGATGTAGTGTAGACAGCATATGGGGCTATCGGTAAGAAGTGGCACATTTTCTCTTACAATTTGGATTGTAAGTGAAGGTGAGGGAGGAAGAGGTGTAATAAGGCAGCTGTGAGATCGCAGCTGCCTTTAAGTACATATGACTATATTATTCCATCAATCCAACAATACAGCTCTTTTTGCAGAAGCAGATTCCATAAGAGACAGAGCCAATATATCCGTCTTCTATGACACCTTCTGCGTATTTCTTTTCTTTAATCTGCTCCAGCGCCTGGTTTAATCCTGCTTCCATTTCGTTGAATTTTTTCCTGACCTTGAATTCAAAAATATATGCCGGATCTCTCGGATTTTCAGGATAGAGTATTATGTCTGGACGGCCATCACCTAACTCTCGGTTGGATCTTGGTGTATAATCCGGAAGAGCATAGAGCAGTGACAGCATGAGACCATGATAAAAGCTCTCTGAACTGTCAAATGTACTTATACTCTTCTTGAGTAGGCTTGAGATAAATTTTTCCATTTCAGCTGTATTTTTATTAAGGATAGCCATATTGAAGCTGCTGAAGTCAGTCTCTTTAACGATGTTCTCAAACCATAAGGATAATTGATTTCTGTAAATACTGCGTATTTCTCTGTTTGGTATACACATGGTTATGTATATATCATCGCCAACAGCCCTTTCAGAAACCTTTTTCATATATCCTGTAAAGAAGAGGAAATTCCAAAGATTATCCTGATTAGCATGAATGTCGTCATAGGTTATATCTTCATGTATTTTCTTTTCAATCGTCCCACCATTTACGAGACGGTCCAGTTCCTCTTTAGCAGTGTCATCTGATAGTTTTATCATGTCCTTAACTATCGAGTTAGAAGAAGTATTTGACCAATATGGTTCTGCAAGGC
>JQKK01000040.1 GCA_000746015.1 Lachnospiraceae bacterium MA2020 | reverse complement strand
GGGGAGACTGTCTAAAAACTAGATGAATGATAAATTAAGTCAATCTTTGACAGTATATATTAATGGTTAATGCACCTCAAAATATTGTGGTGTTTAACATATAAATTCGTACATTGAAAACTGAATAAAGTGCATAAATTCAAGGTTTAGGAGTTTGCTTTTATGGTATAATAGATGTATTAAACCACTAAATATTGAGGTGATAATTATGCCATATGTAAAGACTTTTGATAGAAATCAATTGATGATGGTTGCATGGGATTCGCTGGTAGCGGATGATAGTGACGCAAGAATTATCGATAAGTTTGTTGATGGTCTTAATCTTGGGCAATTCGACATTAAGGAAGCTGCAATAGAAGGAAGACCTCTGTATGATCCGAAGGGAATGCTAAAGCTTTACATTTATGGATATAAGAATCAGATTCGGTCATCACGAAAGCTTGCAAAAAATTGTAAAGTGAATATTGAAGTCAAATGGCTGATTGGTGGAGTTGAACCAGATTATAGAACTATTTCAGAATTCAGAAGAAAGAATGCTGAATGCTTGAAAAAAGTATTTCATGAGTTCAATAAAAGAATTGATTCGGCTGTTGAGTGGGGATTTATTTCCGTAGATGGAAGTAAATTTCAAGCATGTAATTCCAAGGACAGGAATTTTACAAAAAATAAGATTGATGACAGAATTAAATGGCTTGATGGACATATCGAAGAGTATATGAGGGTTTTGGACGCTGAAGATAAAGATGAAAATTCTGATTCTGAAGAAAGAAAACTTGTAGAGGAAAAGCTTAAAGAAGCCAAAGAACGTCAGGAAAAATACAAATGCTATCAGCGTGAAATGGAAGAATCAGGTGCAGCTCAAAAATCACTTACTGATTCGGATGCCAGACTTATGAAAAATAAAAATGGGTTTACAGTATCTTATAATCCACAGACTGCGGTTGATTCAAACACTCATATTATTCGCGATTATAATACTACAAATCAAGTTACAGACCATGGCCTATTGTTTTCAACTCTAAAAGATATAAAGAAAAATAATGGTGATGAAATAATCGAAGTTGTAGCAGATAAGGGATATGAACAAGAAGATGATATGATATCTTGTCTTGAAAATGGAATTATCCCACATGTAATTACTGATGACGGAAAAGATAGTTATGAACTTGAAATTTCTTACGAAGAAGCAGAAGCGAATGAAAAAAGCAACAATCCAGAAGAAATAAAAAAATGTCTTCATGCCGGTGTTATTCCAGAAGTTTATAAAGATATAATAAGCGGAATGGAAGTTAAAACTGTGCGGCGTAAGGATCTTGACAGCGAGAAAATAGAGTCGGAAAAGTCTGTGTATGGTACAGAGGAATCCATGAAGGCACGAGCATTGGAAGGATATTTTGTAAGAGACCCAGAAAGAAATCTCGTGTATTGTCCCGCAGGAGAAATACTAAGACAGAAATGTATCAAGAAAAATGGAAGCATCAGATATGCAAATAAAACAGCCTGCCGTCATTGTAAAAATCGCAATAAATGCTACAAAGGAAAAAACGAGTGGAAGGAACTTGATTTTACAAAAGATGGATTAGAAAGACCTTGCAAAACTTGGAATGAAGCAGAAGAAACAATAGATGTGAGTCAGGCAAAGTCAAAAAGAAAAGCATCAAAGTTTCATTATAAAGTTTTGCAGGTAGTAAAGTTTTTCTTGAAGCCTGACAGACAAAAAACAGCCAAAAGAATGTGCCTGTCTGAGCATCCTTTTGGAACTATAAAAAGAGCAATGGGAGCCACTTACTTCCTGCTGAAAGGCATGCGGAAAGTGGATGGTGAATTTGCGCTCATGTGCCTGGGCTATAATATAGAACGGGCAAAAAACATGCTTGGATTCAATAAGTTAATGGAATTAATGGTACAATAACAAGCCTAACTTTTCTAAATATTATGCATTTTATTCAGTTTTCAATTGCGAAAGTAATAAAAGAAAAGTGAGGCTATTTTTGTGCTTAAAATTAGTAGATGTGGATTAAAAAACATCAACGAAAATGCTGATAAATCCCAGTTTTGGGACGGTCTGGGGGGGGAGGTATACAGTATACAAAGATGACAAAAACACATTTTTTTCACAGTTTTTTGGAGGGATTTATGATCAACAAAAAGGTGATCGCACTTTTACTTTCTGCATCTATGGCATTCACAGCAAGCGTGCCGGTACTTGCAGATTATTATGATGATTACTATTCAAAGTCAGGTTCATACAGGGTTAATTTTGAACTTGAGGACGGCGGAAAGAATTACGGAATAGTTTATTACGCTGATGGAACTCACAAGAAGGAAGAAGTTGATGTAGAGGTCAGCGAAAATTCAGTTACAAAGACTGATACTGTTTATGAAGTAAATCAGTCTGTAAATGCATATGGTTCATATAGCTGGAATATATATACACCAGCATTAAAAGATAATAGTGGTAGTAAGACGGATCGTGTTGAATTTATTTGGGCAGATTCAAGTACTGTTTCTTCTGATTTTTGGGGTAATTATTCTGCATTTGGTAATGGGCAAAGACATGGTGAACTCTTAAATTTGCGTCCAACAGATGAAGTTGATGTAGATAAGAATTACGTTTTAACTACAGAAGCAGCAGGGTACAAAATTGGATTTGAAGTAATGCCACTTTATTTGGATGCTGATATTGATTATAACGATATTGAAGAAAATTTTGTTGTAGTTGATAACGGAGATGGCACATATTCTAGAAAAGCAGTAAGCGATAATCATAGTGAATGGGAGTACTATGAGGATATAAGGACAGATAGTACGACTGAATATAAATTTACGGCTCCTGAAGAACTAACTATTCCTAGCAGTTTCGGCGGATATACTTTTGAGAAATGGATTGATGCGACGAAGGTAGTTAAACATTTGTCTGACAATCTTGAGGGAGATTTGCCAGACCTTAAGCTAGGAGAAGAAACAAAACTTGCAAATCTCTCGGGCTATGGTACATATTATGGTAATTATGTTGCAGTATTCAAGGAAGCAAACAAGACTAACGACAAAATCGTTGAAAAGACAGTTTCTACCAACGCAGGTAACCACACAATCGCTCTTAAGATGAACGAGGCTCCTGCATATACAGGTGGTAAGCTCAGAGCAACAGACTTCATCTCAAGCTTCAAGATCGATGGCAAGGAGTATCCTGCAAAGGACATCAAGATCAAGGTTGAAGGCGATAAGAAGGTAGGCTCAAAGGTTAAGGTTACAATTAAGAAGATCAAGGGCGCTGACAAGCAGACAAACAAGGATGTTAAGGGCACAGTACTTGGTGAAGTAACGATCAGACCAATCGATGTAAGCGAAGTAACAACATGGAACAAGACTTTCACAAAGGAAGGCCAGATCGTAGTAAAGACTAATAAGAATGGCGATATAAAGAGCGTAGCAGCAGTTGTTTCAAAGAAGGGCGTAAACTCTGGCGATAACAAGGCTAAGAAGCTCAAGGTAAAGAAGGGCACATATACTTACGACTCAGCAAAGAAGACTATCACATTCAATGATGGCGCAATCTGCAAGGGTAGTGTGACTATAAAATAATATAAGCTATAAATGATAAAACGGGACGTTTCTCAAGGAGAGACGTCCCTATATTATTTACACACAGCTATTTATTAGAATCTTTGAATTTTTAATAACTCTGCTCCATGCTTCATCGTCTAGTGAAGCTGGTTTTGGAGAAGCAATGAGTCGCTGGATACCGGCTTTGATATCAACATGCTTTGCGGCTTTTTTGGCTGCATCTTCGAGAGTTTCAACGTTATAGACTGTCTGACTCGGAATCGCTGTCTCAGTTGAAAAAGCATGATCATGGTCAAACAGGGGGTGCAGAGATAATATTTTTCCGCTCGAATTATCCATGAAAAATCCCCAATTGCCGATATGCCTGTCATCATTAGATAAGATGAAGTCAGCAATCTGCATCATATAGTAATCGCTTCCGAAGTCCCTTATTACGGAAGTATATGCATAATCGTTAGCAAATCCGTTTCCTTCACAATATGAAAGATAATCTTCGAATGTGAAAATAGATGTATCTTCATTTGTAATGATAGGGCATTTGACGATGATCTCTCCAGCCTCGTTTATCTTGTTTAATCGCTCAATTGTCGTGATTTCTGCAATTTCTTCATCATTTGCCTGTATATATGGAACATGAGGTATTTCCAAAATATCGAGGATTTCTGATGCAGCAAGCTCCTTTTTTGAAATTTTATATAACCAAAGCTTACCGGTGGAGTCTATCTGCCATGCCTTGGCAGACATACCAAGTACGGATGGCTCCGGAGTGCGAATCTTTCCTTCGATAATTTTAGCTCCGCCAATAAGCGCAGTTTCTGCTATATCCTGATTTATAGAGGAGCGAAACAAAGAGACATCTTCCCAGCTTATATTTTCGTCAGGATTTTTAATCCAATAGCAATCAGTAAGTGTGGCAAAATGCATAGCTTCAGCTATTTTATACTGATTGATCTGCGATAGTCTGAGTGCATTAAGTATGTTTTTGGCATTTGTACGTCCAATGCTCATGTGACGCGTTTCAGCCCATGAGTGATAAACATCATCATAGGATACACTCTCAAAGCGCAGAGCTATAGGCAAGCGATCCTTATCTAAAATGATGCATTTATAATCTTCTGTAATTTCAAGCACAGGATCATCTTTCAACATGATAAATCGTGAACTCATAGTCACCTCTGGAAGTCTATTCGATATACATTTCTTGTTTATAAAATTTGAGATACTGTTAATTATAATAATATATAACTCTAGAGTATATTTTCAATCAAAAAGTAATAAACGATATTGTTACTTGAAAATTGCAATTCTACTGTCCATCAATTCGATAAAAGCGGTTTGCATTTCTTTTGGAAGATTGGAACCTTGCGTAGTTTCAATGAACTTCTTTTCTAAGCTTATAAGCCTTTTTGTGAGCGCATCGGACGTTTTTTCTGATACATCTAAACTTGAAGCAAGTGCATGGAAATCTTTTTTTCGGATATTTCTTTTTTTGCCGTTTAGTGTAAGGGCAGTTTGTTCTTGGTCTTCGGGCAAGATTATATTTACAGGGAGCAAATCGTATGCCTCGGAGAGACCGAATACTCTGCTTCCTGGTTTTGATTCAATTAGTGAGAAGTTTTTTAGGTGCATATCAGAGTTACCCGTAATAAAGCAAAAAAGAAGCCTATAATAAAATTCAGACATATCAATTCCGACATTCTTTGAAAAGTTTTTTATTATCTTGCCGCAAGATTCATAAGAACCTTTATACTTATCGGCGGTAGGTCTGCCTGATAGTTGACAAAAATCTTCCATGGCTTTCATTTTATTCTTGATTCGGTCTACTCGCTTTGTTATGTAAATATAATTGTGGTCATTATGTAATAAGGCACATGGAACGGTCTTTATGCCTGCAATTTCTGCAAGCTTCATTGATAAAAATTCAGCCTCCGGCAATGCTTGAAAATCTGAAGACTGCGGTTTCATGATGTATCCGGTCGGGTAGTCTACCAGAGTCAGTCTGTCAACGTGATCTACTGTTTCAAGATGCAGAGATAATTTTTTTTGCACTCCGGGAACTGTAAGACCTTTGCTTACAGTAGAATTTGCGAGCTTTTCAATTTCTTCTTCAGAACAGTCAAGCTCTGGAATTTTTTCCGTTCCAAAAAACTTTTTTATGCATTTACTATGCCAACTTACCTGCTTTTCGTATTCGTCTGGACTAACTATTTCTTTGTTACAGCATAAGCATTTCATTTGCTATCCTCCGCTATAATATAAACATCTCCTATGCAATCTCTGCACGCTGCCAATAATAGTCCAAATCTATCTTTACCATCGATTTTCCAGTTTCTTTCGACAACATTTAAGAGCCATCCCTCAGGAATAAGTCCGTCAAAAAAAGGGAACAGATTGCCGGACTTATATGTTTCGTGAGTAAGAGGCATGGTAAGGCTTACAGCCTTCGCATTGGGGGTGTCAAGGTATGAGTCATCATATTTGAATTCATATCCATCGTCGGATTCATAAATTTGTCCGGCGAATATGTTTTGGATGTAGACTTTTCCAGATCTATTCATCATCATCCCTCCACTCGCGTATTGAGCCCGGAACGGCTTTCATGCCAAACATAGCAAGAGCCTGATTAACTTTGTCCATGCGAACAGTCTCCTTTCCCTGCTCTAATTCTCTGACAAAGCGCAATCCTAAACCAGATCGGATTGCAAATTCTTCCTGCGTAAGTCCGGCTTTTTTTCGTTCTCTTTTTACAAAAATTGCAATACTATTCATTATGATATAATTATATACCCTTTAGGGTATAATTTCAATGAAATGGCTGGATTTATACCCTAAAGGGTACAAAAAACATGTTTTTATGTATATTATACCCGATAAGGTACAAATATACATAAATAAGCTAGGCGAGATGTTTTTATCAATAAATAGATTTCACAAAATGTACACAATTGCACATAATATAAAACATGCCAAAAAGCTATTGAAAAATCGGAGGGGCAGGTATACAGTATACAAAGATGACAAAAACACATTTATTTCACATTTCTTTGGAGGGATTTATGATCAACAAAAAGGTGATGGCGCTGTTGCTTTCTGCATCTATGGCATTTACAGCAAGTGTTCCGGTACTTGCAGATGACTATGATGATTATTATTCTCGCTTTACAGGTTCATACAATGTTAATTTTGAGCTTGAAGATGGCGGAAAGAACTACGGCATAGTTTATTATGCTGATGGAACTCATAAGAAGGAAGAAGTTGATGTTGAGGTTAGTGAGAACTCAGTTACTGATACTGATACAGTTTACCATCTTCCACAGTCTCCAAATGCATACGGTACATTCAGCTGGAATATATATGCGCCTAGAGTAAAGAATGAAAATGATAGTAAGGCTGATAGGGTTGAATATCGTTGGGTAAATTCTAAAACTGTATCAACAAACTTCTGGGGCAATAATACAGACGTTACAAGTAATGGAGGACTATTATATTGCACTCCTACAAATGAAGTGAATGTTGATAAGGAGTATGTTATTGCTACTGAAGCAGCTGGATATGAAGTTACTTTTTCACCATGTTTGGGATTCCTTCATGATCTTTCAGGAAGTTTTGACTATGGAGATATAGTTGCGCATGACGGTGATACATACCACGAGTTCATTATGATAGATAACGGTGACGGAACATATGGTCATAAGGAAGTAAGAAGTGATGAAGATGCTAATTATGAGGCATGGTATGTTTATGACAATTGGGATTCAACAGATAAGTCAACAGACTTTAAGCTTACAGCACCAAAATATGTAGATGCACCAGATTTAACTAGTGGATATGAATTCGTTAAGTGGGTTGATGCTACTAAGATATTCAAATATGAAAAGGACAGCATAGAAGGAGATCTTCCGGATCTTGCAGCTGGAGCTGAAGCACAGCTTCCAGAGCTTCAGGGCTACGGTAGATATTATGGTAATTATGTTGCAGTATTCAAGGAAGCAAACAAGACTAACGACAAAATCGTTGAAAAGACAGTTTCTGCTAACGCAGGTAACCACACAATCGCTCTTAAGATGAACGAGGCTCCTGCATATACAGGTGG
>JQKK01000039.1 GCA_000746015.1 Lachnospiraceae bacterium MA2020 | reverse complement strand
CTCGAAAATACCTCGCCAAGTGCTCCGCTCAGCCTCTCATTTCTACAGATTCAAAGAGGTAATGGTATCACTTTATGGTTTCTTCTGTTGAAAAATGGACAGATTTGTCCTCTTAAACGACAGAGAAAAGGATAGCCATACCTCTGATTTCGTTGTCAATGTTACTAAAGTTAAATAAATTATTATTCGTCATAGTTATGACCTCCTTTCTCTGATAGAATCTTTGTTAAACACTACTGATTTGAACTATACCACGATACAAAGCCTTTTGCAATGAACCTGTGGTTTAATTTGACTAAAGTATATCAAATGTAGATGACATATAATGTCATTTTGCAATAAATTTTCTACTTTTTACCATTCATCTCATCTGCCATAGCCTTGATCTTATCAACTGGCTCCGACACCGCATCAGCTATTTCTTCAATTGAAAGTTTACCTGCATTCAATAGATTCTTAATAGTTTCGTTTGCTTTTTTATCAGCTTCTTCAACCTTTTTATTAGCTTCTTCAGCCTTTTTATTAGCCGCTTGTGCTTTTTTATTAGCTTCTTCAGCCCTTTTATTTGCCTCAGCAGTAGCCATCTGCGCAACACTCTGAGCATACTCTTCAACAGCTTTACACATCTTATTAAGACCTCCATTCGTCCTCTTGTAATAGTTTATCGAATCACTTATTGCCGGAAACTTCTCATTATAAAATGCATCTCTCCTCAACATAAGCTTCATAAGTTCTGCTTTATCAGTCTTATCATCTACACATGTGTTAGCAAAGTATATATCTTCTCCATCATTTACCGGTACATACCTTCCGTCGCTAAGTCTCATGCATCTTGTTACATGCGTTATAGTTTGCCCACTATTTAAAGCATCATACTCTGTCAAATATACTAACTTAACGTCCGGAACATTATCAAAATCTGTTCCTTTTGGTGTAAGATTTGCTGTCATTGTGCTTGCATGAAACCTTACACGACCTATATCATCATTACTGTCATCCTTCTGCATTTCTATATTACAGTATGATCCATCTTGCAAAATACAAAACGCATCTATTATGATTTCCCTATGCAGACTTGTAATAGTGTACTGTGCATCAGAACGAATCACTATCAGTTCCGGCATATCTAATAAAGTCCTCAATATCTCCTGACAGACCTTTTTGTTTTTTGCCATCAGCCTAAACAATGTATCATCAATTATTCTCAGATTCTTTGCTGTCTCTCTGGCAGCCTTGGAATACTGTTTTAGTTCAAAATCCATCAACTAAAAAACCTTTCTAGTGGAAATATTATACCACACAAATTTTAACTGGAGTACGCCCTTATCAGATAGACTATCTGAGGCGCTAAGAATTACTTTTGCAAAAGATTGTTTTAGTATACAGAATTCAAATTACTTTGTAAAGGCTTTTTTAAATCTAAAGCATAAACACCCGTGGTATTAGCATTTCTGAATATCCTCATCAGCATAGTATTTCATTAGTTCCTTAAGCTGCTCTTCCATTTCAACCCTCAATGATTCCGGCCTGATTATTTCTACGTTTTTCCCTTATCTTCCACTTACATTCCCCCACAATACTAAGCCACACAGGGACTTTGGTACCATGTAACTTTAAGATAGTATTACGTATTTAATCAAAATGCAAAGTAACACGGTACGTTAACTCAGCGATTATCCATCGAGGCTTTTTCATTTCATGTTCTTTGTTAATGAATATGCATAAAAATAATAAGTTAATAGATTGTTTCAAAAGGCATTTCCAAGATTATATAATCCCGTGAGAATGCCTTTTGTGTTTTAAAAAGAACAGCTAGGCCTATATTGCGAATGCTATAATTTGATGTATAAGGTAGCTAAATTATAATTGTAATTGTTATATTGGAATTATGTATGATCAAAGAACGCTTTTGGGCATGGAATATTAAACTATATAATATAATATCAGTTATACTATGTTTAATTATTGTAGTAGTAAGTATCGGAGGGTGCATGTATACTCCGCAACCCGAGTTACTAAGAAGGATGTTTCTGCCCAAATCAGAGACAGTAATTAATAGTGATTCAATGTCAAAAAAAATAGGAGTATCTGTTAATTCTAAATATTATGATGGTTCCCAACTTATTATTTATAAACAAAATGATAGTCAGTTAAAGGATGAAAAGTTACTTGATAATCAAAAATATGATAATCAAAGCTATGATATTGGTCTTAATTTATATCAAATCAAATATGATCAAAACATATTATTACAGGCACGTTCATACCAGATACTAATAAGAGATTTAGATGAATCTATTTTTTATGAGCAACTTCCACCTGAGTTTTTTGATCATAATATTGACTGGCAATCAGTATTATCCAAGTTTGCAATTGGTACAATAGTAAACATTATTACAGGTGTAATACTGGCCGAAAGTGGCGTAGCTATTGGTGTTTTTTATTTTGTTACAAATCTAAAAGACATAGTAGGAGAAATACTGGTTGGTAAAGTATTGAACTATGTAAAAAATGCTTTAATTAAAAATGAAGACAACAATAGGGTAAAAGAATACTCTATTGCTGATTTGGTTGAAGAGATAGCGGATAATTATATGTGGGGATCTATTTCAAAACTGGCAAAAGTGGCATTCAGTAAGATGATTGGTAAAGTGATTAAAGATTCCCGTGGAGAAGAAATAGGAAAAATATGTAAGAATGAAGAGATACATGATAAAGACGGAAATAAGATAGGGAAGATAGTAGATACTCCAGAAAAAAATTATCTTATTGATAACTCCGATAGAGTAAAGGGATATATAGACGAAAAAGCCGTTTATCATGATGAAAATAAATTTTATGATAACAACCTTACTAGGGCTTATACAAATGGAAGACAAGCTATTAATTGCAGGGTTCAGAATGGCAATTTATTTTATAAAGGTGATAAAATTGGAATAATACAAAAAGATAAAACGGTTATAAGCTTGGACGGTAAAAACCTTGGAAAAATAACTGATGATGGTCTACTGATATCAAATTATATAAACGCTTATAGAAAGAAAGTCTATGTTGGTGATGATGGCACTATATTAAATAGGACCATGAAACTTGCAGGTAAGATGATTAAGGGG
This sequence comes from Lachnospiraceae bacterium MA2020, assembly GCA_000746015.1. GTDB lineage: Bacteria > Bacillota > Clostridia > Lachnospirales > Lachnospiraceae > NK4A144. The sequence continues at coordinate 4,519 of JQKK01000039.1, read as the reverse complement.
GCATCTAGGATTGAAGCGATTGTAAATGATATTAATGAAGTTGTAGCTTTTAAATATAAGTACGTTGATAAATATGGTAATGTAAAATATTACTTGGTTGACAGTTATGAAAATAAAGTAATTGGAATACTAAATGATAAAGAACGATTTTTAGATAATTGGAATTATTGGTTGGATTCAGAAGCGCAAAAGGCTGTTGGAAAAGCCAAGGAAATGGGTATTGATATTATAACTAATGGAAAAAAATATCAATCGATTAAATATTTATCAGAAGAAAATATAGATTATATAAAAAAACAAGGTAAATATCCCAATAGTATAGTTGGACATCATATTAATAATGTTGCAAATTATCCTTGGCTAGCTGGAGATCCGAATAATATATTACTATGTGACAGAAAACAACATTTAATAGAACATAATGGCAATTTTAGGAATGAAACAGCTGGAAAATTAACTAACTTAGAAAAGGCATACAATGCAATTTCTAAATAATGCATAGAAAATCTTTTTAGGGGAAGGTTAAATAGATGAAAATAATAAAGTATTTAATTGTTTTTGTACTTATATTGATATTGGTATATTATTTTACATTAAAGGAAATAAGAATATATAGAGTTAATCCTTATGTCGGTTTTACTGAGGGACAAAGTGCTGATTGGGCATATGGCGATCAAATAAAAGAATTTAGTTCAGATAAACCATTTTATGCAGAAATAAAAGTAGATGCAATAGCTTGTAAAAAGAAATTTATAGGAAAAAAAGTTAATGTATATTCAGATATCAAATATGAAAATTGTGATATCGAGTTGTCAGATGGGCATTACTACTGGCAGACGAAAAAAAAAGGTAGAGTAAAACACCTTTTTAAGGTTGTAGCAATAGATGAAGAATTTGCAGAGCAGATTGTCGATAGACAGGAAGGAAATGTATTTATATATAAAATTACACCTAAAGGAAAAGGAAAAATTGAGATAACAGTAAAATTTGACGGTTTGAAAGTAATTAATAATATTCCAATTAGAAAGACTGTGTATTTTAATGAAGATAGTGATTCAAATGATGATTTAGTAGTATATAGATGATAAACATGATAGGTGGTTCAGACTGTAGACAAAGTCCACGTTTTTTTCGTGGGCTTTCCTTATATAAAGGTGTCACAATCCCAGTATTTATCTAGGATTGAGACACTTTTTTGATATAATAGAGAGAAGTATTGGAAAGTTGAGAAGAGGACTACCTTTTATGATGACATCAAATACTCTCAAAACTCCGATTTATCGATTTAGTATTGTAAATAATCATACTATACATTGGTACCGTGTAACTTTAAAATAGTGTTACGTGCTTAACAAAAATACAAAGGAACACGGTACGTTAGCTATACTCTGCGCTGTCTTGCAACTGTTATTGCATCTGATATATATTCATCTTTTTTTACATAATCCGCAAGATAAGGAATACAAAACATTACCTTGCCATGCTCCGGAGAGGCTATTATACCGTGGTTTATAAGATTAGCCCTGGGCTTGCTTACTTTATTCTGCGTCACCCCAAGTTTACGGGCAATTTCAGATGTCTCAGCTAACCGATCAGGACTCAGACATTCTGACATCTTTACCAAATATGATTTTTCACTACTTGGCAACTCATCCAAAAGAGGTTTTAATGCACGCTGTTCGTAAGCAAATATAGCTTTATCAATAGCATATTGAGTTTCTTCTTCAGTAACATCATGCTTTTTCCCCGAAACATGATCATTTATATGCAAAATAAGGTGATAACCAAGAAGCTGCATAATATATGGATGTCCATAACTCGCCTGATTTAGTTTTTCAACAATTGCCTGAGCAACTGTAAGTCCCTTAATTTCCGAAAAAATACTATTAAAAGATTGCTCAGCCTCATCCCATGAAAACAGTCCCAGTTCTTCATGAGTTGCCCGTCGTAGATAAGTGCATCCCTCATGCTTAATGATTTCAGAATATCCATAAGGAAGTCCCGCTACAGCCAACATGATATCATATCCTTTTCTGGATGCCATCTGAAAAGCGTTGCACAGAGATGATACATCTTCAATCGGAACTTTTTGGATCTCGTCAACCGTAACCAAAATTCCTTTTTTATAATTAGCACAAGCCTTTAATAATACAGTTTGCAGACTGACTGTTTTCGTAACTTCATCATATCCTGTTAAGGAATAAATCAACTGCTCTATTGTATTTTCCGGTCCAAGATCGATAACTTTTCTTTTTTTGGCTGTGGCTCTAATTGAAAGCTGCTCTAATAAGGCAGTTTTTCCGCTGCCTCGAGTTCCTGTAATAAATATAGCACGGTCATCACTTCCTACATCTATCATTGCATGGTCAAAGAGATTTAATATTCTCTCACGGCCAAAAAATACATCAGGTTTTCCTCCAAATATTGGTGAAAATGGATTAGAAAACATATTTTTGCCCCTCCATATAGCCTAACTTTTTCTGTGTATTATATTTAAATATATTATATCTGTCAAATAGTCTAAATCTGTAATATCTGTCATATATGTATTTTAGAATAATTCTACCATATTTTTTTACACTTAAACAATGCAAAGGAACACTGTGCGTTAGATCAAAATAGCCCATCAGCACCGGGATGGACTATTCTAATAATTACTTCATCACATAATTGCAATATTTCTAAAAAGATCTCCAATACAGACAACCATAGGAACACTCTCTTCTATTGCTGCTGACTGATATATTTCATTTAGTACAAATTCCTCACCGTTTTCAAGTTTTCCGAATAGTATTGCTGTATTCTGAGCATCTGACAGCCCATTATGCATATTTCCTTCAGGATAAATATCTGCGATAATTAACGCTTCTTCTAACTTTGATGGTCTAACCATCCCTACTCTGTCATCAAATAACTTCTGACAATCAATCCAACCTTCAAAAAGCTCGACCATCCTCGAATTATTATGCCCCTTAGAAACCATCTCATGCTCAATCTGTGCACTATCACTGGTGCTCCACGACACACATTTTACTTCATCGTCCGGTATCCATTTCGTAAATAAATCAATTGCTTCTTCGAAACTCGGTGCATTTTTAAGCTGATATTCACTTATCCCTGTCAGGTGTTCAATGAAATAGTCCACTCTTCCATATTTAGGTTTAACAAAAGTATCAAACTGATCCAGAACCCTAAAATCATCATCCAATAATACAGCTCCTATTTCTATCGTTTCCTGTGACCACTTATATTCTTTACATCTACATCCTTTAGGGACTTTGCACATTTCAAGATCTAAAACTACGTACTTCATACTCTATACCTTCCATCATTTTTTGAAACCTTTAGTTACGGTATATACAGCATTCTTAGTAATTTCCGATGCCCTCTTTGCTCCTTCAGCTGCTACTAATGTTGCACTCTTCGCGCCTTTTGTTACTGCTGTCGAAACATTTTGACTTCCTTGTTTTACCCTATTCTCAATATCATATTTTTCATTAATATATCTCGTTCCATCTGAAATTTTACCCTCAATATCATATTTCTTATTAAGCTCTTTCGCACCATAATTTATAGCTGTTGCTGCTCCCGCACAAGCAACTGCCGGTACAACTACCGGTGCTGCTCCGCCCAAACCTGCTGCACCAACTCCTGCAGCTACGACCTCACCTGCAACAGCGGCTCCTGCTCCAGTAACAGCTCCTTCAACAGCATGATAGCCAGTATGTCCAAATGTATCAGGAAGATCATCCTTATTAACAATCGATTCCACTAAAGCTATTCCTCCATCTACAGCAGCACCTACAGCACCCCCCTTTGCAGCAGTATTGCAGATTTCTTTTGCTGAAGGCATTACCCCCAGTGCCTTATTCGCTATCCTTTTCGTTGTTTCTGTAGAGACTCCCGAATTCTCCATTGTCTTTTTTACACCATTTTTTGCTGCCTCTTCAGCATATGCCTCAGCAGTTTCTTTTGTTCCCACCAGCTGTGCACCATCATATTTGCCACTCTTAACCTTGCTTATCGTATCCTTGATTCCAGATGGGCTTGGTGTGTCCTTACATTGTATTCTCTCGACTACTTTACCTGCGCCATCTTTAGTAACCAAATCTACCTGCGTTGCTGTTGAGTTCTTGGTAAATCCTGTTACTTTATCCTTCGTCGCATTTGCGAAATTCTTCATGTCAGAATATATTGTTTCAAATGCGATTCCTTTTGCACCCTTACCTGCTGCACCTGCTCGTCCTGCCATCCTATAAACTACTGATCCTTCATATAACTCTTTTGCGCCTTCTACTGCTGCAATTGCTCCACCAGCGATTTCTGATGTTCCTGCATATGCTGGTACAGTGTTGATTGTCATCATAGCTACTAATGAAATTCCCAATACCTTAAACATTTTTCTCATAACCATTACCCCATTTTCTTAAATACAATCTATATTCTGTCTATCCTTCATGTTTTCCTTCGGTTTATGATACTATTATAAAACGTCAATCTAACTGTATACATATCTACA
>JQKK01000038.1 GCA_000746015.1 Lachnospiraceae bacterium MA2020 | reverse complement strand
GTATGGGAATGGCATCTGCAATAATGAGGAATTTCCCTCTGCAACTTTAGGGAAATGATTCTGCAATTTTAGGGAAAAAGTACTTGCAAAAAACAAAAGATAAAAGTTTATAAAAAAATAGTCTCAGAAATTAAAACTGAGACTATTTTTATTATATTAATTATTTATCTTTTATAGCTTGTAAGAGCATAATAATCTCACTTAAAGCCAAAAAGAAGGTCATAAAAATTATACTGCTAAAAATAATTATTAAACCTACTTCAACAACACCGTCTCCCATTGCTATAATACCAACTAAAACTGAAATAACCATAATTGTTATAGCAATTCCTTTAACCAAGCTAGCAGTAGCATTTTCGGTTGGCTTAGTGTATGTAGCTGTTGTTGCGGATGATTCTTTTGCTGTATTTTTTTCAGCAATTTTTTCTTGTGATAATTTTCTTAGCTCTAAATATTGTTCCTGTGTCATTTCTGTCCTCTTTTCTAAATAATCAATTATGAATCATAATTAATTATTTTTAGATATCACTATTATCTATTTCTGTAGCAACAAAATCATCTGATTCATAGGTTATACTTTGTCCTACAGTACCATCAGAGTTACCATAGCAGTCATTAGTTATTATGTAACCATCTTTTCTCCAAAGAGTGTATTTAGATGCATAGCCTAATGAAATTGCGAATCCTTCATGTAAACCATAAGCAGCACTATCTGTTCTATATTTCTTAGAATCTGGTTCTCCATATTTTTTTTCTAAAGCATCTTCAATAGTATAAAAATCATCAACATATGAATCATCATTTATATAGTTAGAGCTGTTACCATATACTATTTTTACCAATTTATCATTTTGAAAAAAGTAAAATAGAAACATATCTACATTATTAAGCTTTGTATCATATACAAGTGTTTTAATTTCTGAATCTTCTAAATTTGAATTTACACTAGAAATCTTAGCATTTTCCCATGCTTTAACCGTTTCTATACTGTCACCAAATTTAGCATTTCGTATTATGCAATCATTACGATCGTCAATGTAAACTTCTAATTCCTGTGTTTTTGACTTGTTATTACTATCATCTATAGCATAAACAGATATTTTATATTTTCCCTCTTTATTGGTATCTACATCGCCATCATATTTGATTTTAATTTGATTGCTGTTGTCAGTTGCTTTTACATAGTCATTAATATCAAAAGCAGCTCCTAATTTAGCATGAATTTCGTTTTTGGTAAGATTAAGTTTAGGTGGAGTAGTATCCTTTACAGTGTAAGTAAAGTTTTTTTCCTTAGTCTTATTCTTTATATCTGTAATGGAATATGAAACGTCATAAGTACCAACTTTATTAGAATCAAATCCACCTTTATCACTCAATGTAATTTTAGAAATACCTTCGTTGTGAGAAACCGTTTTAAGTAAATCAAAGTTACTTCCTAGCTCACATTCTGAAACTGTTGCGTAAACGCTGTTAAATGAATTTGCTGAGCCACAGGCAGATAATAAGAATACTGTGGCAAAGATAGCACAAAAGCTATAAAGATAATTTTTTCTCATACTTTCCTCCTTTTTTCACACAAGGCGTTATTATAGCACTTTCAGATACGACATTAAATATCAAATGCATAAAATCAATCAATAACGTATGATTGACTAAATAATCTAAAATGATATAATCGACTTAGGCAAAGAATTGGTATGAGTATTCCGTTGTAGAATACACAAAAAACCCTAGAGTCTGGTACACTCTAGGGTTTTTCTATGCTCATTTCTTGACTTAGGCGAGCTTAAACCTAAAGGCTAGTTGTCACTTTTCAAGACTGTCTAACCATTTGATGACATAATGGCAAATTATGCCAGCCACAACAGCTTGAAGAACAGGTATGATAAATTCCATTGCATATACACCCCCTTTCTTGTCATTTGTAGGGGCGACAACGTTTATATTATCGTTAAATACGCAATCAGCGTCAAGTATAAAAGCAGTATTTATCTTGATTTATGGGAATTCGATCAAAATTTTTACTGTATCATTTTTTTATAATTATAATTTTTATGAATCTAAATGGTTGTAATATCAATCAAATTACTTGATATATTTTAATTCAGCAATAAGTCGTATGATTCTGCTGATTAGTAAGAACTACTACACCATATTAAGTTTTAATAATAAAAATATGATTCTAGTTTATTCCATCCCCTATACACAAAAAGCAGCGGTCATTGTTCCGCTGCCATAAGCAATTCTTTTTTATATTTATAAAAAGTATTATTTGCTATTCCTATCAGTTTCATAGTCTCTTTGTCATTCAAAGCACCACCAAAGTCTTTATTATATTTCTTAATATCCTCTTTTGCTTTGAAAGATTTTTTTACAACTAGCTTTGCACCTTTTTTCTGTCCTATCTGTTTTCCGTTTCTTCGTGCTGTTTCTATGCCTTCAGCAGTACGAACATGTAGGTCTTGAACTTCTTTCTCAGCTTGCTCAAAAGCCTTAGCAATCTGTTTTTCTGCAAGTAAGTGTATTACTTTATTAGTTGCTCTAATATATATATCAGCAATCTCATTACCTGTTGTATCTATTGATTGATTACAAGTATCTTTGTAAATATCAGTATTTATATATCCCTCTTTCAGAAATACTAAATTAACTCCTTTTTCGTAAAGGCTGAAATATAGTTCTATTCCCTCATTTGCATCTCTGCTCATTCTGCTTACACTGTCAAATACAATAGTATCACCGCTCTTTATCTTAGATACTATCTTTTCTAGTTCTTTTCTACCTTGAAACTTAGTACCTGTGTATGTTTCCTTTACGATTTTAGCTTTAGGAAAGCTGGCAAGAATATTTCTTTCTTGTCTATCAATGTTTTGCTTTGCTGTGCTTATTCTGCAATATCCATAAATCATTTTTATTACCTCTCTATCATTTTTAACATTCGCTAATTTTAATAGAATTATTATATCATCATAAGTATCGAAATACAATAACTTTTGATAGTAAAAATATATATGTTAGATTTGATAGAATTATGTGATTATAAAATTATCAACACAAAAGAGGTATAGCCAAAATAGCTACACCTCTTGTAACATGCCTAAAATCGTTTTTAGGACATCTTTATTCTTTCATTGCATTTAATTTGAATATTTGATAATTCAGTAATCATATCAACTATATCATTATAAGTTGTATTTTTTTCACTTAAAAGTTTCAACTTAACTTCGCGACTGATAAAAGTTTTTTCATCAAATACAAATAAACTAATTTTGTCCGTTAATGCAATCAATTCATTTTTTTCTATTTTACCATCTGATACAAATATTCTAAAAATATCCCTATCTAAAACAAATATTTTTACTGTTTTATCTTGTGTTATTGTAAAGAAATATAGCTCATCCTGAACCTTCTTATCATTTTCATATGTTAAATCAAATAGCTCCTTTTTATTATTAAAATAAGCAATCAAATAATAACTTCCTACTGGTATAAAGAGATGCAAAGTATTATTTTTTTTACGCTTTTTATATAATTCAGTCTCCTTAAAATCTTTAGGTCTAAAACCTATCTGCCATGTGCAATTTAGTTCTTTTCCTTTTTGTTCTTCATTTATTTCATTAAACTTTGGTTTTACAGGTTTTGTATAAACTACCTTGCCATTTTCCCTTATTTGAAAATAACTACAAGCTCCATTAACATTTATAAGATTAGAATTCAATATATTATGTGAAAAATAGCCATGTTCTTCTCTTGTTATAAAACTCAAGTTGTCTATTTTACAATTATTTGATCTTCGTCTACGTTGCTCAAAACTAGTCACATCTTTAACAGGAAGTTCTTCATTTTTTGGAATAGGCTTAATATGGTGACATACAATATTTTTAAAAAAACCATTAATCATTCTCTTGTATGCCTTGTCTGTTGTAACATCACATCCAAAAGCTAAAGCAACTGCACCATAGTAAGATATTTCAATTTTTCCCTTATTGCAAAGTTTTAATGAATACTGTCCTCGTCCGCTTTCTTCTCTTAAAGTTAACCACTTGAATTTATCATCTTTCTTTTTTCTTCTGCTGAATATATCCCCTTTATCATTAACTATATAACCATAATCAATTTTATTTCTTATTTTGGGATATAATACTTTTATACTTTGCTCTACAATTTCTCCATTTTTAACTACTATTATTTTTTGCTCCAATGTAGTTCCAGATTTAACAGCTACGGTAGTATATTTTACAATGTCATCAATTGGCGTATATACCGTCTTATTCTTATCTTTAATCTCCCCAAATTTTAGTTGTTCAACAAACAGTTGCAAATCTTTTTCAAGTTCTTGAGCTCTTTTTTCTTCTTTTTTCATTTTTACTTATCCTTTCTTTTAGTAAATATGTATTTATTAGGTTCTATTCCGTACAATGCTACTTGTTCCTTTGTAGGTAACTTGTAAGCATAGTCCTTCAAAATATCAGATCTAAAAAATTTATAGGTCTTTTGTGCATCTGCTTTTTTTACTCTGCTTAATTGCAAGATTTCTTCTTTTGTACAATAACCCTTTTGATTAATTAGTTTTTTCATGCGTTTTTGCAATTTGGCATAGTTTTTTAATTTATCTGATAGTGCAGACACGTTGTTATAGTAGGTATGTCCAGCTTCATCAGACAAATTTCTATATAGCAATAAATCATTTGATATGTTGCTAGGTTTAATATTATTCACTTGTAGTTTGCTAATATTGTGGTTTATTTCTAAGAGTAAATCAGAAGTGTATTCTTTAACTATAAAAGTGTTAATTGGTTTAGGTTGAAAAGAAATGTTATTAAGTATCATTTCTTTGTTGAATGATGATAAATTCTCAGTTCCGCTGCCATAATCCATTATTTGTGCTGATTTATTCAAGAAACCACAACATGATAAGTAATTCAAGTGACGATTACTTACTTCTGATGTAGTCCTTTTACGTTGAACATTTAACATTTGTGTTGTAATGAAAAATAACATTTCATCTTTTTCAATAATTCCGCCATTATTCAATACAAAATTCCATATTTTTAGTAGTGTATGTTTAACGTTTGGATACTTTTCAAATAGCTCATTAATAGCTGTATAACGTTTAGGGATATGATATAGGATGTATATATTCTTCTTTGCTATATCTTTGATATTATCCATGCTATACTCCATTCTTGTTATTAAATTAAAAATGCACTTTTATAAAAAGTGAAATAAGCTATAAACACTGATTATATCTATGTTTTAGCCAAACACTATTTTAATCAATTTAAAAAGATTTGTCAATAAATATACAGAACAAATGCTCGGTTAAATACATAATATGGGGTAAGTGATATGAAAGCGAGTGTTTTTTGTTTATATTATATACAAACATGGCTGTATTTTTTGCAGAAGTTTTTTAAATTGTGGATAAGTGGGGTTTTGATATATATATATTATTTATACGTTTTATCGTTTAAATACGTTTAAAAACCAAAAATCGCCACAAATCGCATAAATACTGTATTTCTTTACTTTTAAAGATAACACTTTCGTACTTAAAGATAACAGTTTCGTACTTTAAAGATAACAGTTTCGTACTTTCACAAACTAAAGTAATTAAATCAGAAAACACATTTTTATACTTTAAAATAACAAATATATACGAATAACGTTATATATGATACAATGTTTTTGTGGAGGTATTTTATGGGAAAAAAAAGAGAATTAAATACAAAAGATAATATCAGGGTAGTAACAAGTAATTCATTCATAACAGCTTTAGAACTGTCAAAAATGAGTTTGAAAGCAAGAAAGTTACTCTATATAGCGATTGCACAATGCCAAAAAAATGATGATGAATTTTACGAGTATAGTATAACAGTTCCTGAGTTTGCTAAACTAATGGACATAGCAACTACGCATGTATACCAAGAAGCAGATGAATTAACAGATGAATTAGCAAAATCAATAATTAGGGTACAGAGAAAAGGCAAAAAGAGTTTTGAAAAGTACCCATTAACAAGCTGTTGTGAATATGAGGATAAAAAGTTTTTAAGAATTGAGTTAAATCCTAGAATGACAGAGCTGTTATTACATTTGAAAGGCAATTTCACGCAAGCATTGTTGTCTGATTTCTTGAGAATGCGTAGCCCTTATTCAATGGCTATATGGCATTTAATGCAACGTGAAATGAAAAGTAAGAAGCCTGGATCAAGGCGGATAGATTTTTATTTATCAATTGATGAACTAAGGCAAGTTACAGGAACGGAAGAAAAGTATATTAAAATTGGAATGTGGAAAGAACGTATACTTGACAAAGCTATTCGTGAGATTCAAGAAAATTGTGGAACTGTAATAACATACAAATATAAAAAAATCAGCAGAACTATAATAGGCTTCGATTTCTGTGCTATTAATGAGTTTGGCATTGATTTAACTGATTATAAACCAACGGCAGCGGTACTTGAAAAAGGTCGCTGGATTGAACTGAAAAGAATAAGCAAAGAAAGAATATTGGATAGTTCAGAACAAAAAGAGCTTGATGAATTGCAATTAAAGTATCAATAATATTTTTGATACTTTAGGATAAAAAAAGGTTACCATAATGGAAAAAACTATAAAGCAGATAGCTGAAGAACTAAATATATCAAAGCAAGCTGTTAGAAAACGTATCAACCAACTGCCAACCAACTGTTACCACTCAGGTATCAACCGAACCATCTTAATAAACGAGGAAGGTCAGCGTTTATTAGGGTTAGAGGTATCAACCAAGTGTCAACCAAAAGTTGATACTAAGGTTTATACTGAGGTTGATACCTTGCTAGATATTCTTAATAAGCAACTACAGATTAAAGATGAACAATTAAAGGTTAAAGATAAGCAGATTGAAGAACTGCATCAGCTTTTAGACCAATCTCAAAAACTACAAGCAATTTCTGAGCAAAAAATTAAGGCATTGGAAGAAAAGCAAAATGAAGAATTAGCAAGTGAAGAAGTACAGGTAAAAGTAAAGTGGTGGCAAAAGCTGTTTAGTTTGTATCAATAATATTCAAAAATTTATGAGACTTGGAGAGTATAAATGAAAAAGTCTAGAAATATCAAAAAAGTCATATTAATATGATTTTAGACACTTATTCTATTCGTAAAAATGAATTTAAGCCTATTGATAATACAGAAAATACTTATAAAAGCACTATAGTAAATGGCTATATTATCAAGATTAATTTTGAAAAGTTAGGTGAACGTAAAGAATATGAGACAGGACGTATTTTAGTTTCTCATTCAGATGGTAGAGGTAGGCGTAAGTTTATAGATGTGTGGGAAAATGATGGTAATGGGAGTTACTATTGGCTTTGTCGCAATCCTTACAATGTACCACCTACAGATGCAGTAATTATTCGTGATTTAGAAAAAAAGTTAGAGGATATTAAAGCAGCGGCTATAAGTCTCAAAAATAGCACAAAAATAATTGAGACAAAGAAAAAATTATCTGCTGGTCGTCCAAAAGAGATTGATAAGCAACAAAAAACCGCTGCCGATATTAAAAATTTAATTGCTGAGGGGTTATCTGATTCTGAGATTATGGAGAAATTGAACCTTAAAAGAGCAACATACTTTAGGCGTAAGAATGATATTAAAAAATATAATCTGTAGAACGTGGCTATTATGCCCTAGAAATCGTTTTATGATTATTAATAGTGTTCTGTAGCATGATATACTTAAAACGTCAATATAAAGCTCCTAGCGTGCTCTAAAAGCGAATATAGTGAAAAGATTGTTTAGTGCATAATAGAATTACCTAAAGTTGCAGAG
>JQKK01000037.1 GCA_000746015.1 Lachnospiraceae bacterium MA2020 | reverse complement strand
TGGGGAAAATACTATGACAGCATGCAAGTAGAGTTAAGTGCAGAATTGAAGAAATGGATGAGCATAGGAATGCATAATTATATCTGGAAACTGTTCTAAAGGAAACCAGAGGCTGACGCCTCTGCCCTTGAATAAAGTGCGTCGGAACGCACAAATATCCTTGAACTGTTATCTTATTAAGCAGTATAATGAGTAAGGTTTGAGCATCTAAACTGATCATAGGGTATAGTCTACCTTTCAAATCCTACAGTAAATTTACTCCGCCTTTGTACTGAGAATACATTGTAATATCTACAAAATTCTGAGATAATGTTCTGTGGAAAGGTAGGTACAATTTATGGATAAGAATATCATACCAGACCATCATCAAATGACGGAGTTTCTACGAGGTCAGGCATCAAAGATATTTGATGATGTGGCACAAAACGATAAGGTTGTTTTGGTGAATAAGAACAGTAAACCGCAGAATATCATTATCTCTTATGACAGATACTGCCGTCTTAAAGAGAATGGTGCGGATATTTAGGAGGATATATAATGGCAAAACTTGAATATCAAGAAAAAGACGGCAAGGTATTTTGTCCTTTAGTTGACAAATGGCTTGTTGCTAAGCCGGAAGAAAAGGTCAGACAAAGATATATCTGTACCTTGGTAAATGAATACGGGTATAGACTTGAACAGATGGCTCAAGAAATGAAGGTAAACAATTCACAGCGTGGGCAAGGTAAGGCAAGAGCAGATATCGTAATTTGGAAAAGTAAAGAGGATAAAGCTGATTTAAAGAATGCCTTTGTGGTTATTGAGTGTAAAGCTGAAAATGTGAAGATTCATGTTGAGGATTATTACCAAGGTTTTAATTACGCATCATGGGCACATGCAGATTTTTTTGTTACAACAAATGAAAAAGAAACTAAATTCTTTGATGTTGACCCTAACCATTTGCCACAGAGATTAGAGGAAGTTGTAGCTATTCCTACAGCAAAGGATGTGGATGATGCAAAAAAGATTGAGCAACTAAAAAATCAGACCAAAACGTTTACACGTGAGGAATTTACAAAAACTCTAAAGGCTTGTCATAATATTATTCGTAATAATGATAAGCTCTCACCAGAAGCTGCGTTTGATGAAATCAGTAAACTTTTGTTTATGAAAATTAGATTTGAACGTGATAATAAAGGAACTAAGGTTTTTACAAAAGCTGAATATGAAGCACAGGCTGAGAATCATGAAAAGAATGTTAGACCAGGATTAAAAAATACTGAGCTATATAACCTTTCATACATGCAGTTCCTTTTTAGAACAACAAAAGATTATTTCAAGGATGACCAACTTTTTGAGGATAAGGATGAAATCAATATTCGTGAAAATAGCTTTGTTCAAATCCTTGAAAAAATGGAAAACTACAACTTATCTGACACTCAAGACGACGTTAAAGGAATTGCATTTGAGCAGTTTTTGGGCACAACTTTTAGAGGTGAATTAGGACAGTTTTTTACTCCAAGAACTATAGTTGATTTTATGACTGAGATTCTTGACCCTAATGAAAGTGAAACAATTTGTGACCCTACGTGTGGCTCAGGTGGCTTTTTGATTAAAGCATTTGAGTATGTTAGGGATAAGGTGGAGGCATCTGTTCGTGAAGAGAAGGATCGCTTGAGAGAAGTAATAGAGGGAACAGATTATGATTCTGTTGGTGAAGATGAACAACTAAGACGTAACGAAGCAATAGAAGAGATGCAGAGCGCATTAAACAAAGAGCTTGACACTCAAGTGAAAAATAGCCGTATGTATAAATTATCAAGAAATTGTATTTACGGAACGGATGCAAATCCTAGAATGGCTAGAACCTCAAAAATGAATATGATAATGCATGGTGATGGACATGGTGGAGTGCATCATCATGATGGGCTATTAAATGTTAATGGTATTTTTGAAGAGAGATTTGATGTTATTCTTACTAATCCACCATTTGGACAGAATGTAGATAGAAACCAACTCATATCTGAGGTCGATAGATTTACCGATGAGGATATGAAGAAAAAGTACAAGGCAAAATATGGTAAAGCTTATGATGAAGCTTTGAAACAGGTAGATGATAATATCGGTAAGTCAGTATTATCTTTATATGATTTAGGCAATACATCTACATTAACGGAGGTTTTATTCATGGAAAGATGTTTAAGACTTCTGAAAAAAGGTGGAAGAATGGGAATGGTATTGCCAGAAGGTGTCTTAAATAATAAGAATCTTCAAGCTGTAAGAGAATACTTTGAGGGAAGAGCAAAACTTTTACTTATTTGTTCAATTCCACAAGATGTATTTATTGCCGCTGGTGCGACTGTGAAGCCTAGTCTTGTATTTATGCGTAGATTTACGGATGAAGAAGAGAAAGAATATCAGAAATGCAAGGATGAAGCAGAGAAGGAAATACGAAAAGCACATCAAGCAGAATTTGATAAATTAACCAATGCTATTGCTAACTGTGAAAGCCTTGTTGATACACTTAAGAATGACCTAAAAAATGCGAAAGCACGTTTGAAGAATGCAAAGAAAAACAAGCAAAACACAGCATCTATTGAAAATGAAATAGAAAGTATTCAAAACGAGCAGAAGGATAACAAGGCTAATAAAAAAAGTTACGAAAAGCAACTTATTGACTTAGAAAAAAACATAGAAGAAGAAATAAAGCCTTTAGTGAAGACAAAGTTCGATTATGATGTTCCAATTGCTAAAATTGATGATGCAGGCATTACAACAACAGGTGCAGCTTCAGACGGAAATCAATTACCAACGCTTGTAGAAGAATACAAAAAATATCATGAAGATAACGCTTTATGGGCGATACAAAAATCATCAATTACTTATAAGCAGAATGCAGATGGTAAATACTGCAGAATTGTTGATGGTAAGGAGGAAGTAATTGATGAATAGTGAGAAGAAGTTACTTTCTACCACACCTTTTTCAAGAATTACTCAGTGGGATGTAAAGCAGTTCTTTTTCTCTAAAGTTGCATCAAATTATTCTGTTGAAAGACTTGGAAACCACTTAATTCATCAAACAACGAAAGTACAATTATCGGATTATCCAGATGATGATTTTATTATTCTTGGTGTATCTAACAAAGTTGGAATGTTCGATGCAAGTGTAGAAAAAGGGAAAAAGATAAAGCAGAAGTATCACATAGTAAAAGATAATTGGATTGCGTATAACCCATATAGAATAAATGTTGGTTCTATAGGATTAAAAACATCTGCGCAAAAGGGTGGTTATATTAGTCCTGCTTACGTTGTGTTCAGTTGCAAAGATACGGTATTACCTGAGTATATTTGGCTGATGATGAAGAGTGCCTTTTTCAATAAACTGATAAAAGACTCTACTACGGGTTCAGTTAGGCAAACATTGAGATATGATAAGTTGGCAGAACTGAAAGCGCCAATACCATCCATAGAGGAACAAAAAAGGATTCTTAGGGAATATCACTCCACGTTAGAAGAAGCTGAAAAAAATAGACAATACGGAGATGACTTTGGAGCTAATTTATTACTTGATATCCAGTCAGAGGTATCTAGCTATAATAGAAAAAGCAAAAAAAAGGATAATGAATCTTCGGTACTTCAAACAGTTTCTTTTTCTTCTGTAAATCGATGGGAAGTTGGTTATACGCTCAAAGAAGGCAGATTAGAGGAAATAAACAAGAGCTTTGCATGTCCATCATTAGCAATCTCGGAAATACCTCAAGAGTCGTTATTTGGATTATCTATTAAGGCTTCTGAGACACAAGAAGATGGTATGATACCGATGCTTAGAATGTCTAACATAGTTAACGGAGAGATTGATTATAATGAATTAAAGTATCTTCCATACGAATGTGCTGTTACGGATAAGGACAAAGATAAATGGCTACTAAAAGATGGTGATTTTCTTGTTGTAAGAACAAATGGTAGTAAAGATTTGGTTGGTAAAGCTGCGACATTTCATAGTGGCGACACATATACGTATGCGTCATATCTTATTAGATATCGATTTGATACTTCGGTTGTGTTGCCAGAATATGTAAATATTCTTTTCCGCACAACAATTGTTCGTGACCAAATTGCTGTAATGCGTAGGCAGGGTGGTGGACAGTATAATTTGAATAGTGATGAGATAGGAGCAATAAGGATTCCGGTTCCATCAATCCCTGAACAAGAAAGAATAATTGAAAAATATAATTCAACAAAAGATGGAGCTAATGTTTATTATAATAAGGCTTTTGAATTAAGAAAAAAAGCATCAAAAACATTTGAAGAAACTATCTTTTCATAGATAGTGAATATCATAGCTACAAAGCACTTTAGATTAGAAATAGTCTAAGGTGCTTTTTTATTTAAGGCGGATGTGATCCTAACGGAACACCCGCCTTTTTCAATGCCAAAAATGAAAGGAGAACAGAAACATGATTAACACAGAAATCACAACAACAAAAGGAATGGAGCAGGCGCAGAAGAAGGTGGAGCAAGCCAAAAGGCTTTATGCACAGGAGAAGAAAAAGGCTAACGAGGATAAGCGAAAAAGGGAGAATGCCAATAAGTACATGATGGGCGGTGTAGTTCACAAAGGTTTTCCAAAGTGCTACTCCTTTGAAGAATCCGAAATGAATGAAATTCTTAAGGTGGCAATAGCAACTCCACAGTGCCAGAAAGTCATTGCAGACATTAAAGCCAGAGCTACTAATCAAGTCTTGTCTAGTCCTGTCGAAAGCGAGGTGAAGTCGAATGAGTCAGAACGTACCGAAAGCCACTAATGTTTTATCACCCAACTTGTTGGGTGCGCACAGATATACCACTCTTCGGATGGTATGTGCGTCCTTCGGAGAGTCTTGCAGACGGCATTGCCCACAAAAGCCGTGGGCAAAAGGGGAAACTACCTTTCCCCTTCGGTGCAAAAAACGCACCTACCCTTTAGTACAACCTCAGAACAGTATTACCACAAAAAGACGTGGCAATCCTGATCTGAGGTTTTTACGTGTGCCCAACCGAAAGTGGTAACTCATGCCGAAGTGGATGAGCACACGTTTTAGCATAGTGACAAGAGGTGGCAATGCCAAGAACTCTTGTCCCTCTGCTATTGATGCAGCTGGTTATATCAGCCGTGAAGAACTCTACTGCGAGTATGATGGGCACACATACAAGCCAGACCCTAAAGAGGATTTAGTTCACAGCGAGATAAATCTACCAGAGAATGCACCAGAAGAATACAAGGATAGAGCCACTCTTTGGAATTCAGTTGAAGCCATAGAAAAGCAAAAGAACTCTCAGCTTTGCAGGACATTTAAAGCATCACTTCCAAATGCGTGGACTTATGAAGTTGCTGAGGAAGTGGTGAGAAAATATGTGATGGAGAACTTTGTTTCCAATCAATTATGGAGCTCATCGACGTTTTCGGTTGGTGGGAGAAATGGTAATAAAAGTTTATTTAGTATGAGGGTCTTCGGGGGACCCTCTTTTATACATAAGTGGATAGAAGTATACATTGACATCTATGAATATTATGCTAAAATTATTTTTAATAAAACATATTTTAACAAAATTAGTTTTAGTAAAGAGAATTATTAGCGGGAGAAATAACTATGTTTATAGGAAGAGAACATGAAATGAGTGTGCTGGAGGAAACATATAATCAGCCAGGTTTCCAAATGACTGTTATTTATGGTCGCAGACGTATAGGTAAATCTACTCTTATCACAGAATTTATTAAGGATAAGAGAGCGTCATATTATATAGCAGCAAAATCTAGCTTAGAAGATAATGTTAAAAAGTGGAGTGCACAATTCATTTCTGATATCGTACCAGAGATGGAAGGAGTGGAGTTTTCGGATTTGGAAGGCTTCTTTAAGTTTGTAGGTAATAGTTGTAAGGATGAAAAAACTGTAATCGCTTTGGATGAAATACCATATATTGCCGAAGTGGACGAGTCTTTTCTATCAAGATTTCAAGGTGCGATTGATTCAATTCTTAGTAAGAAAAATATATATCTTATTATTAGTGGCTCTGCAATTAGTTTTATGGAAAAAAAGATCTTGAGTGAAAAGAGCCCACTGTTTGGCAGACGTGATAATCAAATTTTTTTAAAACCATTTGATTATCTGGATTCTGCTAAATTCGTGCCTAAATACAATAATGAGGAAAAGGCTGTTGTATTTGGTGTAACTGGAGGAGTCGCAAAATACTTAACACTTTTTGATGACTCTGTTTCGTTAGATGATAATCTAATTAATAATTTTTTTAAACCATCCGGTTACCTCTATGAAGAACCATACAATTTGCTTATGCAAGAGTTTCGAACGGTTAACACATATAATACAGTGATTGAGGCGTGCTCAGGTGGAGCAAATAAAGTAAATGAAATTGCTGACAAAGTACATGAGTCGACCGCTGCGGTTTCATATACTATAAAGAATCTTACTACAGTTGGAGTTTTGGCAAAAGTTTCCGCCATAACAGATGAAAAGAACAAAAAGAAGGTTAACTATGAAATCGTTGATGGCATGTATCGGTTTTGGTATAAATTCATACCTAAGGGGCGTGCGGCAATCGAGATGAACCGCGGAGAAGTTTACTATAATACGTACGTGAAGAACAATTTGCATGATTTCATGGGTGAGATTTTTGAAGATATGTGTAGATATTACGTTCTTTCACACGGGCTAGATGGAAAGCTGAAATGCATGACTACAAATGTAGGAAAATGGTGGGGTATGGGACATGATCGTATTCCAACGGATATTGATGTTGTTGGAATTGATGAAATTGGAAAGAAGGTAATTCTTGGAGAGTGCAAGTTCAAAAATGAACAGATAGATAAGCCAGTTTATGAAGACCTGATGAACAGAAAGGGGCTCATTGATAGAAAATACGAGGAAGTTCAGTATATGTATTTTTCGTTGTCAGGCTTTTCTAAGTGGGTTGTTGAGAACGCTGATGCTGAGAAGGTATCATTGCTAACATTAGATGATTTGTATAGCTGAATTCGAAATCCCAATAGGTGATATTGGGGAATAAAGCGTAAGGTTGAAGGATTGCTTTAACACGCCGTGAGCAAGAAATCTCCTACCTCTGTAGGTGGAGGATGAATTGCGGATAACACGGCGTTGACTTATACGTGCTACCGAGGTATTATAATTATATTCAGTCGTATATATAATACTTGGGAGTATTAAGATGAAATATGATACAAATAATCATTCAGTGTTCTTGTTGCAATATCATCTTATTATGTGTGTAAAATACCGTAACAAGGTAATAAACAAGACTATCTCAAATCGTCTGAAGGAAATATTTGAGTACATTTCTCCTAATTACAACATAACATTAGAAGAATGGAATCATGATAAAGACCATGTACATATTCTTTTCAGAGGTCATCCAAACTCAGAAATTAGTAAATTCATAAATTCCTATAAGTCTGCAAGTAGTAGACTTATTAAGAAAGAATTTCCTCAAATTCGCAAATCTCTTTGGAAAGAAATGTTCTGGTCACAAAGTTATTTTTTGATAACTACAGGTGGTGTTACTGTAGATATAATTAAGCAGTATATCCAATCACAAGGAAAGAAGAAAAATGGCAAACAAGGCAATTAAGTACAGGTTATATCCCACAACTGAACAGGCTGTTATGTTTGCAAAGACCTTTGGCTGTTGTCGTAAGGTTTATAATCTCATGCTCGCAGATAAGATTGAGAGCTATAAGACTACAGGTAAATTTGTGACTGTAACACCTGCAAAGTACAAAAAGGATTATCCATATCTTAAAGAAGTGGACAGCCTTGCTCTTGCCAATAAGCAGATGAATCTGCAGGCCGCGTTTCGTAACTGCTTTAGCAAAAAACGCAAAAAGAAAAATGGTTTTCCTAAATATAAATCTGCAAAGCATAGCCGTAAATCCTATACTACCAACAATCAGAAAGGCACAGTTGCCATATTTGATAATAATATTAAGTTGCCTAAGATTGGTAAGGTAAAGGCAGTTATACACCGTATGCCGGAAGAAAACTGGCTTATTAAGTCTGCTACCATATCACAGGAATCAGATGGTAAATACTACGCATCTGTCCTCTTTGAGTTTGATAATCCTGTAAATACATATGTAGCAGATAGAACAAATGCAATCGGACTGGACTATGCTTCTGATGGTCTATACGTGGATAATAATGGTAACGTTGGGACTAATCACAAATACTATCGTGAAAGCTATAATAAGCTTGCCAAAGCACAACGTAAATTATCACGTATGCAGGGTTCGAAGAAACATGAAACTAAATCCAATAATTATATAAAACAGCTCCGCAAAGTAAATAAAATCCATAGGCATATATCAAATCAGAGACTTGATAATTTGCATAAAATATCCACGAAGATAGCCAATTTGTATGATGTTGTGTGCGTAGAATCCCTGAACATGAAGTCTATGTCAAATAAAGATTTTGGTAACGGTAAGGCTACTCTTGATAACGGATATGGAATGTTTCTGTCAATGCTTGAGTACAAGCTTTCTGAAAGAAATAAGTATCTTGTAAAAGTCGATAAGTGGTTTCCGTCGTCACAGATATGCCATTGTTGCGGAGAGGTACATCCTGAGATGAAAAATCTCACAATCCGTACAATAAAATGTGATTGCGGTCTTACAATAAGCCGTGACCAGAACGCAGCCATAAATATCATGCGTGAAGGATTACGCATACTGAACGAATCTTTCGCAGTAGCCTAAAACTAAATATACAGTAGGGATGGAATAGCCCAAACTTATACGCCTGTGGACATTGTGTAAGACATTGAGTTACGTATCATCGTAGCCAATGCAGTAGTGGTTGAAGCAGGAAGCTCCGACTTCTATAAGTCGGAGTAGTTCACTAAAAGCTTCAAGGCTATGACGCCCGTCTGATTTATGAGTGCAGAGAACGCATGAAAAGGTATCATTGCAGTCATAAGGAATCCAGGCAAACTGTCCGCTGTGGTCATTAAGAAAACTGGGAGCAAGGCAGATCCCTTTACCGGAAGCAACGTTAGTAAGCGTGGTGTCATGATCTGGACTATTAAAATATTCAAATTTTCCTGATGAAATAAGCTTTTGCTGAACTGAGCGGAGAAGTGCCGGTGAGCCTCCACCTACCATAAGAGTGCGACCATAAATGTCTTCATCAGTAATAAGATTTTTAGATGCAAGAGGATCATTCTTATCACAAATTAAATAAATATGACTTTCAAACAGCTTGTGGACAATAGTGCCTGCAAGCTGTTTTGTCTGTTCTTCCAGCGCAAATACAACATCAGATTCATTTTTTAGAAAGCTATCCATACTGTTACCGTACTGGAAACGTGGTGTAATCTGAGTTCCTTGGGATTCCTTTTCAAATTCCTTAATTGCTTCTGGAAGGAAATAGAGAGCCTGCCGTACTGACATACTTATAGTGATGTTTTCTTTGTATTTTGCACTGAAGTTCTGCCCCTGTTCGATGGCTCTTTTCATTTCTTCGCGCATATTTGAAAGGTAGGTTACAAACTGCTGACCGGCAGGAGTAAGAGTAGCTCCTTTTCCATTTCTAACAAAAATCTCAAATCCAACTTCCTCTTCAAGAAGTTTTATCTGATATGAAAATGTAGGCTGGCTTACAAACATATTCTCAGCACCTCTGGAAAAGCTCTCTGTACGAGACAGTTCTATACAATAATCCATTTGTCGAGCTTCACTTGCATGAGAGTATAAAAAAATGGTATATTATATGTATACGTGAAAGGGAGTCTGCTAGTATTTAGTAGACTCCTTTTGTTTTTTGATCAAATTCTTAGTAGCACATATTTTCTAGTTTAAAAATTACTATTATAGTCAGGTGGATAAGATGCAAAAATCAGATACTTTTAAGGTAAACGCGCTTATGTCTTTTTCGGGTGGTTTGCAGGATGCTTATACATTTAATGTGAGGGGCAAGGTTTTCGCAAATGCACAGACAGGCAATGTTGTTTTAATGAGTCAGAATTATATGCTTGGAAACTGGGTAAAAGGTACAAACTACCTACTTCCGATAGTAGCGTTTGTCGCGGGCGTGTTTCTTGCAGAGGTCATAGAAAATAAATTTAAGCATACGAATAGTATACATTGGAGGCAGGTAGTATTGGCTATAGAGATCTTGCTTCTATTCATGGTAGGTCTCATGCCGATTGGATATGATCTTGCAGCTAATATGTTGGTTTCTTTCTCATGTGCAATGCAGGTTCATTCATTCAGAGAGGTGTTGGGCAAAAAATATGCAAGTACCATGTGCATAGGAAATCTGAAAAGTGGAACTGAAAGCATTGCCAGATATATTTTAAAGAAGGATCGTGCAGAACTTGAAAAAGCATCGATAATATTTGGGATGATATTGATTTTTGCAATCGGTGCGGGGCTGGGAGGAGTATTATCTCTCAGATTTGGCAAAGAAACGATATGGCTTTCTTCCATTTTGTTATTGATTGCATCAATAATGATGGGGAGAAGAGATTAAGCTTTTATTTTAAAGAAGGCTGAGGTATAAAATTGATTTAAAGGAGGTTGGAAACATGAAGGTTGCTGTTATTGGGAATGGTAATGTAGGTCTGGCTGTATTTCGTGAGCTGCAAAGATTGAGAGAAGTAAACGAGATTGTTCTTGTAGGAAGAAATATAGAAAAGATCAACGCAGAGATACTTGATTTTGAAGATGCAAGAGTTATCTCACCAAGTCCGACGACATCTAAGCTTTTGGGGGGCGGCTACAAAGATACGGAGGGGGCAGATATTATAATTTATGCTGCCGGAGTTGGAAGAAAACCAGGACAGAGTCGTTTGGAACTCACACAGGAGAATGTTAAGGTAGCAAGAGAAATATTTGGAGAAATAAAAAAATATAATAACTATGCTATAATCATCGTCATAAGTAATCCGGTTGATATATTGACGGCTGCGATACGCCAGGAGACCGGTTTTGACAGACATCATGTGATAGGAACTGGGACTTTATTGGATACAGCAAGACTTACCTCAATAATTTCATCATTGTTGGATATCTCTCCATATGCGGTATACGCTCTTATGGTCGGAGAGCATGGAAACAGTTCATGCGTGGTATGGAGTGCGGTACGTATACTTGGAATGCCTTTAAAAGACTATTTTGCATTAGAGGTCGGAAATGAGACTGCCCTTCAGGAGGAAAAGCTTGCGGAGCTGGTACGTGATGCAGGAGGCAAGATCATCAAAGCAAAGGGATATACTGCCTATGGTGTTGCAGCTGCAGCGGCCAAAGTTACAGAGGGAATAATCAATAATTCTCATAATATATTTCCGCTTTCAATATGCCTTGAAGGTGAGTATGGATTAAATGATGTTTCCTTATCAGTGCCTTGTATACTTGGAAGAGAAGGCATTATCAGAGTTGTTGAAATGAAAATGACAGATGAAGAACGTGCAGCCTTTTACAAATCAGCTGATATATTAAAAGAAGCAGTATCGTCAATATAAGCTCTGAGGGTATCGGTGGCTCGGATGACAACTAAAAGGGAGACTTAAATAAAGTGAACATTGAATACATAGAAAACAGGAAAAGAATAACAAAAGTTGAATATGCGGCAAATGGAGTATCATATCTGTCCTTTGAGCCATTGAATAAATATGATTTTATCAATAATGCCTTTTGATATGGTCATGGCACATCAGACACATACAGTAAATGTTATGAAAGTAGATAAAAGCAATGCAGGAATGGGCATTATCGGGAGATTACAGTATGCTCATCATATCGGTTTCTTTCCCTTTTCCGAATGAGAGATATCAAGCTTGAAAGTCAAAGGAAGGTATATTTAGAACAAAGTATGCCTTCTTTTTTCTTTTAAAAGAAACATTCTATATTTTATGAAGCTAGCGTAAAGTTTTTGTAGGATTAAATAAAAAAGGGGATTCCTTCATGATATAGTTGTATACGGTGTCCAAGCCAATACAACTTAGATGGAGGAGTCCCCTTATGTTAAATAGTATACAGCATTTTATCGAGAATGGCATACCAAATCTTCAGAAAGCATCAAAAGATTTTTCAGATAACCCAATGGACTTTGCAGGATTTGTAAGCAGAGTAAGGAATGAAGCATTACATATGGCATTGGATTATATATCAGAGACACTCACTACTTGCAATCAGATCCTTAAAGACAGTCCAATGAGAAAAGAAAAATGGGAAATAGTAA
>JQKK01000036.1 GCA_000746015.1 Lachnospiraceae bacterium MA2020 | reverse complement strand
ATATGAGGTTGTATTTTGCAACTGTAGATATGTATACAGTTAGATTGACGTTTTATAATAGTATCATAAACCGAAGGAAAACATGAAGGATAGACAGAATATAGATTGTATTTAAGAGGATGGAAGGTATAGATTATGAAGTATGTGGTTTTAGATCTTGAAATGTGCAAAGTCCCTAAAGGATGTAGATGTAAAGAATATAAGTGGTCACAGGAAACGATAGAAATCGGAGCCGTATTATTGGATGATGATTTTAGTGTTCTTGATCAGTTTGATACTTTTGTTAAACCTAAATATGGAAGAGTGGACTATTTCATTGAACACCTGACAGGGATAAGTGAATATCAGCTTAAAAATGCACCAAGTTTCGAAGAAGCGATTGATTTATTTACGGAATGGATACCGGACGGTGAAGTAAAATGTGTGTCGTGGAGCACCAGTGATAGTGCCCAGATTGAGCATGAGATGGTTTCAAAGGGACATAATAATTCGAGGATGATCGAGCTTTTGGCAGGATGGATTGATTGTCAGAAGTTATTTGATGACAGAGTAGGAATGATTAGACCATCAAAGTTAGAAGAAGCGTTAATTATCGCAGATATTTATCCTGAAGGAAATATGCATAATGGGCTGTCAGATGCTCAGAATACAGCCATACTATTCGGAAAACTTGAAAACGGTGAGGAATTTGTACTAAATGAAATATATCAGTCAGCAGCAAGAGAAGAAAGCATTCCTATGGTTGTCTGCATAGGTGATCTTTTTAGAAATATTGCAATTATGTGATGAAGTAATTATTAGAATGGTCCATCCCGGTGCGGATGGGGCATCTCAAATTTAATGCGTATTGTATCGGGTCTAAGTGGACTTCAACTCGGAGCGGTTACAAAACGTAACCGCTCCTCTTGCATACCCATTAATCCATTTGTATAATCAAAGTATCAGAGCCGGCACTGATTTATAGGAGCAGGGAATGGACAGAATTGATGAACAGATACTTGAAATAATGAAGGGTAATGCAAGAATAAGCATGCAGGAACTTGGTGATGCCATTGGTATGTCGAGGGTTGCTGCAAAGAAGCGAGTTCAGAAACTTGAGCGTGATGAAATTATCAGAGGATACAATACATGCATTTATCGGGATGATGAAATAACTATGTTTATCGACATTGTTACAGCACCGGATAAATACGAAGATGTACTGCAGAAAGTGTCCTATAGGACAGAGTATATCCGCCAGATATTCCGCACAACAAAGGCAAATCATATTCACATGGTAGCTGTATCTGATTCTGTTTCAAACCTTAAATATTTAACCAGGATGATTCAGAAAGAGTGTGGCGAGGATATAATTGAGATCCAATGTCATGCTGTGAAAGAGATCATCAAGGATGTTTATGGAAAGGTTGACAAATATGGAAAGAAATCAGTGTCAGACAGTGACGGAATTGATGGAAGACGAGATGAGCGGAGTGAATCTGAGGAACAGGAAAGGCAGTAAGCTCAGATTTAAGATGTATCTCACAAAAACGATGTGTGAAACACCGATTGAAGTATTGGATATGAGTGTCCGTTCAAATAACTGCCTCAGAAGAGCAAATATCAAAACGGTGGGTGATATTGCGGACGCAATTGCAAACGGCATAGATTTAGCCAATATAAGGAACTGTGGTGCAAAGAGCAGACGTGAAATCATGGAACGTATGATGCTGTTCCAGTATTATTCATTACCGGAAAAGCAACGAGGGGCGTATTTAAGAGAAGTTGTGGAATTAAACAGTCATAATAATTGATTTATATATTCAGAGGGGGCTCGCTATGAACGAAAAGAAGTTTTTCTGGATTATTACGTTGCTCGTTGGTATCGTGTTGATGGTTACTTTAGCAGGCAGAAAAAAGGAGCCGGAAATTATATATTGCAAAATATCTAACTGCGACAGGCGAGTTCGACCGGGATCTAATTACTGCCCTACACATTGTTGTGATGAGCCGGGGTGTGGCAATATAAAGGCTAGCGGGACGAGATACTGCACTATTCATTATCAGCAATATAACAAGTCAGACTATTCTTCGAGCTATACACCGAGCACAAAGAGCTCTACCAAGACATATAATAAGAGCAGCTCTTCAAGTCGAAGCTCCTCAAGCACTACAAAGAAATCCTATAACAGCAGTGGAAGCTATAAGTCGAATAAATCACGCAGAGCTGACAATTATGATGTTAATGAATATGATGATCCGGATAGTTTTGCAGATGATAAGTACGAAGAATTCTACGACTATGAGGATGATTATGACGATGAAGACGAGGCCTACGATGCAGCTGTAGACTATTGGTATGATAATTACGATGATGATTGATATATACTTGGAGCAGTCATTGATGGCTGCTCTTTTTATGTAGTGGATTGCGGTAAATGTATTGCAGTTAATTTATGCAATTTGTATAATCAAGGTAGTATCAGCGCTATTTATGGAGGATGGTATTCCTCATGTGAAGATAGGGAGGACATGAGATTATGACAGAGATTGAAGCAATCAAAGACAGACATTCTGTCAGGAGTTACAAACCGGACAAAATTGAGGCTGAAAAAATAGCAATGCTTAATGACAAGATCAAAGAACTGAATGAAGTCGGGAATCTGCATTTACAGCTGATTGAGGATGCTGGAAATACATACAATAAGCTTTTGAATAGGGTTACAGGGCTAGGCTCTGCACCAAGTGTGATTGCCTGTGTGGGGCACGATGATGAGACACTTGATCAGAGAATCGGATATTATGGGGAGAAACTTGTACTGTTTGCTCAGAGTATCGGATTAAATACCTGTTGGGCGGGTACCTTTAATAAAAAGAATATCGGTGCTGAGGTCAGAGACGGAGAGAGTCTTGTTATATCCATTGCTATTGGATATGGAAATGATAAGGGGAAACCTCACAGATCAAAGAATCCGGAACAGGTAATTGAGGCAAAAGGAGACAGACCGTATTGGTTCAACAAGGGAGTTGAAATGGCACTTTTAGCTCCTACAGCCATAAATCAGCAGAAATTCGTCATCAGATTAAATAATGATGAATCGATAGATTTCATAGACAAAGGTGGTATTTTGAGCCAGGTAGATCTCGGAATTGTTAAGTGTCATTTTGAAATAGGCGCTGAGCGGAAGGTGTGATTCTTATATTCGAATCAGGTATCAGGTGATCAGCTGACAAATATGGGTTTTCAGAGGTGTTTTATGACTTCTATCAGGGAAGAGGTTATAAATTATATAAAGAAGAAATATGAGGCTGAGCCGGAATATCTATGGAAAAGATACCCTGACTATGCAGTTTTCAGACATAATGATAATCGTAAGTGGTTTGCGATTATTATGGATGTTGATGCCGATAAGCTGGGCCTTCCGGGAACTGAACGGGTTGATATCATAGATGTAAAAGTTGATGATATGATGCTGCGTGATATTTTACTAAAACAGAAAGGATATCTGCCAGGATATCATATGAATAAGGGTAGCTGGATCACGATTCTTCTTGATGGTTCTGTCCCTTATGATGATATCTGCAATATGATTGATTCAAGTTTTGTGAATACTGCATCCAAAAAGAAAAAGGATAAGTTAATACCGGCAAAGTAGTGGATAAATCTGAAGATATGAGTATTGGTGGAGGGGCACACTATGGCGTACTGAGCTTAATCGTATTCTCGCTAAGAATGATTTTCCCTAATATAAGGAGAAGAGCAAACTGTTTGTGCAGGAGAAACTGATAGAGAAGGTTCCGAGTGATATTCTTTGGAAACAGGCTTATGAAGAACTGTTTGAGCGTGACTATAATACGATAGCACAGGAGATAGATGACTTCAGAAGAAGCCGGAAACGGTAGTATAAGTGGGAATATTTATGTCAGATGATGACGATGATGATTTCGAAAAGTCCATGATGTTTGACATGATTAATAAAAGCAGTAGCGGAGGAGGATGTTGTCTTACGACTTTGGTATTGTTTATTGCAATACCAACAGCAGTTATAGCTTTGTTGCTGAAATTGACATAGCTGTATTTAAGTGAGGTAATTGCATGTTTTTCAAGAAAAAGGCAGTTAAGAAAACTTATGACAGAGATAATCAAAAGCCTGTCTTAAATTGCAGTATCTGCAATGGAGAGCAGGTTGCCGGATTTGTAAATATCCATACGAATGTCTTTGAAGATCTGATGCTTATAAAAAGTCAGGAAGATTTGAAGGTGTTTAAGGAACAATATGGAATATTGGATGAACTAGAGAAGATTTACTGATATTGCAGATGGTAGAGCCATTGGCGAAACAACCGAGATGGGGAGAGTTAGATTTATGTCATTGGGGATCAAAAGAACATTTTTACTTTCAATTGTAATGATGGTTTCTGTTATTAATATGGGATGCAGTAAATCATCGGATACCATTAATCAAGTCACTACTCTGACAGAAATTGACTATGATACAACAAAAATCAGCTATCTTGGACCAGAGGGGACATATACGCAGGAAGCATGTGGAGTCTACTTTGATAAAGCGGGGAGCTACATACCTTATGAGACAGTAGCAGATGCGGTTGATGCATTAGTAAATGGTGAAAGCTTATATGCGGTAATTCCACAAGAAAATACAATTGGTGGAGCAGTTACGGATTATATTGATATTGTTATCGCTCAGACGGATGTATCTGTTGTTGGAGAGATTGAACTGCCCATAAATCAGAACCTTCTAGCATTACCGGGAACTAAGATTCAAAACATAAGGAAGGTGTATTCACACAAACAGGGAATTGCACAGGGAAAAGACTGGCTTAAAGAAAACATACCGGAAGCGGAAATTGTTGAAGTCTCAAGTACTGCAGAAGGAGCAAGACTTATTTCTGAGGAAAAAGATAATACACAAGCTGCAATTGCTTCAGCTGCATGTGCGGATGTGTATGGTTTGAAAGTTCTTGCTGAAGGTATCCAGAATAATAATAGTAACAAAACGAGATTCTATGTTTTATCTGTTTGCGAACCTTCAAATATCAAGAGTGATAGGATGGCTTTTATCGTTTCAGGAAAAGCTGGAAATCTTCCAGAACTGATGGCAGATATAAAAAAACAGGGTATGAGTCTTGTAGCAATACATGACCGCCCGAAAAAAACAAAACTTGGAGAGTATTACTATCTTATAGAATGTTCAAATTGTGATTATGAATCTTATGAAAAAATTGTTGGAAAGCATTCATTTAAATATAGATTTCTTGGATGCTTCAATTTGAAATAGCATGTTTATTCGTTACTATCGTTTGATTTTTTTAGATTCTATTTGGAGGAGTTTAGTAATAAATGAGCAGAACAAGAGATGAAGTTATTGATGAGAGGTTTGATTTCAGACCAGTAAAACCGGAAGAAGCAGAGGCTGTTGCAGAAATTGAGCAGATATGCTTTCCACCTAATGAAGCATGTACTCCGGAGCGTATAAAGGCAAGGATAGGTGTTGCATCTGATCTTTTTCTTGTAGCAATTGATTGCGAGAACGATGGCAAAATAGCCGGATTCTTAAATGGAATTGCAACAGACGAATATGCATTCCGTGACGAATTCTTTACAGATGCCGGACTTCATAAAGATTATGGTAAGAACGTTATGATTCTTGGACTTGATGTTCTCCCAGAATACCGTAAGCAGGGACTTGGAAGAGAACTGGTTTATAACTATTGCCGAAGGGAACAGGCAAGGGGACGTGAGAGACTTGTTCTAACCCGCCTTCAAAATAAGGTGAAGATGTACACGAAGTTTGGTTTCATTGACAGAGGTGAGGCTAACTCAACATGGGGCGGAGAAAAATGACACGAGATGGATATTACATTGAATTCTTAATTCATTGATAATGGGAATTGTTTAAAAACAGGAACTAGGCTTAAAAATTTTCATAAGTTGAAATTTTTTATTAAGGTTGGAGAGTAAATAAGTGAAATGACTTCTGGAGGATTTCGTTTATGGATTTAAAGAAATTAATTAAAAAATTAAAGAAAAAAACACATAAAAAGAATGTATCAGATATTGAAAAACTTGCTATACAGGTAAATATTACTAATATTAAGCCTGGAACATTTTATTTTGAAGTGAAGAATAATGAAATAAACATTGAACCCTATGAATATAATGATAAGGATGGCGATATTAGTTTAGAAGTATCGACGCTCAATGCAATAATAGATGGAAAACTCGATTATGAAAAGGCAATAGAAGAAGAAAAAATCGATATTAGCAGGGATAAATCAGTTGTTAAGAAATTTCTAAGGATAATAGGGTACACGGAAAGAGACAAAAATATAGAGAAAGTGTTTGCAAGATGGTTCTTAATGAGACGTCTTGGTATCATAAGTGAAATATTAGCAGTAGTTGGGGAAGGGGTTTTGGCTATTAATACTATGGTGAGCATTCTCTCAAGATATGAGGTTTTGCTGTTGAGCGTGGGATTGTTATTAGTTGTAATAATTATGGTTGTTACACTATGTATGTACGAGTATTATATAAATAAGATAAAAGGGTTAAAAAGTTGCGATAATATTTTAGCGTACTTGAGATATATATCTAATATAGAGGATAATCGTCAATACAGACAATCCATTAGATGGTTTTTTGCTGGTTTTGTCTCTTATTGTAAAAATACCATAAAAGACTCAAGTATAATAGGCTTGTATGGGCAAAAAATAGTAGGTATGTTATATGATTTAACAAGCGGAGATAGTGTCAAGAGTTGTTATGCGTATAATAACAAAGAAGATTTTCAAAAATTTGCAATAAAAGTTGCTAATTTAGATTTGATAGATAATAAAGATGGTGATATCTTGAATGAGTTGGAAAAATTAAGTGACAATATTAAAATACATAGAAAAGAAGATGAAAACAGTTTACCAGGACTTCCAAAAAGTATAGCGGTATATTTAGCAGTAGGTGTTATTCATCTTTTGGGTTGCCTTTTGTCCACATTAGATGGGAATCTTGTGAATTTCTTTTCAAATCTTTGTTTTTATGCCCCATCTGACGTGATATATATTTTGATTTATAATAAAGTAATTGATCAAGTAAGACAAAATAATTAAATCATCTCCGAAACGTAGCTACGCGATACAGACCATGTATTTGACTAAATAAGAGGTAATGGAGCTATGGACATGCCTGCCATTATATCGAAAGATAGCAGTACGGTAATTAAAAGGAAAGGCTACCTTAAAGATCATTGCTACATAGCAGTGTAGGAAGGTACTGCATGTGGCATTGATGGGAAAGGGGCTGAACAATTATAAACCAGTCAGATGGAAGTAATCCGTCTGGCTGATTTTTATATATAAATGTATTTATAATAATACATAATTATTTAAAGTATGGCCTTTTTGATGTATAATAATCCCCTGTTTTTGTTGGAGGCGTTTTTTTATGAGATACGGTTTTAAGTATTGTATATATTGTGGAAAACATCGAATGGTTTTAAATGACAATGATGTAACTTGTAAGAGTTGTAAAAAGGAATCCACGCAACCTGTACCAGACAAATATGTTGATTTTCTTACTGGATCATTTACACCCGAAGGAATTAAAAAATTTCGCAAGGAGGTGTTAGAAAATCTTTCTACATATGATGCTGGAATAATTGAAAAAAAAATGTGGAAAAGAAAGTTGAAAAGGACGATGAAAAGGAAATAAAAATTTGTAAGAAAAAAATATGTTGCTAACAACTACATCATTTGTCGAAAACTATGAGGTAGAGGATTATCTTGGAGTTATTACATCTGAGGTCGTACTTGGAACAGGCTTTTTAAGTTCGCTGGATGCAGGGATAGCAGATCTTTTTGGCTCTGAAAGCACCGGATATTCAAGTAAACTTCAAAGGGCAAAAGACAAAGCAATTCTGGAATTAAAATCTCAAGCTAACTTGAGGGGTGCTGATGGTATTATTGGGATAGATATTGATTATACTACTTTTAGTGCAGATATAATTGGGTGTTATCGCGTCTGGTACAGCTGTTTCTTTAAATAAAAAATCTGATTATATAGCTAGAGGTGAATCTAATTCTAATGTATTTAATGTTTCTCGTACTAACGCATATGATGTATTGATGATAAATAAAATATGTTTTAATGAAAATGAAGCAGCAATTATAATTAAAAACTATGGTAGGAACTATAGAGCTATAAATGCTGACGTTGTTATTACTACATTATTTAATGAGACCTTTGAGTATAAGGATATTATTTTTAGTGGATTTGAATTATCTGGTGATGGCGAACTAATATCTAATACAACAACTATTGATATTCCACAGAAAATATATGCTATTATAAAATCTGTAGATGTTATGGTAATACGTTATGTCGTTGATGATACTGTAAATGTTATGGATAGAAATGAATTGCAGTCTATAGAGGAAGTACAGGAAGAGTATAAGCAAAATAATCCTATGGGAGACTACTTCTTAGAAATTGGAAAATTTAAGAGCGTAACAGAATTGCAGGATTATCATGCTGATTATTGTGATAATAATAAAATGCCTCTTAAAGATGATATAAATTCTATTTTAGAAAAAGCTTTTTTGTAGAAAGACTATATGGAGTATCTGAAAAAAACACCTCAAATGCGGTAGATGAAATTAAACGATTGGCTGGATTAGCATGCGGAATCGTAGGATGTTAATAACAGTTAGTACGTCAGATGGAGTTAACCCAATTAATAGCACAAGAATATATATACTTGAAGACTATTTCTTTTAGTTAGATAAGGAGTTTGAAAATGAATTATAAATTATTTACGATTGTAATAATGTTTTCGTTTTGCATAATGTCATTGTCGGCGTGTGGCTCAACTGGAAGCTCAAATAGTAATCCTTCTAATTTAGTTGCAGATAATATGTCAAAGGATGATTCAAATAAAAAAGGGAAATATAAGATAGGAGATACTGTATCAACAGGACTGTATGAATTCACATTAAAAAAAGCTGATTTGACTATTGCGTGCTCAAACGCAAATGATGAAACATTTTTATTGCCGAAAGAGTATGATCCAGATTCTGATAAAAACAATCCATTTGTTGCTCCTATTGGAACTACGATGATTGGACTACAATTCGAATTTAAGAATCTTGATAGAACCGGCCATAGTATAGGTCACAGAGATGCGGATATTCCATTAACTATGAAAATGACATATGATGGCAAGGAATATACATTATACAGACAATATGATGCATCTTCCACACATCAATATGAATTAGAATTAGATGCTAACTATACTTTATGGGATGGGCGTATAGATAAACGAGTTACTGGAAGGATAATTGATCCCGGACAGTTAACTAATATTATTACATATGCAGTTGTACCTGTGAATATTACGGATTTTGAATCTCCTTTTGATTTAACGTTATATTTGAAAGATGAAAAAGGCAAAAAGGTTTATTTCACTTATAAAATTAATTAGAGAATATGGGATTTTGGAGTTGAGTATTTTTTGAAAAAGGTGTATATGCAACACCATTTAGAAGGTGTGGAAATTGTTTCAGATAAAATTGAAAGAGTCGAGCAATCGGCTCCTTTTATTATAGTCTTTTTAGGAAAATTCTCTGTGGCTATCCCTTTGTTCTGTCTTAAATATCTTTTCATAGAAGCAGGTCCGTCTGTGGATCATCGCCAAAGCAGAAAGTATGTGATGAAAACTGCCTGAATCCCTTATTGGCACAGAAGCTTTTTGCTTTTTCGTTATGTTCCCAAACTCCAAGCCATAACAATGAGCAGTTCCATTCTTTTGCCTTTTGATGGGCAATTTCCATGAGTTTAGAGCCTTTACCTTTGCCCTTGGCATGCTTGGCTAAGTAGATTCTCTGGATTTCAAGTGAACCATCAAATCATTTTTCTGTCTGTGCAGTATCCTTATTGAGCTTAAGGTATCCCAAAGTTACACCGTCATCATTAGAAACAAGGTATGTGACGGAGTCGGGATTGAGCAATTCTTCAGTAAGAACCGGAATTGCATAGGCTTCATCAAGGTATTGATTTAAATTTTCAGCAGTGTTTGTATCTTCAAAAGTTTCTGTGAATGTGAGTCGGCAGATATGATTCAACTTTTTTGCGTCATTAATGGTACATACTAATATTTTCACGATTAACCTCCAAATAAAAAACGCCATCCGTCACACCCTCAAAGACCTACGGTGTGATGGATGACGGTATTCTGGCTACCCGGTGGCAGTCAGCGTCATAACTATGTTTTTAAAATAATCCAAATAATAACATATATTCTTTCTGTTGTAAATTACAAATAAATATGTTTAAGGCCTCAATTTAATAATATTTTTAAAATTATGCCATTCCTATAGAATATAAGACTATGATTAAATGTGAATGTGAGCATATCATGATAGCTGCTCATTTTCGTACACAGATATTTTAATGTATTGCA
This sequence comes from Lachnospiraceae bacterium MA2020, assembly GCA_000746015.1. Classification (GTDB taxonomy): domain Bacteria; phylum Bacillota; class Clostridia; order Lachnospirales; family Lachnospiraceae; genus NK4A144. Next base: position 1,882 of record JQKK01000036.1, on the reverse strand, counting down.
GTAATTATATACGATTTGTATAATCAAAGTATCTGTAAAACATATCAAATATATCATTTGAGTGAAGCCGGGGGAATGGAAGAATAAAAAAATGTCTGATACGAATACAAGCAAATTTATATCTTTGATACTTCGCCATAAGCCGGAGACAATCGGAATTACTCTTGATGAGCACGGATGGGCGAATGTAGAGGAACTTATATCAGGAGTGAATAAGAAACATCCTTTGGATATGGAGATTCTTGAAAGGATTGTTGCCGAGGACGAGAAGCAGAGATATTCATTTAATGAGGATAAAACTTTAATCAGAGCAAACCAGGGACATTCGATACCTGTTGATGTTGAGCTTGAGGAGGTTGTTCCACCAGATATTCTTTATCATGGAACCGGAGAAAAATACACAGCATCTATTGATGTTCAGGGGCTTATTCCAAAATCTCGATTGTATGTGCATTTGTCAGGTGATATGGATACTGCACAAAAGGTCGGGAGCCGTCATGGAAGGCCGGTCATATATGCTGTAAAAAGCGGAGAAATGCACAGAGATGGCATTATATTTTATAAATCTGTAAATGGTGTTTGGTTGACAAAGTTAGTAGATAAGAAGTATTTGGAAAAATTATCATGAGTATTGGTGAAGGAGTTAATATAAGGGTATGTACAAAATAGAAACCTATATTCCAAATGAATCGCTGCAAGATCTTCGCAGAACATTACTTGAAGTCGATGCCGGTCATATCGGAAACTATCGAGGGTGTCTGTCATACTATCCTGTCACAGGCGTTTGGTTTTCTGAAGAAGGAGCGAATCCTACAATTGGCAAGCAGGGTGAGTGGAGCGAAGAACCTGAGTTGAAGGTTGAGGTAAAAGTGGAAGATTCCAACAAGGACAGGACCGTGGAAGCCATTAGGAAAGTCCATCCTTATGAAGAACCGGTTATTAACGTGATTAGTTTGGTGGAATGAGTATTATAGTACAATGAACAGGTTTAACTTTAATGAGGAAAAAAATGGCAGTTTATAATTGTAGAGCATGCGGATATACATTTGATGAAGAAAAAAATGCCGAAGATGACTAAGTTGAATAGGAGACTGGTAGAGATTATGGAGCATAAAGGAACGGCAGAACTTGAAAGTGATAGACTGCTGCTTAGGAAGTTTAAGATAGACGACGCGGAGGCAATGTATAGAAACTGGGCTTCGGATCCGGAAGTCACAAAGTATCTGACATGGCAGGCATATAAAGATGTGTCTGTAGCAGTAGAAACACTGACGGAATGGGTAAAATTATATGAAAACCCGGATTATTATCAGTGGGCGATATACCTGAAGGAAATAGGAGAACCAGTCGGAAGTATTTCCGCCGTACATATTAAAGAAAAGGAAAAGATTATCCATATTGGATACTGCATTGGAAAAGAATTTTGGCATCAGGGGATTACTTCTGAGGCATTGTATATGGTAATGACGTATTTCTTCAATACTGTGGGTGCAAACCGAATTGAATCTATGTATGATCCAAATAACCCGTATTCGGGGACAGTCATGGAAAAGTGTGGAATGATATATGAAGGGACTTTAAGGAGCTTTCAGATAAGTAACCAAGGGATATCAGACGCTGCGTATTACGGAATATTAAAATCAGAATGGAATAATCTGCAAAGTCAATCATAAAAAATATGTTGAGTGGATCATTTTTAGCGTAAAATGGTGATAATGTCAAAAAGTAATTGGAGTAGACATAATGAAAATAGCAATTATATCAGATACCCATTCGCTCCTTAGACAGTAAGTGGAAGAGGCTCTAAAGGGCTGTGACTATATTCTGCATGCTGGAGATATATCGTCTCAGGAGATATATGACAGGATAAGTAAAATAGCTC
>JQKK01000035.1 GCA_000746015.1 Lachnospiraceae bacterium MA2020 | reverse complement strand
TTATTAAGCAGTATAATGAGTAAGGTTTGAGCATCTAAACTGATCATAGGGTATAGTCTACCTTTCAAATCCTACAGTAAATTTACTCCGCCAGGCAGGTGTGTAAAACTTGCATGTACAGGGCTATTTTTTTATAATCATATTAAATGGTTAGGTTTTGATAGTGTAGGTGAAGTATGGAAAATAAAAAAATATATGGAATGATGCTTGGCTTAATGATATTTATCGCGTCGCTTACAGCAATCGTGATAAACAACGAGGCACCAGGGCAGGTAGATGAGTCGGCGCTCGTTACGACAGTGCTGAAAGTGGGCAAAGCCGACGCGATAGTGCTGAAAAACAAAGATAAAGCGATGATAATAGATACAGGAGAGGAAGATGACGGGCAGAAGGTCTGTGATTTTCTTAAAAATCAAAAAATATCGAAGGTAGAGGCGCTTATAATAACTCATTTTGACAAAGATCATGTTGGTGGAGCAGATATGGTAGTTAGGGATTTTGATATAGGGAAAGTATACATGCCTGACTATGAAGGTGAAAGATCGGAATATGCCGATTTCATCAATACAATGGATGAAAAAAGTATTACACCTGATCGTCTTGATAGTCAGGTGTCATTTGATTTTGCAGACTGCTCAGTCGTGATAGATCCGCCTGAGTCCTACGATATGCCGGATCCTACAAAAGAGTATGATAATAATTTTTCTCTTATTACGACGGTTAAACATGGCTCAAATACACTCATCTTTACAGGAGATGCTCAGAAGAAGAGGCTGAGAGAATGGCTTAATGAAGGCAGGGCGTCTAAATGCAGTTTTCTCAAAGTGCCGCATCACGGTGTCTATAATGACGAGCTTGAAAATCTGCTTAGTCAGACAACTCCGGAATATGCGGCTATCTGTGATTCAAAAAAGCATGAAGCAGATCAGGCTACACTCGAAGTGCTGAAGGAACATGAAGTAGAAACGTATGAAACCAAGAACGGAGATATAACGGTTGTCAGTGATGGAGAAAAAATAAAACTTTATCAATAATTTTAAGTAATTTATTAAGCTTTTTGTTATAATGAAGCTGTTAATGTTGGTTGTATTTTTAAACAATATGAGAAAAAATGAATAATTTAAATAAATATAGTATGTATCGCGCGTTGCTGACGATTGCGGCTATTATCCTAAATATAATACTTTCCTGCATAGTCAGAATATTTGGATTTAATGTATATATTAATAACATGGGTACGATATTTATGTCATTATTATCAGGTTCTTTTTCAGGTATAATGACGGCAGTGGGGACGACTATATTTTCAAGTATTGCCAGCCCTGATACAATGTTTTTTTCAATAGTCGGTGTGGTGATCGCACTTATAACAGCTGAGTTTGCACAAAAAGACGATTATAAAATAATAGCTGTCATTCGACTGATAGCTAAACTGACGATCGTAGAGGCGCTATTAGCGTTAATTATAAATATACTCCTGTATTCAAATTATCCCCTGTTACATTGGTGTGATGCAGGTCGACTGTTAAAAATACTTTATCTTAGCGCATTTAATAACATTTTATCTGTGCTGATCCCTTTATTGATACTGTATGTAGTCCCTAAGGCAAAATGGATAAAAATACGTGACAGTGGGTGGAGGCAGACTCCTTTATCCAAAAGAGAAATTGCTAAACTTCATTCGCACACTCAGAAAGGCAGTAGATCACTGGGCACACGGATGATATTTATGTTGATGATAGTATCTGTTTTCATAACAGTGGTACTGGGATGGACAAGTACCAAAATGAGCTATGAAAATGAGCTGGAAAGAGGCAAGAAGTCTGTTGAAAATGCAGCAGAATATCTGACAACGTTAGTTAATGCAGACAGGATCAATGAGTATCTTGACAGCCATGTTCCTGTTAAAGAGTATGACGATGCAGAGTACATTGAAAGCAATCGACACATTAATCAAATGATTACTGCATTTAATGATCTGGAGTATGTATATATTTATCAGATGAGAGAAGATGCGTGCTATATAGCATTTGATACCGATCCAAATTTTCAAAGCAACGGAGTCATAGGAGAAAAATATGAGTATGATCCGGATTTTTTAAAACACCTTCCAGCGGTGCTTAAAGGCGAGCGGATAGAGCCATTTATAAGTCATGGAAGATATGGTGATTTTGTTACTGCGTTTGTTCCAATATATGATTCAAATGACAATTGTGTAGCTTACGCAGCAGCTGATAAAGCAATGTATAATTTCTCTAATTATCTTAAAAGATTCATAATCAATCTCGTACTTGTATTTTCAGGATTTTTTGTTGCGGCTATTGCGTGCGGCTTATGGTTTGGATACAACTTTTTCCTATATCCTATAGGCAGCATTGAGAGGAATATAGACGGATTTATGAAAGGGATAAACTCTCAGGAGGAGCTTGATGAGAGTGTAAAAGCGCTGCAAAAAATAGATGTCAAGACAAATGATGAGCTTGAAAGATTGTATAGGTCAATATGCGACATGGCGGTCGGGACAGCCAATCAGATGAAAAGCATAAGGCTTTTGGCAGAAGAGAATGAAAAAATGCATAATGGTCTTATAATAACTATGGCAAATATGGTTGATAAACGTGATTCTGATACAGGCGCGCATATTCAGAAAACTTCCGAATATGTAAGGATCGTACTGGAAGGATTAAAGCGTAAAGGGTATTATGCAGATGTTCTGACTGATAAGTACATAAAGGATGTAATAACCTCCGCCCCGCTGCATGATGTGGGAAAAATTAATATTCCAGATGTGATCTTAAATAAGCCGGATAAACTTACTGATGAAGAATATGAAATAATGAAATCTCACACTATCGTCGGTAAGAGGATCATCGAAAATGCTATTAATACCGTTGAGGGTGGCAATTATCTTATGGAAGCCAAGAATATGGCGGCATATCATCATGAGAGGTGGGATGGCAAAGGTTATCCTAATGGGATGACAGGAAATGTCATTCCTCTATCGGCAAGAGTTATGGCTATTGCCGATGTATTTGATGCGCTGGCCTCAGATCGTGTATATAAATCGTCCTACTCCTTTGATGAGGTAATTGAAGAGATAAAGGCAGGATCAGGGACACAGTTTGATCCAAAGTGTGTAGAGGCATTTTTGGATTCTATTGATGAAGTAAAGCAGGTTATGGAAAAGTATAAAGACAAGACTATAGAGTAGGAGGAATTGTTCCCCCTACTCATTATAGTTTAGTCAAAGAACAGCTTTATATCATCCTCTACAGTCCCGATGCCTGCTATACCGAAGTTTTCGACAAGCACTTTTGTTACGTTTGGAGAGAGGAAAGCCGGAAGTGTTGGTCCTAAATGTATATTTTTTACTCCGAGATAGAGAAGTGCCAAAAGTACGATCACAGCCTTCTGCTCATACCATGAGATATTGTAGACGATAGGAAGATCGTTTACGTCATCAAGGCCAAAGACTTCCTTGAGTTTGAGCGCGATAAGCGCGAGTGAGTAGGAGTCGTTGCACTGTCCGGCATCAAGCACGCGAGGTATTCCGCCTATATCTCCGAGATTGAGCTTATTGTATTTATATTTAGCGCATCCGGCAGTAAGTATGACAGCATCATCCGGGATAGCCTTGGCAAAATCAGTATAGTAGTTTCTGGATTTTGCACGACCATCACATCCAGCCATTACTACAAACTTCTTTATAGCACCGCTCTTTACAGCATCTACGATCTTATCAGCGAGCGCAAATACCTGCTCGTGAGCAAATCCTCCGACAATCTCGCCGTTTTCTATTTCCTTTGGTGGCAGACACTTCTTAGCCTTCTCGATGATCTCTGAGAAATCCTTGTTTTCTCCATAAGCGCCATCAATATGTTTGCATCCCGGATATCCGGCTGCTCCAGTGGTGTAGAGCCTATCTTTATAGCTATCCTTTGGAGGCACGATACAGTTAGTTGTCATGAGGATAGGACCATTGAAGCTTTCAAATTCTTCAGTCTGCTTCCACCATGCATTTCCGTAGTTTCCTGCAAAATGCTCGTACTTCTTGAAAGCCGGGTAGTAGTGTGCCGGGAGCATCTCTGAGTGAGTATAAACATCAACTCCAGTTCCCTTTGTCTGTTCAAGGAGCATCTCAAGATCCTTAAGGTCATGTCCTGAAATAAGTATTCCCGGATTGTTTCTTACACCGATATTGACTTTTGTGATCTCCGGATTGCCGTAGCTCTCAGTATTCGCCTTATCGAGAAGAGCCATTCCGCTTACGCCCCATTTACCTGTCTCTAAGGCAAGTGCTACGAGATCATCAATGCTGAGGCTGTCATCAAGAGTAGCGGCAAGTGTTCTCTGGAGGAATGCATCAACATCACCATCATCAAACAAAAGTGCATTAGCATGCTTGGAATATGCTGCGAGACCTTTGAGACCGTAGGTGATGAGCTCTCTTAAAGAGCGGACGTCCTCATCTTTTGTTGAAAGCACGCCTACAGTTGCAGCCTTTGCCTCAAATTCACTTTCCTCATCATTCCAAAGTGCAGCGTCGCTAAGACCATCCTTTCGACCGAGCTTAGCGAGGAGCTTATTTTTAATTGCAAGAGTATCATTAATTCGTTTTACAATTGCATCTTTATCAAAGTTTGCATTAGTAATTGTAGAGAAAAGATTGACACTGATAAGGTGATTTACATGATCACAAATAGTGTGTCCTTCTTTTCTGAGGGCAGTAGTGAGCTCACATGCGCCTTTAGTTACATATATAAGCAGATCCTGCATTGCTGAAACTTCCGGTGTCTTACCGCACACACCTCGCATAGTACATCCTTTGCAGCCTGCAGTTTCCTGACACTGATAACAGAACATCTTGTTTTCCATAAATAAAATCCTTCCATAAATAAAACTGGTAATATGGATCATAGTTAGGGGAATTGCCACGATCCAATCGAAACGACTTGCTAATAGTAATATAAATTTGACAACAATTCAGTAACATAAGTTACATATAACATTATCCTGGAATTAAATGTTATAATCAGAGTATACGAATTAACTATATTAATATGAATAAAATGTAAGGGTGTCTGATGGAAGATAAAAACGTTGGGAGCAGGTATAAGCTTGCTGAGGCAATGAAAACATGTATGAAAACCACATCGGTTGAAAATATTACCGTAAAGCAGATAGTGGAAGTGAGTGGATTTTCACGGCAGACTTTTTATAGGAATTTTATTGATAAGTACGACTTGATAAACTGGTATTTTGACAGGCTACTTGAGGAGTCATTCCGTGAGATGGGAAAGGGAGAGACTCTCAGAGAAGGATACATAAAGAAGTTTGAATATATAAAAGAGGAAAGGCTGTTCTTTTCAGCAGCGTTTCGTGTTGATGAGCAGAATAACCTAAAAGAGCATGATTTTATTATGATATATGAGTTTTTTTGCAAACTTATACGCGAAAAGTCGGGCAGCCTTCCGGATCCTAAGACCCGAAAACTACTTGAAATGTATTGCCAGTCAGCAATATACATGACAGTCAAGTGGGCTTTGAACAGTATGAAGGAGTCGGAAGAGGAGCTTGCTGACTTGATGATAGCTGCAATGCCGGCAGGATTGTATGATCTATATGTACAATTGGAACTTATTTAAAATGCATTAAAAGTTACACATTTGATGATGTGTAACTTACCTAGAAGCCGCCATAATGCTATACTTAAGAAGTGCTTTGGAAATCCGTGTAACTCGGATAGAAACGAGTATTGACTTTTGGAATATCAAAGGAGAAATGTGTTATGGCAAACAGAATTTCACTCAATGGTACATCTTACCATGGAGCAGGAGCAATCAAGGAAATCGTAAATGAGATTAATAATAACGGATTTAAGAAGATTTTTGTAGCATCTGATCCTGATCTTATCAAGTTTGGAGTAACAGCTAAGGTAACAGATCTTTTGGATGAAGCAAAGATTCCTTATGATGTATATTCAGATATTAAGCCAAACCCAACAATAGCAAATGTACAGAACGGTGTAGAGGCATTTAAGAAGTCAGAAGCTGATTGTATCGTAGCAATCGGCGGCGGCTCATCAATGGACACTTCAAAGGCAATAGGTATCATCATCAGAAATCCTGAGTTTGCTGATGTTCGTTCACTTGAGGGCGTTGCACCTACAAAGAACCCATGTGTACCTATCATTGCAGTTCCAACAACAGCAGGAACAGCAGCAGAGGTTACTATCAACTACGTTATCACTGATGTAGAGAAGGAAAGAAAGTTTGTATGTGTTGATCCACACGATATGCCTATCGTAGCAGTAGTAGATCCTGAGATGATGTCATCAATGCCAAAAGGACTTACAGCTTCTACAGGTATGGATGCACTTACACATGCTATCGAAGGATATACAACAAAGGCTGCATGGGAGATGACAGATATGTTCCATCTTGAAGCAATCCGTCTTATCTCAAAGAACCTCAGAGGTGCAGTTGAGAATACAAAGGAAGGCAGAGAGGGAATGGCTCTCGGCCAGTATATCGCAGGAATGGGCTTCTCAAACGTTGGTCTTGGTATCGACCATGCAATGGCTCATACACTTTCAGCTCACTATGACACACCACACGGTGTTGCATGTGCTATGTTCCTTCCTATCTCAATGGAGTTTAATAAGGAGTACACAGGCGAGAGACTTAGAGAAGTTGCAAGAGCAATGGGCGTAGAGGGTGTTGATAATATGTCCGTAGAAGAGTATCGTGATGCTGCTATCAATGCAGTTAAGAAGCTTTCTGAGGATGTAGGTATTCCAAAGACTCTTGATAAGATCAAAGAGGAAGACCTTGATCAGCTTGCAACAGATGCACTTAATGATGCATGCTATCCAGGAAACCCAAGAGAGGCTACAAAGGAGCAGGTTATCGAGATGTTCCGTATGCTGATGGCATAAGCTATAGTTTGAATATAGTTTTAGATAAAAAGGCGTGTAGACGTAGGAGTCTATGCGTCTTTTTTGCTTTTTTCTAAAAACATGATGACATACGCTAATGTATAAGATATAAAAGGCCGATAAACAAATATGGATAAAAGAGTATTTTTTCTATGAGGAGGATATTTTATCATGAAGAGAAAAGTGTTGGCTATGTTGATGGTTTCTATTATGGCGATGTCATCTGTTTCATGTGCTGCAAAAAACAATGCAGCGCCTGCGGCGGCAGAAAAGCAGAGTGAGGCTGCTGAAACAGTTGAGTCAGCCGAAACTGAGAAGGCTGCAGAGGTGGCTAAGGCAACAGAAGCAGCAGCGACAGAAAGCGATAAGGTCATATCTTTCGAAGAAAAGAAAAATGAACTTGAAGGTAAGGGTAATGCACCTGCAACTGAAATCCCTGAATGGGATCCATCATCTCCGGCCATGCAGTCAATAGTAGAGTTTGTCTCTGCAGCAGTTGATGAAAATTCTAAGGGATATATTCCGGTAAAAGACCGAATTGTGACCTTTGATATGGATGGAACACTTACTTGCGAAACTTACTTTACATATTATGATACCTGCATGTTTATCAACTATTGCCTGAAAGATCACCCGGATAAGGTATCAGAAGAACTTAAGCAGGCAGCACGAGATATTAAGCCCGGTTATTCTGCAGGTGAGGAGCTTGCAAGACAATTTGCAAAAGCCTACGCCGGAATGACAGTTCAGGAATTATATGATTATGCAGTAGAGTTTGGAAAGCAGGAAACAGACAGCTTTAATAATATGAGATATATCGACGGTTTCTACCTTCCTATGGTAGAGCTGGTAAAGTACCTCTATGAAAATGATTTCACTATTTATGTTGTGAGCGGAACAGAGCGCACCACTACAAGAGCGATCGTAGCCAATTCACCGATAAGTGAATATGTTACTCCTAATCATGTGATCGGAACTGAATTTGAAGTAAAAGTTAAAGGAAACGAAGATGTAGCTTCAAATCTGGATTACAAGTACACTGATGGGGATGAGCTTGTATTTACAGGTGGATTTATTCAGAAGAATCTGAATGCCAATAAGACGATCTGGATCGAAAGAGAAATTGGACAGCGCCCTGTAATGGCATTTGGAAACAGTGGAAGCGATACAAGCATGATGGACTATGCATTGGATAAGAGAAATCCTTATCCGGCAGTAGCTTATATGATAGTTGCCGATGATGATGTGAGAGAATGGGGCACACAGAACTGGGAAGAAAAATCAGCTCAGTACAAGGAGCAGGGCTATGTGCCGATCTCTATGAAAAATGATTTTGTAAATATCTATCCGGATTCTGTAACAAAGGGAGATGCACAGTATACAGATCCTGAGCAGCAGGATAATGCAGAGGAAGAAGAACAGCAGAAAGCTGCATAATTAAAGTTATATTTGATAAAAATGAAAACTCCGGCATAATGAGAAAATGATTTTGAAATTATGCCGGAGTAAATTTTTACTTACATGAAATATAGATGATGTGTTACAATAGCTTGAACTTTTTTAATCAAGGAGGGTGTTTATAATGCCAATTGGAATTATAGTAAACACATTATCAATATTTTTTGGAGGATTAATAGGTGCTTTTGCTGGCAACAAGCTGTCAGAAGAGTTTAAAGACAAACTAAATATGATCTTTGGTTGTTGTGCAATGGGTATGGGGATCAGCACCATTGTTCTTATGAAAAACATGCCAGCGGTCATATTTGCAATAATTGCAGGTACATCAATAGGTATATGCATTCATCTTGGAGATAAGATAAATCATGCAGCCATGGGTATGCAGAAAGTGATCGCAAAGATCGTAAAAGCTGATTCTTCAGCTGATGAAAGCTATACGACAGCATTGGTAACATGCATTGTGTTGTTTTGTGCAAGCGGTACGGGAATTTATGGCTCTATAGTTTCGGGAATGACGGGAGATCACAGTATCCTTATTGCTAAGTCGATCCTTGATCTTTTTACAGCTTTGATATTTGCCTGCGTTCTTGGTGCAGTTGTTTGTGCTGTAGCTGTTCCACAGTTTATTATCTTTATACTTTTATTTTTGCTTGCAGGGATCATTTATCCGCTTACAAACGAGATAATGATCGCAGATTTTAAGGCTTGTGGAGGATTCTTACTACTTGCAACAGGCTTTAGGATGATCAAGGTTAAGATGTTCCCGGTAGCTGATATGATACCGTCAATGATAATTGTAATGCCTCTCAGCTACGTATGGGTAAGCTGCATTTTACCATTTGTTTCATAAGAAAAGAGAGTTGAAAAATACCCTGATGATATAGTATTAAAACTGATCATCAGGGTATTTTTTTACTTAAATTAAGAAATTTCAGGTCTTATCGATTTACAGAAAAGTGCAGCGGCTATGATTATTGAAACAACATCAGCGCAAAGCTGGGCAGATATCACACCATAGTATCCAAAGAGTGCATTCATTACTGTAATGATCACTGCATATACCACACCCTGGCGGCAAAGTGACAATATGAATGCCGGCAGTCCTTTTCCCATAGACTGGAAAGTGCAGATAGTTACAAGACCAAGTCCCATAAATATCATACTGGGCATCTGAAGTCTCAGCATAAGAGCGCCCTGCTCGATAAGTGCCTCGTCTTTCAAAAATGCTCCAAGAAGCGGAGAAGCAAGGACAGCCACTATTGCGGCGAGGACAGCGGCAGTTCCGCCTACGATCCTGTAAGCAAATGAAAGAACTTTTTTAAGTCGATCCTTATTTCCGGCTCCATAGAGATACCCGGTTAATGGCTGTCCGCCAAATGCGAGTCCGATGATCACCAGCATAACGATATTTACTATCTTAAGTACGATACCCATTACAGCAATCGAATCACTACCATAATTGACAAGATTACGGTTTGTAAGTGTCATACCGATAGTCTGCATGAAATTGGTGACTGATGCCGGAAGACCTACTGCAAATATCTTTTGCAGGTCACCTTCAGCAAGACCAAAATCTCTAGGATTTATTGATAATGCGTCACACTTACGGAAGATATAAAATACTGCAAAAACAGTTGAAAAGATATAGCCTATGATAGTAGCTGCGGCTGCACCGGCAGCTCCCATTCCAAGAGTAAAGATGAAAATAGGATCAAGTATCATATTTACAACTGCACCCAGGATGGTTGAGATCATAGCGGCATTTGGATGGCCTACTGTTCTCATGAGGTTAGTCGGTACAAGTGAAAAGATTATAAATGTGCTGCCTAATACAATGTATCGGTAATACTGCATGGCATATTCAAGTGTGCTACTGTCAGCACCGAGAAAATTAAGTATAGGAACTTCAAATATCATCATAATGATAGTAGAAACAATGCCGAATGCAGCTGCGCCATAGAGGCAGAATACACTAAGGCGTCTGCCGTCATTACCTTTTCCTGCACCCAGAAGTCTTGATATCACAGAGCTTCCACCAAGCGCAAAGATATCTCCAAAAGCAAGAAACAGCGTGAAAAGCGGGGTACAGATGGATACACCGGCAATGAGTGAAGTGTTTCCGGTCAATGCTATGAAGTATGTGTCAACCATATTGTAGACCAACTGTACTACCATGCTCAGTACGATCGGTATTGCTAATTTCAGATACGCAGTTCGAATCGGTGCTTTTTCAAATAATTCGTTTCCCATGATGCCTCCTTAAAACAAAAAGAAAGACACCCATAATACAAACGGATTATGGATGTCCTTACCGTAGCCCACAAAAAGTGAGCCCTACTAAAACCTTTGCTGTTACAGTTCAGACATTAGCTTGAGATAATAAGACCGGTAGATTACACTTGATTCATCAAGTTGTTCTACCGGCCTTTTGTCTGTCGAAGATCTTCGATACGCTGTCATATACACTGGATTCTGAATCCTGTCTTAATGATAGAAGCATGCTCATGCTTTGACAAAGGTAATCAATGCTCTCATTTGATCTGAAACTCATGACTTGATGTTGCTTGCGTTTGTAGGCACGCAAAAGACGCTCCGCCATGTTATTATTGTGCGGAACTCTTATATCATGTAAAAACAGCAGATGGCTGGACCTATACTTCTTCATGCGTTTGTATAAGTTATAGCCGTCTCTATAGTATTTACTAGGTGGAATGTATTCGTATTCTTCTCGGGCTTCTTCCAGGATACTGTCATATCTTTCTTCAAATGCCATGACAGTTTTTTCATCAAAGCCTTCGGTTTCATCAATACCGTTCCGATAATGAACCATCTCCCTCAGAAGCTTATACATCTTCTTATTCCATTTTCGATCAGGCTCGTTCTGTATGCTGTCTTTACAGTATCTCAGGATATGAGCGATACATTCCTGATGGCCACTTCCATAATTATAAAAGGTGGTGTCATGGTCATGAATAAATATCGCTGACTGATTAAGGTCAACAGGAGTACCTTTTATTCCTGCATGACCTTTGCTTTCCCTGAAATAATACTGGGCAGTTCCATCTGGAGAAGCAACAATAAATACAAAACAGCTGCTTCCATTGCTCCTGGCATTGGTGTTGTCTGTATGGAGTATAGGCTTCTGCATCAGTGATGCAAAAACCTCTTTCTTTTCCTTATCCGTTTTCATTGAGAATTCTTTGGAGAGACCATTAACCATGCCTTTTGAAATACTCAGTTTTCCATCGGTAAGATTGGATATAAGCTTGATGGTCTTGTCTATGGAAACACAGCACTCATTATTAAGAAGGAATGCGAGTGCTTTGACACTACCACCATAGTTTACGTCATTAACGTATCCTTCAGGAAATTGAGCGTGGCGTCTTTCACCCGTTTTTGAATTATAGTAAACTTCAGCAGCGTATTCATTAACCTCTAGCAAGAAACGCAGATTTATCATCTGCTTATGGATTACTTTGCCATTTTTCTTGAAGTCTGGATCTTCAAGTACTTCTTCTGGTGGAGGCAGCATAATAACAGGCTCTGATATAGCCTGCTTTTTCCTGCCATGACCTTTGTGCCCAGGTTGACCACCTGGACGTCTGCCGCTCTTTTCTCTGCTGTTGGATATTTTTTTGTGATGGGGTGACTGAGAAGATGGCTTGGAAGAATTCTCATAATCTCTGTTGATCTGAGCAGTCAGTTTAAGATTCTTTCCCTTTTCCTCTTCAAGATAAGTTTTAGTTTCATATAGCTCGCGCCTTTGTTCTGAAACTTTGTTTAAGGCAGCGTCTCTCTGCTGCTCAACAAGAATAATACGCTTCTTGAGTGTTCTAATCTCAGCATTTTTAGCAGCAAGCTCTTTCTGATGCTCCTTATAAACATCTTCAATGGTGTCCCACCATTTATTCCTGACATCAATAGTCTGTGCGTGTGCCTTTGACAGTTCAAATTCAAGTTTACGTATTCGGCATTCTTCAGTATGAAGCAGACTCCTATACTGCGCATCCATCTGCAGGTACTTAAATCCATTCTTAAATGCATCGACTTGAGCCTGAAGATTCTTGACGCGGTACTGTAGAGTTGTAATGAATTCATACTGATAGTTGTTCATAAAAGTAATTACCTAGCCTTTAACTGTTTTATTTCCTCTTTTAGAGATTTGATAAGAACTTCTTGAGCTTCATATTTCTTTTGAAGCTTTTCGTACATCTTCTTGTAGTCAGTATCTTTTTCTACGTTATCCTTAGATTTTCTGTGTCTTCCATCAGTTGGAACTACTTCACCGGTTTCAGGATCCATCCTGCCAATCAGTGTCCTTTTTGCCCTACTCTGCTTTTTTTCTTTGTCCCAGTATGCCTTGGATTCATATACATAAGTTATACCTGTTCGCTTATCTAACTGCTTGATTATACCCATCGAGTGCTCCTTTCAAAGAAATATCGTTACGTTTATATTATACATCATAACGATGTAAAATACAATAGCAAAACCCAGAAAAAAGTAGATTTTTTCTGGGTTAGTGGCTATTATGATATGCAATTTTAATCGTTAGGATAGTGAGTCAAGATAACGTCTGAACTGTAACC
>JQKK01000034.1 GCA_000746015.1 Lachnospiraceae bacterium MA2020 | reverse complement strand
ATCTACTTCGTAGTGATCGTCATGCTCATGAACATCGGTCTTCATCATCCTGTCGGCATGTCTGCCGTACAGTTTTCTTTCGGTTCTGTCTAGATCTTTGAAATCCGGGAATGCGAACCAGTCGTCAAATAAATCTTCTCCAAAAATACTAGGTCTTAACATAATGCTTACCTCCTTTTCACTCAATACTGTTAATAGCTACTGAGCAAGGGGAAGGAGGGATTAGATCATTGGAACATCCCGTTCTTTTGGTCTTCTCTGTTCCTCTGTTCGATTATGTTATAGCACTTAAATTAGCACTCGTCAAGGGAGAGTGCTAACAATATTTGTGAAATATCTATGAACTGTCTATGCCGCGTGAGCAGAATGGTTATAAAGAGGAGACCGATGATCCATTAGCCTCGCACCAATCTTTGTCGGTCATTCCACTTGTACGACATCTTTGAATCACTTCGAACCATTCATCGTCGGACTTAAAAAGAGCTTTGGGCATCGAACATACATTACGCTTTCAATCATACATTGCTCCTCATTATCGTATTGTTTCCTTAGATACTCTCTCAACCTGGCCGGCGGCTTCTTCAGGAGTTATTTTCCCTGTTGCGAGCTCCTCAAGCGCATGACATACTGCAAGGCTCAGGTCCTCATACTTGATTCCTCTTGGCCCTGCAACATTGTTTTTTCCGTTCTCTATTATTACATTAAGATTCTCCCTGCCGTCCTTGCTAAGCCCCTGAATGCTTAACTCCATATCTGCACGGGATGGCATATATTCCAGATATTGATCAACCAAAAGATCCTGTCCTTCATTTACCAGATAGTCCATAAAACGGAAAGCCGCCTCCTTGTGCCTTGACTCAGGGTTCATACAAAGAACCACGTCAGGATTTGCTGTTACAGGAGCTATTTTCCCATCGCCATTCCAGTCAATAAGGAAAACATCATGGTCTGCGCCCTCTCTGTCAACAACAGCCCTGGTCCTCTCGTCGCTTACCGTGTACATGTTCATAGCCCATGAACCATTTGTGATCATAGATATCTTACCGTCTCGCTGGAACATTTCATGTATAGTATCGTAAATTGGCATTTTTACTGCCTTATCCTGAAATACACCGCTTGTAAAGCAGTCCTGCCATATCCTGAAGGATTCTATTATTGGCTCTGATTCAAAACTCGCCTTACCTTCTATTGCATCGTATAAGGCATCCTTGTCGCAATCTGCGGCAATTGACATCCACATATCAAGATTCATCCACGAATCCTTGGCGCCTATCGCCAAAGGCATCTGTCCATTTTCACGAAGTGTCTGACAGGTCTTCTTCATTTCCTGGTAATTGGCTGGAACTTCGCACCCATACTGCTTTAGCATATCTACGTCTGCCCACATATATCCGGCATAGGTTTGTCCCAGTGGAAGTCCATAAATCTTGCCATCATCACTTACGCTCTCCAGGCATGAATCAAGGAATTTCTCCTTCCAATCTTCTCCCCAGACCTTTTCACAAAAGGGCGTTAAGTCCTCCTCAAAGATCCTGAAGGTATCAAAGGCTGAAGAACCAGAGCTTATTCCGTATACATCAGGACCATCCCCATCTATCAGCTCTACTCTCATATGCTCCTGGTAGGCAACTGAGTTGGTATAGACATATTTTACGTGTATATCTGGATTTTCCTTTTCAAAAGAATCAATGATCTGGTAGATTGGACTATCGGGCCCATAGTCAGCAGGATTCCAGGTTTGAAAGGTTATGGTAGTTTTCCCTTCCCCTGTTTTGGCTCCACAGCCGCTAAGCAGCCCCAGGCTCAGGGCTAAGACCAAAAGATACAAAACACTTTTTTTCATAAAAAACTCACCCTCATACTATCCAATTAACATGCGTACTTTAAAGGTATTATCCCCTGTAATATATCTGATCTCACTGCCTGTCTTTTTCACAAAGTCAAGAACGCTCCTGGTTCCGATCCCATGTCCTTCTTTTGACGTTACCGGATGTCCCTCTTCATCAAGTGAAACTTCTTCACTACAGGAATTAGATATTTCCAAAAGAAGCTGTTGTTTGTACTTACTGGTAACTTCGATGAAGCGTTCCGACTCAGGAACCTTGTCACAGGCGTGGATCGCATTCTCAAGTAAGTTACTTATAGCGATGGCAAGCTGCATATCATCAACACCTGCGTTATGCGGAATGTTGGCAGCTACCTTTACCTTTATATTATTTCTCTCAGCTATGGTCACATAATGCATGAGCGCCGCATTAACTGTTGTATTTTCACAAAACGACCTGTTTCCCCGCGGCTCCTGTGACATGCGCTCTTCAAGGCATTTTTTTGCTTCATCCACCTTACCATCTTGGATAAGAGATAAAAGAAGTGCTTCGAAATGCCTCCTGTCATGTCGCATAGCCCTGTCCTGACTTAATATCTCTTCTGTGGCATTCAGGCGCTCTTTCATGCTGTTTGCAGCCATTTCTAAAATAGCTGCATCTGATTTTAATTGATACTCCCTCTGCTTAAGTACTGTTGAGTCAACCAGTGCATAGAGCTTTCCGATAACTTCTCCATCTGCCGAAAGCTCTTTTTCCTCAGGTGTGTAATACTTATCGCCAATCTCAATGGTATCGCCTTTAATGATTGCTTCTCTTAAGGTATTAACGACACTCATTGGGTCTTTGGGAATATCAGGATAAAGCTCTTTTGCATGCTCATTGTAGTACTGAAGCTTGTCGTCAACATCAAGAGCAATAACTCCCTCTGATAACCTGTCCACAATATAATCTCTGGCCATATCAATGACCCCAAGAAGGTTATATCTGAATATGGCTATGAACATGGAAATAGTGATTGCAACATTTCCAAAAACAGTTAAGTCAAAGTAATATGTAATAAAGAAAACATGTGCAATCTGGAACAAATAGAGAATTGACGCAATGAGGAATCCAGCGATAATGATAAAGGCACGCCTTTTGGCAATTTTACCCTTGTGATATTTTATGGATCTGAACAGCATTGCTAAAACGATCACAATGACAACAGCCTGATACTGCATAAACGCCTTATGTACAATACCGGCTCTCTGCAAAAGAACCGGAAACATACCGGTCTTGTCGTACCAGATTTTGGAATAGTATAGATCATGGTTCTGAAATGTAAAAATGATGGCATAAACAAACACATCAATTAGAAGTAATGCTCTTACAAGGAGCTTCGGAATCGAAATGTGACACAGCTCAGCAGAAATCATAATAATGGAAAATAAAATAAACGCTCTACCTGCATACGAGAACTTTAAAGCAGCAATATGGCCATCTTCAGTTTTTGAAAGAAGCTCCAGAAGGTATCCGGTATTGTTGACCAGCATTGTGATGCAGTTGAGAAAAAGATATGCATGAAGCTTGTTCTTGAGGTTTCTAAATACAACAACCCCCTCAAAAAGCATAGCAAATATGCTAAGTATTATCGCGCCTAAAAGAAATTCCCTCATAGTCATTTCTGTATACCCTTCATTCCATACATATCTACAGTTTTTACCCTCCATTCCATAATACTCTATCATGAAATAAAAAACAAACCCATGTATGCACTCATTTGAGGCTGTTTTACACTGAAATTTAAGTCAAAAATCATTCTTCAGTATATTTATATTTCTTCATGATCTGACCAGATGTTATGCAAATGACTGTTCCTGTCACACCAAGAATGAACATCATCATTGCGGCGCCTGATCCCTTTCCGCTTCCGAAAAGAAAAGTCCAGAACGGATCATTACTTTTCAATGCCATAAACGGTTCGCAGATTTTGTCTACAAAGAGTCCGCCAAGGAAAAGTCCGATTGGAATAGTAAAAAACTGCAGAGTATTTCTGCAAGCGTATACTCTTCCCTGAAGCTCTATTGGAATGACATTGCGCATTATTACATTCTGGTTGGCTGCCATGAGTGGAACAAACACCCATCCTATTATCTGACCTATGCACCATAAAACAGAGCTTCTTGCAAAGGCCAGTAAAAAGTTCTCTATCCCCAGCGCAAAAAGCATTGTGAGATATATGACTCTTACCCTGTCCTTGGGCTTTGGCAGGATCATTGGAAGGAAACTTCCTGCTACCATGGCCAGTCCTGAGCATGCTGTTACGTTTCCATACACGTTGTTACCTTTTTGAGGTATAACAAGGGCCGGAAGTACAGCATCAAAGGCTGAAGCTGTGAGGTTAACCCCCGCCATAAACAGTATTACAGTAAGTATGAGCGGAGTTTCTTTTAGGAACTTTAGCCCCTCTTTAGCCAGTTTGATCACGTTTTCGTCCTTACTTGTTCCGTCCTTGATCTCAGGTAGTTTTATAAAGAACA
Organism: Lachnospiraceae bacterium MA2020; assembly: GCA_000746015.1. GTDB lineage: Bacteria > Bacillota > Clostridia > Lachnospirales > Lachnospiraceae > NK4A144. The sequence continues at coordinate 9,890 of JQKK01000034.1, read as the reverse complement.
ATAATGCCACAAATGCTATGGCAAAAGACAGAAGATCTACCGCAATAACCGTATCCAACCCTGCCAGTCCATAGAGTGCTGCAGCTATCAGCGGATTGCCAATTGAAATAAGCGAACGGGACAATTGCTGAAAGCCACTGGTCTTCTGATAATGCTCTTTTGGAACAATAAGTGAATATGCCACTTCTGAAGCGGGCTGCTGAACAGTGTTCATAAGACCCGAAAAGGCATTGATGGCATATAGATGCCACATGGTCAGTGTATCAGTTTTGTATAACACAAATACAGCAACAGTTGTAAGCGCCGCTAAAAGATCGCATATGAGCATGGTTTTCTTTTTGTCAAACTTATCTGTTATAGCTCCGGCAAAAATGCTCATAATGACATATGGCGCATATGTGCAGATTGTAAGCGCTGCTGTACTCAGCGCTGAACCAGTTTTTTCATACATCCACAGCGTAAGCGCAAATCCTGTTATTGCACTTCCAAGCTGTGATAGACTCTGTGTGATCCAGATTATGTAAAAATCTCTTAATTCCTTTATTCTGTTTTTCATTATTGTTTAACCTCCATACAAATGTTTTTTATCTGCATGGAGCATATACACTGCAATTGATCATGTCCTTCCTCCTTCTTGTTATTTTAAACGGATATCATTCTTTTGACATCACATTCTTTTTCCAACATATCAGCGCAATAATCACTATGTATATTGCTGACAGTACAACATAAAACCAGATATCAACCTGTAAGAAACAATACAGGAAATTAAAGCAAAAGTGTATCACTATGCCATAGATCAGATTGTCATTCTTTTCCATGAAAAGATTCATGATAAAGCAAAGTCCCGTCATTACGATGACGTTGGACAGAACGTATGGTATCATCTGGATTCCCATATAATCTGAATCTACAAACCAGAGTATGGTATGCCAGAATGCCCATATAACTCCCTGTATCACTGATGCACTGAAAAAACTGTATTTTGCATTAAGGTATGGGCGAAGATAACCTCTCCAGCCTGACTCTTCTCCTGTTGGCCCCGTTGTGATAGAGAATAAAAATGACGCCCAGAACGGGTAGGATCCAAGATTCCAGTATTCACCAAATGCCTTCCCCTGGAACAAAGATAAGATCAATACCGTAACGATAGTTGCTCCAAGAGTTATAATAGCTGCAACGATTAGCATTACTATGTTTATCTTTCCACCAAAAGCTTTTTTGTAAAAATCAGCAATACTACGGTCAGGACAAAAATACTTAAAGCCTATAAGCAACACAATCGTCGGTGCCCACGCGCAGATATTGGATAAAATCCTCATGACAACCGGCGGGCAATGAAACACCATGCTTGCTGTCCCGCATAATCCCAGCACCATAAACCAAAATACAAAATAGCTTAGACCTACGTACCATTTTACACGCTTTTCCATATGATTGTTATCTTATGCCTCCGATATTTTTCTTTATTTCATCTCTGCAAGCATCACGCCATCCGTCGTATTCAGTCATTCCTTTTTCATAATCTAATTGTGTAATTACTCATATTTTTTCTCCATTTTTCATCGTTAAGAAATTAAAAGCTCACCAATTTCTATATGTGGATTCCTATATCTGGCAGAACTTTTCTCTCTATTATGGTGGATAGCATTATTAGGGCAGTTCTGGATACATGCTCCGCAGCTTATACAGCTCTTTGAAAAGAGTGGACGACCATTTTCAATATGTATATTACCCATTGGACAAAGTCTTGAACATGTGCCACATCCCGTACACGCATCGTTCACGGTAACTTCTTCTGTTATACCAATTCCTGTAGGAAACTCATACTTTTTCTTGTGACTACTTGTAATAAGTTTGCTTAAAAGCGAATTCCTTTTAACGTACTTTTTCTTTTCAACTATATCGCCCACTATCTGGTCAATTACATCCTGCTGCTTTTTATTATCGCCTTCCTGTTTTTCCATATCGGCAAAGGTAATGCAATTCTCCGCCATTTGAATTGAATTAACATAGTCAAATTTCCTTCCGTTTGCCAGAGTAATATTGTTTAACTCGTTGCAAACAGATCCGGCAAAACATCCGTAAGTTGCTATGGCGAAAAGATAGTTGCACTCCACCTTCAGTTTCTGCAAAAACTCCTCAATATATGGTGGTATACAAAGTCCGTAAACTGGAAATACTATACCCACAACATCATCTTTTATCTCATAGATTCCCCGTTTGATTAGCTTGGGAATAGATAAACACTCTCCTCCCAAGCACTTGGCCACATACAAGCAATTTCCAGTTGAGCTGAAATACAAAGTTTTCATTCAATATCCTCCAAATGTGTAAAACATAAACTGTATAGTAACTATACCCTTTGGAGAAAATAAAACATGAATTACACTAATTATTTTGCTTTTTACACTGATTTATCCAGATCATCAAGCGCCTTGTCAAAAACTTCAAGGAAATGCCTCATGCTATCAAAAGTACTTTCAGGTATTTGGTCAAGCATAGCTTTCATTTGCTAATTCAGCAGCTTTTTCTATTATTTCTTCCTTAGACAATCCTGTTCTTGGCATATTTACTCCCATCCCGTTTTACTAACAATGTTAGTTATTGTTATACTAACATTGTTAGTTTTGTCAACCCCAAAAAGCGGGCATAAGGATTCTTATCCCTACACCCACAGATTAGTATTAATGCCCTTTATGCTTTTCTCTTTTCTTTTCCTGTTTTAGTACAAACAAACGTTGATTCTCTGCTTCCTTTTGTTCACGGCTTCTGCATTTCCGTTCCAATTTATTCTGCTCCTGTTGTAATTTGAGAGCCTGTTGCGATTTTGTACCTATGCCGGTCTCCAGTGTCTGCTTTTTCGCATCGCGCTGTGCCCTCTTGGGATTTTTCTTAGTTTCCTTTAAAGTTGTTTCAATCTCCGGACTAAAATGCAGATGATAATAGTTCCGATTAATATACTCCAACACCTCTATGTCCTTTGGTTCAGCACCAAATGTCACTTTAGCTGCTGATAGTTTGTTGTCGCTGGTCCTCTCGAATATGCCCACCCAAAACGGATCTTCAAAATACACGATCAGCCTGTCATTTACTCTATCCATTGTCCTCTCCTTCTGTTCCTTCATCACTTCTGCTAAAGCATTTTCTTCAGTATTTCCCGCGTCCTTACTCCATCCTCATAGATAGGACTGTGGGCGCATCCTTTATATAAAAAGAACTCTTTTCCCGGTGCTTGTATCGTCTCGTAGTATTCCTTCTGCACCGATGTGGCGCATGTCATATCATGCTCACCGGCAAAGAACCAGATTGGTATATCAATGCTCCTGACGCTTTCAAACGCATTAAACATCCTTGATTCTTTATGAACCGCAAACTTACCGGAAGAAGCCTTCCCTCTCCACAGATTTATTCGTTCAAGCGGAGTATAAGCTGTTACCCGAAGGCTTGGGAAAAAGAGGCCTGTTATCACATTATCCATGTCCGATGTCGTCCCGACACCAAGTCCATGCATGGCCTTGTCCCTGAGACCTGAGCCGGAATATTTTTCATAATCCTCCTGCGACTCGTGTATCCTGTATTTATCAAACTTCTTAACCATCGAGTTGTTGCCCTGTGCCTCATACTGAGAACGCATGTAATCATAAGCCAAAAGTTCTGAACGATGCTGATCACAGCACTGTGACATAGCCATATATGCGATATATTTCTCCGGGTGAAGCGAAACCACATTTAACGCAATATAGGTCCCAAACGAATGGCCCATGATATATATCTTTTCCTGTCCAAAGCGGTCTCTGAGATAGTCTGTCACAAAAATGGCTTCATCGATAAATCTCTCTGTCGTCATATCATCAGGATTGGCATCACTTTCAAAAGACAGGCCGGTTCCCCTGTAATCGAAATAGCACACGGTAAAATACTCGGGGAGTATCGATGGATATAAACTCTCTACCAGATACTGCGGAATTCCCGGGCCGCCTCCGCAGACAAGCAGCACAGGGTTGTCAACATTATCAGATAAGATGATCGTCCCTATATTGGTGCCATTTATGTCTAATTTTGTCTTCTCACTTATTGCATGGCCCTTAGGCAGTTGCCCGGTACTTGGAGGAATTAAGACACATATTATAGTGATCAGTATTAAAGGTATTATGATATACATATATTTCAATTAAATCACCCACTATTCTCATGATTTTATGCTCTTGCGAAACTGGTATCATGTTTGTTAATGAGAGAAGAATCGGTCGCCCGATTCTTCTCTCCAAGACATGCATCAGTTATTTCCATCTTTCTTCTTCACGGGAATCCAGATTGCACTGTGATAATCCTTATCCGTCATTTCGCCATTTACACAGTCATACCATTCTGCAGATGCATTCCCGCAAAGTTCATAGTCCGGATTACCCGGAAGCCACTCATTGAAAATCTGTGTATTCAGGCTCTGCAGTGCCTCAGGAATAGGGCCGATGCAGTCAAATACTGCCCAGTCACCCATCGGAAACTCATAGACCACCATTCCTTCAGGAACTTCCCCTCCGGCATACTTCCCAGCCACAAGATACCTAAACTTTCCCTCTCCGATATCATCGATGCAGACTCCATACTCTCCAATGCAGTTCTCTACGATAGCCTTCTCATAAGGATTGGCCGGAGCATTCCCGGCATAAACATTTGCTGCATACTTCTCGCAAATCTCATCCCAAAACTTTGGAATCTCCTGATAAGCAGTATCATTATCAAATATCTTTTGAAAACCGATAACCTTAAACTGGAACATTTTTGTAATTTTACAATTCATTTGATCGCCTCCTTGAACCTGTAGTTTTACAGTCAGTGGAAGGAACGTCCTCACAGTCGCCCCATCACGGACCTGCGATGGGCATATTAAGTCCCCCTATCCTTTCTTAAGTATATCAATTATTTAAGGTATTGACGCTCTCTATAACTATTTCCGGTTCCGTCAGGTGAATATAATGAGTGCTTTTCTTAGCCTGGATCCATATTGCTCTTTTTGAATACCCTAAATACTCTTTCATGATTTCCTGCCACAGTTGTTCGATCCTGGCGGCAAAAGGACGGCTGTTTCCACCAAATTCCATGTTTTCCTTGATTGCTTCCTCAGATGAATGAGTCACAAGAATGATCGGAATATCAGGATATTTTTCCTTAGATACCATATTTTTTAACGATGCACCATCGTGAGCTAGCCTATACTCTTCCCTGCATGTGCGTAGATGCATGGTATTTACAAGCGAATTAAGGATATCCTCATTTTGCTCCTTGGAAAAATTGGCGTAATAAAAAGGCGGTGCCTGACACATCACTTTCTTTACAAAGCCTTTCATTCCAAGCTTAGTAAGCGTTTCTAAAAAAATAAAGTTTTTACTCTTATCTACTCCGGATTTTTTAAACTCCTTCGCAGTTAATTCCTTTTTAAATCTATTATCTTCTGTAGTTAATGGGTCCAAAAGAATTAGTCCCTTTACCATCTCCGGATAGAGACCACAGAACTCGCTGGCATACAGTCCTCCCTGCGAATGTCCTATTATCACCAGCTTTTCATCATGCGGGATTTCATCTAGGAGATTCATTAATTCTTTAGCAATATTCGTAGGCGTTCTTTCTTTATCACTCTTATCACTGTGATTTATCCCGGCTCTTTCATAGACAAGCACACCGTGATTCTCTCCAAGCTCTCTTGCAAGCGCTTCCCATTCAGCTATGCATGCTCCAAGGCCCATTTCTATTACGATATCTACAGTTTTACTTCCAAAAATCTTATAATTCATGATAGCATTCCTCTTTCCGATTCATCCTATCATCCTCAAAATAAAACAGACCCAAATACACTTATTTGAGCCTGTTCTGCACTTATAATAATTCATTTAAATCCCATTGTCTTCTCTTTATCAAACGGGGTCGGATAATGCTGCATAGTCTCAGGATCAGATAATATTTCATACAAGGCATCAAAGTCATTTACTGTGAATTCTCTGAGGATCAATCTTTCCGTTTATATTTTCATGGTAACCTCCCTGATCATTCAAACTAATCAATTATTTTATTTGGCCATTTACAGATTCCCACCTCAAGAGCTCTTTCTTCCTTCAGATGAAAATCTGCATATTTACAGTACCAGCAGCCTTTCAAGCTTGGAATTGCTTCCTCTCTTGGGGTGTATGCAGGACAGATATCTTCTGGCCACACACTTCCGTCTCTCTTGGGAATATCATAATTGTTTGTTTTATTATCCATTATCAGTACCTTTCAAAACCTATAATCCATATAACTATCCATAACTTCAGAATATCTGCTCTTTGTGACAGGTATCTGTTCCCCACCGCGAAGCGTAATATCTATCTTGGTCAATTTATCAATTGCTGCTATGTTCACAGCTATTGATTCATGGCATCTTACAAAATCTTTACCGAAATGATTTTCTGAAAGATATTCAGCAAATCCTATCCTTAAAGTTGGGGTTGATATGATATCACCATTATCCATGTGATATGAGACCACGTGATTGCGATATTCTATATAAAGAATGTCACTAAGGTGCAGGGTCTGCATACCACCCTTGATCTTTATACAAACGCTTTTATCACTCCCGATATCCACGCGGGAAATTGCCAGATCAAGAGTTGAAAAGAACTTTTCCTTTTCAATTGGCTTCAAAATATAATTTATAGGATTTACATCAAAAGACTCCAGCGCATATGAGCTCTCAGAAGTTGCAAAAATAATCTGGGCATCGGGCTGATTCCACCGAAGTTCTCTGGCAGCCTGTATTCCTGTAACCATAGGCATAACAATATCCAGAATGTAAATATGCGGTCTATAATGCTCGCACTCCTCTATAAGTGTATCCGGATGATCAAATATCCTGATCTGGGCTTTGATAGAGTTCTTTTTCAAATATTCCTGAAGAAGAACATGTACCTTTTCTCGATCAGACTTGTCATCATCACATATAGCAATACGTAATTCAGAATCCTCAATAATGTCCTTGTTTTCCATAAATCCCCCTGTCATAGCATGAATTTCTTTAACTACAACACATTATATCAAAGTCCTGAGTTTATGTACCATCAAGTTCGCAAAATGCGATATAATCTGTCATGGTTAATCTCCTTTTCCATATATGTTTTACACAGATTTATCCCAAAATACTACTTTATATGTGGGGATACAAAACGGCTGAACAGGCAGTACACCTGAATGTGTCTCAACCGTATATCCCTGCTCTATCAAGGAATCTGCCCGTCTGTTCATTTCTCTTTCGCTATTACATATAATTTCATGTTTTCTTTTCATTTTTGACTCCTTTCAATAACCATACCAAAGCTTTACTTGATGCCACTCCCCTTTCACACCCTAATCTATCACTATAAAAAACAGACCCTATCAGTTACACTGATAAAGGTCTGTTTTACACTTACTTTATTTTATTTAGCAGATCAGTCAAAACTCTTACCGAATTCATCCCCTCTTTTTTAGTTCCGATTATTGACAGAATAAGCGCTGTCAGAGAAAAGATCACCACTAGAGCAGTTACAATAAGATGCATTACGTTCTGGGGATGACTACTGTCAGCATCTGCCACCCATGGAAAAGCTTGTATCCTACATCCGAAATCCATTCCATAGCAGCAAAGAAATATATTCCCAGCCTCAAAACCTTAGTCTTAAGATTCTGAGAAGCCACGCAGACGGTCATGATAGAAAACAGCCCGCACGGTCCATACAAGGCATTCAGCTGCCCGGCAAGCTCCGCAGATGGAGCTCCGACAGCACTTAGATCACTTACCGCCATATAGTCCTCAAGAATCACTCAGAAGCCTTTTAAGCATAAGATCCTTATTTTCAATAAACATCTTTGTTACCTGATAGCTATCTGTATCTTCGTAGCTTATTGGATGTATCTGTCCCTCATCAAAACTCAATATCTCAGCATCTGGCATTCCAAGTAAGATTGGCGAATGTGTTACGATGATAAACTGCGAGTCTTCCCTAGCACAATTACATATCTCAATCAATAACGTAAGCTGCCTCTGAGGTGACAATGCAGCCTCCGGCTCGTCCAGCAGATAGAAGCCATGACTCTTAAAGCTAGTCTGTGCAAGTCTTAAAAAGCTTTCCCCATGCGAATGCTCATGAAAATGTTGTGACGGTGGTGCTCCCCATCCTCTGGCATACTCTTCTTCCGCAGATGCAACATTATAAAAGCTCTCTGCTCTAAGGAAATATCCCCATCCTGGTTTGTTGAAACCTTTCGTCAGCCTTATAGCATCACAAAGTTCCGAATGAGAATCATAAGTCGAGAAATTATAGTTCTTAGTTCCACCCTCCGGATTAAAACCGTAATTAACAGCTATGGCTTCTAATAAAGTTGACTTTCCACTGCCGTTTTCACCGCAGAAAAATGTAATATTCTTGTGAAATTCAAGGTATTCCAAACCTTTAAGTGCTTCTATCCCCCTTAAATAGCTTCGCTTATCTATTTTATCCCAATTAATGCTCACTCCCCGAATGAGCAGATCACTTCCATCACTCAACAATTCTATTCTCCAATCGCTCTTTCAGCAGCGTATTTTTGTCACTGATTTAGTATCTCACTTCCAATTTGCATAATTCTGTCATCAAGTACTGCAAATATTATTTCAATATCATGATCCGGATTAGAATCCATATAGTCCCTGCAGGCTCTGATTGCAACGTCCCAGGCCTGTTCCAACGGATATCCAAATATTCCCGCTGAAATCAGTGGGAATCCTATGGAATGACAGTCATTTTCTTTTGCTAATTTCAATGATTGCATATATGCACTGTATAAAAGCTCTGGTTCTTTTTTATTACCGCCGCTCCATCGCGGTCCTACCGCATGAATAATATATTTTGCTGGAAGGTTAAATCCCGGAGTAATAACAGCACCGCCAGTCTCACAGCCTCCAATCGCTTCACACGCTCTCGTCAGTTCCTTTGATCCTGCTTTCTTAAATATTACACCGCAAACTCCGCCGCCTTCCCAGAGACCTTCATTTGCAGCATTAACGACTGCATCCGTCCTTAAATCGGTTATACTTATTTTCCTAATTGAAATACCCATATCAAATACACCCCCTGAAATAGCTCTTTGTGTGCTATTGATTCATACTTCGATTATACAAACGGTAAAAGTATACTATTCCGCCGGCTTTCTGCCATGTCCTTATGCGGTACGGGTTGTCCCACTCCATTCCCCGCATAATCCACTGTCCATCTTTTACTGCCATATTTTACCTATATCATTTACTACAGCTTGATTAGCAATATTATTCGTTTCCACTGTTATTGACATTCGTCTTCTCCACGCCTCTCAATACAAATATCATCAAGCTTGTTCTTATGTTTCAGACGCTTAACATTCCATGTTGCAATCCTCAAAACTGCACCTCAATCCTTCATTCGATTCAAAATACCATCCACATCAATTCCAGGATGAGTCGTATATATCTGCAAAATCTCTTCAACTATTTTCTTCTCAACACGGTTACGCTCAGAGATTTTCTCCACCGTTCTGCCTGCATCCATATCCTTTACAATATTCTTTATGAGTTTGTCCATTTCTTTCTGAGGCGGGTACTTCGAGCCTTTCTTCAGAATTGGAGAAAGGTCCTGTTTTTCTATCCGATATGTGCCGTCCGATTCTATCGTCATCAGCATAAAGGTTACCGGCTGTGTAAACCTCCTTGGGCCGCAGCTTCCTTGGTTCAGCCCATTCCTTATCGGCATTTTCCCTGACAAAATATGATGGAGCTATTTTACTTATCCTGTCATATATCTCCTGAGACGATATATCTCCAGCATGCAGAATATAGTCACAGCCCTTTAGAGCCTCTTCCACTT
>JQKK01000033.1 GCA_000746015.1 Lachnospiraceae bacterium MA2020 | reverse complement strand
TCTCCCTTGACGAGTGCTAATTTAAGTGCTATAACATAATCGAACAGAGGAACAGAGAAGACCAAAAGAACGGGATGTTCCAATGATCTAATCCCTCCTTCCCCTTGCTCAGTAGCTATTAACAGTATTGAGTGAAAAGGAGGTAAGCATTATGTTAAGACCTAGTATTTTTGGAGAAGATTTATTTGACGACTGGTTCGCATTCCCGGATTTCAGAGATCTAGACAGAACCGAAAGAAAACTGTACGGCAGACATGCCGACAGGATGATGAAGACCGATGTTCATGAGCATGACGATCACTACGAAGTAGATATCGACCTGCCCGGCTTCAAGAAAGAAGAGATCGGTCTGGAGCTGAACAACGGATACCTCATCGTCAGTGCAAACAAGGGTCTGGATAAGGACGAAAAGGATAAGAAGGGCAAACTTATCAGACAGGAGCGTTATTCCGGATCAATGCAGAGAAGCTTCTATGTCGGCGAGAACATCACCGAGGAGGACATCAAGGCAAGCTTCAAACACGGTGTATTGAACCTCACCCTTCCTAAGAAGGAAAAAGAGAAACTCCCCGAAAAGAAACAAATACTCATCGAAGGATGACGTTAAAATGGGCCTGCGGATTTCCCGCAGGTCCTTCTTATATTCTTCTCACCTTATCATAGAAGTGCTAGACAAAAGAAAATGTACCGGTCTCCCGATACCTATTTTTCACAAAGCAGAAGCAACTTTTATCTGTGCCAACAATACTTTTTTAATCGTTTCATCCTTAATCCCCTCCAGCAAAGACAGTGCCTCAGATAAGAAATCATCGTCAGAGAGATTTTTATTACTCGGGTAGCCTACCTTCATACATGATCTGAAGCTCACCGTAGATTCTTCCCCAGTTTCGTAATGGCATAGTCCATTTTTTAGTCGCCTCAAAGGTAGATAAGTACAGCGCCTTTAGAAGTGCCTGGTCACTTGGAAATACGCTTCTCTGGCGATTTAATTTGCGGTAAGTAGCATTAAGGCTCTCGATTGCATTGGTGGTATAGATGAAGGTTCTGACCTCGGCAGAGAACTTGAAAATCGGACAGATGCGTAACAGCTCAGGTGATATTGAATTGGGATTGAGGTAAGTTGACTAAATATCATAATATTGATAAAATAATGATAACTAATAAGAATTATGATTGGAGGTCCTTATGATAGCTATTAGACCTGTTTCTGATCTCAGAAATAAATTTACGGAAATTGAAAGTGTTGTCAATGGTGGTGAGCCGGTTTTTTTGACAAAGAACGGCTATGGTTCAATGGTTGTTATGAGCATTGATGCTTATTCAAGAATGACACAGAATGTTGAGCAGGCATTGGATGAAGCTGATAAATATGCCGCAGAAAATACAGAGAGAATGTCCCATGAGGATGTTTTTGGAAAATTGAGGAAACAGATAAATGGCTGAAATCACATACACTTTAAGATATCTGCCTATGTTTTATGATGATTTTGAAGAGCGGATTATGTATATTACAGAGGTTCTTCATAATAAAACGGCAGCCAATGAACTTGTAGATGCTGTAGAAAATGCAATTCTCCAAAGACTTCCTAATGCAGAGTCGTTTGAACCGTATCATTCACGAAAAGAGAGAAAATATCCTTATTACAGGATTTATGTGAAGAATTATACGATTTATTATGTGGTTATCCCGAATGGAGATGCGACGAAGATAATGGAAGTACGTAGAATACTGCATAATCTTCAGGATAGAGACAAGTATATATGATATACATCCTCATTGGTGGTGTTTCCCTTGATATTAATCCAATATCGAGGAATGAAACCGGCAGCCTGTCAGAATATCTGACCGGAGTTGAAAATTATCTTGCCGAGAAGAAAGCAATAGTAGCGGCAAACAGTAAAGACCGCCAAAAAGATAAACAGCGAGAGGCGCAACGTAATAAATTGGCTTCGGAAATTGATATATAAAGTGATTGGGTGCAGGGCTTTCTGGGCTCTGCACCCTTTTTATGTTATATTGAAAAATATGATAATCTTGGGAAACGATAAATGTCTAATAGAGAATGACTTCTAACTAAGATCGTCATTTATTTTGTTTCAAGGATTTCTTTTTCTATAAGATAGTCTTTGATTACTGATGAAAAGTATTCAGCTCTTTCAATCTGCTTTTCGGCTTCTTCTTTTGAGGCAACAAAGAAATCAAGGTAATCGGCCTTCTCTCTGTTTTCTGAAGCAAAGCGAATCACTTTTGATAAATCTTTTATGCTGCTTTCCATAATAGTATGCCTTCTTTTTCTATATTTTTATAAAATGGCAGTGTACTTTTCCATTCAAGGTACTGACTCAAATCAATCGGAACAACTGACAGTGTCACCGCCAAATCTAATTCGTAATCAACAACAATATCTACCATTTTATCATGAATTTCTTCAGAACCTTCTTTTGAAAGGATAAGTGCAATATCAAGGTCCGACTCAGATGTCTGTTCACCCCTTGCATAGGAACCATAAAGCACAACTCTGTACATGGTATCACCATATATTTCATAGAGCTGCGAACACATTTTTGTAAGTGCCTTAATGAGTTTTGGATTGCTATGCCTGAGAAGAGTTTTCTTTCTCCAATTGCGATAATTACCGGAACGAAGACGCTTATCTTCGGGATATACTGCATTTTGTGGGATAACCCACTGATTACCAAGTTTTTCACCTGACAATGCTCCGTTTATAAGCATCCTTCTTATATTGCCAGGATCTTTCCCAGTCATTTTTGAGTATTCACTTACGGTATAATAATTCATCATTTTAAGCGCCTCCCTTCTATAATTAGACAATAACACAAAGACGTGTAATTGTCAAAATCCATATGTGATAATGATGAGAGCCAGCTTCGGAGTTGCCCGCTTTTTATATTATCCTTTTCTTCTTTGTTGCAAAAGTATATAGTAGAATGTATGTATTTTAAGGAGAGATAGGATATACTATGGAAAAAGAACGTATTAAAGGTATTATTCTTACAATACTTGGAGCTGCGTGTTGGGGAATATCAGGCTCTGTAGGGCAGTACTTGTTTACAGTTCAAAATATGGATAGCAGATGGCTTGTCCCTATTAGGTTAGGGATAGCAGGGGTAATATTGATATTATATTCGTTAGTCAGATATGGAAAAGAAGTATTACTTCCATGGAGGTCTGTAAAAAGTTCGATAATAATGCTTGCTTATGGATTATTAGGAGTAAGCTGTTGTCAGTTCTTTTATTTCTTGACGATAGAGTTATCCACAGCTGCTATAGGGACAATTTTACAAGATTTAGCACCAATCTTTATTTTGATAATTACCTGTATTAACAGAAGAAGATTTCCGAAATCAATGGAGATATTATCAATTATCCTTGCTATGGTTGGGGTATTTTTCTTAACAACACACGGAAACTTATCATCAATGTCCATTTCTTCTAGAGCACTTTTAGCAGGTGTTGCAAGTGGTTTATGTGTTGCAGTGTATAATCTGCTTGCTCCCAAGTTGAATTTTGTCCCAGTAATTGTTATACAGGGATGGTCCTTTTTAATGGGTGGGATTTTTGGTTCATTCACATTAAGGATTTGGGAGTATGGATATGTCCCGAATATTTATGGTATGCTGGGTATTGCAATTGTTGTTATTGTTGGTAATGTATTAGCATTTACTCTTTATATCAGTGGAGTTCAGAAAATTGGACCAAACAAGGCAATACTTTATAGTTTTGCAGAACCGATTACTGCAGCTATAATTTCTACAACTGTACTTGGAAGCCAATTTAAGTTGTATGATGCATTGGGATTTTTAATGATATTTGTCATGTTGTGGATGATTTCAATGGGTGGAAGGAAAACAGAGAAGAGCATGAGGAGATACAATGCTTAAGAGAATACTAAAGTGGGTAATTATAATATTTGCTTCGTTGTCAGCCATTATTATCGCATTCTTTCTTTTTTTAAAATATGAGATGTCATGGAAGCTGTCATATGTGGGGGAAGAAATTTCGCCTGACGGACAATACAGACTGTTATTTCAGCAAATTGGCGAACCAGATTTTCCTTTTGGATATTCACATGCAAAAATAACATTTTACAATGGAGAAAAGAAAGTCGATTCATTTAATGAGGATATCGCAGATGACGGAGGACAGTTCCGAACGGCCAATTATTCTGTCGAATGGATGAAAAAAGGAGTAGTTGTCACTTTCAAAGGAAGCGAGCAGGCTGATAGGGAAGTTGCAGTATTTTTTGACGGATCAGATAGGTTTGAAGGTTATACGGACGAAGAAATCGGGGAAATACTGGAAGAACGTTATGGGATAAAACAGATAGGGTACCTTCAAAAAACTATTGGTGGATATAAAATAAAAGCAAATGGCATCGCTTTTTATGCTAAAGATGATCTGGCTTTTCATGAAAGTTATCAACAGGAATATTTTAAGGCGTTGACAGAAGAAGTATTTCCAGAAATGACCGGACGGGGGATTTCATGGGAAACAGAGAACGTGGAATCACCGGCTGAGATTACTTACATTCCAATGATCAGCATGCACAGCTCCGGAAAGCAGGATATTGATGCATATTGCTCTGATATATGCAAATGGCTTTCGCATTGTATGGAAAAGATTCCATATGACGATGCACCTGAGCTGTACAGATGTATAGTAGCTGAGGTTCCCGGTTATGAAAACAGCAGATATTATTTTGATGAAATATCTTTAAAGAATTTTAAGGAAATTGATAAAGAGCTATACAACAGCCTTTATATTTATTTGAATAATATGATTGACAGCAAATCATCCGGACAAAACGATATTGAAGGGGAGGATAGTAACGAAAGCACGGAGGCTGAATTTGAGGAAATCAGTAATGAAACGGTGAAAACATGGGCACAATATGAACCGGAGGCGGTCTATGATTTTTCTGATGGCACAGAATATGCAATGATTGCTGTTGACCGTGCACTCGGAAGCAGCTTTTATGTGCTGATGTCGTACAAGGAAAAGGGAAATCCAGACACAGCGGAACTGGTTAATTCTGATCCATTTAACAACCAATGTGGGGCAGCTCATTTTATATCATTCATTGATGATTCTGACGTGGGATTTGCATGTCTCTCCTATAGTGGTGGTGCTGAAGGAAGCCTTTTTCTGACCAAAGACAGAGGAAAAAAATATGAAGAATTAACGCTGCCTTCGCCAAATATAGAGTTACCTGACGGAAAGCTTTATAACCCTTTTGTTATGCCGGAAAAAGCATGGGAAGAAGGCGGAAAGATATATCTAAAGGTTGGTCAGGGTTCGGAGGGGGATTATTATAACGAAGAACTCGGCGGACATCCTTATGGGATATATGCTTCTGACGACAATGGGGAAAGTTTTTATTTTGTCAAAGAAGAACTATAGTACGGTTTATTCAATGGGAAGATGATTGTCCTGAGGATGCAATGAATGAGGCAGCAGAGCTTATAAATAAGGCAAAAATACGTAAGGGCTTTAAGTTGGGAATGCTGTCAGTGGAGGATTCTCAATAAACAAACGTGCAGAAGAATAGTAACTTCTGCACGTTTTACATTTAAAACTCAATGACTTTTCGCGGATAATTCGGAAAACATCCGCGAAAATCCGCCTTTGGCGGATACGCAACTCTTAGATAGAGTTGCTAGTCCAATACGAATATTGATTTTTTGATAAAAATCAATATTTTATAAACTTATCTTCTGCTTTTCCATTTACAACGTAATAAGCCCTGCGCTCGGCAAAGTTGTAATAAACGGAAACTTCTTTCATATTTCCAATTCTGTGACCTTCAGCTTTATAAGCCTCACGGATCTTTTCTTCTATATCAGATGTGCTGATCTGCTCGCCATCAATTTCAAAGAAATGAGAAATGCTGGAAACAGTTTCGGCTTTCTTAGGAGCAGCTTTCTTCTTGGAAGCTGTCGCGGTCTTTTTCACATCTTCTTTTACAACTTCCTCAGTTTTAGCTTCAGCGGCCACCTTTGTTTCAGGTGTTGCTGCAGCTGTCTTTGTTTCTTTCTTTGTTGTTTTTGTGGTTTTCTTTGCCATAACAAGATTCCTCACTAAACATATGATTTATAAAGTGGAATAAGAGTTGTAATCATCTCCGATAGATTCTGGGAGATGCTTCTGAGCTTCTGATGCTCAAATTATATCATGTTTACATAACATTATGCAATTGAAAATGCGATAATTTCGGTGTTTTTGCGTATATAATTCTAATCTGCAAAAAATATTTCAAGTGAATATAAGCTATTAAAGAAAAATAAGCTTGTATTTATTATGTGTGCTATAAACATCGATTACTTTTATGCCGATATATACGAAAAGGTGTTTTTATGGAGCTAAGAGTATGGCTTTTCTATCAAAGATACTTCAGAAGCAGATTTTGTTGCGGCTCTTATGAAGATGTATCAAGAACTTACGGAAAAAGAGAAAATACAGAATTAATTTGAATACAACATAGTCAAAGATTTTGAAAAGAAAAATATAGACAATGCCTTAATGAAAAGTAGGGGATGAAGAATTTGGGAAGAAAGATAACCATTATATTCTGTGCCGTATTTTTTGTGGGATTTATTATATACCAAATAGTGACACCTCATTCTGATGGAATGAAAACCGAAATACAAACTTCCGAAGAAAGTATGCAGGTATCGTCACCATATATAGAAAGCATAGAAATGCAGGAAAAAATTAAGTCAGAATTGGAAAGTGAACTTCCACAAAATATAAAGGGCTACATATCTTCCATCGATGATGGAATAAATGTATATTTCCTTGATGATGAATTGGACGTGACAGTCAGAGTAACTATTTTGCCAGATGCAATACCCATGGTAGCAGATAATATATGTACAATAGTGAAACAGTTGACGTCTCAAAACGATATACCATCATTTAGAATATCTGTAAGATATTATATGGAAAGCAATGCTGAAGGCATAGATAAAAAGACAGAAAAGGAATGGCATACAAGTGATGGATATAACGGAGTATATGTTGAATCAACTGGCATGTATAAAATGACTCTGGACGAATTATATGAACATTTCAACGATTATGGGAAGAATTGAACAGAACACCGTACTCTCTTTTGATGAAATGACATTTTATGTCATTATGGATTGTTATAATGAATATAAAGTACAGTACATAATTTGTTTGATAATAAAAGGAAGAAGGTGTTCTTTTGAATATTAAGCTTGAGAACGAAGATAAAGAATTAAAACGTAGTTTTGAGTTTTCGCATGATATGATTTATGAAATTCTATTATCATATAAAGTAAAAAAAGGCGAGGCGATGGAAATAGCTGACTATGTAGCTAAAGGAAAACCTAAAATACATAAAGATGGTGAAAAATGGAAAGAATATATAATAAAAAACAATCTTCCGGAAGAGTTTATAAAGATAGCTGAATCTATAAAGTACTTATGTTATAGAGATTCGTGTATTGCGGAGGTTATTTTGAGCCAGATGTCATAATTGATAAAGTAGAACATGGGAATTAAAGCTATCAATATCTATGCAAAAAGCCGATATAATTTTAAAAGCTGAGATTACATGGAGGAAATAGTAAATGCCCTACAATGAAAATATTGCAACAGCTATTAAATCGTTTTTTGAAGAAGTAGGTTGGAATTATTCTATAAATGAAGAAACAGGAAAGATTTCATCGGTTAAATTACCTATATGGCATAGGGATGAGTTTAATCCTGATAAATTATATTACATTGAAGGTGACATTATTAGATATGATTTTAATGTTAAACAAAATGGTTTTCTTATATATGCAGAGTATCCATGGACAGCAAAGAAAAGAAAGAGAAAGAGCTTATTGGAATTTATAAAACAACTGAATACGGATAATCCTGATTATAATTTTACATATGATGAAAAAAGTTTCAAAACAAGATTTAATTATGAGGTTATCTGTACAGATGAAAACATAAATGCTGAAATGATTGAAGAAAAGTTTCGTTCTGTTTATGGGGTAGCTATCGAAAATTCTTCAAATATAAAACAGATTTTAGGAAAATAATTCTCAGACGATGGTATTCTTTAGGTGATAATTAAAAAGGTCTTCCCTGCGTATTATGGGAAGACCTTTTTAAAATCATAAATATTTTATAAATCTCATATGGAATGACAAAATGTGTCACTGGCATTTTCTATAATTTAATTATAGATAGGTAATTATAGATAGTTCCTAGAATGACAAAATAGTTCTTTTTTTAGAGGAGAAGGTGATCATATGAATAACCGTGATTATGTACGTAGATAGAATAACAGAATTTACACTGGTCTTTGCAAAAGTTGAAACTCTTTGGAGATGATTAAGATGAAGAAGGAAATAGATGCTATAAATATAAATCATGTTTACACATATTGTACGCATGATAGAAGAGGGGAATGCGTATATGTATGTAAAGTAGAAGGATATGATGAATTTTTGAAGGGAAGATCAGAAGTTCTGATTATGAGAACCAAGGAAGGAAAACTTCAGGTTTTTATTTCTAAGGAGAAGGCTGAAGTATGCTGTATGAATAATTCAGCCAATATTTCCTACGCTGTCCCGGGAGGTGGATGGATTGAAAATGATAATCATGAAGGAACAGTGTGTCAGGAGGCCAAAGAGGAAGCCTACATAATTATCAAAAATCCTTATTATTGCAATTCATATATAGAAATGATGGGAAAAAATTTAAGTAAAGGTGCTAAAGGTATGAGCCATCATTATCAATATAAGGGATATTATACAGAGGTGTACGTGGCAGAATTTGATCAATATTACAATGGTTATATCAATGAAAGAGAGCGAGATGAAAGAATACGTAAGGGTAAATTTTACGATGTCGATAAAATAATCAATGATTTAAGACGAGAACATCAAGATGCTATCAATAATTATCGGAGAAAAAACAACATATGAATATTTCATAGAATAATTGTAGTCTACAATACAGACTTTATATACAAAGAGGTGGAAATATGGCGGTAAAAGGAGCAATTTTAGGAGATATTTTAGGTTCACAGTATGAGTCAAAAAGACCAAAGGATTTAGATTGGAAAAACTGTCCACTAATTTCGGGTCGTAGGATGGGTTTTACAGATGATACTGTTATGACATTGGCTGTAAAGAAGGCAATTATTACAAATAGTGATATTGTGAGCACAATGGTAAACGTAGGCCGGAAGTATCCTAACTGTGGATTTGGTGGAAAGTTTTTCTGGTGGATTGCAGGGATAAATCATGATCCATATAACAGCTGGGGGAATGGCTCGGCAATGAGAACATCGTATATTGGTGAATTCTTTGAAGATTATGATGAAATGCAGAGAGTAGCAGAAGAAGTTGCTGCAGTTTCACATAATCATCCAGAAGGAATAAAGGGAGCAGTTGTAACATCTACCTGTATCTGGATGGCCAAACATGGAAAGAATAAGCAGGAAATCTACGATTACGTTCTGGAAGAGTATCCGGTAGATAAATATCCATATAGTATAGGATATTCTCTTGATGAAATGCGTCCAAGATACAAATGGGATGTAAGTTGCCAGGGATCAGTTCCAGCAGCAATGCGGTGTTTTTACGAAAGCACTGATTATGAGTCGTTTATAAGAAATATTTTCAGTCTTCCTTGTGACAGCGATACGTTTGGAGCTATCGCAGGTGGTGTTGCCGAGGAATTCTATGGCGGTTTTGGAAATGTAAATGGCGATTTTATAATAGATGAATGCTTAGATGATTATTTATACAAGATTTTGGTTGCATAAAGAAACAATTATAAGTATTAATAATCTATGTTCAATTGCCGATATAAATATGTGGAATGATGTACTTTTAAGTCTATGAATGTTTTTTGAATATATTCATATTATCAAATTTTATTAATGGTAATATCATGACATTCAAGGAAGAGGTTTTAGATGATTACTGTCAATATAAAAACAATAAAGAGGTGTGCATTTTGTAAGCATTGGTATGATCCAACAAATTCTGCCATAACCCCAAAATCACCTATTATTAATTTGTGGCAATTTGATGATAAATGTAAGATGAAATGCTTAAAGAAAAATTTTGATATGAAGGCCAATGCTTATTGTAATGATTATGAGTGTAAACTTGATATACATTCTTAAATATTTGAGATAGTTGATGGTGCTAAAGGGGATTAAAGAATGAATGATGTTATTAAAAGTTTTGATGAAAAAAGATTAATTCTTGTATATAGTAGCGATAGCAAAGAAAAGTATGCTGAATTCCTAAAGTATTTAATTACTACTGGAGAAGGTGAAAAATGTAAGATTGAGATATGGAGTGATGGTAACTATAGGAATAATAAGTCTGGAATATCAAAGAAGTCAGACAGGGTTTTGTTTATAGGTCATGGTGATAGCAGTAAGAAAATAATAGATACCACAGAGCATGAATTTAATAAAGCTGGAATGCGTTATGGTTTTAATGGAATAAAGGGTTATGCATATATAGGAAGGCATACCGTTCGGCATGATGAGTACAAGGAGGTACTTAGATTGTACAGCCAGTATAAGACAATATTTGAAAATAAAACATCTCAATTACTGGATTCGTTGAAATATGTTCGTGGGAATCAAAAGGATATTGATATTCTAAATATTATAGGCTCTTTTGCAACGGTAGATCCTGTAGCAATAGGATTGGAAATAGGAAGCGAAGTCGTAAAAGCGTTTGATAACAAGAACAATGATGATAAAATGAGGAGACTTCGCAGAAGGCAACAGCAGTTGTGTTTGATGCTGATTTGGTATATAGATGCTTATCAAAAGTTCATGGAGACGGACTATTCATGATAGAAAAAATATGAATAGAATCTATAGGAACACAAATGGAGCATGGCAAGTGGAACAATAATGGAACTGGTTAAAACCAATCTGGTAATTCAAGGAGGAGGCTAATGAATTATAAGATATTACATGGAAATATTATTGATGCGAAAGTTGATGCTATAGTGTTACCTACAAATTCAGAACTCAAGGAGGGAAGTGGAACTTCTGCTGCTATCTATAAAGCTGCTGGACGTGAAAATTTGGCTAAGGCTTGTTCAAAATTTGGAAAAATAGAGCGGGGAACAGCGGTGGCTACTGATGCATTTAAATTAGATGCTAAGTATATTATTCATGCAGTAGGCACTAAATGGATTGACGGAAACCATGATGAATATAAGATTATTAGTTCAGCTTACGCATATTCATTAGGTCTTGCTGATGAAATGGATTGTAAGACTATTGCTTTCCCACTTATGGGAGCAGGTTATTATGGATTTGACAGGGAATTAGCTTTTAAAATTGCGATTGAAAATTTTGAAAGATTTGCCCCTAAGACTCTTGAAACAATAGTTCTTGTTATTAGAGATATGAATATATGTGATTTCATTAAAGCCGAGGGATATGAAGTTGGAATTCTTCCTAACAAAATTCCTGATATAAGTGAGAAAGAAGAATACAAATCAAGGCATTCAAAATCATGGCATTCAAAATCAAAGCATTCATATGATAAAAATAAAGGTTTAGATAAGGCAATGAAATATATTTGTAATCCCGAAATGGCTAGAATAGCACTTAAATTAGCGGAAGACATACTGAGAAAAAAGCCACCAACTTTGCCGCCAAAATGGTGAATAGCGAATAAAGCAAAGAAATATATATTAAAGTGATTGTTTTATAAAGCATAATTGTTTTTTCCATAATGACAATATTTGTCAATGTAAATTAGTATACTATAGATTATAAGAACTGAAAATCTATTATTCAATAATATAGGAATGAACATGGAAGAAAAGCAATCAAAAAATTCAAGAATCCTTAGTATGTATGTAAGGTTATGTGCTGGTTATACGATAATTAAGCCTGAAGAAGCTGCAAAGTATAGTGTGGATGAGAGAACTATACAGCGAGATATTGATGATATAAGGGCATTTTTAGATGAGCAGAAAAGTCATGATGTTAATGAACACAGAGAAATTGTTTACAGCAGGCAACACGGCGGTTTTGTAATGCGAGAAGGTCATCCATCATTAATGTCCAACAGTGAAATATTGGCAGTAAGCAAGGTTTTATTGGATAGTAGAGCCTTCACCAAAAAAGAAATCTCAGAAATATTAGACAAAATGATTGCAGGGTGTGTGCCAGAAAAAAATGTAAAGATGGTTGCTGACCTAATTGCAAATGAAAAATATCATTATGTGGAGCTTCATCACGGAAAAGAACTGAAGGAACTTCTTTGGAATTTAGGTGAGGACATTAAGAAGAATCGGCGAATAGAAATTAAATATGAAAAATTATCGAAGGAACGAAAAAAAACCACATATATCGTGGAACCCGTAGGAATACTTTTTTCTGAGTATTATTTTTACCTGAATGCCTTTATTAATGAGGCAAATGATAAAGGTGAGTATTCTCACAAATACCAATATCCCGCAATCTTCAGATTGGATAGAATTATTGAAAGGAAAGAAACTGGAGATAGATTTTCTGTTATTTATAGTAACAGATTTGAAGAGGGGGAGTTCAGAAAGAAGATTCAATTTATGTTTGCCGGTGAACTGCTTAAGGTGAGATTCAAGTATTATGGCTTAAGTATTGATGCTGTTACAGACAGGCTTCCGACAGCAAAAATAATTGAGAAAAAAGAAGATTATATTACATTTGAAGCGGAAGTTTATGGTAAAGGGATTGTAATGTGGTTGTTAAGTCAAGGCAAGAATGTAGAGGTGATAAAGCCGGAATCCTTGAGAAATGAGATAAAGAAGCAACTTCAAGAAATCATAGGGTATTATTCTTGAATCAGATAAGTAATCAAGGAGACTGACTATGGATATAATGCCAAATCTTAACGATTTTATGAAAAAGAAAAAGTATAAATGTTCAAAATGCGGTAAGTCACTCAAGCAGACTAAATCTGAGTATCAGGCTTATAATCATAAGTGCCCTGAGTGTGGAGGGATTCTTATTCCAAATAAAATAGATCCGAGAATATTTTAATTCGGGTTTTAGATATGTAACGGTACAAAAATATTTTGACGTTGTTTAGGAAAGGAGAAGCCATGAGTTCTGAACACAAAGAAAAGCATCATCATCACCATGATCACCATCATCATCACCACACAAGTTCTAAAGACAAAGCAATTAAAAAGACAAAGGAAACACTAGAAACACTAAAAGAAGGAGTAGCTATTGCTGCACCTTTTATGCCTATCGCTAAAGTTTTGCTTGATAAAAATAGCAATAGTACAAATTGATGTTATGAAAGTAGCAAATCATTATTGAATTATTTATAATATTTCAACCAATCAGAGAAAGGAGGCCATAGCTATGAATTATTACT
The DNA here is from genome assembly GCA_000746015.1 of Lachnospiraceae bacterium MA2020. Taxonomy (GTDB): domain Bacteria; phylum Bacillota; class Clostridia; order Lachnospirales; family Lachnospiraceae; genus NK4A144. The sequence goes on along the minus strand of JQKK01000033.1, from coordinate 2,776 downwards.
TTTCCAACTTTAGTAGAATTAACAATAATTTCAGAGGTATGGCTATCCTTTTCTCTGTCAATATATAGGACAGGTCTGCCCGGTTTTCATACAGAGTAAAACAAAGTGATGTCATAGCCTTGCTGATTTTTAGCAGGATTTATTTGTATGCTAAGAAACGTAAAATATGATAGTAGGGAGACTATTTTGGATTATAGAGGTAATGCTGTATGGTTGTTGGAATGATTGGAAAAAACAATGAGAATAAAAAGGATTTTTCCTTTATTAAAGATGAAATAAAAAAATTGAAAGATGTTCCCAAAGATTTTGATGTTGAACTATATAAGAAATTGGGAGTTTCTGAAACTGTTCTCAAATATTGGAAAGAGATAGACTATAGACCTCCATATTATTATGTATTTTGCCTTCTCCAAGCAAACAGAAATATGTTTAATTATGCAGAGTACAGAGAAATTTGCAGTGGACTTGTAGATAAGGTATCAGAGGAAAATAGTAAGATTGGTGAAGCGGTGAGAGAGTTTTCAGAGCTTGAACAGCAAGGCTATGAGTGGCTGATAAAAAGCAGTAAGGATTATATTTATTCAGCGTCTTATTCTTTTGATGATGGTTCTGGTGGAACTCTGGTACTTTCATGTGACTATGATGAGGTTATGGATAGTATAAAATATAAGAGTAATGGCGGCAAAAGAGACTTGACTTATACTGTAACAAGGTTTCCGGTAATTTATTCGGAAAATGGTGAATTTAAAGGGATTGATATTGATAATCTTAATGGTCAGTTATACTTTGATAGATTTGGTGAGTTGGAGGAAGTTGATCAGCTCAAAGATTTTGGATTTGATCCTATGTGTGAATTGGCACTGACCAGTCCTTTTTTGTATTTTCCTCACCCGTTTAAAAAGGGAGATATTGTAACATTTGAATCTCACGGCTATAAAGAGTGCGGAATTATTGGTTATGAATGTGATGAAGCATCATTTAGAGAATATGAAGAACGAGGAGTAAAACTGGATGGAAGCGATTTTTCTATCACAGTAGAAACAGTAGATGAAGTAGAAGGTACATTCGACTTTGGATTTAGCCATGTATTTCCTCTTAGCATTGAAAAATATGATGGTGAAATCAATTATAAGGAACATGATGCATTTTCCGTGTTGGGAATGGCACGTCAAATTATGATGGGAGAAAGCGGAAGTTTTAGCTCGTTAATGTATTTCATGAGAAAACAATAAGAGAGAAAAAGATCGTTTTAGCCGGTTATATATGAGTATGAGAATTGCAATATACCGTTCACCAAAAGATGATGTGAACTTTAAAACTTTCAAAAAACATTCTCAAAGCGACAATATATGTCATGTTGATTTGGTATACTGAAGCTAGATTAGAGTTTTTGGTAATATAAAGGAGAAAGTTATTGTAATGAGTATAAGAAATAATGCGGGTAATAGAGCTGTAAAGAGTCCAAGGAGTCTGAATAATATTGCTGTATTTAAGGATACTGAGAAAATTTGTAAATCAGATTCTAGAATAAAAGAAGATACAAAAGTATCTGTGCAAAATCAGAAAGTGATACTGGAAGATGAAAGTTTGTCGCAGATTGAATTAAACATTTATACTAGGCCTTCCAAAATTATAGTATCAAAGAAAAGATCTTTTGAAGCTGCAAAGGCGTATATCGGACAGAAGGTTGCAGTTCACAATTTTGCATCTGCAACAAATCCTGGTGGTGGAGTTATCATTGGTTCAAGCGCTCAGGAAGAGTGCCTTTGCAGATGCTCTAATCTATACTTCTGCCTAGATACTTATGGGATGTGGGACAGGTTTTACAAGCCTCACAGAAAAGCAAATAATCCGATTAATAATGGAGACGTAATATACACTCCGGATGTTTGCGTATTTAAGACGGACACTTCTAATCCAGAGCTTATGGAAGAAAGTGAATGGTATAAAGTAGATGTTATTACCTGTGCTGCCCCTAATCTAAGGAAAAATCCAACTAACAAGTTTAATGCAGCTAATGGCGATGCTCCAATCAAATTGGATGATGAAGTTCTACGTTCAATTCATGAAAAGAGACTCTCTAGGATGCTTGATATAGCAGTTCAAAATGGTGTTGAAACTATTATATTGGGAGCTTTTGGATGTGGTGCATTTAAGAATAATCCTGATGTAGTTGCAGAGGCGGCAGCTAGTGTTATACCGAAGTATGTTTATGCATTCAAAAATATCGAGTTTGCAGTTTATTGTCCACCTAAAGATGATAAGAACTTTGATACTTTTAGGAAGCGATTTGATAAAATTGAAAATAAACTTAATTAATAGAATTGAAAGATATGCCACATAAGCATACTTTACATTAAAGAAGGTATAAATCAGGTGAAAAGCTCATGTGCGCCGTCATGCTATTTCTAAGGAAATGCAAAAAATAGAATATTTTTTGCAAAATGACATTATATGTCATCTACATTTGATATACTTTAGTCAAATTAAACCACAGGTTCATTGCAAAAGGCTTTGTATCGTGGTATAGTTCAAATCATTAGTGTTTAACAAAGATTCTATCAGAGAAAGGAGGTCATAACTATGACGAATAATAATTTATTTAACTTTAGTAACATTGACAACGAAATCAGAGGTATGGCTATCCTTTTCTCTGTCGTTTAAGAGGACAAATCTGTCCATTTTTCAACAGAAGAAACCATAAAGTGATACCATTACCTCTTTGAATCTGTAGAAATGAGAGGCTGAGCGGAGCACTTGGCGAGGTATTTTCGAG
>JQKK01000032.1 GCA_000746015.1 Lachnospiraceae bacterium MA2020 | reverse complement strand
AATGTAGGAACTAATCACAAATACTATCGTGAGAGCCACAGCAAACTTGCAAAAGAACAGCGGAAACTTTCAAGGATGAAAGGATCTAAAAAGAATGAAAATAAATCCAACAACTATTTCAAACAGCTTAAAAAGGTAAATAAGATACACCGACATATTGCAAATCAGAGACTTGACAATCTTCATAAAATATCAACTGAGATAGCCAATCAGTATGATGTTGTATGTGTAGAGTCACTAAACATGAAAGCTATGTCTAATAAAGGTTTTGGCAACGGTAAAGCCACTCTTGATAACGGATATGGGTTATTTCTGAATATGCTTGAGTATAAACTTGCTGACAGAAATAAGTACCTTATCAAGGTAGATAAGTGGTTTCCATCATCACAAGTTTGCCACTGTTGTGGAAAAAGGCATCCTGAAATGAAGGAGCTGACTATTCGTACAATGAAATGTGATTGCGGACTTATAATGAGTCGTGACCAAAACGCAGCCATAAACATCATGCGCGAAGGAATGAGACTACTCATTGAGGTAGCATAAAACTAAATATATAGTAGGGATGGAATTAGCCCGAACTTATACGCTTGTGGACACTGTGTAAGACGTTGTGTTATGTATTATCGTAGCCAACGCAGTAGTGGTAGAAGCAAGAAGCTCCGACCTCTTAGGCATTAGCCGTAGGTCGGAGTAGTTCACTCAACTCAAAAAAATGTATATAGCAGATACAGATGCCGGAATTGCAAAGTATATTCAAAAAGAAGATAAAAGACGTTCTGCGTATTATCATTATTATACCGGCGAAGAATGGCGTGATGTTGCCGGATATGATCTGTGTCTTGATACATCAAAATACGGAATTGACGGATGCGCTGAAATCGTAAAACAAGCAATACCAATAATCACAAAAAAATATTGATTAAGAGCAGATGATGCCATGTTTGGTTATTGTCTGCTTTTTTACTTCATAGGAAAGTTCTCTGAACTTCCTATGAAGTAAAACGAATTTTTTATTTTGATTTTAATTGTGGTACAATGGTATAAACTAGGATTTGTCGATATGGAGAGAAATACAGATGATTACAGGTGAATTAAGAAACAAAATAGACAGGATATGGGAAACTTTTTGGACGGGTGGAATTACCAATCCGCTTGATGTGATAGAGCAGTTTACATACCTCCTTTTTATAAAGCAGTTAGATGATGTCGAGACTACAAAGGAAAATGAGGCTAATTTCCTCGGAGTGCCTTTTGAGCCACTGTTTCCATCAGATTGTCAGCAGTATAGATGGAGTAAGTTTAAGAACTTGGGCTCGGCAGATGACATGTATGAGACAGTGATGAACGGCGTATTTCCGTTTATCAAAAATCTTCATCAAGATGGAGAGTCAGCTTATTCAAAATATATGGGAGATGCAATATTCAAAATTCCTACTCCTGCAATGCTTACAAAAATCGTAGATGGAATAGATCAGCTTGAGCTTGGAGATGAGGACTCAAAGGGAGACCTTTACGAGTATCTTCTTTCAAAGGTTGCAACAGCCGGTACTAACGGACAGTTTAGGACACCAAGACATATTATAAGCATGATGGTAAATCTTGTGAAACCACAGCCGGGGGATATTATAATCGACCCTGCAATGGGTTCGGCGGGATTTTTGATAGAGGCTCAGAGATATTTGCGTGAAAATCATGCAGATCTTTTCCTTGATGAAGATAAGAAAAACCATTTCAATAATGACATGTTTTTTGGTAATGACATGGACAGGACTATGCTCCGTATCGGTGCAATGAATATGCTGTTGCATGGAGTTGACAATCCAAATATTTCGTATAGAGATAGCTTGTCAGAGCAAAATAGTGACGACGAGAAGTATACTCTTGTATTGGCAAATCCGCCATTTAAGGGAAGTCTTGACTATGAGGCTGTTTCAGCAGACCTTCTCAAGATTACAAAAACCAAGAAGACAGAGTTGTTATTCCTGGCACTTTTCTTGAGAATATTGAAAAAAGGCGGACGTGCAGCGGTCATAGTTCCTGATGGAGTATTGTTTGGTTCAAGTAAGGCTCATAAGCAGATAAGGCAGGAGATTATAGAAAATAACAAGCTTGATGCAGTAATATCAATGCCAAGTGGCGTATTTAAGCCTTATGCAGGAGTATCAACAGCTATTCTCATATTTACAAAGACCGGAAATGGTGGAACAGATAAAGTATGGTTTTATGACATGAAGGCTGATGGATTTAGTCTTGATGATAAGAGACAGGAAATAGCTGATAATGATATACCGGATATAATCAGCAGATTTAATAATCTTGAGGCAGAGAGTGAGAGAAAGAGAACCGAGCAGAGCTTTTTTGTTCCGGTAGATGAGATAGTATCAAATGACTATGATCTTTCTATCAATAAGTATAAAGAAGTTGTTTATGAGAAGGTTGAATATGAGCCAACAGAAGTAATCATGGGCAAGATCGAGGCAATAGAGGCTGAGATACAGGCGGAGTTTGCTGAGTTGAAGAAACTGTTGAATGTTTAATAAATTGATATTTGTAGGGATGATTAATGGATAAATCATGGAATTATAGAAAAATTGGTGATGTATGTACTGTAGAACGAGGGGGATCACCTAGACCAATTGATAAATTTATTACTGATGATGAAAATGGCATTAATTGGATAAAAATAGGTGATACCACAGACTCTATGTATATCACTAAAACAGAACAGAAAATAATACCTGAGGGTATGAAAAAATCTAGGTATGTTAAACCTGGAGACTTTTTACTTTCAAATTCGATGAGCTTTGGCAGACCTTATATTCTTCAGATAGATGGTTGTATACATGACGGATGGCTCGTGTTACGTGACGATGATGATTTATTTGATAAGCGTTTTTTGTACTATTATCTAAGTTCCAAGACTACCTATGAGAAGTTTAAATCCATGGCGGTAGGTGGAGTTGTTAATAACCTCAATAGTGAGATGGTAAGAAACGTAGAAGTACCAGTTCCTTCCAAGGATGATCAGTCTGAAATAGCTGATTTATTGGATAAGCTGAAAGGAGTTATTGATAACAGGAAGAATGAGTTGGAACTCCTTGATGAGTTTATCAAAGCCCGATTTGTCGAGATGTTTGTATCTAAGAATTATCCGAGAGAAGAGTTGGATTCATTATCTTTTGGTAAGGGAGAATATGGAGCACAGTCCGCGTCTATGGAATATGATCCAAGCAGACCAAGGTATGTCAGAATAACTGATATTAACGATGATGGATCGCTGAATGAAGACTATGTATGTTCATCCAATACAGACGATGACGAAACATATAAACTGACATATGGAGATTTTTGCTTTGCTCGAATGGGTGCTACTGTAGGAAAAACGTATGCATACAAGAGCGGGAATCAGATTTTTGCAGGATATTTAATCAGATATAGACTTAGACTTGATAGGATTATACCTGAATATTTATACGAGTTTACAAGATTGAATGAGTATTGGAACTGGGTTCTGCTAAATCAGAGTGGCGCTGCTCAACCGGGAATTAATGCGAAGAAATATGGATCCCTTATGATTCCTGTAGCTCCATTGGATGAACAAAAGGAGTTTTCTGAGTTTGTAAAACAAGTCGACAAATCAAAAGTTGCAGTACAAAAATCATTGGAAGAAACACAGACTTTATTTAATAGTTTGATGCAGGAATACTTTGGTTGAGTGACGTCGCTCGGTAGCTGTCATCCAATCGTCCTTCGTTAAGGACTCGGACTCTTGGGACAGCCTCGAGGGGGCGGTTTATAATGTGCTTGCAGCGTCTGCGACTTGCAACCACATAACAACCGCTCCCAAATCAAAAGTTGCAGTGCAAAAATCATTGGAAGAAACACAGACTTTATTTGATAGTTTGATGCAGGAATATTTTGGATAAGAGAGAGGAGTTATCATGACAAAATATGAGATACTACATGAATTATATGAACAATGTAAAAAAATAGAATTCAATGAGACTTCAGATATTATGAGCATGGCCGAAACAACAGAAGAAAAGAATTTTTTTAATTTAATCACAGATTATATTTTGCAGCAGAAGCAAAAGAAGGTGATAGAAGAAAAGAGGTTCTGACTTAATGAAACAGTATATTATCATTGCAGGAGTGAATGGTGCAGGGAAGACCACTCTTTTTGATACAAACAGCATGTTTGAAGAAATGCCAAGGGTTAATCTTGATGAGATAGTACGGTCATTTGGTTCATGGAAGAATCGCGCTGATGTTACAAAGGCTGGATTAATGACTGTAAATAAGATTAAAAATTTTTTTGAAGCAGGAATATCTTTTAATCAGGAAACTACTTTGTGTGGGAAGAGCATTTTTAATAATATCAGAAGAGCAAAAGATAATGGTTATATTATAGAGCTGTATTATGTTGGTCTAGGGTCTGCTGAGTTGGCTAAAGAAAGAGTTAGGCAAAGAGTTGCTAACGGAGGACATGGTATATCTGATGAGGATGTTGAAAGACGTTATGTGGAATCTTTGACTAATTTACCAAGGGCAATTAGTATGAGCGATGTTGCACAGATATATGATAATACGGAAAGCTTTAGCGAAATTGCCAAGTTTGTTGATGGCAAGTGTATGTGGTCAAAACAGCAGTTACCGAAATGGTATGAAGAATATGTATTAAAGCAAATATAAAAAATCTGATGAGTTATAATCATGGTTGTAGGATGCTGGTATCGGAGGAGATGCCAGCATGGAAGAGAAAATCGTAGTTATACTAAATGAGATGTCTGAATATCTGTCTATTGCACAGATGAAAAAACTTCAGGAAGTTATGCTTAGGGCTTTTTCTGAAAATAACATTGAGATAAAAAACATTCCAAATGAGGAATATTTAAAAATGTTTCTTGATGCTAAAGCAATAGAGGGATGTTCAGAACGCACGATACAGTACTATCGTGTGACAATAGAAAAGCTTTTGCAAAGTGTTACATTACCACTTCGGAAAGTAACCACAGAAGAAATGCGTTCTTATCTATCTGATTATCAGCAAAAAAGCAATTGTAGTAAGGTTACGATAGACAATATAAGACGCAATATTTCCAGTTTTTTTTCTTGGCTTGAGGAAGAAAACTACATTCTTAAAAGTCCCATGAAGCGTATTCATAAGATAAAAACAAATCAGCAAGTGAAAGAAATAATATCAGATGAGGATATAGAGAAACTACGGGATGAGTGTTCATGTGCGCGGGATTTGGCTATTATAGATTTGCTGTATTCAACAGGTATTCGTGTAGGTGAACTCGTTAATCTGAATATTTCTGACATGGATTTTGAGGCTAGAGAGTGCATTGTATTTGGAAAAGGTGGAAAAGAGCGGAGAGTATATTTTGATGCAAAGGCTAAGTTGCATCTTATGAATTATCTTGATAGCAGAAAAGATGATAATCCGGCAATGTTCGTTACATTGGATGCGCCTCACGATAGGTTGAAGATCAGTGGTGTTGAAATAAGGATTAGAAAACTTGGTAGGAAAATAGAACTTTCGAGGATACATCCTCATAAGTTTAGAAGAACAATGGCTACACGTGCAATAGATAAAGGTATGCCGATAGAGCAGGTACAGAAGATATTAGGACATTCTCAGATAGATACTACCATGCAATATGCTATGGTAAATCAAACTAACGTGAAGACATCACATAGGAGGTATATAGCATAGAGTCTCTATATAAATTGATATTTGTAGGGATGATATGAAATATATTTTTGAAGATGTTTTAGAGATAAAAAACGGTAGAAATCAGAAAGCTGTTGAGAATCCTGAAGGCAAGTATCCTATATACGGTAGCGGTGGCATAATTGGATATGCTGATGATTATATTTGTAGTGCGGATACAGTTATCATTGGCAGAAAAGGAAGTATAAACAATCCTATATTTGTAAAAGAGCCTTTCTGGAATGTTGATACAGCATTTGGTTTAGAAGCTAAGAGGGAGTTATTGCATCCAAAATATCTATTTTATTTCTGTAAAAAATACGATTTTGAAAAGCTCAACAAGACGGTCACAATTCCTAGTTTGACTAAGTCGGATCTTCTTAAGATAAATATTGAGGTCCCAGAGATGTCAGATCAAGAGAATGTCATCAATCGACTTGAGAAAATAGAGCAAATTATAGAATTAAGGCAGGAAGAGTTAATTAGACTTGATGAAATTATCAAGGCCCGATTTGTCGAGCTCTTTGGCGAATATTTTAAGGGCCACATCAACGAAAAAGAATTAGATGAGGTTTGTGATTTTATCGATTACAGAGGGAAAACTCCTGAAAAATCAGACGAAGGAATTCCTTTGATTACTGCTAAAAATGTAAAGGATAATAAGTTTTTTATCGATCCGCAAGAGTTCATACCTGAAGAAAACTACGACGATGTCATGACACGTGGAATTCCAAGAGTAAATGATGTTTTATTTACTACTGAAGCACCATTGGGTAACGTTTGCAGAATTCCTGATGTTTATGAGAAGTTCTGTGTGGGCCAGCGGTTAATAACGATGCAACCTCATGAAGATATTCTTAATTCAGAATATTTGGAATATGCACTAGCTAGCCCAGAGTTTCAGGATAAGATGTGGCAGAAATCATCGGGGAGTACTGTAAAGGGAATAAGATCAAAACTATTGGTACTTTTAACTATTCCTGTACCACCAATAGCTATTCAAGAGGAGTTTAAAAACTTTTTACATCAAGTCGACAAATCAAAAGTTGCATTACAGCACTATATAAAATACATTTATTAGTTTAATGCGTTATAATATAGAAAAGACAAATAGAAGATATATTTTATAAAAAAGGAACGGTGTTAATATGTCGGACAGCAATTCGATGATGAATAAAGATAGTTTTTCTTTTGTTGTATATATGATACATGCATGTGCAAATAAATGGGAGAAGATGCCATCTGAAGTATATAAAGTACTGCAAAAATCTGGTTGCATTGATAAGTATTTAGTTCCGCATTATGATGTACTACATACTCAAAGTAGCTCTTATATCATTGATGACATAAAAGAATATTTAGATATTAGGGGAATACATATATAATTCATATTATGAGGTGTGACCATGGATGATAATACTCTGGAAAAAGTATATCAAGAAAATCTGGAGGAACGGCTCATTTCCTATCTATCTGAAAAAAATGGAATTACTTTAGAAAGAGCAATGTATATTTATTACAATAGTAAGCTTTCTGAGAAAATCCATACAGGTAAGGAAGATATACAATATCTGGACTATAAAGTACTTGGTGATATATTGAAGGAAACAGAACCGGAATTATTTAAATAAAAAACATGTCATTTAAGGGGGATATACGGTGACAAATTTTGATTATTTATTGAAAATAAAAGAATATTCTGAATTCGCGATGCAGGCGGTTGAGGCAGAAAAGAGCCTTTCTATATCGCCTGCCAATTGTGCCATTTTGTCACGAAGGGCTCTGGAGTTGGCAGTAAGATTTGTATATTCTTATGACGCAGAGTTACGACTTCCATATCGCGACAACATTTCAAGCCTTATTCATGAGGATACTTTCAGAAATATCATCGAGCCACGTCTTTTCCCTATGCTTAAATATACAATTCATCTTGGTAATGTTGCTGTACATACAAACAGCATGATAAAGCGTGATGAGGCCATTGTTGCGCTTAGAGACCTTTTTGAATTTTGTGATTGGATAGACTATTCCTACTCGCGAGAGTATAAAGAAAAAACTTTTGATGAGTCACTGCTTGCAACGGGAGACGAAAAAAGAGTAAGTGCGGATGAGCTTAAATCGTTATATGAAAGCTTAAGCAGTAAGGACAAAAAGCTTGAGGATATATTAAAGGAGAATGAAAAACTCCGTGCCCAGATGGCAGAAGAACGTAAGAAGAATACTGAGGGTCAACGCGAGTTTCATATTGATAAGATTAGCGAGGCTGAAACTAGAAAACGCTTTATTGATGTTGCTCTTGAAGAGGCAGGTTGGTTTATCGGAAAGAATTGCACAGTGGAAGAACCATTGACGGGGATGCCAAATGCTACAGGTACCGGATTTGCAGACTATGTACTTTGGGGCAAGGACAATCTTCCGCTTGCTGTAGTTGAGGCAAAGAAGGCAGCGGTAGATCCTATCGTTGGAAGTCAGCAGGCAAAACTATATGCTGATTGCCTGCAAAATAAGTATAATCAAAGACCATTGATATTTACGACAAATGGGTTTGAGTTTTTCTTTACAAATGATGTTGTGAATTATCCAAAGCGGGAAGTATCCGGCTTTTTTACTCAGGAAGAGCTGCAGTTGGAAGTTGACAGAAGAAAGTCGATGGTACCGCTTGAAAAGATAGCAATTAGAGATGATATTACTAACCGTCCGTATCAGAAAGAGGCTGTTACGGCTGTTTGTGATGCCATCATGAAAAATCATAGAAAGATGCTCATTGTACAGGCTACAGGTTCCGGTAAAACAAGAGTAAGTATTAGTATAGTTGATGTTTTAAGACGGCATAATTATGTAAAAAATATACTTTTCCTGGCGGACAGGACAGCGCTTGTAAAGCAGGCGAAGAACAATTATACCAATCTTTTGCCTGACCTTTCGTGTTGTAATCTTCTTGATAACAAAGATGATCCTGAGAGCTGTCGAATGATTTTCTCTACATATCCTACTATGATGAATGCAATAGATGAGAAGAAAAATAAGTTTGGCGAAAGGCTCTTTGGCCCCGGACACTTTGACTTGATCATTTGCGATGAGGTGCATAGATCAATATATAAGAAATATCAGGAGATATTTGAGTACTTTGATGCTATGTTACTTGGAATGACCGCGACACCAAAGAATGAGATAGATAAAAACACTTATGGGGTTTTTGACCTTGAAAGAGGTGTGCCTACTTTTGCATACGAGTTGGATAAAGCAGTAGAAGAAGGATATCTTGTAAATTATTCAACACTTGAGTATAAGACTAAGATTATGGAAGAAGGCATACATTATAATGATCTGTCTGAAGAAGAAAAAGAGGATTACGAAGATACATTTGGAGATGGAGATAGTGCTCCGGAAGATATTTCAAGTGATGCGATAAACACATGGCTGTTTAATTCAGATACAATAGACCTGGTACTTAAAGAGCTTATGGATAAAGGACTTAAGGTTGAAGGTGGAGATAAGCTTGGTAAGACGATTATTTTTGCAAAGAATTCCTTACATGCCCAGGCAATAGTTAACCGCTTTGTAAAGTTGTTTCCGGAGTGTGGTGGAGATTTTATAAAGCAGATCGACTATAGTATCAAGTACAGTGACACGCTTATAGATGATTTTAGTACTAAGGATAAGATGCCGGAGATAGCCGTATCTGTAGATATGCTTGATACCGGAATAGATATACCGGAGATACTTAATCTTGTCTTTTTCAAAAAAGTGCGGAGTTATTCAAAGTTTTGGCAGATGATAGGACGAGGAACGAGACTATGTAAGGATCTTTTTGGAGCAGGTCAGGACAAACAGAAATTCCTTATCTTTGACTTTTGCAATAATTTTGAGTTCTTTAGAGTAAATAAAAATGGTAGTGAGACAGGTGTGCAGGCAAGCCTGTCGGAGAAGATTTTTAATACTAAGGCTATGATATGTCGTGAACTTCAGGCATCTCAGTTTAATTCTGATGAGAATTATATCAGATATAGGAGTGATCTGGTTGATGATATGGTGAATGTAGTCATCGAGCTTAATGATGACAGTTTCCTTGTAAAAAGACATCAACGCTATGTGGAAACATTCCGTGACAGACTTAAGTGGAATGTTCTTGAGTCAGCAGAGATTTCAGATATAAAGCAGCACATTTCACCTATCATAAGACCTAAAAAGGATAATGAACTTGCAAGACGCTTTGATTATCTTATATACAGTATAGATCTTGGTATATTGCAGAGTAAGAATGTACAGGCTCCGATCGAAGTGGTTGTAAAAACTGCAGGTTCGTTGCTGCATGTAAACAATATTCCTGAAATCGAAGAAAAGAGAGATTTTTTGGTGAAGGTACAGTCGGAAGAATTCTGGAACAATGCAACTATAATAGAGCTTGATGAGGTGAGGGAGGCACTTAGAGGATTACTACAGTATCTAAACAAGGTAGTTCAGCCAGTTTATTATAAGGATTATACGGATAAGATTATTGATGCGAAAGAAGGCGAGCCTATCTATGCGAGCAATGATTTGAAGAATTACCGTAAGAAGGTAGAATTCTATCTTAAAGAGCATGAGGACAATCTTTCTGTTTATAAGCTTAGGAATAATAAGAGACTCAGTGAGGCAGACATGAAGGAACTGGAAAAAATCCTTTGGAGTGAGCTTGGCAGTAGAGAAGACTATGAGAAGGAATATGGAAAAACTCCTATAGGAAGGCTTGTGAGAAAGATCGTTGGGCTTGATAGAGGAGCAGTGAATGAGGCTTTCAGCAGATTTTTGTCTGATGAAAAGCTTAATATAAATCAGATCAGATTTGTTAATCTTATAGTTGATTATATAGTTGCAAACGGTAATATCGAAGATAATTCGGTACTTATGCAGGAGCCATTTAGATCACTTGGAAGTATAACGGTATTATTTAAAAATGACTTAGGAAAGGCGAAGGAAATAATGAACGTAGTTGCCGAAATCAAGGATAATTCCGAGCAGGTGATGATCGTATGAATAAGAAATACACTACCATTGCGATTTATATCGTAATAACAGCTGTTATTATAATGACGGCAGGAGAGCTGATCATTAATTATAAAAATATTTTTGGTCTGATTGGTGGCTTGTGGGAGTTACTTTGGACGGTGTTCCGACCTGCGACGATAGGATTTGCAATAGCGTATCTGCTATTTCCTGTTGTGAAAAAGTTAAATGGCTTTTTTATGTTATTTGAAAAAAGTATTAATAAAAGAAATCCGGAAGTGAGATCCCATTGGGCACTTTCGGTAGCTACTACATGGTTTTTGGTTCTGGCAGGTATATCAGCAGTACTGACGGTGCTTGTGTCAACAGTTACAGAGAATGTAAAATTTGTCAGTATCATTGAAATGAGTAAGGCCGCTGAAACTATAGTATTGGCTACGGAGGATTTTTACCGGAAAGCACTTCAATTTTTGGGAACACTAAATATAGCTGCATCTGATGTGGATGCAGTTTTGAAAAATTTTGGAGAAACTGCTATAGGGTGGTTTCAAAATGCAAGCAATAATTTTGCCGGTTCGGTAAGCAGCGTTGTTTCGTCAATGGGAACTTTGTTGTTCTCAATAATATTCAGCATTTATTTTATGGTAGATGGTGACAATATCCTTAATTATTGGAAAAGGGTATTGCAGATACTGTTGCCGGAGAAAATATATACTGGTATCGGCATGGTGATTGAAGATGCAGATAGATGCTTTTCAGGATATATTAGAGGACAGATTGCTGATGCGATCATAATGGCGGTGATTTTTTCCGTTGTTTTAAGTATTATCAAGGTGCCATATGCAGTAGTTATCGGTATCCTTTCGGGAATAGGAAACCTTATACCATATATCGGACCGGTAGTAGCTTATGGGGGAGTGGCGCTATCCTGTCTAATGTCTGGAGATATTAAAAAGCTTATACTTGCAGTAGTAATTGTATTTATAATACAGACGATAGACGGTAATGTCATTAATCCGAAGCTTTTGAGCAGCAGTATCCAAGTACATCCGTTGCTTGTAATTTCTGCACTGCTGATTGGAGGCTCGATAGGCGGAGTGCTTGGAATGCTCCTGGCAGTCCCGCTTGGAGCACTGATAAAACTTGAGTTTGACAGATTTGTAAAGTATCGTATGGAAAAATAAAAAACTAGACGGAATATGACAGGTATAAAAGTATGAAAAGAATAGTAGTATTACCAATTATTTACCTCACCCATTACCTCTTCACCTTTTGCAGAGTAGCTGAGCGATGGTATAAATAAATGGTCAGAATTTTTACTTTTGCTTAAGAGAGCCTGCATTGCTATGGCATATAGATCCGGAGCATTCAAGCGCAAAAATTCCAGTTCTTCTTCAGATACGTCATACCCATTCCTAATTTTGTTAGCAATGCGTAGGCACTTTGCCTTGATATTTTCTTCTGATAAATTAGCTGTTGAAACAGTGCTCAGTACTCGCTTTTCAAACTGCAAAAGATTTTCATTGATGGAATTAAGGTATTCTTTGAAATTGTCATTTGTGGATAATGGTGAAATTCCGGAAAAATCATTCATAAATAAACTCCCTAAAACATAAAAATGATTTTAATAGGCCACTCCATACATAATATCGGCTAATAATTATAAATATTGTATAGTTGCAAACGGAAAATGAAGATAATTCTGAAAAAATGGCGTAAAAAAAATACGGCATACGTTGAAAAAATATTCGGAGAGAACTATAATTAAGTAAAGTAAACGTGGAGGTCGGTTATGTTAAAAACATTCAGCGTTGAAAATTTTAAAGGTTTTAAGGATAAAATTAAGCTTAATATGGGATCTCCGAGTAATTATAGCTTTAACTCGGATGTAATTGAAAATGGTTGTGTGACAAAAGGTATTATCTATGGCATTAATAGCTGCGGTAAATCAAATCTTGGGCTTGCAATTTTTGATATAATTACCCATCTGACGGAAAGACAAAAGCTTTTGCAAAGCTATGATTTCTACTTGAATATGAGTGGAAGAAAGGCTTTTGCGGAGTTTGAATATACTTTTGATTTTGATGGACATGAGGTAGTTTACAGATATAGCAAAAAGAATGTAAATACTCTTAAGGAAGAGAGTCTTTCTATAGGTGGGAAAGAAGTAATTTACTATGACTTTATTTCTAAAGATGGATTTACATTGTTGGAAGGTTCTGATACCTTAAATGTTTCAATTAAAAATGATAGTCCTATTTCGCGAGTAAAATATGTAAGCAGTAATTCAATACTTACAGATAATGAGCAGAATATGATTTTTAAGAAATTTATTGATTTCGTTGATAAAATGCTCCTTTTTTACTCTTTGGATAGCAGAGGGTATGAGGGTTTCATGAATGGGACTGAAAGTATCGCTGAGGGAATTGTTGATAGTGGAAAAGTGAAGGATTTTCAGGAATTCCTTAAGGAAAACGGTATAGAATACGATCTGTATGGATGTGAAGTAGATGGAAAGAAAGCTATATATTGTCATTTTGATAATATGAATGCTGATTTCTTCAAAATTGCATCTACAGGAACAAGGTCTCTTGCGCTTTTTTATTATTGGTATATAAAAATGAGCAAAGCATCTTTTGTTTTTATGGATGAGTTTGATGCTTTTTACCATTTTGAATTATCTGAGGCTGTACAAAGGAAACTTAAAGGAATAGCAGGTGTACAGATTTTTACTACGACTCATAACACTGATCTCATGAGCAATGACATTTTAAGACCTGATTGCTATTTTATACTTAAGGATAATTGTATAAAACCTATATCGGAACTTACTGAAAAAGAGTTGAGGCAGGCTCATAATCTCCAAAAAATGTATAAGGCAGGTGCTTTTAATGGCGAGTAAAGACTATAAGGCTTTTATAGTCGAAGGAGAGGCAAGGGAACCGCTCATTATAGATAATATTTCAAAAGTGTTTTTTGCTCATAGTAATTTCAAAATTATCACTCTTCCTGCCGGAGAGAATATTTATATGCTTTGGAAAAGGTTGAAAGAGGATGACTTTGATACAGATATTATTGAAGTAAAGACAATTGCTTTGTTACATTAGATAAAATTGGTGATTATAAAAACACTTCATCTATTCAGGCATATAATCCTCATTTTAAGAGTTATGATATTGACGTCTGGAAAGGACTCATAGATGTATTTGCAATGCGTGTATCGTGTCTTTATGGTCAATCAGATACATTAGAATATGAGATTTACACTAAGATGGTAAGTCCGCTTGAAATATATGCAATTGAAGAAAAACAGGTTAATGATAAAGGAGTATTTGTACTGAGTGCTTTTCCGGAATTTTTGATTGATTATTTTGGAGTTAGATTGTGGAAGACGTGTGTAAAGCATCCAAATAATCGAATGGGAAAGCTATTATGTGACACTTGACGTAATTTTACAAAATATTTATACTGTAATAAGCTGAATAAAACGGCTTGTGACTATTAGATTAGGCAATACCGGATCCTTTAGAGCTTTTTTGGAGCTCTTTTGTGATGCGGTATTTTTTATTTTATAATTAGAGAAGGAGTGTTGGTGATATGTACAAAATAATTGCATGTGATCTGGATGAGACTTTGCTGAGTCACGACAAGACGATATCTGAGGAGAATATTGCTGCGATATGTAAAGGGCAGACAGGAAGTCATTGAGATAAATGAGAAGAACCTTGATTTCCTTAAAGGGCAGGAAATAGCCAAGTGTCTCTATCAGAGTAATGACAGTGATTACCTGCATAAGATCGAGGACGACCTTAAGGATGTAACAGCTGACGCAGACTGCAATCATAGCGCGGTTGCAGAAGTCATTGAAAAATTTGTCTTTTAATGGGCTACGATACAAGGCCAAAAGTAAAAAGTCTACTCCACCGGTAAGCCGGAACTTCGGTGGAGTAGATTTCATGAAAAGGATAAAAAGATTTTATAAAATATTATTGAGTAAAACCTTGACAAGCGTAAAACTCGATGATAATATCAGTACAAATAGCTTGAATACTCATAAATAACGGCTTTGTTGATAAGCCATATTTTTTTAATGAAATATTAGCACTCGCACACTAAAAGTGCTAGCAATTAAGGAGGGCGACTATGCTAATTGTACCGGTTTATAATAAACAGCTTATACCAGAAGGAAAAATATATTTTCAGACCAGCGAGTTTAAGTCACTGGCAGGAAAAGTAGTTAAAGATGAAAAAACTGTTATTATACAAAACAGATACTATCAAAAAAGGGAGGATATGACAGAGGACAACTATTATCCGATAGGTGCTGTCGGCATTGTCAGCGAGATAAGCTCTGATGGATATGTAGTTGTAGACCTGAAAAACAGAGTTAATATTGATGAGCTTTCTATTGACGCCGATCACAATATAGAGCTCAGCATTTCAAAAAGACCTGATAGCGATAAGGTCGATGAAAATGATGACCAGGAGAGACTTGAAAGATTAAAGACAGATGCAAGGGATCTTGCGGCAAGGTTCAGATTTGCAGGTTTTATCAATGCATTTATAGACAGCATGACGAGCGTTGGTGAGCTTTTATCAGCTTTGTCGTATTGGATGAAAAATACTAACGAAGATAAATATGCAATTATCGCTGAAGACAGCGCTCAGAAGCGTCTGGATATGATGGAAAAGGTGATAGTTGAGTATATAGAAGTGACAAAAGTTACTACTGATGCGACTTCAGCTCAGGAAAAAGAATACAAGGATATGTATCGTGAAGCTGCTATCAAGAAACAGCTCGAATATCTGCAGAAAGAGCTTGACGAAATGCATCCGGAAAACGTGACGGATATACAGCGCTTCGAAGAAAAGATAAAAGAATCCGGTATGAATGAAGATGCCAGACGAGAAGCTGAAAAAGTTTTGGGGAGACTTAAAAGAGAAGGAAAAAACAGCTCCGAAACCGGACTTCTCTATGATTACCTTGATTTTGTCACAGGTCTTGCGTGGAAGAAGCAGGAAAGTGATTTTATTGATCTGACAGAAGCTGAAAAAATACTTAACGAAGATCACTATGGGTTGGAAAAGGTTAAAAAGCGTATTATTCAGCAGATAGCGGTAATGAATCTTAAAAGGCAGCAGTCTGGTTCGATACTTCTTTTTGTAGGAGCGCCGGGAACCGGAAAGACAAGCATAGGGAAGAGCATTGCCAAGAGTCTTGGACGAGAGTATGTAAGAGTAAGCCTTGGCGGAGTAAGGGATGAGGCAGATATCCGCGGGCACAGGCGTACATATATCGGTGCGATGCCGGGACGTATAATGGATGGAATACACAAAAGCGGTGTATCAAATCCTGTAATGGTTTTGGATGAGATAGATAAGCTTTCTGCATCCTATAACGGAGATCCGGCAAGTGCTTTGCTTGAAGTTTTAGATCCGGAGCAGAACAATACTTTTACAGATCACTATATGAATGTACCGTATGACCTTTCTGATGTTTTGTTTATATGTACAGCAAACAGCCTGGATACTATTCCGGAGCCACTCTTAAACAGAATGGAGGTTATAAACTTCACCGGATATACGGGAGCTGAAAAGCTTAAGATAGCCAAAGATCATTTGCTGCCGAAGTCATTAAAGGCTATGGGTATTGAAGAAGAAAAACTTATAGTGTCTGATGAGATACTTGAAACCATCATCAATGACTATACAAGAGAGACCGGAGTAAGAGGACTCAGAAAGAGAATTGATGCTCTTTGCAGAGGCGCAGCAGTTATGATAGCAAAAGGTCATGATGAGGCTGTGGAGATAAGCAAAGAGCAGCTTAGAACTGAGCTTGACATGCGTCCTGTGCGTCACGAAAGCGTACCTGATGAGCAAAAGTGCGGAGTGGTCACAGGAATGGCATGGACAAGTGTTGGAGGAGAGATTCTTTATATTGAAACACTATTTACCAAGGGAAAGGGGAATCTTATAATTACAGGTAAGCTTGGTGATGTAATGAGGGAGTCTGCTCAGATAGCTGTGAGTCTGGTGAAATCAATGTTTCCGGATAGGGCTAAGCTATTTGAGGAGAATGATCTTCACATCCATGTACCTGATGGTGCTGTTCCAAAGGATGGACCATCTGCCGGGATTACTATGACACTGGCTCTTGCATCGCTTGTCAGTGAAAAGGCGGTAGATCCTCATATTGCAATGACAGGGGAAGTTTCATTGAGAGGACTTGTGATGCCAATCGGTGGATTACCGGAAAAACTTATGGCTGCAGTGAGAGCAGGAGTTAGAACAGTATTTATTCCTGTGGATAATGAGGAAGACCTGATAGATGTCGCTGATGGAGTAAAGGAAAAACTTGAGATAGTGCCTGTAAAGTCTGTCAGAGAAGTATTAGAAAGAGCATCGATACTTAAAGACAGGCTGATGGCAGCCGGATGACCATTTAATAAATGATACTTTAGAAGCCTTGTACAGGCAGGTGGCTAGCGTAAAGTTTTTGTAGGATTAAATAAAAAAGGGGATTCCTTCATGATATAGTTGTATACGGTGTCCAAGCCAATACAACTTAGATGGAGGAGTCCCCTTATGTTAAATAGTATACAGCATTTTATCGAGAATGGCATACCAAATCTTCAGAAAGCATCAAAAGATTTTTCAGATAACCCAATGGACTTTGCAGGATTTGTAAGCAGAGTAAGGAATGAAGCATTACATATGGCATTGGATTATATATCAGAGACACTCACTACTTGCAATCAGATCCTTAAAGACAGTCCAATGAGAAAAGAAAAATGGGAAATAGTAAGAAC
>JQKK01000031.1 GCA_000746015.1 Lachnospiraceae bacterium MA2020 | reverse complement strand
ATGCCTGATGTGCATCCGGGGAAGGTCGGAACCATTGGTCTTACCATGACTGTTGGAGAAAAGATCATGCCAAATCTTATCGGTATTGATATCGGATGCGGCATGACACTTGCTCAGATCAAGGGTAAGAAGATTGAGTTTCAGAAGCTTGATGCAGTTATTCGTGATAACGTACCATCGGGTTTTAATATGAGAAATAAGGCACATCATCTTGCAGAGCAGTTTGACTTTTCAGAGCTCAGATGTGCATCTCACATAAGGACTGAAAAGGCAGTTCTCAGCCTTGGTACGCTTGGCGGAGGCAATCATTTCATAGAAGCTGATAAAGATGATGACGGAAATCTTTATATTGTAATTCATTCCGGAAGCCGCCATTTGGGTAAAGAAGTTACGGAGTATTATCTCGACGAAGGACAGAAGTATCTAAAGAGCAAAGGCATAGAAATACCGTATGAAATCACCTGGCTTGAGGGTGAGCTTATGCAGGACTATATTCATGACCTTGGAGTGGTTCAGAAATATGCTTCTCTTAACCGGGAGATAATTCTTGCGGAACTCTTAAAGGGCATGAAATGGAAAGTGGTTGACAGCTACGAGTGCATTCATAATTATGTGGATGCATCTGAGGAAACACTGAGATTGTTTGGAACTTCGATGCTGAGAAAAGGTGCAATATCAGCTAAGAAGGATGAAAAGGTTATTATTCCGATAAATATGCGTGACGGGATCATCCTTGCTACCGGGCTTGGAAATGAAGAATGGAATACATCAGCTCCGCATGGCTCGGGAAGGATCATGAAGCGTGAAGATGTGAAGTCACACTTTACAGTATCGTCTTATAAATCCGAGATGAAAGGGATTTATACAAGCTGCGTATGCAAGGAAACATTGGATGAAGCTCCGTTTGCTTATAGGGCAATAGATGAGATCGTTGAAGTAATCGGAGATACGGTACAGATAGATAAGGTTATAAGACCTATATTTAATTATAAGGATAAGGGTGATAAATGTTAATGAATCCAAGCGAAAGTGCAGGATGAATTTACATTTATCCCTACATGCACACTTAGCGAATCAAGCACAAAGTGCGTAGATGAGGTTAGTGTAGTCGGAGTGAGAGAAATTGATAGTACAATTAAGTTCGGGACAGGGACCGGCAGAATGTGAGCTTGCAGTAGTCAAGCTCTATGAATCTCTGAAGTCAGAATATGGAGATATAGAGCTTATTCACAGGCATGAGGCAAAGACTGCCGGATGTTGCGTTTCAATAATGTTCAGCACAGATGAGGATTTATCAGAGCTTGAAGGAACAGTGCAGTGGATATGTGAGAGCCAGTTCAGACCGCATCACAAGCGTAAGAATTGGTTTGTGGATGTCAGCATTATTCCGGAGGCAGATGAAGTACCTAAATTTAATGAAAAAGATATCAGATGGGAAAGATTTCACTGCGGAGGAAATGGTGGTCAGAACGTAAATAAGGTTGAAACCGGTATGAGGCTGATACACATTCCAACAGGAATTACAGTTACTTCTACAGAAGAGAGGTCACAGTTCCTGAATAAAAATAAGGCACTGAAGAAGCTCGCAGCACTCCTTAAAGAACAGGAGTCAGCAAACCAGGCAAAGCAGACAAATGATGCCTGGAGGGAACATAACAGGATAGTAAGAGGCAATCCAGTAAGAGTATACAAAGGAATGGAATTTGTTCAGCGGAGAAAGTGAGGGAATATATGTACACGGGATATATTGATAAATGTGTGCCATCCAAACTAATTCTGAATTTGTATGATAGATTGAGCAATTCCATGATACTGCTTTTGATATAATTAGTATAAAATAAGATGCTTGATTGTGCAGTTTATTATCGGAATAGGGAGATATTAAATGAATAAAAACGTGATTTTCTGTTATTCAGGAACTGGGAATTGTCTTGATCTTGCAAAGAATGTAGCACATGGAATTGGAGGAGCTGACATTGTTATGATTCGCTCAAATCCAAGCGTTACAGATGTGAGCGAAGCTGAGAAAGTGGGTTTCGTATTTCCTTGTTATGGCGGTGGAGCACCGGCGGATTTTTTGAAATATGTTAAGATGATTCGTGTTAGTCCGAATGCCTATACTTTTGGAATAAGTCAATCATCATGTTATACAGGTACAGGTCTTTCAAGTCTTAACAGTATTATACCACTTAAATATTGGAAATCTGTAACGCATCATTGCAGTTGTATATGGCTTTTTCCTCATACGGTTATGTTGCCGATGCTTAGTCTGGAAAAGGCTCAGGCACGCAGTGAGACTCTTGCAAAAGATATTGCAGAAGAAATATTAAGTGGTAAGACAATACAAAAGAAGCCTCCGAGAAATCTATTCAATGTGGTAGAGAATAAAATATGGCCGGCACTGGCAGGAACAAGGATTGCGGCGTTCAAAGTTAGCGATGAATGCATAGCCTGTGGTCAGTGTGTAAAAATCTGTCCGAGAAAGAACATTAAAATTGATAATAGCAGGGCAAATATAGGAAAAAATTGTATTCAGTGCCTTGGATGTTTGCAGTATTGTCCTAAAAACGCAATTTCAATCGGAAGGATAACGGATAGGAGAGAGCATTATCATAATCCTAACATAAGTGCTGCTGATCTGATGCAAGATGTAATTCATATTGATTGAGTTTTTTTATCCATATATACGCCTGTTTTTATGTTTTATTTAAGAGAATCTTTCAAATATTCGGAGGTGATAGAATGAAGATTGCAATGGCAAATGATCATGCAGGAACAGCGATGAAGAATGAGATTAAGAAGTATCTGCTGGATAATGGATATGAGGTCGAAGATTTTGGTACTTATGATGAGAACAGCTGCGACTTATCAGATTTTGTATATCCGGCATCACTTGCTGTAGCGAAGGGAGAATGTGACAGGGGCATCTTCTGCGACGGAGTAGGCTATGGCAGTGCGTTGATTGCAAATAAGATCAATGGATGCTATGCAGCAGTGTGTCAGGATCCACTGTGTGCAACTCTTGCAAGACAACACACCGATTCAAATATCTTATGCCTTGGTGCAAAGATAATAGGCGGACTTATGGCTATGGAAGTTGTAAAGACATGGCTTAATACAGAACCGTTAATGGAAGATAAATATAGAAGAAGAGTACAGAAAGTATGTGACATAAATGATAAGCACTGCGTTCCGGTGAAGTAAACTAAATAATTATTAAAATAGTCCATCCTGGTGCGGATGGGCTATTTTTGATAACGTACCGTGACCGGAACAAAGTCGAAGGATGAGATATATGCGATTATTGATGAATCTGTGTGATAGGACAGCATCTTAGTAGAATGTCAGCTGCCAAATAGCAATTCTGCATAGACTTAACCCCTAAATTGTATTAATATGTATATATACTTATACAATATTAAAGGGGTTAGGTTTTATTTATGAGACAGTATTCAGTAATGCTAGTTGATGACGAAGAGGATGTTATCGAAATAATCAGGCGAAAGCTGAATTGGGAAGAAATGGGATTTTGTGTGACTGCAAGTGCGCATAATGGTGTAGAGGCTCTTGAGACTGCTGAGGAGCTTCAGCCGGATGTTGTCATGACGGATATCAAGATGCCATATATGGACGGCCTTACGCTTGCACGTAAGCTTAAGGAGCAAAATCCAAAGGTAAAGATAATAATTTTTTCGGGATTTGATGAATTTGAGTATGCTAAAGAGGCAATTAAGCTTGAGGCGGAGGAGTATCTGCTCAAGCCGGTAAATGCTGATGAGCTTAATGGCGTTTTTGCCAGGATAAAGCAAAATCTCGATAAAGAAATAGATGAAGAGCAGAATATAGATAAGCTGAAAAACTACTATATTGAAAGCCTTCCTATACTTCAGGAAAATTTCTATACTTCACTTCTGAGAGGGCAGATCAAGCCCGATCGTATAGGTTCACTCATAGTTGGATATCAGATCGATCTGAAGGGACCGTATTATACAACGGTACTATTGCATATAAGCTCAAGCGATGTGCCGGACGATATGGACTCTACACTTTTGAATGTGTCTGTTAAACGTCTTGCGGCAGAGCAGCTTTCTGACAGATGGAGAGCAAAGATCGTTACATGGTTTACGGATATCGTACTTATCGCGCAGCTTGAAAATGAAGAAGAAATGACAGCACTTACTGATGATTGTGACAGATTCTGCAGGACTGCAAAGAAGTTCTCAAGAGCAACGGTAACAGCCGGCATAGGACATGTTGTTCCTATCATAAGTGATCTGTCAAAGTCATTTGAGGGTGCAGACAGTGCGGTCAGCTACCGCATGATGTACGGCACAGGCAAGGCGATAAATATCGCGGAGATCGATCCACACGAAAATGCTGAGATCCCATCTGCTGAGGATGGCATGCAGAATGTATTTCACCGT
This sequence comes from Lachnospiraceae bacterium MA2020, assembly GCA_000746015.1. Taxonomy (GTDB): domain Bacteria; phylum Bacillota; class Clostridia; order Lachnospirales; family Lachnospiraceae; genus NK4A144. Next base: position 14,711 of record JQKK01000031.1, on the reverse strand, counting down.
ATAAAAACGGGAACCACGGAGTCTGTAGATGAGGCTGTAAGGCAGCTTGTTGATAGCATTATACAGGCGAGAAGTACTATTCAGCAGTACAGGCTTCTTGTAATGGAGATGATTGCGGATATCTTCAGATTTGGAAATAACAACCATCTGAATATGGAAGATGTATTTGGCAAGAATAATGATGTGTATTCTGAGGCTCTTTCGATAGACTCACCGAGTGCGCTTGTTGCCTGGCTTTATGATATTTCTATAAAGATGCAGCAGCTTATCGTATCTGAGCGACAGAGTTCCACAAGATCTTTTGTTGATAAAGCTGAGGACTATGTTAAAGACAATTATGCAGACAAGGAGCTCACGATAGAGTCGATATGCAATTACCTTGGCGTTAGTTCTGCATATTTTTCTACAGTATTTAAAAAGGAAACCGGAAAGACTTTCATTAATTATCTGACAGAGATACGTATGAAAAAGGCTGTTGAGCTTTTGATAGATCAAAATGAAAAAACTTATATAATAGCTGAGAAAACTGGATATGCAGATCCTAACTATTTCAGTTATGTATTTAAGAAACAGTACGGCATGAGCCCATCAAAATATAAGGCTGCCATGAAGCAGGACAGTGGTGAGGCCAAATGAAAAAAAGACTTAGGGGATTAAGGAAAAAGGCCGTTATCTTTTGGAGAAAAAATATGCTGCCGGAGAAAAGATGGACCATACAGTTTACGACAGCTCTTTCCTTTACGGTAGTTGCAGCCTGTCTGATAGCGATGCTTTCTGTGTCGCTTTACAGGCAGTTTATCGGAAGGATGGAGATGATGCAGGCTGAATCTGCCCAGCAGCTTCTCGGGCAGACAGTTATTAATCTCGAAGATTATCTAAGGAGCATGCGTCGCATTTCTGATGCCATGTATTATAGCGCCATTAAGGATCGTGATATAGATAAGACGGATATAAACAAGGATATGAGCCTTCTTTATGAAGCAAATAAGGATAATCTTGTAAGTATTGCTTGCTATACCCGCGATGGAGAGCTTTTGGCGGCATCGCCTGTTGCAACCCAGAAGGAAAACGTAGACGTTACATCTCAGGAGTGGTTTACATCTGCACTTGAAAAGATGGAAAATCTGCATTTTTCGATGCCTCATGTACAGAATTTATTTAATGATACCAACTACAGGTACAACTGGGTAATCTCTCTTTCAAGTGCGATAGAGCTTACGAGGAAGGGAAGTCCGGAGATAGGCATACTTCTTGTAGATATGAACTACAGCAGTATCGAGCAGATCATGTCAAAGGTAAATAATAACAGTAAGAGCTATGTGTATATGATAGACAGTAATGGGGATATTATTTACCATCCGAAGCAGAGACTTTTGGTATCGGGATTTTTTAAGGAAAACAATAATAATGCCCGTGGATATACAGACGGTATTCACGTAGAAAACTTTGAAGGCGAGCAGCGCATGGTCATAGTCAAGTCTGTGAGTTACACAGGATGGAAGCTTATAAGCGTTACGCCTACAGACTCGCTTACTATGGGAATCCGTGGAATGAAATATTATATGATACTGCTCATGAGCCTTGGGCTTTTGGCGATAATCATCTTGAATCAGTTTGTATCATACAGGATTGCGCTTCCTATTAAAAAGCTCAATGAATCTGTGAAGAAATGGGAGGCAGGAGACAGGCACCCCAATATTTATATTGGCGGCACAAGTGAAGTAGAGCATCTGGGGCGGACCCTTGCATCTACCTTATCGCAGATACGTGTGCTCATGAATGATATAGTTGTCGAGCAGGAAGAAAAGCGCAAAAGCGAGCTTGATGCACTGCAAAGTCAGATAAATCCGCATTTCCTTTATAATACACTTGAATCTATAGTGTGGATGATAGAGGGTGAGAGATATAAAGATGCGGTATATATGGTTACTGAGCTTTCAAGCCTTTTCCGCATAAGTCTTTCAAAGGGCAAGACGATTATAAGTATTGCAGATGAGATAAAACATGCCAAGAATTACATGAATATCCAGAAAATACGCTATAAGAATTCTTTTAGCATAGATTTTGATATTGATGATGAAATCCTGGACTGCTGTACTGTGAAGCTCATAATACAGCCGTTGCTCGAAAATGCCATTTATTACGGAGTAGAGGGCATGGACGGCGATGGCGAGATATGGGTAAAAGGATATAGGAAAGATGATGATATTTATATAGAAGTATCTGACAATGGAATAGGCATACCGGAGGAGAACTTAAAGGAGCTCCTGGTGGATGATAATCACGTCCGAAAGCATGGCTCGGGTGTAGGCATGATAAATGTGCATAAGAGGATCAAGCTCAGATTTGGTGAGGAATATGGAATGGAGCTTGAAAGCGAGCTTGATGAGGGAACTACGGTAAGGATACACCTTCCTTATATTCCATATAATCCGGAAAATCAGCAGAGGCTTGAAAAGGGGGAACGTAAGGTATGAGGCTGGACAGGATAGCCATAGGAGTTATAGCGGTCTCTTTGCTTGCAGTCAGTGCAGGATCTGCGTGGCAGATGGTCAATACTGGCAGAGAAGAAGCGAGCCATAAAGTATCCGTGATAGTAAATGATTCGAGCCTGAACCGATGGGCAACCTTTAATGAGGGACTCAGACAGGGAGCTGCAGATAATAATATTCAGCTGAATATTGTATCAACATCTGTTTTTTCGAGCATGAATTCAGAGAAGGATATCATAGAGAAGGAAATATCAAACGGTGCTGAGGCGCTTATAATTCAGATTTATTCGAGCTACAACCAATCAGAGTATTTAGAAAAGCTTTCAGGAGAGATACCGATAGTGCTTGTGGAAAATGACTCTGATCCGGAAGACGTTTTTTCGTCTGTAACACCGGATAATAAAGCGATAGGACTTGAGCTTGCAAAAGTTATTAGTGAGAAGTTTGGAGAAGGCTCAGGAAAAAGAATAGGTGTCCTTGCGGGCAATCAGGAACAGCTTGCTATGTTTAGAAGGCTCGAAGGATTGAGAGAAGGATTGAAAGGTACGGGAGTTGAGATTGCCTGGCAGAGCTCGGGATATTCAGATACTAATCTTGATATTATCATTAAGAACAATCAGAAAAGTAAGTATGCTGATGCAGTGGTAGCTTTAGGTAATGGAGAGACCGAAAAAGCGATAGACTATTATACACAGTATACTTCCTGCTCTGAAAATGCTGTATTTGGAGTAGGTAATTCTGAAAAGTGTCTGTACTACCTCGATAAAGGTCTGATAGGGGACCTTTTGGTAATGAATGAATACGATATGGGGTATTATTGCATACAGACAGCGGGAGAGCAGATACAGGATGTGATAGGTGGGCAGAAGCACAGGGAAATAGGCTATCATGTCATGGATAGAGAAAATATGTATGAACCTAATAATCAGCTGCTGCTGTTTCCAAGGAAGTATTAAAGGTAATAATGTATTTAAAAGTAATGAAGTAGTTTTGTTTGGAGGGTATTGTTTTGTGGAAAAGGATAAGACTTGCTATTGCCCTGATAGGTCTTTTTGCATGCACGTCATTTGTCGGGTGCGCAAAAAGGGAAGAAAAAGTAATGGGAATTAAGATCGGTGTTTCAGTATATGATACGCATGACGCATATCTGTCGGCACTTCTGAGTGAGTTTAATTCGTATATCACGGAAAAGGCAAAGGAAACCGGGATCGCAATGAGCGTAGAGGTGCAGAATTCCAACGGAAGTCAGGCTACTCAGAATAACAGTGTAGAAGATATGATAGACAACGGCTGCGATGTTCTGTGTGTTAATCTGGTTGACAGGACAGATCCTACGGTGATCATTGATATGGCTCAGCAGAAAAATATACCTGTTATCTTTTTTAACAGAGAACTTGTCGAAGGAGACATAGAAAGGTGGAGCAGGCTCTACTATGTCGGAGCAAATGCAGAGGAATCAGGAACTTTGCAGGGCGAAGTTGCTATCAATGCTATAGAAAATAATGATATAGATAAAAATGGGGATGGGGCTATACAATATGTGATGATCGAAGGAGAAGCCGGGCATCAGGATTCAAAGATAAGGACGGAGACATCTGTAGCAGTAATAAAAGATGCCGGTATTAAGGTCGAAAAAGTAGCTTCAGCTATAGCAAACTGGGACAGAGCGCAGGCTTTGACAAAGATGAGCGGGATTATTGATGAGTATGGCGATGAAGTTGAGCTGGTACTGTCAAATAATGATGATATGGCGCTAGGTGCGATAGATGCATATGAAGCAGCTGGTATATCTGACGAAAAACGCCCGATCGTAATCGGTATCGATGGCATAGATGAAGGTTTGGAAGCAGTCAGAAATGGAAAAATGTATGGGACTGTATATAATGATAAGGAAGGTCAGGCAAAAGCTATGGCAGAACTTATATATTCTGAGCTTGTAACGAAAGATTTTTCGGCAATAGAATTTAAAACCGGAAGATATGTGAGACTTCCGTACGCTAAAGTGCTAAAAAGTGATACAATAGGTACTAAATATAGCCGTTAGCGGTTGACTATAGTATAGATATCGTTGTAAAATATTTGGAAAATGTATGGGAAATGATCAATTTTTTATACAATGAAGGTTGGAGGAGTATAAATGGAGTCGCAAGATAATAAGAAGGTTGTAAAAGCCGAGGTATTGCGCCATGTTGAGGAGAATAAACCGGAGTGGAAGAAGCCGCGTCCGGCATATGTGGGTTATATTTCTAATGAAGCGATGACACTTGCATCGCTATCGATAATAGTAATAGTTACTATTCTTTGTGCACTGTTTCATGTTGAAATGAATGCTATGTCAGCACCGGCGCTTATCATCACACTTATCATAGTGATCATAATGGGAATACTTATGGGTAATGCACCATCATGGGTTTCACTGCTTTTGGTTGCAGCAATCATGGTAGTCGGAGCTCTCACCGGCATGTATGCAGAGGTACTTACAGGAGTTATAGTTTTTCTCGGAACAGTCATCACTATTAAGGAGAAAAACGCAGGATTTTGATACTTTAGTTTGAGCAGCTACGCTTAAACAAAAATATAATAAATGTAGAAATGAGGACAGTAGGATGGCACAGCTCTGGGGCGGACGCTTCAAAAATGGTACTGATAAGGCAGCTTATGATTTTAATGCTTCTATCACTTTTGACAGGCGAATGTATCACGAGGATATCGAGGGCAGCATCGCACATGCGACAATGCTTGGTGAGCAGGATATCATTTCAAAGGATGATGCATCTCTCATAGTTAAGACATTAAAAGAGATTCTTGACGATGTTGAAAGCGGAAAGCTTGAAATAACTGAAGAGTATGAAGATATTCATAGTTTTGTTGAAGCGATACTTACAGAGCGTATCGGTGATGCGGGTAAAAGGCTTCACACTGGAAGAAGCCGTAATGATCAGGTAGCACTTGATATGAAGCTTTACACGAGGAAAGCTATAGACGATATGGACAGTCGTGTAATGAAGCTTCAGAAGGTTTTACTCAGGATAATTGAGGAAAATCTTGATACATATATGCCTGGATTTACTCATTTACAGAAGGCTCAGCCGGTTACAGTGGCGCACCATTTTGGAGCATATTTTGAGATGTTTGTGCGTGACAGATCAAGGCTTGCCGATATCAGAAAGAGGATGAACAGCTGTCCGCTTGGTTCAGGCGCACTTGCAGGTACTACTTATCCTCTTAATAGAGAAAGGACTGCCGAGCTTCTTGGCTTTGACCTCGGTCCTACAAGAAACAGCATGGATTCTGTTTCTGACAGAGATTATCTCATTGAGTTTTTAGATGCACTTGCGCTTATCATGATGCATCTTTCAAGATTTTCAGAAGAGGTTATCATCTGGAATTCTAACGAATACCGTTTCGTTGAGATAGATGATGCTTACAGCACGGGCTCAAGCATCATGCCGCAGAAGAAAAATCCTGATATCGCGGAGCTTGTGCGCGGTAAGACGGGAAGAGTGTATGGCGCACTCATGAGTTTACTTACTACTATGAAAGGTATTCCGCTTGCATATGATAAGGATATGCAGGAGGATAAGGAAGTTGCGTTTGACGCGATGGACAACGTTGGAGCATGTCTTGAGCTTTTCACAGGCATGATCGATACAATGAAGTTCAGAAAGCCTGTAATGGAAAACAGTGCTAAAAACGGATTTACAAATGCAACTGATGCAGCTGATTATCTCGTTAAAAAGGGAGTGCCATTCAGAGATGCTCATGGCATCATAGGCAGACTGGTACTCAAATGTATAGATGAATCAAAGGCACTTGATGATCTCACACTTGAAGAGTGGAGAGAAGAGTCAGATGTATTTGATAATGATATTTATGAGGCAATAAGCCTTAAGACTTGTGTTGAGAAGCGACTTACATTTGGTGCACCTTCAGCAGAGTCAATGAAGAAAAATATATCATACTACAGAAATTATCTCAATTTGGACTAAATTAAATAGAGGAGTGGCACAAAGGAGTGCCGGAAAGTGAGAAAGATCATGCAGGAAAAACTGAAAGTAGCAGTACTTGGCGGAACTGGAATGGTTGGTCAGAGATTTGTATCTCTCCTTGATAATCATCCATGGTTTGAGGTAACAACTATTGCAGCAAGCCCACGCAGCGCAGGCAAGACTTATGCTGAGGCCATTGGCGACAGATGGAAGATGACAACACCTATGCCTGAAGCAGTTAAAAACATCATAGTAAAAGACGTTAGTGATGTTGAAAATGTTGCAAAAGACGTTGATTTCTGTTTCTCAGCAGTAGACATGAGCAAAGAAGAGATCAAGGCTATAGAAGAGCGCTATGCAAAGACAGAAACCCCTGTAGTTTCAAACAACAGCGCACATCGTTGGACTCCTGATGTTCCTATGATCATTCCTGAAGTTAATCCTGAGCATGCTGAGATCATCGAGGCTCAGAAGAAGCGTCTTGGAACAACAAACGGATTCATCGCTGTTAAGCCAAACTGCTCTATTCAGTCTTATGCTCCTGTACTTCACGCATGGAGAGAGTTTGAGCCTACAAAGGTACTCGTATCTACATACCAGGCAATCTCAGGTGCCGGCAAGACTTTCAAGGACTGGCCTGAGATGGTTGGAAACGTTATTCCATTTATCAGCGGTGAAGAGGAGAAGAGTGAGAAAGAGCCACTTAGGATCTTTGGTCACATTGAAGGAGATCACATTGAGCCTGCTACATCTCCACTTATCACAAGCCAGTGTATAAGAGTTCCAGTACTCAATGGACATACAGCAACTGTTTTTGTAGACTTCAAGAAGAAGCCAACCAAGGAAGAGCTTATCAAGCTTTTGGTTGAGTACAAGGGAGAGCCTCAGAGACTTGAGCTTCCTTCAGCTCCAAAGCAGTTCATCCAGTATCTTCAGGATGACAACCGTCCTCAGGTTGCTCTTGATGTTGATTTTGAGAGAGGATTTGGTATTTCTATCGGAAGACTTAGAGAGGATACAATGTTTGACTACAAGTTTGTAGGTCTTTCACACAATACTGTAAGAGGAGCAGCAGGCGGTGCTGTACTTGGTGCTGAGCTTCTCAAGGCAAAGGGATATATCCATAAGAAGTAATTATTATTTAATTAAAAATAATGTTTTTAGTGTCAGGCGGCTGCAGTTTAGCCGCCTGATTTACGCGGTTTAAATATGGGAAAAACACTGATAATCACTGAGAAACCGTCTGTGGCCCGTGAATATGCAAAGATATTAAATGTTTCCGGTAAGCGGGATGGTTTCATCGAAAATGAAAACTACATAATTACCTGGTGTGTAGGACATCTTATAGAGATGTGCTATCCGGATAAGTATGATGAAAAATATGCCAAATGGAATATGGCGGATCTTCCGTTTCTTCCAAAGGAATATAAATATGACGTCATTTCTAATGTTAAAAAGCAGTATGACATAGTGAGTGGCGCACTGCATAGAGACGATGTTTCTGATGTACTATGGGCAGGGGACTCGGGACGTGAAGGACAGGTCATCGAGGAGCTCATACGTATGTATGGCGGGGTAAGAGATGGTATAAATGAGAGACGAGTCTGGATAGACTCCTGCACTGAGGAAGAAGTAGAGCGTGGTATGAGAGAGGCAAAACCGTACAGCGCCTACGAAAACCTTGCAAATGCCGGGATCATGCGCGGTATAGAAGATTATGCCATGGGTATCAATTTTTCCAGAGCGCTCTCAGTAAAATATGGACGGCTTCTCAATAATGCTGCAGAGACTAAGAAGTATTCAGCCATAGCGGTAGGACGTGTAATGACATGCGTACTTGGAATGGTCGTGAGGCGTGAAAGAGAAATACGAGATTTCAAGGAAACTAATTTTTATCGTGTGATCGGTAAATTTGCAGCGGGAGATAACGGTTACACCGGTGAATGGAAAGCGGTAAAAGGTTCTGATTATTTTGAGTCACCTAAGCTCTACAGTGAAAAGGGATTCAAGAAGGAAGAAGATGCTAAAGCCATGACTGATGCATTGCTTCCGCTTGGAGAGGGAAAAGTTACTTCCATAGGAAAGACTACTGAGAAAAAACGCCCGCCGCTACTTTTTAATCTTGCAGAGCTTCAGGCTACATGCTCAAAGCGCTTCAAGATAAGCCCTGATGAGACGCTGAATGTTGCACAGGAGCTATATGAAAAGAAGCTGACGACTTATCCAAGAACTGATGCCAGAGTGCTTTCGAGTGCTGTGGCAAAGGAGATAGTCAAAAATCTCAACGGAGTATTAAAATATACACCGACTGCACGTTTTACACAGAAGATACTCGATGAAAAACTTTATTCCAATATAATTAAATCGCAGTATACTGATGATTCGAAAGTTACGGATCACTATGCTATAATACCTACCGGAAATCTAAGTGAGTACAACAGGCTTTCTGATATTTCCAAGCGGGTATATGATGTGATAGTAAGGCGATTCCTTTCAATATTTTATCCGCCGGCAGTGTATGAAAAGATATCTATAATTACCCTGGTGGGGAAGGAGAGCTTCTTTACAAGCTCAAAGGTTCTGAAAGAGCCGGGATATTTTGTTATCACAGGGCAGGATAAACCAAAGACTTCTGACAAGAAGGAAAACGGTGACTCTGAAGATGATGAGGAAGAGGGAAATGAAGGACTTGCATCACTCATAGCAACACTGAAAAAAGGTGACAGTGTAAAGATTGATGGTTTTGAGATAAAGACAGGTAAGACTTCACCTCCAAAGAGATATACTTCGGGATCCATGGTACTTGCTATGGAAAATGCAGGACAGCTTATAGAAGATGAGGAACTGAGGGCTCAGATAAAAGGAGCAGGTATAGGAACGTCAGCTACAAGAGCCGGTATCATAGAGAAGCTCATAAAGATCGGATATCTTGCATTAAATAAAAAGACGCAGATACTTACACCAAAATTTTTTGGTGAAATGGTATATGAAGTTGTTTTCCTCACGATGCCATCAATGCTAAATCCTGAAATGACCGCAAGCTGGGAAAAAGGCCTTGCCATGGTAGAGGGAGGCAGTATCACTACAGACAACTATCGTGAAAAGCTTGATAAGTATGTGGCAAAATATGTTGAGATAGTAAGAGCAAAAGATCTTACAAATGTGGTAGAAAGCAGAATAAGGTGCATACCGCGGGAAGTAAAGAAAAGCGAAGGAGAAAAGAAAAGTGGAAGAAGCAAAAATAGTAAATCTGTATGATTTAAATGAAACGAAGGCAGGAGAGTACTTAAAGGGATTTACATATCCATGGGAGGCTCTCAGTGGAATAGGAGAGCTCATAAAAAAGATCGGTGAGACACTTGATCCTGAAATATATGAGAAGAAGGGCGAGGATATCTGGATCGCAAAGTCTGCAAAGGTATGGCCGACTGTTTCTATCACAGGTCCCTGCATCATTGGTGAGCGTACAGAGGTAAGACAGTGCGCATTTATCAGAGGCAAGGCACTTGTAGGAGATGACTGTGTTGTAGGTAATTCAACAGAGCTTAAGAATGTTATCCTCTTTAATCATGTGCAGGTTCCTCATTATAATTATGTAGGAGATTCTATCCTTGGATTTTATTCTCATATGGGAGCTGGATCTATTACTTCAAATGTCAAGTCTGATAAGGCTCTTGTTGTAGTAAAGTCACGCAGCGGTGAAAAGATCGAGACAGGTTTGAAGAAGTTTGGCGCTATGCTTGGTGATCATGTTGAGGTTGGATGCAACAGTGTACTCAATCCGGGCACAGTAGTAGGAAGAAATTCAAATATCTATCCAACATCATGTGTAAGAGGCGTAATAGAGGAGAATTCTATTTTTAAAGCCAATGATAATGTAGTTAAAAAGAATTAATAAGATCTGATGGTGATTTTTTTATAAAATCATTATAAAAACAGTTGCAATTAAAGTGAATTTGTGAGAAAATTAACAAGTCTCCGGGGTATGGCTCGCGCTGGAAAATTTTTATGCATTAAATTAAATGCATAAGCCCAGTTATTTCTATTTTGATAAGACGCCCCGGGTTAAACATCTTTTTCTGAAAGGAGATTTCACATGATTTACTCAACAGAGGTAAAAAATATGTGTCCCGTAACACAAGGGGTACATCATGGTGCTGCTCCCATTCCTGAAGAGGCAAAGTGGGTTCAGTCCAAAGAGATCAAGGACATTTCCGGTTATACACATGGTATCGGCTGGTGTGCTCCACAGCAGGGTGGTTGTAAGCTTTCCCTTAACGTAAAGGAAGGTGTCATCCAGGAGGCACTTGTAGAGACTATCGGATGTTCTGGTATGACTCATTCAGCAGCTATGGCAGCTGAGATTCTTCCAGGTCTTACAGTTCTTGAAGCACTCAACACAGACCTTGTTTGTGATGCAATCAATACTGCTATGAGAGAGCTGTTCCTTCAGATCGTTTATGGTAGAACACAGTCAGCATTCTCAGAGGATGGACTTCAGATCGGTGCCGGCCTTGAGGATCTTGGTAAGGGATCACGTTCAATGGTTGGTACTACATATGGTACACTTGATAAGGGACCTCGTTATCTTGAGCTTACAGATGGTTACATCACAGACCTCGCTCTTGATGAGAACGACGAGATCATCGGATATAAGTACGTTAACTTTGGTAAGATGATGGACTTCATCAAGGCTGGCGATGACGCTAACACAGCTATTGAGAAGGCTAAGGGTCAGTATGGCCGTGTAGCTGATGCTGCAAGATTCATCGATCCTAGAAAACAGTGATAAGGTAAGGAGGGAATAAAAATGGCTTTATTTGAATCATACGAAAGAAGAGAGCCCCAGATCCTGGCTTGCCTTAAGGAATATGGGATTTCTTCTATTGAAGAGTGTAAAGAAATTACAATGGCAGCTGGCATCGACGTTTACAGCCTCATCGAAGGCATTCAGCCAATCTGCTTCGAGAACGCTAAGTGGGCTTACACAGTAGGTGCTGCTATTGCTATCAAGAAGGGCTGCCGCAAGGCTGCTGATGCTGCTGCAGCAATCGGTATCGGTCTTCAGGCTTTCTGTATCCCAGGTTCTGTTGCTGACCGTCGTAAGGTTGGTCTTGGACATGGTAACCTCGGTAAGATGCTTCTTGAAGAGGATACAGAGTGCTTCGCATTCCTTGCAGGTCACGAGTCATTCGCAGCTGCTGAGGGTGCTATCGGTATCGCAGAGAAGGCTAACAAGGTTCGTCAGAAGCCTCTTCGCGTTATCCTTAACGGTCTTGGAAAAGACGCAGCACAGATTATTTCTCGTATCAACGGCTTCACATATGTAGAGACACAGTATGACTACTACACAGGTGAGGTTAAGGAAGTATTCAGAAAGTGCTATTCTAAGGATGCAGATTCACCACGTGCAAAGGTTAACTGCTACGGCGCTAACGATGTACAGGAAGGTGTTGCAATCATGTGGAAGGAGAATGTTGACGTATCTATCACAGGTAACTCAACAAATCCTACAAGATTCCAGCATCCAGTTGCAGGTACTTACAAGAAGGAGCGTACTGAGGCTGGTAAGAAGTACTTCTCAGTTGCTTCAGGCGGTGGTACAGGTCGTACACTTCACCCAGATAACATGGCAGCAGGTCCAGCTTCTTATGGTATGACAGATACTATGGGACGTATGCACTCAGACGCTCAGTTTGCTGGCTCTTCATCAGTTCCTGCACACGTTGAGATGATGGGTCTTATCGGCGCTGGTAACAACCCAATGGTAGGTATGACAGTTTCAACAGCTGTTTCTATCGAGGAAGCTGCAAAGGCTGGTAAGTTCTAAAAATAAATCAAGAAATAATATAGAAAATACCGTAGTTCACAGGGACTACGGTATTTTTGTGTTCAAAAGTATAGCCGAAAAAAGAAAGCCCCAGAGTTTCGTACACTCTGGGGCTTTCGCTATGGAACTAATTCTAACTAATAATTTGTGCGGGTTGACGTAGGTTACAGTTCAGACGTTATCTTGACTCACTATCCTAACGATTAAAATTGCATATCATAATAGCCACTAACCCAGAAAAAATCTACTTTTTTCTGGGTTTTGCTATTGTATTTTACATCGTTATGATGTATAATATAAACGTAACGATATTTCTTTGAAAGGAGCACTCGATGGGTATAATCAAGCAGTTAGATAAGCGAACAGGTATAACTTATGTATATGAATCCAAGGCATACTGGGACAAAGAAAAAAAGCAGAGTAGGGCAAAAAGGACACTGATTGGCAGGATGGATCCTGAAACCGGTGAAGTAGTTCCAACTGATGGAAGACACAGAAAATCTAAGGATAACGTAGAAAAAGATACTGACTACAAGAAGATGTACGAAAAGCTTCAAAAGAAATATGAAGCTCAAGAAGTTCTTATCAAATCTCTAAAAGAGGAAATAAAACAGTTAAAGGCTAGGTAATTACTTTTATGAACAACTATCAGTATGAATTCATTACAACTCTACAGTACCGCGTCAAGAATCTTCAGGCTCAAGTCGATGCATTTAAGAATGGATTTAAGTACCTGCAGATGGATGCGCAGTATAGGAGTCTGCTTCATACTGAAGAATGCCGAATACGTAAACTTGAATTTGAACTGTCAAAGGCACACGCACAGACTATTGATGTCAGGAATAAATGGTGGGACACCATTGAAGATGTTTATAAGGAGCATCAGAAAGAGCTTGCTGCTAAAAATGCTGAGATTAGAACACTCAAGAAGCGTATTATTCTTGTTGAGCAGCAGAGAGACGCTGCCTTAAACAAAGTTTCAGAACAAAGGCGCGAGCTATATGAAACTAAAACTTATCTTGAAGAGGAAAAGGGAAAGAATCTTAAACTGACTGCTCAGATCAACAGAGATTATGAGAATTCTTCCAAGCCATCTTCTCAGTCACCCCATCACAAAAAAATATCCAACAGCAGAGAAAAGAGCGGCAGACGTCCAGGTGGTCAACCTGGGCACAAAGGTCATGGCAGGAAAAAGCAGGCTATATCAGAGCCTGTTATTATGCTGCCTCCACCAGAAGAAGTACTTGAAGATCCAGACTTCAAGAAAAATGGCAAAGTAATCCATAAGCAGATGATAAATCTGCGTTTCTTGCTAGAGGTTAATGAATACGCTGCTGAAGTTTACTATAATTCAAAAACGGGTGAAAGACGCCACGCTCAATTTCCTGAAGGATACGTTAATGACGTAAACTATGGTGGTAGTGTCAAAGCACTCGCATTCCTTCTTAATAATGAGTGCTGTGTTTCCATAGACAAGACCATCAAGCTTATATCCAATCTTACCGATGGAAAACTGAGTATTTCAAAAGGCATGGTTAATGGTCTCTCCAAAGAATTCTCAATGAAAACGGATAAGGAAAAGAAAGAGGTTTTTGCATCACTGATGCAGAAGCCTATACTCCATACAGACAACACCAATGCCAGGAGCAATGGAAGCAGCTGTTTTGTATTTATTGTTGCTTCTCCAGATGGAACTGCCCAGTATTATTTCAGGGAAAGCAAAGGTCATGCAGGAATAAAAGGTACTCCTGTTGACCTTAATCAGTCAGCGATATTTATTCATGACCATGACACCACCTTTTATAATTATGGAAGTGGCCATCAGGAATGTATCGCTCATATCCTGAGATACTGTAAAGACAGCATACAGAACGAGCCTGATCGAAAATGGAATAAGAAGATGTATAAGCTTCTGAGGGAGATGGTTCATTATCGGAACGGTATTGATGAAACCGAAGGCTTTGATGAAAAAACTGTCATGGCATTTGAAGAAAGATATGACAGTATCCTGGAAGAAGCCCGAGAAGAATACGAATACATTCCACCTAGTAAATACTATAGAGACGGCTATAACTTATACAAACGCATGAAGAAGTATAGGTCCAGCCATCTGCTGTTTTTACATGATATAAGAGTTCCGCACAATAATAACATGGCGGAGCGTCTTTTGCGTGCCTACAAACGCAAGCAACATCAAGTCATGAGTTTCAGATCAAATGAGAGCATTGATTACCTTTGTCAAAGCATGAGCATGCTTCTATCATTAAGACAGGATTCAGAATCCAGTGTATATGACAGCGTATCGAAGATCTTCGACAGACAAAAGGCCGGTAGAACAACTTGATGAATCAAGTGTAATCTACCGGTCTTATTATCTCAAGCTAATGTCTGAACTGTAAC
>JQKK01000030.1 GCA_000746015.1 Lachnospiraceae bacterium MA2020 | reverse complement strand
TGAATATTCCGTTGCGGCGGAGCCGCCTGTCCGGTGTGGCGTGAGCCACCTGTCCGGACAGGTATGAACCACCGCGTTATCTGTACATTAACAATTACATACGGTCAGTTGCTGATAGGCCATATACTTCTCTCATGGATAAATCCTTTGACGGATCTATAGGGACTATGTTGATTACATAACCATCATGAATGATTCTATCAAGGATTGCATCCGCTACAGGCGAGGCATCACCTCCGAGCTGTTCATACCATCCATCTTTAGTGTATTGTGAGCAAAAGATAGTAGAGGATCTCTTTCTTCTTCGATGGAGAAGCTCAAGAATGTCCGTCTGTTCATCCTGTGAAGGTTTTAAAAGAAGCCACTCATCAATAATGAGAAGAATCGGATTTGCGTACTTTGCCAGAATCTTCCTGTAAGTGCCGTTTTCCTTAGCTGCCTTAAGGTCAATGAGCAAATCTGGCAGGCGTACATACTTGGTGTTGTAGTAATGCTTGCATGCTTCCATGCCTAAAGCACATGCCATATAGCTTTTACCACTACCTGTTGCTCCGGTGATAAAGATATTCCTATGATCAACGATGTATTCGCAAGTGGCAAGGCGCTTGATCATATCCTTATTGAGCTTTCGTCCTGATGTGTAGTCTATATCTGCTATACTAGCTGATGGTTGGTCAAACTCAGCATTTTTTATGAGACGCTTCAACCTGTTACTCTTGCGATTACTGTATTCAGTATCAACAAGAAGTCCAAAACGATCTTCGAAGGAAACCTCTTTCATTGAAGGATCATCAACTTGTATGCGAAAAGCATCAGCCATTGAGGTTAGCCTCATTTCGATAAGTTTATCTATGGTTGCCTGATTGGTCATGATTATTTCCTCCTATAGTAGTCAGCACCTCTGGTGATGCTCTTAGAACTGCCTTTATGGGTGTCAGCACTGTTGTCTTTACTCTGTGTTGAATTATTATTCGAAGTGGCAAGAATGTTACTTACACTCTTGTAGCTAGGACTCTGAGTATAATTAAGTGCTTTTCTACATGCTTCTTCCAAGCGTGCTGATGAATATTTATCAGACATTTTTAGAAGGCCCATGCAGGCTCTGTATGATTGCTGTTCTACCCGTTTTGAACGGAGGATTGAATCTATGACTTTGGCTGTGTTTTTACCTATCCTTTCTGCCCACTTACGGAAGCGTTCGCCATTCCATTCAAGGTATTCTTGATGGTCTTTTGGCATATGCTCGGTAATGGTGCTGTATTGACCTTTACGCCCGTATAAGCGCATGTGAGAAGCAATACGGGTATAATTATAGAAAACTTCAATGATAGTGTTAGTAATTCTGACATCTACCTTTTTTCCGATGTATTCGTATGGAACTGAGTATAGCATTCCATCTACGGATATGTGATAATTGAATTGAACAGTGGCTTGCTTACATTCAGCCAGTTCGTATTGGGTAGCTGGTAGTGGTGTCAGTAATGGTAATTCTTCGTTGTGGAAGAGTTCGTATCGGCTACCCTCTTTCTTTTGGAAAGGACGATGATTGAATTCTTCCAACTTTGCAAATATAGCTGCATTAAGTTCAGATATGGTAAAAAACTGCTCATTACGCAGGGCTGCGATTATCCATGTTGATATGTTACCAACACTGCCTTCTGCGTTGGGTTTGTCCTTTGGTTTCCTGACTCTTGCTGGTATTATGGCAGTTCCATAATGCTCTGCTAACTCATGATAAACTGCATTGATTTTTTGATCATTCCACCCTTTGTTATGAACTACTGCAGTTTTACAGTTGTCAGGGACAAGGATTTTGGCTACACCACCGAAATAATTATACATGTGAACGTGAGCTTCAATCCATGACTGTTGCTTTTCGTCGGGAAAAGCTTCAACATAAGCATACTGACTGTAAGTCATTACACCGACGAATATATATGCTTCAGTAGTTTCGCCAGTATATGGATCTACGAGCTTTGCAGTATCACCAGCCCAATCAACTTCTACCTGCTCGCCGGGTTTACGATTGATATGCATGGTAGCACGACGTTTACTCTCATCCTGTTGTATGTGATAACAGAACTGGGAATACATCAATGGATCTTCACCTGCTTGCTTACAATCCGCCATATATTCTGTCCACAAGAGCTTTTTAGTAACGCCATTTTTCAGAAGCTCTTTGCGAACGTGGTCAAAATCTGGCATACGCTTTTGTGATACTAATGTTGGAGATGAGAATAGTTGTTTCTCCAAATCGGCATCAGTAGTGCCTTCAGGAAGTGGCCAGGATATATTTAATTCTTCGGCACGCTTCAAGACTTTAGACACTGTGTTACGCGAACATGGAACAGATAGAGCTATGTTCCGCTTACTGAATTTCAGACTATAAAGTCTGAGAATTTCACGATACTTTGTCATAGTCGTGATCCTCCTTAAAATGAATTTACGCAGTACGCGCATTAATATCATTTTAATTGGATCAAGTAACTGGCTCAATATGCTCCGGAATGGTGGCTCATACTTTAACGGAATGGTGGCTCATACTTTAACGGAATAGTGGCTCATTTTTAACGGACAGGTGGCTCAATCAGGTCAAGATTATTCAAGAATATTCAGGAAAAAATAAATCAATCATTTTTAATATTGTACCAAATATGTGATTATATAATATCAAGGACATAATCAAGGGATAATCTATTTTCAAATTTCATAGTACAAATTTCTATACTATAAGGGGAGAAGGGAAGAAAAAAATGATACCATTTAATAAACCACCTGTTGTGGGTGGTGAGGAAGAAAATATAAGGGACGCAATAAGATCAAATAAAATCTGTGGAGATGGAAAGTACACAAAACTTTGCAGTAAATGGATTGAAGAACATACCGGGACAAGGAAAGCGCTTTTGACAACATCATGCACCCATGCAACGGAAATGGCAGCACTTCTTCTTGATATTAAGGAGGGAGATGAGGTAATAATGCCGTCGTTTACTTTTGTATCAACAGCAGATGCATTTGTACTTCGTGGAGCTAAAGCAGTATTTGTGGATATCAGACCCGATACCATGAATATTGATGAAACCCTAATAGAAGATGCCATTACAGATAGGACGAGAGCTATTGTACCAGTACATTATGCAGGAGTAGCTTGCGAGATGGATACAATTATGGACATCGCAAAAAAACATGACCTTAAAGTGGTAGAGGATGCTGCTCAAGGCATTATGAGTACATATAAAGGTAGAGCACTTGGTACCATTGGGGATTTTGGATGTTTCAGTTTTCATGAAACAAAGAATCTATCAATGGGCGAAGGTGGCGCCTTACTTATAAGAGATAGTAAGTTTATAGAAAATGCTGAAATTATTCGTGAAAAGGGAACTAACAGAAGCAAATTTTTCCGTGGTGAGATTGACAAATATACATGGGTAGCTCCAGGATCGTCATATCTTCCTAGTGAGCTTAACGCTGCATATTTGTATGCTCAGTTTGAAAAGGCACAGAAAATATATGACGACAGAATGAGAAGCTGGGATATGTACTATGAGCTGTTAAGTCCATTGAAAGATGAAGGCCATATTGAACTTCCCGTTATTCCGAAGGGGGGGTGTATACATAATGCTCATATGTTTTATATTAAGGCGAAGGATTTGGAAGAAAGGACAAAACTGATTAAGTTTCTGAAAGAAAATGGAATAGGTGCGGTGTTCCATTATGTTCCTCTACATAGTGCGCCTGCAGGCATGAATTGTGGTAGATTTCACGGGCAGGATAATTATACAACTAGGGAGAGCAATAGATTAGTTCGATTACCGTTGTATTATGGATTGAAAGATAAGGAAATTGAATATGTTATAAGCAAGGTAAAGGAGTTTTATATTAATAAATGACTCAAGCAAATAATACAAACCATGCCAAAGATGTATCAATGGAGATACAACGACAAATTATAATCGTATCATGTGTGATTACATTAGTAGATTTTTTTATCTGCTATCGTCACAGTTATATGGTGTATATGACAAATGATGATGCAGGAATTCAAAATTTACTTAACGGATTTACATCTGGTGCAAACGATCCTGCACATCAGTTTATAAGTATATTTTTGGGATTCCCGCTTACGTGGCTATATGAATTGATGCCCAAAATTCAGTGGTGGTTTATATATAGTCAGTTTTTGATGTTGGTAGGAATATTTCTTATCAATTATTCTTTTTTGTGTATTGCTATACATTGTTCAGTGAAAAAAGGAAAGAAATGTTGGGGGAATGTTTTTGAGGTTGGAATAATACTTGTTTTTAATATTGCTTTTTCTATACCGTCGATTGCGTCAACATCATTTACAGTTGTTCCAGCTTTGTATGGAACGGGTATTGCGGCGTTACTGTTTTATAGTGGTTATATGGGCAGAATCAACAATCGTTTTCTGTTATTAATGCTTGTTTTGTTTTTACCGGTTCTCTTTCACAGAAAAAACACAGCATATGTGGTATTGTGTTATCTTTTTTTGGTTTGTTTATATGTATTTGTGAAGAGAGAAAAGTCGAGGAAGTCAATTTGGACGTGGGCAATATGTGTATTAATCTCTGTTGCAACAATTATAGCATTTGTAGGCTTAGATACAATATATAAAAATCAATTGAATGGTTATGAGTTTGCTGAGTTCAATAAAGCACGTGCGGAATTATTGGATCATCCGAGAGATTCTTATGATGAACATCCGGAAATATATGAAGCGGTAGGGTGGAATCGAGACAGTTATGTAATGGTAAGCCAATGGTGTTTTATCGATGAACTATGTAATGCAAAAAATATGCATTATATTGCTGCAAACAGTCAATCAGAATTAGCAAAGCCATCTGAAATCATAAAGGGGATGATAGTTGATACACGCGAACGATATATTTTGATTTTGTCGGGATTTATATCTTTGGCATCTATAATAATAATTATAGTATATGCAAATAAACAGAATTTGTTATTTTCTTTAATTAATATTGCAGGAACATTGATACTCATTGGTTATCAGATAATGATGGGAAGAGTTCTTTATAGAAGTTTGATCGTTGTTTTGCTTCCTGCGTTCGTTTTTGAATCTCTCTTAGGATTTGCAAGTAAAAATGATGCCTCAAGAAGGATGGCGAAGATTGATAATACTATGAGTATAAGTGATAGAGACGCATATATAGGTCGGTTAAAATTTTGTTCAGTAATGACTGGAGTCGCATTGTTTCTAGCTTTACATTTTGCTATTCTTCAAGCAAATAATTTTATTAATATAAAAGAAATTTGTACAGATAAATACGAAGATAATGATGACACCGTAAATCAGTACTTGATAACACATAAGAATGGTTTTTATGTTATGCAGATTGGGATAAAAGCAAATGTTAACCCAAGGCTTTTGTATACGGAAGATATCTCAAATTCATTTTATTGGGGGGGCAGCGATTATTATAGCCATGTTAGAAAAAGAGTTTTGAGAAAAAACGGGATGGAGAAATTGGATGATGAGAGTTTTTTACAAGATAATGTGTATATTATTTCTGGTGAGAGATATGATAGTAGCATAAATGATGCTGAAAAAGAAGAATTAGCTAAAAATAGTTGTTTATATGCTTTTTGTCATTATATGAAACAATTGCATCCTGAATATGAAATGATATTGGCAGATGCGATTTATGAAGGGATGAATGTTTATCATTTTGTGGAGAATAAATAATAAATGAAGAGAATATTAATTTTAGGTGGTAATTTTTTTCAAAAGACAGCAATTATTCGTGCAAAAGAGTTGGGGTACTATGTGATCACTGCGGATTATTTGCCAAATAATCCGGGACATAAGTATGCAGATGAATATCATAATGTGAGTACAACTGATAAGGAAGCAATTCTGGAGTTGGCACAAAATCTTATGGTGGATGGAATTCTTTCTTATGCTTCGGATGTATCTGCGCCCACTGCAGCATATGTCTCAGAAAAAATGGGTTTACCAACGAATCCGTACTATTCCGTAGAGACTCTGGTTAATAAGGGACAATTTAGAGAATTTATGAAAAAGAATGGGTTAGATATGATTTCGGGAGAAGTTTTTTCGGATATTAATGATGCGAAAAAATATGCACATGAATATGGATATCCAATAATGGTTAAGCCTGTTGATTCATCAGGTAGTAAGGGTGTTACTAAATTGGAGGATGAAAGGGATTTTGAAGAGGCATTTAATTATGCGAAATCTTATTCATTAAGTGAGCAGGTAATTGTTGAAAAATTCATACAAAAAAAAGGTTACCAAATTGATGGTGATGGATTCATTTCTGGCGGGGTAATCACGAATTTTAACGTTATGGATCAACATAATAATGTTGAAAGAAATCCTCATGCACCTATAGGGTTAAGTTATCCGTCAATTCAACCAATGCAATACCAGCATAAGGCTTATCAGTTGATTCAAGAAATATTTAATAGGCTTGATATGAGGTTTGGAGCATTTAATTTTGAGTATATCATTGGAATGGATGACAATATTTATTTGTTGGAAATAGGTCCAAGAAATGGTGGTAATTTTATTCCGGATACTATTAAATGGGCTACCGGAGTGGACATGATTTCAGCATCTATTAAAGCTTGTGTAGGAGATACATATACCGATGATCTTGTACCGAAAAAAAGTGGTGTTGCTACTTCATACGTGATTCATTCATTAAGCGATGGTAAATTTGAAAAAATGGAGGTAGATGAGGTAGTTCTTGATAGAATAAAAAAACAAGAACTGTTTGTAAAAGAAGGAGAACATATTAGAGCTTTTAGGAATGGGGGCGACAGCCTAGGGTGTATGGTTTTAGAGTATGATTCAATAAAAAAAATGAATTCTGAAATGGATGAAATGTGGAATCACGTCTTTATAAAAACTATAAAATAAAAAGAAAAATAGATGGAGGATTATGATGCAAATATTATTAACTGGATTATGTACACTTCATTGGGGAAGAATTGAATACGGCAACATCGGAAATTACTATATAGTGGTGCCCTTGTTTCGAAAATTGCATGAAATATTTCCTGAAGCTGATATAGTAACAACTATGCAGATGACTGATGAATTTGCAAAAAGAGAAAATATAAAAGTATTACCGCTGGATTTATATTATGGATGGCGAGATGGATTGTGTGATACAAAATCTGCGATAGAAGAATATGGCATTGCCAAGCTGTACAATAAGACCAACCAGTTTTATACTACCACTCCATATATTGAGGAGGTTCTAAAATCCGATTTGATTATTGATTTCTCAGGTGATATGTGGGGAGATAATTCAGAAAAAATGGGGGAAAACCGTTATTTGGTTGACTTGCTTAAGATTAGGACTGCCCAGCTATTAGGGAAGAGAACTGTCATGTTTGCAAGTTCTCCCGGACCTGTTACAGATAGTAGTATTGTTGGTTTCGCAAAAGAGGTATATAAGAATTTCGATTTGGTGATTAATAGAGAGGGGTTCTCAATTGATATCCTAAAAAAAGAGGGATTTGATGTATCAAATACAAAAAGTTATGCTTGTCCAGCATGGCTTTTCGATAAAACTTATTATCCAGAGACAGTAAACGCATCTACTATAATTAAAAAAGAGCATTTTAGTGACAGAAAGAAAAATATAGGAATGATTCTTGCAACATATTCACTGCCTGGTAGTTCTTTTGATGCATGGGAGAGAGATGATGAGGACTTTAGAGATTTTGTATCACTTGTAGAGCATATTGTTAAAGATAGAAACGAAAGAGTTATTTTAATATCACATTCTAATGGATTTGAATTGCCTCCAAATTTCAAAAGGACACATTGGCGAGATTATAAAATGATAAGTAAGCTATATGAAATAATAGAGTCTCGAGGAAATGTAAATATGAGTGATGTTAGAAAAGTGGATTCTATATATCAACCTTGGGAAATGCATACGCTTATAGGAAATCTAGATATGTTAATCTCAGGACGAGTACATGGTGCTGTTGCAGGTTTGGAACAGGGAATCCCAACTATAGCATTCGATTACAAAAATGGACCGTTAGCACACAAAATGTCAGGCTTTTTCAGTGTTATAGGTATGGAAGAATATGTTATCTCCAGAGATGAAAATGATTTCATAACATATTTTGATAAAGCTTATGATGAATTGGATTGTATTAAAAGTAGGCTACGTGATAATTTCCCTAATGTTGAAAGAAAAGTTGAGGAAAGTTTTTTGCTTTTACAAAGACTTATGGAGGGAACTGAAACATGATTTCAGTAGCAATACCTTGCTATCGCTCTCAAAATACAATTGAAAAGGTTGTGATGGATCTTATCGGTCTATTTGAAGAACACAGAGATGAATATCAGATTGTACTTGTTAACGATGGCTCATCAGACGAGACATTTCATGTTATAAAAAGACTAAGCAACAACAATCCCAATATTGTAGCTGTTAATTTATCGAAAAATTACGGTCAGCATGCAGCGAGAATGGCAGCAGTTCCGTTCTTAAAGGGGGATTTCATTGTTTATATGGATGATGATGGACAGCATCCGGTTGAAGGAATTTATGCGATGTTAGATAAGCTCATAGAAGGCGACTATGATGTAGTATATGCCCTTTTTAAGCATAAAAAACATTCCTTGTTTAAACGTATCTCAAGTGCAATAAACACTGCTACACTTAATATTTTAATTGGAAAGCCAAAGGATGTGAAAAATTCCAGTTTTTCTATTATGAGAAAATTTGTTTTAGATGAAATGGTTAAATATAAAAGTCCGTTTCCTAGTTTTAGTGGGTTTATTATGCAGGTGACTCATAATATAGCAAATGTTGAATTGGAACACGAGGAACGAATTGCAGGTGCTAGCAATTATACACTACGCCGTATGATTAAGCTTTATATTAACAGTTTGACTGGTTTCTCGGTTGTTCCGTTAAGATTGGCATCCCTCTTTGGTAGCTGCGTTGCAAGTATTGGATTTATAGCTATGATGGTTACAATCATAAGGAAATTTATACACCCAGAAATATCGGCGGGATATACATCCTTGTTGTCGGTTATATTAATAGTTGGCGGGATGATTATGATGATGCTTGGTGTTATGGGTGAATACTTGGGGCGAATGTATATGATTGAGAATAATATGCCACAATATTCAATACGAGAAGTTGTAGGTGTTGAGCATACTATTAATGAATAGGATAACTGGGAACCTATTTGTGCTAAAATAAGATTTCAATATTGATATAAAGGCACAATACTTATTTTAAATGGTAACAAATATTATATATAATCAATGGAGGAGTATGATTCTCTGATTGGAGTAAAAGATGAAATATGTAATAGTGGGGAATGGTATACAAGCAACTCTTGTTAGAAAATATGTGGAAGAATCTGAATTAGTAAAAATTGATGCTTTTGTTGTGGATGAGGAGTTTATTAAAAAAGAATATATTTCAAATTGTCGTGTAATATCTTTTGAAGAATTATATAAATTATATCCTAGCGATTCATGCAGGCTTTTTATGGGAATAGGCTATAAAAGCATGGGAAATTTACGGCAAAGACTTTATGAGATGTTAAAGGATAGGGGATATATATTTGAAAATTATATTCATCCAACGTGCGTTTTACCAAAAGATATAATGATTGGAGAAGGAAATATTATTCTTGAGTCGGTTATTATCGAACAGCGATGTAAAATTGGAAATGCAAATCTACTATTTGGAGGAGTTATAGTTGGACACGATTCAGAAATAGATAATTATGTGACCATGAGTATTAATTCGTCTTGTATGGGAGAAGTTCATATCAAAAATAATTGTTTCATGGGAGGCGGATCAACTGTAAGAAATCAAGTGACGTTAAATGATCACGTTCTTGTCAGCGCTGCAGCGCATGTTTATAAGGATGTACCGGCTTACTGCGTGGTAAGAGCACCTAAGTCAAATATAGATAGTTCTATAAATAGTTTGGAGTTGTTATGACATGGAGTATGAAGCTCATTAAAATAATATGAACAATATATTGAAACGGAAAAGTTATATCTGGAATACCATTTCTGGGATGATAAATGCAGGACAGTCAGCTTTGATTCTGATTTTTATCTCATACAGATATTCGATGAAAGAAGCGGGGATTTTTTCGATTGCTTATGCGATATCTTTACTTGGAATGACACTTTCTAAATATGGACAAAGAAATTTTCAGGTTACAGATATCAATGAAGAATTCTCTTTTACAGAGTATTGTAATTCACGAATCGTTACTGTGATAGTTACAATGCTTATCATTGCGGTTTATCTGGGAATTCATTTCCTGACAGGTGAATATGATTTAGAAAAAATGCTTTCAATATTGCTTATATGTTTTTGGAAGCAGATTGATTCTATCGAAGATGTGTATTATGGAATGTATCAACAGCATGGAAGATTGGATATCGGTGCCAAAAGGTATTCGGAGAGATTGATTTTCTCTACAGGATTGTTTTGTCTTTTTATTATGGTCAGGTTGCCTTTTGTCATTACAATTCTATTGGTTGTTTTATTGTCAGTTGGAGTAGCTTTGATTTTGTTAAAAATAGAGACTAAAGCAATATTGGGAGAGAACTCCAGGAAAAATGAGCCAAACAGAAGCGGAGCATTACTAAAAACATGTTTTTCGCTTTGTATTAGTAGCACGGCAGCGGTTTATATTGGAAATATGCCTAAATATTTAATTGACTTTTATTTGGATGATACAGTACAGGCTAAATTTGGCTACCTTATGATGCCAGCATTTGTAATTATGGTTTTAAGCATGATAATTTTTCAGCCAATAGTACGAGAAATGGGAGAGGCTGTACTGGAGGGGGATAATAAGCGTCTTTCTCGATATATTAGAAAACAACTTATATATATAAGCATTATTACAGGCGCTGTTGTTGCGTCCGTTGGTGTACTTGGAATACCATCACTGAATTTTTTATATAATACTAATTTGACAGAATATAGTTGGAATCTGATTGTTTTATTAATTGGCGGAGGATTCTATGCAGTATCACAGTTTATGATGGTTCCTATTGTTTCTATGAGAAAACAAAATGACATAGTTGCTATATATGCAGTAGTTACTGTGTTTTCTATGCTTGTTGGAACGCATTTGGTTTCCCAGTATGAAATCTGGGGGGCATGTATTTTGTATGTGGTTATAAATGTGATTTTATCTTTCTTTTTGATATGTGATTATAAAATCCGCATTAGACAGGTAGGATCATGAACGTTGTAATAGAATGCTTTTTTGAGAATAAGATTTTTTAGATTTGAGAAATGGATGTTGCATTTATGAAGTGTACAATGAAGAAAATAGATTTGAGTTACAGCAGCTTAGCAGGCATACAGGCTATTGTTTTAGCTTTTTTACTTTTAAACTGTTATGTTCATGATATGTCTTTGTTAAATGGCGTAAAAATTTTTCTTTATCAGTTCTTTGCGTGGTTTTTAGCAGGTACTGTTATTGTTGATGTTCTACGGATAAGGACGAAGGATTTGCTTGAAAATATTGCGCTTTCGTATGCATTTGGTGGGATATTATCGCTACTTATCTATATGATGTTCATGTTGATAGGGCTTAAGGTTGTTTTGTCGTTTATGACAGTAATAGAGGCTTTTATTACGATATTATATATAGTTAAGATAAGAGTTCCTTTTAAGGGATTGGAATTGAATAGATATGGTGTAATACTATGCATTGCCTTTTTGTTTATATATTATTTACTTACAACGGTTATTGTTTCTTTTGTGAATGCATTTCCTAATGAACTTCCAAACGGAAATGGCTATTATGTAGATTGGCCTTTTTGGGTTGGTAATAATATATCATTAACAAAACAGTTCCCTGCTTATAATTTTAGACAGGTGGGGATACCACTTCGATATCATTATTTTTCAAGTATACTTATGGCTCAGGTGTCGCTCTGTACAGGAGTGGATATTACAAAGCTTTCGTTCTTTTTTTCAAGTTTTCTGTTTGGTATAGGGCTTGTTTTTGCGGCTTATTACTTTTCAACAAGGGTCTTAAAAAAGAAATGGTCAGTTACCTTGTTGATGATTGTTTTACTGTTTACGGATGGAGTATCATGTAGTTTTACTTGGCATACGAGCATTTGTCCGTTCGGGTTTGATATTGGATATGCATACGGAATGATTTCTCTCGGAATATTAGCGGAGATACTAAAAAAAGAAAGATTTAGGGAATTATTTATTCCATCCGTTATTTTGATTGCTATGACTACTGGGACAAAAGGACCTGTCGGTGCGATTGTGTTAGTAGTATTTGGAGTTACATCTATTTATTATCTATTTACGCATAACATAATAAGGGGAGTGGTTAGCGGAGTTTCTTGGCTCGGATCATTTATTGGTATACTGTTTGGCTTTATCAGGGGAACAACGACTTTTTCATCCGAGGTTGGTTTAACTTATATTGGCGGACTTGGCTTAGATGTTATTATGACTAAGGCTGTACCAATTATAAACATTTATAATACCTTGGTAACGGAGTATAATATTTCAGAAGATAGATTACTGGTAAAATTATATGCAATATGGTTATATATATATAGAATAAATAGAGTTGGGATATTTCTTCTATTTTTGTCAATTATTTTTGGGGTTTTATTGATTAGGAAAAAAAAATTTGATATTTTTCTTTGTGGATTAATAGTTGCATCACTTGCAGGAATTTTCTGCGGAATATATTTTGTACAGCCAGGGTATAGCCAAATGTATTTTTTAATGGCTATATATCCTACCAGTGCCTTGGCTGGGATGTATTCATTAGAGTGGATTTATGAATATACGATACAAAATAAAAGCAAATGTTTATGGAATCTATTTCAGTCTATATGCGTAATAACAATTCTTTTGCTCGGGATATCTATAAACAGATATTATGATGAGGCAAGAGAAGAATTTGTACTCGGATTAAATGTCATAAGAGGAAAATTATCGTATGAGAATTATGGCAGTTATTATTGTGATGTGGTTGATTATGAAGCGTATGAATGGCTTAAGAATAATACGGATGAGGATTGTATATTTGCTATTGATGGTCATTTGGATGTGTATGGAATAAATAATTCCATGATGGCAGGAATCTTTTCTCAACGCTATCTTTGGAATGAGGTTAAATATAGTCCGCAGGAAGAGGCAGAAAGAAGAGATGGTATTGTGGGAAGTTTATCAAGTGATTTGGAAAATACTATCCTTATGATGAAGGATGAGGGAGTAGATTATTTGTTAATGCAGGTATATGATGGAAAGGTTGAATACGGAAGTAAGACAGATATGGTGACTGAGGTTTTTCGTAATTCACATTATATTATATACAAATTATAAATAATCAGAAATCATTACAGAGGTAAGATTTCTGAATCGATTTTAGAACGCGTCGATGTACAGAAGAGCGTTGCACATGTTGATTATTTCTAACTAAACTACAATCATTGGTGTCACAGTGGAAAGAATAAATGTCTAGTATTTATACCGTGCACCTTTTAGAGACAGTATCTACGAAAGAATACGGATTTAGCATAGCTACCAGACCATTTAATTCTAGGCTTGACAAGTTTAAGCTAGTGGAAGCTGGTTTTGAGTTGTTACCTACATGGCAGGATGCAGTGAGCAGATATATAAAAGAGGCTGATCTTTGAGTGAGTTGAGAAAGGATAGATAAATGAAAGGTATAGTTTTAGCCGGTGGTTCGGGTACACGCCTGTATCCATTAACAAAAGTGACAAGTAAGCAGTTATTGCCTATATATGATAAGCCAATGATATATTATCCATTATCAACGCTTATGCTTGCAGGGATCAAGGATATTTTGATCATCTCTACACCGGATGATACTCCGAGATTTCAGTCGCTTCTTGGTGATGGTTCTCAATTTGGCATTAGTCTTTCTTATTGTATTCAGCCTAGTCCTGATGGACTTGCTCAGGCATTCTTACTTGGTAAGGAGTTTATTGGTAATGATGCGTGTGCAATGGTGCTAGGCGATAATATTTTCTATGGCAATGGATTTAGGACTCTTTTAAAAGCATCTGTTAAAAACGCTGAAGAAGGAAGAGCAACTGTATTTGGATACTATGTTCCAGATCCGGAGAGATTTGGTGTAGTAGAGTTTGATGAAGCAGGTCATGTTTTATCTATAGAGGAGAAGCCATCTGAGCCTAAATCTGGACATTGGTGCCTGTCACTGTGAACAAAATATGAACAAATGTTCAAAATACTTGACAGGCACTTTTATTTAATATATAGTTCATATAATTGAAAAAATGGTTGCGATATTGAATTGCTGCGATTAACATACATTACCGTGATAAGGTTATAGACGGGTTTGAGATTTCTGGGAATTATTTACATTTAATCCTTAAATATTTAATTGTTTGCAGATATTTCATGTGGTAATATGAAGTTATAAAAGATTATATGAAAAGGCGGTGATAATATGGCAGGTACAAGTGCTTATGCTACACCCATAACAATGCCTTTGGTTGCAAAAAAACCATTAAAGACAAAGATGTCCAAGGAAGCGAGAGCTCATTATGAGTATATGTTTTCAAGGAATGTAGAATTATTTGAAGATGAAAATACTGGAGAACTTTATTCAAAGGTAACAAATCTCAATACAGGTGAAACAAAAATAAGGAAGTGTGAATATACAGATGAAGATTAATGTTGAAGCGTTCACACGGGATATGGAAAGATTGGCGTTAAGGTTTGAATCAGGAAATTCATTCCTTGATAATTTCATTAAGTCTGATGAGGCTTTTGACGTTGGTATAGGCAAAACTTTTGTATGGATAGATGAGAAACGCACTAAAATAATTGGTTACTATAATATTGGAGTGGGTTATATTGATACTATGACTGAAGCCGGCAAGTATAAGATTGGTGGTTCTATCCATCTTAATTTCTTTGCACTGACTATGGAGTATAGAGGTGTTATTGTTGATGTTAAAGATGATGGAACTAAAATCAAGGTATCAGATCAATTGTTTGCAGATTTTATGAGCAAGGTGTACATGCTTAGGGAATACTATTTAGGCTTTTCATTCGTAACTCTTGCTGCAACGGATGAAGGATATTCACTTTACAAGAGAAATTTATTTGAAGATCTTGAAGCAGATTTGCATTTTTCCCTGAAAGAGGATGAAGATAATTGTAGGCCTATGTATTTGGCTCTCGATTATGAATGAAACACTGGAACCTGTCCGATATTTTAAAAAAGATATTGGGCAGGTGTTTTTAAGAAAAATGATTCATATAATTGAAACGAGAGATGGTATATTGAAAACTAATGTTATATTATTCTACAGAGAAAATGTAGAGAGAGAGATGATGAGGACGAATTGATGACAATAAGCGAGCGAATATTTGAAAGACTGGCACAACTATCAATGACGCAGAAGCAGTTTTCTGAAAAAACAGGGATTTTACCAAGCACAATCAGTGAATGGAAAAAGAACAAGACCAATCCATCATCTGAAAAGATTATGCCTATTTGTGAGGCACTTGATGTTACACCGGAGTGGTTGCTGTCTGGAATAGATCCAGCAGGCAGCCGAGAGGAAAGCAGGGACTATTATACCATTAAGAAAAGTACTGATATGGGAAGACTGATTGCTTATTATAATCTGCTCGAACCAGCTTTCCGTGAGCGTATGATGGGGTATGCAGAAGCTTATGCTTCATTGAAAGAAAAAGATGAGGATACTCATTCTAAGAAAAAAGGAACTGGAGAAAAATAGATTTGTCGAGACCAAAAAGAGACTGGTATCCGGGAGCCACATACCATGTAATGAGCAGAGGAAACCGGAGATTAATGTTGTATAAAGATGCTGATGATTTTTTGTCATTTCTGCAGACTGTCAGCAGAGCTAAAGAGTTGTATCCTTTCAAGATACACTCACTTTGCCTTATGACAAATCATTTTCATATGGTGATAGAGACGGCTGATATTGAATTGTGGAAAATCATGCAGAGGATACTTCATCCATATGCTATGAATTTTAACAGAAAATACAACTATACCGGTCATTTATTTGAGAACAGATATACAGCGTGCTTGATAGAGGACGAAAGATATTTTCTTGAAGTAAGCAGATATATTCATCTGAACCCAGTGAAGGCTCAGATGGTAAGAGAGCCGCTTGGGTATGAGTATTCAAGCTATGAAAAGTTTATGGACAATGGCGACGCGGAAGGAAAAGCAGAGAAAAAGAGCATCGGACTTATATCGGAGTTGGTAGATACTTCTCGAGTTTTAGGGTGTTTTAGGAACAATCCCGTTGAACAGTATCGTATGTTTGTTGAAGGTAAGATATCTCATGCTGAGCAGGAGATGCTGATTCAAAAAGATATGAAGGAAGATGATATGTGGCTGCCTTGGTAGTACAGTCACTAAATATATGAAGTTGGAAGGAATAATTTTTATCTGATATGGCAATAACAGTAAAGAGTATGGCAACGTCTGGAGTTGATGGTTTTATGGTTGAGATTGAGGCTTCAACTATAAGGGGACAACAACAGATGATGTCTATCATAGGCCTGCCGGATCAGGCTATTAAGGAAGCTGGGGAACGGATACAGGCAGCAATAGAATCTTGTGGTTATGATTTTCCAAAGGACAAGTGCATTATAAGTCTTGCACCGGGAGACAGAAAAAAGCGTGGGTCACATTTTGATCTTGGTATGATTATTGCTTTACTGTTTCAGACAGATCAGATTTCACCAAAGAAGCTATCTGATTATGCATTTATTGGAGAGCTGGCACTTGATGGACGCATACGTCCATGTAATGGAGTACTTTCCATGGTCACTGAAGCCAGAAAATGTGGTGTTAAGGCAGTTGTAGTGCCATTTGAGAATAGACAGGAGGCTTTATCTGTATCTGGTATAAAGGTGTGTCCTGTGAAATCTCTGCCGGATACAGTAAGATTTCTTGAGGGAAGAATTGATATCTCAAAGTTATATGACGAAGATAAAACGAACATAACTAGTGAAGGCATCGCAGTAAATGTTGATACATCGAGTGGAAAAGAAGGCGGATATGAGGGAGACCTTGATTTTTCTGATGTCAAAGGACAGGATGAGCTGATAGAAGCTATAATGCTTGGAGCTGCCGGCGGCCATAATATACTTATGCTGGGTGAACCGGGATGCGGAAAGACAATGATAGCTCAGCGCATACCAACAATTCTTCCGAGAATGTCAGAAAAAGAGTCTCTTGAGGTCACGAAGATCCATAGTATATCAGGATTATTGGAAGCAGGAACAGGTCTGCTGAAGACAAGACCGTTTCGTGCTCCACATCATAATGTATCATTGAATGCTCTGATTGGAGGTGGCAGCTATGCTCAGCCTGGAGAGGTTTCACTGGCACATAATGGAGTTTTATTCCTTGATGAGCTTGCTGAGTTTTCAAGGAGTACGCTTGATTCGCTGAGACAGCCTATGGAAGACAAGCGAGTTACCATATCAAGAGTGAACGGAACTAATTCATATCCAGCAAATTTCATGTTTGTGGCCGCAATGAATCCATGTCCCTGCGGTTATTACCCCTCAAAAAAATGCAGATGTACCGATTATGAGATAATTCATTACAGAGGCAAGATCTCTGGACCTATTTTGGAACGCATTGATATTCAGAAGAGTGTTGAACATGTGGATTATTTTGAATTAAATGATAAAGAGAGCAGCTATACTTCATCACAGTTAAGAGAAAGAGTGGAGAAAGCAAGAAAGATTCAGCAGGAGAGATTCAAGGACGATAAGCAGGTCAACTGTAATGCTCAAATGACAACAACTATGATACAGAAATATTGTAAACTTGATGAAGCATGTACTCAGATGCTGAAAAGAGCCAGTGAAAAATATGGTTATAGTGCCAGGGTTATACATAAGCTTCTACGTCTTGCAAGAACGTCTGCAGATCTTGATGGGGCAGAGAACATCAGGCAGGAGGATATAGTCAGAGTACTTGGATGCCGTGACCTTGATGTATCAAGTAGTCAGATGTACACGATAGCTTAATCATGACTGATGAAGAGAATAAGATAATAAAGTACATAATGCTCACACAGATAAAAGGCCTTGGACCTATAACGCAAAATGCTCTGTTAGATTTATTTGGAAGTGTTGAGGAATGTTTTGAGGCAGGCTGTGAAGATATCATGCGTGCTGATATATCAAATATAATAGGCAGAAAGAGGACCATTTCATTTGTTGAGCAACGGGATGAAGTGAGCATTAGGAATCGGTCAGAGCAGGTCTTGAAAGATGCTGAATCATCTGGAATTAGGATTGTGGTACGTGAGGATGCTGATTT
Source organism: Lachnospiraceae bacterium MA2020 (assembly GCA_000746015.1). Lineage (GTDB taxonomy): Bacteria > Bacillota > Clostridia > Lachnospirales > Lachnospiraceae > NK4A144. The sequence goes on along the minus strand of JQKK01000030.1, from coordinate 1,486 downwards.
CCCTAAAAGGTTCAAAAATCTCACAGATATGCCGATTTTACTCTATGTTAAAGGTAATCTGAAAATCAACGGATACAGAGAATCAGCAGGGATAGTGGGTTCGAGGAGATGCTCGCAAGAAGGTAAGATAAGGGCAATCGACATTGCTTTGGAAGCTGTGAAAAATGATATTGCTATCATAAGCGGAATGGCAAAAGGAATTGATTCATATGCTCATACAGCTGCGATTAAGTCGGAAGGATATACGATTGCAGTTCTCGGAAATGGTGCTGATATATGCTATCCCAAAGAACATGATAAACTGTATTCGGCGATTGCTGAGCAAGGCTGCATAGTGTCAGAGTATCCACCGGGAACGCAACCGAGACAATACTATTTCCCTAAGAGGAACCGTATAATTGCGGCATTGTCGGATAGTTTGTATGTGATTGATGCAGGTAGGAATAGTGGGACGGAATCTACTGTGGAATATGCACGGAGGTATGGGAAGCTGGTTTTGATGTAGTTATTGCAGTGATGCTCCTTAGAGCGTCTCATGAACAGAAGAAAAAGAAAATAAAAACTGCAAATATGAGAAAGCAAAACGGGAAGGAAAGATTTGTATGCATATGTGATTATGTCGAAAATCTTCTGTATATAGGTATATCCCGCAGGCTTATTTTTTCGTGAGGAGATGCACCAGCGGGATACTAGTCCTGCGCGTCATGATAGATGTCCATGAAGCAAAAATATATTTAAATGGCTTAAGTAAATGACATTGGCTATTTAGCAGTAAGATTATTTTCAGACTGCTTTCTGATTAGAGCGGACTATTCGATCACTTTGATGTGATGAATTTTAGGTTTAGTGTTTATGAGAACGATGCTGTTAGAATAAGACGCAAATCGTGCAGTTAGCGCAACACGAATTTAGATGTGATAGTGCGATTATTTCATGAACGAATTAGTGCGATTACAATATAACTTGAATGTGGAATTAAATTCCGTATATTGTAAAGTACGGTAAATATGCGACACTAATATAGTATAGTGTAAATTTGTAATACGATTCCGGTTACGGTCAGACCGCTTGAAGACGGAGAGTATGAAATGATCTCCGGTCACCGACGGTTATTTGCGGTTAAGGAAATCGGATTGGAAAGGATCCCTGCGATCGTAAAGAAGTACGATGATGATGAAGCTGTCCTGGCGATGGTTGATTCGAATTTGCAGAGAGAAGAGATACTGCCGAGTGAAAAGGCGTTTGCTTATAAGATGCGATATGATGCAATGCGCCGGAGGGCAGGCAGGCCATCAAAAGGGCGTGTGAAAAAAGAGAAATCATTTTTTACACGTCCTCTTTTTGTACATAGATTTCGGATTTTCCTGTAAAAATGCGTATAACTCCCCTTACCCCATAAATCCGATCGATATCAAACTTATGCAGCAGCTGAACTTCTCATCTGTTTATTGTGGTATTTATAGAGATTATGTCCGATAGAAACAAG
>JQKK01000029.1 GCA_000746015.1 Lachnospiraceae bacterium MA2020 | reverse complement strand
GTTCTTCTTTTTACGGGATTTACTAAAGCAGTTATGAAAAGCTTCCTGTAAGTCCAGTTGCTTATTAGCAAGAGCAAGGCTATCCACTTCTTTAAGATATGGATAATCTTTTTTGTACTTGGCTGGAGTTACTGTTGCAAATTTTCCTGTAGTTTTGTAACTCTCAATCTTATCGGAAAGCATGAGATTATAGACCTTACGACAACAGCCAAAGGTCTTTGCAAACATAGTAGCTTGTTCAGTTGTAGGATATAATCTGTACTTAATTGCTCTGTTTGCCATTTTGTTTCTTTCCCTGTGATTGGATATACTGCTTAATCATATCTACAGTATCACCGCCTGTAGTTATCAAAAAATAACTTTGCGACCAAAACATTTCTTTCCAAAGAGATTTGCGAATTTGCGGAAATTCTTTCTTTATAAGTCTACTACTTGCAGATTTATAAGCATTTATGAATTTACTGATTTCTGTATTTGGTTGACCCCTGAAAAGGATATGTACATGGTCTTTGTCGTAATTCCATTCTTCTAACGTTATATTATAATTAGGAGAAATATACTCAAATATTTCCCTTAGACGATTTGAGATAGCCTTATTTATTACCTTATTACGGTATTTTACACACATAATAAGATGATATTGTAGCAAGAACACTGAATGATTATTTGTATCATATTTCATCTTGATACCTCAAAATATCATTTATACGACTGAATATAATTATAATACCTCGATAGCATGTAGAAGTCAACGCCGTGTTACTCGCACTTCATCCCCTACCTACGCTTTGCTTAGAGGTGGGGGATTTCTTGCTCACGGCGTGTTAAAGTGATCAGTAACATCTGGATATATTAATTCAGCTCTGCACATCAATTGTCAAGACAGACTTTATTGTACTTTTTAAAAAACGTATTGACTTTGAGTTCACTCAAGGGGTTATAGTTATATTAAACGACATATATATTTGCCGTTTAATATAAAATATAGGGAGGCCTTTATGCAGAATAATAGATTTTTTGAAGAAACATTTGATGAGGAAAGAGCTCTTTATGGCAGTGATGGTATTGTTGTCGAGAAATGCAGGTTTGATGGGCCTGCCGATGGTGAAAGTGCTCTTAAAGAAAGCAAGAATATAGAAATTAAAGACAGCTACTTTAATCTCAGATATCCTTTTTGGCACGATGACAATCTGACCATAGACGGAAGTGAAATGACCGAAAACTGCAGAGCTGCGCTCTGGTATACTCACAACGCCACTATTACCAATTCTAAACTTCACGGTATCAAGGCGCTCAGAGAGTGCTCAAACATAAAGATCACAAACAGTGACATTATCTCCCCGGAGTTTGGCTGGTCTGTAAGCGATATTAAGATGAAAGACTCTTCTGCTGCGAGCGAATACTTCATGATGAGATCTGACCATCTGCATTTTGAAAATGTATCGCTGACAGGCAAATACTCCTTCCAGTATATCACTGACTCAGTATTTGAAAACTGCAATTTCGATACCAAAGATGCATTTTGGCATGCAAAGAATGTCGTTGTCAAAAACAGTACTGTAAAAGGCGAATATCTCGCATGGTACTGTGAAAATGTCACTTTTGAAAACTGCAAGATCATAGGTACTCAGCCGCTTTGCTACTGCAAGAGTCTTAAGCTCATAAACTGCGAAATGATCGATACAGACCTCGCATTTGAAAAATCAGAGGTTGAGGCATCTATCACAACCAATGTTATAAGTATCAAAAACCCAAAGAGCGGTAAGATCACAGTTCCGGCAGTCGATGAGATCATAATGGATGATCCTGAGGCAAAGGGATTTGTATCTATAGATTGATAAACAAAGTGCCAGTCACTTGGAAACTTTAGTTCCTAGTGACTGGCACATGTTGTTCACGGTGTCTTCAATAAGACAATACTTTCATAAGGCCTGATATTAAATATTTTTTCCATGTTGCTTACTTCATAGTTTGACAACAATACTTTATAGCCTTCTGCTAAAACAGCTTCCATCAGCTTCTTATCTCTTCCGGCAAAGTTTGCAATGACAAGTATCTCCTGATCATCAGTATATCTTCTATAAGCCATTATCTCAGGATTCCCCATGTCAACAAAGCTTATCTTTCCGTCACTTATAGCCTCATACTCCTTTCTCAGCGCTATAAGTGCTCTGTAATAATTTAGGATCGAGCTGTCATCATTATCCTCTTCCTCTGCATTTATGCTTTCATAGTTGTCTGACACTCCGATCCATGGTTCAGCCTTGGAAAAGCCTGCATAAGCACCCCCATTCCACTGCATAGGGGTTCTCGAATTGTCACGTGAACGCTCAGAAAGTATCTTAAGTGCCTCGTCTACCGACTTTCCCTCATCAAGTAAGATTTTGTAATAATTCAGGCTTTCTACATCTCTATATTCGCTTATGTCAGAAAAATGGGCATTAGTCATGCCTAATTCCTCGCCCTGAAATACATACGGCGTTCCCCTCATCGCATGTATCACAGTTGCGAGCATCTTGGCAGACTCTTTCCAATACCTGCCTTCATCGCCCATTCGCGAAACTATACGCGGCTGATCGTGATTGCACCAAAATACTGCATTCCAGCCATTATTATCCTGCATCCTCGTCTGCCACTCATAAAATAGCCTGTGAAGCTGTGCGTAGTCGGCTTTTTGGAGCTCCCATTTATTTCCGTCTTTGTAGTCTACTTTCAGGTGATGGAAATTAAAGCACATCGACAATTCTCTCTCAGAAGGATCAGTATATCTTATACAGTTTTCGATGGTAGTCGATGACATCTCACCGACTGTAACCATGTCTTCTATCTGAGTGTCAGCGACAAGCTCTTTCAAAAAATCGTGAACATGCGGTCCGTCTGTATAAAATCTTCTTCCATCACCTGCATTATCGTCCTCAAAAATTTCCGGCTTTGAAATAAGATTTACAACATCAAACCTAAACCCCTTTATGCCTTTTTCCTTCCAGAATCTTATTACGTTTTTAAGCTCTTCCCTCACTGCAGGATTGTTCCAATTGAGGTCAGCCTGAGAGACATCAAACAGATGAAGATACCATTTTTTAAGCGTCGGAACATATTCCCATGCACTTCCGCCAAACTTTGACTGCCAGTTTGTCGGTGGCCTGTCAGCCTCGCCATCCTTAAAGAAATAATAGTCCATATATTTCTTATCACCCGACAGCGCTTTCTTAAACCATTCATGCTCTGTGGAAGTATGATTAAACACCATGTCAAGCATTATGCCTATTTCTCGCTTGTCTGCCTCAGCTATCAGTTCTTCCACGTCTTTCATACTTCCAAACATAGGATTGATATTAAGGTAATCAGCCACATCATATCCGTTGTCATTCATGGGAGATACAAAGAACGGTGTGCTCCATATATAGTCAACTCCCAGACTTTTAATATAATCGAGCTTTTCCACTATTCCTCTTATATCTCCTATTCCATCACCATTGCTGTCATAAAAGGATTTAGGATAAATCTGATAAATTGTACTATGTTTATAATCTCTCATGTCTTCCCTCTATAAATATATATAATCTGATTTATGTTCTCTGGAAAATCTTCTTGCTGCCAAGCTGAAGATCTTTGCCAAGTTTTTTACTTCCTACAATAGCTGTAAGTGCGAAAGGAACAACTACTGCTATTATCATGCTTACTGCAAAGCTTGCCATATACTGAGGCTGAATTGAAAGGATTCCAGGGAGTCCGCCTACTCCGATCGCATTTGCTGTAGTGCCGGTTGCCACGCAGACTATTGCAGCCAGTGATGATCCGATCATGCCGCATACAAATGGATATACGTGTTTTAAGTTTACACCAAACATAGCCGGCTCTGTTACACCAAGATAGCATGAGATGCATGATGGAACATTTACTTCCTGAGCCTCAGGATTGTTCTTCTGGATAGCTATCATGCCTAAAACAGCTGAGCCCTGAGCGATATTTGAAAGGGCGATCATAGGCCAGAGCATTGTTCCGCCGTAGTCTGCTATAAGCTGAAGGTCGATAGCATTTGACATGTGATGAAGTCCTGTGATAACGAGTGGTGCATAAATGAAACCAAAAATTGCTGCAAATACTACCTTAAATGCTCCTGTGATACCTGCATATACAACTGCTGAAATTGCTGAGCCTATCTTCCAGCCAATAGGACCGAGTACGAAGTGAGCTGCAATAACTGCGAGAAGAAGGCTGCAGAATGGTACAACTATCATTGAAACTACTGCAGGAGTTATCTTTCTAAAGAACTTCTCAAGATATGCAAGCGTAAATGCTGCAAGGATCGCCGGTATTACCTGCGCCTGATATCCTATCATATTTACTTTGAAAAATCCAAAGTTCCATGCCGGAATGTCAGCTGCAGCTGTACCTGCAACAGCGTATGCATTTAAGAGCTGTCCTGAAACGAGTGTAAGTCCGAGTACTATACCAAGCATCTGTGTAGTACCCATCTTTTTGGTAACTGACCAGCAAATACCTACCGGAAGCATATGGAATACTGCCTCTCCGATAAGCCACAAAAAGCTGTCAACTCCTGCCCAGAAGACACTTATGTCGCAAAGGGTCTTGGTTCCGTTTTCAAAAAGGTAAAGACTGTCAATACAGTTTCTAAAGCCGAGGATAAGACCTCCCGTGATGATCGCCGGGATAAGTGGTGCAAAAATCTCAGCAAGTGCTGTTATCATCCTCTGCAATGTGTTCTGATTCTGTTTAGCTGCGCTCTTTACCGCCTCCTTAGATACACCTTCAATCCCGGATACTGCAATGAAATCATTATAAAAATCTCCTACTGTAGTACCAATGATTACCTGAAACTGTCCTGACTGAGTAAAGCTGCCCTTAACACATTTCATTGCCTCGATCCCGTTAATGTCAGCCTTAGAAGGCTCATTAAGCACGAATCTCATACGGGTTACACAATGTGAAACTGCTGCGATATTCTCTTTTCCACCAACTAAACTGAGTAGCTGCTTTGCGTCTTCTGAATACTTGCCCATAACTCTTCTCCTAATAATAGCGCCAGTTTATTACGTGACTTAATCCGTTCGGGGCCGATCCCGTAATCTCGCTGCTTCGCAACTTCGAACGGTATCTGGCTCCATCTAATTTCTGCATATAAGTATTGTTTCGGTGCGCACTTGTTTGAACATGTTGTAATTTATATATAGCATACTTGTTTAAACATGTCAACATATTTTTCCAAACTTGTTTAAACATGTTGTATAATGTATAAAAAATGCTCTGCCTATTGCTTTAGGCAGAGCTTTCAATCTGTTTCTATATACTATTTCTTACTCAATCTTGTCGCATTGTCCTGAAATCTGAAGTAATCGGGACGATGTCTGGACTGTGTATACTCAAACATGATACCGTCACTGTTGTATGTCTGACTGCTCACCACAGCAAGGCAGTTGTAATCACCAAGATCAAGATACTTCTCATCTATCTCCGTCATCTTTTCGACCGTCATGACACGCTTGCTGTTTACGATGGAAATATGCAGCTCGTTTTCCAGATATTCATATATAGATCTTTCCGCGATCTCCTTTGTCAGATCTTTTACAACATCCTTTAGGAAATAATTGTGGTTTAGTATAAGTGCTTTATCGTCAAGGTAATGCAAACGCTGCAGGTAGTATATCTCCGCTCCTACCGGAAATCCTGTGCGGCGGGCAATTCTCTTATCCACCACAAGCTCCGTCATAAATATGACCTTAGTCCTGGCCTTCTTATTATTCCTGATGGCCGACTCTCTAAATGTCTCGATACCCCCAATTGTAAATGACGACTGCATCGTAGGCTGATAGATATTCCTGACGCCCTTTCCCTGCATAGTCTGGACATAGCCGTCAGACACAAGATTACTGATAGCGCGTCTCAGAGTATTTCTTGAGCAGTCATACTCTCCTATAAGCTGATTTTCTGACGGAAGGAGCTCTTGAAACTCATATTCATTCGACTCGATTTTATCTTTTAAATCCTGATATATATCATAATACTTAGATCTTGGCATTTGACAGTCACCCCTGTAAACTTGTTTGAACATATTATATACCAAATATCCCAAGAGGTCAAAAAATCAATATACAAAATACAGTTTTGACATATCTGTTTTTTAACAGTATAATGTTAGCAAGAACTAACTATGTATCTGGAGGTTTATTATGAATTCAATGATTACAAATGCGGTCATACTTATTGCACTTGTCTGCATAGTACTATTTTCAGTAAAACATTCTATAGCTCACTTCCTTAACGGCGGATGCTGCGGCTCCGGTAATGACCTTGTAATAAAGCCGAGTAAGATCAAGCATGTCATAGGCACAAAAATAATCAAGATAGATGGTATGCATTGCAGCAGCTGCTACAGAAGAGTTCAGAATGCTCTTAATTCCATAGACGGTGTCAATGCTAAAATCGATGGAAGAAAGCACCTGGCTACCATTAAGCTTGGAAAAGATATTTCTGACGCTACTTTAGAGCAGGCAGTTTCCGGTATCGGATATACTGTTGTATCTATAAAAAATTTATAGGATCCTCGCGGAGCGTTTTTACTTCATACGAGGAAATTCGCAAAACTTTACAATGAAGTAAAAAATAGCAAAGTGCCTCTTTATGACACTTTGCTATCTTTAATTTTAAACTTCTGAATTAGAAGTTTCTGCCTCTACAGTAGCCGGAGCCTCAGAAGTCTCCGTCTCTGCATCATCTGAAGCTGATGACTTGAATTCTCCAAGATCAGCCTCCTTGTAATTTTTCTTAATTGTCGGGAATGCTCCACCGCCTGTGAATGCGTACAAACATATCATATCAGTTATATAAGAATGATATACATCATAGTCCCAAAGAAGCTCATTTAAGTTTTCATATACCTTTATAAAACTTATATCGCCATAAGCTGCATCAAGCTCTCTATAAAAATCTAAAGCATACTCAAGTCTGTTGGCAAAATAAACCATTACAGCCATTATGACTATACAGAAAAATATGCCTTTATTGCTCATTTTTCCGGCAAAGATCCTGTACCCATTGACCGAACAGATCGCCATGATAACTCCACCTATAGCAGCAATATAGCCCAAATGCCCAATAAACAAAATCACAGCACAACCAATAAGTGCGCCTAAAAAAGCTCCCAAAATACCAAGTACTACTCGTTCTTTCTTCTCGTGTTCCTCAAATTCCTGAACTACAGAACTCTCGTTAAAATTTTCCATGTCTCTTCCTTTCGTCTGTTGTCATAGCAGAATCATTTTTTGCCGTACCCTTTACCCCTAAAGAAAGAACCCACATATTAGAATAGCACTTTTAAATAAATTGTCAAATACTTGTAATCTTTTTAACACTGTTATGTTATATTTTTTTTACCTCTGTAAGTGTTCCCGATACCTTGCTGGCGTCAAAATAATAATTCGTCTTTTCATAAAAATAAACCCTGCCTCCATATGATTTTCCTAAATACAATAAAATCATATAGGTTCAGGGTTTAAGTTTTGTTTCTGAAATGTTTCAGTTTTGTTATTTTACATCGCCTGGGATATTCATTTTCTCTGCTAAAATTGCATTCACTTAAGCATTTAAATCACATATCAGAGAGCTGTCCGTGCTTTTCGTAGTTGGTCTTTCGCACGATATGATTATCATCATCAACAAAAACGACCTGAGGCTTATGCGTTGCGGCCTCCTCTGAATTTACAGAGCAATAGCACATGATTATCACATGGTCCCCGACCTGTACCTGTCTTGCCGCTGCACCGTTTAAGCATATCATGCCGCTGCCGCGTTCTCCTGCGATTGTGTATGTTTCAAAGCGGTTTCCGTTTTCTACGTCAACAATATGCACCATTTCATACTCCAAAATCCCGGCAGCATCAAGGAGGTCTTCATCTATAGTAATACTTCCAACGTAATCCAGTGCAGCCTGCTTCACGATTGCCCTATGTATCTTTCCCTTTAACATAGTAAGATTCATCTCATACTCTCCTTATTCTACGATGAAATTGTCGATCAGTCTGACACTGCCAATATATACCGCAACAGCCATCAGTATCGGACCTTCTATTTTCTCTACTTCCTGAAGTTCATTCCAGTCAACTATATCTACATAGTCGATCTTTGCAAGAGGCTCTGAACTTATCATATCTGATACAGCACTGATGACTGCTTTAGCATCCTTTTCGCCGTCCCTGACCATTTCTTCACCCTTTGTCAGAGCCTTATGAAGAATAGTGGCCTTCTCTCTTTCATCAGCTTTGAGGTAAGTATTTCTGGAGCTCTTTGCAAGTCCATCTTCCTCTCTGATGATAGGACATCCGATTATTTCGATATTGTAGTTGAGGTCTCTTACCATGCGTCTTACGATAGCAAGCTGCTGGGCATCTTTTTGACCAAAATAAGCTCTGTCAGCCTCAGAAATATTGAAAAGCTTGCTGACAACAGTGCAGACTCCGTTGAAGTGTATCGGTCTGCTCTTGCCGCAAAGACCTTCTGAAAGGGTGTTTACTCCCACATAAGAATGGAATGTATCGCTGTACATTTCCGCAGGCTCCGGATTAAAGATAAGGTCTGCACCAAGGCTCTCGCAGAGCTTACAATCCGCATCAAAATCTCTCGGATATGTAGCAAGATCTTCCTTTGGACCAAACTGTATAGGATTGACAAAGTCAGAAACTATCACTTTGTCATTTTCCTTCCTTGCTCTTTCGATCAGGCTTGCGTGACCTTCGTGCAAATATCCCATAGTAGGCACAAGTCCTATTGAAAGACCTGCCTTTTTCCATTCTCTTACACAAGTCTTTACTTCGTTAATTGTATGAGTGATCTTCATTTTCTTCATCCTTTCATTCAGCCATTACTTCGATATTTAAAAGAATATTTTCGTCAATCTTAAAATTATGTTCCTCTGAAGGGAAAGACTGCTCCTTGACCTCTTTATCATAAGTCATGAAAGCATCCTTCATTATCTCTCCGATATTTGCAAAGTGCTTTACAAACTTTGGCTTAAAGCCTGAGAACATGCCAAGCATATCCTGATATACGAGTACCTGCCCGTCGCATCCTGCTCCTGCTCCTATACCTATAGTCGGGATTGACAGCTCCTTTGATATAAGTGTGGCAAGCTTTTCTGGTACGCACTCAAGCGTTACCATAAATGCACCTGCCTCTTCGACAGCCTTGGCATCCCTGATAAGCTGAATTGCCTGATCGTATTCTTTCCCCTGCACCTTAAAGCCACCAAACGCGTTGACTGACTGAGGTGTAAGACCGATGTGAGCAACTACCGGGATATCCGCTTTTACGATAGCTCTTATCTGCTCACACACACTTGCTCCGCCTTCAAGCTTTACCGCCTGCGCGTGTCCTTCTTTTATAAGTCTTCCTGCATTTTTAACTGCATCATATGTCGAAGTCTGATAAGACATAAAAGGCATATCCGCAACAAGAAATGTGTTTTTTAATCCTCTTGAAACGCAAGCTGTATGATGGATCATATCTTCCATCGTTACGGGAAGAGTGTCCTCATAGCCCATCATAGTCATTCCGAGCGAATCACCTACTAAGATTGCATTTATTCCGGATTCCTCCATGATCTTTGCAGTGGTATAGTCATAGCATGTGAGCATGCTGATCTTCTGACCATCTTTTTTCATCTGCTTAAGAGTAGTTACAGTATTTTTCATGATCTATCACCATTTCCTTATAATATTTCTTCCATTAAAGCATAGTTACTTTCGGGATGTTTCTGCTTTGCAATAGCCACTACCTTGCGCGAAAGTACAGAGTATATCTCATGATCTATTCCTTCGAGGGTATTAAGGTGCCTGCGTACTGTTTTAATATCGTTCCTTTCGACAGGCCCTGTAAGAGATCTTATTGTGCCATGCATAAGAGTATTATCGATATTTCCACGTATTAAAGGCTCTATCGCCATATTGATGTTTTCATCGGAAAAACCACATTTTTTTAGTTCATCCTGTGCCGAACTGATCAGTGCAATCACAAGATTTGAGCTCATCACAGCCGCAGCATGATACCTAGATTTAATCTCCGATGATATTACTTGTGTTTTGATACCGCATTTATGCAGAATTTCTTCTACAACCGGCATTTTTTTAGCATTTCCTTCAATTGTAAATAGTGCTTTAGGAAGATCCTGGTATGAATGGTATCTGTCAGATACCGCCAGTAAAGGATGGATTGAGAAACCATAAGAATTAGTTTTCTCAATATCTGAAAATATCTCTGATGATAAAGAACCACTGCAGTGACAAATGATCTTGTCAGTGATCAAGCATTCTTTTATTTCCTCCCATACAGATGCGATCGCATCATCAGGAACAGTAATAAAGATCATATCACTTCCGTCAACCAATGTCTCTAGTTTTTTGTGAAATTTTGAATGTGTAAAATCTGCCGCTTCCTCTGCGGAATGCGGTGAACGGCTGTAATAGCCCGCAACATTTTCACCGGCAAGCTCAAGCATTTTCCCGATAGAAAAGCCCACTTTGCCAGCTCCTACAAATCCAACTTTCATGACACCACCTCCCTTTATAATTATCAGAGGTGATACGAGTCCTGCTCATTCTTGGAAATCTCCATACTGATACAAGCTACGTCACGCAGTTTCATGTTACTGTTCACTCACTTGCAGCTCGCTCCAGTAACAGATTTTGCCAATTAAATTGCCTTCGGCAATGGGGCAAAATCTTATTGGCTTGCCTTATTAAGTAGCTGCAATCTCCGCAGCGGAGTGCTCCGATTGCATGTGAACTGTAACAGTTTCATTTCAAAATATTGAGTTGCATAATCAGGTACGGTTTCTTGCGAATACCATCCAAATTAAAAATATACCATTAAATATTGTATCTGTAAATATACAAAAATCAGTTTATTCTTTTATAAAAAAACGTGGAAAACAGCAACTGCTGAATTCCACGTGTCATCCGTTTTCGCCAATATCAATATGCCACCGTTAATTCATCCATTTTATCAGGTGAAGTACCATATGCCATTTCTACACTTCCTTCCATATTAAACCTAAGCATATAGTAGCCATCAATACTTCCGGACTTTTTATGGAAAGAAATAGTTCCGTCCGTATAATCAGTTACATCAAGATCTGAGAGTACATCGCCACCGGTAACCCATACTGTCCACTTACTGCCCTCAGGAGCAAAATCATTCTCGGAAGACTTTTCTATGCCAATGCAGGCACCTCTGTCCTTATCAAAGATCCATTGACCTTCAAACTTCTTAAATACATCATCGAGACTCAGCTCCACACCTTCAAAACTCTCTTTAACCTTTGAAGGAATTTCAAAATCTTCACCCAAAGTTTCTGCAAGGATAGATGCTATCTCGTAAGAGCGCTTTCTTGTAAGGGTCCATGCCTTACCATTTTCAAGCTGAGGCTGCAACGAGCCGCCAAGCGCTTCCTCTCCTGCTGCCTTCACCTCAGCTTCTTTACGCTTGATCCACTCACGCTGATCTTTTAAAAGTTTCTCCTTACTGTCGGATGCAGCTTCTTCCATAAGGCGGCTCCAAAGTGAATTGAGCTCTGCATCCCAAAGTTCGTACATTTCTCCGGTAGTGATATTCATATCAGCCTGGTTCATACTGCCCCAGTCCATATTTTCATACTCTTGATGTTTCTTCTCAACCTTTGTCATTTCAGATTGAATGTCGCCATCAGCCGCTGTGATATCATCATCTTCATCAGAGTCATCATCTGTTGAACTTATCGGCAATCCTTCAAGCTCTATATCCTTATACTCTGGAAGATCACCATTTCTGATTTCATCGGTAACTCCGATGAATTTCATCTTTTCATTTTCTCTGGCTTTAAGCTCATCATATGAGATAAATTTATGTTTTATAAACTGATCCATCACATTCTTGTATTCGCTGTCAGTATATAAATTCTGAACATCAATCGGCTCAAAGCTTTCTTTATCGCACACTCTGTATGCGTAATATTCTTTAGGCGGATTTGATGGATTATAGTCTTCAAGTCTCAGACTGTAAACACAGATTGCCTTATCAAGTCCCGTAAAATCGATATTTTCACGTTCTTCATAATCGCCAAAGGATTCCACATCAAGTTCTTCTTCCTCATAATAACCGTATAAATACTCGCCGTCCTCATTTATATAAGACTCTTCATATCCATGATTACTGTATGAATTGCTTCCGCCTCCGGATATAAGACCATACTCGTTGATAGCAGTGTCATTACGGCTCCAGGTCTCATAAACATGTATGATCTCAAGGTTACCGTTAATCTCTTTGATAATGAAATTAAACGTATTTTCATATTCATTAGGATTAGGTCCTATGACTTTGAGAGCAAGTTCCTTGACACCATCATTTCCGCAATCAATGTATGCATAGCGTATTGCGCATACTTCGCCCTCCTGAATAAAATTATCCTTAGAGTTAAATATAGTATTAAGTTCATCTTTAAATTCAGTAATTGTGTAATCTTTGCCCGAATTTACAAGAGCCTTCATAATGTCATCAGTATCTGAAGGATATTTCTCGTCTATTTTGCGGTTTTCCTTGTAATAGTCTGCACTAAGTCTGCCTTCACCCAAAAGAAAAGCCTCGTAAGCCTCAGTATTGGACTCTCCCACACTTGTATCCTCAGAAGCTTCATCTTCTCCATCTTCCTTTTCTACGTTCTTTTTATTATCTTCACTCGACTTTTCCTCTGTTTCAGAAACTGAAGCCTCACTTCCGGCAGATTTCTCAACTGGACTCTTTGCCGGACTACATCCTACCACCAATATGCATATTCCCAACATTGCAAGTAATATTCTGATCTTTTTCATCTCTTCATGCCTCCTATCTATTCTCGAACCTTAAAAGTATAACATTTTTTCAAACTCCATGTAACCTTTCCCACCTTTGAGTTGTGTTATAATTGAAAAGCTTTTTAGTAAACTTAAGTTAAAGGAGTTCTCATGAGATTACCTACCAACCAGTTAGTTGAAAAGTATAAGGATAATATCTTCGCAATTGCCTTCAATATATGCAAAAATCCTGAAGATGCTGAAGATATTACCCAAGATACATTTGTAGAATACTTTTCATCTCGCAAAGATTTTAAAGACGAAGAACATATCCGGGCATGGTTGATAAGAGTGACTATCAATAAATCAAAAAATATACTTAAGGCATTCTGGAGAAAAAGACGGTTTTCACTTGATGATTATATAGAAACCCTCACTTTTGAAACTCCCGAATCTGCATGTCTTTTTGAGAATGTTATGCATCTTCCGGATAATTACCGCATAGTTATTCACCTGTTTTATTATGAGGATTATTCTGTTAAAGAAATTGCAGATATACTCAAGATTTCAGAAAGCAATGTAAAGGCAAGATTGTCACGCGGACGAGCCATGCTCAAAACCACGCTAAAGGAGGTCTATGAAAATGACTGATAGAGAAAAATATAAACAAGCCTTTTCGGTACTTCATACCTCCGAAAAGTTTTCACTGGAGGAAAAGAAAATGACCAGGCTTAAACGCAAAAGAACTATAAAAAATATCGCAGCTGCACTTGTTGTTTCCCTTCTTTTTGTCGGAGGCAGCGTAACAGCGTATGCAAATGATCTGGGAGGTATCCAGCGCAAGCTCCAGATCTGGCTTGAGGGCGATCTAACTGATGTGCAAGTGACTTTTACCGGTGACGGAAACTATAAGATGAACTATACCCGTCCGGATGGTTCGCATGGAGAAATCGAAGGTGGCGGAGTTGCAATAGAAGCAGACGGAAGTCAGCGCCCATTAACACCTGACGAACTGCAGGAAGACATCGAAGAAGTAGACTACATCGACTTTAGAGAAGACGGAACTATCTGGTTTGTTTACCGCGGTGAAAAAACTGAAATAACCCACAAATTCAAAAATGGATTTTGCCATGTAGAAGTCCGCGACGAAAATAATAAACCTGTTTATTATACCATCAGACAAGATGGCGCCTATAGTTCAAGCCCTGATAAATATATTGATGAAAAGGACTTTGAAGAGTAATCAATATACAACTTATAATTGGAACAAAATCTTCATTTTCAGTCGTAGTAAACAGCCGATATTTTTGATATCATAATTCCAGATATTATTATAATATAAAGGATCTGAATATGGAAAACATTGGAAATATCTTTTACTTCGACTGGGAAATGGATCTTCTTAACTGGTTTCAGAGCATCCGCAATATCTTTTTGGACTTTTGGATGCCCAAGATAACATTTTTAGGAAATGCCGGATGGTTCTGGATCTTACTCGTACTACTGCTGATTGCCATCCCTATAAAAAGAAAGCTCGGACTGCAGGCTGCATTTGCTCTCGTAGTCAGTGCGCTTATCTGCAACATTCTGTTAAAACTGACCGTTATGCGATGCAGACCATGCTGGCTTGAAAATGAGATCAGTCTTTTAGTCAAAATTCCAAAAGACTTCTCATTTCCTTCCGGCCATTCTTCAGCATCATTCTCGACGGCAACTGCCATTTTCACGCGGCACAAAAACATCGGTATACCTTTATTGATCCTCGCATCAGGTATCGCAATAAGCAGACTCTACCTCTTTGTGCATTGGCCGACTGACGTACTTTTCGGCACGTTGATCGGAATTGCATGCGGAGCAATGAGTTATGTAGTGTCTGAGAAAGCACCATTTTTCAAGAATAAAGCATGACCTATTCCACTCTCAGCATACGGTAGCCGATACCTACATGAGTCTGGATAAACTGACATGAACCATTCGCACTTTCAAGCTTTTTCCTGAGTGTGACCATGAATACTCTGAGGGACGCTATATCATTATCCCAGCTGCGTCCCCAGATATTTTGTGTGATATACGTATGCGTCAATACCTTTCCTGTATTTTTTGCCAAAAGACATAGCAGCTTAAATTCAATCGGAGTCAGCTTAAGCTCTTCTTCATTGATAAAAGCACATCCGGCTAAATAGTCAATTCTCAGATTTCCGTTTATATATACCGAGCTGTCAGCCTCTTTATTTGTATTTATCAAGGCAAGTCGTCTTACCGTCACCCTAAGTCTCGCTAAAAGCTCTTCTACCGAAAACGGTTTGGTCAGATAATCATCAGCACCTGCATCAAGCGCCTCTATCTTATCATCATCTTCACTTCTGGCACTTATCACTATTATAGGCATGTTTGACCACGTCCTTATCTGATGTATTACCTCAATACCATCAATGTCCGGCAGACCAAGGTCAAGAAATATCACATCAGGATTATGTGATGCTGCCAGTGCAATTGCTTCAGATCCATTAGCAGCTGTTAAATATTTATAATCATGCGTTTTAAGTGTTGTCACCATAAGATTGCGCACAGGTGCGTCATCTTCTACAACAAGTATCATAGGTTTATTCATTAATAGTTACCTCTCCAAGCGGCAAAGTAAAGGTAAAACAGCATCCTGAGGGCTCATTGTCTGTAAGGTTTATGACACCTCCATGAGCTTCCACAATGGATTTGCAAAGTGCAAGACCTAATCCTACTCCTCTCCTTCCATCTGATACCTTTCCTTTTCTGGTATAAAACATTTCAAATATATGCGGCTTAATATCGTCAGGTATACCGGGACCATCATCTATAACACATACACGGACACATTCATCCCCTTTTTCGCTTATTACCCTGATATTTGAACCCACCTGAGTATTGTTTATTGCATTATTTATAAGGTTAATGAGCACCTGCGTGATAAGTCTCGCATCCATTCTGGCAATAAGTATATCGTTACATGGAACAAATGAAATATTATGATGCTCTGATTTTCTGTCTATGTGCTTCAATGCCTCTTCTATTACATCATTTACAACATCCGGAGAAAGATGGAGATCCATCTGCCCATTTTCAATCCTCGATATCGACAAAAGGTTCTCAACAAGACCTCTCAGCCATTCCGCATCATTATATATGTCAGAAAAAATCTGCTTTAATGTTTCATTATCCAGCTGCTCATATCTGGATAAAAGATTGCTTGCATTACCGGATATCGATGTAAGCGGTGTACGGATATCGTGAGATATTGAACGCAGCAGATTTGACCTCAGCTGCTCATTTCTGACTGCCAGAGCAGCTTCTTCCTTTTCTGCAGCATATCTAAGGCCTTCCAGTGCAAGTGCACATTCACCCAAAATAGATTCAAAAACACTGTATTCAAAGCCTTCCAGCCGTTCTCCGTTTAAGTATATGCCTATCACACCATAACAGTAACGATTGATAAATATCGGATAATACAGTGCTCTTGCCCTGCTATACTTATCTGTGTTTGCTCCCGCTGCCATATGATTATCAAATACCCATTCCGCTATCTCAGATTCATTATCATCATGATCAGAAGTATTTTTTCCATAGTACACAGCATTCATCTTAGTGCTGTGTCCAGTCTTTTTATCTTTGGGTGTATAAACAGCAACATCACAATCAAGCAGCGTGATTATCTGCTGTGTTGTTATCCTTATTACGTCATCAGTCTGTTCTGCTTTCTGCAGAAGCTGGTTTGTATCAAACAAAACTTTCGCACGAAAAGCCTCTCTGGAAGACTGTCTTGCATTTGCCTTAAGTTTATTGGCCAAAGAGCCTGTAACAAGTGACGAAACAAGCATTATCATAAAAGTAACGGCATACTCCGTCTCATATGTATGAAAGCTGTACTTAGGATCAATGAAAAAATAATTAAAGAGCAAAACACTGGCCAAAGAACTGACTACGCTGTAAAAAGGACTGACTGTTGCAACTGCTATCAACAATACTCCAAGAATAAATACTGTGATAATATTTGCCTCAGAAAACCCAAAGAACATGAAAGTAAACCCTACTACAGTCGCTGCTATCAGAAGTAACAGCGCTATAATAGAGTCCCTTTTTGTCAGCTTTATCTGGTCTTTAATGCTTATTTTTATCCTGTGGTTCTTTAATTCTACGCTCGAGTCAGGAATAATGTACACATCAACATCCGGCGCATTCAATATTATCAATTCGGTAAGCGGTGCTTTGCTCCAGAAATGCTGTCTGTGCGCCCCACTTCTACCGACCACGATCTTATTTGCACCTGAAATATGTGCATACTCCGCTATCTGCACCGGTACATCATTTCCTACGATAGTTATGACCGATGCCCCCGCCCGTTCAGCATATTTCATGTTGCTTTGCAGGCGCTGTTTATCTATTGCAGAAAGCTCATCATAATTCGTAGGTTTAACATAAATGGCTGTAAGCAATGCGTCGAAAGCCTCTGCCATCTTTGCTGCGGCCGAAATAACTTTCACATTAGAAGGAGATGCGGAAAGACAGACTAAAATCCTCTCCTCTTCCTCGATTTTTTTCCCCATCATTAAGAGTACCTCGAAATACCTTATTTACTCTTATGTTATACCACAAAAAATGTTGTCTTACTATGACTTCTAGTTGGCAGAATAAGGAAATTGCCAGCAAGAATCCGCCTTTGGCGGATACGCAATTCTTAAACAGAATTGCTAGTCCAATACGATTATTGATTTTTCGATAGAAATCAATAATCTATTCCATATGGATATGATGATTAGTAAAATCACTAAATACTGCCACAATATAAAGTCCAAATCCAAATACACCGATTGCCATAAGAATTAATAATGCATTCATCATAATGATACCTCCCAAGATACATCCCCAGATCAGCCTACATTTATCTTTTCAACCGGATAATGTGATACTTCAATACCTGTTCTTCTGATTGCTGCAAATAAAAGTGTCAATCCACCAACTCTTCCTAAGAACATGAGAACTATCAGCATGAAATGTGAAACTATTCCAAGTGAAGGTGTAATACCCATTGACAATCCTACTGTTCCTATTGCGGAAGCTGCTTCAAATATACATACTCCTATCGGCAGATTGTCGCTGACACTTATTACAGCTGCACCAAATATAGTCAGAAACACATACATCATCATAAGTGTCGATGCCGTACCTATTGCGCTCGCTTCGATATTTCTGTCAAAAAGTCTGGCATCTTTTCTTCTATGAAACACTGCCACTGCATTTGCTGCCAACACTGCAACCGTTGTTGTTTTCATGCCTCCTGCAGTTGAACCAGGCGACCCGCCTATAAGCATTAGTGAAACTATCAATATGCGTCCCAGGCCACTCAAAGATGCCATATCAGACGTATTAAATCCTGCCGTTCTTGGAGTAACAGCCTGAAACAATGAAAGAAAAACTCTTTCCTTGTAGTCATATCCGGAGTAATCACTAAAAAACAGAATAGACGCCGGAATTAGCACAAGTATAATCGTTGTCACCAAAACAACCTTGCTCTGCATACGATATCTTTTGAAGTTAGATCCATGTACTGCGATATCATCCCATGTCATAAAACCTATTCCGCCGACAATTATCAGTAGACATATCGGAATGACAATACCAAAGTTGCCTGCAAAGTATGTAAGTGATGTAAATGGCCCCGTCTTGTCACCCATCAGATCAAAACCCGCATTACAAAATGCTGAAATTGAATGAAAAACTGACATCCATATGCCTTTAACACCATATTCCTTACAAAATGTTGGCATAAGCGCCGCTGCGCCGATCAGCTCAACTATTATCACTGACCTGAATATAAAACCTGTTATCCTGACTATCCCGCCTATCTGATGTGCACAATAACTTTCCTGCAGCATGCTCCGCTGGAAAAGTGTTATCTTCTTACCTGCAACAGTTGCTATAAAAGCAGTGACTCCAACAACTCCAAGTCCGCCTATCTGTATTAATAAAAGGATCACAGCCTGTCCAAAATACGACCAGTACGTAGCTGTATCCTGAACTACAAGTCCTGTAACACAAACTGCTGATGTTGCTGTAAACAGGGCATTTTCAAAAGAAGCTCCAATGCCGCTTATACTTGAAACCGGAAGCATCAATAGTAAGGTTCCTATTAGTATTACGCCCCAAAAGCCTAATATAACCAACTGAAAGGAGGATAATCTTACCTTTAAAAACTTAATTCTCATTATTTGCTTTTCCTCCTAAGTAACACTAGTTTATTATATGACTTCTTTTTGTATACTAATTTTACTTCAGGATCAGCAAAGATTACATTAAGGATTACCTCTTCCGTATTAAGATTAAATTAAGAACGTACAGCTTTGTATACAAAAATAGGCAATAGAGTATATTCCAACTCTATTGCCTATTTCCATTTTTTATTTAATTAAATCAGTCAATACCTTAACAGAAGCATCAAAATATACATTATTCTGTGGAATTATCCTTCCATTTTTAATCTCAAATACCTCCCAAAGGGTACCAAGCTTATCGACAGGCACCTGGAATGTCGTTATAAGTCCGTCTTTATTGTAAAGCTTGACCTGAGCATTGGAAAGGGCCAATGCAGATGTATTATAGCTACCCTTTCCGGCGTTTGTAGCATCCATTACAAAATACTTATAATCACTGTCGCTGTTTATCTTAATGACCTGTGAATAATCACTCTTTGTTGCTTTATCTTTAAGATTTAGCACGACAGAATTGAGCACTGTATCTTTTGAGTCGTATGTCGTAACGATCGCGAGCTCATCAGCAGCAAGATTAGTTGGTGCCTTCTCACCGTTTACTACATTGTAAACTTCCGCAGGATGTGTCAGCTGACCTGCCTCCGCCATATATGTCGTTCCGGCGCAATACTCAACAGTATTTGCAGGTATATCCACACCCTTGATATAGCATTCAGGCCAATCACCATACCTGAATGACAGCTTGTAATCATCATCTGTCATGACAGGCACAACCACCTCATAATATCCGTCACCGTTTGTCTCAACTTCCTGTGAGTATGAGTGAACTCCGGATGTGATAGTCACATGCACATTTCCCAGTGGAGCACCGGTCTCATGTCTTACAATTCCTGTGATCTTAGCTGACTCCGGAATGTTCTTTACAGCCTCATAAGTGACATAAGCCTTATTTACCGCCTCTTCTTCGACAAGATTTACTTCCTTCTTTATGTCATCACTATATGTATCATAATCAGCACTGTTGTAATCACGAGTCTTGTCGGCATTTTCATAGTGTATAAGCGTATCACCGTAAAACTCCATGATCTCTCCCTTCACATCTGTACCATCTTTATAAGCTGTGCCAATGATATCATCTGTATAGCGATGCACATAGATAAGGCGGGCATTTGCGAAGTAATAGCAAAGCACTGTCCTCTCTGTACTGCCGTACTCAGTAGTGACGATCTTGTCTATATTTCCGTTTGCCGAATATACCATAAAATCAATGCGAGAGCCCGGAATATCAGATCTAGTCCCTCTTAAGCTCTTGCAATTATAAAGGCTGATGCTGTTATCTATGCTTTTTACGATAGAGGGCACATCCTCTACAGAACCGTCGCGATGATTGCCGTGCTCATATGAATTAACAGCATAATCAACGTCGATCTCTGAGTTTTTATATGCTGCAAGATAATCTCTTACACCTTCAAAAGCAAAGTCAATGACAGTATTATTCTGCACTGCCCTTTCAAGTGATGCATCATCAGCTACTGAAGGAATGGCTGCCGGGGTGCTATCTGATGCTATATCGACATTTGCAGCTGCACTTCCCGCTGCGCCACCATCAATCACACCCGTATCTCCTGCTTTTTTCGCTGAAGTCCCGGAACATGCTGTAAATAAAAGCATAGTTCCTGTGACTGCAAGCATATATAATAAACGTCTGAATTTCATTTCCTACCTCGAATAATAATTTTACACAATTTGACACAATTCCATACGAGTATAGCACAGGGGCATTATAATCGCAAATTTTAGTACTTCACCTTCCAATTTTTTTGGTCTATAATACTCGATGGATTATTATTTCAAGGAGTTTTATAAAAATGGATATTTTTAAAATTTTTAAAGGACGAAAGCTCGATCCTGTGCTTTGTGCTGCATGGATATTTGCCGCTATCTCTGCCTTCTTTGTCCATCCGGGCAGCGCATATCTCGGATATATCGACTGGCGATCTCTCGGTATACTTTGGGCATTGATGGTGATAATACAAGGATTTCGTGAAAATGCAATATTCGAAAAGATTGCAGAATTTTTATTATCTAAAGTGAAATCCGGCTGGCAGCTTGCCGCAGTGCTTATCTTCATGTGTTTTTTCGGAAGTATGCTTATCACAAACGATGTTGCACTCATAACTTTCGTCCCATTTGCGTTGATGATACTGCACAGCTGTAAACGAGATGACATGATGATACCTGTGGTAGTCTTTCAGACAGTCGCAGCAAACTTAGGAAGTATGTTCACACCTGTAGGAAATCCACAAAACCTTTATCTTTATGGTGTAACCGGCATGAGCATTACAGCATTTTTATCTACCATGCTTCCATATACGCTCGCAGCAGCCGTTCTTTTGTGCATTGCCCTTCTGACACTTCCGGATAAAAATGCCAAAATAAACGTCAGCTCCGAATTTATGACTGTCAAGAGCTTTGGAAGTGTTAAACAGATCGTGATCTACGCATGTTTATTTGTTCTTGCTCTGCTCACGGTATTGCGTATCATCCCTTGGTATATCCTTTGCGCGTTGGTACTGATAATAGTTGCCGGAATGGACTACAAGATAGTATTGCAGGCAGATTACATCCTGCTTCTCACATTCATAGGATTTTTCATTTTTACCGGAAACATCGGAAATATACCTGAGATCAAAGTATTCTTGCAAAAAATAGTTACTGATCGAGAATTTGCAGTTGCCATTATCACGAGCCAATTTATAAGTAATGTTCCTGCAACACTTATGCTTTCAGACTTCACCTCAGACTATAAAGAGCTTCTGCTCGGAGTAAATGTCGGAGGCCTTGGTACACTGATAGCTTCTATGGCAAGTCTTATCTCATATAAAGCATATACTAGCGCAAATAAAGATAAAACTAAAAAGTACCTGCTCACTTTTACAGTAGTAAATATCATTTTTTTAGCAATATTGGTTTCATTAAAAATGGTGCTCAGCTGATGCTGGCACCATTCTTTTTACCCTTCTGAAACTGACTCCACAACTGTATCTGCACTTGCAATCTCAGGTGTAGGACCTACATAGTCAGAATTATCGGCTACCTCACGAGGATCAGGATTATCCTGCTTTTCTTCCTCGTCATCCCATAGAGAATCATATTCTTCTTTTTTCTTATTCTTTTTCATATTTGCAAGCATAGCTGCATTTTTCGCGGCCATGTACAGTTCCATACTATAGTCCATGACCTTTTTCTCATCTTTTGCAGGGACCTTGGCACCCTTGGCTATACGTCTGGCAGTTTCAAAGACCTTTGCCTCTTCCTTTGCGGCATCCGCTTCCGCCTTTGCCTGCTGCTTAGTACTCTCGCCATTGGCTATCAAAGTCTCAGCATTGATGATACTTTCCATGACACTCTGAGCCTTTTTATACTCCTCATCAAGTGCCTCCATAGTCAGATTGAGTGTTGCAATATCTTTTTCATATACTGAGCTATTAGCAGGATCTATTCGTGCCTTCTTGGCAAGCTCTTCCCTTTTCTTCCTTATCTCATTTCGTCTGTCATTCAGATCTACCATTGAACCACGATATAGAGCCTTTGCATCAATTATCTTCATAGGCACCTCCCTGAGGTTTAAACACTACCGCCTATCATATATATCGTCATCTATGAAAAAAACTTTAATGCATTTGAATATATTTTTTAGCTGGTAAAGCTTTAAACCAGAAAATAGGTTTTCGATTTGCAACTAAGTTTGGTTCTAAAGGACTCATTAACTTAGGTAAGATGGTTCCTTTAGTTGGTGCTGGTATTAACGGAGCCTTCGACTTTGTGGAAACAAAAAAGCCGGGAGGTGCGAACTCCCGGCTTTTTCGTGCCTATTTCTCGTTATACGATTTATATGCTTTTTCTAGTTTTTCAAAATCAAGAGTGCTTTCTAGGTATTTAATCGAAAGACCATCCTTTTTCTGTTTGTATATTACCTTTGCATTTTTAATCACCGCTGCAGTATGTCTGTTGATATATCTTACTTCTTTTTCAATCAAATCTTTATATTTGACATCTTTTTCCTCATCCAACTTATACATCTTCATCTGGTCATCTGGCACTGGAATCATGTTGCTAAACTTCAGTGTGCCCAGTAATTCCTGCTTTCCTTCCTGATCTGTGTCTACCATTCTCATGATAGGAATTATACTCTTTCTGATTTTCTTTTCTCCATTTTCAGCAACCAGATAATCACTCTTTTTAGGCGATGATAAAGGGATATAGTATTTATAATCTCCTACTGTCAATACAATGCCAAGATATTTGCGGCTATGCTTGTAGTTAGGTTCTGTATTTGAAAACACATGAGAGCTTACATGTTCCCTTAAATATTCTATATATTCATCTTTGACTATAAATAACTTTAAGTCTTCCATTTATAAAGCCCTTTTCTATTCTGCAAAATAATAGGCGGCTTATAGCCGCCTATCGATGTTAAAGCTCCCACTTATATGGCTGGGAATCGCCTGATGTTAAAGCTCCCACTTATATGGCTGGGAATCGCCTGAATCACGCTACACGTGTGTCAATGAGTATAACTGACCTCGTAATATTTGTCAAGTTTACTTCTCAATTATAGATTATCATGTTCTAAGCTATACCGTCAATTCACAAATTAAAACAAAAAAATCCTATAATATTTGTCAAGTTTGCTTTTTAATTACATATTAACGTCTCCCTTGAGTTTGAAAGACTTTGCTTTGTATCCGGCTTTCTTTTGATATTTATCAGTGGCTCTAGTCTGACTGTTTGGAGCACCTATTGGCACCTTTTTACCTCCTCCTGATTATATTATATCATATGGTTTCCCTATATCAATATTAAACACCCTTTGGCAATCATCCACTACGTCAGTTACAGTTCAGACATTAGCTTGAGATAATAAGACCGGTAGATTACACTTGATTCATCAAGTTGTTCTACCGGCCTTTTGTCTGTCGAAGATCTT
>JQKK01000028.1 GCA_000746015.1 Lachnospiraceae bacterium MA2020 | reverse complement strand
TTCCTTATCGGCATTTTCCCTGACAAAATATGATGGAGCTATTTTACTTATCCTGTCATATATCTCCTGAGACGATATATCTCCAGCATGCAGAATATAGTCACAGCCCTTTAGAGCCTCTTCCACTTCCTGTCTAAGGAGCGAATGGGTATCTGATATAATTGCTATTTTCATTATGTCTACTCCAATTACTTTTTGACATTATCACCATTTTACGCTCAAAATGATCCACTCAACCTCTTTTTTATGATTGACTTTGCAGATTATTCCATTCTGATTTTAATATTCCGTAATACGCAGCGTCTGATATCCCTTGGTTACTTATCTGAAAGCTCCTTAAAGTCCCTTCATATATCATTCCACACTTTTCCATGACTGTCCCCGAATACTGGTTATTTGGATCATGCATAGATTCAATTCGGTTTGCACCCACAGTATTGAAGAAATACGTCATTATCATATACAATGCCTCAGAAGTAATTCCCTGATGCCAAAATTCTTTTCCAATGCAGTATCCAATATGGATAATCTTTTCCTTTTCTTTAATATGTACGGCGGAAATACTTCCGACTGGTTCTCCTATTTCCTTCAAGCATATCGCCCACTGATAATAATCCGGATTTTCATATAATTTTACCCATTCCGTGAGTGTTTCTACTGCCACAGATACATCTTCATATGCCTGCCATGTCAGATACTTTGTGACTTCCGGATCCGAAGCCCAGTTTCTATACATTGACTCCGCATCATCTACCTTAAACTTCCTAAGCAGCAGTCTATCGCTTTCCAGTTCTGTAGTTCTTTTATGCTCCATAATCTCTCCCAGTTCTTATCCTACGTATCGCCTCACCTGTATTCACAGTTATTCAGGACGACACTCTCGAGACTTTCCTCATGCTCCAAAATATGTTCTTCCACCAAGGAACGGCTTTTGGGATAGAACTCTGCTATTTTTTCATAAAAATCATCAAGATTTATGCCTACGCAGCCATCTCTTACTCATGATTCATACTCTAATACATGCTCTTTATATAACTCTAATCTGATTTTCCCTGATTCATGCTGATCTATTATTTCAACTATCTTTTCAAAATCCGCACCTAATTTCTCTCTGCTAATCTCAGAAAAGATCCATACTAAATTCAGCGGTTCTTCATAATCATGAAACCCAAATCCTCATCTCGTTTTATATATTTCTCAAATCTGAAAAACAAATCCTTACCATCATCCCCGTCAGGAGCATTATGATCCATATGCTTTGGATTATAAAACTCCACTGCCGAGAAACCGCAGCAATTGATGTAAAAATGAAGATTTCGAACATCGAAATACGGTGTACAGGTCTCCCAAAGTGCAACTTCCGGATGCATTGCCTCAATTGAATTCCAAATCTGATGTCCGATACCTTTGCTTTGGATTCCGCTCTTCACATACAAAAAATCCAAATGACCATGAGTGCCGTTTATAACGATAATAGCTCCGCCTAAAAGCTCCCCATCGACTACCGCCTTATACGCAATAGAGCCCTTTGCATTAAGTGATCTGTCTATATGTGATTCAGGAAGGATCTCCTCATCCAAATCCTCTTCCCAGGCAGCAGCTCCTAATTGAAATGCCTCCTGCATATCATGTTTGAATAAAGACAAATCTTTACTTTCAATTTTCTTCAACACAAAACCCATATGATACTTCCTTACCTGGTCATATATTACAGTTAGGCTATCCAATAAGTTCCGTCCGGTGCCTGATGTATCGAGCCGATTTCTTCAGAGATAATATTCCCGTCAAAATCTCTTATGATCACCTTGTAGTAAAGCCTGTAGCTGTCAGTCGCACAGTCTTTCTCATCATCCCAACCTTCTTCAACCCATTCTTCTGAGATAATTTCATCCTCAGTCATCAAAAGAACCGCTTCATGATTCCTAAGAGTTAATGAAAGTTTTTCGGGATAATAACAGCAAAACTTGTCACCATCATGGCTTATAACATGCACATTTTCTCCGATTATTGTAAGATTATACAGATTTACTTCATCCATACCAAACTCTGCAACGGCTTTAAGCATGGTTTCAGGAAAATATTTATACAACGTTACTTTCTTTAATCCATAATCGGCCTGAAGAAAATAGTAAAATCCATCTGTATATACCGGCTTACCATAAATTACATTCCTTTTCTTTTCAAAAGGCATATAAACATTACCGTTGTCAAAATCATAGAACTTTATAACAGAACCCTGATATCCACCACGTTCTGCATATTCTATAAGATCATATAAATCTTCCGTGTCCGACATGGCATAAGCAAGCCTATCCTGACCAATTATTTTTTCGATGTAAAGTCCTCCGACTTCGTTGAATCGTTTAATTACTTCATAAACTTCCTATTCTGTCAAGCTATAAATTGTTGATTTTATAGGCTTTGACGTATTCTATTAACCTCTAAAACAAGAGCTAATGGTGTTGGATATCGTTGTATCAAGTACCGAATAGCTGATTTTAGGTACACTTCGTAAAGCATCCTTACATATACTTTATAAAGACTTTTTCCCTTTGATCAACTATGATGATGAACCTTCCGTGACTATGGGGATCGTGTCCCAACTTCCTTCGTACCATCTACCATACACCAAATGCCAGCCAAGCTCCTAGACGAGGTCATGCCCCACGGTAAAAATCGATGCCGGCTACAGCTCTTATTTTTATTGTTGTAAGTTCCTGACCATTTTTTTTCATTAACAAGTTCAACTTTACTCTCTGAAACAAGTTCTCCAAGCTGCCTGACAGCACTTGAGGGCATCATAACTTCGCCATGTGCGTGAGTATGCATATAGATTTTCTCAGCAACAAGAGGTAAAACGTCATACAGAAATCTGTACTTTTCGCTGCTGCCAAGCTTTATACAGAAGTCAGCATCAACAATCATTTCTTTTATCATGCTCATTCCTCCATAATACTGTCTAATTCTTCGTCAGAAGGAAAAGCATTTATACTCTGTTTTTCTATACCAACATCTTCCGGCTTTAGTCCACATATTGCCAATTGATATTCCAGCTTCTCGTAAGTAATGAGTCCTGCTTCATATGCTGTAGTAGAAAGTTCTGCAAGGTTGTCTACAAGAATCCTGTTTTCCATATTTGGAACAGAAATCGCATATCTCTTTCTATATTGTCCAATCATATCCTCTGATATATCAAGAAGCTCATCCAATTTTCTCTCGTCTATTAAAGCGATTTCATTGAGTCTCTTAGCCATAGCCCTATAAGGAACAACAAACAGCTGTGCTAACTGCAATACTTCCTTTATGCAAAAAGTTTTAATTTTGTAGGTATTTATTTCTTGGCTAAGCAAAACTTCATCCATCAAAAATTCAGCAGCAAATCTATTTGCCCTTTTCTCATTGGATTCCTTGTCGTCTTCATTTAACAGATCTGATGGTAAAACATCTGGCTTTTGTTCATACCATATATGATAAAGTTCATGTGCCGCCGCAAAAACCTGGCAGTCCACAGAAATAGAAGTATTTATGGCAACAAAAGGCTTTTCAAGAGATGCATCGTCTCTACATCCGCTTATCCTTGTAAATCCCCAGGGTGCTGATTCTCCAAGCGGATAATATATTACCCTTGCATAAATACTCAGTATTGAAAAAATCTGTGTTCCAATAACATCACCTGATTTTCTACATATACCAAGTTTTTCACGTGCCTGATTCTTTACTTCTTCTATTTCAAAATCATTCAATGATTTACGCATGAAGCAGCTCCTCCAACATATGAATTTCATCAATTGCAGACCTCATTAACTCTATCTTCTCAAGAGTTCTCTCATCAGTTACTGAACCCATGAAACTCATACTATCAGCCGAAACCGGTTCTCCTGTTACAGTAAGAAGTTCATCTGTTGTAGCTCCAAGAACTGACGCAATCTTTGCAAGCTCATTCACATTAATAGCCTTGCTGCCTTTAATGATTTTATTCATTACCTGCTTTGAAATACCTAATGCATCTGCAAGGCTCTGCTGTGTCATTCCTTTACTCTCTATTTTATTCAATATATTGGCACCAACCTGTGCAAAATCCATTGCATACATAGTGTTTTCTCCCTTTTAATCCTTCACAACAAACAATTGCTTTGTATCTTTAGCATATAATAAAAAGAACAATCGGTCAATATATTGTTTACCAATCGCTCTCAATTCGTTTTATTTTATTAACATGTATAATTACCATTTATTCTTCCAAAAACAACCTAACCATTTCCATAACTTCCTTATTTCTCTCAAGCAAGTTATAGATACCATCTTCTGAAAGCACACCTCTTTTCAGATCTTCTGGATATAATCCCTGCTCATCTGCCTCAAAGTCCTTACGCCACTGTTTACTACCATATTTACTGAGATCTTCAAAACGCTTAATTCGCGGTGGATACTTTTTCTTACTCATACGATACTTATCCTTATCATGTCGTATTCTCGATTCTTACATATAAACTTACTTTCTTTCAAGGTTCTTCACTACTCTGCAAAGTTCCTCAGCAAGTGTCTTATGAGCCTCCGGTGTCAAATGAAGTGAATCATATTCCGAAGGATAAATATATTTAGCCGCATCAAAGAAATTACAGTCCTTATCCTCTGCAATCTTCTTATAATACTGGGGAAACTTCTTTGACTCATCTATAGCATTTTCAAAAAAAGCACCATAAAACGGAGAAGTTCTTATACCTGTCCCTATTTCCGGTGGTGATACCAAAATTATGTCTGGCACAAATCCCTGTTTTTCAGCAGTAAACCCTTTAATGACATCCACAAGCACACCTGCTCCATCTGCAATATCTTCTGCTGTTAGATGGAACGTATTCTTCAGATCATTACTGCCTAACATTAGAATGACTATATCAATCGGTTTATGAGAATTAAGACAAGGTCTAAGATAATCAAGACCATTCTTCCATCCATCTATCGGATCATCATGAATTGTTGTCCGCCCATTGCATCCTTCTTCAATAATAGAATACCCTTCTCCCAGTAACTCCTGAAGCTTACCTGGATATCTTATATTTTTAGGATACCTCATCCCCGTCTCCGGAATATAGCCATATGTATTTGAATCTCCATAACAAAGAACTGTTTTACTCATATTCACCACTCAAAATTGAATCTTCAACTCCACCTTTACCGGCGGCTCTACAAGCCCTGCAAATGCCTCACCGTCTGAAGGCTTGCCCACTATACTTCCATAATGAACCGGAATGGTATCAAACTCTAAACCATAAAGCTCCCGATAGCTTCTCTGCTCTACAGTCACAATCTCACGTACTAAATTAGCAGCTGCCTGAGCCTTGATTTTCATCTTCTCCGGTACAACCATCACCGTATCATTGCAAGCAACCTTTTCAATATCCTCCGTCGAAAAATGGTCGTAATGGTCATGCGTGATCAGTATGAAATCCGCATCCTTCGGTTCTACCTTCATTTCAAACGGATCAATATAAATCTTCTTGTCACCAGCAGTTATCCTTATGCTGTTCTGTCCGAATACTTCAATGTCACTTGTTGTCATAGTCACGTTACCACCTTTTCAGTATATCTTCTCTATATCTTCTGTTATGTCATATTGCTCCTTAAACATCTTCAAGTCTTCCTGCCTTTTTATAAGCATTATATCTTCAAAGACATTCGTATGGATATTTAAAAATCCGGCAACCTGCTCTCCATTGCAGATACTGCACTTTAAGACAGGCTTTTGATTTTCTCTGTCATAAGTTTTCTTAACTGCCTTTTTCTTGAAAAACATGAGATTGCCTCACAGTCAGCCATCAAGTTATTAACAATTTAAAATGAGTTACGCACAGGTTGTCCACAAACTTATGCACATGTGTTGATATTTGTACATTTAAATACAGGTGACTAAATCTTCCCCTGCAAGATAAACCGTTGTATAGCCATTACTGATTTCAGGTATAAATCTATCTCATTCCAATCCAAATTCTTTACATAATTTATCATATCTTGCCTGTTCTTTCTCCTTAATCGGCTTTGACAGGTCATTCATTATATGATGCATGGTATCGGCATCCTTTAGTACCTCATCCATAGGACTGTCTGTAACAAGCTTATCATCATGATGATAAATAGCTGAGCAGATGATGTCATTTTCACTATCATCCGTCAGATTGAGTTCTGTAAGAATAGTACGTGCAAGTTCTGCTCCCTTATGAGCATGGTCATCATATGAACCAGATTTATATGCATGTAAATCATGCATCATTGCAGCCATGGATGCAAGCTCCGGATTAAGTCCCCGTTTTTTGGCAATAATAGTTGCCGCAAGAGATACTCCATACAGATGAACAAAAGCACTGTTACGCTTATCCTCATCTGCCATCTTATTGAGTTCATTATCCACATACTTTCTGAGTTCTTTAAGTTTGCTCATAATAATGTATTCCCCCTATTCTAAAATACTAGATTCTATGCGGTATTATTCTAATCTTCACTTAAAAAAACTGACATGTTCAGGTATCTTTCCCTCTTTCTGATAATTTCTGAAAACAACAAATAAAAGCCGTAGTACCGTAACATCCACTCCCGGTATTCTTTCATAAGTCTGCCAACAATTACTGCAATTTTCAAATGTTATAGAGCCGTTTTCAATCATTGCTTCATAATCAACCGATACAGGTATCCTCTTCATTACAAGCTTCTTTCTACCCGACGGCATTTTCTTCAACTTTTCATGAATTTCGGGTTCAGCAAAACATTTTCTTTGTATCGTAATCACACCATCCATTAAATTGTTTTCATTACGAAAACGCTTATCATTGAATGTATATCCGCCATACTCATAAACAACCTCATTATCATCCCATGCAACTAAGTTCGCATATGCCCCTTCACCAATACTCATGATAATTTTTCCAAATACTTCTTATCTACTAATTTTGTCAACCAAACACCATTTACAGATTTATAAAATATAATGCCATCTCTGTGCATTTCTCCGCTTTTTACAGCATATATGACCGGCTTTCCGTGACGGCTCCCGACTTTTTGTGCTGTATCTATATCGCCTGACAAATGCACATACAATCGAGATTTTGGAATAAGCCCCTGAACATCAATAGATGCTGTGTATTTTTCTCCGGTTCCATGATAAAGAATATCTGGTGGAACAACCTCCTCAATCTCAACATCAACAGGTATCGAATGTCCCTGGTTTGCTCTGATTAAAGTTTTATCCTCATTAAATGAATATCTCTGCTTCTCGTCCTCGGCAACAATCCTTTCAAGAATCTCCATATCCAAAGGATGTGTCTTATTCACTCCTGATATAAGATCAGATACATTCGCCCATCCATGCTCATCAAGTGTAATTCCGATTGTCTCCGGCTTATGGCGAAGTATCAAAGATATAAATTTGCTTGTATTCTTATCCGACATTTTTTGAAGTCCTCTTTCATTCCCACAGCTTCATCCCAATAATAGTTCTGATTCCATATTCAGAAAGCACTCCGCGTTTCCACCTACTTTAAGAATTCCACTTTACTATCTCTTTCTTTAGAACTTCCAGCATCTTTTGATTGTGATGCTCCACCATGCTTTTTGTCCAAGCTCTTCCCGAGCTTTCCATCATCCTTTTCATGAAAATCAGCTTAGGACTTTGCTCAATTATATCCGGAAAGTTTTCTATCTTCGAAGACGGAAGCATGTTTGAAAACTTCGAATTAGCCGAAACCGTTATAAGTGCTAAATTTCCAAAACTATTTAGATGCTCATCATCCCATACTTCCTCGTTAATTGGATGCTGTGGATAAAAATGCTCAATTGAAGTCCTAAATTGGAATTGAAAGTTATCAAATCCGGGGTTATCTCTGCAAATCAGATAATCTAAGAAAGTAAACACAATTCGATCAATGGCAAATCCTTTACTCTTCTCGAATTCAGCTTCCACAACTTTTTGACAGCAATATTTTTCAAGGACCTCTTTCAATACGTTCCCGTCATTATTATTGTTAGCCGCAGCCAATATTCTGGAAATCCAATGCATCGTTTTAGGTGAGGTGTATGTCACTCGTAAACATGCCTCCAATAAGCGAAGTGTCTTGTTGTTTGTATCATCGCTCTCTTCAATACTATATGTTCCCTTGTATACCGGCTTTTTACTTTTCTTTTTGACATCATAGTACATCTCAAGGCGCTGCAACGCCCATCTACCTTCAGTTTTGTAATCCTTGGCAAACTCACGCTTTATAACAAATTTATCAAAAAGAAATCTGTATTTAAGCAGTTCAAAAATAAATTCTAATGCAGATTCCCGACCTTTCCATTTATCTTCAAGAAGTTTTATAAATCGTTTATCATCCAGACCTGCATCACTATCAGTTTCACCTATATTAAGAGCCTCGTTAACCAGCAAGAGAAAATTAGGAAAAGAAACAATAGATTCAAAACGTTCATTTTCTTCTGCACCTCTGTTATCCTCTGCATCCTGTTCAAACAACGGATTATTCAACTTATCAATGAGTTTGAACTTTTTACTGTCCGTATATTGTTCATCATTAAAGCAGCCCCTAATTTCGTCATAATTTGTTTTAGTGAAAGTATCCCAATTATTTCCAAATAAACTATTCCTAACATTAATCGAAAAGTTCATCTGAACATAATTATCCATTTGAGCACAGGCATCCCAAATTGTTGCTGCAATCATTTTATCTTTCTTATCTACATTCTCATCCTTAGACTTAATTGCACTTATTATTTTTGCCTTAACGATTTCATGAAGTTCCAGCTGTTCGCCTCTGGTATTCATTATTTCAAAATAATGATTTAAATCAATATCTCTTGGGACCTGAGTACGAATAATGATTATAGAGCCTAATCTTCTCTTAAAATTATAGATAAATGACGAATCCTTTTTCTGCATCTGATTAAAGTAATTTTTAATCACTGCATATCCATCAATAATCTCATCAGAATACCAAGGCTCCTTATCCAGTTCCTTCTCTGTATCTTTGATTGCATCAATTTCATACAATGTCTTGTTTGATTTTTCTCTAGCTTCAAAAGAAAGCGATCTCTTATTAACCGAGGAATTGTTCAAAAAAGATAACATCAAAAACAGAGTCGTTAATCTCTGTTGCCCATCAATAACATCATAGTAATTTGCGCCAAGCTGATTTACGATCAAACTTCCTAGATAATACCTGCCGTCAAATGAAGCGTTTATATCATTAATATCATTAAGAAGTTGTTCGATCTCATCCTTGGTCCACGCATAATTTCTCTGATATATTGGAACACGATATTCCGTTCCTTGAAATATTTCAAGAACGTTAAACTCCTCCGGCTGGACAACACTCTCAATATTATTCATTCATGTCACCCCTTCCCGAAAAGTTTCACATAAATCTGTTTATATTTTTCCTCATTAATCTTTGAGCCCTTAAATGATTCATAAGAGATATTTTCAAGAATGATTGTGTCAAGCTCCATAGGATCCTGCATTTCTGCGATTGTCGAAAACATATTTAATTCACTGTTAACACGATCCCCTTTGCCCTGAGCATAATTATTTACCGATTCTTTATATACTGCTTTCATCATTAATCGAAGTGAATATGCCCATTTAAAGAAAAAGTTCAATCTGCTGTCCGTTAGCGCCTCAAAGTTAAACTTATCAATATAGAACATCACAACATTAATAAAAAGAGTTTTTACGTATCCGTCACCGGTAGACTCAAATACTTTATTACCAAAGATATCTTTGAACTTAAAATCAATATGTCCTTCTACCCTGTCATATAAATCCGCATAATAAAGACTATATTGAAAGAATCTTTTACCGGCAATTAGTGGCTGCGTAAGTTGAAATTGGTTTACATGTTTTCCGGAAGTAAGTTCATACATACCTTCATCATTAAAACGTTCGATATAGAGATTTGCCGCCCTATTATATACAGAGAAGTTAAAGTTGTTGTTCTTCTTTATCCCCTTAAATGCCTTAATGTCTTTTACTGAATAATTAAGACCATCCTGAGACTTATACCATTTCACTAAAGGAAAAAGGTTCTTTTCGAATAATAATCCCAATTTCTTTTGACTCGTATTCTCCCATAGATTGATTATCTGAACCTTCTCACTTTCACTATCATCATTCATCTCACGAAGATGATATGATTTAAGAAGATCATGAGGTGCCAGCTCTTTTCCACGAGAATTTTGTGAATCAAAGAATTGAAAAGCTTCCTGCTCGCTATCTGTAACAATCTTTACCAACGTACAATCGTTAAGCACATAGAAAATATAGCTTTCTAACACAACTTCATCAATTTCTGAAATTTTCCTATTGATTGTCTCCAGATTATCAAGTATCGCCCTTGTCGAAAGCTCGTTATACTCTGCATCAAAAAGTTTAGATATATTTCTATATTCCTCGTTATTTGTCCTTTTATAAAAGCAGTACAGCATTATGGATAAAGTTGTGAGGCGCTGCTGGCCATCAACGACATTCATCTTACCATCAATTTTATGTAATACTACTGATCCGATTCTATACTCAGACACTTTATTCTGAAAAGCACTATATGTATCAGACACCAAAGTCAACGCCGATTCCGTGCTCCACCTATATGGTCTCTGATATTCTGGAATGGTTAAATTGTCACTTAGAATCTCTTTGACTGATACTATACATAAATTATCATTTTTCCCTGACATATTATCACCATTATTTTAAGTTCTTTAAAATTTACACCTCTGCCTGCACAATATGTCCGAAATTTAGCTCATCCTGAAGTAAACCAAATACATACGAAGGACTTTCTCTATATAATCCGGTCTCAATATCTATTAGCTTGTCATAAACCTGCGAATCATATATAGTGCGCATAGCAGCATCGTATTCTATGCCCTTTGTTTCAGTAAGCATCTCTATAAGATCCTGCATCATATATTCAATCATCTGCTGCTCTTTACTCATAGATTAATCACTCACCTTTCTTAGTAGCCACCTCCATTATTTCTGCAGACCATAGTTAAATCATCAATGGTATCATCTAAACTAAGCGTATGCTCGATATCATAATGTTCCTTTATGAACTCTATCCCCTTATGTTCATACAGATAGTAAAAGGCTTCTTTTGAGGTAATATTGAATTTATTTGCAAATTCATTTACACAGACAACCGTGTAGTTGATTTTCTTTTTTAATTCTCTCATAGTCAGTCCTATTAAACTAATAATTGTACATTGGTGCCAGTTGTCGCAACAATATTTTTCTTGGGCTTATATATTAGCTATTCCTATATTTATCAATAGCATTTCCGTCATCAGTTTTCCATGATGTCCAACCATTGGCTGAACATCCCAATACAAACACTGCCGGTCCTGTTGGTGATGAAAAGACTATATCTTCCTGTAAAACGTCATCAGATATATTTGCAGATTCACGTTTTAATCTAACTGCATCAAAGAGACCTTTTCCCTCATTAGGGCAGACATCACTACCTTTTAGTAATATATATTTTCCATTTACAACTTGCATCTGCCCTTTTGCAGTCTTATTTCCCCAGCTCTTCAGTCTGCGTGACATATGATAAATTCCATCTGGTACAACACCAATTACCTGCTGATCATTATTGCTATTATCGTTAGTATCAGTATCATCCTGCATGAAAGTTATTAAGTCAAGCCCTAATACATCCAGCATCAAATAGGATTTTTGAAGATACACATCACAATCTTCCTCATCGTTCCTGTTAGCTGTTCCACCGGTTGTCTGACTAGTCTTGTTTTCATAATGATTTATGCTATTAACACGTTTATTCACCTGATCTTCAATATACTGGATTGTTCCATCATTAAAGAAGGTTCTTTCCTCAAACTGTGTGAGCACATAACAATAGTCCCAGTGTTTATATAAATCCTCATGTGATGTTGGTCTGTTTTTCAGACCGTTTTTTGATTTTCCAACATAAACAACGTCCTTGCCATTATCGCTCTCTCCAAACAGAATATAGACTATAAACTTATTTTTTATTTTTATAGTTCCATCTAGCCCATTTACGAGATCTTGATAGGGGATTCTATAGATGAGAATAGAGCTATTCGCCTCTGATAATTCAACACTTCTCCCATGTTGTTTAACGTTATATTTCATAGATTTCTCCCTTCAATACCTGTCTGCAAATTCTCCATAGCTAATCTAGAACATCTCACCAGGATCGGCTTACAAATGTTTATCGTATTTGACAATCCCTTCTGAACAAGTTCCTACTTTCTGATGTTATATATAAGATTGTTGCGACAATGTGGCAACAATCTCAGCGTTCATGATAAAACTTATTCTCTAATTGTACAGCAAAATACATCAATCATAAAGAGACAACCAATTGTTTTGCTACTTTTACTACTTCATCCTTATACTGTTCTACAACCTCCTCCGGTCCCACAATTTTCACCCTCGCTCCCAGTCCAAATACCCATCCAAAGAACTGCTCGCTTACTGCAACATCAACCGTAGTTACTGACCAGCCTTCTCTTCACCCTCCTAAAACAACCGATAGCGAACATAGTATTCAGATCCTCTCTCCTGCCAATCATAATCCCGCTTACGATTAGACCGCTGTATACGAAGGTCATATTCTTTTCGGTTCTTTCCCAGATAAAATTTCAACTGTTTTATGTTGTAGTCATCATCAGGATTATTCATCTTTCTAATATATTTTTCGTATATTGGATCAATCTTGCTAAATATTTTACACAATTCTTCTTTTGTTTTACGGTGTTTTTCTCTCTCCATGAAGAGATCAAACAAGCTTCTGGTCCATACTCTCGCAAGTGCCGGTTTTCTGGACCTAAATAGTCTGCCGGTCTCTCCGAGAGTCAGATCACCTTTTACCAGATACATAACATATCTGCATTGAGCATCATTCAATTTATCATCAAAAACATCAGGAAACTTCTTATTCAATTCCTTTATAAACTTTCTTCTTTTATCATCGCTTACAAGTGTTGCCCCGACCCTGCAGTTTAGGCTGCGTAATACTCTGATAGGAATGTCATCATATAGTTCTGAAGGCTTGCTTGAAAGAAGATTAAGTTCATCCATTTCATCAATATGTGCTGCAAGTTCATCAAGACCTGATTTATAAAGCATTTCTTTTGCAGTGTTTTTCACAATACAGTTATAAATATGATCTCCTTTATTATATCACAGGAGGCATCCATGTATTCTCATCAGTATGTAATTCCAAAATTCCTATATCTCTACCCATGAATTATTCCTCTCTGCTATAATTTTTGTTTAACTTTCTATCTTATGATTCAATTTTAAAAAATAGCCTGTCCTATAAAAATACCTTGTATACAGTTCTAGAGTTCTAGAATACTTTAGAATAAATTAATAGAATTTAAATACACAACGAGCAGAAGCATAAAGCCTCTGCTCGCTAGTTTTTCAAATATTTTTTCAGTCACAATAGCTCTTATAGTGTTCACTTCCGTCGTAGTGAATTTTGGGTTCCTCATTAATTTCAAAAAGTTCCATTTTCTTCGGGATAAATTCCATACCTATATTTGTGCTCATATATATAACAGGCTTTCCCTTGTTGCTCAGCTCCACCCTGCCTCTGGGATAATAATCAAATGCTTTATTGCATTTTTTAGGCTTAACATGATCCCACAGCAGCCTATGGTTATAGTTATCACCTGATTTTGCAATTCCAAACGTTGCATTCTCATCAAATGGAACTGTAAGCAATTCTCCATCTATTAGCCAAAATACACCTCGTTTATAATTTACCATAACATCACCTACAAATTGGGAGCAACTTTCCTTACTTCTTCAAGTAGATATCTCTCATAAACTTCTTTATTTAGCCTGTGACCTCCGGAAACAGTATATGTTTTAGCCTTCCCAATCATCTTTTTCGTAATGGTATGATCTAAGACTTCATCATTGTTGCCGAGAATGAATATTCCATTTTCCAAATTCTTCACATATGCATCATCCCTCAGCCTATAATAAGGCATTTCTCTCTTACAATAATCCGGAGAAATATTATATAAGCTTACCGATGGAGATACGCATGGGTTAGTAGCTATGAATGGAATATCAAACTTTGCAGATAAGATGTTGGCAAAATAGCTGCCATAAGAAGTCGCCACGATTAAGTCAATATTATAGACTTTGACTGCAGCTGTAAGGAATTCTTCCACATCTATTGCAGAACAACTGTCATAATCGATTGTAAATCCGGTCACGTTATAACCGGCCTCATGTAAAATTGTATAATTCGTATTTTCCGCTTTGCCGGCATAGCCATGTATATTAAGAATATTCATCTAAATCTCCATTTCAAATTTTCACTTCGATAATTACTTTAAGCTGCAACATATTGCTTCACAATCTGTTGTACATCTGAATATGTTAGAGTCGTTTTCTGAATTAATTCATTTGCAAACTTATCAAGCAATTCCTTATTCCTAGCAAGAAGCTTTTTAACCTCTAGATAGTTTCTCTCAATAACATTTGACATTGTCCTGTTTCTGTTTTCCGATACAAAGGCAGTATTATCATCTTCAATCCAATTATGAAATCCATACATGCAAAAGTTATCTACAAGTTCTCTCGCTTTTTCGAAAGCGTTATGCAGATCATTATTGGCTCCCATATCGGTTTCACCGAATACCAGCTCTGTTGCGGCCTTTCCTGCAAGTGATATTTTGATCATGTTTTCAACATATTCTGCACTTGTATCCATCATTTCTTCCTTACGGCTGTAT
Source organism: Lachnospiraceae bacterium MA2020 (assembly GCA_000746015.1). GTDB lineage: Bacteria > Bacillota > Clostridia > Lachnospirales > Lachnospiraceae > NK4A144. The sequence goes on along the minus strand of JQKK01000028.1, from coordinate 11,218 downwards.
CTGACAAATCCGTATTTTCCATCACTGTTTTCCCTGATAGAAACAATACTCACACTTTCCGGCATCAATAATTCAGAAATAATAGCATGTGCTGCTTCATGATACGCAATCTTCTTCCTGATCTCGTCAGATAAAGTGTTAGTGCTTTCAGGTGCTTCAAAAATCAGGTCAAGGCAGGTATCTATCATATTCTGCATTGTTATCTTGCTTTGCCTGTTATAAGCAGCCTTCATTGCCGCATTGTTGATAACATTTTCCAATGTAGCACATGACTCGCCCACCAACATTCTTGCAATCGCTATTTCATCAAGTTCGTCACACATTTCAATCTTGCTGAGATAGTGTTTTACAATTTCTCCAATTTCATCAGCTTTTGGCATTCGGATTTTAATTTGCCGTCCAAGTCTTCCTGACCGCATCAACGACTCAGGTATCTTTCTGATATTATTAACTGTCGCAATGACAAGAATATCCATACCCTTAATTTCATCCATACAAGACTGCACAGTTACAAATTCTTCTGCATCACAGTACTTATCCTGATCAGAAAACTTATCGAGGTCATCCAACAGAATGATTGATGGAGTATTACTTTTTGCTTCTTCAAAGGTATCCGAAATATTCTTTACAAATTTACCATCGGAGGACTTTTTCCTGCAGACATATACATTCCTGTCAGTAGATTTAATAAGGCAATTTGCCATTGTCGTTTTTCCTGTGCCCGGTCTTCCTCTTAAAAGTATCCCTTCATTTATCTTTGCTCCGAGCTTCCTGTAAATCTCCGGATTATTCAGCATATCACTAACCATGCGGAGCTCTTTCTTTATGTCTTCATATCCAACAATTGTTTCAAAATAATCTTTCATAACGGTATTCCTTTCTCAGCCTATCAAAGAATATCTTTTAAGATTTCCTTAGCAGTTTTAATATTGATAACTGGTTTGTAAAGTTGCGAATAAGCAGCTATTCCGTTTATTGCTCCTTCAATTTATGCTACATCCGAATTGCATTTTTCAGCTATATATTTATATACGTCTTCCTGAAGCAGCACTCCTCGTTCTTGAGCCTTTACCCTTACTATATTCTCTTTAGAAACAGGATTCGGGAAATGTAACTCCGTAACAAGGCCCATTCCCAGCATTTTTTGAATGCGCCTATCATAGCCCTTCAATTTCTTAGGTGGATTATCAGCAGCAATAACCACTTGGTTTCCGGCTCTAAGAATACTATCAACAGTATATGCAAATTCTTTTTGAATTCTTTCATCTTCTGCCAACAGTTGAATATCGTCAAATAGCAAAACATCTAAACTTCGATACTTTTCCCTAATAGCGTACTCGTTATTTTTATAAGATTCTTTAGTAAAATCGTTTATATACTCTTCCGCTGTTACATACATTATCTTCATCTTAGGATAATGCTCTAAAATATGATTACCAATTGCATGCAAAAGATGAGTTTTTCCTGTTCCGCTTTCACCATAAAAATATAACGGATTAAATACTTCCGTCTCAAAAGCAACTGCCTCTGCTGCAGAATATGCCATCATATTTTCTTCGCAGCAGATAAAATTATCTAATTTATACATTGAGCTCAGGTTCGTATCAAACTCTCTTTTTACTGACTCATACTGAGGGATTAGCATAAAATCACCATTCCTTTCTTTCAAATCTTCTGGAGCATTATCATTAGCTTTCATACTATGTTTCTTTTCAATGTAAATAATAAAACAAGCAATGTGCGTTTTTTAGCACATTGCTTGTTTTGAATTCACCTATTAGCTTGTCTCCATTACTTCGATAATTTCTTAAAATCAATATCGTCTTCTATTTCTTTTTGTGAGAAAGTAATCAATTCAAATCTTACACCATCATCATTCTCATTTAGCACCTGGATAAAAGTATCTTTTACTTCTTCGAGTGATGGATATAATTCAGGCACCAAAAAATACGCATTCACGACATCGCTATTTTCATTATCTACAAAAGATTTAAAACCCCTATAATTCGTAGTAATCCTCTTATATTTTCCATCTGCAGCTCGCTTCATATCCCTCATAATCATTGCATAGTAAAAAAGCTCTGAGATTATTCCTAACTTATTATTACCGGCTTTTTTCAATTCAAATATGCAAAGCTCTCCTTTATCGTTTATACCCCATAAATCAAAGTATCCTCTATTAAAGATTTTTGCAGAAGTCTCCTTTTTGCCAATAAATATAGAACATGGCAACTGATCATATAAACGATTATTTCCAAATACTTTAACTATTTTCTCAGGTAATTTTTTATTTTTAGATTTTATTACGAACCACTTTTCTAAATGGTTTTCTGCAACTTCAGTATCCTCTATATTATTTCCGAGTCCCTTGCCGTCACCTCTTATTCCAGTTTCCGTAGTCGGCTTTGTAATCCACAATTCTCCCTTATCCAAAGCTTCCTTGTATAGTTTTTCAAGTTTATCTATCTCATCCTTATTTGAAGGATCTAACTCAAAACCATTTGGATATCGTTCTCTAAATCTCATCACCCGATACAAAAATCTCATATGATGAAGTCTTGCCGGCTCAGGATATTCTATCCCTTTATCACTTATATAACAGAGCTGTTTTAGGTCTGCTTTGTCCCATTTGATAATATGGTTTGCCTTGTTCTTGTCATTTTTCCCATCATAACTATTATATTTCAAGGTCACCGTTATAGAGCGATCCAAGCTCCATATCCATATTATAATGCCTTCAAAATCCGATACATCTGTCTGCATATTTGAAATTGTATCCTCAATAAAAAGCTTGTATTTTCCTTCCTCGTCGATTGTATATTCAATCTTGCTGGAATACTGCAGTTTTTTTCCTTTTAACTCAATTTTTCTCATTTTGCTCATTTTTCTTACCGTTTAACCTTTTCTATAAAACTGCTTTAATATATCAAGAAACTCCTCCGGTAACCGTAACTCACATTCATTTTTTAGCTCAATTGGTACACCATAGAAAGCTTCTGCTATTCCACCGGTGATACAAGTTAATGTATCGCAATCTCCACCAAGCGAAACCGCGTTACGAATCGCATCCTCAAAATCTGTTCCTTCAAGGAAAGCTACGATTGCTTCAGGTACCGTTTCCTGACAGCTCTCAACATGATGATATGTCGGACGAATTTCGTCACAAGTTCGAGACAGATCGTAGCCAAATTCATCAAAAATATACTCTTTAACTTCGGCTTTACTTTTCCCATTCCGAAGCATAAATATAGCAGCCGCAACAGATTCTGCTCCTTTTATCCCTTCAGGATGATTATGTGATACTTCTGCTGACCATTTAGCCACCTCGCGTGTCCTCTCCAATGAATCATAGAACCACCCAATTGAAGAAACCCTCATGGCAGCTCCATTCCCCCAACTCCCATAAGGCTGTGGATTGCTTGAACGAAGCCACTCCGAAAAACGCCCGCCATATTCACCTTGTGCATATCTGTTTCCTATATCCCGCATAGCACAAACAAACTCTTTCTTCATGGTAATTTCATCTGCATTCACACCTGCTGTCATAATTGCCTTTGCGATAGCAAGTGTCATGGCAGTATCATCCGTATATCGTATCCATTTCCTTTTATCAAAAAGTTCAAAATCTTTTGTTTTATTGCCCTTATCAAACTCATAAGGTGCACCAATCATATCTCCAAGTATTGCTCCGTACATGCTCGTCACTCCTTTTTAATTTACATTGTTAGTTATTTCATTCGATTCATATTCATTTATTAATCTCCATTGGTTTTCATGTTTCTTTTCAATTACATAATAAAAGAAGCAATGTGCTTTTTAGGGCACATTGCTTCTTTTGATACAGAATTATAATTTTTCGATGAGATAAACTCGCACTTAATCATAGTTCTTTCAGATTGATAAATCAGAATTGGTACAAGTCAAATCAACATTAATAGTGCAATGATACAATTTCATATCATATTTCATATTACTATTTCTGTTATCATTAAGTATAGATAGGCAATCTGTGTTTACAATTTGATGAAACTTCTCTTCATCATCTGCCAACATAATTCCACAAACTCTGCATATTTTTTTCTTTGCTTTATAAAGCTCATTATATCCTCTTAGATAGCTTTCTTTACTCACTTTTGGAACTTCTATTAGGTTAAATCCGTTTTTTCCTGTAATAAAATCATATATGTAATTTGAGTAAAAGAAAATCTCTGTTATTATCCCAAGCATTGGGTTTTTGGTTTTTAATTCAATCAAATTAATTGTATCATCATTTATATTCCAAAGGTCTATGGCCGATTTGCCATAAGTAAAAATAGCATTTGCTTTTGCTTTCTCTTTTTCAAAAAGACCAACAGGTAGTTGCCTATATACTTTGCCATCTCCAACATTTTTTAATATATTTTTTAAAACGCCATCTTTAGACATTTTGTCTTCAACAGCATTTTCATCATATATCTTATAAGTGTTACCAGCTTCTTTTGTTGGAACATTATTTACAAAAACTCTTGATTTGTCATTAAGATAATTATAAAAAGCTTCGACTCTTGAATTTAGTTCATCAGATAAACCAAACCATTCGTATTGTTCATTAAATTTCATTGCCCGATATAGAAATCTATTCAAGTGACCATGTCCAACATATCCGTCATTAGGAAAGTTTTCTATTCCTTTAACATCAAGTTTGACATCGCTTTCTGAACAAATTCGTGCAGCAATTGCCCATCCTTCGAAATCATTGCCCGGTACCTGCATGTTTTCTTCTCTTACAAGCTTATAGTCTAATGTGATTACACCATTATTACTTATTTTTAATGGAAGAGACGTATTATTTAAGCTATAATTGCAGAGTATTTTTTTCTCAAGATCCGACATATTGTCATCCATATAGCATGTTCTCCTTTTTATAAATATATCAATTCTCTATCTTTTAGTTTCATCAGTTCTGTTTCCTTTGGTATTTCAAATAAGCTTTCTTGTGTATTCGCCGATGTATGATGAATAATCAATTTCTTCGGCTTAACAATATCTAGCACCTGCTCCAAATCTTCCTTTGTCACATGCCCTGAAACATGTATTGTTCTCTCCTTTCCATTACAAATATTCAACAGTTTCTTGATTGATGGCAATTCCCTATATCCTTTCCACATAGAGTAAAGCAAAACAGTATCATCTGGATATCTTTCAAAGAAATCTTTCACTATAAGCGGAAACATATAATTTGCTCTTATTGCCATTCCAAATCCGAACTTTTCTGCTTTTTTCATCACATAATCGCTGATATACAACACTTTATGAGACTTAAGAGCCTTTTCACGCTCCTCATCGTATACTTTCATCAAATCCAGTTGATATCTATCTGTAAGCATATATTTAACATTAGGAACACATCTTGAAAATGCAGCAATCCTATCCAATGCAGATGAAGATGTGAGCAGAAATACATATTTATATTCTTCTAAAGCCTTCTTAAACTGCTTTTCTACCCATTCTTCGTCATAAGTATTCACAGCATCCCTTGTTATAGTAGTTCCCTCTGTTATCATTAGATTAATGCTGCCAAGATTTTTAAGTGTTTCAACCAATTTATCACGATAATGTCCATGTAAGCGGTAGTCCCCAGTCAACAGTATTCGCCTATCATTCCCTTCTATCAGATACATTACAGAATTGGCTGCAGAATGATCGGATGCAATTGGTGTAATTCTAAGGTCCTGAATCTGTATAGGGTCACCCACCGTAATTTCATTAACCTTATTTGCCCATACCGGTTGACCGACACTTTTCATATGTTTTTGCTGTAGTTCAAGTATTTTTCTTGCAGTCTTTTCCATATATATAGGAATGCTGGCATCAATAAATGGTATCTCTCCCACATGATCTCCATGATAATGCGTCAGAAATATACCATCACAATTAACCTTGCCTTTTGTCACTCCTTCTATTTCAAGCTTATCCTGGTTTCCTTCACCTTCAAGCGGCGAGCCAAAATCAAAGAAAATCCTTGTATTATCAGTTGCGACCTCAGTACATACTCCGCCAATCTGATTTGTTCCTCTGTGAATAATTACTCTAACTTTACTATTATCACCCATATCAACACCCCACATTTATATCGGCATCCCTATACTTTTTCTGAATATCCAACGCTGCTTTTTTTATCCTTCCCTTCATACTTTCGGGTTCCAGCACTTCAATATTCTGCCCATACTGCATTGCCCAATAGAAGAAAGCATCCGGGTTACATTTCAGATTGACAGTAATATCACTCTCACCGTCAAGGGCTATTCTGAAATCCTTTCCAAAGGCATCAATAAGTGCATCCATCATGTTTTCATCTGTTCGCAATTTTATATGCACACTTTCACCGGAGTACATATATACGCGTTCTGCAATGTGCTTTGCTATATTCAGGCCATTTTCAAGCCCTTTGATTGTCTTCATCGGCTTACGATTTTCATCAAGTATCTCCACATCCGCTATCCTATCGAGCCTGTAATGAGATATATTGTCGTAATCATTATAATTAGCCACCAGATAATACTTGCCCTTATTGCTTATCATCTGATATGGGCTTACAACGTATCTGATATTTCTTTTCGGATGCAACTTGAAATCTATTCCATACTGCAGATATGAAAAGCTTATCTTCTTGCCCTTAGATATGGCAGTATCTATTGCAGCTATTGATTCCATAACTTTTTCGTTCTCGGCATTTTTTCCGCTAACTGAGCTGTGTATATGCGATACATGAGACTTAAAATATTTATTTGAGAACTTCTCAAGCTTTTTTACAAGTGCGTGTGCCTCTTTATTTGTAATAGCTCCAGATGTAAAAATGCTATCTATCAGAAGTCTAAGTTCCGCATCGCTGAATTCTCTGCTATTAAGATAATATCCTTTATCAGAAACAATATCGTATCCCATTTCTCGAAGTGAAACTATGTTGTTCTTTATTGCCCTTCTTTCACATTCCATACCATAGTTCGTTTGCAAGAGATCTATTATATCCTGCTGAAGAAGTCTGTGCTCACTATCCGTATATTCCTTTAAAATATCCAATATCAGCATATTCAGCATCTTTTTAGTTCCAGTTCCGTACATATCAAATCCCCTCGTATATATATTTGCTTAGGTAAAGGTCCTTTATTTTATTATAGCTATATGATATACGTGATGATGTGCTTTTTTCAGCACATCATTGTAAACAATTAAAAGGCAGGAGTACACATATTATAAATGTGCTCCTGCCATGCAATAATATACCGTTATTTAGATCCCTTTTCTCTCAGGTTCCCATCTCAGTGCATAATTCCAATCTAACTCTTTTGGCGGATTCATTACCTGCATGTATGCCTCGTACATCAACTTAGCAATTACCTGCCCTGGAACTCTCCCGCATCCACCACCAAATGCAGGTATCACTATACTCTTAACACCTTGTTTAAGTGCTTCCATCAAGCATGTCCTCATACAGAAATATACAACCATAGGATCTTTTATATTTGACGGAACTCTCATCGAAGGCGTATGGATCAATTTTATATTATCAATTCCTGTATCAAGCGAAATACTTGTTCCAACCTGCTGCTCACCATAACAGTTTTCTATTATGTATTCCTGCACACGCTCCATGAGCTGCTTTCCAAAATATTCTGTAATAGCCAGATCATATCCACCATCCATTATTCCATAAGAATTCGCTGGTGATACCACACAATCAACAGAATAAGTGTCCATGAAATGCTTAAAATCATCACATACTATATGCACATTCTCTACAGCATCAAAGTATATTTTCCATAATGAAGTCATACGATTATCTATATCTAACAAATATATCTGCATACTTAATCCTTTCAACCAATTTCAATAATTCTATTCACAATTATATCTCTATCGTTATACCAATACTATCAAATCAAATGTGCTTTATTTGGCACATTTTTTTAATCTGTTTATAGAATAAAAAAAATAAACCGTGCAGAAGTTTCTATTCTTCTGCACGTTTAATGATTATTGAGAATCCTCCGCTGACAGCATTCCCATCTTAAAATGCTTTCTGCAAAGCGCAATGTAGCTTTCATTACCCCCCCATCATGACCTGTTCACCGTCTCTGACAATCTTTCCATCATGGATGCGGGCATTGATTTCAGCCTTGCGTCCGCACCAGCATACTGTCTTTATTTCCTCTATCTTATCTGCAATCTCCATAAGCCGCTTTGAGCCTGGGAAAAATTTACTCTGAAAATCGGTACGAAGTCCATAGCAGATAACCGGTATTTCTGCATAATCTACAAGATCTGATAGCCAATCCACCTGCTCAGAACTGAGAAATTGGCATTCATCTACTATGACCGCATCATACTTTTTAGCTGCTTCCCAATCATTTCCAATATCCGCTATGAAATCTTCAACGTAATCACATTCCGACTCCAAGCCTATTCTTGATTTTATGATTTTCTCACCATCACGTTTTTCAAGCTTCGGTTTCAACAATACTGCGTTACTGCCACGTTCAAGATAATTATAATGAACCATCAATGCGTTTGCGGTCTTTGAAGAGCCCATTGCACCGTATCTAAAATATAGTTTTGCCATTTGCTTCTCCTTGATTTTTTTATATTTTCCAAGCGTGTCACAATACCTGCGAAAATACTATATTCATATATGTATGACTGTTCCCGATAAATAAAATCTTCATTCCTATCCCCTAAAAATCATATCTCCTGACTTCACAGTTTCGTATTCCAAAAGATGAAAATTCTTCATTATCCATTTCTCTAAAATATGACTCAACAATCCGGGCAATACCATTATGAGCCACAAGTATATATGCCTTATCATCTTTTTTGATATCATCTAAAAGGTTATATATTCTCTGAGCCACCTGCATCATAGATTCACCGGTTCCAAATCTACTTGCAAGATGTTTCTTTGCTTCATGGAATTCACTTCCATCTCTGGCAGTAGTCTCGTATCGTCCAAAATTCTGCTCTATTAGTCTGGGCTCTATTCTCACCGGAATATGTGTTATCTCTGAAATATGTCTTGCAGTTTCGGAAGCCCTCACAAGTGGGGATGTCAGGATTTCATCCGCTGTTATCCCTTCTTCTAAGAGTTTATATCCAGTTTCAATTGCCTGTTTATGGCCTTTATCTGTCAGTTCTATATCTGTTGCTCCACAGATTTTATTCTCAACATTCCATACAGTTTCACCATGCCTGACGAAATAAAAATATCTATTAGTTTCCAATAATAATAGCCCTCCTCTCATTATCCCTAATCCATCTTTATCCATTCAATCGTTGTATTTTCCTTCGAATATTCTTCTACGAGAGCTTCATATTCCGCCTCAGTAATTGTGTCGAATTTATCAATATTCTCAAGATAATCCTGTGAAGGATTCTCTTTCTTATAAAACTCCGGAGAGCCTGACTCTGCCCAATCGTCCCAGTATTTTACAAACGACATTACAATATCAGCTTTTCCCTGATCATTGATTTCAGATACAACATATATAGCACGCCCTTCGTGACCGGTATCTCCGCTGACAAATTGATTCTTGTCGTTTATAAATGTAACTCCTGAAGAGCCAAGGTTCTCCACGTTTGCCGACTGAATTTTGTTATCTTTGAATTCCATGATATCGCAAATCCAGGAACCATACGAACGAACTATTAGTTCATTTATACCATCGCCATTCATATCGTAAAGGGCATATTCCATGTCCAGTTCTCCGACAGCCCAGAACGTATCACCATTTGCGTCAGTTTCATTTCCCTTTATATATTCAAGGAAGTGTTTATCTGCATTAGTTTCCTTACTCACCGTTGATGGTAAAGTAATAGACGTAGGCTCATCTGCACCGCCAATTATTTCTGTATTGTTTATTTTTTTAGTACCGCATGCTGTTATACCAATAGCAATTATCAACGCTGTCATTACAAGTATTTTCTTCATAATAAATATTTATCCTTCCACCTATCTGTCATTGTTCTAACTCACCTCTGAATTGTATCACAATCGCTAATACTTTTTAAATTAAAAAGGGAGAGCTGATACACCGCAGTATAACTAACTCTCCACTTCTCCTTGTCTAATTTTTCTGTTGTCCGATCAACCCTCCGGTCCAAGCCCGGCTTTGTTCCCCCTTTTTCTGCTGTGGGGCCAGCCCTCCGGTCCAAGCCCGGCTTCGTTTCGGATTGGACTTATCTCCCAGCTATTCAGCCTGATAAGTCAGGTGTTAGACCACCCTGTATTGCACGCAACACGCTTTTTGTACCTAATAATGGCATATTTCAAAGGTTTTGTCAATTAGGTCTTTTTTGCTAAAAGGGTGCAAAGCCGAACCCCTGCACCCAATCACTTTACAAATCAATTTTCGGCTTGTATTCTGCAAGTTTTACAAGTAGTTCTGCAGATTTACGTACATCCTCTATGTCATTGCTCTGAGAGATGATTTCCCTGAGATAGTCTTTATATTCAGAAGTATTTCCATTGCGGATATCATCTGCCATGCTCTGGACCTGTACTTCCCAGTTATTTACAGTATCCTTATGATAAGGTGAGAAGAATATAAGAAGGGCCTGCGGGAAATCCGCAGGCCAATTTTAACGTCATCCTTCGATGAGTATTTGTTTCTTTTCGGGGAGTTTCTCTTTTTCCTTCTTAGGAAGGGTGAGGTTCAATACACCGTGTTTGAAGCTTGCCTTGATGTCCTCCTCGGTGATGTTCTCGCCGACATAGAAGCTTCTCTGCATTGATCCGGAATAACGCTCCTGTCTGATAAGTTTGCCCTTCTTATCCTTTTCGTCCTTATCCAGACCCTTGTTTGCACTGACGATGAGGTATCCGTTGTTCAGCTCCAGACCGATCTCTTCTTTCTTGAAGCCGGGCAGGTCGATATCTACTTCGTAGTGATCGTCATGCTCATGAACATCGGTCTTCATCATCCTGTCGGCATGTCTGCCGTACAGTTTTCTTTCGGTTCTGTCTAGATCTTTGAAATCCGGGAATGCGAACCAGTCGTCAAATAAATCTTCTCCAAAAATACTAGGTCTTAACATAATGCTTACCTCCTTTTCACTCAATACTGTTAATAGCTACTGAGCAAGGGGAAGGAGGGATTAGATCATTGGAACATCCCGTTCTTTTGGTCTTCTCTGTTCCTCTGTTCGATTATGTTATAGCACTTAAATTAGCACTCGTCAAGGGAGA
>JQKK01000027.1 GCA_000746015.1 Lachnospiraceae bacterium MA2020 | reverse complement strand
ACTCCCAAAAGCAGCAGGTGCAGAAGAAGTAACTGTAAAAGAAGTAAGAAAAAGTATGCATAAGCAGCCGGCATGGGGAAAATACTATGACAGCATGCAAGTAGAGTTAAGTGCAGAATTGAAGAAATGGATGAGCATAGGAATGCATAATTATATCTGGAAACTGTTCTAAAGGAAACCAGAGGCTGACGCCTCTGCCCTTGAATAAAGTGCGTCGGAACGCACAAATATCCTTGAACTGTTATCTTATTAAGCAGTATAATGAGTAAGGTTTGAGCATCTAAACTGATCATAGGGTATAGTCTACCTTTCAAATCCTACAGTAAATTTACTCCGCCAGGATACTGAAAGAACATTGTAAAGAAGCATCGGTTAGTGTATAATATATTCTGCTAATTTGGGGCTTCTTTTATGTGGAAAGGAGTCTTGAACTGAGAAGAAATCATAGAGTCAAGGAATTATAAGGAGATATAGAAAGATATGAAACTTGGCATAGTCGGTTTGCCGAACGTTGGAAAGAGCACACTTTTTAATTCACTTACAAATGCAGGAGCACTTGCAGCGAACTATCCGTTTGCAACAATTGATCCTAATGTTGGTATCGTTACAGTTCCGGATGCAAGAGTAAAGCATCTTGGAGAGATGTATCATTCAAAGAAGGTTACACCTGCTGTTATCGAGTTTGTTGATATCGCAGGTCTTGTTAAGGGCGCATCAAAGGGTGAAGGACTTGGAAACCAGTTCCTTGCAAATATCCGTGAGTGCGATGCTATCGTTCACGTAGTAAGATGCTTTGAGGACCCGAATGTTATACACGTTGATGGAAATATCAATCCGCTCAGAGATATTGAGACTATCAATCTTGAGCTTATCTTTGCTGATATCGAGGTAATTGATAAGAGAATCGCCAAGGTCGGCAAGGCTGTAAGAATGGATAAGACTTATGCAAAGGAAGCAGCCCTTCTTGAAAAGCTTAAAAAGCTCCTCGAAGACGGCAAGATGGTTAAGTCTTATGAGACAGACGATGAGGACGAGCTCGCACTTCTTAAGGGATATGCACTCCTTACATCAAAGCCAACTATCTATGCTGCAAATGTAGCAGAGGATGACCTTGCAAATGACGGTGCCGATAATGCCGGAGTACAGGCTGTCAGAGAGTTCGCAAAGGGAGAAAATTCTGAGGTATTTGTAATCTGCGCTGAGATCGAAGCAGAGATTTCTGAGCTTGAAGAAGATGACAAGAAGGCATTTTTGGATGATCTTGGACTTGAGGAGTCAGGTCTTGATAAGCTTATCAAGGCTAGCTATTCTCTTCTTGGTCTCATCTCTTACCTCACATGTGGAGAGGATGAGTCAAGAGCATGGACTATCACCAGGGGCATGAAGGCACCACAGGCAGCGGGCAAGATCCATACTGATTTTGAGAGAGGTTTCATTAAGGCAGAAGTTGTCAGCTATGAGGCACTTGTAGAGTGCGGATCCATGACAGCCGCTAAGGAAAAAGGACTTGTTAGAATGGAAGGCAAGGACTACGTTGTACAGGATGGTGATGTTGTCCTCTTTAGGTTTAACGTATGAGTGTAAATGACATTTCATTTCCAAATCTTGGGATATATTTGCATGACGTGCCGAAGAACTTTCAGGTATTTGGTTTTACCATAGCATTGTACGGCTGTATAATAGGCTGTGGTATCCTGCTCGGAGTTCTTTTAGCATCCTATGACAGAAGGTCAAGGGGCCTCTCGGAGGATCCTATATGGGATGCAGCATCGGTTTCTGTATTATCTGCGATAATCGGTGCGAGAGCTTATTATGTAATATTCGCATGGTACATGTATAAGGATGACCTGATCAGTATATTTAATATTCGACAGGGTGGACTTGCGATTTATGGCGGCGTGATAGGAGCTTTCTTATCAGTATTTATATATTGCAGGATTAAGAAAATTCCATTTTTAGAGCTTACGGATAGCGTAGCTTTGGGCTTTCCTCTTGGACAGGCAATGGGCAGATGGGGAAACTTCTTTAACCGTGAAGTATTTGGCGGCTGGTCTGATGGACCACTTGCTATGCGCCTTCCGATAGCTGCAGTCAGACAATCAGATATTTCTGTAGGCATAAGTAATCATATAGCAGAAGGAATGGATTATATACAAGTACATCCTACATTCTTATATGAATCATTGTGGAATCTTGCGTTGCTGATATTCTTATTCTGCTATAGAAAGCACAAGAAGTTCAGTGGTGAGATACTTATGCTTTATCTGTTTTTCTATGGACTTGGAAGATTCTGGATTGAGGGAGTGAGGACAGATCAGCTAATGGCACCTGTTTTAAATATCCCTATCAGTCAGATCGTGGCAGTTGTATGCATGGTAGTTTCGCTTATAGTGATCATAGTGTATAGAAACAAGTGCAAGTTTATAAAAAGTTAATAATTATATATAGTTGTTGCTATAAAGATAGTAACTATATATGGTACAAAAGATTAGAGGCGCCTAAATGGGGCCTCTTTTTATGTAAATGAGTAGTTGCGTATTTCGATATTTTGCGATAAAATTGGTACATAAGTGGTAGAAAGTGTCAGATTGTGGTAGAAAGTGGTAAGCTATTATGTTCATGGGGGAATATGATCACACAATTGATGCCAAAGGCAGGCTTATCATACCCGCGAAGTTTCGAGAGGAGCTTGGCGACAGTTTTTATATTGGAAAAGGCACTGATGGCAATCTGAATGTATATACCACTGAATACTGGATAGAGTTTGAGAAGAAGCTGAGTGAGCTTCCTTCTACCCTTGTCAAAAAGACCAGACAGTTAAAGAGATTTTATATGGCTGGTACTGAGCTGGTAGAGCTCGATAAACAGGGCAGAGTACTTGTACCAAATAAGTTACGTGAACATGCGGGGCTGACTAAGGATGTGACCTTAGTCGGTGTGGGCGATAAGGTCGAAATATGGAGTACCGAAAGATGGATTGAATCAGCCCCGGAAAATATAGATGATATAGAAGCAGATCTTGCAGAAATGGGTTACGAATTATGAGTTTAGAGTTTCGTCATAAGTCCGTCCTTTTGGACGAGTGTATAACAGGTTTGAATATTAAGCCTGATGGTATATATGTTGACGGGACACTTGGCGGAGCAGGACATTCCAGCGAGATCGCCAAAAGACTGGATCCTTCACTTGGAGGCAGGTTGATAGGCATTGATCAGGATGAGGCGGCTATTGAGACAGCAAAAGAGAGACTGAAGCCGTATGCAGATCGTGTTTCTATCGTAAGAAGTAATTATTGTAATTTCAGAGAAGTACTTGATGAGCTTGGAATCGACAAGGTAGACGGTATATTGCTGGATCTTGGAGTTTCGTCTTATCAGCTTGATACAGCAGAGCGTGGATTCTCATATATGGAGGATGCTCCACTTGATATGAGGATGGATGATAGAAATCCTATCAGCGCTTATAATGTTGTAAATGAGTACTCAGAGATGGAGTTGTTCCGTCTTATCAGAGATTATGGTGAAGATAAGTTTGCCAAGAACATTGCAAAGCATATTTGCATGGAAAGAGCTAAGGCTCCGATAAAGACAACACTGCAGTTGTCTGAAATTGTAAAAGAGTCTATTCCAATGAAAATACGCAAGAACGGAGGACATCCGGCAAAGCGTACGTTTCAGGCGATTAGGATAGAAGTTAATCACGAATTGGATGTGCTTGAAAGTACCCTTGATTCGATGATAGATTCGCTCGAGTGTGGCGGGCGAATCACCATAATTACTTTCCATTCCTTAGAGGACAGGATAGTAAAAGTCAATTTCAAGAGAAATGAGAATCCATGTACTTGTCCAAGTGATTTTCCAGTATGTGTGTGCGGTAATAAGTCTAAGGGGAGAGTTATTACACGCAAGCCGATTCTTCCTTCAGAAGAAGAATTGGAAGAAAACAGCAGATCAAAGAGTGCGAAGCTTCGCATCTTTGAGCATGTTTGAGCTATTGTAAAACGGCCATAAGGGATGGCGTTTTCAGATTGAGAGGGATGGTATGAATAGACGCTCACGTAGAAGAAGTTCTGGTGGTGCGCGCAGGAGCAGGAGAGAAGAGTACTACGTTGATGGCAATACTGTCAGAAAGGTAGCAGTCAAGCCGGCTCGCAGGCGACCAGCTGTTAAAAAGAATAAAGAAAGAGAAGCTATTCCGGAGAGACCGCATAGAGTTATATCTATGAGTCCGGGATATGTTACATTTCTGCTTGTTGCATTGCTTGTTTCTGCAACAGTATGTATCTGGTATGTCCAGCTCAGATCAGAGATTACAGCCAGTCAGAAAAAAATATCCAGTTTAAATAGTACATATACTGCGCTTAAGCAGGAAAATGATGAAAAATATGATAGGATAATTGCGTCTGTTGATCTTGAAGCTATCAAGAAAGAGGCAATGACTGAGTTTGGAATGAAATACCCTGATGAAAAGCAGGTAGTTAATATATCGGGACGTGATGATGATTATGTAAGACAGTACGGAGATATTCCAAAGAAGAAAAAGGAATGATCCGTCGCCGGGACGACAGGTAGCAGGATGAAGAAAATAAAGAAATTCACGTTTAGAATGCGAAAAAAGCTGATGGTACTGTTCATTTTAGTACTAGCAGCTTTTGTTATGTTATCGTATAAACTTTATACTATCACTAGAGACAATGGTGATTCGTACAAGCGACAGGTGCTTTCACAGCAGTCCAAGGGCTCTACTGTATTGCCTTACAGACGTGGTGATATCGTTGACCGCAAAGGCAGTCGTCTTGCATATTCAGAGAAAGTATATAATCTCGTGATCGATGCGAAGGCTATGCATGAAGATGATGATAAGCATCTTGAGCCGATGCTTTCATTATTGGAAAGCGAATTTCCTGACCTTGATATGTCAGAAGTAAGGGCATACGTAAAAGACAAGCCTAATTCAAGGTACAAGATCTTCTTAAAGAAGATAGCTGCTGACAAAAAAGAAGAATTTGAGGCACTTAAGAAGGCAGGAGTATCGTCCAATGATGCTGATGGCAAAAAGGTTACGATCGCGCTTGATGGTGTATGGTTTGAAGAAGATTACATCCGAAAGTACCCATACAACACACTGGCATGTGACCTTGTAGGTTTTGTGCAGGGTGATAATACTGGATTCTTTGGACTTGAGGAGTACTACAACAGTACATTAAATGGTACAAATGGTCGTTCATATGGATATATGAATGATGATGGTATAATGGAGTCAACCATTCAGGAAGCAGAGGATGGAAATACGCTTGTAACTACTGTTGACACAAATATTCAGTCAATCGTAGAGAAGCATATAAAGCTCTATTATGAAAAATACTGGAATAATTTCAGAGATGGTGCAGCAGCTGAGAATATCGGTGTCATAGTAATGAATCCTAATAATGGCGAGATTTATGCTATGGCAGGCTACCCGGTATTTGATCTGAACGATCCTACAAACATGGATGGCGTAGATCTCACACCGTTTATGACTTCTACATCTTCCAATGCGGTTTCTTCAAACGCTATTGAAACACAGACATCTGTAAGTGAAGATTCACTAAGTGTGGATGCGGCTCCTGAGATGGACGAAGAAACAAAAGCTATGAACAAGATATGGAGAAATACTTGCATATCTGATTCATACGAGCCGGGATCTGTTATGAAACCTTTTACCACAGCTGGAGCTTTGGATGCCGGCAAGATAACGGGAAATGAAACCTACAATTGTGGCGGTTTTCTTGAAGTTGGCGGGCATAAGATTCACTGCCATAACAGACTTGGTGATGGACTTCTGACTGTGCAGCAGGGTATGGCGAAGTCATGCAACGTAGTGCTCATGAACATTGCCTTTACGATGGGCAAGGATGAGTGGCTTAGATACAATAGAATATTCAACTTTGGACTAAAAACAAATATCGATCTGGCAGGTGAAGCTAATGCGAGTGAGCTCACCTTTGGAGAAAATATGGGACAGACTGACCTTGCAGTTGCATCTTTCGGTCAGGGATTTAATGTAACCATGATTCAGATGGCAGCAGGATTTTCAGCACTTATAAATGGCGGATACTATTATCAGCCACATGTAGTAAGTAAGATTGAAAATTCTAAAGGTGCTGTTCTTGAAGAAAAAACACCGAAAGTTGTCAAGCAGGTGATAAGTGAAAGTACATCGCAGAAGATGCGTGAAATGCTTAGAACTGTAGTTATGAGCGATCCTAAAGAATGTACGGGTTGGTCTGCAAGACCTGCCGGTTATACAGAAGGTGGTAAGACCGGAACGGCTGAGAAATATCCTCGTGGTAACGGTAAGTATCTTATTTCATTTATGGGATTTGTGCCGGCAGAGAATCCACAAGTGCTGTGCTATGTTATTATTGATACTCCTAATGCACCGAATCAGTCTGAGTCTACACGAATGGCGACAGTTTTGAATAAGGATATCATGACAGAGGTACTTCCTTATCTTAATATCTTCCCTACTGAGGAAATGACGGAAGCTGAGATAGCAGAGCTTCAGGAGAAGCAGGGAGAGTTCTTCATTGGTTCAGATGGAGTAAGCCAGAATTCTGTTAGTGATGACGTTGTTGAAGAGGGACAGGAAACTGTACATGAAGATGATGGGACAATTTATATCCCGGATCCTGCTGAGAGCGTGTCCTATGACAGTGCAGGAAACGTTATTTCTCAGAATGCTATCCAATATGATGAAGCGACCGGTTATCCGCTAGATCCGGCAACGGGAGAAGTGCTTGATCCTGTAACATTAGAGCCGATCGATGGAAATGTTTCTTTTATTAGTGATTGATAGTGTATTGCAGTGGTGGGGTGTTTGCTTTATAATACAACTCTGATAGAGAGGTAATGTTATGTTAATTGAATTTTTATTATCGCTTATAGCGGCTTTTGGAATATCCTGGGGCTCTGGTTTTTTTATACTTCCATGGTTGAGAAAGCTTAAGGCGCAGCAGGTTGTAAGAAATGAAGGACCGGCATCACATCAGGTTAAGACGGGAACTCCTACCATGGGTGGAATCATGATCCTTTTGGCATTTGTGCTTGTAGCAGGTTTTATGTCTGTTAAGTACAAAGTTCTCATACCGATCATTATTTCTACAGTAGGTTTTGGACTTGTTGGTTTCATTGATGATTATATCAAGGTTGTGATGAAGAGGAATCTTGGTCTTCGTGCATGGCAGAAGATGGGATTGCAGTTTGTAGTAACGGCAGTACTCTTATATTATATTAGTGCATTTACTGAAGTATCTTTTGATATGATGGTTCCGTTTTCAGCGTTTTTCTCTGCTAATGCGGAAGATATGTATATCAATATGGGAGTGATGACAATTCCATTTTTATTTGTTGTCATTGTCGGAACTGTTAATGGATCAAACTTTACAGATGGACTTGATGGTCTTTTGAGCAGTGTAACGCTTGTTATAAGTGTTTTCCTTGCATTTGTAGCTATGAAGCTTGGAGTTCTGATCACTCCGGCTGCAGGAGCTATGGCTGGAGCACTGATCGGATTTTTGATCTACAACTGGCATCCTGCAAAAGTATTTATGGGAGATACGGGATCTCTTGCGTTGGGTGGCTTTGTGGCAGCTGCAATGCTTATGCTTAAAATGCCGATACTTCTTATTTTTGTAGCTTTTATTTATCTGGCAGAGGTAATCTCAGTAATAATACAGGTGCTTTATTTTAAGGCTACCGGAGGAAAGAGATTTTTCAGAATGGCACCTATACATCATCATTTTGAGCTTGGTGGATGGAGTGAAGTGCAGGTTGTAAGGACTTTTGCATTAGTAACACTTGTTTTGTGTATAGTAACTTATATAATTGTGTGATGATATCATACGAAGTGGTATTCCGGGGTATGAGAGGATGAAAAAACGCAACAACAACTTATATATTGACCATAGTATGCTGATTGCAGTTATTCTGCTTTTGTGCTTCGGACTTATAATGGTTTATTCAGCAAGTTCGTATGAAGCAAGTACTAAGTTTAATGATTCAGCACATTATATAAAGAGTCAGGCGAAGGCTACCTTTCTTGGCTTGATAGTCATGGGATTTGTTTCAAAACTTGATTATCATTTTTGGAAAAAAGTTTATTTGCCAATTTATTTGGGGTCAATTTTTTTGATATTTCTTGTTAAGTCTCCTATCGGAATGACCATAAATGGAGCTAACAGATGGATAAGGATCGGTGGAATGTCATTTCAGCCCGCAGAGGCAGCTAAGCTGGGCATAATTATCTTTCTTGCGGTTCTGATATGCAACAAGCGCAAGAGTCTAAATTCACTTGGAGGATTTATCAACTGTCTTATTTGGGCTTTGGTTCCAACAGGTCTTATTTATGTAGTTACCAAGAATCTCAGTTCTGCAATCATAATATGTGGAATAGCAGTTGTTATGCTGTTTGTAGCATCGCCAAGATATTGGTACTATATTCTTGGTGCAGTTATGGTAGGAGGAGCGGTTGCAGGAGTAATATATCTTGTAAGCAGTGGTATTCTTCCGGAAAGTATGTCATTTAGACTTGGACGTGTAAAGGCATGGCTTAATCCGGAGGCTTATGCAACAAGTAAAGGATTCCAGACGCTTCAGGCTCTTTATTCGATAGGATCCGGAGGATACTTTGGCAAAGGACTTGGTCAGAGTACTCAGAAAATGGGTTATGTCCCAGAGGCACAGAATGACATGATTTTTTCTATCATATGTGAAGAATTGGGCCTTTTTGGTGCAGTAGCGGTAATACTTATGTTTCTCATACTTATATATAGATTTCTTGTTATAGCAAACAACGCGCCGGATCTCTTTGGAGCATTGCTTGTGGTAGGAGTAATGGGACACATTTCACTTCAGGTAATACTTAATATTGCAGTCGTGACCAATACTCTTCCAAATACAGGAGTAACGTTGCCCTTTATATCGTATGGAGGAACATCGGTATTGTTTCTGATGATGGAAATTGGAATAGCGCTGAATGTTTCAAAAGCACATTCAGCAGAGTAATGCCTATGAGTAATTCAAGAAGAGGGAAAAGGCATAGAACGCGCCTATTAGTACTGGCAATTATTGTTATGCTGCTTTTGGGCGGCTTTTTATACTGCTACAGCTATTTTAAGGTTACAAAAGTACATGTCAAGGGAAGTATCAGATACTCAAAGGATGAAATAAAGGATATGGTCATGTCAGGTCCTTTTGGTGATAACTCGCTGTATCTCAGGGCAAAGTATGCAGGGAAAAATGTTGAGGGTATCCCATTCATCGAAAACATGGAGATAAAGATCGATTCTCCTACAGAAGTTACGATAAGAGTTTACGAGAAGTCCATAGCGGGATGTGTTCATTATCTTGGCAGATATATGTACTTTGATAAAGATGGTATAATCGTTGAGACAACTCTTGAAAAAGAAGAGGATATTCCTAATATATTAGGTCTCGATTTTGATCATTGCATCATGTATGAGGCTCTGCCGGTCAAAAACAAGGAAGTGTTCAAAAGTATATTGTCGTTGACACAGCTTCTTGGAAAGTATGAGATAAGATGTGATAATATCCTGTTTTCAAAGGATGGCAACATCACTCTCTATTTTGGAAAAGCCAGAGTAATGCTTGGTAAAATGGATAATATTGATGAAAAAATGATAAAGCTCCAATATATAATTCCGGAACTTGATGGCAGGAGTGGTGTGCTTCATATGGAAAATTATTCGGAAGATAGTGAAAAAGATTATATAACTTTTGAAAAAGACGCATCTTAATAGAAAAAATGGTTGATTATTCGTGCAAAAAATTATATTATTAATAAATGGAGAACTTGTATTAAATATGATACGATATTCTATAAATGTAGTTGAGGGAGATAAAGGAGGACATATCTGTGCTGGAGATTAAAGAAGAAGAAACAGTATCTTCTTGCAGGATTCTTGTGATCGGCGTTGGAGGAGCTGGTAATAACGCCGTCAACAGGATGGTTGACGAGAGGGTTGAGGGTGTGGATCTGATCGGTGTTAATACTGATAAGCAGGCACTCCAGCATTGTAAAGCTCCGAAACTTTTACAGATTGGCGAGAAGCTGACAAGAGGATTGGGTGCAGGTGCACAACCAGAGGTTGGTGAGAAAGCTGCTGAGGAAAGTCAGGAAGAGATTAGCAATGCAGTAAAAGATTACGACATGGTTTTTGTTACCTGTGGAATGGGTGGAGGTACCGGTACTGGTGCAGCGCCTGTTATAGCAAAGATTGCTAAGGAGCAGGGTATCCTTACAGTTGGTGTAGTTACAAAGCCTTTTAAGTTTGAAGCACGTACAAGGATGACAAACGCAAAGGGTGGTATAGAGAAGCTTAAGAATGCAGTTGATACACTTATCGTTATTCCAAACGATAAGCTGCTTGAGATTGTTGATAGAAAGACATCATTTTCAGATGCTCTGAAGAAGGCTGATGAAGTACTTCAGCAGGCAGTTCAGGGTATTACTGATCTTATTAATGTTCCTTCACTTATCAATCTTGACTTTGCGGATATCCGTACTGTCATGAAGGATAAGGGTATTGCACATATCGGTATCGGTATGGCAAGTGGAGATGATAAGGCTAACGAAGCTGCAAGACTTGCTGTTGAGAGTCCATTGCTTGAGACAACAATTCGTGGAGCATCACACGTTATCCTTAATATTTCCGGTGACATTTCACTATTTGATGCAAATGATGCAGCTGATTATGTTCAGTCACTTACAGGCGAAGATGTCAACGTTATATTTGGTGCAAAAGAAGATAATAGTGAGGCTGATTTCGTTAAGATCACTGTCATTGCTACAGGACTTGATGAGGCAGAGCTTAGTGCACGTTCACAGGCTAAGATGCCATATTCAGCTACTGTTCCTAAGCCTAATCCAGGGGTTACTCCTGTCAGCGTACCACACTTTGGTACTATGCCGGCAAGACAGCCTGGTGCTGCTGTAGGACAGGGAAATAATCAGCCATATCAGGCAAGAAATATTGGTACACATGTTGAGCCTAGGTCAATCAAAGTACCGGATTTCTTAAAGAGAAGTTAAGTTGTATCTGAAAGAGGTATATCATGAAATGTCCATTCTGTGGTCACGATAATACAAGAGTAATTGATTCGCGCCCGGCTGAGGATAATAATTCCATAAGACGTAGACGTGTTTGCGACGATTGCGAAAGACGTTTCACGACATACGAAAAAATTGAAACAATCCCGCTTATGATCATTAAAAAAGATAACAACCGTGAGCCGTATGACAGGACAAAGGTTGAGGCGGGAGTACTTCGCGCATGTCATAAAAGACCAGTATCAGCAGAGCAGATAAATGATCTTGTTAATGCTGTTGAAAATGAGATTTTCAGCATTGGTGATAGAGAGATACAGAGTTCTGCTATAGGCGAGATAGTCATGAAAAAGCTTAAGAGCCTTGATGCTGTGGCTTATGTGAGATTTGCAAGTGTTTATCGTGAGTTTAAGGATGTTAGTTCATTCCTTGATGAATTGAAGAAAGTTTTAGAGTAAAAGTAGTATTGAGGGAGACCTGTGGAAACACATGGGCTCCCTTATTCTGTGGAGTAGAAAATGTTTGATTTATTTTTTCCGGATGAAGATTATAGTTCAACCTATGCAATAGATTTTGAAAGCTACTATGAAAAGGGTTATAGGGCTGTAATATTTGACATAGATAATACGCTTGTTCCACATGATGCACCGGCAGATGAAAGGGCAATTAAGCTGTTTTCAAGACTGAAGGATATTGGATTTAGGTGCATGCTTTTGTCAAATAACAAAGAGCCAAGAGTTAAGAAGTTTAACGATGCAGTAGGAGCAGACTATATATATAAGGCTGATAAACCTCTTAGACGTGGATATGTAGAGGCAATGAAAAGACTTGGGACTGACAGAGATAACACTTTGTTTGTTGGAGACCAGCTGTTTACAGATGTTTGGGGAGCGAAAAGAGTCGGTATCCGTAGTATTTTGGTAAAGCCGATTAATCCTAAAGAGGAAATACAGATTGTATTAAAGCGATATCTTGAAAAAATAGTTTTAAATCATTACTATAAGAAAAAAGCACAATAGGAGGATTTGAAGCCATGAGAGAGGTAAGTGGAAAGACAGATATACTTGGAATAATAGGTAATCCTATTGAACATACTCTGTCTCCTTTGATCCATAACACTATAGCTGAGATAGATGGCCACGACACCGTATATATTCCTTTCCATATCAAGAACGAGACACTTGAAGTGGGAGTCAAGGGAGCGCATGGGCTTGGAGTGCGAGGAATGAATGTCACTGTGCCGTATAAAAAAGAGGTCATGAAGGTCATTAGTGACATTGATGATATGGCTAAAGCTATCGGGGCTGTAAATACTCTCGTATATGAAGAAAATGGTTTCAAAGGTTACAATACTGATGCTTATGGCTTTTCAAGGGAGCTAAAGGAAAATGGCATTGATGTCGATAGTAAAGATGTGATAATAGTTGGCGCCGGTGGAGCAACAAATGCTGTGGTAAATGCTCTGCTTTCTATGGGAGCAGCCAAGATATATATGCTCAATAGAAGTACTGAAAAGGCAAAGGCTGCATTTGGCAGTATACCTGAAGTTGAAGTATACGCTTTGAGTGAATGGGATAAAATTGCTGCCGGTAAGTATTTCTGTGCCCAGTGTACTAGTGTTGGACTTGCACCAAATGATGATGAGTCACCAATAATGGATGAAGGCTTTTTTGATCTTGTTGACTCTGTAGTGGATATAATCTATCGTCCGGCTGAAACAAAATTTATGAAGCTTGCAAAGGAGCATGGGGCAAGAGTATTTAATGGTTTAGATATGCTTTTATATCAGGCCATAGAGAGTTACAGGCTTTTTACAGGACATGAAGTATCTGAAAAGGCAATCGATGAAGCCCGCAGGAGACTCTTAAAGGCGTTAAACTAAATTCTTTCTAAAATGAATAAAAAGGTGTTGAAAACATCTTTTATGTAGTGTAGAATATTGTAGTGTTTTATGTGTCATGTTTAAGGAGGAATATTAATGGTTTCAGCAAGTGATTTTAGAAACGGTCTTACCGTTGAAATTGATGGAACAGTATATCAGATTATCGAATTCCAGCACGTTAAGCCTGGTAAGGGTGCAGCGTTCGTTAGGACAAAGCTTAAGGATATTATCAATTCAGGTGTTGTAGAGAAGACTTTCAGACCTACTGAGAAGTTCCCTGCAGCTCGTATCGAGAGAAAAGATATGCAGTATCTCTACAGCGATGGTGATCTTTATAACTTCATGGATCCTGAGTCATATGAGCAGATCGCTATCGGTCAGGATGTTATTGGAGACTCTCTTAAGTTCGTTAAGGAGAATGAGACATGTAAGGTAAATTCTTACAACGGTTCTGTATTTGCAGTAGAGCCACCTCTCTTCGTTGAGCTTGAGATTACAGAGACTGAGCCTGGTTTCAAGGGTGATACAGCTACTGGTGCTTCAAAGCCTGCAACTGTTGAGACAGGTGCTACAGTTAACGTACCACTTTTCGTTAATCAGGGTGATACAATCAAGATTGATACACGTTCTGGTGAGTATCTTTCAAGAGTTTAATCTTTTTGATTATTTTTCTTTGTCTGGGCTGATCATTCAGCCCAGAGCATATCAAATCAATTCTTTATTTAATTCTATTATTATAAGAATCCCATATACAATTTAATATATTTTATTGGCAGTGCATGCTGTAGGGAATATCTTTCTATAATTATGTCCTTTTACAGCAGTGTTTTTGTGCTGTCGAAAGGAGCAACGATGTATTTAAGAAATGATGAACTTATAAATGGTGTTCTCATGGAGAGTGGAATACTTGACTATGCAGACTTTAGAAGTGCTGTGATAAGTGGATTAGAGGAATTATGCGGAGATGGAATCACCGTTGAAGAAAAAAAGATTCTGAAAAATAATTCTGTTGAATTATATGCTGTCAGCATCAGAAGTGATTCTGAGTGTATATCACCTGCTATCTACATGGAGTCGTTTTACAAGGAATATGCGGCTGGGAAGAAAAATATTGAAGAAATCAGAAATTCAATACTCAGAGCGTATGTGAATAATAAAAATGTGAAAGGTTTTGATATAAATAAGTTCAAAGATTTTGAGGAGGTAAAAAACAGAATTTCATACCGTCTGATCAATAAAGAAAGGAATAAGGATTATTTGAAATCTGTTCCTCATTTTGAGATGTTGGATTTAGCGATTATTTTTTCTGTGGTTCTAGATGAGATCGGAGGAAGTATAGTCATAAGGAATGAGCATCTGCGCATGTGGAGGATAGATGAGAATAGGCTTCGGGAGTGTGCCAAAGCAAATTCGGAGAAGTTTTATGGGCCTGTTTTGCAAAGACTGGATGAGTGTGTAATGAATATGCTAATGTCAGATAGTGAAGAAAGCGAGCAAAGAGTGCCGGAAACCGGATCTGGTGTGTATATCCTTAGCAATGAAGAGAATAGATATGGAGCATCATGCATTATAGACGAAACGGTGCTAAGAGATGTAGCTGAAAGTATGAAGTCAGGGTATTATATATTACCGGCATCGATACATGAGGTGATCATCATTAAGGACAATATGGTAGAAAATTGTGCTGATCTGAAAAGAATGGTCATGGATGTGAATAGAGCTGCAGTTGATGCTGAAGACTATTTGTCAGACAGTGTTTATCATTATGACTATCAATCAAAAAAGCTCAATATAGCCCGGTAACCTTTGAATAGTAGGAGCAGATAAATCTTCCGTTTACTATAATGTGCTGTACGGCTGGCTATAAATGAAAATCAGTAACATTTCTGTAATAATTTATTGTTTTTTTTGCTCATATGTGATATCATAGCAAAGTACGTCTAGGATAAATTATTTTATTAGAAATTTTATTATATTTGCGTTTGTAGCTCAGCTGGATAGAGCACAGGCCTCCGACGCCTGGTGTCAAGGGTTCGAATCCCTCCAAACGCATCCGCCAAAGAGGCGGATTTCGTTATTGTGTTTTTGATATCTGAAAGGGAAGACATGAAGTTAGAGTCGAATGAAATTAAAAAGTTTTTAGCGGAACATTATCAATATGTGGCTGTTGCTGCACTGTTTTTGATATTAGTAATAGTACTTATTATTTTCTCTGTTCAAAGAAATAAAAATGGCAGTATAGCTGCAACGGAAGTAAAAGAGACGGAAGTTGTAAGTACAGAGCCAATACCGGTACCTGAAGATGTTGATCTTAAGCAGAACGCGTTTGAAGAGATTAATTCTTTCTTTACTGGATATTTCAGAGCATTAGCCGCTGGCGATTTTGATACCTTGAGTTCACTTGGTGAGACTCTTTCTGACGATGAT
This sequence comes from Lachnospiraceae bacterium MA2020, assembly GCA_000746015.1. Taxonomy (GTDB): domain Bacteria; phylum Bacillota; class Clostridia; order Lachnospirales; family Lachnospiraceae; genus NK4A144. The sequence goes on along the minus strand of JQKK01000027.1, from coordinate 11,714 downwards.
AAGGCTAAGAAAACTGTAAGAGCTTCATATACAGAGGACTATGAAAATATGTCATGCTATACAGTTGATGGTCCGGAGGAAAATACATATATAGTATTTGTTTACTATGAGATCAAGTTTAAGAATATAGATACACTTGCACCAGGTCTTTCAACATTCTATCTTGTTAAGGATGGCGGTTCATACAGACTTAAGAGTATAGCTTCATTGCCTGATAATGAAAAAGACTATATTACAAATATAGCAGGTGGTAATGAGGTGCAGAGTCTTCTTGAGGCTGTTGATACACTTTATCAGAAGAATACAGAGTCAGATCCTACACTTGCAGCATTTATGACATCACTTCAGACAAAGATCGATGCTACAGATGCAACAACTATTGCTGAGATGGAGGCTGATGCTACAGAGTCAGCAGAAGTTGCAAAGGTTCGTGTAACTACTACAGACACTGTTAATGTACGTTCTACGCCTAGCGAAAGCGGTGAGAAGGTTGGTACAGCTATGAAGGGTGATTCCTTCATCCGTATCAGTGAGGAGAATGGCTGGAGCAAGATCGAGTATAGAGATACAGAGGCTTACGTTAAGTCAGATTTCCTTACGACTGCACAGGGCGATACTGTAGTTGCAGGGCAGGTAAATGGTGAGTCTGTTACACCATCTACTGAGGAAACAACAGCGCCTGCTGAAACAGAGAAAGAGAAAGAAAAGGAAAAGGAAAAAGAGAAAGAAAAAGATAAGGATAAAGATAAAGAGAAGGATAAGGACAAGAAAGAGTCATCAGATAATTCTTCTAAGTCGTCTGTATCCGGTAAGACAGCTGTCGTTTCTGAGCCTATTTCTGTTCGTGGAGAGGCTAGTACAGATGCTGCAAAGATAGGCAGTGCATATAAGGGCGGCAGATATAAGATTTATGGCGAGGAAAATGGCTGGTACAAGATAGATTATAACGGTGTAACCGGCTATGTTCGAGCTGATCTGGTTTCAGTAGAATAATTGATTTATTTTAATGAGTGTGCATATTTTTGCACACTCATTTTTGATTGATTATATTGTGTTTTTATGACTTTAAAATTTTAATGCGCTAACGTATTGACTTTTTTTGTGATTTGGGTTTATTATCGTACAAGATAAGATAAATTTTGTATCCGTGGATACAATCTTAGATGAAATTTTTTTACAGGAGGATGAATAAATGTCATACACTGAAGAAGTCTATAGCATGCTTGAAACCAAGAATGGTGAGCAGAAAGAATTTTTGCAGGCAGCAAAGGAAGTACTTGAGTCTTTAAAGGTTGTAATCGATGCAAACGAAGCAGAGTACCGAAAGACAGCATTGCTTGAGAGACTTGTTACTCCAGAGCGCCAGATCCTTTTCAGAGTTCCTTGGGTTGATGACAAGGGTATTGCACATGTAAACAATGGTTATCGTGTACAGTTCAATTCTGCTATTGGACCTTACAAGGGAGGACTTCGTTTCCATCCTTCTGTTAATTTAAGTATCATAAAGTTCCTTGGATTTGAGCAGATATTCAAAAACTCTCTTACAAGCCTTCCAATCGGCGGTGGTAAGGGTGGATCAGACTTTGATCCTCACGGAAAGAGCGATGCAGAGGTTATGAGATTCTGCCAGAGCTTCATGACAGAGCTTTATAAGTATATTGGAGCTGATGTTGACGTTCCTGCTGGTGATATCGGTGTAGGCGGACGTGAGGTTGGTTTCCTCTATGGTCAGTATAAGAGAATCACAGGCCTTTACGAGGGAGTTCTTACAGGTAAGGGACTTACATTCGGTGGTTCACTTGCAAGAACACAGGCTACAGGTTATGGTCTTCTTTATCTTACAAATGAGATGCTCAAGAGCAATGGCAACGGTCTTGAAGGCAAGACGGTAGTTGTTTCAGGTGCAGGTAATGTTGCAACCTATGCAATCGAGAAGGCTCAGCAGCTTGGTGCAAAGCCTGTTACTTGCAGCGATTCTACAGGCTGGATCTATGATCCGGAAGGAATCGATGTAGAGCTTCTTAAGGAAGTTAAGGAAGTTAAGAGAGCACGTCTTACAGAGTACGCTGCACAGCGTCCTAGCGCTGAGTATCATGAAGGTAAGGGCGTATTCTCAGTTAAGTGTGATGTTGCACTTCCATGTGCTACACAGAATGAGCTTGGCCTTGAGGATGCAAAGGCACTTGTATCAAACGGCGTAATTGCTGTATGTGAAGGTGCTAACATGCCTACAACATATGAGGCAACAAAGTACCTTCAGGAGAATAAGGTTCTCTTTGTTGGTGGTAAGGCTGCAAATGCAGGTGGTGTTGCTACATCAGCACTTGAGATGAGCCAGAACAGCGAGAGACTTTCATGGTCATTTGATGAAGTTGACAGCAAGCTTCAGAACATCATGGTTAATATCTTCCACAACCTTGATGATGCTGCTAAGGAATATGGCGTAGCTGGTGACTATGTTGCTGGTGCAAACATTGCAGGTTTCCTTAAGGTTGCAGAGGCTATGAAGGCTCAGGGACTTGTATAATATATAAAAATCAGTATAAAGATAAAATAAGAGTTGTAAGCTTTTTGAATTATCAGAAAGGTTACAACTTTTTTTATATTTATAAAAAAACAATGATATTGTATAAAAATAGAAACATAAAGACATTAAAGGTATATAATTGTATACTATAATGAATATAATGCATAAAAACCTGCATATTAGTGCATAAATATCAGCTTGACAAAATTTAAAAGTACGTGTACAATACACAAGTGTTTGCAACCGGGGTACATGTATATAAGGATACATGCATATCGATATACAATATTAATATAAGAATTATATTTAAGTGTAGCGGTGTTCCCCATCGTTGCGCTTATTTTTTTAACACTTTAATGAGGTGAAGTGTTAATGCAAAAAATCAGGAGGTTTCATATTAATGGCTAAATATGTCGTAAAGCGTATCATTCTTGCAATTGCATCAGTATTCATTATCTGTGCGATTACGTTTTTTGCAATGAATGCGATCCCCGGAGGTCCTTTCAACAAGGAAAAAGCTGCATCAGCGGCCGTTCAGGCGGTTTTAGAGGAGAGGTTCCATCTTAATGAGCCTGTGGGCAAGCAGTTTTTCATATATATGGGAAATCTTTTACATGGTGACTTTGGCGTATCGATGAAGACGGGACGTGATATCTGGAAAACAATCTCTGAGTCATTTGCGGTATCTGCACATATTGGACTTATGGCAATGGCGATCGCTTTGGTTATAGGTCTTGTACTTGGAAGTATAGCCGCACTTTGGAGAAATAAATTTCCTGACAGAATTATTGTTTTCATGGCAACACTTGCAACAGCAGTTCCAAGTTTTGTACTGGCTTCACTTTTGCTTTTAATTTTCTGTATCAGACTTAAGCTTATACCTGTTTGGAGTACTTACAACCCCAATTACGTACTGCCGGTTATTTCTTTATCGCTTTATCCTATGGCATATATTACTCGTCTGACAAAGACAAGTATGCTTGATGTTCTTGGCCAGGATTATGTAAGGACGGCACGTGCTAAGGGTGTTTCATGGATAAATGTAATATTTAAGCATGCGCTTAGAAATGCACTCATCCCTGTTATTACTTATGTGGGACCAATGACAGCATCAATCCTTACAGGTAGCCTTGTAATTGAGACGATCTTTACGATCGGAGGTCTTGGATCAAAGTTTGTAGATTCAATATCAAACAGAGATTATCCGATGATCATGGGAACTACGATTTTCCTTGCTGTATTGATGGTAGGTATCAACCTTATATCAGATCTTATTTATAAGCTTGTAGATCCTAGAATTAAGTTTGAATAAAGGAGTTTTAAACAATATGGACATGCCTAAGAAAAATATATTGAGTTCACAGCTCGATCTCTCTAAGTTTGTCAAAGCGACAGATGAGGAAAAACGTCAGGCTGATGTAATGAGTGAGTCAACTACTTTCTTTAAGGATGGTATGCGTAAGCTCATGAAAAATCCACTTGCTGTAGGAAGTATCGTTGTTTTGGCACTTATCCTTGTGCTTATTACAATTGTTCCGCTTTTTGTTCCGTACAGCTATGAGCAGATTCTCTCTGTTAATGGTGTTCGTGATACCGGAGCAAAGAATCTTGCACCATTTGCTTATTCACAGATGGAGCAGGCTTATATTGCTCAGGGCGGCAAGGTTTTCCCACATATTATGGGTACTGATGAGCTCTGCCGTGATTATTTTATTCGAGTTATTTATGGCACAAGAGTTTCACTTTTTGTAGGATTATTTGCAAGTATCGTAGTACTTGTAATAGGTGTTCTTTACGGAGCAATATCTGGATATGCAGGCGGAAGAGTAGACCTTATAATGATGAGAATTGTTGATATTATATATTCTCTTCCGGATCTGTTGGTAATAATCCTTCTTTCGGTTGTATTTAGAGAGACGATGGATTTTAGTAAAATTCCTTTTCTTAGCTCGATGGGCACAAATATGGTATCGCTTTTCCTTGTGTTTGGACTTCTCTATTGGGTAGGCATGGCGAGACTTGTAAGAGCTGAGATTTTGTCCATCAAAGAAAATGAATATGTACTTGCAGCACGTTCGATCGGTGCTAAGCCTGGACATATTATTAAGACACATATTTTACCAAACTGCATAAGCGTAATCATCATCGCAACAGCATTGCAGATTCCTTCTGCAATCTTCACTGAGAGCTTTTTGTCTTTCCTTGGACTTGGTGTTGCACTTCCTATGCCATCACTTGGAAGTCTGGCAAATACGGCAAGACAGGGACTTCAGTCAAACTCTTTGAAACTTGTATTTCCTGCAGTTATGATCTGCCTTGTTGTATTGGCATTTAACCTGCTGGGTGACGGACTTAGAGATGCGTTTGATCCTAAACTTCGCAAGTGATAAGTGTTTATAGTAGGAGGAATCGATGGAAAATCAGAATATACTTGAGGTTAAAAATCTTCACACCTCGTTTTTTACTGATAAAGGTGAAGTAAAGGCTGTAAACGGAGTATCCTTCAATCTTTCAAGAGGAAAAGTTTTGGGAGTTGTAGGAGAGTCAGGTTCGGGTAAGAGCGTAACTGCATATTCGATCATGCAGATCCTGGCAGATACAGGACGCGTTGTGGAGGGTGAGATTCTCTACAAAGGCGAAAATATTCTTAATTACAGCAAAAAGCAGATGCAGCAGTTTAGAGGAAAATGCTGTTCAATAATCTTTCAGGATCCTATGACAAGCTTAAATCCTGTATTTACAATAGGATACCAGCTTATGGAAGCAATTTTGCTTCATACAGACAAAAATAAAAAAGAGGCCCTTGCCCGTTCAATCGAACTTTTGGAAATGGTTGGAGTAAATGAGCCGGCTAAAAGAATTAAGCAGTATCCATACGAGCTTTCAGGCGGTATGAGACAGAGAGTAATGATAGCAATGGCACTTGCAACAGAGCCGGATATACTTATTGCGGATGAGCCGACAACTGCACTTGACGTTACCATACAGGCACAGATACTTGAGCTTATGCAGGATCTTCAGCATAAACTCGGTATGGCAATAATCATCGTAACACACGATCTTGGTGTAATAGCATCAATGTGCGATGAGATCATTGTTATGTACGGTGGAAGAGTTTGTGAAAGAGGTACAGCTGATGATATTTTCTACAGACCTTCACATGAGTACACAAAGGGACTTTTACGTTCCATTCCAAATGTAGATAATATCGGACAGAAACTTGTGCCGATCGCAGGTAATCCTATAAACCTCCTCAATATGCCAAAGGGTTGTGCATTTTGTGCACGATGCGAAGAAGCATTAAAAATTTGTGTAGATGAGGTGCCACCGGAGATGCAGATGCCGGATGGACATTATGCATCATGCTGGATCAATGTTATGAATCAGCTCCGTGAAGAAGGGAGATTGAAGGCAGAATGAGCGATAGTAAATATCTTGTAGAAGTTAAGGACTTAAAACAGCACTTTAAGATCCCGACAGGCTTCTTTGGACATATAGATTTGAAAGCTGTGGATGGCGTAAGTTTCAATATTAAGCCTGGTGAAACACTCGGACTGGTAGGAGAGTCCGGATGTGGTAAGACAACAGTCGGAAGAACCCTTTTGAGACTTTATAAGCCAACAAGCGGTGAAGTAAGATTTAATGGTGAGCTCGTAACAGAGCAGAATATCACACCACTTAGAAAAGAAATGCAGATGGTGTTCCAGGATCCTTATTCATCACTTGATCCTCGTATGACTGTTGAGGATATCATTGGAGAGCCTCTTGACGTACACAAGCTTTATGCAAATAAAAATGAGCGACGCGACAAGATTCTCAGCATAATGGAGTTGGTAGGACTTAATGCTGAGCATGCAACCAGATATGCGCATGAATTCTCAGGTGGACAGCGTCAGAGAATAGGAATTGCGAGAGCACTTGCAGTTAATCCTAAATTCATAGTATGTGATGAGCCGGTATCTGCACTTGACGTATCAATTCAGGCACAGGTTATCAATATGTTCGAAGAACTTCAGGAAAAACTTGGAGTTGCATACCTTTTTATAGCACACGATCTTCTTGTTGTACATCATATTTCAGATAGGATCGCAGTTATGTATCTTGGAAGGATTGTTGAGATAGCAGATGCAGATGAGCTTAACAATTCACCAATACATCCGTATACTTTATCACTTCTCTCTGCAGTGCCGATACCGGATCCTAATAAGGCACGCCAGAGTAAGAGAATCATATTAGAGGGAGATGTTCCAAGCCCGTTGCGTATGCCGACCGGATGTCCATTCAGGACAAGGTGTAAATATGCGACAGAAAAATGTGCTATAGAGTGCCCATCACTTACAGACAGAGGAAATGGTCACATGGTCGCATGTTGGAACAAATAAAAAAGGTCTTGACCGAAAATGCGGTAGAGATAGAGAGGAAGCCCTTGAGGATGGGCGGTTTTATGGAAAGGAGTTACACAATGAAAATGAAGAAACTTATGGCTTTGTTTCTTGCTGGCGCTATGTCGATGAGCCTGCTTGCCGGCTGCGGAGGCAAGTCAAACGAAACTGCAACCAGTGGTGCATCACAGGAGTCAGCTGCAAGCGCTGACAATGTGTTTAGTGCGTGTCTTGCATCTGAGCCGGATCATCTTGATCCAGCACTTAACTCATCTATGGATGGAGGAACACTGGCTGCAAACTCATTTGTAGGTCTTTATACTTACAATAAAGAGGGAGAAGTAGTTCCTGCACTTGCTGAATCATGTGAAGAAAGTGAAGATAAACTTACTTACACATTTACTCTTAAGGATGGTCTTAAGTGGAGTGATGGTTCAGATCTTACAGCAAAGGATTTCGAATATTCATGGAAGAGAGCAGCAGATCCAAATACTGCAGCAGACTATGCTTATCTCCTTGATGTATTTGCAAAAGATGCTGATGGCAACATAAATGTAAAGGCAAGTGATGACGGCAAGACTCTTACAGCTGTTCTTCATTCTCCTTGCTCATATTTTATGAGCCTTGTAGCATTTCCTATTTTTATGCCTGTAAAACAGGAAGCTGTAGAGTCAGCATCTGATTGGCAAACAAACCCTGGTTCATGGGCTTCTGAGGCTGGATTTGTATCAAACGGCGCGTTCACACTTCAGGAGTGGAAGCACAATGAGTCTATGGTATACGTAAAGAATCCATACTTCTATGACGCTGATAATGTAAAACTTGATGAGCTTCACTACATGCTTTCATCTGATCATACTGCAATGCTTGCAGCTTATGATGCAGGAAACCTTGATCTTATCGATGATGCTCCTACAGATGAGCTTTCAAGACTTAAGGAAACAGATGAGTTCCACATTGTTGACCAGCTTGGACTTTATTACATTGCATTTAATGTAAACAGCTCACTTTTTGAGGGTAAGACACCTGAGCAGGCATGTGCTATGCGTAAGGCTATTGGTTATCTTATCGACAGACAGACAATTGTTGATAACATAGGACAGATAGGTGAGATTCCGGCAAATACTTTTATCCCTGTTAAGATGAGCGACGGTAACGGTGGAGAGTTCAGGACAAATGACGATGCCTATACATATCCTGACAAGGATGCCGTTGGTTACTATCCTATCGGTGTAAATATCGAGAAGGCTGTAGAGCTTCTTAAAGAGGCAGGCTACAAGTTTGATGATAATAACATGCTTGATGCAAGCAATCCTATACACCTTAACTATCTCATAAACGATAGTACAAAGCATGTTGCTATTGCACAGCAGATCCAGCAGGATGTAGCACAGATCGGTATCACAATGGATGTTCAGACAGAGGATTGGCAGACATTCCTTAATGACAGAAAGAATGGAAACTTTGACGTAGCTCGTGAAGGATGGGTTGCAGATTATGATGATCCTATAAATATGCTTGAGATTTTTGCTCCGGCAGAGGGAGATTCAGGTAATGATGATCCTCAGCTTGGTGTTAATCCTAAGGAGTATGCACCAGAGTGGTCTGCATATCGCACTCTTATAGAAGAAATCAAGTCTGAAAAAGATATGACTGTTCGTGAAGCAAAAATGCACGAAGCAGAAGATATGCTTATGGATACAGGAGCTGTTATCCCAATCAATTATCAGGGAGAGTATTACTTGCTCAAGTCAAATGTATCAGGCGATTACACAAATGTTTTCGGATTTAAGTACTTCATGTATGTTACAAAGAACTAATTATAATATGCACATTTAAGATGTGTAGGAAGGCCCTGGATTCTTATGAATCCGGGGCTTTTTGTTTGTTATTTTATACAGAAAAAATGCGGGTTTACGGGTGATTGTTTGTTCATTTGCACAGCATACAGGATTAATTTATGGTAAAATCAAAATAGGCTATTTATTGATAGCGCGAAGAGGGTTATGTGTTTTCTTTCGGTTAGTATTTAGGAGGATGGTTACTATGAAGAGTACCGTTGGTTATAGCAAAAAGGGGGATGTAAAGGCCGCAGTCGAAGAGGCTACAGCTAAGATTAAAAATCCTGTTGGTATTATTATTATGTCGGACTATCAGTCATTACCAGAGGCATCAAGACTTATATATGATAAATTCCCTGATGCAGAGGTTATTGGTACCAGTGGAACTGCGTATGCCAATAGAGAAACCTCGGACTCTCTGCTTGTAGTAACTGCTTTTGAGTCTGAAGCAAAAGTTGCTGCTGGAGTGATAAAGCATCTTAGCACTTGTCCTATAGCCGATATCGCAGTACTTCAGAAGAGTATCAGAGATATAGGTGCGGGACGTGATGATACTGTCTGCATAGAATATTGCACTAATGACGAAGAAAAACTTATAACAACTATGGATATTGCATTAGGGAAGACAAGCATATCTTTAGTTGGAGGAACAGTTTTTGGATGTCCTGCAAATGCAAAAGGCAGGGTTACATATAATGGCGAAGCTTATGAAAATGCATGTGCATATGTACTCGTAAAAAATCTTAAGGGTAAGGCACGCGTATATAAAGAAAATATATATGGAAAGGGTAATGGAGAAGCTCATATCGCTACCAAGGTAAATCTGAAGGATAAAGAGCTTATTGAGCTTGATCATAAGCCTGCAGCTGACGTATATAGTAAAGAACTTGGATTATCTAAGGATAAGATAATCGACAATGTATTGAAAAATCCGCTTGGAAGAGCTGTCGAGGATAATATTTTCATTTCTTCAATGCATACGCTTAAGTCTAATGGAGCTTTACTTAATTATAAGAGAATTAATGAAAATGATACTATCTATATTCTCGAATTACTTGATTATGACAAGATAAATCAGATGACGCGAGATACGATAAATGGAGATTTTCCTCATATAGATCTTGTAATATCATGTAACTGCATATATCGCTATCTATTGTTTACTAAAGAAAATTATTTCAATACACTCCTTGATAACATGGCAACGCTGGGAAATCACGTAGGTACAGTTTGCGGTGGTGAGCAATACAATAACCAGCACGTTAACCAGACGATGGTCTGTGCGGTATTTGATTAAGGAGGAGAGTAATGTTTGGATTTAAGAAAGCGGTAGAAAATCAGGAAAACGAAGCTAAAAAGGCCAAAGAGAATGTGGGCGTCGGACATAATTTTCATTCAGATATGCAGTCGATAAAGGTTTTTGGATCTTATATCGCTGAACAGAAAGAGAGACTTCAGGAAGAAGAAGTTGCGACTTCTGATGAACTTAAGGCAATAAGGAACTCTTTCGATGCAGTTATGGAGAAAAGCCAGGATATTACGGAGTCTGTCGATAATTTCAAAAACCAGTTTACAAGGGTTAGGGACATTACAGCATCTTTCGATGAAATTATCGAAAAAATGATACTCACTGCAGATGAAACTCATACAAATATGGGTAAAGTCAGAGAGAGTTCAGATTCTGTAGAAACTACAATATCAGCTGTACAGGAAGTATTTACAGAATTTCAGAAGAGTTTTGATGAGATTCAGGACAAGGTAATACAGATTAACGGTATCGCAAATCAGACAAATCTTCTTGCATTAAATGCTTCTATAGAAGCAGCCAGAGCGGGTGAGAGTGGAAGAGGATTTGCAGTAGTTGCAGATCAGGTTAATAAGCTTTCATCTGATATTAAGGAACTGGTTAGTTCTATAGGCGACAGCATGGGTGTACTCAATTCAAACAATAGTAAACTTATGAAGTCTATAGATGATACACGGGCAGCTATGCAGGAATCTATACATCATGTTGACGAAACTGAAGAAGTTGTAAACAGTATCAAAGATGTTGCGGGCGAGATTGAAGATGGAAATAAGACTATGGTTGCAGTCTTTGATGAGTGTGCTAATAATGTTAATTCCATAACGGACAGCATCCAATCTTCTGAGGAGTATTATAGAAAAGTTGGTGACGCAATAGATGATATGAGCCTGAATGTTACAAGAAAAGGCTTCATATTTGAGAATATGCAGAATATTCTTGAGCAGGCTGAACCGCTTGTAGATAGGATTGAGGAAAGAAATAAATAATTTTGAAGAAAATTGAAAAAAGTAGTTGACATGTGTTTCGTGCAGTGGTAATATAACATTCGTGCTTCGCAAGCGGGGCGCGAATGTTTTTTAACAATCGAATAGGTTGTACGCGGAAGTGTCGGAATTGGCAGACGAGCAAGACTAAGGATCTTGTGCATACTACTTGCGTGCGGGTTCAAGTCCCGCCTTCCGCAGTAAAAAAGGACTAAATCTTTGATTTAGTCCTTTTTTGTTTGGAAGGGGCACTTGAACCCGGTTTGCCTGCGGCAAACGGTTCAAGGTCTCCTCGTCACAAGTGACTTCGTCGGTCGGTTCGGAGGGAAAAAGGTCCACTGGACCTTTTTCTGCTTCCTCCTCACCCCGCCTTCCGCGTGTTGAAAAGAACAATCTGGCTGAGTGCTCTTTTTGTTTTGCTCCAAGCTAAGTAAAAAAAATATTGGTTAGAATTATGTAGTTGCTCTATATTTTATGAAAAAAGAATATTTTCTGGATTAACATAGCATTATAAATGAAAAATAATGCAAATATTGAAAAGCAGTTGCACACAGTATTCATGCGGGTTTCAAGGTGTTCACAAAATACAAAATACAAAAAATGCAAAAAAGTTTAAAAAAGGTGTTGACAGAAGTATTGTGGGGTGATATTATATCACTTGTCGCCGCGACAGAG
>JQKK01000026.1 GCA_000746015.1 Lachnospiraceae bacterium MA2020 | reverse complement strand
CTTGTTTCTATCGGACATAATCTCTATAAATACCACAATAAACAGATGAGAAGTTCAGCTGCTGCATAAGTTTGATATCGATCGGATTTATGGGGTAAGGGGAGTTATACGCATTTTTACAGGAAAATCCGAAATCTATGTACAAAAAGAGGACGTGTAAAAAATGATTTCTCTTTTTTCACACGCCCTTTCTCTTTGCAATAACTGAAATTATTAATGTCCCGATTACTCCGCATATAAACATGGCAATTCCCACTGTCACATTCCCAGGTTCATAATTCATTTCTATAGCGTTGTCTCCTGCAACAAGATCAATTGTATAAAAGCAATCTGCAATCTTGTCTGGCTGTATGCTGGCTCCATTCTGCGTTATCTTCCATCCTCTATCAGCCGGTATTGATAAAAACAGTTTTTCATTTTCCTCAGCTTTAACAAATGTACTAACCTTGCCATTTTCCACTGTCAGCTTTTCGGGCACTTTAGCTGAAAGCCTTTGAACTGCTTCTCTCAATTTTTTCAGATCAAGTGAATAAAACTGAATATTATTATAATCCAGATCATATGAGTTTTTAGCTGCAACTTCTATCTCAACGCTGTCAGACTCACAAGGAATATAAAATACCGATGGAGATAACCACTTAGAATACGGTGTTACAAGGTTCCCATCAGCGTAAATGTCAGCATCAATTTCACCGTACCATGGAAGATTACCGTAAATTGCATCATCCTTATTTTCTATATTTAGCTTAAATTTCAGCGTAGTTCCCGATCCTACATCTCCGCCTTGTATGATCTCATAAGAAACAGGTTTATATAATTCAAGGTTCTCCGCCAATAGCTTACTATAGATACTATTGTTGAAAATAAACGGATTGCTTGCATCCAATTCACGATCATCGCCAGTATAGACAAACCCAAACGGAAGCGCGAATGCATTTTCATAAACGACTTTATTATCAAATGTTGCTATATTACTTTGTGTCAAACCCTTTATTGGCACTGCAGAAATAATATATTTAGCTCCCATAAGGGCATCAGCTGGCAATATAGATGTATTGGTTATACACATATTGTCTCCATTCATTCTATAGCCCACTCTATCTAAGAATAGTCGTTCTGTATCATCCGGAGAAGATGTATAACCACTTATAGACCAATAATTATAAGCAAGTGCATCATTATAGCAGGCTGTAAGTCCCCCTACACTCTGACCCCTGGCCTTATTTTGAGCAATACGATATGTACCATTATCACTGTTTTTTATAGCTTCTATCTGCTTCACTTCGTTTTCAACATAGTTTGCATAATAGTCTACATCTCCCGCATGCTGCCTGTCCATAAAAATCACAAAACCATAGCCCATATCTACGGCACAAATTGCGACCAGCAACACTACAGCAATTATATGAGCCATCGCTTTTTCTGTCTTTATACTATAGAGTAAAAACATCACAAGTATCGCTATTATAAGGATTGCAAGAATAGTGAGTAAAAGCTGTTTCATTTCTGCTGATTCAAAGTTTAATTCGTGTGGAAAAAGCAATATCAGCGTACACAAAACACTCCCTATGATCAAAGTCTTTAAGTATTTTTCATTTTCGATACAAGCAAAAAATGCTGCAGCCACAAATACAATTGTCAGGCAGCCAACATATCCATATCTAAACCACCCACTACTAACATACTTAAGTAGAGAAAACACAACAAATGCAGGATTAATAACAAACAATAAACCACACCCTATAAATGCAAATGCAAGTATCAGTTTTTTCTTTACTTCTATATTGTCTGTAACAAAGGCAGATAAACAGCCTATCGCTGCTAACCCTCCAACATATAGTGCCGGACCTCCGTAATGACTTCCTTCTGCTCCAAAGTAATAATTCTTAGCTATACTGTAAAACGGACTCAATATGAATCTGTCTCTGAACTGCCACAGATCAAGTCCACCTCTGCCACTACTACTAAGAGCCCAAAAAGTTGGCGCCAATACGGCTCCACCTAGCAATGCTCCCAAAAGCATTGCTATAGAATATTTCATGATTCCATTTATTACAGCTTTGACCTTAGTTCCTTTTGGCTGATCCGCTGCCAGAAACATTAATTCAACAAGAAGCCAGAACGCACTAAACAGACAATTTATAGCTCCGGTATACCAATTAAATATAATGGCAAAGCCTACCGTAAGCGATAATTTCCAAAATTCATTTTTTCTTAGAACTCTATATACCGACAGCAATATCAATGGCAACATATAAGCTCCGTCTATCCACATGATATTGCAGCATTGAGCAACGTTAAACTGGCACAATCCATACCCAAATGATAGCAATGCTATAGTTATCTTCTTATGATTTTTATCCAATTTTTCTTCAAAACGTTTCATGAGAAAAATATTACAGGTTGTTGCTGCCAACATAAACTTCAGCATTAATGTAATATCGAAAAATGTATGTAGATTTTCCTTAGAAAAAAATAATGCAAGTATTGAAAACGGTGATGTAAGATAATAAGTAAATATGGCTATCATACATCCACCTAAAGTCTTTGTAAACGAGTATGACAGACTATTCTTGCCCGCAACAAGATCCTTAAAATATGAATATATATCAAGATACTGAATACTTCCATCCATCCAGGCCAAAGAATTATTTCCGAAAGGTGCATATTCCTTAGCAACGAATAACACCAACATTACTATCAATGTAAGGAATGCCGGCATTATAATGAACAAAATTTCCGGTATTTTATTATTAGCTTTCATTGTATTTTTCATCAAAATTTTCTACTTTCTTATTAAGTCTTTTCCTCAAAACTCTATCTTCTCCACAATACAAGGGCTACTATCATACTCTTTCATGAAGCTAACCTTATTTTATCTGATTTTGTCAAAAGTACTGTCCTATTCCTCTTCTTCCTCACCATCATCAAGCTCCTCCAGCTCCGCAAACGAATAGGTCTCGTCTTCGTCAGCTGACAGGGTGATCGTATAGTGCTTTGTCTTGTGACCGTCCTGCCTGAGTGTGATCACATGCGTGCCTGCCACCTTTATAAATGCACATGGCACTATACCTTTATATGAGCCATCAAAATATACTTCTGCTTCATCAGGGCCGTCAATATACAGCTTTGCCCTGACTGTCGCAGTCTCTGTTTCTTCAGACGGCTTATCTTCGTCCGGCTTTTTCACTTCTTCCTTTGTCTTTTCTTTTTCTTCCTTTTCTGCTGGCTTATCGTCCTTTGCAGTAAATGACTCCGGCAGGTCTTCATCAGATTTTTTTACTGTACGAGCCGTAGAATTTTTAGAAACTTCAGACTTTTCAAGCTCTATACTTATATATGCCATAGGAGAGCCTACACTCACAAGCTTATGGATATTTGAGTAGCCGGCTGCTTCTACATCAAGCGTATGCACACCATACTCAACTTCAACAGGTCTCTTGGCGTCGACTTCTACTCCATCTATCATGACATTTGGATAAGCATCAACCGGATCAAATGTAAATACTATCTTACCGTTTTTAAGCAATTCACCCTTTAAGTCACTTACATCAACGATCGTCTCACGTCCACGCTTTACGCTTACCTTTTTACTGCCGCCAAAGCGATTGTAGGATATGAGCATCTCATAGTCGCCCTCCGGCACTTCAAGAAGCATGTCATCTGTAATAGAAGTAATGAGCTCACCTATCTCTATCCAGCCGCCCTTGAATGACTCCTGTCCCATAAGGCGCACGTATCCACAGCCGCTGCCACGTATGATCACATAGACGTCCTTGCCGTATCCTACAACAGTAAGCTCATCTCCATCCTTGATATGTCTGAACTTGCCTCTCTTGCCATCTGAAACTATGACTGTAGCATCAGAGATCCTGTAATTTTCTCCGCCATAGCTGAAAACACCGCGATATTGATTTATCTCATAGCCGGAAATATTTTCCAAAGTAAATGTATCCGGCTTCATCTGCACAGATTGGATAATACCAGAATGAACTGAAACTACGATATCGACGACCGTACCGATAGTAAACTGGCGCGGAATCTTCACTTCGCCATACTGATCTGTAAAATCCGTCAGTCCATTATAAGAAAGGCTATACTCTTCACCTGTGTCTACTGCCGCAAAAACTATAGTTTGCGACGGTTCATCGACGTGCAGCACCACAGCACTTCCGGCAGCCTTTAAATCATTATCGGACACCGTCGTCTCTGTCGCCTCTTCCGTCTCAGCGGCAGGTGCCTTTGGCACAGTATTGTCCGTTTTCGCTGTGCCTTTGCTGCAGCCGCATAATCCCAGGATAAGAAGTATAGCCATAAAGATAACTAAACTTATATTTTTTCTTGTAACATTCCCATAAGTATTTCCTTTGTATTGCATGACGGTTCCTCCAAAACTCTGTCAAGCATCCAGGATAAAGTCTCCCCTATTTCACGTCCGGGCTTCATCCCAGCCTTTATAAGATCATTGCCATTGACAGCAAGATCCTTCAATGTGACGCACTCTTTCCTCTCTATAATACCACGATAAATATTCGCCATACAATCTAATCTTTCGAGCTTTTCATCTCTTTTGTAATCGCTCTGTGCGGATATGTCTGCATGCTGCATAGGGATCAGCATTGGAAAGATATCTACTCCGACTTTATTTATTGCGCGCCTTATGGATTTTTCGGTACATTCCGGCCTGTAATCGTGGTATTTGACAAGCCTTTTGACCGTATCAATAGTATTATTGTCACTCTTTAGTCTTCTGAGTATCTTTACAGCAAGCTTTTCACTGTACAATGCATGTCCTTTAAAATGATCTCTGCCGTTTTCATCGGTAGTTTTGGCGCTTGGCTTGCCAAAATCATGAAGTAAAAGTGCAAAACGCATCACTCTTAGCTCATTTTTTGAAGATGCCATATCAGATCTAAAATTTGCCAGAGCCTTTGACGTATGTACTCCCACACTATAGCAGTGATGAGGTGTATTCTGCTCAGTTGCCATACACTCATCAAACTCCGGCAGGATAACCTTTGTGATACCCGCTTCGTAGAGCTTAAGAATATCGTCCGGATGGTCTGAGATAAGCAGCTTAGTAAGCTCTGTATTGATACGCTCAGCCGATATTTTCTCAAGAGTCTGAGCGAGAGAAGCAGCTGCCGCAGCAGTTTTTTCCTCTACTTCAAAATCAAGCTGCGCTGCAAAGCGAAATGCTCTGAGTATCCTGAGTGCATCCTCTCCAAAACGCTCCTCAGCTACTCCTACCGCGCGTACTATACCTTTTTCAAGGTCTCCAAGTCCGTCAAACTCATCCACAATTCCAACTCTGTCATTGTAGGCAAGTGCATTGATAGTAAAATCACGTCTAGCAAGATCCTCACGCAAAACAGGAGTGAATGTCACCTCTTTTGGATGACGTGAATCCTCATATTCGCCGTCTATCCTGTACGTGGTAACCTCAAAACCTTCATTTTTAAGCATTACAGTCACAGTGCCATGCTCTATGCCTGTGTCTATAGTTCGCCTGAAAAGCGCCTTGATCTGCTCTGGACGCGCAGAAGTCGTGATGTCCCAGTCTGCAGGGTCTCTTTTTAGTATAGAGTCACGAACGCAGCCTCCGACGGCAAATGCCTCGAAGCCTGCGTTCTCTATAGTGTCTATTATGAACTTAACTTTTTCAGGTAGTTCTATTTTTATCATATTTAAATCCACTATTACTTATTTAATACTTCCACTGTCTGTCTTGCGATAGAAAGCTCCTCGTCGGTAGGGATAACCATAACCTGTACCTTATCCTCCGGCTTTGAAAGGAAGAACTCCTCACCATGAAGCTTATTCTTCTCGCTGTCAAATGATGTGCCAAGGTAAGAAAGATATGAGCAAACCTTTTCACGTACTGTAGAATTGTTCTCACCTGCACCGGCTGTAAAGCAGATAGCATCTACTCCACGCATCTCAGCAGTGTAAGCACCAATGTACTTTGCAACTCTCAATGCATATGCATCAAGTGTAACCTCAGCCTGCTTATTGCCGTTTGCTGCAGCCTCAGCAAGATCTCTGAAATCAGATGAAAGATTATCAGAAAGGCCATATACACCTGACTTCTTATTGAGGATATTGATAACCTCTGCAGCTGAAAGGTTCTCTTTCTCCATGATGTATGTGATAACTGCAGGATCAAGATCACCGGAACGTGTTCCCATGATAAGTCCTTCAAGAGGAGTAAGTCCCATTGAAGTATCTACGCACTTACCATACTCAACTGCGCTGATAGATGCGCCGTTGCCAAGGTGACAAACGATGATCTTTAAGTCCTTTATATCCTTGCCAAGAATCTCAGCTGCACGAGCTGATACATAAGCGTGGCTTGTGCCATGGAAGCCGTAACGTCTTACCTTGTACTTCTTATAGTATTCGTAAGGAACTGCATAAAGGTATGCCTTTGGCTCCATTGTCTGATGGAAAGCTGTATCAAATACGCCAACCTGTGGAACGCCAGGCATCATCTTCTGGCATGCCTTGATACCGATAACGTTTGCAGGATTGTGAAGAGGTGCAAGGTCGTTGCACTCAACTATACCCTTGATAACTTCATCATCGATCTTTACAGCCTCAGTAAACTTCTCGCCACCGTGAACGATCCTGTGTCCTACTGCATCTATCTCAGAGAGAGAAGCAATAACACCATCCTCACTGTCTGTAAGCTTCTTGATAACAAGGTCAACTGCCACACTGTGGTCAGCCATGTCTACCTTTGTAGATGTCTTTTCAGCATCACCCTTCTTGTACTCGAGGTTTCCTCCATCGATGCCGATACGCTCGCAAAGTCCCTTTGCCAGGACCTCGCCGCTGTCTGAATTGATAAGCTGATACTTAAGCGATGAGCTGCCACAGTTTATTACTAATATTTTCATCATAATCTCCTATAAATAATACTCTCCAATTAGACAAGTTACAAAATACCCACATAATCAGTCGCAAAAGAATCAATATGCTTTGCCCCAATATACAAGATGCTTTGCAGGCTTACCACAACATACGCATGTCTCAGAGATAGGTGTCTGATCATCGAAAGGCATGCAACGGCTTGTTGCTGTTGTATCCTCTTTGATCTTGTTCTCACACTCTACATCTCCGCACCACATAGCCTTTACAAAACCAGGCTTATTTGCTACGCAATCCTTAAACTCGTCATAAGTCTTTGCCTCAAAGATATTCTCCTCAAGGTGCTTCTTTGCTCTCTCATACATATCATTGTGGATAGTATCAAGAAGCTTTGCAACAAAGTCCTTAAGCTCGCTCTGTGCTACAGTGTACTTTTCACTTGTATCACGACGTACTACTACGCAGTTGCCTGCCTCGATATCCTTAGGTCCGATCTCGACACGGATAGGGAATCCTCTCATCTCCTGCTCAGAGAACTTGAATCCCGGGCTTCTGTCTGTATCGTCAACCTTTACACGGAAATTAGAAAGCTGCTCTGCAAGAGCCTTAGCTGCATCAAGCACACCTTCCTTCTTCTGCTGGATAGGGATGATAACTACCTGTGTAGGAGCAACCCTTGGTGGAAGCACGAGACCTGAATTGTCGCCGTGTACCATGATCATTGCACCGATAAGACGTGTAGAAAGTCCCCATGATGTCTGACATGGTGTATGAAGCTCATTGTCACGTCCTGTGTACTGGATGCCGAAAGCCTTTGCAAATCCATCGCCAAAGTTGTGGCTTGTACCAGACTGAAGTGCTTTACCATCGTGCATCATAGCCTCGATAGTATAAGTAGCTACCGCACCGGCAAACTTCTCCTTGTCAGTCTTACGTCCCTTGATTGTAGGGATAGCAAGGAAATCCTTGCAGAAATCAGCATAAGTGTTGAGCATAAGCACTGTACGGGCCTCAGCATCCTCAAGTGTCTCATGCATTGTGTGACCTTCCTGCCAGAGGAACTCTCTTGATCTAAGGAAAGGTCTTGTTGTCTTCTCCCAACGAAGAACAGAACACCACTGATTGTAAACCTTTGGAAGGTCTCTATATGAATGGATCTCATTCTTGTAAAAATCGCAGAAAAGTGTCTCAGAAGTAGGACGTATGCACATACGCTCCTCAAGCTGCTCACCACCGCCCATGGTAACCCATGCCACTTCCGGTGCAAAGCCCTCTACGTGATCCTTCTCAACCTGGAGAAGACTCTCTGGAATAAGTACAGGCATATATACGTTCTCTACGCCTGTAGCCTTAAATCTGGCATCGAGCTCACGCTGGATGTTTTCCCAGATCGCATAACCTGCGGGCTTATAAACCATGCATCCCTTAACGCTTGTATAGTCGATAAGCTCTGCTTTCTTAACAACATCGGTGTACCACTGCGCGAAATCATCCTCCATAGAGGTGATGGCTTCAACTAATTTTTTCTTGTCTGCCATTTTCTTTTATACCTTTCTATAAATACGCATAATCAGCTTTCATTTTACTGTTGCCACGGGGCTTTGTCAAGGAAATGGCGCATAACAAAGCATTACTTTGCCATGCGCCTGCTTTAATATCACACTATATTTACCTTGCCCTAAGTGTTGTCTTATACTTCTTTCCGGTAGATCCCTGCTGTGTTGAATATATAGCATAGATCTTTGCCTTTCCTTTACCAAGTATCTTTACCTTTCCATCAGCTGTAACCGTTGCAACTGAAGGCTTCGATGAAACCCACATGGTAGGAGCATATGTAGCACCGCTCAGAAGATCCTCCGCTGAGAACTCACTTCCTATAGTCACATCCTTTTTCTTTGGCATCTCAGGCTTCTCTACATGGATCTTGCAGCTGCTTACCGCTGTCCATGCCTTGCCGACCTTTTCCTCAAGAGAGATCACGACATCTCCTGTAGACTTACCTGTAACCATACCACCCTTGCTGACTTTTGCGATCTTTTTATTAGATGACTTAAATCTTGCTTTTGCTCCAAGATTGCCCTTCAGAAGTAATGAAACGTTGATCTTGTCGTAAGCTACTATAAAATCGCTGCTGGCAGTAGCATATGATGGAAGCCTGTTATATGACGCACTGCCATTGCCAGATGGAGAATTCTGTGATGGGTTGTTTGATGATGGTGTATCTTTTGATGGCTTATCATCTGATGGCTTATCGTCTGATGGATCATCCTCAGGAGCAGGTTTTTCCTCGACAGTTACCTTGCAGACATCCGAATTGATGCCAAACGCATCTGTCACACGTATCTCAGCTGTGCCTCGTCCCATTGCAGTAATATTTCCGTCATCATCAACGGTCGCAACACTGTCATCGTCACTTTTAAATACCACATAGTTATAAGTAGCATCATCCGGTGAAACGGTTGCTTCAAGCTTTGCAGTATCATCAATATAGAGCTTAAGTTCATTTTTGCTGAGTTTAACTGACTCAGGCATTACAGCGTCTTCGTCTGTGTCATTTGTAAATGCCTTGATACGATAGTTTCCTATGTTAGTAGATATACGTTCTTCATCTGATATATCTTTCCATACACTTTCTCCTCTATAGTCGAGATAGTGCGCAAAGCTCTGCGCCTTCTGCATGCTCACAGTAAAGATCTCTGTACCATATTCGCTTGTGTCTCTGCTTGAATATTCATTTGCAAGATACGGTTTAGATATAGTCTCAGCATTTGCTTTAAGAGAAACGACTACCGAAAACTTCGTACCGGGAACAAGCTTTATAGGCTTATTTGTAGATACCGTATAATATCCTGTATATAAAATATTTCCGGATATGGAATCTGCCAGCATGCCGCTTGTCGGATCATTTTCATCCGTAAGGTTTACATAAATATCAGCTGTGTAATCTACATTCTGAGAATTAAAAGTAGTAAAACCTATAGCATTGAGCTCTTCTATCTTGCCATCTTTATTTGCAGATACCGTAAATACATTGGCAGCTGCATCCTGTCCGCCATAAGCGAAGTATCCGCCATAATAGTTTCCACCATCATACTGATAATTGTGATCATAGTTATCAGCACTCTCAATATCAACTGCATAAAGATACTTGTATAAGCTCTTATCACAGTATGACATCCAGAAAAAACCATTATAGTCTTCAGCATAGCCTCCATTCGTCCAGCTGTTTCTTATGAGCCATGCACCATTTTCAGAAGGCGTTGAGGGGCTATGTGAAAACCATTCTTTATCAAAATCATCATCCCATCCTACTATAGTGATTGCATGATCTGGTTTACAATAGCTGTATGGACAGTAGTAACCATTTTTAGTTTCCGTATAATAGTAATTTTTCCCATATTTATCATAATCACCTGAATAATACATTCCAGTGACTGCTCCGTGATCCAGGATATTCTGCTTTATAAGCTCTCTGTCTCCCTTATACAGCTCATAAATTCCCTGAAGGTGATATTTACTTATACCATACTGTTCTTCCGGCGCAAGCTCTGTATCTGCTGTTGCATCTCTTTCATCAACAACATCATCCTGCTCTGCAAGGCCTGACCAGGTCGCCATAGTATTAAATGCCTTTACCTGGTTTCCTCCGGACTCAAGATAGTCAGTCTCATCTGCATATGACATATCTCCGGAAGTAGTTCCGAGCGGATCGACAGTATCTTTATTAAAATACTTTGTGAAGTATGCTGTATGCATCTCAGAGAGATCAACCGTATTGTCTACACGTCCGTCTGTCAAAAGATCCATCTCGGCAGTTGCGATAGCAGAATATGCCCAGCATGTACCATGCTCCTGTTTTCTCAACTCAGGAAGTGTTTCCAGATCTTCAGGATACTTTGCCGGGAGATCTTCCAATATGCTTATACTTGAATCGCCCATTTTTTCAAGGACACTTCCAACCTCACGGTTGTCATCTTTTGGAAGTACAAGGCCACGCGGATGACCATCATCATCCACCAGCTTTGTTTCCTCGTCTATTCCGCCTGCTGAAACAGAGTTTTCCTCTGTGGCAACACTTTCCTCTGCAGTAACCACTTCATCCGGCATTACGACAACTTCCTCTGCGTTTACAGAAAAAGGCATCATTGTCATAAGTGCCGCTGCTGTGATCAAACTCACATATCTGCAACTTCTTTTTTTCATAGCCTATAACCCCTTTGCGATATCTTTTTGTAACAATTGAAACCAAATCTTTATATGTTTCATCTGTACTACTATACCATATCAGAGTGATTATTGTATATATTTTTATACAAAATCCAGTGCTATTTTCTCACCACTTTTCGGGTGCTTAAATTCCAGATGAGAAGCGCATAATTCCAGCTTTCTTGCAGTATCTCCGCTCTTTCCGTACTTCCTGTCTCCGACGATAGGCATGTGCGCATGTGACAGCTGCAGTCGTATCTGATGGTGTCTGCCGGTGATAAGCTTTATCCTCAGCCGATACTTTCCATCGCCCAATGCTTCTTCACATCTGTACTCAAGCTCTGCGCGTTTTGCTCCTTTCATGCCTTCGCTGACAACCTTTGAGCTGTTGCCCTTTGGCTCTTTTAAAAGCCAGTCAACAAGCGTCACCGGCTCTGATGACGGCTCACTGTCAGAGTAAACTACTGCCGTATACTCCTTATGCGCAAAAGCCTCTCCCATCTGCTTTGAAAGAGCCGCCGCGGCGGATTTTGTTTTTGCGAAAACAAGCAATCCCTCTACCGGCTGGTCCAGTCGATGAACCATCGCTACATAAGGGTTTGACTGCCCCTTCATGGCAAGATGATTCTTCACAAGGCTTATCATATCCATCTCACCGATACGCCTGCTCTCAGTTGCCACTCCTGCCGGCTTTTTTACCACTATCACATCATCATCTTCAAAAACTGTCTCTAATCTGGTCATAATAATAATCTTTCCTATAAAATGAAGGGGCCGGATATGACCAGCCCCTTGTAACTCTTACTTGAACTTCACTTTAACTATATACTTCTTTCCATTTACTGTAAATGGTACTTTTACATTCTTTTTTGAAGATGTGCCATATATATGCCAGGTTCCTGTGAAATCTATGTCTGAATGTATTCCAGTCTGAGAAACATCATCAAACTTAGCTGTCAGAGGCACAAATACTTCAATATCTATCGCGTCTCCCTTTTTAGCCTTTGCCGCAAGTTTCAATGGCTTCTTGATCTCTACGCTGTTTGTAGAGACATTTACCAAAAACGGCTCATAAATATTTACCTTGAGTTTTGTTTCTGCCGCATCATCCGCACTCTTCTTATATGTAATAACTACTCCGCCTTCTGCTGTTGACTTCTTTGCCTTTACAACACCTTTCTTGTTTACTGAAAGATATTTTTTGCCGGCACCATCTATCTTAAAACTACCCTCTACTCCTTCAAGTTTAAATTTATTTCCCTTTAATACTGTAATCGTAGCTTCTGTAAGACCTGCTGAAACACTGACCTTTCCTCCATCGATCTTTGCAGTATCTCCAAGCTCCGCATATCCCGCAGCACCGGCCTCCCTCGCAGCCTTCTGGAGATCATTTGAGGACGGAGCATCATTTCCGCTCGGAGCATCATTACCGCTTGGTGTGTCATTACCGCTTGGGGTATCATTTCCGCTCGGTGTCTCATTTTTGCTTGGTGTCTCGTTTTTGCTTGGTGTTTCACTCTCTTCCTTCTTTACTGCAAAATGAACTTTGGCATTTTTCAGTGCTTCATTTCCACTTTCAGAAATTTTCACTTTCTTCCAGTCATCCTCACTACCGGCGAAGTACACATCTTTAAGCGAATCACATTTCTCAAACGCAGAATCACCGATAGTCTCTATGCTTGCAGGTAATGTTATTTCTTCAAGATTAGAAAAGCTATTGAAAGCATTATTTCCAATATTTATCAAATTTCCGCTGAGGATCACCTTCTTAGCGTATTCTCCATAAAGTGTCCAAGGTCTTTCTTTTACATCCTCATAGTCTGGCATCTCACTATTACAGGATATTGAAAGTGTCTCATCCTTGTATGACTGAGCGCTTCCCTCTCCATCAAAGAACATATAAAACCTGTCAACCGGCTTTGACTTATCTGCCTTATCAGAAAGATTTTCGATCCATATATCGTAGTAATGTGCCTTCTTCTTCTTAAAATCAGTATAATTATGGAAGTTTACATAATATTTACCAGATACAGGCGCAGTTATATCGTAATAGTCATTTCCGGCCTTCTTCATATCATATCCAATATAGTCACACACCAGGTTTGGATCATATAGATCAAGTAATGCAGTTGTAAACTGAAAATACCCCATAAAATCGGTGATATGTATACGATAGGTCTTGCCTGCCTCAAAATTAAAAGAAAACCAGTCCTCATCTTGTGTTCCATCGCGCTTCTTATAGTAATTGTAAGAACCAAGCTCAGCGTAGCAATAGTCTGATTCACCCAGCTCAAGTGCCTTTTCCCATGTCTCATTTTTCTCTTCTCCAACATAAATGGTACCCATTGTCATTTTTGCAGAAGAATTTGCTGATGGTACCCAGTCCTCTGTACCATCATATGGTGCATCATCATCCGACTCTGTATATTCTTCCGTTGCAGAATCTTCAAGTAACTCTGACTTTGTTCCAGCCACTTCTGTCGGCTGTTCTTCCCGAGCCTCAACCACCTGCAGCTCATCCGCAAGCACACTTACATTCATAGAACATGCAAGCATAGCCGCTGAAATGGCAAGGCTCAATAATCTTGACGTTCTTCTTTTCATCACTCAAACTCCTTTTATAGTTGTTTATCCCACACGCATTGTACAAAAAGTCGTACAACTCTCACATTGTAACACAAATACGTAATTTATGTAGTATTTTGACATATATTTTATATTTTTTTAACATTTAATGACAAAGCGCAGAAAAAAGGACCATACACACCTGTATAGTCCTCTTGAGATCATTTTAAATTTATAAAAGTCGCATTTCCTATCTTTGTAAGTGTAAAGCACTTAAACTGCTGCAAAAACTTGGAGAGCTTTGGTGCGCCATAGTTTCTGGTATCAAAGTCCGGATAGCGTCTCTGAAGGCTGTTTCCAAGGGCACTGATATTCATGCCATTCTCATCATCATATGCCTGTATTATCTGCTTTATAGCCTTTTCTATGGTCGTAAGCTTGGTAAGATTTGACCTTGTCTTTGGCTCTGCCGCTGACTTCGCAGTCGTCTTTTTGGCAGATGCCTTTGCTGCGCGCTTAGCTGTAGTCTTTGTCTCAACTACAGGCTCTTTCTCACCATTCGCCTCTTTGTATAGTACATCGAGAAGCTTAAAAGAGTCACATGCTTTGATCAATGCATTAGGAGTCTTGCTCTCTCCCATGCCTACCACGACTTTTCCCTCTTCCTTAATGGTCGCTGCAAGTCTTGTAAAATCGCTGTCCGATGACACAAGACAAAATCCATCAACATTATTGTTGTAAAGTATCTTCATTGCATCGATAATAAGTGCTGAATCAGAAGAATTCTTTCCAAAAGTGTTATTAAACTGCTGCATGGGAATTATTGAATTTTCAAGAAGTATCGATCTCCACGATGCGCTTGTTGGCTGCGTCCAGTCACCATATGCACGCTTGATCGTCAGATCCCCATAATTTGAGGCCTCATCCATGATGAGGCCAATATATTTTTGCGATACGTTCTCGATATCTATCAGAACTGCAAATCGCTTATCGTCTGCCATTTAGTCATTTTCCCCTTGTCAAATCTTAAATCTGTAGCCAACACCCCAAATAGTCTCTATGTACTGAGGGTTTGAAGAATCGATCTCTATCTTCTCACGGATCTTCTTGATATGCACAGTGACTGTCGCAATATCTCCTACAGACTCCATATCCCAGATATTTCTGAAAAGCTCTTCCTTTGAGAATACGTGATTAGGATTTGACGCAAGGAAAGTAAGGAGATCAAACTCTTTTGTCGTAAGAGCCTTCTCCTCTCCATTCATCCATACACGTCTTGCAGTCTTATCGATCTTAAGACCACGGATATCTATGACTTCATTATCCGGTCTGCCACTCGCTGTCAGACGCTCATATCTTGAAAGATGCGCCTTAACTCTTGCCACAAGCTCACTTGGTGAAAACGGCTTAGTCATGTAGTCATCCGCGCCAAGCCCAAGACCTCTTATCTTGTCAATATCATCCTTTTTAGCTGAAACCATGATTATAGGTGTATCACGCTTCTCCCTGACCTGCTTACAGATCTCGAAGCCATCAACGCCCGGAAGCATCAGATCAAGTATGATGAGCTCAAACTCATCAGACATTGCTCTTTCCAATCCATCGTTTCCGGTATTTTTGACCTCCACCTCAAATCCGGAAAGCTCAAGATAATCTTTCTCAAGATCGGCTATGGATTCTTCATCTTCTACAATTAGAATTTTACTCATGTTTTCTCCCTCTCCTCCAGTATCACTAGTCTTAGTTTGTAATCTTATTTGGGGTTACTGCTCTTCTACATACTTTCTGAGCTCAATATTCATAGTCGTCCCTACTCCAGCCTCACTTGTCGCCCAAACTCTGCCGCCATGATCCTCTACTATTTTCCTTACGATGGAAAGTCCGATGCCAGAACCACCCCTTGTACTATTTCTTGACGCATCAGCTCTATAGAATCTGTCGAATATATACGGCAGGTCTTTTTCAGCAATACCCATACCATTATCCCTTATTTCAATTATAACAACATTTTCCAAATCTTTCAGCAAAATTGCAACATTTCCATCACTTTTATCTGTATACTTTATTGCATTTCCGACGATATTGTTGATAACCTTCTTAAACTGCATCGGATCAGCTATTACATAAGTATCATCGGGCAGCTCATTTTTGAAACTAAGCGTCATTGAGCGTGACTCAAGCTCTACCTGCAACTCCTCTATACAGTCTGTAAAGTAATTAACTATATTCAATTTGGCAAAATTATAGGGGATCCTGTCAGTGTCAATTCCCGCATAAAACGTAAGCTCATTTATGAGCCTGTCCATGTCGCTTGCTTTATTATATATAGTTTTGAGATACTTCTCCTGCCTCTCAGGTGTCGCTGCAACTCCATCGAGCAGTCCTTCGGCATATCCCTTGATAGAAGTGACCGGTGTTTTCAAATCGTGTGTAATGTTTGTTATCAGCGCACGGTTTTCATGTTCACTCTCAATCTGCTTGTCCGCTGATTCCTTAAGCCTGCCTCGCATCTCCTCAAAGCTCTTGCACAGCACTGCAACCTCATCCTTTGACTCCGGTATATCTATCTCAAAGTCAAGATTGCCCTCACGTATCTTCTTTGTAGCCTCTGTGATCTGCTCAAGCGGAGATATGAGACCTGTGTACATCCACGAAACCAGTGCAAGTCCGGTAAGTACCATGATCACGACAAACGCAAGCATTACCTGAAAAGCCAGAGATCTCGTCTGCGGAATCAGATCCTTAGTCATAGTTACAATAAAGACACTTCCCTTTGAATGATCCTTAAATCTAAAATCGGCTTGTTTTATCAAAAGCTTTAGCTTTTTCATGTAAGTTTCGCCTTTATAATTGCTTCCCTTTGTCGATCTGTATGCCGGAAGTACGTCTTTTATCTCCTGTGTCTTTTCAGCATTACCCGTGTAAAAGATATCATTTCCCTTGCGTACTACCAAAAAAGAAGACTTCTTCGAAAGCTTATCATTTATAGCATCAAGCTTCGTCTTATCTTCAAGGGATTCTCCGCCGTCTGCTGCGATATACTCCTGGATATCCTCATAGATATCCTCCGTCACACTCGAAAAAAGCTGTATACTGTTTACAGCTATCTCATAAGTATCACTATCTATTCCGAAATTCTTGGAAACTACATGGCGCTGATACTCGCTCATGCACAAAACTGTAATGCCAAACAGTATCAATGGCATGAATACGACCGCCAGAAACGTGATCGTAAGTCTGGTCTTAAACGTCATCCTTTAAGCACCCTCCTCATAAAATCATCGTTTCAATTATATCACCGTATGCATACAAATGTCTCTCAAGCTTCTGTGTAATTTCTATAAACTTTTCATAAATTTAGAACAATCTAATTGATTTAAATCGATATTTTGGTACAATAAAATTAGTTTCTAATCGGCGTCTTTGCAGCCTCCAAAGCCAGTAAATGTACGGCTTTCGGTGCATTTATACAGCTGCAGGATGACTAGTTATTCTTTAGGAGGAATATCATATGAAATGGGTATGTCAGGTATGTGGGTACGTTCATGAAGGCGATCAGCCACCAACAGAATGTCCGGTATGTCACGTTGGTCCGGAAAAATTCACCAAGCAGGAAGAAGGCGAGATGGTCTGGGCTGCAGAGCATGTTGTAGGTGTTGCAAAAGGTGCTCCTGATGATATCATTAAAGATCTTAGATCTAACTTCGAAGGCGAGTGCTCAGAAGTAGGTATGTATCTTGCAATGAGCCGTCAGGCTTATCGTGAGGGCTATCCTGAAGTGGGTGACTACTACGCAAAGGCTGCATGGGAAGAGGCTGAGCATGCTGCTAAGTTTGCAGAGCTCCTCGGTGAAGTTCTTACAGACTCAACAAAGAAAAATCTTGAGATGAGAGTTGACGCTGAAAATGGTGCTACCGCCGGCAAATTTGATCTCGCAAAGAGAGCAAAGCAGCTCGATCTCGATGCAATCCATGATACAGTTCATGAGATGGCTCGTGACGAGGCAAGACACGGCAAAGCATTCAAGGGACTTTTGGAGAGATATTTCAAATAAATAACTTCAAAAACAAACGAAAAAACGGACGCAAAATTTTGCGTCCGTTTTTTTGTCTATTTTAAATCGATAAATTAAAGTCCTGACTCATTTAAGTACTTCTCCTGCTCATGAGTAAGTGTATCGATAGACTTGCCAAGGAAAGCAAGCTTCTTCTTTGCTACTTCGATATCAACTTCTTCAGGAACATCTATAAGCTTCTCTGTCATTGTGCCTGCGTGCTCTACGAGGTACTTTGCAGAAAGTGCCTGGATAGCAAATGACATATCCATGATCTCTGCAGGATGTCCATCGCCGCATGCAAGGTTTACAAGTCTTCCCTCGCCGAGAACATAGATCCAGTTTCCGTTAGAAAGCTTGTAGCCCATGATGTTGTTTCTCATCTCAGCCTTGTCTACTGCGATCTCACGAAGTCTTGCCATATCTATCTCACAGTCAAAGTGACCTGCGTTGCAGAGGATAGCGCCATCCTTGAGGTTTACGAAATCTTCCTCATCGATAACCTTATCACAACCGGTAACTGTTACGAAGAAATCACCAAGCTTGGCAGCTTCGTTCATAGGCATTACATCAAATCCATCCATAACTGCCTCGATAGCGCGAACAGGATTGATCTCTGTAACGATAACGCGTGCGCCAAGTCCCTTTGCTCTCATGGCAACACCCTTACCACACCAGCCATAGCCGGCAACTACAACGATCTTGCCTGCTACAACGAGGTTTGTAGTACGGTTTATGCCATCCCATACAGACTGACCTGTGCCGTATCTGTTGTCAAAGAAATGCTTCATCATAGCATTGTTTACACGTACCATAGGGAACTCAAGCTTGCCCTCGCGAGCCATTGCCTCAAGTCTGATGATACCTGTAGTTGTCTCCTCACATCCACCAATAACACCCGGTATAAGATGCTTAAGCTCTGTGTGCATCATATGAACAAGGTCTCCGCCATCATCGATGATGATGTTTGGTCCAACCTCAAGCACTGCTCTGATATGGCGCTCATACTCCTCAGGAGTAGCATCGTACCACGCATGTACTTCAAGACCTTCTTTAACAAGAGCTGCTGCTACATCGTCCTGTGTAGAGAGCGGATTAGAACCTGTTACATACATCTCAGCTCCGCCTGCTGCAAGAGTAAGGCAAAGATAAGCTGTCTTAGCCTCAAGGTGAACCGAAAGGGCGATCTTCTTTCCGGCAAAAGGCTTTGTCTTTTCAAACTCATCATGAAGCATGGAAAGAAGTGAACAATTACGTCTTACCCATTCGATCTTTCTAAGACCAGACTCGGCAAGGTTGATATCTCTAATTTCGCTTGGCATAGTAATCCTCCGTAATATATTGTACTCGACTGATTATAGCATACCCTTTGCAAGCGCTTCAAGCTGTGTTCTCGAATCACTCTGCAGTGCTGAACGGATTGTTACGACAGGCTCAACTATCTCTATATTCTTCATGCTCTCAAGCTCTGCGCGGATAGCCTTTCCCGCTGCCGGAGCCCATGTTCCGTTTTCTATGATTCCAACCTTGCGTCCCTGTATGCCAAGCGCTTTCATATCATTGATAAACTCATGCATTGCCGGATAAATGCCATTATTGTATGTAGGACATGCGATCACGAGATTGCTGTACTTAAACACTTCAGAGATGAGCTTCGATACATGAGTTTTTGAAACATCATATACCTTGACGTTCTTAGCTCCCTGCTCCACAAGCTCGCCTGCAAGTATATCTGCAGCATTTGCTGTATCGCCATACATCGAGGCGTAAGCAATGACGATTCCCTGCTCCTCAGCTTCGTAGCGGCTCCATTTATCATATTTATCAATAAACCAGTCGATATTGCTTCTCCATACCGGGCCATGAAGCGGCGCTATCATCGCAATATCAAGACCTTTAAGCTTTTTAAGTACAGCCTGCACCTGCGGACCGTATTTACCGACTATATTAGAATAGTAGCGGCGTGCATCATCCAGCCACTCGCCTTCAAAGTCTTCTTCATCATTAAAAATAGTACCATTCATTGCTCCGAAAGTACCGAATGCATCTGCCGAGAAAAGGATCTTCTCTGTAGCATCGTATGTCGCCATTACTTCCGGCCAGTGTACCATCGGCGCCATGTAAAATGACAGCTCATGTGTTCCCAGCGACAGCTTGTCGCCTTCCTTGACAGTCACAGCTTTTTCTCCAAGCTCAACATCAAAAAACTGCTTTATAAACTTGAATGTCTGCGCATTTCCCACAATCTTCATCTCAGGATATCGTCTTATAAGCTCCCCGATGCATGCACAGTGGTCAGGCTCCATGTGATTTACGATAAGATAGTCAAGGCTTCTGCCATCAAGCGTATGCTCTACGTTTTCAAAAAATTGCAGGGAAATTGCTGAATCTGCAGTATCGAGAAGTGCAGTCTTGTCATCCATTATCAGATAAGAATTGTAAGAAACTCCGTTTTCTATAGGGAAAAGATTCTCAAAAAGAGCCAGTCGACGGTCAACTCCGCCTACCCATGTTACACTGTCAGTGATCTTCTTTGTGTAATACATAAATACCCTCACTTTCTTTATACAATGAAAAGTACACCCAAGCCTTATTTTATCACAAACCAGGGCACAATACACCTTTTGACATATACCCCTCTCGGTGCTATAATTACTGTATTCGCGCCGATGTCGGAATTGGCAGACGAGCAGGATTTAGGTTCCTGTGTCCCAGTGACGTGTGGGTTCAAGTCCCACTCGGCGCACGATTTATTTGTCTCTAAAAGTTACATTCTTTTAGAGGCTTTTTTATTATTCCAACGAACTTTTAGGAGGGGAAATATGGTCTCTATCCGTGATGTCGCAAAGCACGCCGGCGTAGCTATTTCAACGGTTTCCAAGGTGCTCCACAATTATCCCAACATTTCCGAAGATACCCGCACTAAAGTAAATACTGCCATCCGTGAGCTTGGCTACATTCCAAACTCCATAGCCTCTGCGCTCTCATCAAAAAACTCCGGCCGTATAGCCTTTCTCATGGACCCAAAGCGCCAGACACAGGCTATCGACCAGGTATTTATGCAATATCTTCTCGGTGCGATCGACTGCGCAAAAGAGATGGATCTTGATGCAGTAACCCTTTTCTTTTCCATGCTTGAAGGAATGGATGTCGCAGCCATGACAAGGTACTTCCTCGCCCAAAACATCACCGGCATCGTAATCTTTGGCATGACCAAGAGTGATTCGACTATCATGGAACTTGTCGAGACCGGAGCATTCTCATGCGTGCTTATTGACGTTCCTTACACTAATGAAAAGACTTCCTCTATAAGTATCGATCACCGCAAAGCACAGTATGATGTCGCCCGCGAGACAATACTCGACAATATCCCTAAGCTCGAAAAAGGCCACGGTCCTCAGAAAATACTGTATATCTCCGGCAATGAAACAGGCTACGTAACAGCCCCACGACTCGAGGGAATGAAGTCACTTGCCGAAGAGCTGAAGCTTGACATTACAATCGAAAACGGGCACTTTTCTGAAAAAAATGCCCGCGAGCTTACGCTTAAATATGGTTCTGACAAAGATGTAATCGTCTGCGCTTCCGATCTGATGGCAATCGGAGCAATGAACGCCCTCATAGATATGGATGTCTTTCATCCGGTCTGCGGCTTTGACGGCATCACACTTATGGGATACGTCGGCAAGCAGATGAACACCGTGAAGCAGGACTTCTACTCCATCGCACATCATGCAGTCGAAGAGCTGTCCCGTCTCATGCAGGGTGAAACCGGCAGGGAGATTCTCATGCCGCACTCACTTGTGAGGATGTATTACAAGGATATAATCATCTGATAATGCAAAAACAGACGGGATCAACTCCCGCCTGCTTTTTACATCAATATGAACATGTACCTGTCAGATTTTTGCTATTAAATGTGATAAGCCTCTTCGCCTCATCAATACTTACATCTCTTTTATTTACTTTTATAGTCTTTCCGCCAGGGATAGCTACCTTAATCTTTTTGTCTGTCACAGCTGAAACTATATCCTCTGTTCTAACTGTATATTTTACTATCTGTATCGGTATCGACAATCCCTTGAGTTTAGTGCCATCTGTCAGTGTAACTTTCGTGATAATAGCTGTACCAACATTTTTTGCTTTCTTGACACGGATCTTCTT
This sequence comes from Lachnospiraceae bacterium MA2020, assembly GCA_000746015.1. Lineage (GTDB taxonomy): Bacteria > Bacillota > Clostridia > Lachnospirales > Lachnospiraceae > NK4A144. The sequence continues at coordinate 10,805 of JQKK01000026.1, read as the reverse complement.
TACGGTCTTTAACTCACCATTCAGATTGATAGTCAGCATCGTCTGAATAGTTTTCTTTCTGCTTAATCCTGAGTAAGATATAGTTGTCGGATATACTACCTCATGTCCGTCAGCAACTATTACTGATGAGAAAACTTCGCTATCTGCCTTTTTCTCCTTAACAACTTCATTAGCACTTGGTGCATCAGTTTCTTCCGATTTCGAATCTGTCGGTGTTTCAGGAACATCAATCGCATCTGATTCATCTGTTTTTTCAGGAGTTTCTGTTTTCTCTGTTTCCTCAGACTTCTCAGATGTTTCCGTTGGTGCTGTCTCTTCAGATGCTTCTGTTGACTCTGCTTCTTCAATCTTTTCAGATGTTTCTGTTGACTCTGCTTCTTCAGTCTTTTCAGCCGGATTATTTTCATTCGAATTGTTTCCCTGAGGTTCTGATGGCTCAGTTGCTACTTCCACAATACTTGCATTTACATATTTTACAAGGCTGTCGCTATGTTCAGCATCACCCTTTACCATGTAAGAAACTTTATAGTTTCCAACTTCAACAGCTGTAGGAATTTCTTCGTTCCACTCACCTTTATCAAGGCTGTATAGCAGCGTTCCTCCGCTCGCTTTTCCCATAGAATTAAGTGACTGAGCTTCACCCGTATAAGTTAATTCATAACCTATCGGAGCTTCAACCACTGTCGCTCTAGCTTTCAGTATTGTAAAATCAACAGTTTCGCTTACAGCTTTGTAATTATCTGTTTCTTCAACTGCTGCTTTAAGTGTATATTCACCCGCCGATTCTGGCACCTCTGCACTATATTCATCGTCTGCTGAATCCTTCACTTTATAAGCATATGTTACTAATCCATCTTCAAAATTGTTTTCTACTATCGGATCAACAGCTGCTTCTCCCTCGCACCATTCACCTATAGATATCTTAGGTATATAAGTTGCTTTTCCTATAGAAACTTCTACAGATCCCAATGCTGCAGAATCATTATGATTTTCGTCACCTGCAACCTTATAGTAGACAGTATAAACTCCTGCATTTACTCCACATGGTATTGACTCTGAGTATGTTCCCTCTTCTTCAAGGCTATACTTCATTTTTCCATCAGATGTAGAGCCCGCAGTGATAAGCTCCTGCTCAGATCCAGTATAAACAAGATCTGTAATTGCTGAAGGTGAGGCTGTCGCTGATGACTCAGCCTTAGCTATAGTTGCCTTTACTGTTTTTACCGCTGACAAGCCATAGTTGCCCATTCCTTTTGCATAGTAGTATACGATATACTCCTTTGCATCTCTGCCCTTTGGTATAGAAGTAGTAAACTCACCATCCTTTGAAAGTGAATAATACATTGTGCATCCTGCCGCACTTCCTGCATCTACAAGTTCTAATTCTTCTCCATTATAAGTAAGAGAAGACTTTGCTGCAGGCACCTTTTCAATAACCGGCTGCGCTGTAGCAATAGTTGCTTCTATAGAGGCTGTCTCCGAGTCGGTATGATTTCCATCACCTGCAACTCTGTAATAAACAGTATAAGTTCCTGCATTGACTTCCTTCGGTATTTCCTTACCAAAGTTTACATTGTCCGTACTATATTCAAATTCACCGCCCGAAGCAGTTCCTGCCAATATAAGCACCTGACCTGTTCCTGTATATGTAAGTCCTTTTGCTGTCGGTGCTTTAGTTACCTTCGCTGCAGCTTTTCCTATAGAAACTTCTACAGAGCCCAGAACGGCAGAATCATTATGATTTCCGTCGCCCGCAACCTTGTAGTAAACAGTATAAGTCTTTGCATCCTTACCCGTTGGAATTGTTTCCGAGTATGTTCCATTTTCTTCAAGGCTATACTTCATTTTTCCATCAGATGTAGAGCCTGCTGTTACAAGCGCCTGCTCTGCACCCGTATATGTAAGTATTTTTGCCTTTGGTGTGCTTGCGGCTGTCGCATTTGCTTTTGCTATAATTACGTTTACGGGACCCAATACAGCCGAGTCATTATGATTGTTATCACCCGCAACCTTGTAGTAAACAGTATAGGTCTTTGCATCTTTTCCCGTAGGTATCGCCTCTGAGAATGTACCATTCGCCGTAAGGCTATACTTCATCTTTCCGTGAGAAGTTGCTCCTGCTGTTACAAGTGCCTGCTCGCTGCCATTATACGCAAGATTTACAATCGCTTCCGGTGCTTTAGTTATCGAAGCTGTCACCTTGTTTACAGTCAGAGTATATGATGCGTTCTTTACCGCATAGCTATAATTTGCGCCATTCTGTACTGTCGCTGTAATTACAGCAGTACCTGCTCCGGCAATTCTTACCTTTCCTGTTGAATTATCGACAACAGCAACTCCCGGCTTATCAGAAGTATATGTAACTGCGCCGTCACCCGTGTTTGTAAGCTGATTAGTAAATTCAGTATCTGTCAACTGCTTGCTTACATTGCCAACAGCATAGCTTATACTTCCGTCTGCCGGAGTAATGGTAAAGTTCTTGTTAACTGTTCCTTTATAGTTCCCCTTACCGCTTACGGTGCAAGCTGCACTGTTTCCTGCATTGATATTATTGCTATAAGTAACTTCATAATCCCTATCAGGATCAAGCAAAAGTCCACCCTTATTTACAGTGACAGCCGGCTGTTTTGCAGTACCATCATATTTAATAGCATCTGAGGCCAGACTTACATCATCAGCTGCAAGAGCAAGTGCTTCAATTGAGAACGTTTTTGTAGCTTTTCCTGAGTAATTTCCATTACCTTCGGCAATAGCCTTAGCCGAATCTGTTCCGGCATTGAAATTGTCAGCATATGAAAGCTTATAATCTTTTCCTTCTACAAGAGTTTTTCCGTTCTTTGTTACAGTAACTGCCGGCTTTATCTCTCTTCCAGAGTATACAAGAGTTGTATCTTTCAGATTGATCGTTGCCGCACTTATATCAGCTGGCGCAATCTTGTAGCTTACATTCTTAGTACCCACATATGTTGAGCCTATGCCTGTTATTGTAACGTTCTTTGTTCCTGCGTTAACAGTATCATTCTCATATTTTACTTCAAAGTCAGTGCCTGCTATAAGTTTATCGTTTCCGTATGATATAGTCACTGATGGTTTTTTACTGCTTCCATCATAGGCAATTGACTCATATTCTAAAGCAATATCAGCATTTTCAATACTTCGCTTCTCAACAATACTGAATACCGCTTCCTTAGTACCTGTATAATTGCCCTTTCCCGTTGCCTTTGCTTTTGCATTTCCCGGTGCTGTATTATCTGCATAAGTAAGATTGTAATCGGTTCCTTCTATAAGTTTTACACCCTTATATGTAAGAGTAGCAGAAGGTTCATATGTCTGATCTGCAGGATACTCATAAGTAGTCTTTGACAATACCATTTCAGTATTTGAGATATCAGCCTTGCCAATGCTAAAGCTCTTTGCAGCAGTGCCTTTATAATTACCTTTTCCTGTTACCTTAACTGTAGCAGTACCTGCATCAACATTATTTTCATATGCAACATCATAGTCCTTTGCTTCAAGAGCTTTAGATGCCGCAGATTTCTTTACGCTTGCCACAGATGGAATTTTCTGACTTCCGTCATATACAAGTCCGGTGTCACCTTCAAGGTTTACAATGTATCCGCTAATAGATGCCGGTGAGATCTTATAAGTCTTTACTACTGTTCCTGTGTAACCACCCTTTCCTGTTACAGTTACCTCAACAGTTCCAACATTTATTGTGTCTTCACTATAAGTTACCGTATAGTCCTTATCATTTACCAGAGTAGTTCCGTCTTTCTTCACTGTTACTTCCGGCTTCTGTGAAGTTCCACTATACTCAAGATCTGTCGCTGACAGAGTAACCATACTATCACTAAGTGCTTCTCCTGAGATACTGAAAGATGTCTTAGCTGTTCCTGTAAAGCGCTTATTACCGGTCACAACAGCCCTTGCAGTATTATTGCCGGCAACAGTATTGTCCTCGTATGAGACAGTATAGTTGTCATCAATAAGCTTAATGCCATTGCAGATAACTTCTTTAACCTCTGGTTTAACAGCACTTCCCGTGTAAGAAAAAGTATCACCTGCTAAAGTTACTTCAGCTGAAGAAAGGTCTATGTCTTCTGGCATGTCTTTTATAACGATATAATACTCTTTGCCCTTGTAGTTTAACTTATAGTAACGATAAGACTCATCTCTAAGGCTCCAAGCCACGTAGGCTAGCTTCTCTTCATCACTTGTCATATATGAAACCATTGTTCCAAAACGATGAATCTTAGTGTTAATTCTATCTGCAAAAGCTTTATAGTCGGTTGAATCGAAATAAAAGCCACCTCTATAGTAATAGGTTTCCTCAAAGCTATCTGCAAAATCTCCAGTCAAATCATAAAGCCACCAACTTGAATCAGTTGGAGATCCTTTAAAATGCGTCTGCTCAAAGTCAGATTTTGGCATTCCAAAATACCTATAATAGCTCCCCTTCTCTCCGCAGTCATCCCATGTCAGATCCATATAGATATATTTGCCTATTGAATCATCATAAACAGCATTCCAGGCATGGCCGCCACCACCACCTGCTCCACCGCTTCCGGATGTACCAACTATATAGTAATTGGGTATCCCCATGTAGTTCATCATAAGAGAAAAAGTATCTGCATATCCTTCGCAAACAACACTCTTATGCTTTGGATCAAACATACCATGAACGCTGTGCGCCCATTTTGCTGACTCTGGAGTCTTCGTACCGCTTTTATACGCATAGTCAACATCATTGACTATAAGATCATGTATTACAGCAATCTTGTCGAGATTATCTTCTGCTTTTTCTGCAATAGCTGCATACTCTTTTACACCTTTTATTATCTGATCATTTATAGTTTCACGTGTCGCTACAGAAGCATATTCTTTGTAAGTTGTTAAATAAAAATATTTATCAGAAGACCAATTCGAACTGCTTATCCAATAGTACCCCGGATGGTCATAGTCATAAGCTCTCTTTACATTAATTGCTTCTTCTCTTGTCAAACCTTTTGAAGCATAGTCAATATTTCCTACAACATAAACTTTTTCATTGTTAAAAGTTTCATAATTAAGGTCACTTTCTGCATTCATAAAATTTAACGCAATAGTATTAAGCTCTGCATAAAAACTGCGCTGAGCATCTGAAGTAAGTGAATCATATCCTACTTTATCTGCCCCTTTTGTAAATACATCATCTACTGCACCATTAATTACGGTATATGACTTTCTTAACATGGGTTTCACTGGGTCAGTCTCTATATAGTGATTTTCTTCCGGCTCCAATCCACCTACCGGATGATAATCATCGACTTCTTCAACAGCTATAGGCATACTATCAGATGTAGTATCCGCAAAGGCTGTGGACACTACACCACCGCTGGAAATCACCGCTGCCAATGTCATAATTGACAACAATTTACAAATTAACTTCCTGTTAAACAAAATAATCCCTCCTGGTATAATCAAAAAGAACACACAATGTACACATTATACACTATACAAAAAAGGATATGTTGTTCTTTATAAAATGCAAAAGCAGGTGAGATCACTACCTCACCTGCCTTGTATCTCAAAGAAGTCCTTCTACGCACTCTCTGACTTTTTTCATATCATCAGTTGGCTCAAATCTTGCAACAACTTCACCATTTCTGTCTACAACAAACTTTGTGAAATTCCACTTAATCTCCGGGTTATTCTTGTAATCCTTATCGATCTTTTTGAGCATTACACTCATTGCTACCCCAGCCGGGCTCATGCCAAATCCCTTAAATCCCTGCTTCTCCTTGAGGAAGCCGTAAAGTGGAAGTGCATTCTCACCATTTACTTCAGACTTCTTCATCTGAGGGAACTGAGTGTTGTACTTGAGCTGGCAGAACTCATGGATCTCATCATCTGTTCCCGGTGTCTGACCTGCAAACTGGTTGCAGGGGATATCAATTATCTCAAGTCCCTTGTCATGCAGATCCTCATACATCTTCTCAAGCGGCTCATAGTGAGGTGTGAAGCCGCAGCCCGTCGCTGTATTCACGATGAGCATTACCTTGCCCTTAAACTCTGAAAGTGATAACTCTTCTCCTGTTGGCTTTGTTACTGAAAAATCATAAATTCCCATATGTAAATCCTCCATTAGATTGCTTACAATCGTTTCGTTGTTTATAATTATATTTTACGCAATCTATTATTGCAAGTTCTATTTTAAAAACATTTTAAGTCTATCTATATGCGTGTATACGTACGAAATAAAAAGCACAATTTTCCTAAAGTGTCATAGAGCAAAATCCGATAACAATATTGGTAACATATCCTATGAAATACTATAAGGAGGATTTGTGATGAATTCAAATGTAATTGAGGCGTATCTTAATAAGGCTTTTCGAATAATCTTTTTCGTCGTATTTTTTGCAGAATTTTCTGCAAATATAACGGTCTGGGTCCTGAAAATGCTTGGTGCACCAATTAATGTACCTATGCTTATTATCTTTAATCTGTTAAATATAGTAATGATCGGATTAGGTTTCTGGATAGTAAAAAAAGCCTATGAGGTCAGAGAAGGGGAATCGAGTATTACTCCATCAATGCTGAAAAATGGAAAGAAATATATAGTATGCTCATTATTTATTCAATGGAATTTCTTAATTTACTTATTGCCATCAAGAGAATTCTGGTCATTTTTGTTTTTCTGGTGGCTTTTGGTTGCTATGTTTTTGGATGCCAAATTGCTAAAGATCCATATGATTTTAACTACAGGTTCTACGATATTAGCTTTTTTCCTTAAGGCCGATACTCTTCTTCCAATAAATGAAGGAAATATCTATAAATTCTACTCTGAAATGGTCTTAAGAGTGGTTTCGATTTTGTGGACCGCAATACCAACTTATATGATCGTTCATCTCATTGAAAAATATATTGTGAATTATAAAAAGGATGAAATACTTGCAAATGAGGAAAAAACGAAAAATATAATCAATGCAGCTAAGAAAATCACCATTAACCTGGAATCTTCAAGTGATACACTCGGTGAAGTTGCAGAGAATGGCAAAATTTCTTCAAATAACCTTCAAGAGACAAGTAATCTGCTAAAGGATGAGAGTCAGGTACTGATCAATAAGGCAACAGAAAGTCATGATAATATACAAGAACTTGAATCCAGCACCACTGCTCTAGATCATTCTTTAGAGAACGTAGAAAAAATTTCTAATCAATTGCTGACCATTTCAAAAACAAATGAAGAATTGATTTCAAGCTTACAACAAAGTAACAACGAGATTCTTAATACATCAAACAAAACAAGAGAAATGTCACAACCATTGTCGCAATCTGTAGCTAAGATCAGTGAAGCTCTGGGTATAATCAAGGATATATCTTCCGAGACCTCACTACTTTCGCTCAACGCTTCAATAGAAGCAGCCCGGGCCGGAGAAATGGGTAAAGGATTTGCTGTAGTAGCTGGTTCTGTAGGCAGCCTTGCAGCTAATACGCAGCAATCAGTAGAAGATATCCAGTCTATTGCAACGGAACTTCAGAATCATGTTGCAACTATGATAAGCATGGTTGATGATAATGTCAAACTCATTGACAGTCAGAAAGAAACCTTTGATAAGACGTTTTCTGGCGTAACTGAAATGATGGATATTATCGGAGAGTCTCTTGATTCAATAAAATCAATGTCAGATGTCTGCAGTCAGCAAAGAAAAATAGTGAGCTCTACCGTAGATATAAATGAGGAAATGCTGTCAGCTATAGACAATGAATTAAATAAATTAGAAGAATTAGGCAATATGATCAATTCCAATTCGGAGAATGTTATGAAGATAACAGAACCCGTAAATAATATCAAAGAAATGGTAGCTGAACTAGCTAACAATTTCTCATAACTTATGCTCTTCTAAGTGAAATAGGGACGTCTCTCATATTTGAGAAACGTCCCTATTATCATTTATAGCTTACATTACTTAACAGTCACACTACCCTTGCAGATTGCACCATCATTGAATGTGATAGTCTTCTTTGCTGAGTCGTAAGTATATGTGCCCTTCTTTACCTTGAGCTTCTTAGCCTTGTTATCGCCAGAGTTTACACCCTTCTTTGAAACAACTGCTGCTACGCTCTTTATGTCGCCATTCTTATTAGTCTTTACTACGATCTGACCTTCCTTTGTGAAAGTCTTGTTCCATGTTGTTACTTCGCTTACATCGATAGGTCTGATCGTTACTTCACCAAGTACTGTGCCCTTAACATCCTTGTTTGTCTGCTTGTCAGCACCCTTGATCTTCTTAATTGTAACCTTAACCTTTGAGCCTACCTTCTTCTCGCCTTCAACCTTGATCTTGATGTCTTTTGCAGGATACTCCTTGCCATCGATCTTGAAGCTTGAGATGAAGTCTGTTGCTCTGAGCTTGCCACCTGTATATGCAGGAGCCTCGTTCATCTTAAGAGCGATCGTGTGGTTACCTGCGTTAACAGAAACTGTCTTTTCAACGATCTTGTCGTTTGTCTTGCTATTGCTATTTTCTGACTGCGCAGAAATCTTCTTTAATACAACGTAATAACTTGGATAATCCTCTAAAGCACTACCATCAGTGACTTCCGGCAAAGTAAAGCTTTCACCCGCTTTTATGTCCTTATACTTATCACCACATCTCTTCTTAGTAGAATCTCCTACGATCCACTTTTCAAGCTCATAGCCCTCTACTTCTATCTCAGGAGCTTTAAATGCAAAGCCAGTTGTCTTATCGGCATAATAATACTTTGAAACCTGATATTCATCATCCTTAAAGCTTACCAAAAGCTTTTCTACCGAATACGTCCCATCTCCATTATCAACATAGATTGGGAAAAGTCCATCTTCATCATATTCTTCTTCGTTAAAATCCTCTGTAAAAAGATTAAAAGATGCATCATATCTAGCTAATGGTCTTGCAGTCAAATAATAATCTAATTGACCAAGTTTGCTGAAATCAATATTGATATCTTCGTCACTACCATAAAATCCTCTATATGATCCACCAGTCTGAAGAGATACTCCAATCTCTCTGAGAACATATTCTATATCCTCTCCATCAAGCGTTTTCTTATTTATCCAAGAATCAAATTCATATTTATCATTCCTAAAGCCTCTTGTGCCCAACTCATGTCTAACTCCACTTATCCCCGGCCCCTTAAGTCTATAGTAATTAGCCTCATCAGCCTTTAAAACATAAGATACTTCCGTATCAGTTTGCGTCCATTCAGGAAGCTCATCTCCTGTATATGAATTAGACGAAAAGCTAACATCAACATCATCAACACCTACGCTGCCATCTGCATTTAATACATACACTGACTTCTTGCCAGTTTTTGCATAATCTCCCTTAGCATCAAGGCTAAAATGCATCTTGCAACTACCGGTTATCGCATCTTCGCCAATAACTTCCGTAGAAACACCATCTACTGTATCAGCCGCTGCAACCTCATCATCTGCCATAACCGGTGCATTAAGAGTAAACACCATAGATGCAGAAAGCATAAGCGCCATCACTTTTTTGTTGATCATAAATCCCTCCAAAATAATTCAAAACTTTTCTGTCTTGCGTTAATGTATACTGTATACTTTCTATTTTGTTTTTTCAATAATTTTCCCGGATGTTTTATATTATGTGCAATTGTGTACATTTTGTGAAATCTATTTATTGATAAAAATATCTCACCACGTCCAAAACGTGCTTGCTAGACTAACAAAATTCCTCGTATCTTACAACAAAAGAGACGTCTCTCGGTCTTTGAGAAACGTCCCTAACTACCTTTTTTATTCAATTTACATTTCAATCAAGTCATCAGCACTATCTTCGTTAGGCTTTGCTTCAAATAACTTTGTAACAAATATATCTTTAAGTTCCTGGCTATCTTCTCCCATTGTCAACTGTTCTATGTAATCGGAACATGCATCCAACAAATTAGCATGACTTCCTACAACTGTAACATTACCCCTATCCGAAACAACTATGTGCCATACATTCTTGTCCCTTAGCAAGGACATTCCGCCATCCATTATATGACCTATTGAAAAATACGGCGCAGGAAACTTAAGAAGCAATGTTTCATTCAAAGAATCAAGAAGCCTTTGTTCAATTTCTTTCTTCATATGGTATCCTCCTAAGAGTTCTTCTCTTGTTAACTTCCTCCAGTATTGTACAATAGTGCTTATATTGAACTGCACCTCCACAACAGGAAAACATTGGCGCCGCTATTCCTTTTTCGACGTAGCATTCCACATACACTCCATCCGCAATAACTTCATATTCATTATATTCCAAAGACTCTTTTGTATATGGTAATGATAATTTTTCGAATGGAGTTCCCTTCAATGTTGTAAAATAGCCATATTCTTTTCCATATCTGCACAACAGAGTACCTTTATCCAGCTTAATTCTTACTCTGTAATTTCCATTGTTATAGCTTTTGTCAAAGCCATCGCCATCAACATCAGAATCTTCTTCTTTCCAGTAAGGAAAAGGTTCGCCAGTATTTATATCAACTCTCCCACAACTGCTATCTCTAAGTACGGGATATCCGGTAATTACTTCTCCATAGCAATTCTTGGGTTGCATTAACTTTATCATATTGTGTCAGTGTTCCTCTTAATTGTTCTATCGTTTAAATTATATATAAGATATGATTTTGTGTAAAGCAGCAATATCCTAACAGGCGATAAACAATAAGGGACGTCTCTCGGCCTTGAGAAACGTCCCTATTATCATTTATAGCTTACATTACTTAACAGTCACACTACCCTTGCAGATTGCACCATCATTGAATGTGATAGTCTTCTT
>JQKK01000025.1 GCA_000746015.1 Lachnospiraceae bacterium MA2020 | reverse complement strand
GTTCTTCTTTTTACGGGATTTACTAAAGCAGTTATGAAAAGCTTCCTGTAAGTCCAGTTGCTTATTAGCAAGAGCAAGGCTATCCACTTCTTTAAGATATGGATAATCTTTTTTGTACTTGGCTGGAGTTACTGTTGCAAATTTTCCTGTAGTTTTGTAACTCTCAATCTTATCGGAAAGCATGAGATTATAGACCTTACGACAACAGCCAAAGGTCTTTGCAAACATAGTAGCTTGTTCAGTTGTAGGATATAATCTGTACTTAATTGCTCTGTTTGCCATTTTGTTTCTTTCCCTGTGATTGGATATGCTGCTTAATCATATCTACAGTAGCACCGCCTGTAGTTATCAAAAAATAACTTTGCGACCAAAACATTTCTTTCCAAAGAGATTTGCGGAAATTCTTTCTTTATGGTCTTTGTCGTGATTCCATTCTTCTAACGTTATGTTATAATTAGGAGAAATATACTCAAATATTTTCTTTAGACGATTTGAGATAGCCTTATTTATTACCTTATTACGGTATTTTACACACATAATAAGATGATATTGTAGCAAGAACACTGAATGATTATTTGTATCATATTTCATCTTGATATCCCAAAATATCATTTACACGACTGAATATAATTATAATACCTCGATAGCATGTAGAAGTCAACGCCGTGTTACTCGCAATTCATCCCCTACCTACGCTTTGCTTAGAGGTGGGGGATTTCTTGCTCACGGCGTGTTAAATCTACCTGACTTTTATATAACTGCTCTGCTATACTCCCCGCTTTCAGATACCACCAGCATAAGATCTGCTTTTCTCGATTTATCCAGACACAGTCTCACATTTGACATATCACTAAAATCTACAAACTTCGTCGCTTTTTCCCTGTCATTTCCGCTTTTCATTTTTCGGTCGATAAGCCTGCCACGAAGCATATCTTCATCAGCACTGATGCTTATAGTGTAATCTGCTATTTCTTTCAGATTTCTCCAGCCTTCTTCATCAAGAAGCAGATAATTTCCCTCAAGCAAAATGATATCTCCCGTAACATGTATTGCATCCTCCACCGGGTTATGCAGGTGTCTGTCATACGTTGGCCAGTAGCAGTCTTTACCAGATGTAACTGTTCTGATTGCATCGGTAAGCTTATCAAGATCAAAGGTAACAGGTGCCCCTTTTATATCAACCATCCTTACCTCTTTACCGTCTCTAAGAGTTGTATGTGATAAAAGATACTCCTGCCTTCTGTGAAATCCATCCATTCCAATTGCCTGTACATTGCAGACCTCTTCAGTTTCTTTTGATAGTTTTTCGAGAAAGCTACAGAGTGTACTCTTTCCTGCGCCCGGAGGTGCAGCAAGCATTGCAAAAATGCGTCCACCCTTATTTTTTTGCATATCTGTAAGATGCTTTAATAGCGGTAAAAACAGCTTATTAACCGAATTTTCGCTATATGCCGCATCAACCTGTATCCCATTTATTTCAACTGAATATTTCACCATCGTAAATCACCATTCCCCTTGCATCAAACTTTTCACCTATACTTACAAATAGATATTTCCTTGAAAAACCACCTTAATTCTTGATATCATATAAAATAAAAGATTTATGAATATTTTATAGTTAAAAGGATACTCTGTAAATGATAGATTTACGTAAAAAAATTATATTTTCGATCATAGCATCAGTAACGATAATTTCATTTTCTAATGTAGCTAACGCTGAAAGCATAGATTACCGCCAATATGCACACGGCATTAGTTTTGTGGAAAATCCTGCTGCAAATGAAAACTATCTGGTATGGTCTGATGCTTTCAAAAAAGGTGTTGCCAAAGATGGCAGTTGGACTCATGACGTATACCGTATGAAAATAAATATGGATGATCCAAAAATTAAGAAAGTAAAGAGAATCATAAAGGCCCGTGAAGCTCAGGAGCCTGCCAGCAGTTCCTGCACAGATGACGGAAATATGATCGTGACATTTGAAGATGGAAATGACGCAGGAGAATATGAGCTCTGTCAGCGTTTTGTCATATATGACAAACGTATGCATAAAGTCAAAAAATATCCTGCAACAGTTGCAATGGGCGGGCATTCGGGACATGCAGCAAGCACTTCAGACCACCATATAGTATTTTGGTGCGATGGATGGATAGATGGTGGAGGAGTTGATGATCTTGGGACTGGCGATGACCTTTATGTAACATCTATGGATTCCGATGGAGAAAATGAAAAGACTATACCGGTCGCAGAGTCAGAAAAAACAAGAGACTGGTGGCCTGTTTTATCGGCGTCAGACAGTGAGGCTCTGCTCGTATGGCAGCGATATCTTGACAACGAAGAAGTTTCAAGCCTCTGCATGGCAATGTATAACCCTGCCGACAATAAACTAAAAACCATGTCGGTAAACGAAAAAGTCAAATATTACATGTACAATGTAGTATATCTGAAAAATCTTCAGCTTTTCGCAGTTAATGCAGTTGCGGAAAATAACAAGGGAATACTTCTGTTGATTGATAATAAAGGAAATATAGTCAGAAGAATTGATGATCTGGAACCTTTTGTAAGAGAAGCCTCTCCCGCTGTTGAGATTTTAGCGAATGGAGTAAACTTATATTATCCGGCAGATAAGTCTGACGTGCAGAAAATCAGTATTTCAACTGGCTTATCCATTAAATCCAGTGTACACAAGATAGACTATACTTGGGCTGACTGCGGTACTGCAGGTTTTGTGGATAACAATAAAAAGGTCTGGTTTGCCGCATTGAACGTCAAAAATTTTAAAAAGCACAAAAAAACAATAAGTCTCGTACCTATGAACTAACACATAGGCACGGGACTTTATGATAATTTGTTCTAAATAGACTGACGCACAGCCTCATAATATTTGCTAAGTGTCCACACTTTTACATCAACAGGAATAACAGCTCCTCCGCAGTATTCACAAAACTTTGCTCCGAGATTTGTAATAGGTGCTCCACAGTTTGGACATCTCACCCCGACAGCTTCACCTGTTACTTTAGTTATATCTTGAATATACATCAGCTCGACATTATATTTTGTCTGTGTCAGACGATCCTTGTCGCCATCTGTGACAATACCGTTTTTCTCAGCATAATGCTTATAACCGATGGCACTCTGGAACGTAATTATACACTTTCCGCCAGCCTTTTCGTATCGGGTTATCTCTGTCTGATGTATTGTTACATTTTCAAAATACTCTGATATCCCTTCAGAGGCATTCATCTCGATCTTATTTCTTACCTGATCACGGATATCATTGGAAGCTTCGCAAAGTTTATCAATGTTTCCTGTATCTATTGAAACAAAAACAGACCTGAGCATGTTTTCTGCCTTAGCCTTAAACTGCTCCCAGTTGAAGTCAGGAAAATCACTCCTGATCTGCGGCTCAAGAAGGCGAGTCATTCCGGAAACAGACTTCGGCTCTACCGAAAGGCGATCTTTTTGCCTATTGTATCCCTCTACCAGCGATTCTGTTCCGAAAATGTTCCTCGAAAGCATCCTTAACTTGTTTCTTACGTAAAATACTACACCAATTACAAGACCGACTATGATCAAAACACAGATCAGCGGTATAAATGAAATAATCTTATCAACCATAATGGATATAGTATCTCATAAAATGTACTAATATGCAAACAAAAATTATAAATATGTGTATTTCATATTAGTCCATACTTACCTTAATACCGCCTTTTCTCTCACTTGGTTGTATTACTGTCACACCTGTATTCCCCGCCCATTCAAATTGATATGATTCACCAGAATGCTGTCCAATTATATTCTTCCATGAAACATCAGCCGCTGCTCTCGGATCACAATGACCATTACCCACCCAGCAAATCACAGCATCTGGGTCCACCGATATGGTTTCATTAGGGGTTGACTTGCGATTTTTTATGCCTTATAATTCATTATGTATCATATTATATATTATGTAGCGTGATTTTATAAGGAGCAGTCTATGCTTTTTGAATATTTGAAAGAACATTACAAGGACGGGGAACCGATCTTCCTCGATGATATTCACATAGAGGGAATGCGACGTGACAACTTTCGCCAGCAGATTAAAACTCTTGCTGACGCCTGTAAAATCGTGAGATATGAAAAAGGGATATATTATATTCCGAAAAAGACCCGCTTTAGTTCATCCGCAGGTCCGACTCCCGAAACGGTTGCCAGATATAAGTACATCTCCCGTGGCGGAAGGACGGACGGTTATTATTCCGGCAGCACCTTTGCCAACATCATCGGACTGTCTTTACAGGTTCCGATGAAGAAGGAAATCGTCAGCAATAATATAGCTGCCATCGTAAGGGAAGTGATGATCGGCAAACAGTCCTTCATCGTCAGAAAGACGAATGTC
Source organism: Lachnospiraceae bacterium MA2020 (assembly GCA_000746015.1). Classification (GTDB taxonomy): domain Bacteria; phylum Bacillota; class Clostridia; order Lachnospirales; family Lachnospiraceae; genus NK4A144. Next base: position 30,495 of record JQKK01000025.1, on the reverse strand, counting down.
CCCATCTCCGATGAAAATGTTAAGGTTCTCCAGCTTTTAGAATTATTAAAAAATCTGGACTCATACCTTGACAGCGATTATGATGAAGCAAGAGAAAAGATTAAAAAATATTCTCTTGCGAACCATATTACAAGAGACGATGTTGACCAGTATATTAGAAGATACCCTGATTCAACTTTTCGGTATTACTATGAAATGAGGTTAGATCATGTACTTGCATAACGATAAGGATCTCTTCACCGAGGTCATAACGGAAACCAACGCACAGACAGGCATTGCAGAATCCATCATAGAAAAGGATTACTACGTTACCATGATCTTAAAGCTGCTTGCAAAGAGCAATCCCGACATAGTGTTCAAGGGTGGAACTTCCTTATCAAAGTGCTTCCACCTGATCAACAGATTTTCCGAGGATATTGATATCACATTTTCCGAACATATCGGTGAGTCCCGGAGAAAAAAGCTCAAATACAAAATTCTCAAACCGATCAGTGATGAGCTGTGTATGCCGATTGAGAACTGGAATAGTATCGAAAGCGATAAGGATTACAACTATTACCTCTTTGGCTATCAGCCTGCAAGTGAATATCCGGTGGAAGGTATCATGCCCGGAGTAAAACTGGAAACAGCTCTTGTCTCCTATTCCTTCCCTACCGAGGAAAGAGATGTTGACTCGATCATCTACGGAGCGATAAAAGATTCTGCGCCGGATATTATCACCGATTACGGTCTTGAACCATTTTCAATGAAAGTGCAATCCGTCAGCCGGACATTCATTGATAAGATATATGCCCTCTGCGATTACTATATGGAAGATAAAACGAAGCGTTTCTCAAGACACCTGTATGATCTTCATATGCTCTATCCGACCATTAAAGTTGATGATTCATTTATGGATCTTATACAGCAGGTTCGCGAGCATCGATTACAGCTTCCTATCTGTCCTTCCGCAAAAGAAGGCATAGATATAAAATCGATCATCAATGAATTTTTGGATAAAGAATTCTATAAGAGCGACTACGACAACATCACCAAAACGCTGATCTCTGATGATGTAACATATGAGCAGACTTCTCTCACACTGAGAGAAATTGCAGACAAACTGTTCTGATATTTTCATAATATATATTGCCAGCCATTTCGCACTCTGATATGATATGGCTCATAAAACACCAAAACTGCTAAAGATACCGGTGCATCCGTGCACCGCATGACTTTGAGTACGCTCTTAACCGAACAAAACAATCTGACAAAAATCAAGCTTTTCATCTCATATCCGTATAAAATATATGCCCTGCTATAACTTACAAATCTAGCAGGGCATACATTATCTATTTTAGTTGTTGTCGTATATATCCTCAGTAAACGTAAGACTTCCTCTATATCCGGCATATGTTCTGTTAAATACAAGTCTCTCGTTCATCGGGAATGAAGCAAGGATGAACTGGATATCCTTTTCAATGGCTATCTCCCTTTCATTACTGCTGCCGAGGAGCAAGGTAATCTCCTTTTTTTCCTCTCGTATCTCCCTGTTTATCTCATACTGGTCTGTTGCAAATACTACTCTTGGCGGCTCAGCATATTCAAGCCTGCTTATCTCCGATATGATCCTTTCTTTATCTTGTGGTCTGAATATCGGCTCTGATATGATCACTAAAACAGGTGTAAAACTGTAATCATTTGCAAGATATCTTGTGATTCCGACAGCATTGTTTGCATCAGCTACTACTGCAAATCTTTTCCAGCTCACAACACCGATCGCCTGAGCGAGATAATTATATACGTAATCTTCTTCCGAATCGATATATCTGTCTACTTCAGCTTTATCCAGATTTAATGCCTCTGCAACTCTCCTGACAAATTCAGTCGTGTCACTTGCTCCTATAAAAAGACCCGGTATTCTTAAAGAACGAACACCAAACTTTTCCTCGAATTTCTCAGCAGTTCCTTTGAAAAGCCAAGGATTTACTATAATATTCAATGCTGCATTAGAGCATTTTCTTATAGTATCGATATTTTGATGCTTAGTGAAAAATGTATTTACTTTTAAGCCAAGACCTGACAATATCCTGTCGATTTCCTCCAGCGTTCCACTCCAGAAAGGATCGTGATATGGAATTATACCAAAAATATTTACAAGCCTTTCATCTTTCTCAGTTGGCTCTTCAATGATATTATCTATAAAATTATTCCATACTATCTCATATCCAAGGTTGCTGTCACCGGCAAAACCCGGTGTGTCTATAGCATATACTTCATGTCCGTCTGCTCTATATTCCTCAGCAACACTTACAACATCATCACCGATTATTCCGGCTGTGCATCCTGTCAGTACAAAATACGCATCAGCATCTACGATCTCCAGCGAACCTTTGATAGTGCTTCTAAGCTTGTCCAAACCTCCAAAAACGACTTCCTTTTCAAGCATGTTGCTTGAAGGTATCGACACGCTGCTTACAAAGCATGAACTCTTGTGACCTGACTGTCCCTGATCCGCAGCAGTTGACTGCATACAGCATCCAGGACCCGAATGATATATCGGACATACTTTATCTATTGCACCCAAGACGGAATTTATGCCTGCAAGCACGCATCCGCCTTTTGGATTTTCCATAATTTCAGACATAATTAATCCCTTCCTGTAATGTATTTAAAAGCATCTTCTGAGTACCATGAATCCTTATATGGCAGACGAACATGTTTCGCAAGCTTCTTATTGAATCCCGGATTTTGCAGCTGATCCGCGATCTTATTTCCGAGAAACAGCAATCCGTCATATCCCATTGTCGGCCTCTTTCCGTCAAGAACATGCGTAGTAGGTATTCCAAGCTTTGCTGCCCATTCAGGCACACCGATAAAAGCATCCGGCTTAAGCTTATTGACAAGGTTTACCTGCTCAAAAGGCTGCATATTTGCAATATCCAAAACAAAGTTTTTATGTATTCCATTTAAATACTCGATATCTACCTGAGCATCATCATCATAGGTTGGTGTCTCCAGTCCGACAAGCTCCATACCAAAATCATCTATCAAAGCTGCAGCCGCAAAGGATCTGCCTGTTCCTCCACAGATAAATACTCTTTTACCCTGAAGTCTCGCTCTTAAGCTTGCAATAAGCGGCTCGATACGCTCATGCTCCTTTGCAATGATCTCCTCGACTTCATCCTCTTTATGAAGTATCTTAGCAATACCTCTGTACCACTTATCTGTGTTTCTGATACCGATAGGCATTACAGTATGCGAATATGGAATCTCGTAATCCTCCAAAAGTGTTTTCATAAATTCATCTGCAAAAACTTTACAAATTGAGGTTGATGCGATTGCTGCCGGTATCTTACGTATTTTTTCCAGTGAGCTGTAAAAAGGAATATAATTTACCTTAGCTCCAAGGCGTGTAAGCATTCTTTCCATTTCCTTCTGATCTGCGTAGCTTACTGTCGTAGGCGCAAAAAGATTTACAAGATTTTCCTCTTTGTCGATTTTTTCCCCTTTAAGTATGTATTTGTTGATAGAAAGAAACGCGGCATCAAAACCGGATGCGCATATCTTTGACTTAAAGCCTTCACAATGGATAGGAATAATTATCGTATCAGGATACTCTGTCTGCAGATCTCCCGCAATTGCGTCAATATCATCTCCTATAATACCTGATGCACATGACGCATATATAAATATAAGCTTCGGAGCATATCGCTCAACGGCTTTTTTAACTGAATCCCTAAGCTTCTTTTCTCCTCCGAACACGGCACTTTTCTGGTCAATGTTAGTAACGATTATCCTTGGATTTTTGATATTCTTAATGCCTCTGTGATACTGTCCGACTCTATACATGTCCACTGCCATAGTCGTGCAGCCTACACACCCTTGCGGTGAGTGAGAAATAAACACCGCATCTTCAAGAGACATAAGTGCCGCCATACTGTTTATCTGCTGACACTGCAGCCCTTGGGCAAAACTTCTGTCGGCTCTTTTTAAGCAACCCTTTTTATAGTTTTCTTCAGCTTGTGCACCGGTTGTCCCTAAATCATTTATTCTTCCCGGCCTGCTTTCTCTGACACCCGAATACTTAACCATGATCTCTCCTTAAATTTTAAATATTGTACATAGGCTCCAATGAAATAATTCTTGATAAAAACTGTCTCGTCCTCTCTTCTTTCGGATTGACGAATATTTCATCAGGCTTTCCTTCTTCTACGACCACTCCGGCATCCATAAAAATAACCTTATCAGCAACATCCTGGGCAAATGACATTTCATGTGTCACAACCAGCATAGTGATGCCCATCTGAGCAACCTTCTTTATAAGATCAAGGACCTCTCCCACAAGCTCCGGATCAAGTGCTGACGTAGGCTCATCAAAAAGTATCACTTCCGGTTTCAGCGCTATAGCTCTTGCAATACCGACTCTCTGCTGCTGACCTCCGGAAAGCTGTGACGGATAATAATCATATCTGTCAGAAAGTCCTACCCAATCCAACGTCTCTTTTGCTATCTTTTCTGCTTCTGCCTTAGATTTTTTCTGAACCTGAGTCAGTCCTTCCATTACATTCTGCAGCGCAGTCTTATTTGCAAAAAGTCCGTAATTTTGGAATACAAAAGCAGAATGCCTTCTTACATGCAGTATTTCATTTTTTTTTGCAGTCTTAAAATCAATAGTTTTATCTCCAAACTGCATAGTTCCTTCGTCTGCTTTTTCAAGAAAATTAATGCATCTGAGAAAAGTTGTTTTTCCTGAGCCACTTGCTCCCAAAATTACTACAACTTCACCTTCTTCAACTTTTATTGAAACGTCTTTTAAGACTTCATGCTTGCCAAAGCTTTTCTTCACTCCTTTTAATTCTATCAATAGATTCCTCCGTCCTACCGGTTTTATACTCGGACTTTTTGTTGTAATTTCCCACCCTTCCTTCAAGGTAGTGAGCAAGTATCTCAATTGTCGCGCCGATTATCCAATACACAAGAGCGGCAGCAACGTATCCTTCCAGGTAGCTATAATATCTGACACTAGGAAGTAACGCACCATTCATTATTTCTATGATTGAAATAGCACTTACAAGGTTTGATGCCTTCAAAAGACCTATCAGAGAATTTTGCATTCCCGGTAAGAGTATCGGAACCATCTGCGGCAGGATAATTCTTCTGAGCGTCTGCAATTTAGTCATCCCTATACTGTAGCCCGCTTCAAACTGTACGTTGGCAACTCCTCTGTATGCACCTCTGATCGATTCGCTTAAGATACAGGTATAGCCCATTATCAAAGCAAAATAACCAATAAATATCGGATTGATCTCACTTATCGGAATATTAATATGCAGCTTAAGAGCGATATCTGGATAGCAGGTCATAAATATCAGATTGTATAAGACAATTGCGACCATCATCGGAAGTCCCATATAGATTGTTATGAATGCTGCAAAAATCTGTGATAATACCTTCACCTTGAAATGCCTTATCGTAGCAATGATCAATCCTAAAAAAAGACTTATCACAAAGGATATCGCTGTAAGCTCTATAGTTACATGAGCATATTTAATTGCCGACAAAAATGATTCAAGAAAGGCTGATATCTTAAACACCATAGCTATACACCTTCCTTTCAACTGTCAGGAAAAAGCCCTTTAATATAAGGCTTAATGCGATATAGATGATCGTCGCTGAAATATATCCCTCAAGTGTATGTCCTGTTGCGGCACCCAATGTCTTTGCCTTTCCCAAAAGGTCCACAATTCCCAAAGTAAACACAAGCGATGTATTCTGAAATACTCCCACCAGGTCAATACCATAAGCCGGTATGATCAATTTAAATGATTGTGGGAGCACAATCCTAAAAAAGCTTTGTGCTCCCGTCATTCCGATCGAATATGCCGCTTCCTTTTGTACTGCAGGTATCGCCGATATGGCACCTCTGAATATCTCTCCTAAGAAAGCACCTTCATTTAAGACGATAGCTATCTCTACAAATATTACAGAGTCAAGACGATTTAAGTTTATACCAAACACATTGAGAAAAACATCGCTCAAAAGCAGTGGGATACCATAATATGCTATCATCATCTGCACGAGTAGGGGAGTTCCTCTCATAAATGATATGTAAACACTTATAATCTCTCTAAGTACAGGTATAGGCTTTAATCTTGCCAGTGCGACAAACACTGCTAAAATAGTACCAAAGAACATTGAAACAGCAACTATTTGTAAGTTCACACCAATGCAGGAAATTACCTTTGGGAATACGAACAAAAACCTTTCAAAATCGAAATAACTTCCCATAGATCACTCCTCTTCGGTAACGTCATATCCTACCCATTTAATTGCAAGCTCTGAAAGTGTTCCGTTTTCTTTAAGTTTCTTTAGTGCACCATCAATCGCATCTCTGAGCTCTGTCTCATCCTTGCGATACAGATAATATGTCTTAGAATTATTTATAGGCTCACCAACTGATTTAAGCCAGTCCTTACCATCATCACTGAAGTTCTTATTCATCTTGATAACATCACTCTTTTTGAGGACAGTTGCTCTTGCAGCACCGGATTTAAGCGCTGCAGCTGCCTCTTCATCAGAGCTTCCTTCAGAAAATACAAGCTCTACTTCCTGTCCCGGATGCTCTTTATTCCAGTTTGTAAGAATCTGCGCTGTAGCACTGGTAGAACCACCGGTTCTGATCTTCTCTCCAGAGAGATCTTCGAGTGATGTTGCAGTATCATCATTCAGCACTGCAAGATATGTTATATATGATGTATAAGATTCATTTGAAAAGAGATACTTTTCGTCTCTTTACTTTGTATATTCATACTGGTGTGCTGCAAGATCTATCTTGCCTGCCTCAAGTGAAAGAACAAGCTGATCAAACGCCATGGACTGATATTCAAACTCATACTCAGGCAAAAGCTCATCAATAGCATTGAGTACATCGTATTCATAGCCAACAGCCTTACCATTCTCATCAAGGTAGCAATATGGATTGTAGTTGACGCCCGAGCCGATAACTACTTTCTTAACTCCATCCGAGCTCTTATCTGATGCCGCTTTAGCGGTCTCTCCCGTACTTCCGCATCCGGTGAGAGCCGTACTCACAGCAAGAATTCCTGTAAGCGCAAATGCAGACATTTTACTGATTTTCTTCATAACATCCTCCTCTTACCAAGCACTGGTTTTAGCAATTAAGTTTTTGTATGTGCTTTTGTTGATTTTTATATCCTACCATGAAACTAGGTATTTGCATAATATTCATATACTATTACCGGTTATAAGTATTTTTTATCGTAAAAAAATCCCTGAATGCTTTATAAGAAAAGCACTCAGGGAGACTAAGCGACTTATTAATACTGCCATGTAACAAATTTTGTTTTTATAAGACCTATTACTATATTAAGTAATGAAACAACAATACCTATAAAAATGATTCCGGCTATTGCCTTGGTATAGTTTGCATAAGTAAGTGAGACCCTTACATAATATCCCATTCCGCTTGTAGCACCGATCATCTCTGCTGCTGTCAGTGTCATGAGCGCAGTAGCAAGATTTATAGGAAGATTATTTATGATCCTCGGCAGATTGAAAGGAATTATGATCTTAAAAAGCATAGGCAAAGTCTTCATGTTCAGAACCTTTGCCGAGTTGATAACCTTTTTCTCAACGAATGCAGTATTGTTGATACTTCCCATAAAACTTCCCCAAAATACGCTTAAGAAAACTACGGTCAGAGAAGCCATAAAAAACGTCGGCATTATCAGTACAATATATGATGTATAAATGAGCGGTGGCACAGTCGAGATTGCCTTTACTATAGGATAAACCGCATTTGTAAGTCTCGGTACCCAGCCGACAAGTGTGCCAAGTATCACAGCAAAAAACAATGCCAGGAAAACTCCCAATAATATCAGTATCATTGAACTTTTAAAGCCTTCAAGGATATTCAGGTAATCATCATAGAAAACGTAAAACACATTTTCCGGTGCAGGAACAAAAGCAAATGGTAACAGATTAAATCTGCTGACACCGACCTCCCAAATAAGCAGGAAAGCATATACAAAAGCAGCTATATCTCTTGCTGCCCTGTTTCTTTTCTTTTCTCTGCCATATATCAGAAATATGGCTTCAATAATGATCAATACAACACCAAAAGCCTTAAAGTCCCTTAAGCCATTTCTCATTTCTGCATCATATCTGCTGGGAAGAAACGAGGCAGCCCAGATCATTAAAAATAGGAGATTTGCAAGATTAATGAATGTATTCCTAAAGAAAAGACTTTTCTTTTTAACTTCTGAAAGACTATCATTTTTAACAGCAGTAATATCAGCATCTGCGATAGAACTCATATTCCAGCACCTCCTGTCAATACTACTTCTTCGTCTTCATTACTAAACATCTTTACAAGACGGCTTCTGAGCGATCTGTACCTGTCGTTGCTCAGCATTTTTTCCTTTAGTCTTGGGCGCTCGATCCTTACGTCGATGATATTCTTTATCCCTTTTGGCTCCATGAATACGATCTTATCAGCAAGGAATATTGCTTCTTCAAGGTCATGAGTGACAAATACTATCGTCTTTTTCTCTTTATCCTCGGCCCATAGACGCAAGAGTAACTGTTGAAGTACATCTCTGGTCTTTGCATCGATAGCACCAAAGGGCTCGTCCATAAGCAGTATCTCGGGGTTGCAGGCAAGAGCTCTGGCTATCGCAACTCTCTGCTGCATGCCTCCGGACAGTTCGCCCGGAAGCTTATTTTTATACTCACTGAGACCTACTCTTTCAAGATATTCATCTGCAATTTTATAGGCATCAGCCTTCTTAATTTTTTCTGTTCCACGTTTTGACTCAATAATTGCAAAAGCAACATTTTTTCTTGCCGTCATCCAAGGAAAAAGAGAATAATTCTGAAAAACAACAGCTCTGTCACTTCCCGGTCCGTGAATCTCTTTATCGTTGATAAATACTTGTCCCCGAGTAGGTTCCAATAATCCTTCCAGCACACCCAAAAGTGTGCTCTTTCCGCATCCTGACGGTCCTATAAGGCAGACAAACTCTCCTTTTTCGATCTGCAGATTAATGTCATTTAATGCATCAAAGCTGCTTTTATCTGATTGATATGTAAGTGAAAGATCTTTTATCTCGATAAGCGCCAATAAGATCACCCCCAGAATGATGAGCCGAATTTATTTTCAAAATCCGGATACTGACTGTTGTTTTCAATGAAGTAATCCTTCATATCTGCGAAAAATTTATCATCAGGATTTTCCGCAATAACAGCCTTCAACGCATCTGCATATACTGAAATATCATAAAATTCGTTAAGTTTTCTGTCAGATTCTACATACTTTTGCTCAAGCATTATATCGTAGATTCCCTGAACACCATTATAGTTTGGATCAGGATTGTAAGTACGGTGAGCACTGGTTTCTGTATCATAGATATAAGAATATATATAGTCCTCGCTCTCGCCGGTAGCTTTTGCAAGACTCTTTACAGTTCCTTCCTGATCTGTATTAATGTCCTTATATGCCTTTATCTGTCCTTCAAGATAGTAAAGATATGCATCTCTGTTTTCCTCAAGATTCTTAGTATAGGCAGACTGACGGCAGCATACATAATCTTTCTTTATATCATAAAGAGTTGTCAAAACCACACAACCAGCTTCAATTGCCTGATCAACATAGTTACTACCGACAAAGCCTATATCGACATTACCCTTTGCGGTACTGAGAGCGATACTTGAGTAGTCCTCAATCATAATAAATTCAACATCATCACCTGAAAGGCCATAATCTTTTAAGGCATTTCTCGTAGTAAGCTCACTTGTAGACATCTGGATAACGCCAATGGTACGACCTTTCCAATTTCCAATATCCTTAAGCTCATCATAGTTTTCAGGCAGGCACACAGCAACCATTCCACCTGAAAGCACTCCTCCAATGAGAGTTACATCATATCCTTGTGCGCCGTAGCTTACCGGAGGTACGACCTGCGCATAGGCAGCATCAATTTTTCCGACACTTAGCGCGTCATACATTACCGCACCTGGGTTTTCGAGCTTTGTCTGCGTGATCTTAAGCTTCTTATCAGCAAAATAACCCTTTTCATCTGCAAGCTGTACCAGCGGATTATTCAAGGCTGCATCACCTGACGCGCCCAGATTGAGTGTATAGCCACAGCAATCCTCTGTTTCCTTTGCTTTAGCCTTAGCGCTGCCACATCCGCTTAAAAATGCTGTCGTCACTGTCACTGCCAATAATGCAGCTGCAAACTTTTTCATAACCATCTTTTTTCTCCTCTTTTTTCCTCATACAACCATCAAGCCGGAGTAACAACTCTCTTAACCAGTGAATCAGCATCTAAGATCGCGTTCACTATTTCATCCTCATTCCAAATGATATTATTAAATTCTGTCTTTGCCTGATATGCAAGATCTTTAAGTTCGTCTGTATTCTCTCTGTCAAAGCCAATATCTGAAAGAGTAAATGCGTTTTTGTATTCATCAAAAGTATTTACTACATCAGTAATTTCACTGAGCTCTTTTTTCTCCAAAAACAGCTGCGCCAATATTCCATACGCAACCTTTTCACCATGGAGTTTATGTCTTGTGTTTGGGAATCTTGCTGAAATGTGATAGAAAGGATGTGCAAAGCTGATGTATCCGTCCTCACTCTGGAAACTGCCGGCAAATCCTGCAAGATAGATTATGGCATCGACAACATCCTTTGCATGCTGCTCAAATATGCCGTTTTCTGCATCCTTTATTGCCTTAAATACATTCTTTTTAAGCTTTTCATAGGCTAATCTTGATGAATAAAAAGCGATATCAAGATTAAGAGAATTCTTATAATGTTCTACTGTAGGTCTTATTTCATAGTACTTTGCAAATGTATCTACAACACCTGCAAAAAGATATCTAGAAGGAGCTGAGAAAATAATTCTGGTATCAGCTATTACCAGTTCCGGTGATTTCTTTAATGGTCTTGCCTTAACAAATGAACCTTCATCATCATACTGGATCGTCAACCCCGCCCATGCTGCGCAGGTGGCTGCGATCGTTGGAACTGTGATGACCGGAATATCGGCAAGATCAGCAACTGCTTTTGCAGTATCGAGAACCCTGCCGCCTCCAAGCGCGATTATCGCATCGGCTCCTGTTTCATCTATACGATCAAGATAAAATTTGAATTTATTCTCTGAAGGAAATCCCTTAAAGACATCCGTATTGTCTGAAGCAATCCCATTAGCTTCAAGTGACTTTTTTAATCCTTCGTAAGCTGCATCCAGCGATTTCTCACTTCCAATGATCAGAGGCTTACGCGAATACTCCTTTATATACTGTCCTGCCTGCTTTATCGTGTCCTTCCCGCTTATATAAAGTTTCGGTGTTTTTATTATCATATTCTCCGACCTCCAATATATTTTTTAGGGTTTCAACAACTTTAACATTCTCATCGCTCTTGCCTACGGATATCCTGAGCCATCTATCCAGTCCAAATTCGGATCCATTCCGGATAAGTATTCCTCTCTTTAAGAACTCCTTTTCCGCATAAGCGCTGTCAATCCCTATATTGACCAGTATGAAGTTTCCATTTGATGGAATATACTCAAGATTCAGCTTTTCAAATTCGCGATAATAGTATTCAAGCTGCTCTCTGTTTGTCTTGATAACGAACTCTGTGAATTCTTCATCCTCCAATGCTGCGAGTGCTGCAATCTGGGATGTAAAACTCAGATTTATAGGAAGCTTGACCTTTAAGATATTATTGATGATACTCTCGTCCGCTATTCCATAGCCTACTCTGAAAGAAGCAAGACCATACGACTTTGAAAAAGTTCTCAGTATAATTACATTTTTGTATTCCCATATAAATTTTGTCGTATCTATATAGTCTCCATCGATAAAATCAATGTAAGCCTCGTCAAGAACTATCAAAACATTTTCAGGAACTCTGCTTATGAAGTCTTCAAGAACTTCCGGTTCAAGGACTGTTCCTGTAGGATTATTGGGATTACAAAGCCATATTACCTTTGTACGTTCATTAATGGCTTTTAGTATTCCTTCTGTATCTACCGATTTTTTTTCTGTGACAGGGATTTTTACAATTCTGCCTTCATTTTTCAAAGTTACATTCTGATACCATCCAAACGATGGATCGGTATATATAGCCTCGTCTCCCCTCTCTATATAGGTTTCTCCTACCAGTGTTAAGAGCTCAAAGGAACCATTTCCGAATATCAGGTTTTCCCCATTCACACTGAGTTTTTCAGAAAGCTTTTCTCTAAGCCTTGTCACATTCATGTCCGGATAGTAGGAAAAAAACAGTCTGTTGTCATTTATAGCCTCAATTACTTTTTTCGAGCAGCCAAGTCTGTTTTCATTTCCGGCAAGCTTTATCAAGTCCTTTTCTTCTATTCCATATTCCCTGCTTACGGATATGATGGACTTGGCCGGTTTATATGCTGGCAGACTCTCTACAGATTTTTTTACTTTTACCGACATTTTTTCGCCTCTCTAAAATTTTTGTCAGTCTCTGTTGATTCTCTTATAGTAGTTTGTAATTTTTCCTAACGCCTCATCTATCGTACATTCCACGTCAAAATAGGAAATTGCTTTTCTTTCGAGCTGCTTCTGTGCCTGAAAGCCCACCTTTGTGCAGACGATACATCTGCAGTCAGATACCGCCAGGACTCTTGCTGAGATTCCGGAGGAGCCTCCACAGCCTCCTCCGTTTCCACAGCCTTTCTGAGAGCAATTAGCTACATGATTTTCTGACCTTTCATTTTCCTGCTCCGGGAGATCTATTTCTCTTATTTCACTAAGGCTATAATTTTCACCATCTGCCTCGTAAATATGAAGTTCCGTCAGTTCTCCGAATTTCAGATCAACATTTATTTCGTCAGAAGTTCCAACTGCAATCTTGTAAGCCATATCTCAACCTCTTAGTTAAATCTCTGTACCGCAACTGTGTAAATATCCTCAATCAGCCTGATTCCTCCGGTATATCCCACATAGAAATCATCAAATACAACCTTATCCTGTACCGGCCATGAGATATTGAGGAAGTTACCTGAAAGTCCTTCTGTAACCTCTTTCTCATAATATCCGCCCAAAACAAGTGGATAACCGTGATAATCATGACTCTTGATTTCTTCATGGATCTTGTGGCTGTCTGTCTCAAAAGCTACTTCTGCCTCAAGGCCAAAATTGAGTTTTTTAAATTCTTCAGCTACCTTCTCCCTCTGATTCTTTGGTGTGTCATCAGTTATAAACTGAGTAGCAGGTACAAGTCCGAGATCATTTACCAAAAATTTAGTAATTCCGAGCGTATACTGTGCATCTGCAACAACACTGAACTGCTTATTGATAACTCTGTTTTCAAGGAACAGATCTGCATATCTCTCGATAAGGTAGTAGTAATAATCTTCATGCTCTTTGATGACTTTTTCGATCTTTTCCTCATCTACCCCTGCAAACTTTCCTACTTCTCTTAAAAATTTGCTGGTCTCTGTTGCACCTATAGGCAGTGTAGGATAATGAAGGTATGGGATGCCGAGCTTTCTTTCCATCTTCTTCATGTTAGAAAGGCCTACCCACGGTGAAACAAGAAGATTAAACTGTGCCTTAGGAATGCGGTCTATATTTTTGATTCCTCTCTTGTATCCGAAGATAGTATTTGGAGTAAGTCCTATCTCGCGGATAAGATTCTCAAGCTCTCTGATATTTCCAAGCCAGAATAAATCCTGATAAGGCACATCTGCCCAGATATTTACAAGTCCTTCTTCCTTAAGGTCAGATTTCTTTAGGTACTGCTCGATTATCGCATCTACCACCTGCTCGTGACCTTTGTAATTATTTCCCTTAAAACCGGCTGTCTGCGCATAGATAACCGGCTTGTCTGCATCAGCAAACTCAGAAACTATCTCTCCCGAATCATCACCTACAATCTCCGGTATGCAGCCGGTAAGCACGATATAGAGGTCTGCATCAATAACCTTAAGTGCATTATCTATAGTTGAATGAAGCTTCTTAGTACCACCGAAAACAACATCTTTCTCATTTATACTCGTACATGGGAAAATGTTCGGTGAAAAATATCCTGAGCTTCCGATCGATTCAGAAAGCTTCTGCGCACATCCAGGTCCCGAATGAAGTACCGGAAGTGTCCTCTCAATTGCCTGCACTGACTGCATAGCGCCAAGCGCACATTTATATCTCTGTTTATCTAGTAACTTTGCCATTAGATTCTCCCTCCTACATCGTCCTACTTAGCTTCCTCAAGAAATTTATCTACATCCTGCTGATACCACCAGTCGGTGTAAGGGAGGTGTGATCTTTTGGCAAGATTTTCCTCAAAGCTTCTGTTTTTGACTGCATCAAGAATCGTCTTTGCAAACTCCAATGTATGCTTATAGCCGAAGATCATATATTCATCAGCAACATATATTGCAGGAGTTCCATTCTTGATAGCCCATACCGTTGAGCCCGGGTGACGTGAAAGATACATATCAGGCTTATATCGGTTCAGAATATTCATAACCTCATAATTCTGCTGATCGGCAACACTCGCCTCAAAGTCTATATCGTTCTCAAGCAGATACTTCATGGAAGGCGGCACATCACCATTTTCATATTTTTTATCATAGTGCCATGCAAGAGCCCATTTAACTGTGATGCCAAGCTCATTTAAGACACGAGATACTTCAAATGTATAGCCGGGACCCATTCCGAGGACAGCCGTAAGACCTTTGAGTTCCTTCTTGATCTCCTCAATCTGCGGAAGGTAGATCGCTCTTTGCTCTTCAATATATTTCTCTATTTTTTCGCTTCTTCCGGTTACCTTTCCGATCTCTCTGAGCCAGGTCTCAAATCCTACAATTCCGCACTGGTTGATGCTTCTGACATACGGCACACCATATTTTTCCTCAAGTCCGTTACCAAGGTAATTTCCGAGTGTTCCACATATACATGTAGTTGCAAGGCTCTCAGAAAGGTGAGACAACTCCTCAATAGTTGAATTACAGTAAAGAAATACAGGCTCAAGATCAAAATTCTTGAAGATCTCAATGATCTCAGGTCTTGCACTTTCAAAGAAATTCTTGAAATTGATCTTATTTGACTTGATTCCCTCTCTAGGAGGCTGTACTATCTCCT
The DNA here is from genome assembly GCA_000746015.1 of Lachnospiraceae bacterium MA2020. Classification (GTDB taxonomy): domain Bacteria; phylum Bacillota; class Clostridia; order Lachnospirales; family Lachnospiraceae; genus NK4A144. The sequence goes on along the minus strand of JQKK01000025.1, from coordinate 15,369 downwards.
GAAGTACCGCATGATCCGAAATATCAAAGCCTGTTGCCCAGATTCTTGACTTGAAACCTTCGCAGTGAACAGCAACGATCGGTACTCCGACTTCATCCCTTACATCATCTACGATGCTGTCAATATCTTCACCGATGATTCCGGTTGCACATGAGCTTGAAACAAATATAGCCTTTGGCGAATATCTTTTATTTACTTCTATGATTATGTCTCTGAGAGCCTGGGTCGAGCCAAAGATCGTATCATTTTCGTTCATGTCGGTTCCGACATATACTGTATTGCTCGTAACTCCTCTCTTCTTTGACATTACTTTTGACATATAGTATGCACTTGCACCTGCAACAGAGCAGCCTACCGGGCCATGATGGATTATTGCCACATCTCTGATGCCTGCCAGCTGATTAAGTGCGCAGGATGAAAGGCAGGAACTTGACTGTGAAAAACATCTTGAACAGCCTTTAAGTGTTCCGCACTCACTTTTTTCAGCCAGATCTTTAAGCGAACCGATATATCCCGTTATAGATCCTATCCTATTCTCTCTTGTTCCGAGATTTGAATTTGATAAATTAATAGCCATTTCTTTTCCCCGTCAAATCTTGTAATCGTCACTAAGTTCCATCATTCCATATTCCATAAGGATTTCTTCAAGTCTCTCCTGTGTCATTGGCTTTGGAATTACAAAATCTGTATTCTCGATAACTGCCTGTGCCAGATTTCTGTATTCCTGCGCCTGATTTGATTCAGGTCTGTATTCAATAACTGTCTTTTTATTGATTTCAGCATGCTGTACGACATTATCACGAGGTACGAAATAAAGAAGCTTTGTACCGAGTTCTTTAGCAAAAGCTCTGAGCAGATCAAGCTCGCGGTCTACGTTTCTTGAATTACAGATTATACCGCCAAGCCTTACTCCGCCTGTACGTGCATATCTCTGAATACCCTTTGATATATTATTTGCAGCGTAAAGTGCCATCATCTCACCACTGGCTACAATATATATCTCCTTTGCCTTGCCTTCTCTTATCGGCATTGCAAAACCACCGCACACTACGTCACCAAGTACATCATAGAAAACATAGTCGAGATCATCTGTATAAGCACCTAAGTTTTCAAGCATATTGATAGAAGTAATGATACCTCTGCCGGCGCAGCCTACACCTGGCTCAGGACCGCCTGACTCAACGCACTTTGTTCCGCCGTAGCCTTCCTTCATGATCCTGTCAAGCTCTATATCCTCTCCTTCTTCACGAATAGTATCAAGAACAGTCTTCTGCGCAAGTCCTCCAAGAAGAAGTCTTGTAGAATCTGCCTTTGGATCACATCCTACGACCATTACCTTCTTACCGTGTTCACAAAGACCTGCTGTTAAATTCTGGGTAGTTGTTGACTTACCGATTCCACCCTTTCCGTAAATAGCGATCTGCCTAAGTTCTGACATTTTTTCATTCTCCTCTTCTATTAGTTTTTATCATCCATACATTTCCTTCATGAGTTTAATGTATGCATCTATCTTTTGAATTGACTCTACTATGAGTCCCGGCACTTCAAATGCTGATATGCCATGCTCTCTCAGCTCCTCAGATGCTCCGTATCCAATCTTTGCAACAAGCACAATATCACAATCTGATAATGCTTCAACTGCCCTTTTTAATTCTTTGTCATCATGCTGTCCGCTGTGACATATAGGTGTCACATTTCTCTCTTCAATCGGATAGATTTTTCCATCTTCATCTACATCTGCTATAAAAAATCTGCTCGCTCTTCCAAAATGCTGATTTACGCAGATATTATCGGAGCTAGCCGCTGCCACTCTATATCTTCCATCATCCATGTGAAAATGTTTCCCTTGCGTTTATCAATCTGTTCTGGAATACCTGCCTGCTGTACTCTGATACTCCCGGAACACCTACTGCGTCAGCCCTGCAGTGTGCGCAGTGTCTGAATACTTTTATATGTTTCTCTGCTTCCGCTCTCGCCTTTTCTATCTGTTCACAGGTCGGTCGGCTTATATGACTTAATTTATGCTGTGGTATCAATGGGATTATGTTGTAAATTATAGCTCCCGCTTCCTTTACGGTTTTAGCGATCGTTTCGATATGTTCATCATTTATTCCGGGAACAAGTACTGTATTGATCTTTACCGTAACTCCTGCCGCTGCTACTTTTCTTATGCCGGCAAGCTGATTTTTTATAAGGATCTTTGCAGCTTCCACTCCCATGTATATTTTGTCATGGTAGATAATGTAATCGTTTATCTGAGCTTCAATCTCCGGATCAACTGCATTGACCGTTACCGTAAGCGTATCTACGCCGACTTCGATAAGTTCATCTGCTCTCTCATTGAGCAATAATCCATTTGTGCTCATGCACTTTAAGAGCTCAGGATGACCTTTTGAGATCTTTCTAAAAGTTTCAAATGCCTTGTCTGTAGCAAGTGTATCTCCGGGGCCCGCTATACCGGCAACCTTGAGGTTGGGGACGAGCTCCAGCGCTTTATCTATAAACTTATTTGCTTCATCAGGGCTTATTACCTTTGAGGTGACACCAGGGCGCTCCTCTACATCGTTTATCGCTCTGTCACAAAACTTACATGCTATATTACATCCGGGACTTACAGGCAGATGAATTCTACCTGCATTAAATCGACATCCTCCAAAGCAGGGATGGTTTTTCTCCAGTTCTTCGATAGTTCGAGCCATACCAACCTCCATACATCTTTGACTTCTGTTTTTTGATTGGCAATATCTTACCATCTTACTAGGTTTTTGCATAATATCTAATTATTATTGCTTGTTATAATAAAAAATTATCATGCACAGCTTTTAATACACGTAAAAAAATAACGGACATAACCCAGAATTTCGGGATCATGTCCGTTATTTTTCATTTACTTAAATCTCTTTATACTTCAAAAGCTCCTCAATATAAGCCTTTCCATACTCTGACATCACGCTTTCCTTTCTCGTGATATAGCCAATCGTCAGAGGATCTTCTTCCTTTAATTTAATGGAAATAAGGCCTTTTAATACTGCATCATCATCAGATAACATGCCGCAGCCTATTGCGTAGCCGTCCAGCTCTGCAATGAGCTCTAAAGTCGTGGCTCTGTCGTCTGATTTGATCATCTTATTAAAGTCGTAGTCCGACAGTGCTTCTTCGGTCAGATAAACATTGCTGTCATCTGACTGGTCAAACGATACACAAGGGTAATCAGAGAGCTCATCAATGGATATCTCCGTCCGATCAGCAAGCTCATGATTTTTCCATATATATACATAAGTATCTTTTTTCATAAGGGGTGTAAATTTTAGCTGATAATCTTTGAACAGTCTTTTTATCAGCCTTTCATTAGAATTAGAAAACGATACGATACCGACCTCACTTTTAAGACTTCCAACGTCTTCAAGCACTTCACGCGTCTTGGTCTCACGAATTGAAAAAATAAACTTATCTGGATTACTTCCCTTTATTACTCGTGTAAACGCTTTTATAGCAAAATTATAGTGTTGTGTTGATACTGAAAATCTTTCTTTGTCGCTATCCTTTGATATAAACCTGTCCTCAAGGATCTCATATTGTCCCACTGCTTTCTTAGCATAACTGACAAATTCTCTTCCTTCATCCGTAAGGGCTATCCCCTTGTTACTTCTTTTAAATATCAGTATGCCAAGCTCATCCTCCAGATCTTTTATACTTGATGACAAAGCCGGCTGGGATATAAATAATTTTGATGCCGCCTCACGTATTGACGATGAGGCGGCAACTTCAAGGACATATTTAATTTGCGTAATATTCAACTTTTTCTCCTATATCATTATAGTTGTGCCTTTTGTTACAGCAAATCTTTTAACGTCTGGGAATCGAGATAATTATTTACGACATCATTGAGCCCTTCCCAAAAACCTATGGTTTTACAGGTACTACGTCTCTCACATTCGGTCGCTCCATCAGAGAGGCAGCTTACCGGCGCGAGCTCTTTTTCTGTTAATCGCAATATTTCTCCGATTCTATATTCATCAGGTTTTCTGGTAAGACGATATCCGCCTCCCTTTCCCTGTGTTCCCTTCAACAATCCGTTTTTCGTTAGTGCCGGTAAAATCTGCTCGAGGTACTTTAGTGAAAGTCCCTGTCTTTGTGCAACATCTTTCATCGGCACTAGCCCATCACTCTCATTAGATGCAATATCAATCATAACTCTAAGTGCGTAACGTCCTCTTGTTGAAATCATAATTTGTCCTCTTTTACTTTTTACTTAACTTTTATAAAACTCCTCAGTTTCATCAATGTCATTTACAGGTGGTTTCAAACCTTCAATAACAATATTGTTTTTCTCAGCATAATCCCAAAGTGCTGCGTGAATCGCCTGCTCAGCAAGGAGTGAGCAGTGTATCTTCACTGGCGGAAGTCCATCAAGTGCTTCCATTACAGCTTTATTAGTAACTTTCAAAGCCTCTTCAACCGTTTTTCCTTTTACAAGCTCAGTGGCCATGGAACTTGTTGCTACTGCCGCACCACATCCAAAAGTCTTAAACTTAGCCTCTCTTACTATCTGGTTCTCGTCTATATCGAGATACATCCTCATGATATCGCCACACTTTGCGTTTCCGACTGTACCAACTCCTGACGCATTCTCTATCTCACCAACATTGCGTGGATTTGAAAAATGGTCCATTACCTTTTCGCTGTATTCTGTTACCTGACTCATTTGATAATACTCCTTATATATAGTTTAACCTACTAACTCTTTTTTTGCAAAATCTTCGTAAAGAGGTGACATATCACGAAGTCTGCCAACTATCTCTTTAAGTGAATCTACTGTATAATCTATATCTTCTTCTGTAATCTCATCTGATATTGTAAGTCTTACAGATCCGTGCGCTATCTCATGTGGAAGTCCGATTGCGAGCAATACGTGTGAGGGATCAAGTGATCCTGATGTGCAAGCTGAACCTGATGATGCGCATATTCCCTTACTGTCAAGAAGGATGAGCAGTGACTCGCCTTCTATAAATCTAAAGCAGAAGTTTGCGTTATTTGAAAGTCTGTTTGTAAGATCACCGTTTACTCTTGAGTAAGGAATCTCCTCCAGCACTCTCTTGATAAGCTTATCTCTAAGCTTTGTTTCATAAGCTATAGTCTCCTTAAGCTTTGCATTTGCAAGCTCTGCAGCTTTTCCGAATCCAATGATACCGGCAGCATTTGTTGTTCCGGCTCTTCTTCCTCTCTCCTGTGCTCCGCCGTGGATCAGATTTGAAAGCTTAACTCCCTTTCTTATATAAAGAAGTCCTACTCCCTTAGGTCCGTTCAGCTTGTGGGCACTTGCTGATAAAAGATCTATATTCATCTCATTGACATCTATTGCGACATGACCGAATGCCTGAACAGCGTCAGTATGGAAATATACTCCGTGCTTGTGAGCGATTTCTCCGATCTTAGCGATAGGTTCTATTGTTCCTATTTCATTATTTGCAAACATAACGGAAATCAGAACTGTCTCAGGCTTAATTGCAGCCTCAAGCTCTTCAGGATTTACCAGTCCATTTTCATCAACCGGAAGGTAAGTCACTTCAAAACCATGCTCTTCCAAAAATTCGCAGGTATGGAGAACTGCGTGATGCTCTATCTTTGTTGTGATAATATGATTTCCTTTATCTTTAAGTGCATCAGCAACACCCTTTATAGCCCAGTTGTCTGACTCACTTCCGCCGTTGGTAAAGAATATTTCCTGCTCATCTGCACCAATTGTATTTGCAATAGCCTTTCTTGCTTCGGCTACATCTTTTGCGATCTTTCCGGAAAATTCATATGAACTTGACGGATTGCCATACAATTCCGTGAAATACGGACTCATGGCTTCAAACACTTCAGGAGTTACTCTAGTTGTTGCGGCATTATCCATGTATATTCTTCTACTCATTTGGCATCTCTCCTATTTCTTTATGTTATTTCCTACCGTTCTGATAGGTATTATATATACTATTTACCTACCTTGTCAATAGGTATTTAAAGAAAATTATTTTTTCCTGAAATATTTATCATTTATAGATTTTCTGCTATACTTTACCCTATGCGCCTGATATCCAGGCATTTCGGTACATATTTTGTAATTGATTGTGAGGAACTATGAATAATACACATTTCGCTTCTATCTGGGGTAATGCAGTTTCTATATCAGAAAATCATCCTGCCAGCTATGGTAAAAATATAACCTTTTGCTATCCCGTCACATCGCCTTTTACAGGAGATGCTGTTCGTATAACACTCGATAATTACTGCGGTCTTGAGGCAGTATCCTTTGCAAAAGCTACTATTCTTCATAATAATATGTTTTATCCGCTTTTCTTTAATGGTAAAAGGAATGTTGATATAGAAGCAGAAAAAAATGCTGTATCTGATGAGCTTCTGATAGATGTCAAGTCCGGTGATAAGCTGGAGGTCAGATTTTATATAGATGATTTTACTTCTCTCAGGTCATCTGTTTATATATGCGGTCAGTACTCAGATGACGCATACTATGCCATAGGTGATCAGACTGAAGCCAGTGATATTTCAATCGATATAAAGCGACAGACAAATACCGTATATTTTCTTAGCAATGTTTCTCTTAGAACCACTAATTCAAATAGGACTGTCGTATGCTATGGTGACTCCATAACAGCTCAGGACTGGCCTGACGATCTGCAGAGACGATGCTTTGATGAGGGATTTGATCATACTGCGATCATAAGACGTGCAACAAGTGGTTCAAGGATCTTAAGGGAGTATCATTGCATCAGATACGAATCATATGGTCTTATGGGAGAAAAGCGTTTTAATCATGAAGTTCCTACAGATGGCGCTGATACTGTTATCATCCAGCAAGGTATCAATGACATCATCCATCCGGTAGGTACTGATGTAAACCCATATAGGCCTATGTCAGATCTTCCGACTGTTGATGAGCTTATCGAAGGGATGAAGCGCTATATCTCAGAAGCACGCGCTCTTGGATATAATGTTTATCTCGGCACGCTTCTTCCAATAGGCGGTTGGCGTACTTATGCTCCTTTCAGGGATGAAATGAGAAATGAATTAAATGACTGGATGCGCACCACAGATCTTGCAGATGGCTGCATTGATTTTGATGCTGCTCTCAGAGATCCTGCAAACCCGTCTTCATTTTTGCCGGAATACGACAGCGGAGATCACCTGCATCCAAGCAAAGCAGGATACAAAAAAATGGCAAGTGTTATATCTGCCGATATACTTAGATAATATTAAAATGAGGAAATGCAGAATTTTAAGCATTTCCTCATTCTTTATAATTACTTATTCTGTTTCAAAATCTTATCTGGTTCTATATTCCACCCTTGAAGCTATATCATCTATCTTTTTCAGTTCTTCAGTGCTAAACTCCATATTTTCCATAGCTTTGATATTTTCTAAAATCTGTCCGGGAGCAGATGCACCAATTAAAACGCTTGTCACTGCTTTATGAGAAAGTACCCAGGCAAGAGACATTTGCGCCAGTGACTGTCCTCTGACAGACGCCATTTCATTCAACTCTTTTATCTGTCCTATTCTCTCATCTGTAAGTGCAGATTCCTTTAAGTATCGCCCGTCTTTCTTAGCACGGCTGTCAGATGGAATTCCATGCAGATACTTATCTGTAAGCATCCCTTGCGCTAAAGGACTGAAACATATCAGACCTTTTTCAAGACCCTCTGTCATCTTTAAAAGCCCATTATTTTCTATTGTTCTGTCAAAAATTGAATAACGATTCTGATTTATCACAAAGGGTACCTTTAACTCATTTAAGATTTCTGTAGCTTTTTGAAGATGTTCTCCGTCATAATTAGAAAGACCGGCATAGATTGCCTTGCCGCTGTTTACAGCAGTTGCCAACGCACCCATTGTCTCCTCTAATGGAGTCTCCGGATCCATTCTGTGATGGTAAAAAATATCAACATATTCAAGTCCCATGCGCTTTAAACTCTGATCAAGGCTTGCTAAAAGATATTTTCTGCTGCCCCAGTTTCCATAAGGTCCCGGCCACATGTCATATCCTGCCTTGGTACTTATAATAAGCTCATCCCTGTACGATCTGAAATTTTCTTCAAATATCTTTCCAAAATTCTTTTCTGCAGCTCCGTACGGCGGTCCATAATTATTTGCAAGATCAAAATGGGTGATTCCATTATCAAAGGCTGTTTTGCATAATTCAGCCATATTTTCCGGGTTTGAATTATCACCGAAATTGTGCCATAACCCCAAAGAAAAAGCCGGAAGCATCAGTCCACTTTTCCCAGATCTAATGTATTTCATACTGTCATATCTATTATCATCTGCTAAATACATTTTCCTTCCTCCTTCACGATATTTCACTTATGATTATAACACACAGATATTTCTCCTCAAAACACTTCAAAAAAGTCCCAAATACTCACAAGCATTGTAAATACCATCTTCATCAACATTCGTGGTCACATAGTCTGCTTTTTCCTTCAGCTCATCTATAGCATTACCCATTGCCACACATGTCCATTCATCTGTAAACATTGAAAGGTCGTTTCCGGAATCCCCAAATACGATAGCATCTTTGTAATCTGCATTGAAGAAATCCATCATCTTTCTGATACCTCGCTCTTTATTTGAAGGCTCAATGAAAATATATTCCTTATGAAACCTATACCATGGAAGATTTTTGAGTCCATGTATGCTTTTTTCCATCGGATACTCACAGGCAATATAAGCCTTATAAATATTTTCATAGCTTTCCGGTATAAGATCCGGAATAACCTTTGTCTTCATGTAAATGTCATTTGTGCGCTTAATAAAACTCTCGTCACGTACAAGTCTTGTATTGGAATTATCAGTCTGAATACCCCATACAAGCCCCTTTTCATCACACTCTTTCAGTAGATCAAGCACATATTTTCTGTTAAGCGGTTCAATTTCTATTATTTTTTCATCTATCGTGATGCCGTTTCCACCATCGCTTACCATATTCTTTAAGCCAAGTTCATGCATAAAACTCACAGCCATAGCCTGAGCACGTCCGGTGGCAATACACAGAAAATGACCTGCTTTCTTCAAATTATTGATTGCTATTTTCGTAGAGTCCGGGATAAATGTGTGTCCGTATCCACCCGCTGCAAGTGTTCCATCTATATCAAAAAACAAATACTTTTTATCCATAATAATTTTTCCTCTCTAGATACGTTATTTTAGTCATGTATACTACGCTAAAAACAATACTACCACATATATAAACGCTAAATAATGTTCTTTTATGAGCTTTTTAAGCCTATATATGTTATAATAATGTTCAATTAAACATAAAAGAGGAAAAATAATGAAAACAGACGCTGAATTAAACGGATACGAACGACGTGAAAAAATATATACTCTCCTAAAAAAAGCTAATAAATTAAGTGTATCTGAAATGGCTGCCTTATTTAATGTTTCTGATATGACTATACGCAGGGACTTTCATCTCATGGAAGAACAGGGACTTCTTCTGCTGCATTACGGAGGAGCTGTTCTTAAGGAATCTCATCCTGCCTTCCGGGAATTTGAAGGCAGAAAGGACGATTTTTACAAATATAAGCTTGAAATTGCAAAATGTGCATCCGGATACATCAGCGAGGGTGATACAGTATATTTGGATACCAGTACCACTATCCTGCTTATGATGCGCTATATCCCAAATGTAAAGTTTACTCTTGTAACCAATTCTGTTCCGGTAATCTTAGATGCCTACACCAAAAACAATATAGAACTCTTCATTGCTCCGGGACGATATGAAAGTTCATACGGCGGAGCAGTTGATATAAAAACACTTTCATATTTGTCAGCTTTTCATTATACAAAATCTTTTTTCGGAACAGGATTCATTGATTCAAATTTCGGAGCAAGTGCTCCAAAAGAAAATGAAAGCGAGATAAAAAAGGCCGTAATAAAAAACTCCGATTTCTGCTATTTACTGGCAGACCATTCAAAGTTCGGTAAAAAAGCCTTTGCAAAATTTGCAGATATTAGTGACTTTGATACTATCTTTACTGATAAGGAATGTGATAGTGTTTATATCTCAGAGCTAAATAAATATACAAGGATTGTTACTGCTTAACTACTCTTTCCACTCCATTCCCACATCAAGACCTTGCTCTGTCAGCCAGGCATCCTCTACTGTAACATACTTTTCGTCACCTTCATCATTTATGAGCGTAACTGATACCTTTGGTTTTTCTCCGCTGCGCAATTCTTCACAGCCATAATCTCCGTCAAATATATGCTTTATTCTCCACATTATTTTAACCCACATCCAGATCTTTCAGGGCGGTTATCGTACATTGTATAACCAGCTCTGAATTCCATGTTTATCTCTCTAAGTTCTTTCTTGCCATCAATATAGTCCTGATACATATCAGCTAAGCCTGATGCACAGCCATCACAGCTGCCATTTAAATTTCCAAGTGACTCTGCTACGATCTTCTCGCGCTCTTCACGAGTTGTATCCTTTATCAAATATCCTGCCAAAATTTTCACTCCTTTACATAACATCTCAATTTACAGTCAACGCCTTATTACGCAAAAACAAAATCAGGTCCTTACTGCATTTTGATTTCTCAATAATATAAACAGTATTACTTCCTGTCATCGGATAAAAATTATCTTTCGCTTCATAAAGCTTATACAGGTTTTTATACTCAATATGACTCTTACCAGTTTTGCTTTCAACTTCAAAATAGTCATCATAAAATGTAAAATGAACAGCAAGATCCTTCAGCATTTTATTTGAATAATATGCTTTTTTAATTCTTCTTTGTGAAACAAATAATATCGCAAAAGGAACCAGGATAGCCATAATTATTAAGAAAAAACCAAAATCTACACTACCACTCAAAGCAATTACAATACCGGAAAAAATCAAAAATATCGATAACAAAATCGTAAAAATGGCTTTTTTTGATTCCACCCATATCCCATAGCAACTTTTCTTGTACTCATCGTAAGTATAAATTGACTCTGTTTCAAATAGCATAATTTTCTGTCCTCCTAAATTGTCGCAATAATTATATCTATTTAATTACACAATTGACTTAAATCAGATTTCACATATTTCCATTAACGAAGTCTCGTAATATTCCAAAGGTTTCTCTGACCATATTGTTGGGCATATACAGTGGCTGCATATAAGCTGCAATTCCACATACTTCATCCGAAGTATATCTCTTCGCAATTCTTACACCTCTGAATACATGAAAGCTGTTTGTCACAATTCCAATCTTGTTATGAGCCCCAACATTATCTGCCATAAGATTAAATGCATTTCGTATATTTTCCACAGTGTCTCGTGACTCTTTTTCAACTATCAGACGATCTGTAGTAATTCCCCTTGAAAGAAGATAGTCTCTTCCTCCCTCACCTTCACTTATTGTCTCATTTGCACCTTTTCCACCTGTAAGTATACATATAGTATTCTCATTTGCCATTAAATATTCATATGCCTTATCAAGTCTGTATCTGTAAACTATGCTTGGATTATTGCCTCTCATCTGAGCACCGAGCACAACAATATAGTCAAGATCATTCTTACCCTTATCAAACGAGTGTGAAATAATAGCCGTTTGACAAATTACAAAAATGACAAATACAATTCCTGATACTGCACAGATCATATATCGCAATATTGGCATCAGATTATTCCAATTTTTACCGTAGGCCAAATAAGCAAATATCGCAAAGATTCCTGATAAAGCAATCCAAATTGTAAAAGAAAAAGTACCACTTCGTACAGATAAAACAACACCTGTATAAATCAGGCAAAAAAGTGAAAGTGTAATCCATATATTCTTTATCATGATAATCTCGCTCCACACTTTGGACAATAATCAAAATCTTCAGAAGTTTCATAACCACACTGATCACACTTCTTACCCGAACTTGAATATCCCCTGCCGGAATAAACTCTTGTGAGATTTTCCTGCATAATCTCTACATTTTCACCTCGTGCTATTGCCTTTCCTATCTCTGCATCCAGCTCATATACAGTTCCACAGCAGCTTGTCTGCACATAGTAGCGCCTATTCCATTTTATTGTCGGAATAAAAAACAAAGTCAGTACATTATATGTCATAAATACTGTAAACTGCCCATACATTCCGCAGCTATTGCAGGTAATAAACTGTCTAAAATTTAAGTTCTTCCTGCCGCTAGTAATTCCCATTATAAAAAACATAAAACAAACTTCCTCACAGTTACATTAATATTTCTATTGATTATATCACGTTCAATAATATTTCTTCAAACCACTTTTCACATATATAAAGGCAACTGCGATTTAACAGTTGCCTTTAACAATGCCTATTTAAAAGTTATTTGATCTTTATCGTCATCTTGTAGTTTTTATTTAAGTATTTATAGCCAATCTTTATTTTTCCGGTATCTGCAGGATTTATCACTAAAGTGTTATCCGAAATCGATGCCTGATTTTTACTATCCTTTGTAATTGAAAGAGTTCCTCCATCAACATCTGTGCCAAAGAGATCCTTTATAGAACGACTGACTTTTTCACTTCCTTTACTCATCTTCTTTGCAGATGCAACAGCTTTAGGTTTTTCAACTGTAAATGCTATAGTGTAGGTCTTTCCGTCTTCCATAGTGAAGGAGGCTGTACCGCTTGACTTACAAGTAACTTTTGCAATAAGCGTTTTCTTATTTACCTTAACTTTAACTCCTCCCTCTGATCTAACCGAAGATGCATCCTTAACCTTTCCGACAGTCGTAAATTTAGAACCTTTAATTGCGGTCATCTTTAGTCCGGAAGGATCTATATTGGATTTTGCGACATTTGCAAAGTCAAGCTTCTGGTCATTTATCTTTCCGGAAGATGTTATAGCTGCAAAATTATCATTTGATGACGCATAGCTGTCTCCGTTTCCTGTAAGAGGAACTTTTTTGCTATCTTCATTTTCATCATCTTCCCTTTTTTCAGGTTTCTCATCAGTCTCTGTCAGATATGCCTTTATAGGGAAATTATCCATATCACAGTATTCACTGTCTTCTTCCGTATACTTAAACAATTCATCCTTTACAGCTTTTTCAGAAAGATCATACCAGGTATCATTTTCTGATGTATAGAAGAGACTTTCTCCCGGATTGATCACTCCATATGCATAGCTTGTACGCCCATGTTTCTTACCTACTTCGTCGTACCACTTTTTATTGGCTGCGTACTTCATGCTTAAAGCAAAGTAGTCGTCTGGAGTTGTCTGGCTTACTACAACGGAAAATCTGTCACCCTTTTGCAGTTTGACTGATTCTTCAAGCTCTTCTTTGTGGAATCCGCCAAAATCATAAGTGGCATCTTTTTCAGCGATCAATTTACCATCAGTAGGCTTTGCAGCGCCATCCTTAAGACGATAGACACTATAGTGTACTTTCGTACCCGGTGTCTCTGTTTGACACGAAACAGCTGACAGCTTGGCTACATCTACATCCGTAAACTTGCTTATCTCAAATACGTTCGCAGTTTTACACTCTGAGTTATTGTATGCTGAAAATACATTCACTACCGGCATGTAGTCATACTGAGCAATAATATTTTCATCTTTCTTAACGTTATCAAAAGCGAGCGCTTCCAGACCATTTATGCTTCTGTCCTCATAGGAGAGCCAAAAATATCCTGTATGGACTGCATTTTCATCTTCACCCTTAAGAAGGCCCCAGTCACCAAAGCCTCGATTTGGAAATTCCTCTTCTCCTGAGCCCCAGCTGTTTTTCACAAGCCATGCTCCATCATTATCAGGTAGAGGAGCATCCGTACCGTCAGCTATTTTATGGGCAAAATTTTCTCTAGGGTAATTATCATCCCATCCAACGATCAAAACCGCATGGTCAGCCGAGCCAGATTTATCTTCATAAGTATAATGGGCCCACTTATCACTGATATATTCTGTGCTTGATTCTTCTCCAGGCGTTGCCACATCTGACTTATATCCAACCTGAACAGGTCGTTTTTTATAAATCTGCTCTTTCACAGCTTTGACTGCATCATTAAAATCAGCCTGGCGTTCATCTTCAGATTTGTATTTATCGCTATTTATGCATTTTGATGTATCTGGCAGTATATAGGATTCCTTAAGAACAAAACTCTGTTTATCTTTTAGATCATCATCAATCCACCAGTCATCATCGTCACTGTAATAAACAGGTTTTCCATCTTCGTCAACTACTTTATTTTCTTTCTTTCCGTGATACTCGAACTGTTTATTCTCACTCTCTAAAACAGGGCCTACACCTGAAGCATAAAGGCTCGTTGCATAAAATGAGAATCCGCCTTGATAAATCTTACTTGAACCCTTTTCGCCGTCAAAAATAAAGCCTTCACCATATTGGGAATTATTTGGATCTGAAACAGGACGCGATACAAAAAATGATGTATGCTTTTCAGACAGATTTAATTCTTTTCCATTTGAAGATTGCGCAGCATATTCATCCCCTGCTATTCCAGAGCTTAGGATACTTGACTCTGCAGCAGCAGTTGCAGCGAAGCCCCAACATGTAGCAAAAGGATTCTGAAATTTTACCGGAGTGACATAGCTTGTATCTGCTTCGCCATCACCATCCGTATCAACATTTCTGAGATCATAAGATTTTGGGAATACTTCGTTAATAAGGAATTCCTCGCCTTTGTTGCTCTTTCTGAAAGCGTATGGATCTTCTCCCTCATTTTCCCGGAACTGCTGCGCAATCATTTCAAGCCCTTCAATCGCTTTGTCATCATTTGTTCCTGCCATCAGCTGGACTGTCGGAATCGACGTAAAGATAACAGACAATGCAATTATCCTGGCAGCAACTTTTCTAAAACCCTTACCCTTAATCATAAGCATTTACCCCCTGCTCAAAGCCTAACGTATACCACAAGTTCTATGACTACCACCCAGCAAAAATATTATATCCGCTATCATAGATCCCATATAATTTTAACCTATTTTTCACAAGAAGTTTGCACTTTCTCATGTGCTGTATGCACAATACTACAATAATGATTATATGTGAGTTTATAATGTCATGGATGCTAGCGTAAAGTTTTTGTAGGATTAAATAAAAAAGGGGATTCCTTCATGATATAGTTGTATACGGTGTCCAAGCCAATACAACTTAGATGGAGGAGTCCCCTTATGTTAAATAGTATACAGCATTTTATCGAGAATGGCATACCAAATCTTCAGAAAGCATCAAAAGATTTTTCAGATAACCCAATGGACTTTGCAGGATTTGTAAGCAGAGTAAGGAATGAAGCATTACATATGGCATTGGATTATATATCAGAGACACTCACTACTTGCAATCAGATCCTTAAAGACAGTCCAATGAGAAAAGAAA
>JQKK01000024.1 GCA_000746015.1 Lachnospiraceae bacterium MA2020 | reverse complement strand
GTATACATATCTACAGTTGCAAAATACAACCTCATATTTTTCTACTTTAGCAAAATATATCCAACTTTACCCACAAAAATGGACTGCCGTAATTACGACAGTCCGTACTTATCATTTTATTCTTTTTCATGCTCTTACAATAAAACTTATAATGCCTACAATTATAAGTATCGGCAATGCTATATAGACCAATCCACCTACAACCATTGCTATCAAGATCAGTGGTAAGAATACCACATACATACAAATCTTAAACAATCCCCATGTTGCCTTAAATGCAAATCCTATAAGCCTTCCAAATATTCCAAAGAACAATATCATAAAAAGTAATGTCAACATATATATCGCCTCTTTCTTATAATGAATTCTACCAGAAGTTACATTATTGCTGATCCTTTGGTTACTTTCTCAGTTATCAGATCACCTTTGAATCTGGACATATCCTTAAGACCAAGTTCTTTACTAAATTCCTTATCATTATTCATCTTCTCTATCAGAAGTATTGTCTGAATTCTCTCTTCTACTGACATATCTTACATCACCACCTCTAATAACATATATTATTATCTAATTTAAAGTTGTCGGATGTCCGTTTTTGTAATGTCGTGCAAAATACGCACGACAACAAAAAAGGCTCCGATTCGATTTATCTACCGCATACATATAATAACATTGCTACTGTGATAAATATATGTACTTTATGGCAAATTATAGGCTCCTAATTCTCCATAATTGCAAAATACGAACGATTAGGGCTATAATTAAAAATATGAGGAGGATCATTAGGTATGGGTAAAAAGTCAAAGAAAGAAGACAAGAATATATTTTTTGAAGCAAGAGAATCCGCTGAACTCACTCGTGCCCAGGCAAGCGAAAAACTTGATTTCATAAGTGAAAGCAGGCTCGAAAAGATTGAGACAGAGAAAACCGCAATACACCCTGAAGATGTTGTAGCTATGGCTGATGCATATAAGCGTCCTGATCTCTGCAATTACTACTGCTCTCATCTATGTAAAATAGGCGAGAATTCTATTCCAAAGATAGAACCGTCCACACTTGCAGAAATAGTACTTGGAATGCTGTCTTCCCTTAACTCCCTTGAAAAGCAGAAAGAACGTCTCATAGAGATCACAGCAGACGGTGTCATCTCCGATGACGAACTCCCTGACTTTGCCCAAATTCAAGTTCAGCTTGAACATATAGAAATGGCTGTAGCATCATTGAAACTGTGGGTATCAAATACAGTTGCGGAAGGTAAGATTGATAAAGAAAAACTGGATAAACTTAAGGAGCATTGAAATCAGAAAACAGCTTCATACTGCTCTTTAATGCATCGAAAAGGATAGCCGTCAATTTCTCATAGATAATTGTAGCTATCCTTTTCTAACATTTATACTATTCAATTAATTCCATGTATTTGCATAGTAGTCAATGGTTTCTACTTCACTTTCGATTTTCTCTGAAATTGAAAACGGTGTTGTAGTTCCCGCCTTTATGTTGTCAACAAATTCAGTGACAACCTTAACTACTTTTCCATCTGCATCTTTACATATTCCAACAACAATTCCACTGTCTATATCGTTATTATTAGAATTTTTTATTTCTCCTACAATGCTTTCGGATCTTACTGCTGTATTAACCACTTCTAGTGGCTTAAACTCTTCATCAGAAGTTATCCTCTTTAAATTGTATTCTTCTGAATCTAAAATTTCAAACTCAACATCTGATGGTTCTTCATCAACAGAAAATGCCTGGAATCCATAAACAAAAGTCTGCTTTGGATAAACGATACTAATTGTTTGATCCTCTGTTCCAAGTAATGTGCCGTTCGCATCTCTTGCTGTAATTCTAAAAGATGGTAACTCTACAGCAATGTCTTCATTCGGGTTATAAATACTTACATAGTAATACAACCACTCGCCATTTTCTATATACCAACCCGAATCCTTAAGCTCAAGTTTACTAACATCTTCATTCGATGCATTTACGGAATGAAATGCAGAATCTGGAATTTTAGAAGTATCCCATTCTCCGCGTATAAGAGATATATTATTCTTTTCTCCGTCTATAGTTACTTCATAACTAATTTTTTCATTTTTATATGAGAATTCCTTACTATCAGCATCCGATGCAAGCAATCCGTTTCCTCCATATGTACTTTCAGAAGTCCATGAATACTCTTCTGTGTGTTCTTTAGGTTTCTCATAAGTTCCTACCCAATATGTCCATGGTTCATCATCGCCTTCAATAATATAAAATACTCCCATCTTTCCATCATCTTGAATTGTTGCAACCATATAAGAGTCACCATGGTCTTCTTGAACCCATAATCCCGTCAAATCTAATGGTTCTGCTTTATCAGCCTCACTTTTTTCAACTTCAGAATTATTGTTATCAGCAGTAATATCCGTTGTCTTTTGTCCCTTAGTCTGCGGTTCATCATTGCTTGTTTTAGCTCCACATCCACTTAATAGGCTCCCAGACAAAAGCACCACCAGCATAAAAGAAATTATTTTTTTCATGTTACCTCCTATCCCTCGTGAGAAAACTACGCAATAGAATATATAAACACTTTCCTCATACAACTGCCTGCCTCTCACTTCCAAAAATATTCGCAAAGGCCCTTGCTTCTGCTTCTATATACTGTGAAAAATAGTCCGTATACAACAGAAGCTCTCCGTTTTCGTTAAAAACAGGTGAAATATAGTTCTGCCAATTCACTTTGTAAAGCATTTCCTCATAATTTTGTGGCGAATCAGCACATTGTTTTTGATAAGCATGTCGAAGTTCATGGGCAATCGTATTGACTAATTCTTTTGGATTATCTCTTAAGCAATTATTTATTCCAAGCATGTTGAACCCTTCATAATATACACCTTGCAAACTCGGATCATCTTCAAAATACACAACTTCTGGAATTTCATGTAGACGTAGTTTTTCAGATATTTTTTCTGTCAATTCTTCAACCAACTCGTTTTTTTCTGCATCTGTTTGTTCATCCCAATTATCTTTATCAAACTTACCGAGCAATTCTGACATATCTGTGATATCAATATCAAACTCAAATTCATCCTCATCGTAATTAAGGATATCAGAAATTGATACCTCCCTTGGTTCATTAAATACTTTATCCCAAAAGGATTTTGCCTCATCACATGTAATATCAGTATCAAATGTAGATTTTACTTCTCCTGCGTCTGTCTTAATTATTTCGGATGTATTATTTATCTCACCGAATTTATGCATACTTCCACCTTACAAAATTATGTCCTGAGAGCCTATTTCCTTAAATTTTTCGTTTTCGAACACTACAGCCAACCCATGCTCCATATCAAATTTGTAATTGCAAAGCAGACCAACAACTCTATTTTCGCTTTTAGGAATAAAAAACGTCTTTGGCATCACATATTTGAAAATGTTATCAACTTCATCAATACCATTTTCCCTTAATCCATTCGCCAAAATATATTCTTCAACATGTTTTAAAGAAGCCTCAATTATATCAGCATATTCTTCCAGTTTCTTAACTGTATCATTTTGAATCTCCGTTGCATCTTCATCAAATGTTTCTATAATTATTGGCAATTCAAAATCTCTACTCCAGATTTTTATTCCAATCTTATTCATCAAATCCACCTCCATCATTACCTAAATCTCTTACTCTACACTCTGAGCATCCACCCAAATGCTTACAGTGCGAATGTATATCCATCGGAACCAAATCCATAGTTTTGGTATCACATCTTTCATGCCAAGAACAATTATGCTCTCCTCTCCATTTCTTTACATCTTCGCGTGTCCAGTCTTCCTTTCCGTCCTTCTTTTGATAATTCCATAATTCTGCACATTTGATATCTGCCTGTGAAAAATTTCCATCTTGTTTTTCCCCATTTTTATCAGGATAATCATATCTATTCTCTGTCATGTTATCAATCTGTACCGTTGCTTCAGAACACTTTGAAAAATCAGGTTCAAGATTTTTATATTCGATACCATCTAAACCATATTCAGCAAGTTTTTCTTTACAAGCTCTTCCGCCATCGTCTGTTTCAGATGGAATAAATTTAGAATTTCCCCTTTCACCTTCAAAGTTTCCTCTTGGACCATCTTTCGGCACTTGAGCTAACCTATCTTCATACGAATTATACTTTCCACCAAACTCGCTGTTTTCTATATTTTCAGCTTTTTGCATGTCATTAAACTTGTTATCCCAAAAGCTTTTTGCCTCAGAAACAGTCGTACCCCTTTCCGGCTGTATTTCTCGGAAACCTTCAGGTGCCTTAAATGCTACTTCATTTTGCGGCATCTCAGAAGACCTAAACTCACGCATTAAAACACTCCTCCTTTGTCTTGGTATACCTCTGTAAACTTGCTAAACACACTTCCATACGCAGAATCTCTTATACTCTGCTCATAAAGGATTAATGCTACAGCCAGATCAACCTGCTCCTTTGAATAATCTTTTGGCGAAGGATTCAGATTTTCAACCAGCCTCCTGGTCCATTCCACGATATCATTACATTGCTTTACTTCAATAATAGCCTCATGCGCCGACATAAAATCATATATAAGCTTACGAAGCTTTTCCAAAGCATCTTCTCCTCGCTCTGTAAGGTAATCCATGAAATCTCTCTTTACCTGAGTTTCGAGCTTAGATCGTATTATTCTGCTCTTCAAGGCCCTGAGATCAGCCTTATTGCCTCTTCTATATAGTTCCTTATCCATAATGCAATCAAGTAATGATTTTTCAATTTTCTCCCTGCTTACTGTCACGTCATCATTGCCACTTGGAATATATTTATATGGTTCTTCCGGAACATTGAAATAATCTACCTTGCAAAGCACCGGTTGAATCCATTCATTCTGATATACTGCAGCAACTCCGCATGGAAGCTTTGATATTTCCATTATCTGATCTTCATTTAAGTTCGCAGCTCTACCAACAAGCTCTCTATCAGATTGATCCGGTAATCGAAGGATAATCTTAGTATTAGTATTTCGAATTACAGACATATCCATAAGTCCCGGTGCCTGGTCAGCTATTATAAATCCCTCACCATAAGTTCGCATTTCTGCTATTGCATTTGACAGCATCTCTACGCTCTTACCTAACAGATTGCTACCTTCTGACGATTGCCCGGAAGATGTCCGCCTCAGCAAATTATGAGCTTCCTCAAGAACTGTAAGATGCTTAAGCTCTGAGTTCATACCATCCGCATTAGATAGGCGGTACTCTTGAAGCTTAAGAACCATCATTCCCATTATTAAAGATTTGGTTTCACTTGAACCTACTCTGCTCAGATCTACAATTACATTCTCATCAAACAACTTAGTTCCATCAATCTCATCAGCAACGAAAATCATACCATTAATTCCATTGCACAACGATTCAAGCCTTGTAAGGAGCGATCCCTTATAGGCACCCTTATTTTCCGCATCATACTCACTACTATCAATTATAACCTTCACATTTCTTGCCACATCTTCAAATGACGGATAAAAATCCTTTCCGTATTTATTTGTTGACTTTGCTAAATCCCAACCGCTATCAACATATGACTGCTCAATTGCGCTTTTTAACACAGCCGGCATTGCTGCATACATAGGCCAGCAAACATTAAATATCTCAACAAGCCTGTCTAAGTGTTCAAGTACATGAATATTCTCAGGAAAACTAAACGGATTTATTCTAAGTAACGAACTAATCAATGGATTGGTTCCATATACAGAGACATCCTTTCTACTTCCAAAAACATTTTTATATTCGCCCTTTGCCGGTTCAACCACAAGGAAGTTAATTCCCTTTTTCCTTGCCTTATCCAACATATGATAAACAGTATTACTCTTACCTGAACCAGTACTACCAGTGATAAACGTATGCGAAGCTAGTGATTTCTTTGAAAGATTAACGTTGTTTTTTTCCGGATGATTCATATGGAAAATGCTTCCTAGCTTAATCTCATCATCTTTTTGATTCTGTTCATCATAAGTAATAACATTTCTGCCAAATTCAACACATTCTATTACCGGTAAGCCTACAATTGATTTTTGAGGAAAATTCAAAGAATATGCTAGTTCTTTACCTGACAGACTAGTAGTCGCAGTAACTATTGGTGGGTATACAATGAATTCTGTGTCTTCATCAACTTCTACCTGTACAATTCCGTCTTCTGTTTTTCCTACTGCTGCTGGATTTAATCCAAATACCGGGTGACGGAGCATCTTAACATAGCTACTGATTTCTTTAGCCTGACCAGCTTCATCTTCTACGTTGCCTCTCCATGTATTTATAGCAGACTTCGACATGTAAGATTCTTCGCCAAGTGTTAATGCCAAATATGAATGTGCTACGTTACTTGCTACATTCGCATCTTCACTAAGCACATATGCTGCAAAATCCCACATTCCAAGAGCTGTACTCTGCTCATATCTCTTCATCTGCTCGGTCAGAAGCTCAAGAGCATGTTCAACATTATAATTTGTGTAACTCTGTGTGATACCATCATTCTTTCCAAGCATAACTGTGGTAGTTGATGATCTGGCAAAATTAGCACCTATATTTCCTCCGAAATTGACTGCTTTTGATGCGCCTGAAGTCATAGCCATTGCATTTGTAACAGCTTTTCCAAGCGTATTAGCAACAGCTGTACCTGTTGTCTTTCCTATGGTTTTTCCTACAGTGTTTGTGATACCTCTGGTTACTGTATCAGCTGCTGACTTTCCAAGTTGTTCTGTTACCGTTTTCCCCCAACCTTCTGAAATTGTTTTTCCCATGGATGTCTGAGTAAAAGATCCATCAACTCTGCCATTAGAGACATTAAATCCTTCTGTTAAATCACCTTCTACACCGGTTCCAAAAAGCTTTACCGAAGCATTTTCTCTAGCACTGAGGCTCATGCCAGCATTTACTGACTTAGCCATATTGGTTCCATTTCCTACCGTATCAGTTGTAGCACTTGATCCATTAGTTGAATCTGCTGTGCTACTGGAATTGTTAATTCCATCCATATGTGAAGAAGAATCAGATTCAGATTTAGAATTACTGTCCTGAATGCTATCATTTTCACTCGCCGTATTTGTTGTAGATTTATTCTGTGTGGTACTGTTAGTATCTGTAAGCGAACTGTTAGTTCCGCTCTGAACACCTGCACTGGCTCCAACATTAACTCCTACTGTAGCAGCTGAACTCAAGCTCTCATTTTCTGAACGCTGAAAACTGGTCTGCCATGATGCATACGGCTTTAATCCTGAATAAAACTCTCCAAGTTTTAGTTTTCTATCCTCCACATCCAAAATAGGTGTTGCTAATAAAACAATAGTATATTCCTTCTTTTTGCTGTCAGGTATTATTCCATCTATCAGTTTTTCAATTGTCTGGCTAATAAATTTTTCAGACTTCTCAGTAGGAATATTTGAAGCCATCGAAACAGAGTAATTCTTATCATTACTAAAACACGGTAATTCTCCAATTCCTTCTTCCGACCATTCTGCCCCTGGAAAATTGCCTCGAATTGCCTCTATAATCTGATTCTTATAATTATCTACTTCAGTATTACTTGTGGCATTTTTGCTATTAACAACTGCCAAATACACATTAGTAGTATTCTGCTTCCGGTCAAACACCAAAGCAATATTGCAATCCTCATTGGAAAGCACTGCATAGACATTTACAAGCTTTTCCAAATTATTCTCTTTTTTATCTGTAACCCATTTTGTTATGTTGATATATCTGATATTATGTCCATCATCAAACGGCTTCCCATATTCTGCATCATTTTGAAGCGGTAAATATAGTTCTTTAATCTGCGGCAAATAGGCATTGAATATTTCAACACTACTTGCAGCCATCAAACGCTCCGTTTGTTCCCTGGCAGTCGGATCATTAGGGTTCGGCATTTCCATTAAATACTTTTCTCGTAATAATTGTACATTCTCGACCTGCGCTGGACTAAGCACCGCTAATCCTGCTACCTTGTCTCCTGCTTTCGCACCTATCCTCTTTATAACATTCTTAATACCCATAACATAACCTGCTTTCTACTGCAGTTCCTTCCACGACATGAATTCACATATTGCTTCGAATGAAGACTGAATAGTCTTTTGATTGTTTTCGAGCTCCGTAATATTCTCGGTTTCGAATCTGATAATTTCGGCAATACTTTTCAATTCAGGATTAAGCTCCGTAAGATTGCTTTCTATTGCAGCCATTAATCTCTCTTTCCAGATTTTAAACCTATTAAAAAAGTATCCGTTCATCTCCTGCGACATAGAACTAACTGTTTTACTAATCTGCTCATTATACCTACTTGCCAATCGGCCTGTATTAAGCTTTTCAGATACACCTATCCTAAGCCCAAACAATGCTCCCTTAAGAAACTTCTTTTTTACAAAAACTCTTTCTGCATCGTCCTTAAAATCTGCAGAATCATAATTTTTAATCATATCAGTAAGCTCATCTCGTTTAGCATCCGATAATGCATCAGAATTGGTTATCTCCTTGATAAGAACCGATCTAAATTCCAACTCCTTTTCTTCCCAATAATTCTCAAGATGTAGGTCTAATTTCTTTTGTGCATCATCAATACTATCCCTATATAAATGAATAATATATTTCATAATTTCATCGGATGACTGCTTATCCAACTCTTTTTCAGTCTCATCCATCTTATTCTTAGTCGCTACAACCTCTTTGAAGTTTTGTGAGATTGTACTAGCCATGTTCTTAATATTTCCAACAAAATTCTTATTAAGTAATCCCTGACCAGTCTCTCTGATATTTTCCCAAAACTTATCTACTGACACCATGTAATCTTCTTTACTCTTATCCAGATTACCCTTTTTATAGTACTCATCTCTCTTCTCTGAATCCATCTCATCAAGAGCTTCAGTATCAGCCTCATATATCATATTAACATCGACATAATCGCTTATATCCTCTTTTGATGACTGTTCATATTCATCCT
This sequence comes from Lachnospiraceae bacterium MA2020, assembly GCA_000746015.1. Classification (GTDB taxonomy): domain Bacteria; phylum Bacillota; class Clostridia; order Lachnospirales; family Lachnospiraceae; genus NK4A144. The sequence goes on along the minus strand of JQKK01000024.1, from coordinate 50,084 downwards.
GCATATTTTGAGCAGAGTTCGCTATTGATTCCTTCAGTTCAATTGTCTTTGTATCAAGTTCCTGCCTACTCTTTTCCCTGGCTGTTTTTAGTGCATTGGATTTTGCATCAATCCTGGCATTTGCCTTTTCTATAACCGAACTCAAAAATGAATATACCATCTGGCATTTATTATATGCTGAATGCTTACTACCAAAGTTTTCTATTTCCTTCTCAACACAATATAAGCCACTGTTGGCATATATTATATTGTCACTATTCTCAGAATACCCTATAGCATTCTGCTTAACCTGTTCGGGCATTATATTGTATTTGTATAGTGACATATAATCTTCATCCTCAGGATCACTATACATTTCCTGCTGTGACCTAAATGTTTTCCTATAGAACTTATCAACAAGCTGACCGTTATTTTTTCCTCCCAACCCCATGATGGAAGACACAAAAAATATTCCGCTTGAATACATTTTCTCTACAGCTTTATATTCCAAAATTTCCTTAATATGTTCATCTGAGAATCCACCTTCTTCAAGATCTGAACCATCAGCCTTATTCAGAACAATCATTGTAAACCGCTTATCTAATGCTTCAATTGCTAATACCTTGTCACAAAGGCTGGCATTATCTTCACTGTCAATAGTTTCATATTGTGTAACCCATATTGGAATTCCATTTGAAAAGCCATCCATAGCTTCAGCCAGCACCTTAGAATGATCCGCATTTGAATTAGAGTTTGAACCAGGGGTATCAAATATAACAAAGTTGTTGACTGATTCCCCTAATACTCCTGTCTTGGCAAAAGGGATATCTATAGTTATGACGTTTCCTATAACAGAGTCTTCCTTATCACGCTTCTCAAAACTATTTATCAAGTTGAGCGCTATACGAATCATAGTATAAATATCTTTGCTCTCAGAATCTGCTATTTCATTCTGAATGCTAGTAAGAAGGTCATTATCACCTTTTCCCTTCATTACACGGTAATTATCACCTTCGAAAGATAATTCCACTCTTTCCTGTCTATATTCGAACGTTATCAAAGCCCAATCTGGCTGAGTAGATCTTCGTATCTCATATATTTTAGCTGTGACCGGATCTCCTCCACTAGGCAGTATCTCCGCTCCAATAAGCGCATTTATAAATGTTGATTTTCCCGCACTATAGTTTCCAAACACACATATAGGAACTACATCATCGAGTGCTTGCGAGACTTTTTTAAGGTCGTTCACAACTGATGTATCATCCTTTACTATACTCTCTATTATGGGATTCACTTTTTCAAATATCTCTTTTATATCACCTTTTATAAACCGTGCATTCTCCAAAATGGTGTTTTCACGTATAAGATCTATTTTATCAGCGATTTCCTCACTCTCACATACAGTTGCAACTTCTGCATACTCATCCTGCGTACCCTCAAAATGCAGCTCAATTTTTTCTCTACCAACGTAGTATTCCTGAATAATGATATTTATTATTTCCTTTATCTTAAAAGGTAGAAAAGAGCGTTCCGAGTCTGTCTCCCTAAGCCTGCTCATAGGATTTGTCAGTTTAATATCCATCCACTGACCAATTCCCTCGTCGAAACTATAATATGCTATTTCACGAGTATAAGGATTGCTCCTGATTTTGATTTGTACCATTTTTATTTCCTCCAAGCTTAATGCTGTATATTTCAAATATAATGTTTGCTATTTAATTGCATATAATAATACTTAGCAATTACAATAAATTCCCACTATACCTTAGATTATATCAAATACCAGCAGCAATTTTTGTCCTTTTTACAGTGTATTTGCATATTCAAAGTCTTAATACTGCCATCAATTCTTCATCCAAATACTGTTCTAAAATGCCATCTGCATCCAAATCTCCAAAGCCATGATAATACTCTTCTGCCACACCTCCAGAGATTGCACCAAAGGTATCACTGTCACATGGAAGACTGAAAACATTTCTGATAAAGGACTCATAATCAGTACTTTCATAGAAGCATCTCATAGCAGTTGGGACTGAGCCTTGACAGCTTACATCCCATTCATATCTCGGGCGAATTTCATCAAGTGAGTATCCTATGCTGTACTCATAGTCACAGACAGGATATTCCTCTAATACATAATCATAGATTTCCTGCTTTGATTTTCCGTGTTTTGCCATCCAAATACATGTTGATGTAACTACTGCCCCTTTTATACCTTCCGGATGGTTATGCGAAACAGCTGCCACCTCTGCCGCCATATTTTGCATTTCATCATAATCATCAAATGCTTCACCTATGTAAGCAGTCCTCATCGCAGAACCGTTGCCCCAGCTATTATATGGCTTATGCACCGGACCGTTTATCCATGAATAAAATGTCCCGCCATATCCACAGTTAGGATATTTCCGTCCGATTTCAACCATTGTCTCGACAAGATCTTTTTCTTCGATGATTGCCTTTTTCACTGCCAAAGTCATAACTGTATCATCCGTAAAACCCATACGCCTATTACTGATCAGCGGTACATTTTTCCAATCAAGATTCTTCGGTCTTCTATACTCATACTGTGAACCTAAAATATCACCTAAAACGGCTCCCTTTATTGCCATTGTCCTTATCCTCCGTTCTTTTCTATTTCTCTTTGGTGATTACATATTACATTTATCGCATAGAAAAAAGGTCAACCCACAGGCGACCTTTTCCTATCAGTTTGAAAGCTGATCTAATCCATATTCAAATAGCACTATATTTATATTTATTACACTGTAATTCTCACGCTCTATAAAATGCTTAACAACAGCATCCGTCTGCGAAACCGGTGAAAAAGCATACCCACCGATTCTTAAAAAATCAACAGCTTCATCTATGTTAAGCTTTAATCCAACAGCAAGAGCAAGTACCTTTTCCTTTGAAGGCTTCACCTGTCCTTTCAACAACTTAGAAAAGTACTGCTTTGAAATATTTGCACCAACATACACATCAGAATTCTTTAATCCCTTTTCAGCTATAAGATTTCTAAGATGTTTTTCAAACGAATCTGTATATATTTCCTTCAACACTTCATCCAATGATATCTTCTTGTCTTTAGCGTCTCTTACGACTGACTCATACGGCTTTTCCTTGCCAACAGGCAACCCTACAGTTCTTTCTGATTTACCATACTCTGAAGTGTCGTGATGATATTCCTCTGCAAGCGCTTCCGAAACATATCCATCATCAATAAAACTTTGGACATCATCAACAAGTTCTCCTGAAAGTCTAACAGATTTCCGGCCAAATACAACCAGATAAATATCCATGTCATATTCTTTAAGGAATCTTGTAAAAGACTCAACCGCTATCTCTATACCAAGTCTTTGCGGAAATCCATAAGAACCTGTAGCAAGAAGTGGAAATGCTATTGATCTGCAATTATTATCAGCTGCAAGTTGTAGCGACTTATCATAGCACTGCCTTAGTATTTCTGCCTCGCCATTCTCACCACCTCGCCACCATGGACCACTTGCATGTATAATAAAATTTGCATACAGATCAAATGCAGGAGTAATCGCAACTTCTCCCGGTTCCAATCTGCCGATTTTCTGGCGTTCCTGAAGAAGTCTGTCTGCTCCGGCAGCCTTATATATAGCAGAATCAACACCTCCGCCAATCGCAACATTCGGATTCGCGGTATTAACGATGGCATCTGCTTTAACCTTAGTAATATCATTCCTTATTATCTGAAATGGCATAGCACTCCCCCTCACATCTGCATATGCAAATCCGTCAACAAGTTGTTGACAATTCTCTCATATCTTATTCACGTCACTGTATATCCTTCAGAAGCTAGTGCATCCAAAGCCCGGTCAAAGTTCTCTTCCTTCACAAGAATATAATCTGTGTTATATGTTGACACTGCAAAGATTCCGATTTTATGCTCTGCAAGAATCCCTGAAATCTTTGACAGAATCCCTATCAGTGAAAAATCCAGCACTCCCTGTATACGGAATCCCCGCCATCCATCATCACGCTCAACCGTTGCTACCGGAACGTCTTCTGCTTTACAAACAACCGATAGCTCTTCATCCGTCTTTCCTACAAAATAAAAATCCGATGTCAGATCTATATCTGATAATTCCTTCACTTTACATACCGACAGCTTATAGTCTATTACTTTCAATTCCATTTTGATCATCCTTCCATCAAGATAGCCACAATTACAATGTTATCCTCCTGCGGAAATGCTACGCCTTCCTCAACAATCTCATTCCAGATGCTTATCATCTGCTCTATGTCTTTATCATCGTATTTTCGTATAATCATCATTCTGTTCATTCCGTAATTTCTATTTGATTTCCTTCGATTGCTACAATACAACTTTCATAATAACCGTCACCAGTAGTTCTTGGTCCGCTGACAACTTCGTATCCCGCAAGCCGCAGTCTTTTTGTCAACTCATTCACTTTCTCCTTACTACCTACTGAGAAAGCGATATGAGCATATCCTGTCCGGTTAAGTTCCTTTTCATGGTCAACCAGCTCTGGCTTTGTCATGATTTCAAGCCTTGCACCGTCTTCAAAGCTAACGAAGAATGATTTAAAATCTGTTGATTTATTGTGGTAACCATCATTGGATTTACCATCCAGATACGTTACGAAAAAATCTCTGGCAGCTTCCAAATCATTCACGTAAAGAGCTACATGTTCTATCCTCATGCTTTCCTCCTCAAACGCAGTTTCATATATTCACATCAAAGCACTTTCCGTCTAGCTTTATGACCTTCTTTTGCACTGTGAAGATAAAAAACAAGTTTTTCCTCCGTAAACTCGTATCCGTAGTGGAGCGGAACAATATAGGATACTCAGAATCAAATAGACCAAGATGCAGAATTCAAACAGGCATTTATATCTAATCCCTGCAATACCCCTTCATCCTTCCTACAATTTTATCTTTCTATCTCAAGTAAATCTGGTTCTACATGACACTTAAAGAATAAAACATCAACGCCTGCTTTTTTTGCATCATCAAGAGCTTTGCCAAACTCCGGGTGTGTATCAATATTGGCTCTTACTTCTTCAACTCCATACATCTGGATTACAAAAGCAATTGACGCATTATAGCCGTCTTTTTGGGCTTTTATCAGTTCTCTGATATGCTTCACTCCACGTTCAGTCGGAGCATCAGGAAAATATCCTATACCATTGATCTCAAGTGTACACCCTTTCACTTCCATAAGATACTTTTCATTATTTCGTTCCATGTAAAAATCTATACGCGAATTCCCATAGGTATATTCCGGCACAACAAGATCATAATTCCGCGTTCTCAACCATTCCCTGACTACCTTATTAGGAGCCTGACCGTCAATTTCTACTTCCGCAATAAATCGATTTGGTCGCTTAATGAACTTCGCTTTAATAACATTATCGTATCTCATTTTCTTACCCATTTGCCTGGCACAGACTATTCAATGTACTCTAGTACCACCCTTCACTATTGCTCATCCAAAGTTTCCAATAGGAAACTTACAGGTCTAAACCCATCGTTACATGAAATCATAGCCGATCTCGGATTCTTCATCCAACCATCATAGAAATTCTCACCACCGTGTGCCAAGGTCATGACAAACGGAGAGACAGTATCCCACGCACTAGCGCAGAAACCTAGCGGTTTTTCCCATCCATTGCAAACGAAAGTCTGTCCAAGCTGCACTTGTCCGTAAATATAGCCCAAAGATAATTAGTGCATGCTCAGCAACCGGCTGAAAAATCAGCTTGTTGCTGAGCATGCACTAATTAATCAATCACTTTTGATCCATAATCTTCCAAGTCATGAAATAACCCCACGACATATACATAATTCTTATTTTCATCTACTCTAAAAATAATTTTATACTGCATATCAGAAATATTTCTCCCTCACAGCAGAAAGGGCTTTTTTAGCATCTTTTACCTTACCTTCGCTTATCTGTTTTTCTGATAATTCAATATCGCTATACATTCCCCACTTCTTTTGCATGGTTTCAAACAATTCCATGCTCATGATTACCATATCTCCATAACCATTTTTTGTAATAAAAATCGGCTCATCGGAACTATGACATTTTTCTGAAATGGCTGATGTATCTTTCAAATCTTTAATAGGCATAATCTGTGGCATATTATTGTCTCCCTTTCATAGTATTATTATGCCACAATTATACCATAATTATCTTCCACCAACAATCATATATTTTCTAGTGTCTGATCCATGAAAATTTCAAAAAAATTTATTCTTACCTGTTATGGGTTCTTTTCTCAAATGCATGTGCAAGATACATGAACAATTTGTCTGCATTGATCGGCTTTTCAAGAACACCATCCATTTCGGCATTATCACATCTTTGCTCAACATCGTTTGCTATATCTGCGGTAAGGGCAAAGATTGGAATGCTTGCAGCGTCAGCAGAATCGAGAGATCGTATTGCCTTGGCCGCGTCTATCCCGTTCATTACCGGCATCATCAAATCCATCAATATAGCCTGATAATGGTATTCTTCGGCTGATTTATACATGTCGATCACTTCTCTGCCATTGTGTGCCACATCTGCGTGTATTCCTTTAGAACGCAGGATTTTCAGAATTACCTCGGCGTTAATGGCATTATCCTCTGCAAGAAGTACCTTTTTATCAAATAGTATCTTATCGTTGCAGCTGTTTGAATGATGTGTACGTACATTTAATTGCTCGTTTGTCGCAAGAGGATATGTCAGTACTACAGTAAATTCTGTTCCGGCACCCGGTTCACTGTGGCAGGTGATGCTTCCATCCATCAGCTCGATAAGGCTTTTACATATGAAAAGCCCGAGTCCGGAGCCCTCATGGTAAACATCATCGTTATCACGGAACTGCTCAAACGGAAGAAACATTTTTTTCTGGAATGAGGCGCTTATACCTATTCCGGTATCTTTTATTGTATAAGTGTGTATTGATGCCTCTTCAGTGTATCTTACATTTGTTCCAAAATATATACTTCCGCCTGAAGGTGTAAATTTAATACTGTTTGAAAGCAGGTTCAACAGAGATCGTTCAACGTGCTTGACATCCATCAGGACACACTTATCACAGGAACCCGTTATCGTGCTTTCAAAGTGCAGGTTTGCACTTTTAGACTGCTCCCGGATTATAGTTGAAATCGAGCGAATAACGTTTTCTTCATTAACAGGAGAGCAGATTGAGGTTATTTTGCCGGCATTGATCTTGCTTGTCTCAAGTATTTCCTCTATGAGAGACAGAAGATATCTGCTCGATGTGAGCACCTTTTCAAGATTATCTTTCACTGTATCAGGAATACCTTTTTCTTCCAGTGACAACTGAGTGAGACCAAATATCGCAGTAAGTGGTGTTCTCATATCGTGAGACATCTGTGAAAGGAATGATTCTTTCTCACGACTGGATTGTACAGCAGCGCGAAGAGCTTTACCTATCTCGTCAATCTGTTCCTGATCGTCGATCTGTTTTGTAGTATCGACAAATGTAAGTACAAGACCTTTTAGCTCACGTTTTCTGGTACGGCTTCCCTCCTCGGGGTCATCAATAACATTTAATTCATGATAAGGTGCTATCCTGATGAGATATGTCTTTCCTGAGATGGAGGCACATCTTTTCTCTACGGGTTCTATAGTATCAAGTACCTTTTTACATAAAGATATTAGATCGATCGTTGTGAAGTTAAAACCGATATATCTGATAGATCGTCCCACATCCTGATCAGCAACGCTGAATTCATCGGAAATATATTCGGTGTATTTGCGTATATTGAGATCCTTATCGACCATCAGTATTCCGACAAGAGTCGATGAAAGGAAGTTTGCCATATCGTTATTTGCAATAGCAAGTTCCGTAACCTTGGTCTGATACTCGGAGTTGACTGTATAGAGCTCTTCATTGACTGACTGAAGTTCTTCGTTGCTTGACTGAAGTTCTTCATTTGCTGTCAGCAGTTCTTCGTTTGCTGCCTGAAGCTCTGCGTTTGTTGACTCAAGCTCTGTAACGGTCTGTCGGAGTGAATTCTTGGTCATCTTGAGCTCATATTCAAGGTCGGAAATTCTGTGTGTTGCGGCAATATCGACCTGATATTTCTCCATATCGATATTGAATTCCTGTTGTCCTCTTATAAAGGATATCGCAGTGAAATCTGTTTTCTGACCGTGATTGTCATTGATTGGATTGGCAACGATCGAAATAAATTCGGGTTTTCCGTTGATCTCGACAGGAACATCCGAGTAGGCTTTGCGGTTTTCACTCATTCTGCACTCTTTAAGTGCAGTAGAGAGCGCAATCTTCATGTCATTTCGAATGAGCTGGAATATATCAAGTGTTACCTGTCCGGAAGGCATTGAAATAAGCTTTGAGCAGTCTCCATAACTTCTGACAAGTTCATTTTTATCGTTGACAAGTACGGTAGCCGGCATTAGTGACTCCAGAACGGATGTATCGAGCTCGTGGGCCTTGTAATTGATAGGTTCATCATCATCATAGTATGATACGTTTATCGGCTCGAGAGGAGTATCAACATTACTCATGGAATAAGAAAGTTGTTCATGGGCAGGAGCATGTCCTTCGGCATGATGCAGGAAGATCTTCTCATCAGCGCAGATTACCCTGAATACATCGGCATAATCAATCACAGACTCTGAACGTCCAAGGAAAAGATATCCACGGTCAGACAGTGCCATATGGAAGATCGCAAAAAGATTACGCTGCAATACCGGCTGGAAATATATGAGTACATTTCGGCAGCAGATGAGATCCAGTTTACCAAAAGGAGGATCCTGAAAAACGTTATGCTGTGCGAATATTATCATTTTTCTGATATCGTGGTGTATGACATATTTGTTGCCTTTTCTGGTAAAGAACTTAGAAAGACGTGCAACAGATACATCCTCGATTATATTGTTGCCGTAGACTCCACGAACAGCGGTACCAATCGAGTCGGAATCAAGATCTGTAGCAAAGATTTTTACGTCCCTGTGGAGACTAAGCTCTTCCATTGCTTCGGCAAAAAGAATTGCAACGGAATAGGCTTCTTCACCGGTCGAACAGCCGGCAACCCATATACGGAGTTCATCATCCGGATGTGAGGAGACAACAAGTTTTTTGACGACATTTTCCTTGAGTACCTCAAAATAGTCGGGATCGCGGAAAAATGATGTAACACCTATAAGAACTTCCTTTGCCAGAAGTTTGGCCTCTTCAGGATTGCTGATCATATAGTCTACGTATTCACGCAGATCTCTGTTGTGTGTTACAACGAGTCGTCTTTCAATACGTCTGAGGATTGTTGACTGCTTATAATATGCATAATTAATATTAGTAACGTTCTTCAGAATGGAAAATACCTTTGATAAAAGGTCATCATCCGTTGTGCCAAGCTGGGCTTCCGCATCAATTACGGATTTTGAAATATGCACAAGCTCCTTTGCAATAGAGTCCGGTTTTAACATAAGATCAACAAATCCGGTGGTAATGGCATTTCTTGGCATGCCGTCAAATTTTGCCGATTCCGGAGACTGAACGATGATCATGCCGTTTTGCTCTTTGATAGCCCTGATACCGTTTGTTCCGTCAGATCCTGTACCGGAAAGGATAACAGCGACAGCATGATTTTCGTAAGCATGAGCAAGAGAGCGGAAGAAGACATCGATAGGATGGCTTATTTCCTGCGGATTCTGTATCTTTAATTTTAATATGCCGTTCTGTATCTCTACATTATACTTTGGAGGAATCATATAAATATGATTTCTCTCAATTCGCATTCCGTCTTCAATCTCTTTGATAGGCATGGAATTGTATTTGCCTAAAATATCAACCAGCATACTTTTATGGTTTGGCGCAAGATGTTGGATTATGACAAATGCCATGCCTGTATTGGATGGGAGAAATGTTAAAAACTGCTGAAGTGCTTCAAGTCCTCCGGCTGAGGCTCCGATACCTACTACGCAGTGTGGTTGTAAATTGAATGATACGTCTTGACGTGAATACATAAAAATCCCCTTAACGAAACTGTTATTATTATCTAATACTATTATCGCATTTTTTCATAATAATACTAGTAATTAATGACATTTTTTTGTACAATTATTGTTTTTATATGGATATGCCGGATAGAACAAATTTGTTTTTTTATTAGTGACAAAGGAAAAATTATGGCTTCAATAAGCTGTATGGTTCATATAATGCTATTCCGACATGCTTATTCCTATTTTCCTTATTTATCAATACTCTTAATCTCTCTTTTTATCCACTCCATAAGAACATCCACTACATATTCCTGTTCTTCCCTATTGAGCACTTTACCCGCAGGTATGTGATGCCATTTTTCCAAACATCCTCTACAACAGCAGGCTGTGGCATGCTGCGCTACAAATACCGGATGTCCTCGCATGGGCGTTTGCTTCCCATCATTATCAGGATTTTCAGGCGACAACCGTTTTGCAACAAAATCTTCAGCGTGTTTTCTAATTTCTTCTATACTCTTTTCATAAATATAAGCCTTTTCTTTATTTGAAAGATGGAACCTGCTTCTGAATTTCGAACGCGAAAGTCCATCAAATAGTTCTTTCCTATCAGGTAATTTATAGGATATTAGATTTGCCATCCCCATTCCGGGAACATAGCTATACCCGGATTTTCTCGCCTGCTCCAATTGGAATTTTCTCTCAATATGGTATGTTTTATCATCCTTAACGAAAACTGCTCCTGTTTGCTTAAATGTAAAAGACACCCCGCATCGAATACACTGTCTTCGTACTTCCTGTATCCATTTGAATTCACATGGTCTTGCCTTTTCTCCCGACTCTCCTCCACATGTCACATGCTCAATCATTCCTGTAGCCAAATACTTTTCAATATAAATCTCTTCAAGCATAGGCTCAGAAATGACCTCACGATGCTTTATTGGAAGATTGATCAGTATCGGAAGCCTGTAATCTGCTCGATCCTGGTTCTCACATGTACTGCATATAGTTACATGATCCCATCCATCGTTCCAGTCTGCTGGAATACACTGAGAAAATCTGTCAATTCGCTTGGTTATAATATGAAAGTGAAGGTCTTTTCTCTGCCGGATCATATCCCAGCATCCTTCCCTCCAATCGTCAGCTTCGTCCAAAAAGAAATCTGAAGTCATACATGTAAAAATGATTCCATCAGCAGATGTCAGCTTGTAATCACCTTGCCGATTCTTTTTTAGCGGTAAACCATAATCACCGGTCTTAGTCACTATTGAAGCATCTTTTCCAATGCTTTCGTCCCGCCTGTAAACATAGCAATTGGCACAGCCAGGACTGATTTTCTGACAGCCGTGCCAAGGATTCCATATTGCCATAGTCAATCCATCCTAACACAATGTTGATTACATTCTCATAAAATTGTTACAACTTCACCAATATACATAACGTGTTCCGCCTGTCCTCTCCTCAAGAATTCTCACCTTGCCAAAATTATCCTCAAGGTATTCAAACAATGGATCCCGTATATTTCCCAAAGCTCAAATATTCAGTGTGATATCCATCTCATGCCATTTTTCTCCGCCCCATGTTGAGTCAGCCTCACCTCTGTCAATGAAGCCAAACTTCGTGTACATCTTCACCTTATTTTGAAGGCAGGTTAGAACAAGCCTCTTACGTCCCCTTGCCTGTTCCTTTCGGCAATAGTTATAAACCAGTTCTCTTCCAAGTCCCTGCTTACGATACTCCGGGAGAACATCAAGTCCAAGAATCATAACGTTCTTACCATAATCTTTATGAAGTCCGGCATCTGTAAAGAATTCGTCACGGAATGCATATTCATCTGTTGCAATTCCATTTAAGAATCCGGCTATTTTGCCATCATTCTCGCGATCGATTGCAACAAGAAAAAGATCAGATGCCACATCTATCCTTTCTTTTATACGCTCCGGTGTACATGCTTCATTAGGTGGAAAGCATATCTGCTCAATTTTTGCAACAGCTTCTGCTTCTTCCGGTTTTACTGTTCTGAAATCAAATCTCTCATAGAGCGGATAATCTTCCACGTCATATTTTTCAAGAAGTTTCCTTGCTTTTTCCCTTCCCTTCTCTGTCAGATAAGCATATTTATAAGCACCGTCCCTTCTGCGCTTCGGGTCAATAATCAGATCTTCTTTATCAAGTCGGTCTATGGCGTCAAAATCATAGTTTTTCCATGCCATCTCATTAAACGGACTGCCTTCGCTGTCATTAAAACGTGTCAGATATAACAACGCAAGGGTCAGCTCGTCTATAACTTCCTCTCTTGTTCTGCTCATTTCTTCTCCTTTTTATGTATTTCTGGCTCAGCGAAGCAGCTCCTATGTATGATAATCACACCATCATATAAACTGTTCTCCTTCACCTCTAAAATGCTAGATTCAATACTGTATTATTCTAAGATTCACTTAAAAAACTGCATTCCGACTCTAAGCCTATTCTGGATTTTATGATTTTCTCGCCATCGCGATTTTCAAGCATTGGTTTCAACAATACAGCATTACTGCCACGTTCAATATAATTATAATGAACCATGAGAGCGTTTGCGGTCTTTGACGAACCCATCGCGCCATATCTGAAGTATAATTTTGCCATCTTTTATTACCTCTTCACTTAAATCCCTTACGGTTTTTTGCCTTATTTATAAGCTCTGATGCCTCATTCATCGCATCCTCAAGATAATCATCTTCCCATTCTCTCCCTTTTTTCTCTTCCTTTTTGATTTCGAGCCATGCAGAATGCAGTTCTTCCTCAGAGCTGTATTTTACACCGGCAAAAACATGCGGGTGTCTGCGCTCTATCCCATGCACAGCCATTTTCACTCCTCAGTTTCTCGACAATTGTTTTAAGTCTGTCAATTTCAGCCATTACTACTCTCCTCACTATTAAACACGTATCTGACCATAACCATTTTAACACAATAACTTTGTACTGTCAGATTGTTTAAAATACAAAAAGGTGCAGAGCCCGAAAGTTTTTTAAACACAAAAGGAGCAGCTTCTACATCTCAAAAGAGATATATAAACTGATCCTGTCGCTGTGTTAATATTCTATTATTCCGTTTCACTTACATGTTTTCGTATTATTTCTGTTATCTCACAAGGTATTTGGATAATTTCATCCGAAACACATTCTTTTACCGGCTGAAACACTTCCGGAACAGTAAAGTCAAGTGATGTAACATAATTCTCCTGTGGTAGCTTTCCTGTTATTGTCTTTGTTATAACCATTGCAATGAGATAATCTCCAATATAAGAGGCATGAGCGCCATCTCTAAAATACAGATCTGCATCTTGTAAGTCTTTTATACCAGAATCCACTCTGCACCAAACCTCACCTATAGGAGCTAATTTTACTCTCAATTCTTTTGAAATATTCCGATATCTGTGATTCATTTCAGACTGATTTTCAGGTTTCGATTTTTCAGCCCAAGTTTCAAATATAATCGGGATAGTATTAGCTTGATTACACAGATTAACAATCCGTTCTATACTATTAGAAGTATCCTCTTTTGGTGGCATTGGATGTGCCTGCTCCTGTATAACACAGTAGTCATATCTCCCATGTAAAACATTAAACCTGACAGAAAAGTATTCTTCTTCAATATGCCATTTCAAAGAACGTCCGGAGTATGCCAGCATAAATATCTCGCATCTATCTCCGGTAGCTTTTTCTATCATTTGCCTTACAAGTTCCGGCATATCGTTCATATATGTATGACTGTTGCCAATAAATAATATTTTCATAATATCCCCACTATGTTATTTTTCATACTTCCATCCATGTTCGCCATGATAAATCATCTGTTTTGTCATTCCACCGTCAATACAGATATTTTTTCCGGTTATAAATCCCGCTTTATCAGAGCAGAGCTTTTTCCTTTCGACCGTAAAAAACATATCCGTACTATGTACCCCCGTGTTGCAAATTATAAATATGTCACAGTCTCTGACAGAGGTTTCCTTGAATTATGGTTTTCAAGCGGTCCTGCGCCCTCTGCAGCATAACCAAGGTCAAGAATCATGAGAATCTCTTCATTTTCCGGAAGTCCAAGTACTTCTGCTGCCTTATCTGGATCAAAGAAATTCAGCCAACAGCTGTCCACACCTTCATTCGCAGCCGCAAGGGTTAAGTGTGTGGCAACAATAGCCGCATCTTCAACACCTGAATCCCTCTTTCCGCCAGGATAAGTAAACACGTTGTTCTTGTCAAACGCAACTACAAGTACTGTAGGTGCACCATATCTACATGGTGTTATTTCATCAATCTTAGTCAGAAGTTTATCTGACTGAATCACATAAATATGCTGCTCCTGCAGGTTCTTTGCAGTAGGTGCAAGTCTTCCTGCTTCAAGGATGGAATCAATTTTCTCTTTCTCAACCTGTCTGCCGTCATACTTTTTACATGAGTAGCGCTTTTTTATAACTTCTGTAAACTCCATATAGAACCTCCTTGCACAAGATTTTATTTTGTACCATTTTAATATCCTAAGTCATCTGCGATATAAAGTGCATCAATTATAAATCCTATAATCAATGTAATGATTAAGGACATATATATGTTATTTTTCATTTACTCTTGGTTCTCCCATGTCACGTCAAACCACTCTCTTAGAATTCATGACTATCTTCCGAAAAATTTTTCATCTCATATTTTCCATTCTCATATACAAGATCAAAACCTATACTTATTCCGCTCTTCAAGAAAGGTTCTACATAACAACGAACATGAGGATTATCGCCTTCAAAAACATCTGCCCAATACACAGGACGAAATCCGGTAGTAGCTTCTTGTGTCCACCAGTTATCCATGTAAAAATCGTCAAAATTGGAATCCATTGAAAAATCAGCTTCCTTAAGCGAAAAAGATACAGTATTTCCCACTGGTTTTTTGTAATCTATATTGAAACCTTTTTCTCCACTTTCACCATCTGCAAGCGGAAGGGAAACCTCTTTGTACTCCGATTCTGTAGCCTTGTCAAAGAGCCAAAACTCACCAGCAGATAATGGATCAGTTCCGGTATCATAAGAAATCGATATCAAAATCTCTTTTTCACCGTCCTTATCAAGGTCTCCACCCTGCACATGTGGGAATCCCGTCTCCCAACAATCCGGAACGCTTAGGATATTACCATTTCCAAATTCAACAGTATATCTTGCAATCTGTTCTGTACTTATCCATTTGCGCATTAGCCTATCTATCTTTCCATCTCCGTCATAGTCACAATTCTTAAATTCGTCCTGCCAGTAATAACCATCACACTCGTCCAGATACCCATCATATTCCCAGAGGTAGGACGGAGATTTTTCTATTTCCGTTACGTCCGCAAGGTATGGTTCTGAAAAATCATAAGCCTCGCTCGTTTCTTCAGATGATGATTCATCTGAAACATCACTTACTGCCTCAGTAACTTCACTATCAGCAATTTCTTCCTGAATATTTTTTGATGCTCCACATCCTGCTAAAAGCACCAATAAAGAAACTGTAAGTATTGATACTGCTTTTCTCGAATATCCTTTTAACATACTTTTCCCCCTATAAACATATCTTCTTTTTCATTCCAATCCAAACTCTTTGCATAAATTATCATGTCTTGCCTGTTCTTTCTTCATCAAGACATATATTATGAATTAAACAACTATATAGTTATTATTAATTTATTACAATCTAATTTAGTAGTCAATCTTTCCATACCCTCGAGGAGACAGATTGATAAATAATGCTCACGTTTATCTGTGATTCGCCCAATTGAAATCATGTCAATTATCATAAATCATTCGATGTACATAATTATGTCTATCCTATAACCTACAATTGAATTATCAAGAACAATACCAAATAATTTTCGGAGGTTACAATGATATTGATTATATGATCAATGATGAAATCTTAAAACAGCTGAAAATTGATAAATATATGAAAGGACACACAGTATGAAAAATCATGAAATATGTAAATATGTTAATTCAAAAGATATTCGAAAGCATCTAATGGATATAGGCTACATTTTTTCTACAGCAGAAGCTGCCTGGCTTGTAAATCAATGTCATGGTATAACATTACAAGAAAAAATCAAAGCATGGGAAGACATTATAAGTACCATGCCTGATCAAAGCATCAATTCTTTTCATTTTGATAAGCCTTACGAAAGCATCCATAAAGTAATTAAAGACTATATATACATGAAGAAAAAAACGTTGGAAATGTTCTTAGAGAAATCTTCAAAATGCTTTTACCAACATATGATTCAATATGAAAAATGCAAGGATAGTTTTGATGATTCTATGCCTTGTTCTTCTTATGATAAATGCTATCGACAGCTACTATCAGATCTAAAGAATTCAGATGGTGATGATTTTGAATATGCATGTATAAGACGTTCCGAAATTGATTGTTTTTATGACATTAAAGCTTATTATAACCGTAATGCTGAAATAACAGATGTTCATATTCCTCCAGATTACGGTGTTTTTGATTGGAAAATAACAGATTTTTTCGATTGTCTACAAATTCGTTTTATAGATTGATGAGCAGCTAATATGATACTCATTGCTCTATAATGTTATTCCAAATTCTTGTAAATCATCTAATCGTAAAAAAATAATACCATTCATAAACTCATTCGAGCGTCCCATGGCACATCCACCATCAATGTTTATTACATTATTACGATAAAAGCTCTCAAGTTTGTTCCATTCATTCTCGTTACTATACCATCTCCTGACTTGTTGAACCGGAACATGACCGTTTATAAAAGTGTAGGCATAATCAGCATAAATGTCTAAAGCATGTGTAAGAAAATCTTCTCTCCATATAGATGACCATGTGACACTCCATGCATCGGAATAAGATAGTTCAAAGAACCTCTTGTTGTTGCATTTATCGTTATAGTAAGAATGTGTTAAGCAAAATAAGCGATTACCAAGTTCAAAAGTCTTTATAACATACCGAGAACTTAGCCAATTCAATAGCAATGCTCTTTCTTCCTGTGAAAGCAAAGCAAATTGTTCATAGGTAACTCTGCCCTCATTCGTATCAAGCCATAAAGACTGATTAATTCCATTATTAGCAGGATTACATAGATTATTCAGCATCATAAGTTCATGATTTCCAATTATTAGATCCATATTATCATGAACCATAATATGTTGCAGTATTTTAATTCCATCTTTTCCTCTGTCTATTGAATCTCCCAGGCACCATAAAAAATCCCCATCAGTGAAATTAATTTTATCAAGACCACTTATAAATAATTCATAGTACCCATGAATATCCGAAACCGCATATACTGCCATATTCTTTTCCTTTATTTAGATTTGTTTTCAGAAATATCAATCTCATGCTCTGCAAGAACAAAAAATAAATTATAAAACACTCGATCATTCATATCATCATAACCTTTTTCATTACAGTAATTCCAAAGATACTCTGCTATTTCTTCGCTGCCATCTATATGTTCACTTAAATCAAACAGATCTTCAACAGAATAGGGTAAATCTTCATCATCAATATCATCCTCTTCAACCTTTCTTAATCGGTAAAGCGGAGAAAGCAGGTTTCCAAACGTTCCACAACTTATATCTTTATAAAATCTTTTATGCTTCAATGACGTTATTCTCCATTTATCTGTTCCAAAAACATTAAAGAGAATCGTTGGCATGCAACAATCATACTGATTTCTCGCTTCTAATATCATTGCGTAAAAACGTGGTCCAAAAGGTTTGCAGTCTATAAGTACAATATCCCCTGGCTTATATGGTGTACTAATATTCAAATCATGTTTACCGGATGAAAAATGACGATCCGTTCTCATATAATATGCATTTCCGTTTTCCTGTTTTTGAGGATATAATACTTCAAACCAGCAAATCTCACCTTTGTAAACATAATAATCATATCGTGGCTGCTCTCTTGTTCCTTCGTAGGGATTCCACACTTCGATACGGTAATAGTCATCCTCTGTTCCGTCTTCTTTTTGTTCATTTTTTATATAGGCTAAAGCTTGTTTAATAGTTGCAAACATACCACATGGAGAACTCTTTATCATTAGTTCATCCTTATCGTACCATTCATTAAAAAGATAAGCAGGTTTATCAATTATTATATCTTCAAAATCATGCATTTCATCCTTTGCAGCTTTGATTTTATGGTACAAATCCCAATAGTACATCCAAATGGACTCTTCACCTCTGTAATCTACAAGAGCACGAATATCATGTTTTATTCTTTTATAAGGAACGCATTTTTTCATATTATCAGAAACGCTATTAAATACTTCATATTTAAGATTACGTTTCCTTCCCAAATATGATAAACAATATAATTTCTCGTCTAATTTGATAGGTGCCTGACATATTATTTCAGCAAGTTTCCATGTAGAAATTGTATCATTTGCAACTGAATATTCTATCATTTGTTCTGAAAAACCACATCTTTCTAATACTTCACGAACATCTTCCCTATCTATAGTTCCCTCATCACCTGCAAAATTGCTAAGTTCTTCTATTGACTCTATATCAGTCCAATTGTCTTCAGACATCAGATAAAGCCTGCATTTCTTCCCTATTGAAATAAGATAAAGCATGCATATATAAGATTCTCTGCATTCTCCGTCCCAGATAATAATTCCATAGTCTGCATCTTCTATCAGATAGAAATCTCTCTCTATTTTAGAGGTCAACAATGTGTTTCCTACCAGCCGATGCTTTTTTTCTTCCCAAGCTCCAACATTACTTCTGCAGCACTTATTACCACCATAGGTATATACAGTTACTTTTTTATAATGCAGATCATCAAGGTATTTCTGTACAAGCCAATCTACACCTGTTCCATCCCCTACCAAGATTTCATCTGCATTTGTAATCAAATCATAAAGACAGATTTTAACAGAATCCGTTAATTCCCATTGTTTTCCTTTTTCTTTTTTTATTGCCTCTGAGCCCCCAATAAATACCTTCATTGCTTTTCCTTTCTATCTGTCAATTAAAACCACTTCAAGGCCCTTCTTTTTAGCGTAATTTATTGTTTTCAGAGTGCCTCCCGGTGCTCCTGTGTAAACTCCAATAACTCTGTTTGAATGATCTACCATCCACTCATCTCTCTTAAAAAAGGATGCCCTGCTCGGATAAGATCCTATATAATGAACCTCTTCTGATTCTTTCAATATTGAATTGTACCTGTCCTGCCAGCATTTATCCCATCTGTTTTCCATACCATCAAACGCACATGCAGCAATCAATTTTAACTCTGGTTTTTCTTTTTTACATCTAAGCACTGCTTCTGCCGCCCAAATGTCTACACCTCGCTGCATCCCCGAAATAAATTTTGTATAACCATCAGAGATTGCCTGCTCCACCTGCTCATTTAGCCATCTGATTACTTTTTTTTGCGGCATTTCCAACCTTTCAGGTCTATGACCGGTAAAACAACATACATTTGAATAATTATCACTCATAACTTTTTCCTCACTTTCGTATATGTCAATGTCATTATCTACTGTAATTAGTATATATCTATCTATGTACATAAAAATGTATATCTAATGACGTAAGATAAAATCATAAGGGATAACTCTGAAAATTGGAGGTAACAAACTATGAAAAAGTTCATTACAGAGCGAAAATGGAATAAGCTAATTCGTCATCAGCTAAACACCTTAAGAGATAAGTGGAAAAACTACAAACTTAGACACTTACGCATCGGTAAGGTTAAAATGCTGAGTAAAGACAATAATATTGATTTTAAGATTGTCAATATTGATTGGGACATTCATTGGCAGACAAATCTATATCTCACGGTAATCATACGTGATTATCTTAGATTTTTTATCGCCAATACAAAGGCAATTGGAAACTGCGTAGTTGAAAAAAATAATCTGCAATGTGATGAAAACAATGATGAAGAATGGAATAAATGGAAAAATCTTGTAAACTCCGTTGCCGATGAATTTGATGAGCTGCTTAAATTTGATAAAAAAATAGAAAAAGCAGATGTAAAAGACGTTTCAGAGCTTTACGAGAAGAAGCAGCAATTATTAAAAAAAGCATTTTCAGATCTTGCCTTTATTTTTGAAGACCTTTGGTGGTAGTTATAATCCGAGGAGGAGGAAAGATTCCTCCTCCATTAAGGAGCGATAACGTCAATCCTCATACTCCTCCTGCAACATCTTGACGTTGTCATCAAAAGACTTCTCAAAAGATTCAAACGTGGTCATATCAGCCTCCGGATCAGAGCCCCCATCCGGCGTATGTCTGGACGCGCCAAGTGGCAATGGGTACTGTCCATAACCCGTATCAAATGTCTCTTCTACAACATAGCACAGTCCATGCAAAACATCAGAAAAAGTCTCTGCTTCTATGCCTCCACCATACCAGGAAAAATAGTATTCTATCTGACAAACATATTTATATAACAGTAAGTCTTTCCTAGGTAATGTTTCCGCATCTGCCAATCTTTGCCGATAATAGTGATATGTGTCAAAGATAAGATGCTTTAGTTCTTCATAGTCACAATCGGTATCTATATTCTCTTGTATATTTTCCCATCTGCCAAGCAAATCTTCGTAGGTATATGCCATAGTTCTCTCCTCCTTTGTAAGCTTTCCCCAGTCTGACAATACGGTAACTGCATCATTGGGATAAATAACTTTCACTCTTCGTATCAACCTTACGCCTGAATCATCCAGTCGATTAAGATCCGAATCCTCTGCAAGGATGAAAACATGTACTTGATGCTTTCTGCATAAATTTATAATATCTTCAAGGGTATCCTCATCCATAAGAGCAATTACCATTACATCCAAATCATCAAGTATTTTGGATTCGTTACTTTTTAATAAATCCAGTGTCCTTGACAGGTCCGGATACCACTCGTTACTCGGAATATGATTACCATTTATAAAATTGATTTCAAATCCGGTTCCGTAAGGTTGTGAAGAACAATATTTAGTGTCTATATTATAGTTCTTCATCATTTTTCGGAAATCATCCTCAAGTTTTCTATCAAATGATGTCAAAAAACGTACTTCATTATCATTGCTTAATTTCTTTGCAAGCTCCAAACAGGAACTATTATAACTAATTACAGCATGCCCTTCAGCTATACCCTTCTGATCAAATTCATCATCTAAATTAATCTTGACAGAAATATTAACTGGGCCAAGTATTCCTACTTTCATAATCCCCCATTCATCTCATTCTTCGTGTTCACAGTATAAGTTACTAACCATACTAAAGAGTTTCCCAAACGATGTTTTATATATCTCAGACAACCTTATTATAACACTTCTTTTTCGTGCACATCCCATTTATTCATGCCATATTTATATTCAAGTTTATCAATTGATTTGAGCATATGATCAACATTTAAGGTCCTTTTTCATTTCTGCATAATGCCAAATTATCTTGTCCATAGAATCTGATCCAAGCAATGCCGCCTGCAAACGTATAGAAGAGCCCCTTTCGTCTAAGCGAAACAACATATCACCTCTTCCGTTAAGTGTATCTGCTCCAGGCATTCCCAATACTGCTATGCTTTCATCTTCACTCTTTAACCTAAAAACAATTCTGGCCGGAATGCTCTTTTTTATCCATTCAGTCATTACGTTATCTGTTACATCTCGCGTGCAGACTACAAGGAAGATTCCTACAGATTTCCCCAAATTTGCCAGCCGGCATATTGCTTCTTCCATATCTTCGGAAGCCTTTCTCATCAATTCCTCTAAATTATTAATGATAACCGTAATATAGGGCATTTCCTTTTCACCCCGTTCCTTCATAAGGCGATTAAATTCTCCTATTGATCTTACAGGATCTTGACAATCATCTTCTGTGTTTTCAAAACAAAGATAGCGATCCACTAGTACTGAACAAAGTAGCTGATTCAGTGATTTCAAGGCTTCATAAGGATCATCTATCACCGTAACATAAAATGTTGGAAGTTTTTTGCAATGGAAAAAGTCAATTCTACTTCCGATAAGAATTAGCTGATCATCATCCGGCATAGTATTTACAAGATATTCGGCAACTAACGACTCTGTAAAATTGTATCTTCCACTCTCATCATCACCAATTATAGGCGAACCATCTTCACCGGCAATGATCACGCTTCCTAGCTCCGATAAATCCGATACCATGTATTTACCTTCACTGTTTTTTCCAAGAATAAATGCTGTTTTAGGCTTGTTCTTTAGAACAAATCCCTCATTTAAGAGAAATCCAATCTTTGTACCATGGAATTTCATCTTTTCAGCCTCAGAAATATTATTTTCATAAACTATCCCAAAGTATTCTTGACTCATATTATAATCCTTTCCGGCTTTTTGATATCTCAATCCATCGTTTTTCTTCCCAAGTCAACGGATAAACCTTCTTAACTTTTATATATTCACGCAGAGACTTCTGCACATTTTCATAAGTGTCCTTATCCCAATTACTCCATCCGACCACATAATCACTTGGAACTTTGTAATCTTTCTTTTTTCTATCTGGATTTATATTACTTTTTAACGGAAGCTCTATATCTGTATCAATCCATATTGCATCTATGATATAGCTGTCAATTGGCACATGCAGGTAGTTCTGGTAACGGCTAATTGTATCGAATATTCCTCTAAGTTCAGAATTACTATTAGTGCATAGATGTGAAATCAAGAATAAATACTTTATTGTCATATTTAGGACTTTTTGAGAATTTCCGTAAGAAAACCTGTCCATAACATCATCATTTATTTCTTTATAAGCGTACTTTATTTCAAGACAAATGTTCTCATGCCATGTATCATAATCATCAACTTTCTTGAAATCACTATTCTCTAATTCTGACAGTGAGGATTTCATTATTGCAATTACCTTGTTTTTTGCATTTGTCGCCTTATCCTTCATTTTCTCATTGTCACCCAACAGTGTATTGAACGCTCCCTGCATAGTAGCATCATTATAAGCCTTATTTATTATGCGTTCGATAATAGTATTTTTATTATCATCCAGAGTAAAGCCAAACGAAAAATATACTAGAGAATTAATTTCCAAAGATATATCGTCCATACTATAAATCATCTGTATACCGCCTTTCCTATTAGATAATTATCAGCTCTTTAGTATGAGTTCTCATGCCATATATATTTCCTGATGAAATGCTGATAACCACACAGTAAAATCTATTAAGTTGTCATAAACCCTGTTTCCTGCCACATCGCCAGCAGATTGTTTTTCAGAATTATCTTTTCCTATAGAAACAAATTTTATGCTTACATCATTGTCCATTGTCAAAAGCACCATCAGGTAGTCATCACCGTTTTCTTTACAATATGTCTTTTTAGATGGATGTGTAAATCTAACATCTTTACTATCAAATATACCTGGGACAATTGTAGCCGTTACACACACATTTAGAATATTGGACGGATCACTACACCAGCTATGATTTGAAAAGAAATACATAAGATAATACCTGTATTCCTGATTCGAATAGATAATCGAATACTCTATGCAATAGGCATCTCCATAGTGTTCTTCTTTGCCGCTGTCATAAAGAACCTTCATTAATCTGTCGTATATTTCAAACTTCGCAGGATCTACCGTCCTTTCTATCGTTGAAGTGATTGAATTCTCTTGTCTTTCTCCGATTTTTTGCAATTGAATATTTATAGCAGAAAAATCATCTGTCATATACCATTCACCTTCATTTGTTCCAATCTGAAGGTAATCATTAATCCACTTTCTATTGATTTTTTCCCTGCGATCGTCATTGAATGTTATCTCAAGAATTCTGTCTGCTGCTATTTTATATAGGTTATTTATAGTCGGAAAGGATACATCGTCCTTTTCAAGATTAGGATATTTCTTCAAAATTTTAGAGAGACAGGTCTCTTTATCAAAGCATTCCCGACTATATACCTTATCCCCTATATACAGAAGATCTTTAGCTCCGGATTTGTCAATCAAAAAAAGGAAATCAGGACTGTCATTATCACTTTGATCTATTTCTTCTGCTGTTGTAATAAGCGCAAATTCCCTTTTCATTGTGATTCGATGAAGAACAGCGTTTATTTCTTTATATACTTTTACTTTCTTGAACATATTCTTCACCATCACCACCCCCATCCAAAAAAATTCTTCCCATCATGGTTAGTTATCTCAACAGTCTTTACAAACTCTGCACTTGCTTTCTCAAGGATTGCTGCAGCTCTTTCTCTATCAGCCCACCCATCCTTCTCATCTATATGCCATTTGCCATTTTCAAAATATACATATAGAATCTGATCATTTAATTGATTTGAATGCCATTTGATGGTTATATTCCCGTTTTTTGAATCTACTTCATCAATCATAATTGTTTTGTATTGCTCAGAATAGGGTTTTCTTTCTTCACTTAATATAACACTTTTGTAAGCATTATTAGTTTTAAATGGATTATCCTCAAAAAATGCCACGCATCCGGTGTAAATTAAATCTATGATCTCCCTTTCATTTTCAAAAATATCTATCGGCTCATCGTTGGAAAGAAGCAAAATGCGACCATTATTATCCAACACCTCATTGCATGCAATCCATAAAGCCCTTTTCACATCTTTGCTCATTAATAAATTTGTTATATGATCTACTACAAGAAGTGAAATATCAGAATATTGTTCTCTAATGAAAGCTATATTTTTTTCCAACTGATCAGCAGATATATATTTCATCTTCCCAATCAATTCCTTCTCGGCTTCATTCCCTGTAAGACGCTTCGCAGCTTTGCTCATGTAGTTACATTCATTCTCGTAAATAGAATACAAATAACAAAGCGAGCAACCCATTTTCCCAATGGCAAAATCCTTGAATATTTCATATGTCCCTTCATCCTTTAGTTTTTCTGCTATATGATCCTCATCTAAATCTTCGAAATGATCTCCCAACGCAATGATTTTGAAAATTCTGGAAAAATCTGCACCAGACGGCCAGTGTCCCCCGTCTACATAATAACAGTTTTTACTATCAAGATATTTATTACTCGTTGTTGTATCTGTAATATCATCATCGCGCCCCAGAATCATATAAATATTTTTTGTGGATTCGCGTTTAGTATCCCAGAAAATATCTCTTTCCGTGATTTTTTCAATCAGCTCCTGATATTCATAATCAGCAAGATTATCTGGCCAATATCTGGATGCAGGATATGCCGGATTAATCAATATAGTTTTAACTTTTGTTACCCGTCCAATATACAATGCCAACACAGCACCAAAACCATGTCCTACAATAAGATCATAAGTCTCAGTTATAAGGTCCAGTAATAATTCAGAAGGATTCTTATCCTTTTCAAAAACTATTGAAATTATTGTAGTATTCATACCGAAACACTTCTTTATTTCCTTATAATAAATATTCTCTTTTTCGTCCTTATAATCACAGATATTTAATATGCTCATATTCTCACCACCTTTTCAGTTCCATCAATTTCAACTTGCACTTTAATCGTCATCTTCTGTGTCATCCTCAGTTGAATCCAGCTCCTCATGTAGTTTCTTAATATCTTCAGGTCCATACTTCCTTACATCATCAACGATAACAATTTTATCGATAGATTTAATCATATCCAAAAGAGACGTAATTTCAGATTTAGAAGCTGCTGTATGAATCATATCGTTTCCTGCATCTACTTTATCAAATAATAAATTTCCGAATTGTATGAAGAAATGAGCTGTCCACCACTCTATATCCAAATCCTTGTTATCAGACTCTTCATCATTCTCCGCTTCATCGATGTCTGCGAGTCCATATTCTGTTCTCATGAGCGCATGAATTTCTCTTGGTGATCTGGGATAACCGTTATCAGTTATAAGATGGTTATAGAAGTAGGCATCATCTTTTTCATTGCTGATTCTCTCGATAGTTTCAACCAAGTCTTTCTGAATTGTTTCATAATTTTCAGAACGTCTGATTATATAGCAATACTCATTATGCTTGTCCAGATACAAGCTCAGTCCTCTCTCTGTATAGCAGGTATTTTTACGTACAAAATCCGATAATTTATCACAAATCTTAAAATACAAGTTTATTTCATTACCGTTTTCTATTGAACGAACGAATTTAACATTTTCCATATTCTAGGCTCCTTTCAGCTGCGTGTTCTCTTCTTTATGAGATAAGTATAAAAAATGGGATGTGCATTTTCGTGCACATCCCTAAGAAATTCCTAGTTTAATTCATCATAGACTATTTATTATCGCCAATATCTATCAATCATCCGTTCCATATTTGCTCTTCCGACGGGATTTGCTGTATGGATTTTTATCAGATAAAATGTTTCTCTTTCTGCTAACCAGTCAAGTAGTCCAACGTAGATATTTTCTTTTAAAATAAGATTTGCCATCGCTCGTGCTTTCCAGAATTACCTTTTTTCTGTGCTTTTCTAAATGCCCATTCATTCAGTTTATTCAACAAGTCGACACGCCAATCCGGCATAAATATCCCATATTCTCTGCAAAGTATCTTATACACAAGAATATTTGGAGTATAATACGGATTTAACCACACCTTCTTGTCATTTCTCCCTGACATCTTTAGTAACGCTGCTGCACATCCAGCACTTCTTGAACCACCTTTAGAGCAACAAACGTATATATCAGAAACGTTACTTGGTAAATTCAAAAGAAACTGTATGATTTTCCTTGCATGCCCTCTGTTGAAAGCCCTCGGTAAATCTGCATCCTCTACATCTAGAAAATCTAATACAAGTTTGTTCTTCTGTATTATATTATCGATAGTGTAATTACTACGATTCGTACAAATGATAAATGCACAGTTATCTAATGGAATATCAAACACATCATAGGTTAATGCAGGAACAGCAAAGATGTGTATTAAATATTTTTTCAGTTTATGCTTCATTTTCACTTTTCCGTTCAAAAAAATATATTGATAATTATCTTCGATATTTTTTACTTCAAGTCATTTTTGCTTTCGTCTGCCAACGGATTTTACCACAATATTCTTTTCCTTTATCGGAAAAATTATCTTGTATAAATCTTTTGTAACTCCCTTTATCAGATTTTTTTTCTAATCCATCTTTATTCATTCTGGCATTTTTTGCATATTCTGACCATTTTCTATACTCATCTTCAAATGAAATTTTATGACTTATCTCTTTATACTCATCGTAATCTTCTATTTTACTCCAGCTTACTTTTTCACCAATAGCGGAAAGTACATATGAATCTAGCGGGGCATGAAAATCATTTTTGTATTCGATGAAATAATCATCTATCTTATCAATTCCTAATCTCTTTAGGGTGTATAGATATTTAACGGACATATTTATCCATTTTTGAATCTGCCCGTATGTGAGTTTGATTGATGTATTCATTTCCTTCATTTCGCGCGATGTTTCACGATGCCATTCATCATAGTTATTTTTATCTCTGATGTTCTTCAACCTATCATAAAGATATTCAGTTTCCATCCATCTCATTTCAAAAATTGCATTTTTCGCTCCTGTTATGGTATGCGTTTGCATATCAAAATACGCCTTATCTATTGCTGCAAGATACGGATCACTAATCTCCCCGAAAAAACACTGAATTAAAAATGACAATGCTTCATTCATACGCTTTCAATCCTTTCCTAAGCTCTTCCTTCACCTGCTCCCGTAGCGTCAACGGCTCAAGCACTTCTACGTCCGGTGCATAGCTTTTTGCAAACTGTATCATCGCAGATTCATTTACATTTGCCATCACACATACTTTATCGGCTGTTTCATTATAAAAGCTAACATCTTTGCCAAACATATCTATAACATCGCTTATCATTGCCTTGACTATTCTGAACTTTACCCTGGAATCAGAGCTTGAATACATATATACATGTTTCTTCATATATTCCGATAAATCAAGCCGCTGCCCATTCGACCATTGCAGCTTTTCAAACGGTTTCACCTTTTCATCTAAAATCTCAATATCAGTAATACGATCTACCCTGTAATTTGATACATCATCATATTTATCATAGTTACAGATCAGATAATACTTTCCTTCTTTAGCTGCCATCTGGTACGGACTTACAACATAAACTCTTTCTTCGCCATTTTCCCGGCATTTAATGTGCTGTTTCTTGTCAGTGCCGTATTCTAAATACTTAAACGATACTTTTTTGCCCTTGCTTATAGCTTCATCAAGTACTTCAATGTTATAGAAAACCTGCTTGTTATTAGTTTTATCTTCTGGCATAGTCCTGATATAACTCATGTGTGATTTGAAATATTTATTAGACAGCTTCTCAATTTTCTCCACGAGTTCTTTGCATTGGCTATACGGCAAATGCTTGGAAAAAAGTAAAGAATCAATCAGCAGTCGTAATTCAGGCTTTGAAAATTCTCTGACAAGGTAGAAACTCGACATAATCTTACTTTCTTCTACCACACCGGACTTTTCATTGCGGATCATTCTATTTGTTTCTTGTGACTCTATTTCATAACCGAGTTCGATGAGATCCATAAGATTACTCTTAATCGTTCTCCTGTCCACTTCCATTTCATAGTCACGTTTGAGCAGTTCAAGTATTTCCGTCTGCGTAAGTCTATGATCTTCATCCGAATATGTTTTCAATATTTCTAATGTATTAAAAAGACTTAGCTTTTTTGCCTGTCGTCCCAATTATCTTACCTCCTCCAATATCGCCTTACCTATTGCTTACTTCCTTAAGTTTTGCAAGGACTTTTACCATTGCATATGTATCAAGACCACAATATTTCAAAAGATTATCTCTGATTTCTTCTATTTCTTCCTGAGTGTGATTTTCAAGCGTTGCAAAAGCTGCTGAAGCTTCGCTACCGTTATGAACCCCATTTAATGAATGATAATCAAGTTCGGGATCATCAGGATACAATGCTGGTAAGACATATTTTATAGAGTATGATCCCTGCATTTGTTTTGTATAATAATGCTGTTTTTGGAAGGGAATCATCAGATCATGAATATTATCTCGTATAGACAACAAATGTACTGATAAGTCTGGGAAAATATCTGCCAATCTCGCTATTACACTACGCTCAAATGCCATATTGTAAGCTAATACACATACATTTGCAGGAATATCTCTGCAAAGACTCTCAGCCAGCCTTCTCCTTGGATCTGTTCCTTCCTTTGCCAAAAATTCTCTGTGTTCGAGACAACCGTCATCATATTCAATGTGAAGTGAATACTGAAATGGTATCTGCTCATAAGGCCTCAACCCATCATATTCCGGTATAGCCTGCTGAAAAGTCTCAAAATCCAGATGATAAAGAGGATACTTCAAGGTATCTATAAATTCTTTTATCCCTTCAATATTAACTAAATCCCTTTTATCATAATATGCTGTCTCTACCTGCTGAAGTTGTTTATCACTGAGTTTTGGATGTTTCTTTATAACATCCTCAAAAGTCACTATTCCATTGTGATAATAATCATATTTTGTTGCCTTTTTAAGCCGTCTGATATCAAAAACGGATTGTTCCGGTAAATGTCTGCTGCAATAACCATAATATCCACACAAATATGGAACTTCACAGCATATATCTATATCCTTTTCCGGTTCATCATTTACATCTATAAATGCACGAATGTATTCAATATTTCCAAAAACTTCATCATATTTTTCTTTAGCTTCTTCTGTAAAATCTTCTAAAGAAAATAACTTATCCAATTCAAGCTCGCTATTTCTGACATATGTAGAATCAATATGCATGATATAGATCTTACTCACGTTTATTCCACATTTTCTAAGAACATAATATTGAAATGCCACATCATCGATATAAATGTCCTTTATCTCTGTAGAGCTTTTTACCTCAATAATGTCGTACCCATCACCAGCTTTATTCAAAATATCAACCGCACAAAACAAAGAATCGATATAAAATGATGCTTCAGCAATAGTCTTTGTTCCCTCTTCAATCAACTGTTTTGTATTCTCGGACATAATAACCTTATCCGGATTATAATTAACCAGCTTGTAATCTCCGAAATATGAACGAGCAAGCTCTCCGACTTTACTGCCGACTTCCATAGCTGTATTATCTGAAACTTCTGCCTTTTCCGGCATATTATTATCCATCCAAAGAATCTTGGGACACTGAACACCTTTACAATACCTAGATTTACTTAGTTCAATATTATTATCCATATCCCGAACCCCTTTAATATTTATCTAGATCTTTATTTCCCACATCAATCCAAATAACATTTATAATGCTTACTTCCGTCATAATGAATCTTCGGTATTTCATCAAGTTCAAATCTAGCAATTATCAGTTCCAGGAAGCTTTCATCGATATTCTTATTCATGTATATGATCGGTTTACCCTTTTTACTAAGCTCTGCCCTTCCCCTCGGGTAATAATCATAGGGTTTATTACACCCATGAGGTTTGATGTAATCCCACAAAAGCCTGTGATTATAATTATTACCGGATTTAGAGATGCCTATCATTGCATCCTCCCGAAACACTTCTGCTATAAGAGCTTTTCCACAATTGTCATCGTCTATAACCCAGAATACACCTATTTTGGACATACTATCCTCCACTTAAGATTATATCTTATGCTATTCTTATTTTAGGTACTTTTACACAAACATAATATTTACACAGCAAAACCTATTCTATGGTTAGTTTTTCTTGATTCATTCATGGGTATTACTATATCCTCTGCACATATACGTTTTACATCATCAATCGTAACTGAATCATAGTCCATACGAACCAGCCTGCAGTTTTGTGCCATCTTTGCTTTTTCAATCACGTTTCTTACAAAACGTCCATTTCCAAAGTCTGCCTGTTCCCTTGCATTATCCATGATTATCTTAATCTTTTCTCTAGCCCCATCATCAAGCTCCAATCCCTTTTGTGAAGCAATAAACTCTGCAATCTGGCAGAGCTCATCTGAGTTGTAATCTTCAAAATGTATATAATGCGCTATACGTGATCTTAACCCAGGATTCTTATCAAGAAATCCTTCCATCTTGTCAGGATATCCGGCAAAGATAACAATTACATCATCTCTATGATTTTCCATTTCCTGAACAATTGTATTTATAGCTTCGTCGCCAAACGAACCATTTCTATCATCTACTAACGAATAAGCTTCATCTATAAATAGTATTCCTCCAATTGCATCCTTAAATCTTTTTTTAATGATTTGTGCTGTCCAGCCAACATATTTTCCAACAAGGTCTCCACGACCTACTTCAATGATATGTCCTCTTGAAAGCACTTCATTATCTTTGAGAATCCTTGCAAATAGTCTTGCGACAGTCGTTTTCGCTGTGCCTGGATTTCCCGTGAATATCATATGATTGCAGGCCGTATCTTCCATCATACCCTTGTCTTTAAAAATCTTCTGAGCCTTATAACTATCAAGTGCCTGATAAATTACTTTTTTTGCTGAAGAAAGACCAATCATAGACTCCAGTTCGTCAAATGCCGCTCCTTTAGGTTTTCTTTTTATGGATTCAACTTTAGCATCAGCAAAATCTTTATATTGACTATATATAGTATTCTTAAGCTTTCTGCTGTACCACTCGTCAAAAATTGCATTTAGATCAGGTGCCAGGTAGCCATTTCCTTTTTCTATACTTTGCAATAGCTGTTTATCTGTCCTTACCTTATATTCTTTTGCCCGTCTTTTAAGGTACATAACAGCCTCATCATCAACAGCCAGTGATTCCTTTATTTCTACAAATGTGCATTTTCCTGTATTTTCATAAATCTTTGCCTTAAGATTCTTACATTCACGTGGCAAGCATAATACAGTCAACACATCACTGCAATGACGTTTGATAATCCTGCATAGATCCTCCATGAAGGAATACTCTCCGTGAGCCAGATCATCATCATTCTCCTCATATGTATAAAAATCGACTATAACAGTTCCACCTACGCAACTTTTATATAACGCTTCGGCTGCCCGCTTCGAAAAATTCATTTCAGGCTCTACATCAAGTGTACAGTATCTGCGGTTTTCAATTCGTCCTACACTATAAAGTGCCTGAAGTAGAAGCTGAATCATTCCGTTCTGTGTTCTTTCATCATCCGTTTCTATCAGATAATCTACAGGATGACCATAAGCTATTTTTCTGTTAGTTTTAGTGAAAATCCTATCCAATTCAGGTATAAATGTTTCTTTTGTAAAATATGTTTTTGCTGATAAATAGATAGCCTCTCTATTTCGCACTTTTATTATATCCTCACTATAAGAAATCCCACCTCCTCTATGATTTGGTCTGATAAGCTCTGTTAATTCATATTCTCTCAAAACTTCATAATCATCATAAATGTAACCATTTCTATCCGCTTCATTTAACAACTGTACAAAATCATTTAATGTAGTTTCTCGAATATCAATTTCATTAACTCCAACATGTGTATAATTGGAATAGTTGTTTATATACTTTTCAACATCCATATTTTCACGTATTATCATTCCAAAAACACATAAAGCCTGCGTTGTACAACCTAAAAATAAGTATCCTTTATCCGCAATCTTCTCCGCATACTCTTCACTTTTTGCCGCAATACTTTCAGCAAAAGTCCTGTCTATCAGTTTTCTACTTCTTCTAGTGTTTTGAGACTCTCTATCATCCTCACATTCTATGTTAATGTACATATTTATTCTATAAAACCTCATAAAGTACCTCCACATTTATAACTAACGTTGTTCTGCTTCTTTATGATTAAATATTACAAAAAAGGATGTGCGTTATTTTGCACATCCTTCTTGATTAACTACATATTTTTTTGCTACGATGCTACCATATATCTATCCAATCCTTTACGCAATCTATCCATAACTTTTTTTCTGCTGGACTCAGGCGATATTATGGTT
Organism: Lachnospiraceae bacterium MA2020; assembly: GCA_000746015.1. Lineage (GTDB taxonomy): Bacteria > Bacillota > Clostridia > Lachnospirales > Lachnospiraceae > NK4A144. Next base: position 17,260 of record JQKK01000024.1, on the reverse strand, counting down.
ACCATATCTGAATATTTTACTGCAAAGTCTACTGCCGATTTTTCATTAGCACTAATGCATACTGTAACATCATCATCTTTTCCTTCAATTCTTATTTTGTTACTTCCAAATTGCTCAACAAGTAAAGAAATCATAGATTCTGAAATTGCAAACATAATAGTTTTTTCATAATTGTGACTAGCTCTTCTTTTAACACCTTTTCCATTATTATTAACTATACATATTTCTGAGATATAATCCATTCGCAAGCTAAGTTCGTCCGTCCCATCATCACATATTAATAAATAATCACCGTCAACTACCCTCATCTCATATGGAGTAACATAATATTCACTATCTTCAAAGCCCACTCGATTTCCTTTACCAATTTGATAATTTCTATACAAAAACTTAACTTTGCTGTTGGTAAAAATTGCATTATCAATTACTTCAATAGTATAGAATAATTGATTCTCTACTATTTCAACATCGATTACTTGAGTCAGACTTTTGCGAAAATAGATATTGGATAATCCTTCTAGTTTTTCTATTAATTGCCTTCTTTGTCTAGTAGGAACATACTTTGAATGCATAAGCTCATCGATTAGTAGCCTTATCTCACAATTAGAAAATTCCCTCTCAATATAGAAATCTGTAAGTATTGATTGCTCTTCATCCACGCCCATACTATCTTTCACTTTTCTAGTAATTTCACTATATTGAATATCAATTCCCATATCCATCAAATCCGTTAAACTTCTTCTAATCGAACGACGATCAACGACCATATCATATTTTTCTGACAAATATTTCTCAATATCTTTTTGAGATAATCTGTGATTCTCATCAGTATATCGCCGCAAAACTTCTAGGACTATTAAAGGGAGCATCTTTTTCGTTTGTTTAGTATACATATTCACTTACCTCATTGTTGAATACATATTTTAATCTACAATCTTAGTATACAATATCAATGTGGATAAATTTGTCCACTTTAAGTAATCTAAAAAAGATGCTTCAAATCTATTGGTACAAAATTGGAGTAATACTAAATAGAATTATAAACTCTAATCTTCAAAAGAAAAATTCAAAAGAAGGATGAATGTCCACCATTCACCCTTTGTTTTTATAGCAATTCTTTTGACTACCAATAAAATCGATGTGGATAAGGAAGTTCCGGTTGCCCCTTACGCCTTCTTTCCTCGTTTGCTCTTCGAACATTTTCCCATTCAATTTGTGATCTATGAGCAGCTTCTCTCTTTCGCATATCTTCTTCCGCTCTACGTTCTTTTTCTCGACGTTCTTCCTCTTCTCTTTGACGTCTTAATTCTTTTTTTATTCCATGATTTGCAATCGATGAGCCTATAGCAGTTGCAGCAACATCTCTCACAAATCCTCCTAATCCCGAACCTCCTGAATCCTGTCCATAGTATCTATCATCTTGCATTTGAGCATATTTAGCTTCCTGTTGTTCATATTCTCTATTTAGCTGTTCGAATCGTCTACGACGTTCTTCCTCTTCATATCTTCTTTCTTCTGCCTGACGACTCGCCAACTCCTTTTCTCTTTGACGTTCACGATTAATTTCTGCTTGCCTTTTTTGTTTATCCAAATGCAGTTTTCTTTCATATGCCTCACATGCAGTTTCAATTGAACTATTTGAAGATGATACATATTCACATATAAACTTTATCGCCGAGATACTATCATATTTTTGAGGAATACTTCCATCGAAGCATAGTTTAGCCAGCAAATTCATGACTTTTTGACTATTCTCGTCATTACAAGAAATATATTTTAAATAATATGACATTGCTTTCGATATGGACTTTTCTCGTCCAAGACCGATATGATACATAAATCCAATATTTATAATTGATAATTCATCTTCGTTTTCTGCATCCCTTTCACATTTATCTGCCAATTCTACATAATCAAAACCTTGAATATTATCAAACCTACAGCCCTTTTCATAAATATTTATCATATGTTCATATAGAAAGCGTTTCATATTATCTTTAGCATATTCATTTTCTTGCATATAAGCCTTAAGATAATACTTAAAAGCTTCAACATTGTTTTTTACAACAATTGCACCCTTCTCGCTTAAGATTTGATATATCAATCCTTCACCAAATGAATCTTCGTATATACGTCCTAAGTTTATTTCACCTAAAACATTATTATTGCATACGGATTTTCTTAACCACTCTTCTGCCTGATTATAATCTGATACACAAGGTTTATATATATCCAATGCTCGATCTAAAAAGATTTGACCTATAATATTACTATCATATCCATCTTTATCACCATATTTTTCAACATGCTGCTTAAACCAATCCAAAGCAGCTTCATAATCCATTTTAATAATCAGAGATTCTCCCGTTCTTAAACCTGAATTATTAAAATTTTCTGAGTTTTTCGATTCTCCATCTATTAATTTTGACTCATCATATTCGTTTGGCAACTTTATATGAAACTTCTTTTCTATTGTTAAACGAACTAAATCATTGCACTCCATAGAAGAAATTTGCATATAATCCTTCTTTATCAAGGAACATATTTCCTTAAATGTAATATAGCAACCGAGTATTTTTGCAAACGAATACACTTTGTACAGTTTTACAATGAGCTCAGGACTCAAGACTTCGCAGTTTTTGTCATTAGTATCAAATGATTTGTCAATTAATGTATACATCTCTCCCTTTTTTACTGTACACCCTTGTTCATTCATTAATTCAACCGCTGTCATGCCATTGTTTTGCAATCTAGCACCTTTTCCCTTTAGGAGCGGCATCTTTTTGACAGAATCACCCTTTCCAACATAAACATAAAAGACATCATTATCTGCTTCTAATTCACTCGTATTAGAATTATTGGATTCTTTATTTGCTTCTGAATTTTTCATAGATGAAACTTGAAAACCACATTTTGGACAAAACTTATACGAATCTTCAAGTGCATTTCCACAATTGACACAATAATTAGTCATTCCAACTACCTCCCGGCAATAACTATTTGTATTTATTGAAATTATCACATAAAGATTTGCTCCTCAAAAGAACTTATAACCTGGAGTTATTACGAATATGGTTATTTACTCTTTATTATATATCAACGAATAGTGTCATTTAGTTTATTTTTTCAAACATGCTTTTACATTGCAAAAACTATTTTTATATCTTTTATATTTGTTCCTACCTTAGGTAAGTGCAGTAAACACAAGAATACGATTATAGAATTTCCAGTGAAGAAATCTAACAATATTTTATGAATGATATTAGTTTTTATGTAGAAGTGAACATAGTGAATTATGTTCACTCCCCTTCTGTACTTTTGAATTTATGTAACTTCTTAAGATTTATCTCCAGTAGCGATTTTACCCATGAAAGAAAGTGCTCTGGTTCAATAAGTCCAATATCTTGAAAGTCGTAATAAAGCATTAGATTCAGAATAGCAGTATAGTCACTTCTAGTTATCCCATATATCCTAACCTCATAGGTATATGCAAGTTCAGGAGTATCTCCCGCGTAGCGAGGATTAATTTTGCTTAGCTTTTTTACATGTAATCTGTTTCCAAAATAATCTATTAATACGTCGAGACCACGTGAACTAGTGATTAGTCTAAGGTTACTTTTAAAACGGTAATTGCTATATTCTGCGTTGGATTTAAAAAAACCAGGACCAAACAAATCATTAATTGACATCTGATCAACTGTGGTCTTGGAAATGTCTGTGTACTTATGTCCAAAATCAGTATGGATTTTTCTCATCTTATGGATTTGAAAATATACGGCAGGAATCTTATTCTTATGTCTTAGGTACATAGAAGCATTACTAGAGGCTTCGTTTACGGAGGCAACTAAATAGTATATCCCATCATTGTGTATTATCTTATATGGAGAAATACCAGAATATGATCGAACCTTATATTGCTGCATGTTTGGACCAAAAAAGCAAAAGTCAAATGAGATACAGTTTTGATTATCGATAGCATCATTGATATATTCTAGATTATGATAAAGATCTCCAGGTACAGGAATTGAAATATCATCTGAGTCCTTGATAATTGTCTTAAACCAAACAGATTCTGTTGCGTTTGGTTGCCCGGATGCTGCCATTAGTTTTTCAAGTATTTCAAGCCTTCGTGTTTGGGAGAGGTGTTTTGAATAGATGACAGCGTCCGATAATAACTGAAAATCTGTGGGTGATAACTCCTGTTCATACCATAGGTAGTGAATTTGACCGATTTTATCATCAGCTCCTATGTTGAAAGGGCTGTTATCTTTATACTCAGCATGAATTTTTGAATCAAAGTATAACAGCGATTCTAGATTTCTCTTAACTGTTCTTTGCAGATTCTTTCTTGAAAATTCTTTATCTCCATCTCCTTTCCAATAATCAGTAAGTGTATCAAGAATGTCTTCCATAGTAAGTTTATTGTTTTCATTTGAGTATTGACGAATTAGCTGGTAAATAATTACTGGATACATACCGGAATTAAGTCCATCTTTTCCTATAGAGCTACTGATATTAAGGTTGTATTTCATATATTATCCCTACTCTTTCTGCTCTTTATGATTTAAATTATAATACCAGAGGTGGACAAATTTATCCACTTTTTTATCATATATTCGCCTTGTAATCAAATCAATTTTTATAATACATTGCATACAGGTTTCAAAATTTTGTAATCAATAATCAGTTTTCATCATCCTGATTATCATCTTCGCTTTCTCTAAAAAATACTGTTTCTGAACGTGATAATACGAAGTATATACCATCCCAGTCTCCCATGTGCTCTTTATCTGCAGCTTTAGGATATACTGTTTCACCTTTTCTATAGATAAAATCCTTATCATGGCAACTTGCAGCATCTTCAACAGGATTTCCATCTTTATCAAATATTTCCAGAACAACTGCCTCCGATGCTCTGCAGGAATGGAGACTGTTTCCTTTTCTTTCAGCATGTTCAGGGATAAATAGTTTTACAACTTTACCATCTCTGCATTTTTTCCATGCAGTGAATGAACCTTCCTCTGGACAAAAGATTGGCATATGAAGACCTTTGACACCCTTAAGATTTTCAGGATTAAGATCAATTTCATGTATTCTAGCCCCCGTCATATCAGCATCCATAAAATCACACCAATATGTTCGTTTTGAATAAATGAACTCTGCATTTCTAAGATTAGTATTGATAAAAACTGCATTGTCCATATCTGCACCGCAAAAATCCGCTTCTTCAATATCTGAACCTGTAAAATTGCAATCGCATACTTCAGCATACAAAAATCCCGCCTTTTTCAGGCTAGCCTCTTTAATCTCACAATCCCACATACATGCAAATAAAAAACGCGTCTTATTACCTTTACATTCGTTCAGCTTTGCATGTGTAATTGTCGCGTTACAAAAATCTGTCTCATCCACTTTTGCCTTTGTCAGGTTCACTCCCAAAAGAAAAGCCTCTCGTAAACATGCATTAGAAAGATTTGTCCCTATCAGCTTTGCATCATGAAGGTTAACCCCCTCCATATCAGCATATGATAAATCTATCCCTGACAGATCCATTCCACTGAGATCCCTATCACTAAGATCAGCTCGCTTACCTTTTTCATGATTTGCCAGCCACAGCTTGTGCTCAGCCATTATTTTATCAAATTCAGCCTTTTCTATTTTCTTCTGTCCCAAAATAGTCATACCCATTGAAATCTGCATAAATTCACCTAAACCTTTCAAAAACTGAATGTTTAATTTCTTTATATTCAAATACTACTTCATGAGATATACATTATTTTGTACATCCTCATAATAAACAATAAAAAAACGTGCAAAAGGTTCTTCTAACCATTCTGCACGTTTCAGCGGTTCGCTGTCTCCAATCATACTTCGCCTTCAGCTCGTATTCTTGGACAGCTATCGCAGAGGTGTCGTTAGCCTGCCTACTACGTCATTTCATTCCTTGTAAGCAGGACGACACTCTCTACAATCAATCTTTAGCTTTGAAATTATAAATCGGTTTCATTACATCTATTATATCTACAGATTCCTTGATCACGTCAATTATGTCATCCAGCGACTTATAAGCCATCGGAGCTTCGTCAATTGTTGCCTCGCAGACCGAAGATGTAAAAATACCTTTCATAGACTCTTCATACTCTTCCATCGAAATCGTATTCTTTGCTGACGTTCTTGACATGATTCGCCCTGCTCCGTGAGGTGCTGAATAGTTCCACTCGGGATTCCCCTTGCCAACAGCAATTACAGAACCATCACGCATATTTATCGGGATAAGTACCTTTTCCCCCTTGTGAGCTGCAATAGAGCCCTTTCTTAAGATCATTTCATCAGTATCAATGTAATTATGTATAGTATGGAATGACTCTCCTGCTGCAAGTCCTGTCTTCTCCAAAAGAATTTCCGCCATCTTCTCGCGGTTTCTTCTGGCAAAGCGCTGGCAGATTTCCACGTCGTGAAGGTAGTCTTCCATATACCTGCCTGACAAATGACAAAGATCAGCAGGTAATGTCATAGGACCCTCATGATACTTCTTTTGGTATAACTCTTTCAAGGCAGCCTGTATTTCTTTACGTCTTCCTTTTGCTTTGTATGTTTTTATAAGTTCTTCTCTTGCTTCAAGATATTCGCCAATTCCTTTATCAAGATCTACTGCAAGTGCCTGATATATCTCAGCCACTTGCTTTCCGAGATTTCTGGAACCGGAATGAATTACAAGATACTGTATTCCGTCTGAGGCTCTGTCCACTTCAATGAAATGATTGCCTCCGCCAAGCGTTCCAAGCGACCTCTCAAGGCGTTTAGTATCCTTCAGCTCCCTATAGCAACGAAGTTCAGTAAGATCAAATCTTTCTTTTCTTCCTTCCCACACATTTCTGCCGGAAGGAATCAGGAAAGCTTCAGCATCAAGCCTTTCAAGGTCAATATCCTGCTTTCCTAGATTTACAGTATACATTCCGCAGCCGATATCCACGCCTACTACATTCGGAACAACCTTGTCAGTTATCGTCATGGTTGTTCCGATAGTACAACCTTTACCGGCATGCACATCCGGCATTATCCTTATCTTTGAGCCTTCAGATATAGGATAATCACACATCCTTCTGATCTGATCTATTGCCTCATCCTCCACTACCTTCGCGTAGCAGAGGGCTGTATTTAATTTACCCTTTATCTCTATAGTATTCATTGATAAGTCCTTCCATAATGTAACTGTATGTGTCTTTTTGTACTTCAATCATAGCGCAATTTTTAGGAGATAAAAAGATGCAGATTGACTCGAAGCAACAACCCCAATATAATGTAATAAATACTATATTTTCGTTAATATTTGTTAGCTATATAACTCCATTTTAGTGTTGATATTATGAATATGATACAGGTGATTTATGACTGAAAAATACAAAATATATCTTTCTGAAGAAACTAAAACACGATTAATTAATGATGCAGAACTTTTTGAATTCACAAAGAAGGATGGTTCTGTAAATCTCAATGCTTTCTTAAAAGCACTGATAATCAATTATTTTGAGCAGTACAGACTTGACTGCGATAAGCTGCTGAATAGCATTATCGATGATATGACAAGTATAACATCATTATCAGAAAATGACGCAGCAATGCTTGCCGACAAAATAGTGAGTACTTATATAAGAAATGATGAACAGCTAAATGGAAAAAGTGCAGTACTTACACTAACTGTTGGTGGTCCATCTTATGAAATGATCAAGATTATAGAAAACAATATGCTTAAGGATACTTCTCTCTCAAAATATCTGAAGGATATGTTTAATTCATATCTTTCAATTCCAAGAAGTAAGAGAGAAACTATCATATTTAAGGAAACTTATGAAGACATTTCCAGTGCATTAAATGATCACAGAGTGCTTTCATTTACAACTACATCAGTCGGAGATAATAAATCTTATAAAGTTGAACCTTATGTAATCGCTACATCAAAAGAAGAACAGTGTAACTATTTGCTTTGTAGGGATACTGAGGCTGATATACCAAGGACTTTCAGAATATCAAGGATAAGAAGTGTATTTGTAACCAAAGAAATATTCACGATTAACCAGAAATTAAAAGATGAACTAGATGAAAAAGCTGTTCGAAGTCCTCACTCGGTATCTTCAACCGTCAAAGCAGTTGTCAGATTAAATAAATACGGGATTAAAAAATTTAAGGTCGTTATAAAAAATCGACCGATCGTAAGCAAGATTGAAGGGGATTTATACTACTTCGACTGGCCTGAGCTGCAGCTTGAGGAATACTTCAAACGATTTGGAAAAGACGCTCTTGTGATCGAACCTGCCTCACTCAAAGAACGTCTGAGAAAATACTACTACTATGCATTGCGGGAGTATAGTAAATGAGCTGACCTCCCCTCATATATACACCCTCCTTGAGTTAGCAATTTCAGGAATCTTTTCGTATCCCCCAAATTTGTAATCCTGCATTTTTCAGCCGTCTTTTATTTTTAATATTATTTTCTGATACTATGATTATGATTATACAAATGGGATAATGGGTATGCAAGAGGATCGTAACTCTAATTGAATAAAGCCTACGATCATCATCCGATAACCGCAGGCTAAAATCATTTTACCTTACCAAAGGCTGGCTGTGTCAAAATGCTCATCGAGATCAGCACTAAACCATCTGCCATTCATTATATTTTTAATTATATATGTCTTGACTTCATCACTTACAGTAGAGTCAGAGTCAATGTCAGAAATTATCTCCTCATTTGTTTTATATACATCCTTTAATTCCAAAGTTGCTTTTGTATCATCTGCATCAAATACCATTGTATTTTTCTCTTCGTCTGTCCATGTCTTCCATTCCATTTCATCATTTTCGCCATTTGGATTACCTGTATTTATAAAGTTTTTGAGATATGCATTAAACTTGCCTGCCATATCCTGATAACCGGCAGCAGATTCAAAGTCATACACACTGCTATATCCGTGTGTTCCGGACAACATTGGAACGAAGATGCCGTGAAATGCGCCAAAAAGATTTATTTTACTTGCTGAATCGCTTCCTCCATAGTTAATCTGAGCAATATACATATCTGATGCATAGTTTTTATCCATCTTTTCAGCACTCAGCTGAGTATTGAATATTCTGTAAAAATCGCTTCCATACTTATCAGTGAATGTGATTGCATTGTTCTTTTCATCATCTTTAAGTGTATCAAAATAAGGATCAGTACATCCAAAGAAAGTAAATTCACTGCTTCCAGTAAGCATCAAAAGAGGTACATCATTTACGAATTTTGCATTAAAGCCATCTGATGGAATCACTACATCATCAGCATACAAATGTGGAAATCCGCTCATTCTGATGCCAGCACCCACACTTATTGATGTAAGCCTATCCTCGTCTATAGAATAAAGATAGTCTTTCACCTCATCTGTGTCTTGAAGCAGCCATTCTGCCGCTGACTTCTCATCATCAGCTTTTCCGTCTTCTACCGCAAGAGGTGCAATCTTTTCAGCTATCTTTTTCTGTGACTCTTCAACATTAGCGACTGTCATACCACCGCTATATGCGATAGCTTTATCGAAAAGCCCTTCGAATTTCGGACTGATAAGCATTGCCATTACATCTCTGCCGCCTGCAGAGAAACCACTTACAGTAACATTCTTCGGATTTCCACCGAAATTACTTATGTTATCTCTTACCCACTTAAGAGATTTAGCCAAGTCAAGCATAGCAAAGTTTCCGGTATTATTTTCTTCATCTAACAGAGCCGGAAGACAATTAAATCCCTGAAAACCGAGTCTATAGTTTACAGACACATATACTGCATCATCATTTTTAACGATATCAAATCCTGGAATTTCCTGTGCGTTTCCTGTCTGATTATTACCACCGTGAACATAAACTATAACCGGCTTATTCTCTGCATCAGATGTAGTATAAACATCCAGATTGAGGCAATCTGTAGTTCCTGTAGGCTTTGACTCGCCATCTACAGTTGCAAGCTGCATAGCCATATCTTCCTTTTGACTTAAGTCTTTTGTATCCTGCCAACTTTCCGGATCCTGTGGGGCTTTCCATCTAAGATCACCTACCGGTTCTTTACCATAAGGGATTCCATAATAAACTTCAACTCCATCCTGAACTGTACCCTGTACATCACCGAACTCTGTAGTTCTAACTGTAGATTTTTCATCTACTGCTTCTGCAGATGTCTCCTCAGAAGACTGTGTTACTTCTGTAGATGCCTCCTCAGAAGACTGTGTTGCCTCTGACTCTGCTGTGGATTCTAATGTCGTTTTTTCAACTTGATTGACTGCACCGCTCCCACATCCTGTAAGCATTGCAGCTATAACTACTGCAGAAACCATACTTGCTCCAAACTTTTTCATGTGATACCTTCCTCCCATTTGTAGATAATATACACTTTATGTGTACATTATTCGTATTTCTTGTACAAATGATATAGTATCATCATTTATTCTTTTAGTGATTATTGTTTCATCTTTTGCAACATTTATTGTTCAGAAATCAATTCTTTATACATATATACGATTTCATCTGCTATCATCATCCACGCCATATAATTAGAAGTACTGTGTTTACACAATCCAAAGTTAAGAAGCTTACATGGCACTTTTCCACGCGGATTTTGCGTTATTATCCAGATACTTTCATATCTTTCGGAAGCTTTTTTATAAAATTCGTTATTTAATGGCAACTGTAATCCATACATCGTTATTATAACAAGCATACTGCTGTCTTTTTTTGTCACAGGCACATCTTCAAATCTCGAGATATACGTGCAATATTTTCCAAGATTCAACAACTCATTTCCTATATGCTGTGCCACTATCTGAACATAGGAAATCCCATAAAATGCAACATTTTCATATTTATACAGATCTTCAGCAAACTTTTTCGCCTGGATCAGAGAATTTTCCTGAATGCTCTCTCTGACCTCAGAAAACAGAAGATTCATATCCTTGTTTCGGTTTACCGTATCAAAGCCATCCTTAAATGGCATATTATCAAGCGGATGAGAATTTCTGGCAAGTTCTCTCGTTTCAGCCTCTTCCTCACAGCGTTCCTTAAAATCAATATAACTCTCAAAGCCGCACCTCTGTACAAAGCGCGTTACTGTAGCTGTGGAAACATCGCATTCTTTTGCAAGCATATATATACTTGTTTTCGCCATAGATTCTATATTTTGAAGTACATACTCAGCTAATATACAATTCGCATCTCCTGCTTTATCTGAATTTAACATACCCGAAAGTCTGTCATATAACATTTCAACCATTCTGTTTCCTCTTCCCAATAATCAATTAACTTGATTATACAGAGAAATAAACTCAAAGTGCAATATTTCTGTACGCGTTTTCTACTGCTACGCACTCGTTACCCTTTACGTCAACTGTATAAAATCTCATTGCAATCCCTCTCCCCTAAACTGCCATTTCCATGAATTCATCTATAGCTTTCAGCACTGGATCTGCATATTTCTTTTCACCAAATAGCCACTGCTCATGCTGCATGTCAAACTCCCTGATATCTGGATTATGAAAGTATTTCTTGTATCGTTTCAGGTATTTCTTCCCCATTTTGTTTGCATAAATGAAATGTTCTTTGGTGTGTTCTACATTAATATCATCTTCAAGATGTGTCAGGAGGTCGGTGTAATACTCATTTTTTATGGATTCCGGATTAAACTTTGAGAAGCAGTTCATAAATTTCTCAGCAGTCTCATCACTCATCAAGAAAAAACTCTTTTCCCATTTCTTCAAATTGCATTTTCCATACTCTCCTATCGAAATCTTCCTCATATTCTACACTGAAATGCATCAATACATATATTAAATGTTAGCATTAACTAACCTGAATATCAATAGCACTCAAGCAGTTTTCATCACATACTTTCTGCGTTGGCGATAATCCACAGACGGACCTGCTACTAAGAAAAGATATTTAAGACAGAAAAAAGGGATAGCCAACAGTCTCTACTATAGGACTCCGGCTATCCCTTCTAAAAAATTCTTTTATAAATCCTGCTCATAAAAGTATATACAGTAATTCCAACCAAAATATGCACCGGATACCATAATTCATAATCCTTCGGAATAAGATATGCCAGCAACACTATCGCACCAAATGGAGGAATAAATACCTTAAAACCATTTACGATCATAAGGAACAATAAGCATGAAATTATAACACTTGTTATCAAAACAATCTGTGGTTCTAAAATACTACCTAAATACCTTTCACCCACTAAACGTATCAATGCCCCGGAAACCGCACATAAACCTACTAATAGAATAATTTTCACAGGCATTGTATCTAATGCCTTATTCTTCGCAGATGAAAACTCTGTAAAAGCAACTAATAAAGGCGGTGCAACCGCATATCTGAAGTTAAATCTTAACGACAGTATTATCATTACAGAAACCAGAATCATTCGAAATACAAGAATTCTCAGATCTGTTTTCTCAGAAACTTCAAAATACTCGCTCTTTTCCTTGATTCCATACTTTTCAAGCAAGTACCTTATCAACAATATTGTTCCTGTAAATAAAATTAAAGAAATCAAATACCATACAGACCTTGTCTGTAACAGAATAGGTAGTACGAGTGCCGAAATCATTGGCATGAAAGTGGTTTTGCTAATCTTCACCGCTAAAAGTGCAATGAAGTATCCAAATATCATCTGCAACTCTATATCCAATGGTACAAGTCTAACAACAGCCATTCCTAAAATTCCACAAACAAGCAGTGATATAAATATCCTCTTTTTATTGACTGTCCATGGCATCTTCGGAGCAAGTACAGCCCCAGTCACTATTGCACCTATTTCCGGAAAGATTATTTCCTTCTCATTTACTATTGATGCCATAAGCACCATTGCTGTAACGAGCAGGATAAACACTGAACTTTCAATAATTTTATTTCTTAATCGCATATTACTTCTTTTTATATCCCGTATACATCGTTAAAAGAAAACAGATAACAGTTGCCCATGCAAAAAACTTATGCCATTTCATAAACTTATTTTTTCCTTTCTTTCCATCAGTCTTATCTGCAAGAATCTTAATCTCATCTCCTGAATGCACATATTCCAGCTGATCTCCCATTATGTTCTTCATCACCTTAAACGCAGGTAGTCCGGTACAGTGACAGGTATAAAACTTTGTGCGATATTTTTTTAATTCTTTTGCTGTATTAATGATCTCCCACAATTCATCTTCCGCATAATCCGTCTTTTTCATCAAATGGAATCCACTGATTACAACATCCGGCTCTGTACCATATTTCTTTCGATATTCCTTGAGTATGTTCAATATACCATTATGAGCACAGCCAGAGACAAGAATACATTTTCCCTCAGCCTTTATTACAAGATACTGCTCATGCTTAAATTCATCCTGAATATAAGAATCCTCAATGCGCTCCTTTAGGCGAGAGTTTGTAAATGGACGTTTAACTGCAAGCTCATCAATGACAAAAACAGACAGTTCCTCATCAATAACTGTATCACCTTCAAGAAAAACCACTTGCGGTAGATTTGCGATATCCTCATCAATTCCAATATATCTAAATCTTTCCTGGTCTCTCATTTCTCCATCATCAGAATAATATTTGCCGGTAGCTAATTTTTGCATAAATATCTTCGCAGTATTGTTTAGTCTCGTAAAAGGAATTATTCCTCCTGAATGGTCATAATGGCCATGACTTAATATCACGGCATCAACGGATTTCAGGTCTATACCAAGTATTTCAGCATTCTTGAGCGTTTTTTCCGATGGTCCTAAGTCTACCAGCAACTTATGTTTTTTTGTTTCTATGTAAAATGAAAGCCCATGCGCAAATGCACATTCCTTTTTTCCTTCTGTATTTTCAATCAAATTTATTATACGCATAACCCTTTACTTACCCCTTAGAATTTAATCTTTAGTTCAACCTTCACTGACGGCTCCACAAGCAAAATTGTAAGAATAATACCTTTAAAACGCTCTTTTTCCATTGTATATCTTATCTCCTTAAATCACATACATTCTACTATATACTTTTGAAACAAAGAAGATAAGGCTAAGAATATGATTTTAAGATATTTTCAAAAATTCTTTCAATTTCGGAAGTTTAACCTCAGCCTCCTCTCTCCCCATTCTATATACTCTTTCAAGCTCATCAGGATCATTTTCCGTCCTTTTGATACCAAGTGACTTAGGCGGTCTTATAACGAAAGAAGTTCCATCCTGCTCACGTTTTTCAATTTCTTTCATCTGCCTGTTATACCTTTTATGTCTTACAGACATAGCTTCGACTATAGACGGATAATTGCGAAGCACGAGCTTAATAATAGGAAGTGCAGAGCTTTTCTTTTTTATGTATCCCTTTGGCTGGGTCAATATTATTACGTTATGGTTGTATCCTATTTTTTCCATATATCTATACGGAACCGGATCTGAAATCCCTCCATCAAGTAATACATGACCATCTACGGAGACCGGTCTTGATACAAGCGGCATTGAAGCAGATGCCTGCATCCATTTAAGATCTTTTTCCTTTCCATCAATACATCTGTGATATACACATTTTCCACTTTTTACGTCAGTTGCTCCTACGTAAAATTCTATGGGATTATTCTTAAACGCGTCTGTATCAAATGGATCGAGCAGCTCCGGTATTTCTCTATAGCAAAAATCAACGCCATAAAAATCTCCTGTTTTTAAAAGCGAACGAACACTGCAATATCTTGGATCTTTACTATATTTTTTGTTATACCGAATAGATCTGCCAATCTGATTTGATTTAATATTGCATCCAAAAACTGCTCCGGCTGATATACCTGCTGCACCATCAAATCTAATATCATTTTCCATAAGGACATCAATTACACCACAGGTAAACATGCCTCTCATGGCACCACCTTCCATAATCAGTCCTGTACGCATTTTATTACTGTCCATTAGCTAAGCCTCCATCAATCTCCTTTCCAAATCCATCGTTACACTCACTTCCCATCCGGAAAACTTGTAAATGCCTCCCGCTCCTGTGTTGGAAGACCATATTTATCCTTTGCGTCATCAAATGCTTTCATCATAAAGGACATATTTCTTGCAAGATTTCTCATGGTCTGTAGACCTTCAAGATCTTTCTTCACATCTTCTGCCGTAAATCCATGTACCTGATTCCAATAGGTACTAGAAGCAACTGGCATAGAACTAATTGTAAAGTATTTATTCAGAACATCAAAAGACGCAGTATTTCCCCCTCTCCTACAGCTCACGACAGCAGCACCAACCTTCATTTGCTTTGAATATGATGTGCTGTAAAACAGACGGTCCAAAAATGATATAATTGTTCCGTTTGGAGATCCATAATAAACAGGACTTCCCACAACAAGACCGTCAGCTGATTCAAATTTAGCTGCAACATCATTTACAAGATCATCGTTAAAAACGCACTTTGCATTCTTTCCGCAATATCCACATGAAATACATCCTCTCACGGCTTTATTACCAACATGAATAAGCTCTGTTTCAACACCTTCCTCATGAAATGTCTTTACCATTTCGTTAAGTGCAGTTGCTGTGCATCCATCCGCCTTTGGACTGCCATTTAATATAATAACTTTAGCCATTCAGAAATCTCCTATTTTGTTCCTGTGATTATAACTACTCTGTTTTTTAAACCATAATCTATCATAGCAATTACCTTCATCATAAGTTAATTCCATTCCATCCCCAATCATCAGAGCCAAAATAACGGATATACATATGATCCGGTGCTACACCAAGAATATCTCCGTATATTTTCGTCAGTTCCTTAGTCATCTTTTCATAAACATCAGATGATGCACTGCCAAAAGTTTTGATCTCAATAAAAGCAACAGGCTCTGAATTATCGCCTCTGAAATACATAGGGATTTCACCTTCGATTGCAAGCATGAGCCAGCTTTCACTTTTTCCGTTCTCCCGGCTTCACCCCGATAATATTTCTAATCTGTTTATCAGTGGCAATAGGATAAATATCCATGATGTACTTAGCAATTCGCTTAGCAGAATCTTCCGGATCCTCCTTGTAGGCTGATGTCACACAGTCATATCCCCACAGGTGTTCCGGTGTGGAATAGACTGCTATCGGCCATCCGTAACTCTCACCTTTTTTATTCTTCCGCTGACGAAAATCTCTGACACACAGGTACATCTCCATCTGAAGTGAAGTCATGATACCATCAAAGCCTTTTTCGCCACCCTTTCCAAAACCAGCTTTTTTCTTCAGCTCATTTGAAAAGTATTCCTCATCCATCAGCTCTTCTGAATACAGATTCATTATCTTCTTCTGCCTTAAAGAAGCCTTTCCATCTTCCCACAGAGCATCAAAATCATATCCATCTCTACGAAAATTTACAAAATATGGCAGCCATTTCTTGGAAATGAAGCCGGCTTTTTTATCAAAAAACTTACCGTACGCGATTTTTCCCTCTCTTGCAATAATCTCACGCCATTCCCAGGGATCCACCTTCACATCTCCAGACCACCAATACTCAGGAACCGTACGCTCTTCCAAAGAAAATCCGGGAATTTCGTTCTTGAATAATGGCAAAAAGCCAACCTTATCTATATATTCACTTGCTTCTTCCACGGTATGAAGGCACTCCGGATCATCCCATGAGACACCATACATAATCCATGTTCCGCTTTCATTCGGCATTTTTCTTCTCTTTCCTTTGTTATAGTTTTTATAATCCTATCATTATAATATCAGTTCTATTCTTATTGTATGATTCAATTTTCATTTCTTTTCTTATTTCCAACCTTTACAAGTAAAAAAAGAGGAACAATATATTCCATTATAGGCATGAAAGATAGAATTCCAAGAGTGACTGCGCTAACAGTACTGAGTCTTCCTGCTTTCTTTATTTTAATACATGCAATTGCAACCACTATTGAAGTAGTAATACTTGAATGTGGAATTAAATTCCGCATATTGTAAAATCCAGTAAATATGCGACACTAACGTCCGTTTTTTTACTTTATATTTTGTAAATTTACGGTTATAATAGCACCAGCAGAACAGTTTTTTCTGCATTTTGAGTATGCTAAGTGGGCATCCGGACTTAGAGTGCGAGACTAAGTTCCGCATACCTGAATTTACTTTTGCAAATTCAAAGTGCGAAATACCTGCCTGTGCACAACTATTTTATTTTAATAATTCTGGTGCCAGCATAACATCATCTGGTTCGATGAATTTATAATTCACCGCAGATAAA
>JQKK01000023.1 GCA_000746015.1 Lachnospiraceae bacterium MA2020 | reverse complement strand
ATATCTTTAGGTAGTCTGATTCCCTGACTATTTCCCCACATTTTAACTTGAGCTTGCATAATAATTTCCTCCTCTGTATATACATTGTATATCCTTGAAGTAAAAAAAACAAATGCCTACAAAATGCTCTTAACTTTTACAGTCTGTGTCGTCCTCACCGTGAGGATGAATAACTATCAAAAAGTATACTTTTTAGTAGTTATCTTAAATCCATTTTATTTAACTATCAAAAAGTATATAATAGATATTATGGTAGTACTAAAATTATAGATATATATTTTGGGAGTATTTTTGATGGAAAATAGAATATATGGTTACACAAGAGTCAGTTCCAAAGGACAAAATCTGGATAGAGGTATCGAAACAATAAAGTCATTTTGCAAAGAGCATGGTCTTGATATAAAAGATAGGGATATCTTTACTGATAAACAAACAGGAAAAAACTTTAATAGAGAACAATATATCACCATGAAAAACTCTATGCGATCTGGAGATGTGCTAGTCATTCCAGAATATGATCGATTAGGAAGAGCAAATGAAACAGTAGATGAGCTAAGGTTTTTTAAGAAAATCGGAGTTAGTGTATATTTTGTAGATATTCCAACAACATATATAGCTGTGCAAAGTGATGATGAATTTACTAAACGCATTTATGACTTTATTAATGATACATTGATTTCAGTATTCCAGTTGCTCGCGACAACTGAGCTTGAACGTAAGAAAAAGCGACAGATGGAAGGGATAGCAGCAAAAAAGAAAAGAGGGGAATGGGAGGACTATGGCAGACCACGTCGTATGAGTAAAGAAGATTTTGCCGAACGGTATAAGGCAGTTGAGGATGGTGAAAAAAAGACGACAGAATTGATGCGAGAATTGGGGTTACCACAGGAGACATATTATAGATACGTGAGGGAATATAAAACCAGAAAAAGCTAAACTATTTTTAAGCTATGCTTATTTTTGGCCAAATGAGCATAGCTTGAACTATAAAATCAGAATATTACAGATTGTCCTCACCCCATTTTTTAAGTTCAAGAAGAATGGGAATGAGGCTTTTGGTTTTTTCAGTAAGGTTGTACTCAACCCTAACAGGCATCTCATCATACTGTTTTCTTTCTACAAGGCCATCGGCTTCAAGTTCCTTTAGGGAGTTTGCAAGCATTGTGTTGGTGATACCATGAATGGAGCGATTAATCTCGCCATACCTGACCACCTCATTTTTGTCGATGACGCATAGGATCATGATCTTCCATTTGCCACCAATGGTATCTATAACTCTCTTTAATCCACAATCTTTTCCTGCAATATCTTCACATAATGGTTCTTTTATCTCTTGTTTTCTCATAGTATACTTTTCCTTACCAGATAAATAAAAACTTCGTACTTGATATAAATTCTATACCAACTATAATAAAAGCATCAGTTGAGAAAAACAAGTAGTAAAGATCAAAAAGGAGAATATTAAATGAAAAAGGCAGCTAATGATATAAAAAGATGTGTTGCCTGCGGTGTCTGCGCAATGCAATGTCCAAGAGAGGCAATTGACATCTATAAAGGCTGCTATGCAGTAGTGGATGTTGTAAAGTGTGTTGGATGCGGCATTTGCGAAAGAGCATGTCCTGCAGGCTCAATCAAGGTAGAGGAGGTGCAGAATGGTATCTAATAAGAAAAAGCACTGGTATGACTACCTATGGATATGGACAATAGTTTATTTTGCACTTGGATTCTTTAATATTCTGTTTGCATGGCTTGGGATGATTGACTTTGTAGTTCCGCTTATTTTTGCAATTGTGGGCGGTAACAAAATGTTCTGCAATAAGTTCTGCGGAAGAGGGCAGCTCTTCTGGGTGCTTGGGAGAAACTGTAAGTGTTCTCGCAGCAAACCTGCGCCAAGATGGATATCATCCAAATGGTTCAGATATGGATTCCTGGCATTCTTCCTGACAATGTTTGGGACTATGTTGTTCCAAACGTATCTTGTATTTTCAGGGACAAATTCACTTAGGAAGGCGATAAAGCTCTTTTGGACATTTAAGGTTCCATGGAAATGGGCTTATAATGGAAGTGTGTTTCCAGACTGGGTGGCGCAGTTTGGGTTTGGTTTTTACAGCCTCATGCTGACATCCACTCTGATAGGACTTATTGTAATGGCGCTATATAAAGAGAGAACCTGGTGTTCATTCTGCCCTATGGGAACAATGACTCAGGGAATATGCAAAATCAAAGCAGGGAAAGGAAAATAAGAATCATGACATTAAGTGAGAGAGCCGAAAAGGCTGTAGAATTAAAGAATTCAGGAATGTATAACTGTGCACAGTCGGTGACTGCAGCATTATCAGATCAGACAGAGCTTACGGAGGAACAGCTTAAGCAGATATCAGCAGGGTTCTGCGCCGGAATGGGAAATCTTGAGGCAACATGTGGTGCGCTCATAGGTGCCGGAATGATAGCAGGGCTTAAGACAGAAGGCAAAGGAACACTTGGTGTTACAAAACAAATCCAGGAAGAATTTGCAAGGAGATGCGGTGCCATAAAATGTAAAGATCTCAAGACAGTGACTGATGGTAGACCACTATGCCCTTGCGAGGACTGTGTTAGAAATGCAGTTATGATTTATGGTGAGATAATGGAATTGTAATTCACATTAGCCTTTTCTTAGGATATATATTTTCTAAGAGAAGGCTTTTGTTTAAATAGCTTCTAATTTTTTTTAAAACCTGTTGACATTGTGTCAATCAAGTGCTATGATTCAAGCATCACCTGACACGATGTCAATAGAAAGGAGTCGGATATGACAAAGACATTACCAAAGATCGCACTCGGTGCCTGGGCATGGGGCAATGATGGCACATTTGGAAATAATTGGAGCGAAGATGCTCTTAGACCTATATTTGATGCTGCTATGAAGGCGGGGCTTAACCTTTGGGATACGGCTTATGTATATGGAATGGGAACTTCAGAGAAAACCTTGGGGGCATTTCTAGAGGAGCTTCCAAGAGATTCCTATATCATTTCTGATAAATTTACACCTCAGTGTGCAGATTACTCATCAGTAACTCCTGTCGAGGATATGCTTAAGACAGAATATGAAATGCTTGGAATCGATAACATGGATATCTACTGGGTACACAATCCTGTCGATGCTCCAAAGTGGATAACAGAGGTTGCTAAGTATTTTGAAGGAAAAGAAAATGTTCCGGTCATCGGCGTTTCTAACCATAATCTTGCTGAGATTAAAGAGGCAGACAGAATACTTCGTGAACATGGACTTAAGCTTGGCGCAGTGCAGAACCACTATAGCCTTTTAAATAGATCGTCAGAAGATTCCGGAATTGTAGATTATTGCAAAGAGAATGGCATCCAGTTCTGGGCTTACATGGTACTTGAGCAGGGCGCTCTTTCTGGAAAATATGATACTAAGAATCCAATGCCAGCAGGTTCCGGTAGAGCTGAAACATATAATCCGGTTCTTGATAAACTTGAGATCATGAATGCAAAGCTTAAGGAAGTTGCCGATAAATACGGTGTTGCGCCTGCTCAGATTCCGGTTGCATGGGCTATAACAAAGGGAGCACTTCCTATCATCGGTGTAACAAAGGTTAATCACGTTGAGGATGCAGTTAAGGCATGCAATGTAAGTCTAACAAATGATGAAATAGATGATCTTGAAAGATGTGCAGACAGTCTTGAACTTAACCTCATCCGTATGTGGGAAAAGAAGATGGAATAATTTTTTTGTTCTAAAATTGACTCAATGTCAACCGAGTGTTACTATGTTAACAAATACACTTTGGTTTTAAGGAGTTTAAAAATGGCAGTAGAACTTAAAGAGACAATTGACAGAAGAAGAGAGGAAATTATGGATGCTTGTGAAAAGCTTTATGAAACAATGGGCTTTCACAGTATCACTATTAAGAACATAAGCACTGAAACCAGCTTTTCCAGACCTTCTATTTACAATTATTTTCAGACTAAGGAAGAAATCTTTTTAGGTCTTCTGACCCGTGAATATATGAAATGGAATGATGCCTTAAGAAGCATTATTAAAAGAAATACGGATATGGATAAGGATGCCCTGGCTAGAGCAATTGCGAAAACCATGGAAGAGAGAAAGACACTTCTTAAAATCTCAGCAATGAACCTCTACGAGATAGAGGAGAACAGCAGGTATGAATTGCTTGTGGATTATAAGCGAGCTTTCAAGGAAACTATTGAGCTTTTTGATGAATGCCTGAAAAAGCATCTAAAGATCACAGATGAGAAAAGTGAACAGATAAGATATGCTTTTTTCCCTTACATGTATGGAATTTATCCCTATTCATATCCAACAGAGAAGCAGATATCAGCAATGGACGAGGTTAAACTCTCTCATGTTGATGTAACTATCTATGAAATGACCTATCAGTTTCTGAAACTGATTTTTGAGTAGAGCAACTTAGCGAGTTTTTTCGAGTTTAGTGAAGCTTGCAAAGTTTGATTAAAAGAAGGAATTTAAAAATGAAGAAAAATATTGGAGCAACACTTGCATTATATCCGGCACCTGTAATCGTAGTTGGAGCAATGGTAGATGGAAAACCTAATTGGACATTGGTGGCACACGCAGGAACAGTAGCACACAGCCATCTTATGGTTTCCATGGTGCAGGCGCACTACACAAACAAGGGAATCCGTGAAAATAAAATGTTTTCTGTAAATGTAGTTGATGAGTCATGGCTTAAGGAAGCTGACAGAATGGGCGTGATTTCAGGGAACAAGGAAGATAAGTCTGACGCTTTCAAATTTACAGTAGGTGAGAATGGTGCACCTATTATTGATGATGCAAAAGTTTCTATTGAATGTGAAATGGATTATAACTATGAGCTTGAGAATTTTGATAATTTCATAGGAAAGATTCTTGCCACATATGCAGATGAGTCTGTATTAAATGAAGCCGGCAAGATTGATTACCATGTGTTTAAGCCTGTGCTTTTTGAGTTTCCTACCTATGAGTACTTCGTAACAGGGAATAAGGTCGGAGACTGCGCTAAGATGAATAAGTAACCAGCTGTATAAGTCTGCGGCCCGACCGCAGGCATTTAAAATCAGCTCTTTTGACAGTTGCCTGGAACGCAGATGACTGGACTTTTGATGCGCTGGAGGCACATTATAAGACACTTGTCAGATATATAAATTTTGATGACATGGGAATGGTGCTTGGAAGAGGATGTGGAACACCAGGTATGACTGCAAGGAGCAGATATCCAAAGGATGCATATGAACTTGGAAGGGGGCTTTAAAAACCTTGGAAATGACATTAAGGGAATCATATGGGGCGAGGGTGTATGGCAAAAGGGCGAGGTTATAGGCACAAAAGCTATGACCGAAGCTTATGAAGCAGGGAAGAATGTATAAGGAGAAAAAATGAGCATTACAGTTAATCTTCGGTATAAAGGCGAGAATGGATCAGCAAAAAAGTTTGTTGATGAAATGATCAGCAGTGGAACGGTTAAAGCTATAAGAAACGAATCAGGAAACCTGAGATATGAATACTATCAGTCTATTGATGATCCTGAAACAATTCTTTTAATTGACAGTTGGAAAGATCAGGAGTCAATTGATGTACACCATGCATCTCCTATGATGAAGACCATCATGGAACTTCGGGAAAAATATGATCTTCATATGACAGTGGAAAGATATATTTCAGATGATTCCATGCCGGATAAGGATGCAGATTTTATAAGAAAATAGGCATATAAAAGTGAAAAAATGAAGAATCCTATTGACATGGAGTTAACTCAAGGGTGTAGCATTTAATCATCAGAAACGTTTTTGAATATGTAAAATTAAAGCTACACAGTCGAGGACATGACAATATCATATTGAAATCCCCGGTATATGGACGGAAGGTAAAGAATGTACGAGATTTTAAGAAAAATTAATTCCCCTGAAGATGTTAAAGAATTGAATAATGATGAACTTGATATACTTGCAACAGAAATGAGAGAAGCCCTTTTCAACAGGCTTACAAAGATAGGCGGACATTTCGGACCAAACTTTGGTATGGTTGAAGCAACAATAGCACTTCACTATGTCTTTAATTCCCCTAAAGACAAGTTTGTGTTTGATGTTTCACACCAGAGCTATCCGCATAAGCTTCTCACAGGCAGACGTGATGGATATATTAATGATGAAAAATTTTCGGAAGATTCAGGCTATACCAATCCTGATGAAAGTGAGCATGATTTCTTTAATGTTGGTCATACTTCTACTTCAATAGCTCTTGCTGCTGGTCTTGCAAAGGCACGCGACCTCAAAGGAGACACCGAGAACATAATTGCAATTATCGGAGACGGTTCTCTCTCAGGCGGCGAGGCGATGGAGGCATTGAATGTTGCCGGTGAAATGAATTCTAATTTTATAATCATTGTAAATGATAATGAAATGGCTATTGCCGAGACCCATGGCGGAATATACAAGAATCTCGCAGAGCTCAGAGAAACAAAGGGTGAATCTGCAAATAATCTTTTCAGAGCGTATGGGCTTGACTATATATATGAGGAAAATGGAAATGATATTCAATCTATGATTTCTTTATTTGAAAAGATAAAGAATATTGATCATCCAATAGTAGTTCATGTGCATACTCAGAAGGGTAAAGGCTATGCACTTGCTGAAAAGGATAAAGAATCATGGCACTGGACACTTCCTTTTGATCGTGAGAGTGGAGCACCTACAGTTTCATTTGGCGATGGAGAGAATTATCTTGGAATGACTGTCAATTATATAATGGAAAAAGCAGAGCAGGACAAGGATTTTGTGGTAATTACACCTTCAATGCCGGGAGCAATAGGACTTTCAAAGGAAAATCGCGAAAAGCTTGGTTCACAGTATATGGATGTCGGAATAGCTGAAGAGGCAGCTGTAGCAATTGCTTCAGGAGCTGCAAAGAATGGTGCAAAGCCGCTTGTTTTCACAAATATGACCTTTATTCAGCGTGCATATGACCAGATTTCACAGGATCTGTGCATCAATAATAATCCGGTAACCATGGTTATGAATTTCTGCAATTTTGATGGACTTACCGATGTTACACATTTAGGTATATTTGGACTTGCAGCATTCACTAATATTCCGAACCTGATAGTGCTTGCACCGACAAGTGCAGAAGAGTATAAAAATATGCTTTCCTGGTCTGTAGATCAGAAAGAGCATCCTGTCATGATACTTATACCGGGAAATCAGGTCAGCCATAGGGACGCTGATAAGAGCTTTGATAAGATTAACAGCTACAAAATTGAGCAGAATGGTGAAAAGGTTGCTGTAATTGCACTTGGCGACTTCTATCAGAGAGGCGAAGCTCTTGCAGACAGTATCAAAGCAAATCTTGGATTTGCGCCAACACTTATAAATCCGAGATTTGCATCAGGTATAGATGCAGAGGTTCTTGATGAGCTTAAAGCAAACCATAATCTTGTTATAACTTTAGAAGACGGAATACTGAGCGGCGGTTTTGGTGAAAAGATTGCTTCCTACTATGGTCCTACTGGCATGAAAGTAAAGAATTACGGACTGAATAAGGAATTCTATGACCGTTACAATCCGGAAGAATTGTTGAAAAAAGTCGGTATGACAACTGAGCAGATTCTTGCAGATATTAAAGAAATACTTGATTAATAATTTAAAATGGAGAGGTCTTTTATAATATGGAAGAAAAAATAGTTCAAACAGCGGGGAGACAGCAGCTTGGTGAGTTTGCTCCTGAGTTTGCACACTTTAACGACGATGTTCTTTTTGGTGAAAACTGGAATAATCAGGATATTGATGTAAAGACCAGAAGCATCATCACTGTTGTGGCATTGATGTCACAGGGTATTACAGACAGTAGCTTAAAATATCACATTCAAAATGCCAAAAATCATGGTGTTACACAGAAAGAGATGGCTGCGATTATCACACATGTGGCTTTTTATGCGGGCTGGCCAAAAGCATGGGCGGTATTTAATCTTGCAAAAGAAGTATATTCTGAGAAAATCGAGGAATTAACTGATAAGGACAAGTATCAGAACACGATATTTTTCCCTATTGGAGCGCCTAATGATGCATATGCTAAGTATTTTGAAGGACAGAGTTATCTTGCATCAGTCTCTGAGGAGCAGATCGCTATCCATAATGTTACTTTTGAACCTGGTTGCAGAAATCATTGGCATATCCATCATGCAAAATCAGGTGGTGGTCAGATGCTGATCTGTGTCGGAGGAAGAGGTTTTTATCAGGAAGATGGTAAAGATGCAGTTGAAATGACTCCGGGTAAGGTAATCAATATTCCAGCAAACGTGAAACATTGGCACGGAGCGGCAGAAGATTCATGGTTTTCACACTTGGCAATAGAAATCCAAGGAGAAGAAGCCTCAACTGAATGGCTCGAGGCAGTAATAGATTAAATCCAGAAACTAAGCAACCAGAAAGCCCCAGAAGTCGTAAGACTGATGAGGCTTTCTTTTGTCCTAGCATCCAGCATTTTATATTCTCCATGACCTGACATTTAATTCCATCCAAGCTCTATGTCAGAAAACTCCTGAATAGTAGCATTTCCTTCAATATCCTCCATTTTTCTGAATATTACAGATTTTTTTTCTTTTCATCTATATACACAGAAAAAGTAACCAGAAGGTCACATGAAAACAAAAATATTCAAAATTCAGAGGATACCTGCTATGGCTTTAGCCATCCTCAAGTCTGCATCCTTAAAATGATTACCGGGATTGCTTTCATAGGCAGTTTCTATACCTATTCTCCTAAAGTATTCCACTATCCTGATGGTGTTTTCATCTACTGATTTAAGAAATTCATTTTTAGTTTTTGATTCTTTATCGCCTAATGAAAAATAAAGTCTATCTGGCATTCTTACAGGTTCATTATTTTCTATAAAATCAGCAAATCCCGGAAACCACATAGAACCTGATGCACTGGCTGCTCTGCTGAACATATCAGTTTTATACATGCTATAGATAGCAAACAACCCTCCAAGCGAATATCCAGCTATAGCCAGATATTCAGGTTTAATACTAAGTTCATTAAGTATTTTAGGAATAAATATTTTTTCAAGTTTTTCTATATAAGTATCTGCACCGCCAAGATACGGTGTTTCACCCTTAAATGCTGGCGGTGCTTCCCACGGAGTCATTTCCAAGTCCCATTTTATATCTCCAATTACAGCCAGCGTAAATGGTTTATCAACGATATTGCACAGTTGTTTATAAACTGAAGATCCATTTCCATTGAAAGTGTTTAATATTATCAAAGGGGATCCATTATTTTCTTTACCATATATGGTTACTGTTTTGTTATCAATTTTCATTTCAATTTAGCCTCATCTCCACCTTACTTTCAGATACTGAAAGCTCTTTTGCTATGTCTTTTATTGAAGACATATACATCACATATTAAGATAATGATATTTCTTATTCTGAGTTATAAGGAACCCCCACGATAATATAAAGGATGCCACTTCCGCGACTGCAACAGCTCCCCATATTCCCCTAACTCCAAATATCATCGGAAGCAGGATTACTGACAACATTTCAAACACCAGAGTTCTCATAAATGAGATCACGGCAGAAATCGGACCATTATTAAGCGCTGTAAAAAATGATGATGCAAATATATTTCCTCCAGCCAATATAAATGCAAACAGGAATATCCTGAAGGCACCTACTGTCATATCCGTCAGCTGTGCATCATATCCTACAAAGATGCTGGCTATTGGTCTGGCAAGTACTTGCGCAATAACAAACATTAGAATTCCACCTGCATATTCCAGTGTAAAACTTCTCTTCATCAGGTTGTTGAGTTCCTTAGTATTTCCTGCACCATAATGATAGCTGATTATAGGAGATGATCCAAATGTATATCCAAACAGCATGCCAAGGAACACGAACTGCACATACATGACTACTCCATACGCTGCTACGCCATTTTCCTGCGCATATGTCATGAGTTGCTTGTTATAGACCATGCTGACAAGAGAAGATGCTATATTTGCCATAAGTTCTGACATGCCGTTAAATGCCGCTTTTCCTACAACATTCATATCTATTCTGGTAAAAGAAAACCTCAAAAGACTGGTGTTTTCTCTTGAAAAGTAAATAAGTGGGAGAAATCCTCCTACTATCTGGCTGATTCCGGTTGCTATGGCAGCCCCTGCTACACCCCATTTAAATGCGCCAACAAGCAGCGCATCAAGAACCATATTTGTAATACCTGCAGCCACAGTTATAATAAGTCCAAGTTTGGGTTTCTCCGCCGCAGTCATAAAACTCTGGAAAACATACTGTAAATCTGCTGCAACAGTAAATATCAGTACAATGCGTCCATAGAGAACTGCATCACCTCTTATTACCTTAGATGCACCTAGAAGATCCACTATCTGCGGTAAAAAGATAAATCCTACAACCATAGAAAATGTTCCAAGAATCATGGCAACCTCAATCATCATTGAGAAATATTTATTGGCGAGGTCATTTTTCTTTTCACCAAGTGTCTTAGCCACAAGGGCAGTTCCACCTGCTCCAAACATAAGCCCAAGGGCTCCCAATATCATAAGTGCAGGCATTATTATGTTTATTGCTGCGAACGCATTCTTCCCTGCAAAATTTGATACAAACAGGCCGTCCACAACTCCATAAATTGATGTGAACACCACCATTGTCATTGATGGAAAACAGTATCTTAATAATCTTTTATAATCAAAATGATCCGAAAGCTGGATCACATCTTTTTCCTTTCTTAAAAACATGTATAACCTCAAAATTTATTCATTTCATCGTCAAGCCTTTTGTTGTACTTTTCTAGAAGTTCTATAATTGTTTCCTGTTCTTTATCCGTAAACGAGAAAAACGCCTTTCTCTCAGCTTCAAGAATAAGATCTGCACTTTTTGCTGCCATCTGTATTCCCTCTTTGGTCAAAAGAAATTTCTTTTCACGCCCATTCTTCTCTGAAACAAAAACCTTTCCTTCTTCAAGAAGCTTTTTCATAGCTGAATTCACAGTCTGTTTAGGTAAAAGAAATTCTTCAATTATCTCCTTCTGGGTAACTCCGGTTTCTGATGTTCTTATAGCATACAGGATTGCAATTGTTGACTCTGATAGCTCAAACTTCTTGGATTGCCTCTGATAAATGCTGCCCAGTTCCTTGTCCAGATTTATAAATTTGGCTAGATTATCATTATTTTCATTTAGCATTTTTTTCCTCCAACATAAAATAATCCGAAATCAGACTATTGATATGATAGTCCGATTTCGGATTATTGTCAACAAATTTATTTCTTTTTGAATATAAATAATTGAATTTAACAGTCCCTTCAGCATGATCATTACCGGTTTATTTTATTCCTTCAAATGCGCTGGCTATCTATGCTATTTCAAGAAAGCTGTCAAGAAACAGCTCAATGGCCACAGTGACCTCCGCAGTGATGATCTTCTTCGTGGTGATCTCCACATTTATGTTCTTCTCCGTGATGATTGCATTTAACGTCCGGATTATAATCCAGTGCCCCATCAAGGAATGCCTTTACTGCTTCATCTGCATTACCTGATACGCCACCATATAGTTTGATTCCAGCTTCTCTAAGTGCTACCTGGGCACCACCACCGATTCCCCCGCATATGAGAGTATCAACTTTTCCGCCCATGAGAAATCCAGCAAGTGCACCATGTCCCTGGCCGTTTGTATCTACTATCTCTTCATTAACGATCTTTTCATCTACCACATCATAAACCTTGAACTTCTCTGTATGTCCAAAGTGCTGAAAAATCTCACCATTATCATATGTTACTGCAATTCTCATATCGTTTTCTCCTTTTACTCTAAGGTTCTTAAACTTCTCACTCTGCAGAATATTAAATCTGACATTCCCGCCTGAAATAGTAAGGCTCCGTCCTTCTACCAGCATCTCAGCAATCTTTTTGCGTGCGCTCTCATACATGGCTGTTACAGTTGTCCTGGCGACTCCCATTTCTCTGGCGCACTGTTCCTGAGTCATTCCTTCCCTGTCCAACAAACGGATTGTTTCAAACTCATCAAAGGTTAGCTGTATGGCTTCTCCTTCGATACTCTCTGTCGGGCAAAATCCAAACTGCCCGGGAAGGCCCGCTATTTTTCTGCATTTTGTAAGCTTAGGCATATTCCATCCTTTCTGACATATGTCAGCATATATGTTATCATCGATATTGACATATGTCAATAAACGTTCATGTAACCAAAAATAGCCTAAACCACATTTACAGTTCAGGCTATTTTGCATATTCATGTAATTCTATTAATGAAGGAGACCGGATACTGCTATATGAAATGACATCCGGTCAAGTATAGAGATTTTTGTCCATAACCGACTGTCGCCTATCCAAACAGCATATCCGCCGCCTTTTCCAGTTCTCTTCTTTCCTGCGAATCGTCATAGCCTTTTTCCTTGTCATCAATGCCCTTTATCGGATCAATTGAAAACAGACCATCCCGGTTGCAGTAATAGAAGATTCTTCTGACTCCCCTGATCTTAAACCGTGCTTCAGCATTACCTTCCGGATAGAGTTTTACCATCTGCATATCATCGGATGACACCGCCGACACAAACGAAATGTAATGCTCCTTCGTCATGCTGTGATCAATCCGCACATAATACTCATCCTCCACACGCTCGATAAAAACCATGTGTCGTTCATCTGAAGGTTCTGCCTCTAAAGGTATAAGCTGGATTCCATGACAATGGATTGCCGCCTCACCTATGCTGTGTATCACATTCCCGCAGACCGGGCAGACATAAAACTTTGACCGCAGCATATTTGCGGATACATTCGCATTATGAATAGTATTGCCTGATATCAGCTCCATCACCGAAATGCTGAACGCCTCAGCAATCGGCTCCAAAAGAGTAATGTCTGGAAAGCCTTTGGCAGTTTCCCATTTAGACACGCTTTTATCACTCACTCCCAGCTTTTCCGCAAGCTGAAGCTGGGTCATCTTATTCTTTTCCCTCAGTTCCTTAATAACTGCGCCTGTAACATATTGGTTCATATTCGTTATCACCTCCATGTACAAATTGTAAATCAACGCCCCAAAATAATGTACCTACGGAAAGTAGAGTCGAACGGATTATCTTCAGATTTTTCGCTTCAACTCAAGTCATTCAACACCTTAGCTATATCCTCATCCATACATATGCTTCTATCAGCTATAGCCTTGTCACAGCCTGCATCTCCATAGTTTATGCAAACGTAAAATGCCTTTTTATTGTGCTCTACAGCCTTCCAAAACGGAAATTTGATAATTATAGGGGTATTCATTCCTACACCAAGCTCAAAATAGAGGACATGCTTACCCTCATGACTGTTGCAGAACTCATTGTACCTCTGATTAGCTGCATGCCAGCCTGCATCCTCAACAAAACTGTCATCTGCTCTAAGATTCGTAGTCATCTTTTTGCCATCATCTGGGCATATCGGTATAAGATTAGATGAAATCTCCATCTTGATTCTGCCATCCCTAGGGACTTCAAATATACCCTCTGAATTCTTCACAAAGCCTTGGTCTTCCATCATTTTCATGACAATTTCTTCATTATCGAAGGTGTTAGGAATCTCAGGATCAACACTATCAAAATCAACTCCTTTTGAGTGTGCCATTTGCTATATCTCTTTGCCAGGTGGAAAGCTCCTTTCAAAAAAGCTCCATGGAAATCAAAATCCATAGAGCTCGGGTTCATGAGTAGTTTATGTCAGGCTTCTTTTTTCAAAAGCTCATCTATTCCTGTTTTGAGATCATCAAGTGTATACTTCATCATTTCTGTTTCCATTGCATTCTGGATAGCAGAAAGCTTGCCATCTAACAGACCATGAATATTTCTTCCCACAGGACACTGAGGATTAGGAGATTCATGGAAACGGAAAAGATCTCCACCTTCAACCGGTTCTATCGCTCTATAAACATCTAGAAAAGTGATATCAGATAATGGTCTAGTTACAATTATTCCACCTGTGCCACGCTGTACTTCTATTAATCCTGCGCTCTTAAGCTGTCCAAGGATCTTCCTAATTATTACAGGATTGGTATTTATACTGCTGGCAAGGAAATCGCTAGTAACCTTATGTTCATCCTTAAAAACTTCAACACATGTAAATATGTGCAATGCCACTGTAAATCTGCTTGAAATCTGCATCACTAAAACCTCTCATATCATAATTCGTAAGACCACATCCAATGAGTGACCTTAGTTGAATTATAATACTTAACCGTTGTATCTTCAACGGTTACATTACTTTTAATCGATGAATCTTTAGTTTCATCGCAGAGAAGTGCTTACACTTAGTCAGAACTTACCATTCTGGTTTTGCCATGTAGACTTATCAGCTAAAGTCTCCATTACATCCCAGTGCTCTGCAATATAACCATTCTCTACTCTGAAAAGATCATAGTAAGTAGTATCTTTTCCTCCAAAGGTTCCTTCACTAGCTGCAAGAGCATAGTCTCCATCTGCGAGAACAAAATGAGTCTTGTTATAGACCATTGTAATCCCCTGCTTGCCCATTGCTTCAAGAGCGGCTCCAAGTCCCGATAGTCCATCTGCAATACCCGTATTGTGCTGGATATACTTATCTCCATCATAGTATCTAGCAATCTTATCAGGATTCTCTCCACGAAGAACATCACCTACAAAACCAGAAACTATCTTTCTTGTTTCTTCCCTATCCACATCTTTCTTTTCAAGTGTTCCATCTATTTGTGTATGTCCTGAAGGATTTTTACCAGCTACGTCCTGAAGGTTGTCCCAATGCTCATCGATAAGACCGTCTGAATTAAAGTGGAACACATCAAATGCTATGAAAGTTGCTTTGATGTAATTATTTCAGTTACATCACATAAACACAATATATCATTGCTTTGATGTAATGTCAATAGTTACATCTAATTTTTTCAAAAAAATTTCCAGGTGCGGTCAAACACCTGGAATTTACTGAGATTTGTTTTTTTAATAGTTTAAAAATCATCTGACTGAATCGCTTCACCATCTGGTCCGATATACTCAGACTTTCCTAATCCCAATATTAATGTAAATAATGGATTTAGGAAAAGAAGACCTAAAGTAAATAAGATTCCATGACCAAAGGCCTTTGAAAGCTTATGAAGGCAGATAATGTTTATAATACAGCTGGCTAATGCAAAAACGGCTCCGATAATTGCTAGGAATACTCTGTCTTCACCCGCTATACTTGTAAAGACACTTCCCAATGTGAGCGTTGCTACCATGATCCAAAACATCTTACGGTTCCATGCAATCTTAAATGTCACATACGTATTGAGTATTGGAATCAAAGATTTCCAGCCTGCCTCCCCGGCTTTTGTAAATATCCTCCAGTCAGCAATAACAATTATGATGTACCAAATCAGACTGATAGTCATGTAAAGTGCCAATCCGGCAAGCATCATTTCCAACAATACTTCAATCATTTCCATACTAAATACCCCCTTTTGTAAAGATGACGGTTATCGAGTTAAGTCTATAAAAAAGCCTTTCATTTATTTATCGACTTTTTATCTGACAGGCTTTATATCCTGATGTCATGTCTTTGCAAAAGAGCAATTAAATATTGCACACTACAATTAAGAAAAATCTCTAAGCACCTATATTCGAGGTGCTCCATTAAATAAAAACTTGGAGTTCACATCTGTGATGTGGTAATATTTTTAGAATAAGCAATCAATAATTTGGAAACTTGTGGGGATGATTTCCAAAGAACTTGAAACTTAATTAAATCAGAGGTTGTATGAAAAGAAAAATATTAATAACACTTGCATTATTCTTCTTAGCATGTATGGCAATGATTTTTTTGTATACAGGCGTGATTCATATAAATAATCCTTCAAAGAAAAAATATCCGATACGAGGAGTTGATGTCTCTCATTACCAAGGTGAGATAGACTGGGATCAGTTACAAGAAGAAAATATTCAGTTTGCATATATAAAAGCGACCGAAGGGTCACGATCTAAAGATGAACAGTTTGACAAAAACTGGCAAGAGGCTCAGGGCAGATCATTAAGAATAGGTGCTTATCATTTTTTCAGTCTTGACTCTTCAGGAACAGATCAAGCTGAAAATTTTTGTAGTACCGTAACTGTTGTTGATGGTATGCTTCCACCAGTAGTAGACATTGAGCCCTATGGAAAATACAATGACGTTGAACAAATTGATCAGGAAAAAATGATCACTGAACTGAATGCTTATTTAAAAAGTATTGAGTCTTTCTACGGAGTGAGACCGGTTATATATACCACTGAAAAATGGTGGTCGATGTTACAAGAAGAGTTTAATGATTATAACCTGTGGATCAGAGATGTGTATAGTAAGCCGAGCCCATCACTTGACTGGACCTTTTGGCAGTATTCAAACCGACATGTGCTGTCAGGATACTGTGGAATTGAACGCTACATTGATATGAATGTGTATTGTGGTAGCGAAGAAGAATTCTATGCTTATCAGTGATGTAGCACTCGAAGAGTGCGTAGCCAGTTTTGAAATTAGAAGTAGGGACAACATGAAGGATTTACAAAACCTTACAGATGAATGTATTAAAGAAATAGTTGCGTTGGGAATGAAACCTGGAAAAATATCTGATGTGTTAATCAACAGCAGAGCTAAAACACGATGGGGACAGTGTAAGGCAAAGTCTGATGGAACATTTGAAATACAAATTTCAGAACGGCTGCTCAAGGATGACCGAGTATCGGATGATTCATGCAAGGAAACAATAATACATGAAATTCTTCATACGTGTGAAGGCTGCATGAAGCATACGGGCAAATGGAAAATTTTTGCTGAAAGAATAAATGCAGCTTATGGTTATAATATAAAGAGGACAACCAGCAGCAGCGAAAAAGGAATAGAAGAACATATTTCTTCCGGAATCATGCCTAAGTATATGTTTACATGCCGCAACTGTGGAATCGTTATCTATAGAAAAAGAGAAAGTAAGTTTACACGAAATTACAGAAGATATTGTTGTGCCAGATGCGGCGCTGCAGATTGGTCACGAAGGAGTATTGCTGAATGTTCACATAAGGATCAATGACACCAGTAGACAATAGATTATCTTACAGAATAGAGAATACACCATGAAGAAAAATTTAGTTTTGGGCATACTTGCTCATGTTGATGCAGGAAAGACCAGTCTTTCCGAAGCAATTTTATATATGCAGGGAGTGATAAGGAAGGTTGGAAGAGTTGATCATAAAGACACCTTTCTTGACACTTATCATCTTGAAAAAGAACGCGGGATAACAATCTTTTCCAAGCAGGCAAAATTTGAAACTGAAAATTTTAATGTAACACTTATAGATACACCTGGACATGCTGACTTTTCATCGGAGATGGAAAGAACACTTAATATACTTGATGCCGCGATACTTGTTATCAGTGCAGCTGATGGTATAACGGGGCAGGTTAAAATCTTAATAAGATTACTGTCATACTATCACATCCCTACTATAATTTTCGTCAACAAGATGGATCAGGATGGGGCTGACAGAGAAAAAATACTTTCAGAGATCAGAGCAGAATTCAAGCCGGGAATCCTGGATGTTGAAAATGGATTCAATTCTGCAGAAGAGCAGGAAAATATAGCCGTACTTGATGAAAAACTGATGGAAAAATTTCTTGAAGGAGAGCGCATAACACAAGAAGATATCAAGACTCTTATTTCAAAGCAGCTTCTGATGCCTGTATGTTTTGGTTCCGCGCTCAAGCATACTAATATTTCACAGCTTGTTGAAACTATCGATAACTATATTTCAGAGCCGGTATATAAGGATAATTTCTCGGCAAGGATATTTAAGATAACCCGTGATAATAATAAGCGTCTTACATGGATGAAGATAACAGGAGGAAGTCTTAAAGCAAAGTCAGTTATCAATATCCATGATACAGATGAAAAAATAGATGAGGTACGTATTTATTCGGGCGAGAAATTTACAACCGTAAAAGAGGTTATGGCCGGAGAAATATGTGCTGTAACAGGACTTACCGAATCTCGTATCGGTGATGTACTTGGTGAAGACGATTATAATTACTCTAAAATGCTGCAGCCGGTACTGAGATGCAGCGTAGAAATACCTGATGAAATAGACTCAATGATAGTGTTCAAAGACTTGAAACAGCTGGAAGAAGAGGAGCCTACCCTAAGGACAGTTTATAATTCTCAAACAGGTAAATTATCTGTAGAAATCATGGGTGAAGTTCAGGAGGAAATCCTTAAAAATCTGGTTTCTGAGAGATTTTCATACCACATAGAATTTGGAACACCTGAGATCGTCTATAAAGAGACCATTAAGAACACAGTAGAAGGCGTTGGTCATTTTGAGCCTTTGCGCCATTATGCGGAAGTACATTTACTTCTGGAGCCTGCACCTCCGGGAAGTGGCATAGTGCTTGATAATAAATGTCCGAATGACATGCTTTCAAGAAACTATCAAAAGCTCATTCTGTCACACCTTCAGGAAAAACGGTTCACAGGAGTACTGACAAATTCCGAGATCACAGATATAAAGATCACCTTGATCGCTGGAAGATCTCATGAGAAGCATACAGAAGGCGGAGACTTTAGGGAAGCGACTTACAGGGCACTTCGCCAAGGCCTGATGATGGCAGAAAACATACTGTTAGAGCCGATTATGAAGTTTTCTCTGACTGTTCCCGAGCAGAATATTGGACGTGCAATGAATGACATTTCAAACTTTGGAGGGGAATTCTCTGCACCGGACATAAAAAATGGTTCTGCAACTCTTACCGGTAAAGTTCCGGCAGAAAAGGTAAGTGAATACCCACGAGAACTGAATTCATATACTAAGGGAGAGGGACAGATAATACTTGAATTTGATGGTTATGAGCCATGTGCAAATGCTGAAGAAGTCATAGAATCAAAGGGATATATTGCTGAACTTGACACAGAGAACACAGCTTCCTCAGTATTTTGCTCGCACGGAGCCGGAACTATTATCCCATGGGACAAGGTACGTGAGTATATGCATATAGATACCGGTATTGGAAAAGACACAGATTCCGAAAATGATACTTACGATACTGAAAATACCTTCCAGGCCCGTAAAAAAGAAGATCTTGTAAAGGATAACAGAACATTTAAAGAAAAAGAACGTGACAGAATGGCTGCAGATGCTGAGCTTATGGAAATATTCGAGCGCACTTACGGTCCGATAAAGTCAAGAACATCTGAAGCAAATGATAAACCTTATACAGGCAGCAGGGGACGACATGATGATAATTATGTATATAAACCTGCAAAGCAGAAGAATACGAAAAAATATCTTCTTATAGATGGATATAATATGATTTTTGCATGGGATGAGCTGAAAAAGCTTGCGGCCTCGGATCTGAAGGCGGCGCGTGACAAGTTGTTGGATATCGTGTCAAACTATGCAGGATTTGTAGACGAAGAGATAATCGTCGTATTTGATGCTTACAAGGTACCTGGAGGACAGCGTCATATATACAGATATAATAATCTCGATGTTATATTTACCAAAGAAGCAGAGACAGCAGATCTTTATATAGAACAGGCAGCGCATGAGCTTACCCGTAAATACGATGTAACCGTTGCTACAAGCGATGCTATTGAGCAGGTAATAATCTTTGGTGCCGGCGCGCAGAGGCTGTCAGCACTGAATTTTTATGAACGAGTGAAGGCTTTTGAAAGAGAAATCGAGTCTCTCATAGATTAACTGTATTGACAGCAGAAATTTAAAAGTTTACAATCAAATCGTTAATATTATACCAATCATGCCAGGGGAGCTTTAGCTGAGATTTCCGACATTTAAGTCGAATACCCTCAACACCTGAACTGGATAATACCAGCGTAGGAAGGCAATAAGCGTTTTTGCGCTCCCCTCCTACCTTAAGGAGGTTTTTTTATGTCACTTTTTTTCAATTGGTCACCTGATGCTTACGAATACATTCCTACATCTTTGGGTTATGTATTAATGACAGCGGTACTTATCATCGCTTTTCTGCTGATTCTAGCAGTTCATAAGAACAATTCCAAGAAAATG
The DNA here is from genome assembly GCA_000746015.1 of Lachnospiraceae bacterium MA2020. GTDB lineage: Bacteria > Bacillota > Clostridia > Lachnospirales > Lachnospiraceae > NK4A144. The sequence goes on along the minus strand of JQKK01000023.1, from coordinate 39,136 downwards.
TCTGCCAAGGAATTAGCCTTTTGTGCTATGGCAATGGCATTGGCAGTTATAGCTTCTTTCATCAAGCTGACATCACTCCCGTTTGGCGGATCAGTTACACTCTTTTCAATGTTCTTTATCTGCCTTGTTGGATATGTCTATGGTGCAAATGTAGGAATACTTGCAGGCGTTGCCTATGGATTTCTTCAGCTTGTGATCCAGCCTTACATTTATCATCCGATCCAGGTTCTTCTTGATTATCCGCTTGCTTTTGGCGCACTTGGTCTTTCAGGTATCTTTGCTAAAAAGCAGAATGGTCTTGTAAAGGGATATTTACTGGGAGTTTTAGGAAGATATATCATGCATGTAATATCCGGTTATGTATTTTTTGCATCCTATGCTCCGGAGGGCATGAATCCAATGATATACACACTCGGATATAATCTTACATATATATTGCCTGAAGCAGTTGCAACAACTGCAATTTTATTCGTTCCTGCAGTTGCAAACGGCATAAGGATTGTAAGAAATACAGTTTATAGTGATCAGGAAAATGATGCAGGATTAAAAACAGTCATCAGATAATGTACAAAGCAGCCAGAATGTCTTATCCTGGCTGCTTTTTCTTATTATGTTGAATCAAAACGATCCATATGTTTCTTATGATCTTCGTACATCTTTTTTCTTGAAGCCTGTATCAATTCATCTATATTTTTATTTTCAGAATATAGTGCAAATCCTAAAGCCGGATAGAATGTACATGGCCTTCCATCAACCGAATGTATAGAAGATATAGTATCTCTTAATCTTTCCTGAAGTCTGACTGGCTCACAAGGATCAGCAAATTGTCCCAAAATGATAATTTTGTCTCCACTAAGCCTTCCTACATTACAGGTATTTTTACATAAATTTGTAATTGCTTTTGAGATTGTTTTAAGTATGCTTCCAGCCATATGCTTTCCGTGAATATAAATAATCTCATCAAAGTTATCTATCGATATCAACATGCAGTAAAAGTCCTGCTCATTGATTTCATAACTATCGACATATCTGAACATGATCTCCATCATACCTCTTGTATTCAAAAGTCCTGTCAGATGATCTGTTGTAGATGTTTTTGCATTTGCTATGCCTGATGTATCAGTAATATCCCTGAAATATCCTAATAGCCCTACACGTTGTCCATCTTTGTATATCGGCATTTTACTTGCGGCAATATTTCTTTCAGCTCCGTTAACAATGCATTTTCCTGGAACATCTCTAGTTATATTTCCGTCATTTATCACGCTTTCTTCATCGCTTTTATATGGCCCCGGATCAATATGCCACCCTACTTCCTCGTCATTTTTTCCAAGTATTACTTCAGGACCTTCCATATTGTAGTAGTCTAAAAACACCTTGTTTGCACCAAGAAATCTGCGGTTCTTGTCTTTCCAAAAAATACCCAGTGAACTGTTTTGCAAAAGGGTCTTCCATAATAATGCATCTGAAATACCCGTATTATCTTCGATTTCATCTGATGCTTTTTGAATAGTCACAGTGTCCGCATCTTTGAGCAGAAAAAGAACATCACTATTTCCAGCCTTTAATGCAATAAGTACCTTCCAACTGTGATTTTTATGTATGTCGCATACCCTTATCTGAATACTGATCAAGCCGTTATCGCTTGCACATACTCTGTCATAAATCGTATCTACAGCAAGAAATCTTTGTACTATTTCTCTATCGTCAATATATATCTTCTGATAGATAAAGTTTTCTACGAATTCTCCATAGTCGATCTGATCATTGTATTTATATGAATCATAGGTGAGATATAAGGTTTCTATAAGTCCATCAGTGACATTTAAGACATAAACACCGTCATACATGGAATATATATTTCTTAATATCTTATCCAGCCGCTCCTTACGGCTAATATCTGTCTTTGAAAGATTTTCAAAAGATATGAGCATGGCATATCTTTCATTTTCTCTGGTTATTAATTGAGTCCGTATGGCAAAATACTGACCATTTTCTGTGATGGTTACATTTTCATGCCCGGATATTTTGGTTTTCTTAAATATCTTTAGCAGCTTATTTCCTGATAATATCCGCGCTGTACGAAATTTATGAAGCGCATCTTTTGCATTATCAATCCCGATTATATTTAATTCTTTTATGAATGCTGCATTGGAATATAGGAAACTTACAGTGTCATTTGCAAGTTCGATTATTGCAAGTGGAATCGCATTCATTTCTTTAATAAGCTCTGTTTTATCTGAATGTTCAAAAATAAAAGGCGACTGACTTATAACATTTACACTTCCTATAATGTCATAATAGTGCCTTTCCCACTGCATCTCCATATCGATTTCATGTATCCGAAGATTCTCAAGAAATTCATAGTATGGTAAAGGCTTTCCAAATAGATACCCTTGGACTTTTTCACATCCGATAGACAGTAGGAATTGATACTCCTCTTCTGTTTCAACACCTTCCGCAAGCGTCTGTATACCAAGTGCCTTTGCCATATCGACAACAGCACGGAGTATAGCTCGACCTCTTGTGTCAAAATTGATAAGAAACATCATATCAATTTTCAGTTCGTCAAACGTATATTCTTTAAGAACATTAAGTGACGAGTATCCGGCACCAAAATCATCCATCCAGACATGGTATCCGGCACTCTGAAACCTTTCGATACTGCTTCTTATAAGATCTGAGTTATCATTTAAAGCACTTTCCGTTATTTCAATATTTATTAGTTCCCGTGGGATTTCAAAATGGGTGACGGCTTCTTCCACAACAGCAACCATATCACACATTTCAAAATCAATCCTTGAAATATTGAAAGAAATAGGCAGTACATTTTTATCCTTACTTAAAGACTTTCTATATCCATTACACACTTCCCATATAATATAAGAATCTAATTTATGGATAAGCCGCTTATTCTCTAAAGTTTTTATATACTGTCCTGGATTTAAAAAACCGATTTCTGGATCTATCCATCTTGAAAGAACCTCTGCTCCGCATACTTTTCTTGATATAGTGCGGATCACAGGCTGAAAATAGAGCTTTATATGATGCTCTTTAAGAGCATTATCAAAATTTGATATGATGAAATTTTCTAATTCTTGTGTAGTCTTCATCCCCTATTCCCCCTATTTTCATGGTATCATAAAAGAGATGTATAGACAATTAGCGCGGATGTGCTAAAAACGGTACATCCGCGCTATCTTAATTAGATCAGAGCATAATGTTTCATGGCATTATACACACCATTATCATGGATATCTGTTGTTACATATTCCGCAGCAGCCTTGGCATCATCTGTGCCGTTACCCATTACGATACTATGTTTAACATAGTTAAGCATATCGATATCGTTTGGACCGTCACCGATCGCGTAAACATCCTCATGGTCAATATTAAAGATGTTACATACGCGCTCTATCCCAGTAGCCTTCGAAGATCCCTTTGGAATAAATTCAATGGCCTTATTGTAGTGAACAATAAAGTCCAAGTCATCATCAAGTTCCTTGACAACGGTATCAACATCAGACTGAGGCAGGATATTAACTGTAAATTTATTAACCTTCTCGTCTGTTGAAAAATCGTCCATTTCCTTAGCTTTGTCTCCCATTTCATCCTTGAGCATTTTTACAAACTTTTCCTGGCTGAATCCTTTCGAATCAAACCAATGATAATGAGGGCCTTCAATAATAACCGGTAAGTTATTATTCTTAAAAAGCTTCAAGGCCTTATCAACAAGCTTTTCTGATAAAATATTTTCATATAAAACCTTACCATTAAATTCTATATGATTTCCACAGGCAGCCACTACACCATCAAAACCGATCTCTTCAATTCTTTCATCGGCTACATTAGCGCGAGCTCTGCCTGTACATATGAATGCAAGATGTCCATTATCATGCAATTCACTTATAGCTTTAATAGTACTTTCCGGAACATTCATATGGTCATCCCATGTTGTGCGATCCAGATCAAAAAAAACAATTTTAGACATTCAATATACCTTTACACGTTAGTTTTAATATTCATTAGGCACATCTGATACAGTATATTCTGCTGAGGATCAAATGGCCATGTTACAGATGCAACCCCCTCGAGATGTACTTGTTTATGCTCATTTCTGCCATGCATATCACCCATAGCCTGCAGTGCACCTTCTACGCCACCGCTCATACCGGCACGGCTCATTTCACAGCCTAAGAATACACCACGTCTTGCCATAAGAAGCAGCTGATCGTTGAACTTATGCACGATCATTGCATCTTCCCTTTTAGCACGCATTTCCAAAGTACGTTCGCTTTTTCCAATATTTGAAAGACCAACTGCCCATATCCATATAAGCATGTTTACAAGCTGGCTGTGCACACCAAGAGCTGCTACATAGTCATACTGCTGTATTCCAAGATTTGGATTATAGTCTTTTATGGTATCAAATATCTCATCAAGCTTATTTATCATAGCAATGGCAGCCTGTTCAACATCTGTATCCTTGCCCTTCTTATTAAGCTCGGTGATCATAGCTTCAGCATAATCACTGTACATTTCATCGGTAATTCCAATAAAATCCTTTACGACAATCTCAACATCAGGATCATTGCTTAATCCGTATTTCTCCAAAGCTTCCTTCATTGCATCTTCATTTCTGTCAATGAGCGTGATTGAAAAGAAATGCTGCTTCAACTTTGCAAGATCTACGTCATCACACTTACCTGCCCCAAGAATCGCAATAGATCTATCATTATCTGAATGACGTATCAGATAATCAGTAACCTTTTCCCTGTACTCTGCCCAATTCTCATGTGAGTTAGGAATATTCTGCATATCCCTAAGTTTTAAATATAGTTCTCTTCCTGTCATTGTTTACTATCCCCTTCGTAACATAATATCGCGTGACGCGATGTATTTTGTATTATATCACATTTTTCAATTATAAAGTTTTATTAAGAACTTTTTTATGAACAATTTATCTTGACGTCGAATTTTGTTCATATACAGATGCTATTATATACTCATCAAAAGCAAGGACATCTGGAAGTACACATCCAGATTTAGCTTTTATTATATAAACCCTTTTTCATACTCCCTCAAAAAGCCGCGATTGAAAGTGTCGCGGCTTCCTCTCTTTTAAACCACAAAACTCGTTTAAACATGAAAATGCCAGTTACGACTGGCTCTATCGTAACTGGCTCTGAATAGGAGAAATCTAAAAGTTGTATGTCGGTTAGCTTTTGCTAACGATGTAATATTAGCACATGCTAACAAAAAACGCAATATAATAGCCAGAAATAAATTGTATTTTTATCAGTACAATCTGTTTCTGGCTATTTATTATCATAAGAATTAGTTAATGCTGCAGTGATTCCGGTAGAATATTAGCCTTGAACAACGCCGGTCTGAGTGCATTATAAAGAACTATAGCGATAACTGAATTTATAACTGCATTGATTATAGTAGCATATGTTGTAACAGCCACAAGAGCATTGATCGCAGAAGCGGCCTTTTCTGAATTTGGAATAAGTATGGTATACCATAAATATTTTAATGAAGGCTCGAATATGCAGTTAAATCCAAGTCCCGCAAAAGCTGCAATAGCTGACCATTTAAGCACATATCCCTTTTGATTGTCATTTGAATTATTTGCAATTTTATTAGCCACAAGACCTACTATAAGCCCTATCACAAGCTTGCAGATGAACGTTCTTGGCGCTGAAGCTGCATATCCTGAAACAATATCTGCAATTGAAAGTCCTACTGCTCCGGCAAGTCCACCATAAAGTCCTCCAAGCAATAAAGCGCCAAGTACAACAAAAGCATTACCAATATGAACCTTTGTGCCTGATGCATTAATTGCAGGGAAAAGCTCATAACCAACAAAGCAAAGAGCTGCCATAAGACCGGCATAGCTAATTTTAGTGATCTTTTCGTTTTTCATAATTCCTCCACTCCCGTATGCTTTTAGTATTATCTTTCTTGATAAGACAATATATCACTTATCTGGATATATTAAAAATGCCAGTTTTAATTTATTTTTTATATCCAGATTATTTTTAAACAGTAAAAACTCGTTACTCTCCATAAATGAGTAACGAGTCGGTAAGAGGAATCTGAATCACGAACATTATACATGTGCATTGCTAATGTCGTATTTGCTGTAGTTAGTGGTTGCTAACTGCTTGTAATGTTACCACTTGCTAACACACTTTGTCAATATATTATTTTAAAATAATGTATTTTACTACATAGTAAAACAGTACTACCACGCAATATAATATTAAAAATTTATATTTTTGGAAAAAATTTCGATTATTCATAGACATTCCCCCTCTAATATGTACAATCATGTATATAGGTATATTTTACAACAATAATAGTTTTAATTACAGAAAATTATTGACAAAACAAATTCGATTTGATACAATCCAATCGTTTTCAATTTGTATATTTTTGAACGGAGGCGTTTATGGAGAGATACGATATTATCATAATTGGTACCGGACCTGCAGGTGTATCTGCAGCAATTACGGCAACCATTCGCAACAAAAAGATAATGCTTATCGGATCAAAAGATCTGAGTAGTAAGATAGCTCAGGGACATACTATAGAGAATTATCCTGGACTTCCTTCAATTGCAGGCGCTGATTTTGGAAATGCATTAAAAAAGCATCTGGAGAATTTAAATATTTCTATTCATGAAGATAGAGTATCTGCTGTATATTCAATGGGAGATTATTTCTCTGTTCAGGTAGGTCAGGATATGATCGAAGCTGATTCTGTCATACTTGCGACAGGAGTTGTGGCAGGAAAGCCTATAAATGGTGAAAGTGAGCTGGTAGGCCGCGGAGTCAGCTACTGTGCTACCTGCGATGCTCCTCTTTACAGAGGCAAAGACGTAATCGTTATAGGATACAGTCAAAAAGAGGAAGAAGAGGCAAGATTTTTAAGCGAGGTAACCAACAGCGTTACTTATTTCCAGGTTTATAAAGGTGAGACACACTTACCGGAAAGCATAAAGATCGTGCAGAGCAGACCATCTGAAATAAAACATGTTGGTGACAAGAACATCGTAGTTGATGCTGAAGGAAATACTTATGAAGCAGATGGTATCTTTGTTCTTAGAGATGCTATATCTCCCGGACAGCTCGTTCCGGGACTCAAAACCGAAGGTGCTCATATAGTAGTTGACCGAAACATGGCTACAAGCATAAATGGATGTTTTGCCTGCGGAGATATAGTAGGACTTCCATACCAGTATATAAAATCTGCAGGTGAAGGCAATATAGCTGCTCTTTCTGCCGTAGGATATATCGATAAAAAGCGACTTGCAAAGTAATTTTCACATGTCAAAGGGCTAATCCCATATTTAGGATTAGCCCCTTTTTAGTGTCTTTATTACTTGAGTTGGAACTTTCCGCAGCCATCATTTACAAATGACAGAGAATAGAACTTACTCATTGCCTTTATAAGATAGTCTACGTCAGCAGCACCTGCAGTCTCATAAGGAGAATGCATTGCAAGCTGCGCAAGTCCGATATCAACAGTATTTAATGATACATGTGTATTTGAGATATTTCCAAGTGTAGAACCTCCGGCTATATCCGAACGATTTGTAAAGTGCTGTACTGGAACTTCTGCCATTTCACAAATACGTGTAAATACAGCCTGTGATACTGCATCGGTTGTATATTTCTGATTAGCATTGTACTTTATTACAATACCACCGTTCATATATGGTCTGTTTACAGGATCTGCCTTATCAGTATAATTTGCATGAACAGCATGTGCATTATCTGCAGAAACCATAAAGCTTGAAGCTATCATCTGCTTATATGACTTTCCAACACCTTCTGCCACTCTTTCAAGTGTGTCGCCAAGGAATGTTGAATCAGCACCCTGCTTTGTACTGCTTCCTACTTCTTCATTGTCAAATACAGCAAAAACCGGAACTGCATCAGATGCTTCTGCATCAAAGAATCCATTCATGCATCCAAAGACACACTCAAGATCATCAAGATGACCTGCAGAAATAAATTCATCATTAGCGCCCCATACAGAAGGCTCATTTTTACAGTACAGGAACAGATCTTTTCCGATTATATCCTTTTTATCGACATCAGCTGCATCAGCTATGATATCCTCAAAAGTATCCTTTGCAGAAAAATCACCAATTATTGGAAGCATGTCATTCTGTGGATTAAGAGCTCTTCCATCATTCACATTTCTATCCATGTGGATTGCAAGACTTGGTATCATACACAGATTCTTATCGATATCGATAAGTTTTGTGTTGAATCCGCACTCGCCATCACGGACGATCACTCTTCCTGCCACAGAAAGCGGTCTGTCAAACCATGGGAACATCAACATTCCACCATACTTCTCAACATTGAGCTTCACATAAGCCTTCTCTACTGCTATCTCAGGATTCTCCTTGATTTTAAATGATGGAGAATCGCTGTGCGAAGCAGTGATCATAAATCCGTCAGGAGCACCTGATGGGATTCTGAATGCGATCACAGAAGACTCGTTTCTTACAACAAAATACTTTCCGCCACTTTCTAATGTCCACTCATCTGCCTCAAAAAGCTCTTTATAGCCTTTCTGAGCCATTTCAGAACGTATCTGGTCAATTACATGGTAACATGTTGGACAATGCCTTAAAAAGTCAAACAGGCGGTTTACACTTGAATTCATAATTAAACTCCACTGGCACCGTAATTTGAAAGCACTCTTGCGGAAGGATCGTCCACATTACAGCCTGGCCATGTCTTATTAGGCATCCAGAAATCTGGTACCATTTCAGACAGTCCACTGTAGTATTTTTCAAAGATTTCTCTATATAACAGACTTTCCTTGGTAAAAGGCTTTGCATGGGTGTACTTTTCTATTTTTTCTTTAAACTCTTCGTCAGTATAATACTTTTCAGCATAATCCTTCAAGTCATTTACCATAGAATGTCCTACTGCATCAGAAAAAGCAGCCTTTTCTCTCTGAAGAATATCCTCAGGAAGCCAGTCACTATTCTCAAATGCATGTCTGAGAAGATACTTACCCTTGTTGTAAACGTTCATCTTAACAGATGGATCAAGGCTCATTACATACTCTACCAATGCAAGATCACCAAATGGAACTCTTGCCTCAAGTGAGTTTACAGAAATGCATCTGTCAGCTCTGAGTACATCGTAATAATGAAGCTCTCTGATCCTCTTCTCAGCTTCCTTCTGGAATTCCATTGCATTAGGTGCAAAATCAGTATATTTGTAGCCAAACATCTCATCAGATATTTCACCTGTCAAAAGAACTCGGATATCTGTATTTTCATGAATGTACTTACAAACGAGGTACATTCCGATACTTGCTCTGATAGTTGTTATGTCATAGGTTCCAAGTGCCTGTATTACCGGCTCAAGAGCGTTGATAACATCATCCTTTGTGATGATCACTTCTGTATGCTCAGCACCAAGATAATCAGCAACCTCTCTTGCATACTTAAGGTCAATTGCATCTATATCCATTCCGATAGCGAATGTGCGGATCTTCTTTCTTGGCATAAGACGTGCTGCGATCGCACATACAAGGCTTGAATCAAGTCCGCCTGAAAGCAAAAATCCCAAAGGTGCGTCAGAATCAAGTCTCTTTTCGATTCCACTTACAAGATACTTTCTGATATGCTCTGCAGCCTTGTCAGCATCATCATAGCGTACGTTTGTTACTGCAGCAGGATCAGCATATCTCTGGAAATTTCCATCGATCCAGAAGCATCCTGGTGGGAAAGGCTTTACATCATCACAAATGCTGACAATGTTCTTTGCCTCACTTGCAAAAACGATCGAACCATCAGAAAGATAGCCATAGAAAAGTGGACGTATTCCGATTGGATCTCTTGCAGCAACGAAGCTGTTTGTACGGCTATCGTAGATGATCATCGCAAATTCAGCATCCAACATGCCAAACATTGCTGTACCATACTGATGATACATTGGAAGAATTACTTCACAGTCAGAATCACTCTTAAAACGATATCCTGCTTCTACAAGCTTCATTCTCTGCTTTCTGAATCCGTAAAGCTCACCATTGCAGACAACCATGTCATTTCCCTGGTGGAATGGCTGCATTCCCATTTCAGACAGTCCCATGATAGCAAGACGGTTAAATCCGAGCCATCCATCACCTGCTGTCTCAAATCTTGTCATATCCGGACCTCTTGAAGTTGTTATCTCAAGACATTTACGAGCTTTATCTTCTTCAATACTTCTTTTTTCAAATCCAATAATAGAACACATCTTCTCTTTCTCCTTGATATATCAAATATGTTTTATACGTTCTATAGCCGCCTTTGTGTTTTCGTGACTGCCGAACGCTGTAAGTCTGAAAAATCCTTCACCTGAAGGACCAAATCCTGATCCCGGTGTACCTACGATATTAACTGTTTCCAAAAGATGATCAAAAAACTGCCAGCTTGTCATATTATCTGGTGTCTTAAGCCATATATAAGGAGCATTTACGCCTCCATATACTGTATAGCCTGCATCCTTAAGACCCTCACGTATGATCTTTGCATTTTCCATATAATAATTGACAAGTCCCCTGATCTCCTTCTGTCCTTCAGCAGAATAAACCGCTTCTCCGGCTCTTTGCTGAATATATGGAGCACCATTAAATTTGGTTCCATGCCTTCTTGCCCACATAGGATGAACCTGATTTCCATCAACATCCTTAATATCCTTTGGAACAACGGTATATCCAAGTCGTACACCTGTGAAACCAGCATTTTTTGAAAATGATCTCATTTCGATAGCGCAGCTTCTTGCTCCTTCACATTCGTATATTGAATGTGGAACATCATCTTCTGAGATATATGCTTCATAAGCAGCGTCAAAAAGTATTACCGCCTTATGTTCATTTGCATAATCTACCCATTTTTGCAAAGCATCTTTCTTTAATGCTGTACCTGTAGGATTATTTGGAGAACAGATATATATGATATCCGGTACTTCCTCTGGGAAAGCAGGAGTAAATCCGTTTTCTTCTGTACAAGGCATGTATATGATATTGCTCCACTGCTCTTTCTGCTCTACAAACTCACCCGCTCTGCCAGCCATTACATTGGAATCAACGTATACAGGATAAACAGGATCTGTTACAGCGATCTTGCACTCAGATGAAAAAATCTCCTGGATATTTCCAGAATCACTTTTAGCACCATCTGAGATAAAGATCTCATCAGCAGCGATCTCACAGCCTCTGGACTTATATTCATGCTCTACGATAGTATTTCTGAGAAAATCGTATCCAAGATCCGGAGCGTATCCTCTAAATGTATTCTTGTCAGCCATCTCATCAGTTGCATCATGAAGGGCCTTTATAACAGTTGGAGTAAGCGGCTGTGTAACATCACCTATTCCAAGCCTTATTATCTGTGCATCCGGGTGATTTGCTGAATATTCATTAACCTTTTTAGCTATATTAGAAAAAAGATAGGAACCTCTTAACTTAAGATAATTAGGATTTACTCTTAACATATTTCCTCCGTTCGATTATTAAAATGCCTGCTGTGGCTTTCTAAGATCAGTAATTTCACCTTCAAAAACAGTTACTGCAGGTCCTGTCATGAATACCTGATTGCTCTCTCTGTCCCACTTTACCTTCAGAACTCCGCCCTGAAGCTGTAATTCTATCTCGTCATCAGTGTATCCATTTAATACGCATGCTACTGCTGAAGCACATGCACCTGTACCGCATGCGAAAGTTTCACCTGATCCTCTTTCCCAAACTCGCATGTCTACATGCTTTCTATCCTTTATTCGTATAAACTCTGTATTTGTACGCTTTGGAAAAATCTCATTATTCTCGAAAAGAGGTCCTATTTTTTCTATAGGCAGCTCTTTTTCATCATAATCAATAAATACGACTGCGTGAGGATTTCCCATAGATACGCATGTTATCAAATATTCCTTACCATCTATAATAAGAGGCTTATTGACAACCATTTCATCATTTTCCGCAAAATTATCCGAAACCGGGATTTCTGCAGGAACCAAAATAGGAGCTCCCATATTTACAGTAACTTCAGTAACTTTTCCATCAGTAACAGTCAGATTGAGCTTTTTTACGCCCGCAAGAGTATCTACTGTTATTTCTGTCTTATCTGTAAGACCGTGATCATAAACATACTTTCCAACACAACGTATTCCATTTCCACACATCTCAGCTCTGGAACCATCTGCGTTGTACATTTCCATTTCAAAATCAGCCTTATTAGAAGGATTGATGAATATCAGTCCGTCTGATCCAACTCCAAAATGTCTGTTACTGAGCATAATCGCTGCTTCTTTATGATCGTCTATATTTTCCGCAAAACCATTGATATATACATAATCATTTCCACAGCCATGCATCTTGGTAAATTTCATAATATATAGAACTCCTTTTCATTAAAATTTGCCGTATAAAAGAAAAAAGGGCATAAAAAGACCTATAAAAAGCCTCTTTGCCCTTTCTTTGAAAGTATATTCTGTAGATGTGATGTTGTCAAGGAAGAACGAGCACAATATATTTCCATTTTTCTCATATTTTATAAAATTTAATACCTTCAAGTCATTGACTTATATTACTATCCTCACTATAATCGTAACGTGAACAAAATTTGTTACTATTAAAAGCATGGCAATAGCGCCTGTGAAGCACCTTTAGGTTGAATTCACCGACGCTTTTTGAGTTTTTAAAAGAAAGGTAAGCGGCATGGCAGTAAAGTACGTATTCGTAACAGGTGGCGTAGTTTCAGGTCTTGGAAAAGGTATCACGGCAGCATCTTTAGGAAGATTGCTTAAAGAGCGTGGATACAAGGTAACTATGCAGAAATTTGATCCTTATATCAACATCGATCCGGGAACAATGAACCCTGTTCAGCATGGTGAAGTTTTCGTAACTGAGGATGGAACAGAAACAGATCTTGATCTTGGACACTATGAGCGTTTCATAGATGAATGTCTTGATAAAAATTCCAATGTTACAACCGGTAAAGTATATTGGTCTGTACTTTCAAAGGAGCGTCGTGGAGATTACGGCGGTGGTACAGTACAGGTAATCCCGCACATCACAAACGAAATTAAGAGCCGCTTCTACAGAAATGACGTTTCTGATGATATGCATATAGCTATCATCGAAGTAGGTGGTACAGTCGGAGATATCGAAAGCCAGCCTTTCATAGAGTCTATCAGACAGTTCCAGCATGAAGTAGGACATGAGAATGCCATACTCATCCACGTAACACTTATTCCTTATCTTACAGCATCTGAGGAGCTTAAGACCAAGCCAACCCAGGCAAGTGTACGTGACCTTATGGGACTTGGAATCCAGCCTGATATCGTAGTTTGCCGTACAGAGCAGGAGCTTAATGAAGATGTAAGAGATAAGATTGCTCTCTTCTGTAATGTTCCTAGAAAGAACGTTATACAGAACCTCAATCTTCCAACAGTATATGCTGCTCCTATCGCTCTTGAAAATGAGCATCTTGCAGATGATGTATGTGAAGCTCTTCACCTTGAAAACAAGACCCCTGACCTTACAGAATGGTCTACCATGGTCAATAAGCTTCTTCATCCTAAGAAGACAGTTCGTATTGCCCTTGTTGGAAAGTACATCACATTACACGATGCATACATAAGCGTAGTAGAAGCTCTTCGTCATGGAGCTATCGCAAATGATGCTGATACTGATATCAAGTGGATCTCTTCAGAAGATATCACAGCTGATAACGTTGCTGAGCTCTTGGGCGATGTAGATGGACTTATTGTTCCAGGTGGATTTGGAAACCGCGGAATAGACGGAATGCTCACAGCAATCCAGTATGCAAGAGAAAACAGCCTTCCATTCTTTGGAATCTGCCTTGGAATGCAGTTATCTATAGTAGAATATGCAAAGCATGTTCTTGGCTACAGAGATGCCAACAGTACAGAGCAGGATGCACAGACATCACATCCTCTTATTCATATCATGCCTGATAAAGATGGTATTGAGGATATCGGCGGAACATTAAGACTTGGCTCATACCCATGTGTACTTGACAAGACTTCAAAGGCTTATCAGCTCTATGGTGAAGAGACAATACATGAGCGTCACCGTCATAGATATGAAGTAAATAACTACTACAGAAAGGATCTTGTAAATGCAGGAATGAAGCTCTCAGGACAGTCTCCTGACGGACACATTGTTGAGATGATAGAGCTTCCTGATCATCCTTGGTTTATTGCAACTCAGGCACACCCAGAGTTCAAGTCAAGACCTACAAGACCACATCCACTCTTTAGAGGTTTCATTGAGGCTTCTATCAAGCACATGGAAAAATAATATACTGAACAGAACCGCTTCTTAGCGGTTCTGTCAAAAAAGAGGAAATTGGATCAACTCCAATTTCCTCTTTCTGCTCTTCGCTTATTTTGTTTGAACTTTGCATAAATCCAACGGATTTTCTCGGCACCAAGAACCAAGCAAAAATTAAAAACTACAATTCCTATGCCCGATAGGGCCGCGTCAGCAATACTGTCCATTATATTCTATTTTTCCTCCTAAATGGTGCGGCAACAATCTGCCTCATCGAAGTTCAGCAATACAAACTTCTAACTATAATTTTACTAAATATTAGGCAAATTTGTCAATCAGCCTGATTTTCCGCATCTTTCTGGGTTTTCATAAACTTTTTAATTCCTCTGAAGGTTGATTCGCTTATGATATGTTCAATACGACAGGCATCTGCTTCTGCCGTTTTTTCAGAAACCCCAGCTGTTTCTATCAAAAATTTTGTAAGTGTTCTGTGTCTGTCGTATACACCTGTTGCCTTTTTCTTGCCCTTATCAGTCAGCTCAAGATTCCCTGTATCATCAACAACTATGTATCCATCTTTCTTTAAGATACTTACAGCCCTGCTTACACTAGGACGGCTAAATCCAAGCTCTTTAGCTACATCTATCGACCTTACAGATCCATTCTTTCTCTTAAGTCTGTATATAGTTTCAATATAATCTTCTCCAGATTCGTACAATAATCTGTCCCTCCTGTTAAAACGATACGATCACTTATTTTTTGAATTTACATCGCGTATTTTTTTCAGAGCTTCCATCTCTTTTCTGGCATTCTCACATGAACCGCCACAGCCGCATTTTCCGGCACTGCACCCTATACAATGTCCACTCTTATGCTCTTTATAAAGGTATTTTATTATAAGAGTACAGATTAAAGCAAGTGCCATGATTATAATAATGTCTATCATATATGTTTCTCCAATTCTCAGTATACAATATATGTTAGCACAAACTAACTTACTTTACAACACCGGTATACGCAAGTTTATAATTATAACACGTAATGCACTAAAATCAAAACATACATTGTAAGCGATCTAACTATAATTTATAATTATAGTTAGCAGTTATTAAAAGTAAACATTACATAGCTTTTCTACTGCATAAAAATACTAAAAACTCTACTATACAAAAATATGGAGATTGGAGAGCGAAATGATAAAAACGGCTATATTTACTTATTTACTTGCACTCGCAACTTTAACAGGGACCTCTACCGTTTCATATAAGGCAGAAATCGAATCCTTAAAGTCACAATCAGTCAAAAGCGCTGTGGTATTTGTAGGTGACAGCAGAACCGTCGGAATGAAAACAGCAATCTACAAATGTATTGATAAAGACAATGAATTTTTTATTGCTGAAGCCGGTGAAGGTTACACATGGCTTAAAAACACTGGATTAGATGGTATAAAAAATACGATCTCATCCCATTCAAATATCGATGATTGGACCATTGTTACTAACCTTGGTGTAAACGACCTCGAAAATGCACCAAAATACGTGGATACATATAAAAAGCTAATGGAAAAACTTACATCAAAATCCGGCAGATCCGTAAAAATGTATGTAATCTCAGTAAATCCGGTAGATGAAAGCAAATGTAAGGGAATAAAAAATGCCGATATAGAAAATGCAAATTATCTGTTTGAATCAAGCTTTGAAAACTGCGACAGTATATGTTATATAGACACCAATACTTACACGAAGAAAATAATGTCAGCTCCTGATGGTCTCCATTATACAGACAGTACATATTTTTCCATATATCAATATATCTTGAAAAATATATCAAACGAAAAAAAGACAGCAGAAGAAATCGCCTTAGCCACGAATACCAATCAGAAATCGTAAAAGCCGCCATTAGGCGGCTTTCAACTGTTTATGCGACTTTTACCTTTTTTGCTAATGTGCTTAAATCCTCGCCATTCAGCATCATTCTAAGCATATACTCTGTTGCTTCATCGAATTTCTTGAATCTATCCTTAGTTTCTTCAACATTTGAATAGACTTTCCAATATCCATTATAAAGATAATCATTACCCTCATGTTCTATATAACCCACAACATCTTCAATAGGATATCCTAGTATAATTCCAAGCTCGTGAGGAAAATTCCCCAACATCCTCATGTGTAGTCTGTATCTTATCGATATTTCATACAGCACAGCCTTTATTGAAAGATCTGAATGACCATTCAACTTCATAAATTCAGCACATTCTGACGAATTAATGTAAGCGGATAGTTTTTCACTATTATAAACAAGAAAAGTGATCTTCTGCTCTGAAATATAGAGAACAAAAGCAGCAAGCCCACATTCATTTATCATGTTTTGTGCCTGGATAGCATAGGACTTTTTCACTATGAGCAAATTGGATACCTTAAGACCAGCTAAAACAGGAGCACACTGATAAATAAATGTATGACTTAACACATTAAAATTTATAACATCATAAAGATCCTTACTCATAATTTATGCATTTACAAGTGATCTGCCCAATTCCTCACACTCAGAAATTGCAGCATCATCAGGAGCATTATTTGCCATAACACCTGCTCCTGTAACTACTGTAGCACCGGCAGAAGTAACTCTGTCAACCCATGAATCCATCCATTCTCCGCTTCCCCAGCCATATGAACCAAAAAGGGCAACTTTCTTTCCGCCAAGTTTTCCCTCGAGTTCAGTGAAGAAAGGTTCAACTTCACCTTCTTCAAGCTGCTCTGCGCCCATTGCAGGGCATCCAAGTGCAAAACGATCATCTGCTGCTAATGCATCAGCTGTAATATCGCTAAACTGAAGCATATTAGGTGTCTGTCCTGCAGCTTTTACTCCATTTGCTACAGCTTCAGCCATTGCCTGTGTGTTACCTGTTCCACTCCAAAAAACTATCTTAATATCTGACATCGTATATTTTCCTTTCTATTTTAGTTAGTTTTTGCTAACAATTGTAATGTTAACACCTAGCCTAACGAAATTCAATAGTAATATTGAAAATGATTATCATTATCTCTATTTCAAACTTTTTTCGAAAATTATAATAAATAAGATACTTTTTAGGCATAATTTAATGTTAAGATGTAGGATATGGATACTAAGAATATATATGGAAATTATAAAACTGCATTAGAGGCAACTATAGCTGATATACAAGAAAGAATACAACAATACTGCCGAGAGGAAAGGGAAAAAAGCGGAATAAATCTCGCAGAACATATAGTGGCGCGAATCAAATCAGAAGAGAGTATGCTTGAAAAATGCAGGCGTCGTGGACTCGATCCAACCCCATATTCAGCTTTAAGGGAATTGACAGATGCTATAGGTCTAAGAATAGTCTGCGGCTTTATTGATGATGTCTATACCAATGTAGAAAAGATAAAACAGCTATCAGGATGTACTGTCATCTGTGAAAAAGATTATATTAAGCATGCAAAACCTAACGGATATCGAAGCTATCATATGATCTTATCTGTAGAGGAACCCTTTGAGGATATCGAAGGTGACAATCCGGGACATTTTTACGTAGAGGTACAGCTTAGAACTATTGCCATGGATTCCTGGGCTTCCCTGGAGCACCACCTCAAATATAAAAAAAATATACCTAATACTGATATAATTGTTTCTGAACTTAAAAGATGCGCTGATGAAATGGCTTCTACAGACGTTTCCATGCAAACGATCCGAGATCTTATCATTTCCAGCAAGGACTAAAATGATTAAGGCATAGCGTAAATCATCGCTATGCCTTAATTATTTTTATCGCATTGCCTGCATAGAAAAGGCGTCTATGCCTTCTATTATGTCCCAGAAAGCCCTGCTCCTGATTGCATGATACTGTCCGTACTCTTCCAGCTTCCTATTTATCTTTCTGGCTCTTAAGACGTCCTGAGCCAACTTCTCCTGTAAATCAGAATCCCTTAACAGATCCCACCATTCAGGATTAAATTCTTCGCCTTCAAAATATTCTGTATTGCATAACATTCTGAATAATCCATTATCTTTAAGGACTTCTTCAAACCTATCCATAGTCCTTATATATCTCAATTGATATAATTTCAAAATAGCATAGACAGGATTATTCATAATAGCAGATTCGTCCATAGCATTTTTCTTATCAGAACATAATTCATAGAGTCTTTCCATTACTCTTTCATCAATTCTATCAATTGATCCGCTCAACAGCACAAAATAAATAGTAGAAGAATTCAAATCCTTCAGATTATCATAGAATTTTATCTTCAACTGTCTTCTGATAAGTTCCTTGCACATCCTATTAACGGAGCAAGCCACGCTCAATACCATGTCGATATCTTCACGGCTGCTATTATTGATAAAATACTCCAATTGCTCTGCAATCAGTATAATTTCCTCATTTGGAAGTTTCAATACAGCAAGTTCTCTTGCAAAATCAGTAAAAGAATGCTTTTCGTAGAAGTATTTCAATAAGTTTTTATCCTTACCAATCTGGTTTAAGATCTCGCACATTACGCTTGTAACTTTCTGTGCAGCAGCAACAGTGCCTTCTTTCTCCACATCATCTCTAAGTTCTCTTATCAATGCAGAGAGTTCAATATCATTTCCGTCTTTACCCAGTTGCATATTCTTAGATATCTTTTTTAAGGCATTAATTATTTCTTTAATGTTCATACAAAGAAATCTCCTCAATATCTATTTTTTGCATGTTGTATTATGTATACAACGCAATGTTGCTACTATATCATTCGTTCACTAAAATTTCAATATTTTATTACTAAGTATTTAACTATTTGTGTAAATTTGTGACTATTCATGTTTCGAAAATCTCACTTTCTCTTTGCATTTCGACACATAGCACAATTGAGTTTTTAACATATATTAAGAATAAATGTCCTAAATTCGCATAATGTATATTGAAACAAAAAACGGAGGTTGTATACAAAATGTACACAACCTCCGTTCTATTTTTTATTATTTATGACATCTTTGTTAATCTAAGCAGGATATCATGCAATTAACATACACAATATCGTTGCTTGACACTTAATTGCATTTAAGCGATCGATATAAGCTGCTTCTCAGGTAATTCTGGTTTCTTTACTTCCTTCGGGAACTCAAGCAGCAATAATCCGTTCTCAAACTTAGCCTTGATATCTTCCTGCTTAAGATCCTCACCAACATAGAAGCTCCTTGAACAATGGCCTGTATACCTTTCCTTGCGGATATACTTGCCGTTCTTGCCCTTTTCCTCCTTATCCTCTGCATGCTCCGCATTAATAGTAAGATAACCGTCCTTAAGCTCTGCACGCAGATCTTCCTTCTTATATCCAGGAAGTGCGATCTCAAGCTCATAAGAATTTCCATTATCCTTAACATCAGTCTGCATCATGCCTGCAAAATTACCGCTTTTTGTTGTAGGAAGTGAAAGAAATGAATCAAACATATCATCAAAAAAGTTATCCTGAAAAATACTTGGCATCAACATAATTGTTACCTCCTTAATATATCCGGCGCCTTTGGCGTTGTTTTTTTATTTACAAGTATGTTATACACCCAATTATTAGCACTGTCAATAGGTGAGTGCTAATTTTTTACAAAAATATTTATGTCGCTGTAATAGACTGATTTATCTGTGTTTTTGCCCAAATATGTCACGCAACTGCACTGTATAATATTATCCTCACCGTGAGGAAGTGAGGACTTCATAAATCACAAAAACTGATTGTTTGCTATTTTTTAATTAGTTAT
The DNA here is from genome assembly GCA_000746015.1 of Lachnospiraceae bacterium MA2020. Lineage (GTDB taxonomy): Bacteria > Bacillota > Clostridia > Lachnospirales > Lachnospiraceae > NK4A144. The sequence goes on along the minus strand of JQKK01000023.1, from coordinate 19,063 downwards.
AATTGTGATATGGAAGGGTATTTTATTGGGAGGTATTTGTAAAATGAATAAGAAGGTTATTGTGGCAGGGCATATCTGCCTTGATATAACCCCTGTTTTCCCTAAGACTGCAAGGAAAAAAATTGACGATATTCTGATGCCCGGAAAGCTTGTAGAAACTAAAGCTGCTTCTGTGGCCACCGGAGGTGCTGTAGCCAATACAGGACTTGCCATGAAGCTTCTAGGAGCTGATGCCAGACTCATGGGGAAAGTCGGCGATGATGAATTTGGTGAAATGATCTGCAGCATACTAAGTAAGTATGGCGCAGAGAAGGATATGATAAGAGCTGCAGGAGAAGCATCATCATATTCTGTCGTATTAGCAATTCCGGGAATAGATAGAATGTTTTTACACTGTCCAGGAACAAACAGTACATTTGAAGCTAGTGATATACCGGATAAAGTATTAGAAGAATCTGCTCTTCTGCATTTTGGATATCCACCATTAATGAAAAGAATGTACGAAGATGACGGTGATCAATTAGTTGAACTATTCAAAAGAGCTCAATCACTTGGATGTGCTGTCTCACTGGATCTTGCTGCCGTTGATCCTGACTCTGAAGCAGGCAAAAAAGACTGGGAGCATATACTCTCAAATGTTATACCATATGTTGATTTCTTTGTTCCAAGTATAGAAGAAATCTGCTATATGATTGATAAAGACAGATATATGTCCTGGCAAAAACGTGCAGCAAATGACGATATAACTAAAATACTTGATTTAAACAATGATATACGACCACTTGCAGATAAATGTATGAATCTGGGATGCAAGGTACTGCTCTTAAAATGTGGCGCTCCAGGAATATATTACAGAACAGCAGATAGCCATACTTTTGAAAAAATATCGCCAAAACTCGAATTAGATATAAATGCATGGAAAGATAAAGAAAGCTTTGAACGATCCTACAAGCCCGATACTGTTCTATCCGGTACAGGTGCAGGAGATACATGTATTGCAGCATTTCTTACAGCGATGTTGGAAGGTAATACACCCGAAGAATGCGTAAAGATGGCTGCTGCTACAGGTGCTTGCTGTGTTTCAGCCTATGACGCACTTTCAGGTATCAAGCCTCTTTCAGAACTAAAAAAGAGAATATCTGATGGTTGGGAAAAAATAGATGTTTAAGAATTTATTGAGAAGGGAGACTAAAGATGCTGGTCAATATGAAAGAAATGCTTAATAAAGCAAAAAACGGTCATTATGGGGTAAGTTTTTTCAATGCTGTAAACATGGAGATGGCAAGATCAATAATTGAAACTGCTGAAGAACTTAAGGCACCTGTAATAGTTGGAACTGCCGAAGTACTGCTTCCTGCAATGAATCTTGATGATGTAGCAAAATATCTCATACCTATGGCTAAAGAGGCTTCTGTACCAATAGCTGTTCATTATGACCATGGACTAACTTTTGAAAAGTGCATGGAAGCATTACGACTTGGATTTACTTCTATTATGTATGACTGCTCTACACTTGGATATGAGGATAATCTTGAAAAGGTTGCGGAAATGGTTAGGATCTGTCATGGAATGAATGTGACAGTTGAAGGTGAACTTGGACATGTTGGTGACAATGCCGGAAGTGGAAAGCTGGAAAATCCTAGTGATTATTACACTGATCCTGATATGGCAGTTGATTTTGTGAATAGAACAGAAATAGATGCACTGGCAGTTGCAGTTGGAAATGCCCATGGTGACTATGCATTTCCGCCAAAGCTTGATTTTGACAGGATAGATATCATTTCACAAAGGACAGGTATACCTCTTGTTCTTCACGGAGGATCAGGTCTTTCTGATACGGATTTTGAGACTGCAGTAAAGCTTGGTATAAGCAAGATAAACATATTTACAGACATAGATAAGGCTGGTAAACGTGGAATAGAAAAAGGACTTCAAGCTGGTGCTAAAACCATGATGGAGTTAATGCCTTACGAGATAGAAGAAATGAAGGCTGTTGTAAAAGAAAAGATGAGACTTTTTGGTTCGATAGGAAAAGCGTGATTTTAAAGGCCCAATCCGATTATGGAGAGGGTCTGTTTTTTTGTAAAAAATAGTATTGTTGTTGTTTTTAAATAGACAACAACATTTATATTCTATTTAAATTTAAATTAGAGGCCCCGCAAACCCAGTATTTAAGCCAAATTTTAAAGAAAGATGTGTACATTTATGGTACTAGATGTGTACACTTTCGGTACTAGATGTGTACATTTATGGTACTAGATGTGTACATTTTCGGTACTAGATGCGTACACTTTTGGTAAAAAAATACATCGAAAGATGTGTACAGTTTTGGTAAAATATCGCGGAAGATATGTACAGTTTCCGTACTAGATATGTACAGTTTTGGTAATAAAATAAATATGTGTACATCATCGGTAAAAATAGCTTAAAAACCCCTAATTTATGGGATTTATAGGTGTAAGTAAAAAATAAAGAAGTGTACAGAAACCGTAAATTTATTTTTCGTTTCGAAAGATGTGTACTTTTATGGTAAAAAAATGAAGTAACATTTTCTGTGGTAATTATATAGTTGAAGTTAGATATGTACAGTTTTGGTAATAAGATAAAGATGTGTACATCATCGGTAAAAATTGGTTTGACTATTGATTTTATAGTTTATATAATAGATGAAGATGTGTACTTTATCGGTAAAAAACACTTATTTTGCGTACATATCTGGTAAAATCTACATAAATCCAAAATAACAGGTAATGACATGAGAAAGAAAAAAGAAAAGAAAGAATTACTATCTATTGACAGTAATCTTTTATATCAGTACCAAAAATCGAATGTGGTAATAAATGCAAAGGGCAGAGCTTCAATAATGTCATTGCGCTTGTTTGCATTATCAATAAAGTATGCAAACATAGATGAGAAAACAAATAGTGTAGTTTCTGTAATTCCAATAAAGGATCTGATTAAGTTTACCGATAGAGCGACGGTGAATTCTCTGTACAATGAAGTGTATGAAGCTACTGTAAGGGATCCAAAAGGTAAGAAAAGATCATTGCTGGACTGGAGAATCGTTATTGAGGATAAAGAGCAGAAAAAATTCTTAGGCGTTAATGTCATACAGACGGCTGAATATAAGAGTGGTGTTCTGACTGTTAGATATAATAGCGATCTTACAGATAATCTGGTAGGTATGAAATCAAACTATACAACGTTTGATCTGCGCGATACCGCTAAAATGCAATCGGCATATTCATTTAGATTTTATGAGCTTGCAAAGTCACAGCTGGATTATGGAAGGGCCATTAAAAGAAAAAAATCAGGAAGTATAGACTGGAAGATAAATTTAGTTGAGTTTCAATATAGGCTTGGTGTACTGAATCCTGAAGATACGCCGAGCATATTAAAAGAATTGGGAAAAGAAAAGCCTGATTATGACAGGATTATAAATCTTGCAAAAGAAAATAATACATTAAAGTATCCTCTATTCAGTAATTTCAAGAGAAGGATCCTTGATAAGGCTATTAAGGAAGTTAATGAATATACTCCATTGGAAGTTACCTATGATGTAATTAAAGGTGGAAGGGGAGCCAAGGTAAAAGAGATCGTATTTCATATAGATGATAAGGAAATAGCTGTAATTTCTGAACCGGAAGATCAGGTATCTGAGGAAAATGAAATCTACTTAAATGATAATAATGAGGTAGAAGAGCTGAGGGAATCCGATAATGTAGTTATAGATCCATCAATGGCTCTTATAGATATTGCCATGTTACTTTCAAAGCTAAAAATACCATCTTCAGATATAAAGACGATAGCTGAAGTAGCCGGATATGATGTAGAAAAGGTAAAAAAGGCTTATGAAGTAGCAAAAAAGACCAATCATGTTAAAAATGTTGTTGGTTTTATAATAAAGGCAATACGTGAAGATTATGAAGTACCTGTTGAGATGGGAAAGGAAGATTCATTTACTAACTTTGAACAAAGAACATATGACTATGATGAGCTTGAAAAAAGATTTGTAAAAAACAGGGTTTGATTATATTGAGAGGCTTATTGCTATGAATAATTTAAAGATATTGCTTGCAGAAGACGAAAAAGAACTTTCAAGAGCTCTGCAGGCTGTATTGAAACATGAAGGTTACGACATTGATGCAGCATATGATGGTGAAGAGGCAAGTAATTTTGCAAAGAATAATGTATATGATGCAGCTGTATTGGATATAATGATGCCAAAGAAAGACGGTATTACTGTTCTTAAGGAAATGAGGAGCAATGGTGATATAACGCCTGTATTAATGCTTACTGCGAAGGCTGAGATAGAAAACAGGGTAGACGGCCTTGATGCTGGTGCAGATGATTATCTTACAAAGCCATTTGCTATGAAAGAGCTTCTTGCAAGATTAAGATCAATGACCAGAAGGCGTGAGCAGTATTCACCTGATAAACTCAAGTTTGGAAATACTGTATTTGATACAAATACCTTAGAGCTTTCATCAGTAAATTCAATAAGGCTTGCAAACAAAGAGGCAGAATTATTGGAATATATGATTCATAATGCAGGAAAAACGCTTTCTACGGAATGCATTTTTGATCATGTGTGGCTAAATGATAAGGATGCTGATAAAGAAATAGTCTGGGTATATATATCTTTTTTGAGAAAGAAGCTGGATTCAGTAAATGCAGATAGTACTATAGAGGGTGAAAAGGATGGAAGTTTTGTATTGAAGCTTATTGAGTAAATTCAGGAAAGGATTTTTTTATGATTAAAAAACTGCAATATCAGTTTATTGCAGTAGCGATGGGCTCTTTGCTTTTAGTAATGCTTATAGTGTTTGGAACTATAAACTTTGTTAATCTTTATAACATTACTTCAGAAGTCTATACTAAACTCACTTTTTTGAGCGGTACGGACGGAAAAATGGAAGTAAGTAAAAACTCTATACGCAAAAAAGTAAAGTTTATAAGCGATGAGTTTCCTTATGAAACAAGATATTTTAGTATTAAAATAGCTGAAAAAGGAAAAATAGAAGATATCAGCCTAGAGCATATTGCTGCTATAGACAGAGAAGAAGCAGCCTTACTGGCAGGAAAGGTTCTTACAAAAACGGCACAATACGGCAGGATTTCTACAGAGAAGCATACTTATGCATATCAGATCTCAAAGAAGGAAAGAAACAGTACTTTTATAATATTTTTGGATTGTACGGCAGAAGTACAAACAGCACATAACTTTATAATATTATGTACGATAATAGGACTGATAAGTTATATAGCTGTATTTATCCTGGTATGTATATCTTCAAAGCATGTAGTCCAGCCGGTAATAAAAAATTTTGAAAGGCAAAAGCAATTCATTACTAATGCAGGTCATGAATTAAAGACTCCACTTGCTATAATATCCGCAAATACGGAAGTTATCGAAATGATAAGTGGTGAAAGTGAATGGACACAGAGCACGATTCATCAGACAAAGCGTATGACAGAGCTTGTTAATTCATTTATAAGGATGGCAAGAATGGAGGAAAATCGCGATAATCTTGTGATAGAAGACGTCGATTTTACAAACCTTACCAATGAGCAGGCTACTGCGTTTGTTGCCCTTGTGAATAATGAAGGAAAGAAACTTACAAGGAATATAACGGATAATATCCATATACAGGCTGATAAGAATTTTCTTCAGGAACTGATTTCAATCTTTCTGGATAATGCTGTAAAGTATTGTGATGAGAATGGAACAATAGATATAACTCTTGCAAGAGGAGTAAGGAATATAAAGTTAATCGTATCGAATGACTATTTAGATGGTGCAAATATAGATTATAAGATGTTTTTTGAGCGATTTTACAGGGCAGATGCCTCACATAATTCACAAAAGGGTGGATATGGTATAGGACTTTCAATGGCACAGGAAATAGTATCAATGATGAAAGGAAAGCTTTCTGTGGATTGGAAAAAAGGCAGGATTATTTTTACCGTAGTTTTACCAACTACATAGTTTATATTTTTTCCTCACGGTGAGGACGAGTAAAAAATTAATATAAGATTTTATCGCATTAAAAATTCCCTGGCAGAAATTGCCAGGGAATTTTTGCATTAATTGATCTTGGAAATATCTATAGCTGTTGTATAAGCAACGTTTGAACCGGTAAATGTTATTGTTGTTCCATTAATTGTATAGTCGGTGTTTTTCTTTAAAGTATATTTCTTAGTCTTGTATGTACCATTATTTCTCTTGGCACCTTTGACAAGTACCTGTACTTTCTTAATAGAACCATTCTTTATGGTTACAACTGCTGTATTTTTATATTCTGGATCATATGTTACCAATGCATTTTTTGAAACTGATTTAAGTGAGCTATATGTCACGGCATCTTTGATGTAGATAGGATCAATTTCAAATGAAAACTTGTTAGCATCAGATTTTTTCAAATAAGAATTAAAATCTGCACGTAAATTTCTCAATGCGGATTTTGCTGCCAGTGATCCATTTTTATCATATACATAGGCACCGTTATAGCTGTTTGCATAACGGATATTCTTGTAGCTTGATGCAACAGAAGTAATCTTAAAAGTATTTCCTGTGGAAACGTCTTTGTTGTTACCGGTTATTTTTATTGCCTTAGCATCTACAAGATATCCGTTGATACTAACGGTAACTTCCAGATCGGAGGCTTTTATTTTCTTTCCGGTATATACTGCTGCAGCCTTATACTCGACTACAAGATCTTTCTTACCACCGATTCCTACAACCTTGATATTAGTTGACTGGGCTTTAGCATTGGCTGATGCGGCATTGTCAGAAATCTGTGCTTCTGAGTCAACCGTATCATCGACAGTATAAGCAGATGATACATCATATGTTTCTGCTGTGTTTTCATTTGCAAAAACTATATTGCCGGTACTAAAGATCATTGAAACAGCAATAATAAGTGATAATGTTTTTTTTCGTATCATTTTTTCAACCTCTCTACCTTATTGAATTAGAAATATGCCAAGTATAATTATGACAGTCTAACCTAAATAATATATAAAATTATTTATAGATATTAGTAAAAAAGATGAAAGTTTTGTGTTCTTTTATATTCTGGCAACACCACTTCGGATTGCGGCGTCGGCTACAGCCTTTGCTACAGCCTCACCAACGCGTTTATCGAATGCTTTTGGTATAATATAGTCCTCACTCAGTTCATCGTCCGAAATGAGGCTGGAAAGGGCCTCAGCAGCCGCCATCTTCATTTCCTCATTGATATCCTTTGCTCTTACATCAAAAGTACCTCTGAACACACCAGGGAAAGCTAAAACGTTATTTATCTGGTTAGGAAAATCACTTCTTCCTGTTGCAATGACTCTTGCACCAGCTTTTTTAGCATCCTCAGGGAAAATTTCCGGAGTAGGATTTGCGCATGCAAATATTATTGCATCATGGTTCATTGTTTCTACCATTTCAGGAGTAACAAGTCCCGGTGCAGAAACTCCGATAAATACATCAGCACCAACGAGCATATCGGCAAGAGAACCCTGTTTTTTCTCTTTATTGGTAAGCTGAGCCATTTCAGTTTTTATCCAGTTCATACCGTTTTCACGGCCTTCATAGATAGCGCCGTTTCGATCACACATAGTAATGTTTTCAAAACCGGCAGAAAGAAGAAGCTTAACGACTGAAATTGCTGCGGCACCGGCACCGGATGTAACGATCCTGACATCCTTTTTATTCTTGCCCACTACCTTTAATGCATTTGTAAGACCTGCAAGTGTGATAATTGCGGTTCCATGCTGATCATCGTGGAAAATCGGAATATCACATTTTTCCTTAAGCTTTCTTTCGATTTCGAAGCATCGTGGAGCTGAAATATCTTCGAGATTGATTCCGCCGAATGAACCTGAAATATTGTATACAGTATTTACAAATTCATCGACATCTTTGGTCTTTACGCAGAGAGGAAAGGCATCAACACCTGCAAAAGATTTGAAAAGAACACATTTGCCTTCCATTACAGGCATACCTGCTTCAGGACCAATGTCTCCAAGGCCGAGTACTGCAGTTCCATCAGTGATTACAGCACAGAGGTTGTGTCTGCGGGTAAGCTCATAGCTTTTATCAATGTCTTTCTGTATTTCAAGACAAGGCTGTGCAACACCAGGAGTATATGCCAATGAAAGATCATCCTTTGTCTCTACAGGTACAGTTGCAATTACTTCAATCTTTCCTTTCCATTGTTCGTGGAGCTTAAGTGATTCCTTTGCGTAATCCATTTTTAATTCTGTCTCCTTTTTTAATTTAGTCCATTTAGTATCTCAATACCTGCACTTGCTCCGATACGTGATGCTCCGGCTTCAGCCATTGCAAGAGCTTCTTTTGCGTTATGTATTCCACCAGATGCCTTTACACCCATATCAGGACCTACAGTATTGCGCATAAGTTTTATATCATCAACAGTTGCCCCACCTGTAGAAAATCCGGTAGAGGTCTTTACAAAGTCTGCACCAGCTTTTTTAGAAATTTCACAGGCCTTAACCTTTTCATCATCTGAAAGAAGGCATGTTTCAATAATTACCTTGAGAAGTCCGCCATTAGCCTTTACTGCGTCAGCGACAGCTTTGATATCGTTATATACAAAATCCCAATTTCCGGATTTTATAGCACCAACATTTATTACCATATCAATCTCAGAAGCCCCATTTTTAATCGCTTCTACAGACTGAAATACAGTTGTCTCGGTTGTGGAAGCTCCGAGAGGAAAACCTACTACAGTACATACTTTTACATCTGAATCTTTAAGCTCTTCAGCACAGAGTGCAACATAGCATGGATTTATGCAGACAGACCAAAATCCATATTCTTTTGCTTCTGCACACAGTTTTTTGATCTGATCTTCAGATGCATTCTGCTTAAGCAGGGTGTGGTCTATCATTTTTGCCATTGTTTCACGAGTCATAGTATTCCTTCTTTCTTCTAAAAAATAAATAAATACTAGAAAAGTCTACCATAAATCAAATGTATTTACCATACTGACGGAAGGTGTAAAAATTAAGAAAAACTTAATGTATACAACGGAAAACAAGCGGTTTAAATGTTATATAATGTATCAATATTAGAACAATTAAATTGCTTAATCGCAAGAGGAGGGAAAATGGAACTTGTATTTTATGGAATTATTGCAATCGCAGTAATTGCAGTTTTAGCTATTTTGGCTTCAGGATACGTAAAGGCTCCGCCAGACAGGGCATTTATCATATCCGGAATGCACAAAAATCCAAGAATACTTATTGGTAGAGCCGGAATTAAGATCCCGTTTTTGGAAAGAGTGGATAAGCTTTATTTAGGACAGATGACAGTAGATATTAAAACAGGATTATCTGTTCCTACAAACGATTTCATCAATGTAAATGTTGATGCAGTAGCAAAGGTTCGTATAGCTCCGGATCATGAGTCCATACAGCTTGCAGCAAAGAACTTTCTTAATAGAAATCCAGAGTCCATTACGGTAGACCTTCAGGATTCTTTACAGGGAAATCTTCGTGAGATCATTGGAACACTTTCTCTTAAGGCCATAAATACTGATAGAGACAGTTTTTCTGATCAGGTAATGGAAAAGGCTTCCAGAGATATGCAGAAGCTTGGCATAGAGATCCTTTCATGTAATATCCAGAATGTTACAGATGAGAATGGTCTTATAACTGATCTCGGAATGGATAATACATCAAAGATTAAGAAAGATGCAGCTATTGCAAAGGCTGAAGCAGAAAGAGATATAGCTGTAGCAAAGGCTGAGGCTGATAAACTTGCAAATGATGCCAGGGTACAGTCTCAGACTGAGATAGCAGAAAAGAATACGGCTTTGTCAATTAAGCAGGCTGAGCTTAAGCAGAAGGCTGATACTGCAAAGGCTGTCGCAGATGCAGCATATGAAATACAGATGCAGGAACAGCAAAAGTCCATACAGACAGCAACAGTTAATGCTCAGATTGCAAAGGCTGAGAGAGAAGCAGAGCTTAAACAGAAGGAAGTTCTGGTAAAAGAGCAGGAGCTTGCGGCAACTATTGAAAAGCAGGCAGATGCAAATAAGTACCAGACTGAAAGAATAGCAGAGGCAGAACTTGTACAGAAGCAGAAAGAAGCAGAAGCTTTGAAGTATGCTGCAGAAGCTGATTTTGTAAAGAAACAGAAAGAGGCAGAAGCACTTAAATATGCTGCCGAGCAGGAAGCTGCCGGTATCAAGGCAAAATATGAAGCAGAAGCTGCAGGTATTGCTGCTAAAGGTAAGGCAGAAGCTGATGCAATAAGGGCAAAGGGTGAAGCTGAGGCTGCTGCAATGGAGAAGAAAGCTGAAGCCTATAAGAAGTATAATGGTGCGGCTGTAGCTGAAATGATGATAAAGATACTCCCATCTATGGCAGCAGAAATTGCAAAGCCATTAGCGTCTATAGATAAGATAAACATCTATGATACAGGTGATGGAAAAGGTGGTGCTTCACAGATAAGCGGAAATATGCCGGTTGTGATGAAGCAGGTGTTTGATACCATGTCAGAAGCTACAGGTGTTGATTTTTCTGAAATAGTTAAGGCTGGAACTTATGATGCAAAGGTAAATAAGAATGTCAATCTTACTGGAGATGCAATAAAGGTTGAGTTGCATAATGACGCAGCTGCTAAAACAGAAAAGGCAGTAACTGATAGTGATAATTAAATAATGTCGAAGCGGTCATAGATAGCATAGTGTTATTTATGACCGTTTTTTACATTTTTGAATGTTTTAATAAGTAGTCCTTTGGTATAATTGAAAAGTTATAGTTATAATTTTTTAGATGGAGAAAGTATGTAAAAAGAGTGAGGTTTGTCTATGAAAAAGTATCTGTTATTTACACCACTGGCATTGAATTACTATATATGGCTTGGTCTGATGTTTGCAATATATGGAATTTCAAATGTAGTTCCTAAGCCTGTGGATGATTATATTTCAAGCGCGGTAATGTTTTTGTGGCTGGGCATAAGTCTTATAGCTTATATTATAGGTCTTGTAAAGATGGTTAAAGACGAGAGCTTTGACGAATATTTTGCAGCAAAAGTTTCAATGTTTGTCAAGTTCCCTCAGATTCTTCCGGGATTAATTCTAGGTTTATATTCGATTGGTGTCATGATAGCTCCTATGGGAATATTTATGTCGATTTTTTTATGGTTACACATGGCAATAGTATATATTAGCAGCTCTGTAGTATTAGCCTTGGCATGCAGAAGGATCAGGAAAGCTGGGAAGCTTAATGGCGGAAGTGCAATAATACTTGGCGTTCTATCATTCTTCCCTCTGCTTGAATATATAGTACCTGTTATTTTAATGATGAAAGTAGGTAAAAGAAAATATTTGGTAGAAACATAAAATGTTGACTTTGTATATACTGTGAACTACAATTATCGTTGTGAAGGGAATCGTCATTAGGGTTGGAGGTTTAAATGAGCAAGATTAAGAAAGTTGCATTGGTAAACAGAAAAGGCGGGTGTGGGAAAACAACGTCTTTGTTTTCGATTGCCGGTGTTTTAGCTGGTGAAATGAATCAGAAGGTTTTAGCAATAGACCTTGATGCCCAATGCAATACAACAAGTACAATGACAATGTATGTTGATGATGCTGATTCATACAAAACAGTAATGGATGTATTACATGGCGTTGATGTTGAGGACGCTGTTTGTGGTGTTCTTTGGCAGGGAAAAGGCTTGCGGAATTACACGAATTATGGTGTGGATGTTCTGTGTGGTGATGCTGCGATTGATTCATCTGAGGGAATTGTTGCGATTCCTGAAGAACAGATAATGAACGCAGGTAAGAGAATTAATGAGTATATTAATGAGAGGGGCTATGATTGGGTGTTAGTAGATATGCCTCCTTCATCTAAGGTTATAAATGATTTTTGCTTTAAGTATTTGGCTGATTATGCTTTAATACCTTTTTCACCGGATGCTTATTCGGCATCTGGATATAGTCAGATCATGAATGACATGGCAGATGCCAGAGAAGTTAATCCTTCGGTAAGAGTTATTGGTTCATTCATGGCTAAAAGGGATTCTAGATTTGGAATGCATAAAGCTCTTGAAGAGGATATGGCAGAACTTGATTCATATATCTGCTCTGTTCCTTATGAGGCTGCAATTGCTGAGTCGACATATTTTGGAAGACCGGTTTGTTTTTATAAGTCAAATTCAAAGGGCAGCGAAGCATATAGAATGATCGTAAAAGAAATCGATAAGAGAATAAAAATGGATTACTAAATAAAAGTGATTATCAATGAAGATATTTTCTTATCAGCAGAAAGAATGAGGTTAGATATTTTGTCTAAGAATTTTAAGACTAAGAGCAGAAATGCTTTTTTAAATGCAAAGGCTACAGAAAGTATAATGGCTAAAGCAGATGAAATAAAAGTTATATCATCAGATCTTATAGATGCATATAGTGATAACAATGAAGATGTTTCTCATATAGATGATCTGTTGGAATCTATGAGAGAAAATGGTTTTACTGATCCTATTGAAGTTACAAATTATGGATGTAGTAATGGCAGATATATGATCCTTTCAGGTCATAGAAGGTTTAAGGCCTGGACCACTTTACATGATGGTAAGCAGCCGGTTAAGTGCATTGTTGTTGATGCGTCAAAATTTAAGACGGAAGAAGATGTTAAAAATTATGTGCTGATGGCTAATTCACAGAGAGATTCTGCTAAGGATCCTCTTCTTTTGGTTAACAGATATATTGAGCATGAAAAGTATCTCAAAGACATTGGGTTTGAAGGTAATATTCGTGAAAAGATTGCTGAGAGAATGGGTATATCTGTACAGCAGGCAGATAGATATAAGCAGCTCAGCAAGTGTATTCCTGAGATAAAGCAGATGATTTCAAGTGAATTGTTAGGATTGTCTACAGCTGTTTATTGTGCTCCTTTTGCTGAAGAAGACCAGAAAAAACTTTATGAAATCATGATGGATGCAGTAAATGAGGACGTTAATATTACAAGAACGTTAATGCCTAAAATCGTTAAGCTCTTTAAGGATAATAACGATACCTGGGACTCTATAAAAGCTCATATGAATATAACAGCTCCTACGGTTACTAGTGCTACAGTTGAAAGTGTGCCATCTTATGAAGAGCGTCCAGCTGTTGAGTTTCAAAAAGAGGACGAAGAAATACCTCGAGAGACTGCTCCTATTGCCGATGAAGATGATAGTGCAAGTAATCAGCATGAGGAAAATGACAGTATAGATACTTCTGATAACAGAAGGAATGCCAACAATCTGATAAAGCAGTTAAGAAAACTTACAGCGTTGTTAGATGAGTTTCATGATGAAAAGATTGATTTTGAGGATGCTTCGGCAGTCATAGAGATTGCAAGGAATGCTATTGATAGCATTAATGCTAATATAATCAATCCGTTAAAGGATTAATAGCTTTTTGTCCTCACGGTGAGGAAGGTTTTTTATACAGATGGAAAAAAGTACGGATTATATAGGAGTAAGGTTAAGTAAGGCATTATACGACGACTTCAAAATATATTGTAAATCAAGGGAGCTTTCAATTACTTTTGCTATGGAACTTTTTGTTGATGAATGCATTAAAAATAATAACATTCCATTTACCTTAGGAGAGTCAATCGAAAATAATATAAAATATAGTGACTCTCAAGCGAGAAAGTCTTTATATATGTCTAGAAATAAGCGTGATAAGTTTCAAAGCATATGTGAGGATAAATTTTGCTTAAGTATGGCAGGAGTGATAAAGGCATATATGGTTTATTGTATTGTACATAGGCCTAAACTACCATATTCATTTGAAAAAACTGTATAAATCGAGGAAATTTGGCATGACTAAGGATTCTTATCAGACCTTAAAGATAAATAGAGAAATGAAAGAGAATTTTATAGAAGTGTGCAGGAGAGTTGGAATTAAATATTCTAAGGCTTTTGTACGTTTTATGACTTATTGCATTGAAAAAAATGAAATTGACTTGGATTTGGAAAAATATGAGGATATTTCTAAAAATAAGTTGGATACTGTAATAATATTTAGGATTGATAAGGAAAGAAAGCTAAAGTTCAAAGAACTGTGCGAAAGAAGTGGAATATCCGTAAGTTGTGCGATAAAACTGTTTATTGATGATGTTATAAATGCAAAGAATATGAAGAAGTATTTTTCTTGATTTAAAAAAGAATTTTTGACAGAGCAGTAGGTCTGATATGCCTTAAATAAGATATTACTAAAGTAAAGGAGCTACAAGCTATGTGGAATATAATCATCATTCCGTTCCTGGGAACGGCGCTTGGCGCGGCCAGTGTATTTTTGTTTAAAAAAGAGATGGGGCAGAAGACTCAGCGAGCCCTGACAGGCTTTGCTTCGGGAGTGATGGTGTCAGCATCTTTTTTCAGCCTTTTGCTTCCTGCGCTTGACCAGACAGTGGACATGGGAAAACTTGGGTTTCTTCCTGTATCTGTTGGGTTCGGGATAGGAATGCTTTTCCTTCTGGTAATGGATATGATAACGCCTCACATGCATCTGGATAAAAATGAGGAAGGTCCAAGGAGCGGGCTAAAGAGAACAACAAAGCTTGTTCTGGCAGTCACTCTCCATAATCTTCCTGAAGGAATGGCAGTTGGAATAGTATGTGCAGGCTGGCTTTACGGGAACAGCACAATCTCTTTTACAGGAGCACTTGCCCTGGCAATCGGTATTGCAATACAGAACTTCCCTGAGGGGGCAATTGTTTCCATGCCGCTTTTAGGGGAGGGCGTTCCAAAAGGAAAGACGTTCCTTTATGGTGTTTTGTCTGGAATTGTTGAACCCATAGGTGCACTTTTGGTTATTGCTGCGTCAGGATTTTTTATTCCAATGATGCCATATCTATTGAGTTTTGCAGCAGGAGCCATGATATACGTTGTAGTAGAGGAACTTATCCCGGAGATGTCGGAGGGTGAACATTCGAATATCGGAACAATCTCCTTTGCACTGGGATTTATACTAATGATGGCTTTGGATGTAGGATTAGGTTAAAGATTACACAAATAACTTCTAAACCATAGTGATGAAAAAGTGTCGTCCTCACCGTGAGGACGACACTATCTTTTTTATTTGCGAATTGTGAAAAGCTTATTTACCACCGACATTTTCATCAACGAATAATTTTATGCAGTTATGAATAAGTTCTTCATCGTAATCTTGTGGTATTCCGGAAGCCATCCAGTATGCATAGTCTCCATCAATAAAGGTACCCAGATCATCAAGATTTTCACCATATCTAAATTCAATGTGATATTCACCGGAAGGAGTATCATCTGTAAATACGAAATATTTAAACTGACCAGCACCCTCATCCTTGGTTTCATATACATGGAAGTAGTTGTCCATTACTGAATCACCATGAAGGCCATTTATATCTTCGAGGTAGGTATAGCTGTGGCTAAAGATTTCTTTCCCGTTAGCATCCTTGCCGGAAATGGTGTTCCCGTTTATTGTGATGGTTTTTAGGTCATTCTCAAAATAACAATCAAACAAATAAGAATCCTGAGAATATGTATCAACAGCTTTTTGTCCGGTTATTTTTCCTATATATGTTTCTGTAAGCATCTTATAGTAATTCTCAATAGTTTCATCGTCTGTTTCATATGCTTTTATGCACTCAACCCACCAGTCTTTGTACTCTTCTCTCATAAATTCAGGAAACAACTCAATATATGTTCCCTCCAACGATGAAAGGCCAGAATTGGAATTGCTAGCGTCTTCAACTAAAGTGCTGCTTTCTGTTGAAGTTACATTTGCTGCTTTGGCATGCTGCTGATTGCTGCTTGTAGAACCACATCCATAAAGTGATGCAGTCAAGGATAATGTTAGTAATAATGCAATGCTCTTTTTCATAATGCTCTCCCTTCGCACTAAGATATATTGATACAAATATTACCATTGGCTAACTGACAAAATACAAGTTAGCTGCGACTAACATTATAGTTAGCTGAGGCTAGCTTGTCAATGTGAATATTCCTGAAATTATGTACTAAAATTGTATCAACATTCTATAATATAAAAGTGGGCTTAGAATTATTAATATCCTCACGGTGAGGACGAAAATGAAGAAAAGTTTTATTATAGTGATTAATTAATTTGAAAGAGATAGGGATAGAGTATATGAATATAGAATAAATCAACGTAACATATGATACCGCAATTTCAAACAATCTTGTGCTATAAGTATAAAGTCGAATTAAATAGAAAAGGAAATTGGTGGTAATAATGAGCAGTTTTTTAGGACCTATTCATTTCTGGCTTTATGGCAAGATTGCCTTGCAGGAAGAATTAACAAATAATATAGCAGAGCTTGCAGTAAAAAACGGATGGATCACGGATTATGAGAAATCAAACTATGTGTTTGGTAGTTTGCCGCCATTGGAGTCCGTGATTGACGAAGAAAATATACATACATGGCTTCAAGGAAGAATATATAATGCGGAAGAAAGATATGCTTTGCTTGTGACCAGAGTTCTTAAGGAATCTCCGGAATATATAGAGCAGTTAGAGTCTGTGGCTAGAGAACTTGGGCATAAAAATAAGGTTAAGGCAGGAGCTACACCTGAAGAAGCATATAAAAAATTTGACGACTTTTTCCTAAATGGAATGCCATGTGACAGAGTTAATGAGCAAATCATAAGTGACGAAAATTCGTATAGCTGGAAGCAGCGTGAGGATATTCATAAGACATTTTGGAATAGTGCTGGTGGTAATGTTGCCAATTATTATAAGCTTCGTACTACTGTAATGGAGGGAATGCTTGAGGATAGTGGACTTACCATATCATATAGTGAACCTATGACATGGAAAATAGTGAAATGTGGTGAATAATATGTATAGTATAGAAATAATGGTAGAAGAGCATGCTAATATTTGCCGCATGCTGAAAGTAGTCCGTAAAATGTGTATTGGTATTTTAGAAGGACAGGAAGTTTGTGATACTGACTTTAGAGATGTCATAGACTTTATCCGTAATTATGCTGATGCGTATCACCATGGAAAAGAAGAGAAGTTCTTATTTCCAGAAATGGTTATGAAGTTAGGAAAAGTTGCAGATAACCTTATAACACATGGTATGCTTGTTGAACATAATCTTGGCCGAAGCTATGTAATGGCATTGGAAACTGCATTGAATCAGTATAAGGAAAATCAAATAACAGATCATAAGCTGGATATAATTACGTCAGCAATGGCATATGCTAATTTGCTCGAAGCACATACCGAAAAGGAAAATAACGCAGTATATACTTATGCTGAGCGTGCTTTGAAAGATGATGTAAAGACTGAGATTGATGATGAATGCCATAGATTTGAGGAAAAGGAAGAGTCTGTATTAGAGAGAACTAAATACCTTGAAATCCTCGATAAATTAGAAAATAGATACATGAAGATGTCGTCCTCACGGTGAGGACGACATTTTTTGTGAGTAATTATTGAAAGAAAGCATTAATACCGTCAACAATACCTGCACTGGTAGTAGATAAAGTAGCATCAGAATAATCAGAGGCTCTATCACCGATTTCCAAATCTATAGAAGGAATTGTTGAGTAAGATGTCTGCGTCAGATCTATTGGGATTTCTCCGTTTCCATTTATTTTTAAGCTATTAGATCTAAGTCCGTCAATTAAGCATTTTCCCAATCTTTCATGATCTTGCCAGTGTGTTGCTACCGGTTCCATACTTCGATAAGCTTTATTGTCAGGAACACCACAGAAAAATACTCCCTTATTATTTTCGGATGAATCATAATGTATTGCAATATGACAATCAGCAATATTGTTGGCAATTACAGTCCTGGCTATATTATCCAGCTGAACATCATCGCTTTCCCTTATCATCAAAACATTGTAACCTGCTTCTAGAAGCGCCTTCTTGGCGGCAAGTGATGCTTTAAGCGTTACAGTAGCTTCTGGTGTTCCATCAAGCATAGTTGTACCGGTAGATACTGCAGTAGCCATAGTGCTTCCTTCAGCTGTTGATCCACCTGTTACTTTAGCAGAACCATCAGGATGACACTGTGTTTTAACATCTGTTCCTCCTTTAGTTCCATGACCTGCATTTATACATATGGTGATACCTTTAGCTATTGGTGGATCAGCATAATAAAGTGTGGCAGTTCCATCATTGATCTTTGAAAAATCGGCATATTTCCAGGAATGATCCATACTAATTATTTTGTTGTCAGCATCAGAGGAATCAGATAGATTTTCCTCAGTAGCTTCAGTAGAAATCTCTTCCTCAAGGCTCTCTTCTGAACTAGTTTCTTCTATTGAAAATACTTCTGTTTCTGTGACTTCGGATGAAGGACTTTCAGTAGTTTCTGATTCTGTACTTGCAGCTTCGTACGATGCGACTTCAGTAACTATTGTTTCTGTAGCTAAAGAACTTTTTACAGCATCTTCATTATAAATATCACTTTTTGAACATCCTGATGTTACTAAAATTCCCATACCCAATAAAATCAATAATCTTGCTTTGAGTGATTTACCCATTCCTCATACTCTCCTTAGTAGCTGTTATTTTTACATAGTTTATATTAGCACAAAATATTAAAAAGTACTGTACTTATATATAATCGAAGATTCCTTGAATGGCATCTGTGATATTCATTATGTCAGGATAATGTATCCTATCTATCTTTGAATATCCCATCAAGAAGTGTGATTTTTTCGCATTGCACATAGCCTTCAGTCTTTTCAGCCTTGATATGTATGTGTAGAGGTCCTGCCTCGCCTTCTTCAAAAATAGGGCATTCAAATCTCTCTTCCTGTCGGTTCACCCCAGTCAAATTCACCATCCAAATTTAATTTACCGTCATATTCAGCTGCTCGTTCTTCTAGTGTTTTATGCCTAAACGGCTTAACAAGCGTTATCATGCCGTTAGATACTTTTACATCGAGAACATCATTAACGGAAATAGATGCTTCTTGGAGTATATCTTTAGGTAGTCTGATTCCCTGACTATTTCCCCACATTTTAACTTGAGCTTGCATAATAATTTCCTCCTCTGTATATACATTGTATATCCT
>JQKK01000022.1 GCA_000746015.1 Lachnospiraceae bacterium MA2020 | reverse complement strand
AATGTAGGAACTAATCACAAATACTATCGTGAGAGCCACAGCAAACTTGCAAAAGAACAGCGGAAACTTTCAAGGATGAAAGGATCTAAAAAGAATGAAAATAAATCCAACAACTATTTCAAACAGCTTAAAAAGGTAAATAAGATACACCGACATATTGCAAATCAGAGACTTGACAATCTTCATAAAATATCAACTGAGATAGCCAATCAGTATGATGTTGTATGTGTAGAGTCACTAAACATGAAAGCTATGTCTAATAAAGGTTTTGGCAACGGTAAAGCCACTCTTGATAACGGATATGGGATATTTCTAAATATGCTTGAGTATAAACTTGCTGACAGAAATAAGTATCTTATCAAGGTAGATAAGTGGTTTCCATCATCACAAGTTTGCCACTGTTGCGGAAAAAGGCATCCTGAAATGAAGGAGCTGACTATTCGTACAATGAAATGTGATTGCGGACTTACAATGAGTCGTGACCAAAACGCAGCCATAAACATCATGCGCGAAGGAATGAGACTACTCATTGAGGTAGCATAAAACTAAATATATAGTAGGGATGGAATTAGCCCGAACTTATACGCTTGTGGACACTGTGTAAGACGTTGTGTTACGTATTATCGTAGCCAACGCAGTAGTGGTAGAAGCAAGAAGCTCCGACCCCTTAGGCATTAGCCGTAGGTCGGAGTAGTTCACCTCTACCTGACGAGCATTAATTGTTGACTTGGATAAATAAGACTTGGATTGCTGATCTTGTCTCTGTTTATGTCGTATATTACTACCCAAAGTTCCCTGTCGCCCAGCTCAGAAGCGGCTATACTGCTGAGATTGTCGCCTTTTTTAACAGTATATAAGCCATTTGCAATGTAGGTGTCATAGTATTCATCATAAAGACCCAGACATGCATCTGCACCGGCATTTGCAGAAAGTGCTTTTTCTATAACTTTTTCCCATGAACCATATTTATTGTAAAAGAAATCCGGTGTGCCGCCATTTTCATTTCCGTAGGTTTCTAGGTTGCTTTTCTTTACTTTTGCCAGTCCATCTGGGTTATCCTTGTAGGCTTCCAATCTGAGGATATTTCTTCGTTCGCAGATTGTTCGTGCAATATCTTCTGTACTATAACCGGCAGCTCTCATTGAGATCAAAAGTGTGTATAATTCAGCAATGCTTTGATGATATGCTTCTCTTTCTGCTCTGAATTCACTGACCAGCGCAGCATCAGACCAATCATATGAAATGTAGTCCTTGAGTCGCTCGGATGACGGATTTGGAGAATACCCATAGACAGCATTCGGATTGACGATGATATCTCTTGCTGCTTTTGGGTTCTGCATTGGGTCATGAGCGTATGGAGTCGCAGCATAAGTAGATGTAACAGACGAGAATATACAGCACAGTGTCAGAATTGCACACATAAGCTTTTTATTAGATATGATCATTGAATACCCCCTTCATAAAAAATGAAAATGTGTCTATAAAAATATTATTATGTAAGAACGGCATTGTAAATACAAAAGAAATATGTATACTGTGCCTTTGAGAATACAGTTGTTTGATCGATGAATCAAATTTGCTTATTGTCCTAAGTGTGCGGCAAGAATATAATTATTATGATTGAATACGGGTTAAAAAAGTAAATGCAAGGGGGAGCCGTCAATATGCATTTTGTTGATGCAAAGGGGATTCTGTCAAGAAGTGGCGGATGCTTCGGAATGAACATTTATAGGGGATGTACTCATGGGTGCATATACTGTGACAGTAGGAGCAGGTGCTATCATTTTACGCATCCTTTTGAAGATATTGAAGTAAAGCAGAATGCACCGGAGCTTTTAGAAAAGGCACTGAAGTCTAAAAGAAAAAAATGTATGATCGGAACAGGCGCTATGTCGGATCCATATATGCACTGTGAAGAGGAATTGCGGCTGACAAGACGATGTTTAGAGATTATTCTGGAAAATGGATTTGGTGCTGCTGTGCAGACAAAATCTGACCGTATCCTGCGAGATATCGATCTGTTGTCTGAGATTAATCAATCTGCAAAATGCGTAGTACAGATAACACTTACGACCTATGATGATGATCTGTGTCGCATATTGGAGCCAAACGTATGTAATACAAAGCGCCGTATCGAGATACTTGAGAAAATGCAGGAAAAAGGAATACCTACAGTTGTATGGCTTACACCAATTCTTCCGTTTATCAATGACACAGAGGATAATATTATGGCAATCCTAAATGAATGTGTCAGGGTTGGTGTGATGGGAGTTATCGATTTTGGCATGGGGCTGACACTTCGTGAAGGTGATCGAGAATATTATTATGCAGCACTTGACAGGCATTTTCCGGGAATGAAAGAGCGGTATATCAAACGGTATGGCAATGCCTATGAATTGCCAAGCCCGAACGCAGAAAGATTAAGGGAGTTGTTCCAGAGCATTTGTAATGATAATGGAATTTTGTCATCTCCGGATGAATGTTTCAGGTTTATGCAGGAGCTGCCGGAAAAGTATAAGCAGATGAGTATATTTGATCTTTAAGGTTAGGGAGGATAAAAAAATGAAAAAGAGTTTAGTTATTGTAATGTGTTCATTAGTTTTAATGAGTGTGACAGGATGCAAGAGGGCTGATTCTGTAAGTATAATTGGTGGAGCAGATGGACCAACTTCTATTTTTCTTGCATCAAGTAGTGATAAACCGGAAGAAACAGCAGAAGATACATTAGAATTCAGTAGTACCGAAGAAGTTACAGAAGTGGCAGAAGAGGCGGATAATAATGAGGATTGGAGAAGTGCATATTTAGATTATCTATCTACAGATGATGATATGGATGCATGCAGGGAGAGTGACATCGGATTTAAATTTTCGTTAATCTATTTAGATGATGACGATATACCTGAGCTTTTTATAGACACAGATGTAGAAGCGGGCGGCCAGATTGTTGCAACGTATCATGACGGAAAAGTTGTCGAACAGCATTTATCAAGACTGGGCTCACAGTATATCGAAAAGAGCGGTTTGATCTATACAAACACAGGTCATATGGATTACTATCCTTTGACCATTACAAAACTGGAAAATGGTACATTTACCGAAATAGGCGAAGGTCTTTCTTATCTTAGTGAAGAAGATAGAGAGAAACTGGCTAATGATGATGAATACCCTTATACCCTTACATACGAATGGGAGGGCGAAACAGTATCAGAAGAACAGTTTAACGCAAAAGTAGCAGAATTATATGATCTCGACCAAAGTAAATATCCTGATGATATGCATAATTATGATGAAATGGTTGAGATACTTAGTGATAATGTAGAATAATAAGATAAAAATAGAACCTTTACAAAGTAATCGAAATCCTGTATACTAGGAAAATCTTTTGCAAAAGATATTCTTAACGCTTCAGATAGTCTATCTGATAATGGCGTACCCCAGTTAATATTTGTGTGGTATAATATTTCCACTAGAAAGGTTTTTTAGTTGATGGATTTTGAACTAAAACAGTATTCCAAGGCTGCCAGAGAGACAGCAAAGAATCTGAGAATAATTGATGATACAT
Organism: Lachnospiraceae bacterium MA2020; assembly: GCA_000746015.1. Lineage (GTDB taxonomy): Bacteria > Bacillota > Clostridia > Lachnospirales > Lachnospiraceae > NK4A144. The sequence continues at coordinate 61,490 of JQKK01000022.1, read as the reverse complement.
TGTTTAGGTTGATGGCAAAAAACAAAAAGGTCTGTCAGGAGATATTGAGGACTTTATTGGATATGCCGGAGTTGATAGTGATTCGTTCCGATGCACAATACACTATTACAAGTTTGCATAGGGAAATCATAATAGATGCGTTTTGTATTTTGCAAGATGGATCATACTGTAATATAGAAATGCAGAAAGATGACAGTAATGATGATATAGGTCGTGTAAGGTTTCATGCAAGCACAATGACAGCAAATCTTACACCAAAAGGAACAGATTTTGATAATATTCCAGATGTGAAGATAATATATCTGACAGAGTATGATGCTCTAAATAACGGACAGACAATAACACATGTGACAAGATGCATGAGGCTTAAAGATGGAAGGTATGTTCCGGTAAATGATGGAGAAGATATATACTTTGCTAATACGTGTGTAAATGATGGGACTGATAAATCAGAACTTATGAAGCTTATGCTGCGAAGGGATGCATTTTATAATGAGAAGTTTCCGGCGATAAGTGATTCGATAAACTATTTCAAGAAGACGAAGGGAGGTTTTAATAAGATGTGTAAAGCTGTTGAAGAGTATGCTCAGAGTGTTGCGCAGATAGCTACTGCTGAGGCCAATAAAAGAGCTGAAGAAGCTAAAAAGGAAAGTGAAGAAGCCAAGAAAAAAGTGAACGAGACTATTAAAAATCTTTTGAGTGCAGGAAAACTTTCAATTGAAGAAATATCGTATGCTGTATCTGAGCCGGTTGAGAAAATCAAGGCTATGGCTGATGAGATGAATGGTTCTAAGAATTGATTCATGATGAAGAAATATCTATGGATAAGTTTTTAGCAACAAAAGTTATTTCAAATCTTGAATACATAGATAAAATGAATAAAGCATTCCGAATGTGATAAAGACATTGATTGTGCTTGGTTATATAGAATGATTAGCTAAAAACAATTATGATTGATAAATTTAATTGTCAGTCATAATTGTTTTTTTATGTCAAAATATCGTGGCTTGGTATAATTATTATGTGAACATTAACCGATATATAAAAAGAATGGCTGTAGTATGTGTGCAAAATTTACAAATTCTTTATAATTACGTTTATGATAAAGACATATAATGTCTATGCAAATTGATATAATGTAGGCAAAATAATCAAAAAATGGAGATTCTCATGGAAGAGTTAAATAATAAAGGTGACAAAATTCAACGTATATTGCAGCTTTATTCAAAGCTTTCAGATGGCTACATTATAAATAAAGCTGAAGAATCTCAGCGATACGGTGTCAATGAAAGAAGTATCCAGCGTGATATAGATGATATAAGAAACTTCCTTGATACAGATGCAAAAAGAACAGGTATAGCAAATACTATTGTTTACGATAGAAATGTTAAGGGATATAGGCTGGAAGCTATTTATAAGCTCCGCCTTACAAATAGTGAAGTACTTGCACTCTGTAAGATATTGCTAGACAGCAGGGCATTTACAAAAAAAGAAATGGTATCAATGCTCGATAAGCTTATCTCCTGCTGTGTTCCAAAGAATAATCAGAAGTTGGTTAAGAATCTGATTAAAAATGAAGAGTTTCACTATGTGGAGCTCCGTCATAAAACAAAGTTTATAGATAAAATGTGGGATATCGGACAGGCAATCAGAGAAACCCGCTATATAGAAATCGAATATCAAAGACTTAAGGATAAAAAGAAAGTAACCCGCAAATTAAAGCCTGTGGCTATTATGTTTTCGGAATACTATTTTTATCTCACAGCATTTATAGATGATGCGGAAGTTAGACAGAATTTTGATGTGATAAATGATTCCTTCCCGACAATATACCGCATAGACAGGATTAAGTCCTTAAAAGTATTAGATGAGAGATTTCATATCCCATACAGCAGCAGATTTGAAGAGGGTGAATTTCGGAAACGCATACAGTTCATGTACGGCGGAAAGCTGAGAAAGATCACATTCAAATACAGTGGACTTGATATAGATGCTGTATTAGATAGGCTCCCGACAGCACAGATAATCAGCGAAGAAGATGGCGTATATACAGTAAGTGCGGAAGTTTTCGGTGATGGAGTAGATATGTGGCTGAGAGGGCAGGGAGAGCGAATTACTTTATACTCTGAAGATACATAATTTCTTATGAATGAATACGAACTGCCTAAAGTCTGAATATTTTTAATTATTGATCATATATTGAATAATAGGTAACTCTTGTTATGTAAACAAAATTTTTGGAGGTATCATCTATTATGGGCAATAAAAATTCTTTTATGTCGGAAAATGATGTGATTTCATTTGTTTCAGAGACCAATAATTTAATTAAAGAACGTACAGTTCAAAATATTGGTGATGCTGTTGTTTCTGCACATTATAGCAATGCTTTAACTGATAATGTTGAGTTTTGGAGATGGATGAAAAGAAATTATAAAAACTCAGGAATATTTGATTCTGCAGATACAATGAAAAAATATATTTTAGGAGGAGAAGGGAAAGAAAAATGGATGCGGTTGCAGCTGCAGGGAAAAGGCTATGAGTGGGATTGTATGAGAGCTATGAGAGGAAAAATAGAGAATATACCTAATACTTATAGTGCAGGCGACAGTCCAAATAGACCAGGAACTGATGTTACACGAAGAAACTTAATCACTGGACAGGAAAAAGAGTATCAAATGAAGGCCTATTTAAGTAAAACGAATCCCGATTTGAAGAATACTCCAAAAGATGTAACCGTTGTTACTAACAAAGAGAAGGTTGACGTTGTAAAAAAGAATGGATATGATACAGAATCTTTTTTAGACAAAAAAGCTATAAAGAAAAATACAGATAAAAGGATGCAGCAAATAAAAGACGGAAAAGCATATACTTCATATAATCTTGAAAACGTTTCAATGACAATGTTGCAATCTGGTGCAGTAGGTGCAGTTGTTGGGATGGGAGTAGAATCCTTTGGATTATACAAATCATTTAAGCAAGGAAAAATTTCTAAGGACAAGTATCTGGAAGAAGTGCTAAAAGCAGGAGGAGAGTCAGGCATAACGGCAGGTGTTTCAGCTGGAATAATGATTCCAATTTCAGCCACAATAACTGTTGCGGGAGCTTCAACATTGATTACGATACCTATTGCATATTTTGTAAATAAATCAGTAAACGATTTTGTTGCACCATGTTTTGGACGTGGAAAGTATAAAGCAATACTAAATGAAGCACGTTATTATACAAATTTAGAACATATCTATAGGGATATGTTGGATAGTATAGTGGAATCATCAAATAGCTTCTATGAAGAATTTGTATCTCATATGAGAATAATAGACATGGCTTGTGAAAATGAATTTATAAAGGGAAAGGAGATAGACAAACAGCTCAAACAACAATTAAGATCAATAGAATAGGAGGATACTATGAATAGCGAGTGGATTGACTACTATGCCGAACAGCCACAATACGAAGTAAAAAAAATTATAGCAGAAATGACGTCATTGCTTAATAAGAATGAGTATAAGATGTCCTCATTAAAAAGGCAGGATTGGTTTCAGAGAATGATTAAAACTGTCTCTGGCAAAAATGAAATAACTCAAGAAGAGATTAGACGAAATCATGATAAGCTCAATGCATATATGACTCAGGTTATTTCGCATTTGTATAATAGAGTAGCATTTGACGAGAAATTTCTAAAAAGCTTACATCAGCGTATTGCTGTGTTAACTTATCAGCAAAATCAATTAAAGATAATGTTATCTGCTTTTGTGGAAAAACTGAATAATAAAATTGACAGTGTAGATAATTTCCACATGCTTATCGAAGAAATCCGTCAGGGAGTATACCAGGATGAGCCAATTATTGCAATATGTAATGTCATAACTCAGTTAGATGCTAAAACGCTTAGAGATAGCCGTAAGATGGACATTATTCAGAGAGAGCTTGAGGATAAGAATATTCTAAATGATAATAAAGTATCATTAACAGCATTTCTTGAAAGCATAATCAGAATTCCAAATGAAGACATCGGATGTGTTTATATGACATTTTATTCATTACAGGATAGCTTTTTAGCAAGAATGGTAGTACATCTTATAGAAGAATATCATTTTTTACCGAGTATGGAAAAGGAGTTTAAGGATGTACATAGAGTTATAGAGGATACTATCAATAGCGAACAACTTGATCATTCAAAATCATTAAGCATTAGAACGATATATGATGAATTTGTAAAGTATACATCTAAGGGTATTGTTGATTTTGAAAGAAGCTCTATTGAGGTTGAAGAAAAAATAGGTTCAATGGAGAAATCAGATTCAATAAATGAACCAAACTCATCAGAATCTATTATTCGACAAATGCAGTCACTGGTTAGTGAAGCAGCCTCGGAAATTGTGAGGAGATCCAATCATGATGTAGAAATATTGCTTCCTGAATATACAGGCTTTAGACAATATCTTGAGCGTAAGAATTTAGTTTATTCAGATATAGCCAATAAAATCTTGGCAGTCATTAATGAGAAAAAAAGACATGGGCATGATTATGATTTAGTATTAGCTTCAGATGGAGTTTTTTTGATTGTTAAAGGAGAAAGACACCGGATTTATAAATACAGCAATGTACATGTGCATTGGTCTAAGCATAGACATAAGGATATCTTGAAACTTGGTGATTCTGAAGAATATTATAATCACAATGTAGATTTAAGAAGGCTTGATATATTAATAAAGAATATCTGCAAATTGCAAGAATAGTTTTTTAATATATCAAGCACTAAGTATAGAGTTCTTTGAAGGCTATTTGGAGTAAAAGAAATGGAAAATACTATAATACAAGTTGACCATGTATACAGGAGAAATCATAAGGAGTGCATTTTTGTCTGCAAGGTTAAAGGACACGAAGATCGTTATCTGAAATGCAGATCAGAAGTGCTGATATTTCATGTAGATGATGGAATTCTTAAGGTTTTTATATCAAAACATAAAAAAGAAGTATGCTGTATGGGCACCGACTTATACTATACTGTTCCTGGAGGTGCATGGAATAAGGATAAGCATAGACATCATAAAACAAGAGAAGAAAAGCATCATATAACGGCATACAAAGAAGCTAAAGAAGAAGCTTATATAGTTGTTGATAAAGCAAGTATGCTTTTGGCAGGAAATTATATACGGTTGAAAGATGATCTTGGAAATTGTGGTTTGCATGGCTCTAAAGGGGAATATCGCTGGAAAGGATACTACACAGAAATTTTTGTTGCAATATATAAGGAATCTTATAAAGGTCATGTGCCTAAAAATGAGCAGGATCATAAAATAAAAAAAGGAGAATTTTTCCCGATAGATGAAGTGTATAATATTCTATGTAAAGAACACCAGGCTGCAATCGATTTCTATAGAGAAGTACACAATTTATGATTAAAAAGTCTCGTACCTATTCGATTATGTAGGTACGAGACTTTTTGTCGTTTTGACTATAATATATTACATTTATTATTTTGAACTATTAGATAAAAGCTGTAATATACCTTCATTATATTTACTTGCTTGTGCAAGCATTGAATTGCCGGATTGCGATAATATTTTCAAGCAGGAAAAACGTACCATTTCACTTGGGATGTCAGTATCGCGAATTTGAGTCTCTGATGATGAAGTGTTTTTTATGGTATTTCCTAAAAACAATTCTGTATGCTCAAGACGATTTGCATATGATCCAAATAAAGCACGTTGTTCGGATACAACTTTGATAGCGTTTTTTACTTCATCAATTGCCTTTCTTGCTGAAGTTGCAGTATCAGTGGAAACACCTTCCATTCCGATAACAGAAAGACTAAGTATTTTATAATCTATCCAAATTCTATCAGCTTCTGAACTTTCTGAACCTGCTTGTATCATCATACAGCGACTTTTTTTGACACTAGCCGGATCTCCTGATCCGGAATCGGGATCATATTGTTTTCCTTTTGATTCGCTTTTATACTTTTTTCCTTCGCTTTCTAAGCTTATTCCTATGCCTTGAAAATTTTTAAATCCCTGTCTGCATTGATTCCATAAATACTCAAGATGATCACTTCCGGTAGTGCCAGAATGAGCATCCCATGCGATTGAAGTGCCAACTAAACCTATTGGGGAATTGGATGTGTTTCCGTTATATTTTGTCCATCCTCCATCAACATATAATTCAAAATCCAACATGAAACTTTGATTAGCTTGATCGGTAAGATTGCATGTTAAACAAATATAATCCCACATTTCTTTGACTTCATTTATTGATACAGATCCATTTAGGTTTATGGTCTTTCCGTTTCCTCTTAGAGTATTAGGAACTGCTGTAACCGGACCTAATCCATCTACATAGTATTTTAATCCGGTAATCGTCTGATTTCCTTGAGCATCAATTGAATATTCTCTATTATCTCCGTGTTGAAGCATGGAAAAAACTGAAGCGTAATTATTTTCATAAAAAACCGATGCTATTAATGCCTCGTATGTTACTGTAGCATATGCCCAATAGACATCACTCGTTCCGGAAGCATGATATTCATAATACTGTTTACCGGACTCACTTGCTTTTTCAATATTATTTACAGCCAATCCATTCAATGCATTTACTACATCATCTTCAGTAGCACCATCATCTATTTTATAAGTAAAATTAAAATTATTTCCCGTCATATTACTAGGAATATAATCCTTTAATTGAAATGAATGTATTCCAGATGAATAGTCAATTGGGATTAGAGAACTTGAATAACTGTAACCGTCATATCCCTTCCAACTTACTACCATTCCTGCACTGGTTGCAGATATAAGATAATCTCCGTCAGGAATATACCCTTTATTAGCTGATGTAATAGTATTTTCGGTGGACGTTGAGATAATACTTACATTTGTATTATCTACAGGAGTACCGGGTGTTGATGGAATTTTAACGGAATCTCTTTCCCATATTTTTATATCATTAAAGGAAGTTGTTTCAAAAATTCTCGAAATCTCAGTTTTCATTTGCTGAACGTAATCATCTATGTACTTCCTGTCACTATTAGTAAGAGTATCATTTGCAGCTTTTACAGCTAATCTATTCATGTTTTGAAGCATAGATGTCACTTCTTCAAGCGCGCCGTCGGCAACATCACAGTATCCTATTCCATCTTTAACGTTTTTTGTGGCCTGTGTCAGACCGCGGATCTGCCGGCGCATTTTTTCAGAAATGGCAAGTCCTGCAGCATCATCGGCAGCCCGGTTAATCCTATATCCTGAAGCAAGTTTCTCGCTTGATTTTGCTAAAGAAGCCGCAGTAATCCCATGCATGCGTTTTGCATTCGTTGCAACCATATTATGTTGAACGGACATTCCCTGCGGCATGTAATTAACTCCTATATTGTGAAAACCCCATTAATACTTACATCATATATATCGGCAAAATTGTTTTTAAATATTATAAGTTGATGCATTGAAATGAAAAAATAATATACAAAAGTTTTAAGAATAAATGCGACAATATCTGAGACACTTTACCTCAATGTGTTCATTAAAATAGACATATCTCCTAAATGCGTTGACAATACAACTCTTCAAAACTATACTGTAGAAAATTGAAATGTATTAAAACCCGGACAAATTTAGAGGAGTATAAACCGGGTTTTATTATCTAAGGCATTTAATTTGATTATTTATAAAGGAGCTAAGGGAAAATCATGAATCTTGAAAACACTAGAACAATGAGGGACTTACTGAGAAATGCGGGACAGGAATATGCCGACCGCACATTTTTACGTTTTGAATACGACAATAGTATATATGATACTACTTATCCTGACTTTATCGCTGGCTGTGAAGCGGTAGGCGCATGGGCTGAGAATGAGGCTGAAAAAGAAGGTCATCAGCTTCATATCGCAGCTTTCGGTGCGCCAAGTCAGGCTTTTTTAACGGCAATTTTCGGTGCTATGATCAGTGGCAATGTCACAGTTCCATTGGATGTACAGCTTGGTATAGAGCAGCTTACAGATACACTTAAAAGGGCTGATGTAGATGCTGTTTTTTATGATACAGAGCATGCAGATCTTGTGCTTACAGCATGCGAAAAAGCCGGAGTAAAGTTGACATTTATGCTTCAGGCAGATAGAGGACACTATGCGAGTCTTGGCGACATTTACGCTGATTACATGGGGAAGAAGTGTGAGTCTGAGATAGATGAAAAATCACTTGCTATGATTCTCTTTACTTCAGGTACTACAGGTAAGAGTAAAGGTGTAATGCTTTCACACTTAAACCTTATAGATAATACATTTTGTTCTGACGATACCATAGGCAAAGGACTTGATGCCTATGCTCCAAATAATATTCTTTCAGTGCTTCCGCTTCATCACGTTTTTTGTCTTAATAGTGATGTATTTCTCGCATTAAAACATGGTTGGACTATCTGCCTTAACGGGGATCTTAAGCTGATAGTAAAGCACCTTACACTTTTTAATCCTGTTCGTATGTGTGCCGTTCCTGCAATTTCAAAGGCTTTGATGAATCGTATAAAGCTTGCAGAAGAGCAGGATCCAGACAGACCAAGTGAAGAAATCGTAAAGAGTGTGCTTGGTGAAAAGCTTGTACGTATTACATCCGGTGGAGGATATCTCCCACCGGAGCTCGCTGAAGAATTTAGAAAGCGCGGTATAGAGATTGGACAGGGCTATGGTATGAGCGAATGTTCACCAAAGATTTCTGTACCTGACTATGACCGTCCGGATAAGGCTGCTTCAATAGGAAAGCCGGTTGACCGCTGCGAAGTAAAAATAGTTGATGGAGAGATACTTGCAAAGAGCCCTTCTGTAATGATGGGATACTATAACGATCCGGAAGAGACAAAGAATACACTTGATGAAGATGGCTGGCTTCATACAGGAGACCTTGGCTATATCGATGACGAAGGATTCCTTTTCCTCACAGGTCGAAAAAAGAATCTCATCATTCTGTCAAATGGCGAAAATGTAGCGCCTGAATCTATTGAGAACATGTTTGCAGGTGTGCAGCTTGTGCAGGAAATCGTAGTTTACGGAAGCGGAGACATAATCGCAGCCGAGATTTATCCAAATTTCCCATGGGCTAGGGAGAGAGGAATAAAAGACATCAACAAAGCGCTTAATAAGGAAATCAAGAAGATAAATGAAGGACTTGCAAGCTATCAGCGAATCATGCAGGTTCGTATGCGTCAGAAGCCGTTTCCAAAGACATCGTCAAATAAGATAAGTCGTATAAAGTATTTTGAAGAAAGAGAAAATGAGAAAGAAACTCTTCAGAAGATGCATCTTCCGGAGTCTGATCTTCAACAGACAATATATGACTGCGTTGCTTCAGCTATTGGACATAGAAAATTCGGCATTGATATGAATCTTTTTGAATGTGGCCTTGATTCAATGGGTTCGGTCATGCTCCTGTCAGACTTGTTTGATAAGATGAATTTCCAGCTTACACTTGCTGAGCTCATGGATAATGCTACAGTTCGTAAGCTTGAGGCACTTTATTGGGAGAAGGAAAATACAACACCTGTCGATTATTCAAAGCGAGAAGTATACGACTTGATATCACTGCAGCTGTATTTTGCATATATGATCAGAGGAAATTCGACCGGAAACATGCCTTTCCTTTTCAAGATTGGAAATAATGTCGATCTCAGAAGGCTTAAATATGCCGCTGAGCAGGTTTTTGAAGTGCATCCTGAGCTCAAATGTATAATTCAGCCTGGTAAGGACGGCATCTTGCAGAATTTCAGAGATGATGAAAGACACATCGAGATTCCGATCATAACCATTTCTGATAAGGGCTGGGAATCTGAGAAGAAAAAGGTTTTGAGATATTTTAACTATCAGGAGGGCGAGGACCTTTTCCATTCAGCTATTTATCAGACAGACAGTGCAAATTATTTCCTTTTTGATATCTGTCATGCAATTGGAGATGGTACGGCAATGCGCATGTTGTTTGATGATATCAATGACATTTATTGCGGTAAAAATCTGCCAAGGGAAGAGTATACATTCTATGAGTATATTATTGACTGGCACGAAATGTTTAAAAACGGAACAATCGCAAAGAATCAGCATTACTTCAAGGAACTTGCAGAAGGATACAAATATAAGAGAAATGCCTTAACAAGAGTTGATGAGTATGATCTTGAGCACGGACATAATGCTGTTATCCGTAAGCCATTTTCTTCAATTACAAGAGACAATGTGCTTGGATTCTGTAAAAAGACCGGAGCTTCAGAGAATATCTTCTTCCTTACAGCATTTCAGTATTGCATAAAGATATTTACAAATCAGACAGACGTAGTGGCTACAAGTATCCATAGTGGACGAGTTGACAGCCGTTGGAACAGGATAAGCGGACCTGTATTTAAGAATTATCTTTACAGATATGATGTAATACCACATGAAACAGTACCGGAGCTTTTGAAGCGTATGAGTACGCAGATCATGGATACGATGAAGTCACTTGCTGATACACTTCACTATGGCGAGTTTTTCATTCAGTACCAGGGAGACCTGCTTCAGGTTGATACAATAGGTGATGCTCCTGCGGAGATTCAGCATGTACAGCTTGATTCACTTCCGTTCCATCTGATGATACACCAGATCGGTCAGGGGTATGTATATGAAGTGAGATACTGGGAGAATCGTTTCGACAAGACTCAGGTTGAAATCTTTATGGCTGCTATGGAATCAGTGATGCTTGCAATGTTTACAGAGCCATCAGTGAGAAGACTTGAGAGACATCTTCCAGAGCATCTTTATCCTAAGCACTCTTATGTAACGGGAGAAAAGCTGAATGAGCTTGCAGGCTTTGAGCTTATCGATAAGCAGTATGAAGGCGAAAAGATCAAAGTTTACGTACTTGATGCGCGTTATCTTAAGAAGCCATTTGGTGCATGGGGTGAACTTTTCATAATGGATACGCCAGTTAAGAATGCTAAAGACAGCGTAACATATCCTTATGGCGATGGAATACTTTACAATACCGGACTTGAGGCAAGGATCTTGCCGGATGGAAGTCTTGATCTGCTTGAAAATTCCGGAAGGATAATACTTTGGGAATCACCTACAGGTACTATATTCCCGGATCTGAAAGCCATAGAGGATACACTTAAAGAAAATGAAGGCGTAGAGTCTGCAGAAGCATGGCTTGAGTATGCTGAGCAGAATACGATGAAGATCGTAGCAGAAATATCTACATCCAAAGAAGTTGATGAAGAGGTCCTGAAAGAAGCTGTTAAGGATAAGGTAGGAGAGAAGTTTATACCGGAGATCAGAAAATAACATATGCTTGTACGCAAGGAACCTGCTCACAATACGGGCAGGTTTCTTTTCATCTTTAAATTTGTATAATCTGATAATATAAATTACAATAGTCTATGGAAACAAAACGTTGTTTCAGATAGGAGCCAGATACCGTTCGAAGTTGCGAAGCAGCGAGATTACGGGATCGGCCTCGAACGGACTTAGTCACATAATAAACCAGAGCTACGATAGGAGCATTGCAATGGCGACAAAAAGCGCAACAAAAGAGCGTACAAAAAGTATAACCAAAGAGCCCAGACAGTTTAATGTAATTATGTATAATGATGACTTTACCACAATGGAGTTTGTAGTAGAGGTTCTTGTCGATATTTTTAATAAGGATGAGCTTACAGCTCAGTCAATAATGTTAAATGTCCATAAGAAGGGCAAGGCGGTAGTCGGAAAGTATCCTTACGATATCGCGGCAACAAAGGTAAATAAAGCATTAAGCAGGGCAAAAAATGATGGATTTCCGTTTAGAATGAGTATTGAGGAGGCTTAAATGAATCTTTCTAAGGACGCAATGCTTGTTCTTCAAAATGCAGTAGAACTTGCAAGCAGTAAAAATTATGAATATATAACTCCGGAATTATTACTTTACATGATACTTGATGATCCTACTTTCGTCATAGCTTATGAAGAGTGCGGTGGAGATGTACAGAGTGTAAGGAAGAAACTTCTGGAATATGTCGATACTTACGTAGATAAAAAAGAAAATGTAACTCCAGAGCTTTCATTTTCCGCAAATCAGCTTCTTTCGTTTGCCGGACAGAGTGCATATTCAAGCGGCTGCACAGCAATCCATGTGAGACACATAGTACACGCGATATGGAACCTGAATGACAGCTATGCTGTGTACTATATGGAACAGGATGGAATGAATGAGGCAGAGCTTTTAGAGGAGCTGTCCTATATAGAGGATGAGACTACGGACGGCGGAAGTGCAAGTACCGGAGCCGATATTGAGCAGGAGGATACGGCAAACTTAAAGATTTTTGCGCCCTGCCTTAATGATACCCTAAAAGATGTCAATCCGCTGATAGGTCGAAAGGAAGAACTTGAAAGAACCATACAGATTCTTTGTCGTAAGGACAAAAATAATCCGCTTCACATAGGTGAGCCGGGCGTGGGCAAAACAGCCATTACATATGGTCTTGTAGAGCTTCTGCGCAAAGACGAAGTTCCTGATGCCATAAAAGGTGCAAAGGTATTTTCACTTGATCTTGGAGGTATGCTTGCCGGTACGCAGTACAGAGGTGATTTTGAAAAACGCTTCAAAAAAGTGCTTGCTGAGATAGGCAAGGAAGAAAAGCCTATTATCTATATAGATGAAATACATAATCTTTCTGGCGCGGGCGCAGTGGGAGAGGGCTCTTTTGATGCCTCAAATATGCTTAAGCCATACCTCACTGATGGTCATATCAGATTTATCGGAGCAACGACTTTTGAAGAGTATAAAAAGTACTTTGAAAAAAATAAAAGTCTTGTAAGAAGATTTCAGAATGTAGAAATTAACGAGCCAACAGAGGACGAAAGCATTAAGATCCTTGACGGACTTAAGAAGAAGTATGAGAAATATCATGGTGTCAAGTACGCAAAAGGTGTGACTGAATATATAGTCAGAATGAGTGCAAAGTACATCAATGAGCGTTTCCTGCCGGATAAGGCAATTGATATTATGGATGAGGCAGGTTCATATAGAAAACTGCATCCATCAGATAAGAAAACACAGAGCGTTGATAAGAATATAATCAATGAGATACTTACAAGAATCTGCAGAGTACCGATAGAAACAGTTGAAAGCGATGATGTTTCCGGGCTTTTCACACTGGAATCAAGGCTTAAGGATAAAATCTACGGTCAGGATGAAGCAATTGGTCAGGTAGTAAATGCCATTAAGTTTTCTAAAGCTGGTCTTGCAGAAGAGAACAAGCCGCTTGCAAGTCTTTTATTTGTAGGTCCTACCGGAGTAGGTAAGACAGAGATTGCAAAAAGGCTTTCTGCTGAATTAGGTGTAAAGCTTATACGCTTTGACATGAGTGAATATGGCGAAAAGCATGCGGTTGCAAAGCTTATAGGCTCCCCTGCAGGATACGTGGGATATGAGGAAGGTGGACTGCTGACGGAAGCAATCAGAAAAACACCTTCGGCAGTATTACTTCTTGATGAGATAGAAAAGGCTCATCCGGATATTTTTAATATTCTGCTTCAGGTCATGGACTATGCCACACTTACGGACAATCAGGGAAGAAAAGCTGATTTTAGAAATGTAGTAGTGATAATGACTTCAAATGCAGGAGCAAACCGTATAGGCAAAAGTGGTATAGGCTTTATAAGTGTAAAAGGCGATACCAGTGCTCTTACAGAGGAAGTAAAGAGAGTATTTCAGCCGGAATTTAGAAACAGGCTGAATAAGATAGTTACGTTTAACAGCATGGATGACGATATGGCAGAGCGTGTTGTCAATAAAAAGCTCAATGAGCTTAAAGAACAGCTTTCAGTAAAGTCTATAGCTTTTTCTGCTGATAAGAAAGCGAAAGAGCTGATCAAAAGCCGCGGAATAAGTCAGGAGTTTGGAGCTCGTGAAGTTGACCGTGTCATAAGAAATGATATAAAACCGCTTTTCGTAGATGAAATCCTTTTTGGAAAGCTTAAAAAAGGCGGTAAGATCAAGCTGTCTGCTAATAAAAATACATTTAAGATTGAAACAACAGGTAAAAAGGAGATAAAGCCGCACCATTAATCGGTGTGGCTTTAATTCAAAATTATATTAAATCATTTCTTTCCGATATGCACTGGGTGTCATGTTGTAATAACTGTGAAAAGCTTTAGAAAAATAGTTTTTGTCCGGGTAGCCTACACGCTGTGCAATATCTGTGATTTTTATATCCGGCTGTCGCAAAAGCTCGCCGGCCCGCTTCATTCGTACTTCTGTAAGATATTCTGATATACCGATCCCGTTGATCGACTTAAACAGGCGGGATAAATATTCCTTTGAAAAAAAATACTTATCTGCAAAATCCTGCAAACGTATATTGTCTGAATAGTTGTTTTCGATAGTTGTCTTTATGATTTCAGCAACTTCCTCAGCTGTAAAGTCAGAAGAACTGTTTGCAGCATCAAATACTTCATTTGGATATAAATCCTTCATTACCCTTTCTATGGCAGCATTTAACTCAGATTTAACAACGGGCTTTAATAAATAGTCTGATGCGCCGTAGCGGATTGATTTTTGGGCATAGCTAAAGTCATCATATCCGCTTATAACTATAAAACGGCAATTTACATTGGTTTCGGCGGCTTTTTTCATCAATTCTATACCCGACATGATAGGCATGTTGATATCTACAAATACGATTGCCGGACGGACTTCATTCATGATCATCAGAGCTTCACGACCGTTTTCTGCGTAATAGGTTTTGTCAATGTTAAAGCGATCCCATTCTCCAAGCTTTTTTATAGCAATCTGTACCGGTCTCTCATCATCAACAATTAACACTTGATGCATTGTCATCCTCCTGACTGCAAAGTATCAGGATCACGGTAGTCCCTTCACCTGCTATACTTTTTATATCAATTCCTGCGTCATCTCCATACATTATTTTAAGTCTGGAATATAGATTTGCAAGTCCTATACTTTCCTGGCGGTTGCCAAAGCTTGTGTCATCAAAGGATGCGCGTAGTGCAGCAAGCGTATTTGGTGACATTCCAATTCCATCATCACTTACACGTATTATGAATTGTCCTTCATAAATCATAGCCGATAGTTTAATTTTAATTGATCTGCGCTCACCGGATATCCCATGTTTAATTGAATTTTCAATTATAGGCTGGATGCAGCATTTAGGGACTTCAACATCCAATAATTCGTCGGAAATGTTTTTTTCAACCACCAGCCTGTCACCCATGCGGACTTGCTGCAGATCGATGTAGTTTTGAGCAAAGATCATTTCCTCTCTAAGTTTGACCCGATTTGGCGCTTTGATAGAGTATCTGAGGTTTTGAGCAAGCTTAGTGATCATCTCGTAAATAACATCCTGATCATTTATAAGTGCCTCTGAGCCAATAGCTTGAAGTGTATTATACAGGAAATGTGGATTAACCTGCGCTTCGAGTGCTGAAAGCTGCGCGGATTTTTCATTTATGCTGGCTATGAGATTTTCGTTGATAAGCTTTTCCATGCGCTCGGACATCAGATTAAAGCTTTCTGAAAGTCGTGCAACTTCTAAACTTCTGCCAATATTTATCTTAGAAAACTCATTTTCACCAAAGTTTTCATGACTACTGATAAGTATACTAAAAGGTTCAGTAAGAAATCTGATTATAAAATATGTTATTATTAATGAGATCAATAAAAAGGTCAGTCCTTGCATAACTGAAAATCGGCCATCTTTTTTGATATCATCTGTAATATTTTCCATAGGTGTATATGCGACAAGACTTATACCGTATTTTTCACTTGAAGCACTTGAAAACAGGTATTTTTTTCCATTGATCGAGGTAATATTGTTTTTATCTACATTAGGAATGTGACCTATCCTTGAAAGACCATATTTAAGATCACTGTTGGCATTAGTAAATAATAGTGTACCTCCGTCTTTGTATAGAGCGATGTTTTTTTCGGCAAGGCCTAAGGTGAGAGCAGTATCATCAACCTCAATTTTAACAAGTGCGACCGGATATCTGTCGGGTATCCTTATGATAGTATGGTAAAATGTCAAAAGTGAGTTGTCCTGAGATGAAGTAATTGCAGATCCTATGCCAGACTCGACGCAGCTTTTATATTCAGCCAGGCTTCGTATGCTTTTCGCCTCAGTTATCTTCATGCGCTGATTGCCATAGTTTCTCCCTATACATACATCCTGATTAAGAAGATATATATTATAAGCCATCAAATCATTTCGCGTATAATAATATACTCTTAAAGTATTCATTATCCGCTCAAGCTCTGATACGTTAAGTTTTTTAGTTTTTAAGATTTCTCTGTACAGATAAGAATCTCTGACCGGAAGAACACAAAAATCCGATAGTTCGTTTAAGTATTCCTCCATATTTTCAATCTTTAATTCCAAAAGACTTGTTGTTTCTTTGATATTCTCGCGTATGGTTCGGTTTCTATTCCATCTATAATTAGAATATGACAGACCAAATGTTAAACAAAGTAAGAAAAAAGCCGTAAGGAAAATAAATGTAACCCATAGGGGCGTTTTGTCTAGTTTCTCTTTGATTATTTTTTTGGTATTTTTTATTGTAATATTATCTTTTTTCATAGCTGTATCATACATCATTACAATATTAACTTCAAATATATAAATTTACCATGTCAATATTTTCGAGTAATTGCGTCAATATTTTCTATTTATTGTGCAATCTATACATGTTATCCTCTATTCATCACGAGGGAATGTAAAAGTTTCGTAGGAGGGTACATGAATAACTCAAAGCTAAAACGAAAAGAACAAATCGAAAACTTTATTTACACTCTGCCTGCATTAGTGCTGGTAGGTGTAATGATGTATATTCCATTTGCAATGAGTGGGTACTATTCACTTACAAAATGGAATGGAATTGCAAAAAATCCGGTATTTATAGGGATTGAAAACTTCATTGCAATATTTAAAGGTGACAATGCTTTTATGTCAGATCTTTGGTTTACTATCAGATACACTCTTTTCTTTGTGATAGGCTCAAATGTGATCGCACTTGCACTAGCAGTGATCCTTACAAAGAAATTTAAGCTGGCAAATATGTTTAGAGGAATATTTTTCATTCCATATATCATGAGTATGACTATTGTAGGATTCATATGGAAGTTTATTTTTACCTCGGGTTTCAAAACATTTTATGATATGACGGGAATGAGCATCTGGAATCTGTCATGGCTTGGAGATCCACATGTTGCATTTTGGGCAGTAGCAATAGTAGGCGTGTGGCAGTCACTTGGTTTTTATATAGTTCTTTATATTGCAGGTCTGCAGGCGGTTCCAAATGATGTTATTGAGGCAGCCTATGTAGATGGTGCATCAAAAAGTAAAACCTTTTTCAAGATAGTTTTGCCTTTACTTGGCCCATCGATCACAACGTGCATATTTATGTCATTGACAAATGGTCTTAAAGTATTTGACATCATTCTGGCACTTACAAAGGGAGGCCCCGGACAGTCAACATATTCTGCAACACTTGCCATATATAATGAAGCTTTTACAAGAAATAATTATGGACTTGGTTCTGCGCAGGCAATCCTTTACTTCTTGTTTGTACTTGTTATTACTCAGCTAACATTAAAAATTATGTCTAAAAGGGAGGTTGATCTGTAATGAGCCGAAAAAACAAGCAGGCGATCAGTTTTTATACAATGATGATAATTCTTATCATTGCATCTGTAGTATATATATATCCGGTTTTTCTTATGCTGATCAACTCACTTAAGCCATTTGGAGAAGTGATCGCTTCACCGATATCTCTTCCAAAAGCTGCAACTATAGACAATTATACATATGTGGCAGACAAAATTAAGTATCTGAAACTTCTTGGAAACAACATATTGATCACAACACTTGGTATAGTTGGAATAATAGCTTTTTCTTCGATCGCTGCATATATATGTGACAGACGCAGGACAAACTATACGAAAATGATTTACGGAATGCTTATCACTCCTATGCTTATACCATTTCAGACAATTATGATCACACTTTTGAAGGCTATGTCGATTATTCATTTGAACAATTCACGAGTAGGACTTGGAATACAGTACTGGGGCTTTGGTATACCAATGGCAACATTTATTTACTTTAATTTCATGAAGACTATACCTAAAGAACTTGATGAATCAGCACATATAGATGGAGCATCTACATGGAAAACTTTTACAGCAATTATTTTTCCATTATTGAAATCGGTTACAGTTACAGTTATTGTTCTTGATTTTATGTGGATATGGAATGATTTCCTTCTTCCACTGCTCATGGTAAATTCGAGCAATAATACTAAAACCTTAGTACTTGCAGCGTATACCTTTGTAGGACAAATGAATACACAGTGGCAAAATGCGATGGCAGGTATGGTAATGGCTGTTTTCCCGTCTATTATTGTTTTTATATTCCTGCAGAAGTACATAGTCGAGGGAATAGTAGCCGGTGCAGTCAAGGGATAATGGCATTAGGGCATTAGATATGCCTAAAGCATAGATTTTATTAAAATTATAATCATAATCATGTAAAGGAGAAGGTATTTATGAAAAGACGTTTTTTGGCAATTGCAATGACACTTACAATGCTGGGATCTCTTGTTGGCTGCGGGGCAAACAGTTCACAGGATGCACAGTCCTCAAGTGCGCCTGAGACAAGTGCTGCATCAGCTGCAGCAACATCAGGAGAAACAAGCGATGATTCTGGGGAAATCTATATGTTTATAGCTTCACCGGAATATGCTGACGCGATCAACACACTTATCGATGAGTATAAGAATGTTGCGCCAAATGTAACCATCAATTACGAGACAACACAGAATGACTATCCGACACTGCTTAAGGCAAAGATTAATTCGGGTGAGACGCCGGATATCTTTTCATCAACTTCTGGAAAGGAAATAGATACTTATCTTGATTATTCATTAGATCTTTCTGATCAGCCGCTTATGCAGACTATTGATGATGGTGTTGCTGCCTCTATGGCATCTACCAAAAATGGCGGAGGAATGTACGGTATAGCTATCAAAGGTAATTATTTTGGTTTGCTCTACAACAAAGATATCCTTGAAAAAGCCGGAGTAGCTAAGGTTCCGGAAACTATGGATGAACTAAAGGATGCCTGCACAAAGATTTCTGATGCTGGATATAAGCCATTCACAACCGGATTTATGGAGTGGTGGGTATTTAAGCATATTGGACAGCACTTCACAGATGCGGCTGCAAAAGAGGCTGGAATGACAGCAGGAGAGTTGGTTTCATCTATTCAGAATGGTAATTCAAAGATGGAAGACTATCCTATCATGTATAATAATTTCTTTGATTTTATAGATCTGGCAATCGCAAATGGCGATGATAAGCCGCTTGAAACAGATCTTGCAGGTGAGGAGCAGGCATTCGCGACTGGGCAGGCTGCTTTTATGCTCGGTCAGGGAGCGTGGGTTGAGGCAGATCTCCTTAAAATCAATCCAGACCTTAAGTTTGGATTTGCAGGATATCCAGTCGATGATAAAGCTGAGGATGCGCAGGTCATTACCGGTTCTGATCAGGCTCTCAGAATAAATAAGGATTCAAAAAATCTTCAGTCTGTGTTGAATTTCATTAACTGGTGGTATACATCTGACTATGGTAAGCAGTGGTTTACAGATGTTGCAGGCGTAGTTCCTCCAGTGAAGACTGATGCAAAGTCTGACCTTGTGGTTATTTCAGAGGGCAGTGAACTTGTAGAAAAGAAAGGAGCAGGAGAGCTTTCGATAGTTCAGTCAACAGATTCTTTCAATCAGGTTTATGGTGAGGCTATTCAGTCATACATAGCAGGAACAGCATCTAGAGAAGAAACAGCTGCAACAATTGATAAGCAGTGGGCTGAAATTGATGGACCTAACGCAGAATAATACGGAGACTAAATATGAAATTTACTGATGGATACTGGCTTAGGCAGGAAAATGTGCAGGCATCTTTTGCCTCAAGTGTTTTTACTGTAGAAAAAATACCAAATGGAATGCGCCTGGCAGCTCCGGAAAGACCTATCAGGAGTAGGGCGGATTCACTTGATATCACAGTTTTGTATATTGATATTACAAGCAGCTCGCACAACGATATTGAAATTAAAACAATACATTTTGCTGGATATGATACTAATGAACCAAGATTTACTCTCAATAATGATCCGGAAGAAGTGGATGTAACTATTTCTGATGAGACTGCGATAATGAAAGCAGGGGACATTACAGTCACTGTTATACGTGATAGTTTTCAGATACTCTTTGAGGCTGATGGAAAACTTTTGACCTCATGTGGTTTTAGAAATCTTGGATATATGAGGGTAAACAAGCGGCCTTCAAAGCTCAGAATGGATGCACATTACTTTGAGCAAAACTATGAGCCGTATATGTTGTCTGAGCTTTCACTTGCTCCGACTGAAACAATTTACGGTTTTGGTGAGCGTTTTACTCCTTTTGTAAAAAATGGGCAGAGTGTAAACATATGGAATGAGGATGGTGGAACATCCAGTGATATTTCATACAAGAACATACCATTTTACATGTCCTCTAACAACTATGGTGTATTTGTAGATCATGCAGGGCAGGTATCATTTGAAGTATCTTCCGAAAAGGTCGAATTTGTGGGTTTTAGCGTTCCGGGAGAAGAACTTAGATATCATTTGATATATGGTAAGACACCTGCAGATATCATTGATGTTTATACTGCTTTGACGGGACGTCCGGCGTTGCCCCCGGCATGGAGCTTTGGGCTGTGGCTCTCTACATCATTTAAGCCATCCTATGATGAGGAAACTACTGATAAGCTTATTAAGGGTATGACGGATAGAGATATACCTCTGAGAACATTTCATTTTGATTGTTACTGGATGAGAGCACTTCATTGGTGCGATTTTGTTTGGGATGCAGAAGCATTTCCTGATCCAAAGAAAATCATAGATAAATATCATAAGCAGGGGCTTAAGGTATGCTGTTGGATCAATCCCTATGTTGCTCAAGATACTGAGATGTTCAGAGTTGGAGCAGAAAAAGGTTACTTTTTGATGCGCTCTGATGGAAAAGGCATAAAGCAGGTAGACAATTGGCAGCCGGGCCTCGCCGTAGTTGACTTTACTAATCCGGAGGCAAAAAAATGGTATTCTGAAAAAATAGAGAAACTTTTGGAAACCGGCGTAGATGCAGTGAAGACTGATTTTGGAGAACGTATACCTACAGATGTTGCATATTATGATAGCAGTGACCCGATCGATATGCACAATTATTATACATTCCTTTACAATCAGACTGTTTTTGAAACTATTGAAAAGATGAAAGGAAAGGGCAATGCAGTACTTTTTGCAAGATCTGCAACAGTTGGAAGTCAGCAATTCCCGATACACTGGGGCGGTGACAGCTCTGCATCCTATGCGTCGATGGCGGAAACACTGCATGCAGGACTTTCATTTGCAATGTCAGGTTTTGCTTTCTGGAGCCATGATATAGCTGGCTTTGAAGCAACTGCAACGCCGGATCTGTATAAACGTTGGGCACAGTTTGGACTTCTTTCGTCTCATTCGCGTTTGCATGGTTCAGATACCTATCGTGTCCCGTGGATCTTTGATGATGAGGCAAATGATGTAGTTAAATATTTCACTGAACTTAAATGTCATCTGATGCCTTACATATATCAGATGGCTGTGATCGCACATGAAAAGGGTACTCCTATCATGCGTCCTATGCCATTTGAATTTCCAGAAGATAGAACATGTCAGTATCTGGATCTGCAGTATATGTTCGGTGATGCGATACTTGTCGCACCGATCTTTAACGACAGGTCACTGGGAGAGTTTTATCTGCCGGAAGGCAAGTGGATAGGTCTCATAGACAACGAAGTGCTTGAAGGCGGCAGATGGTACAAGAAGGAATATAGCTATATGAACATGCCGCTTTTTGTGAAGGCTAACAGTCTGATAGCTTATGGATCTGACGGAAAGGTACCGGATTATGATTATTCAAAGGATGTAACATTAAGATACTATCTGCCGGCGGTAAATGAGACGGCGGAGGCTATCATTCCGGATATTACAGGGAATGAGAGTATGAGAGCAACGGCAGAATTTACCGGAGACAGTGTGACATTCAGGCTCTCAAAGGCTACTTTGGCCTTTTATGAAATTTATCTTGAAGATGGAAGAGTAATAAGAGGAAAGCTAGATGAAGAAACGACTAAGATAGAGTTATAATTATAGTAAAAACACTATGAAATTACAGAGATAGGAGAATTGGCTAGTATGAATCTGAACCGAATTGACCATATTGCAATTATTGTAACGGATCTGGAAAAGGCACGTCATTTTTATGTTGAACAGTTGGGTTTCACAGTAGTGAGAGAAGTATTCAGACAGGATCGGAATGACACGATTTTAAATCTCAAAATCGGAGATGAACCGGATTCTCCGGAAATTGAATTATTTGTAGAGAAGAATCCTCCTAAAAGAGTCAGCAATCCGGAAGCCTGTGGATTGAGACATCTGGCATTTCGAGTGGATGACGTAGAAAAAGCAGTTGCTGAACTCGAACAAAAGGGAATAGAATGTGAACCAATTAGAATGGATCCTTATACAAAGAACCGAATGACTTTCTTTAGAGATCCGGACGGACTTCCGCTTGAATTGCATGAGTAGCTTCCTGTATAATTCAAAGTGTAGACAACAGATAATTCAGACTTAACAAAAAGAGATACTTATTGAAGCAGGCTTCTTGCATTTAAGCGAGCCTGCTTCATATATTTAAATAAATTATGTCGAGCAAATGCATCCCTTAAGTGCTGACATTGCTGCTGTTTTTGGTGACGCAAGATAGATATTTACTTTATTTGTGCCCATTCGACCGAGGAAGTTTCGGTTATTGGTTGCGACTACTACTTCACCATCGGTAAGGATACCGCCGGTACGTCCGCAGCAGAGACCGCATGATGGGTGAGTAATGTCTGCGCCGGCATCGAGAAGTATATCTAAAGTGCCGTTTTTTAAGGCTTCTGTATAAACCTTTCGGCTTGCTGGTGTTACTATAAACCTTACAAATGGTGCGATTTTTTTGCCCTTCAAAACTTCAGCCGCTGCCATAAGATCCTCTAATCGTCCGTTTGTACATGATCCAAGGAATACCTGATCAACTTTGACATTATCAATCTCTGAGATTGGTACGCAGTGGTCTACATTTGATGGAACCGCTGCAACCGGTACAAAGTCCTCTGCGCGATAATTAAGTACCTGCTCATAGACAGCATCATCGTCGCCTTTCAGACTCTTTTGGAAATCGTCTAATTCAATACAGCAATATTCAGCAGTTTTTTCATCCGGTGCGAAAAGACCACACTTTGCGCCTGCCTCAATGGCCATGTTTGTCATAGTCATTCTGGATGAAACGCTCATGTTTTCAACAGTATCTCCGGTAAACTCTAGCGATTTATATGTTGCTCCTGCTGCAGTAAGGTCTCCAATGATCTTCAGGATAACATCCTTACTCATGACGTTTGAAGGGAGCTTGCCTGTGATATTTACACGTATAGTAGAAGGAACTCTCATCCAAAGCTGTCCGGTTCCGAGAATAGATGCCATCTCAGTGTAACCAATACCTGATGAAAATGCTCCCACACATCCATAAGTTGTCGTGTGGCTGTCTGTTCCGAAAACTACATGTCCGGGCTTTACATATCCGGCCTCTGTCATGAGCTGATGGCAGATTCCGTCACTTCTGTGAAGATTGGCGATACCCTGTTCTTTTGCAAAATCACAGCTTATATGATAGGCACGAGTGTCATCAACCTGACTTGCAGGTACAAGGTGATCGCAGATAATTACAGTCTTATTCGGATCCCATACTTTACGGAAGCCCATTTCTTTAAATTTTGATACAATGAATGGCATCATTATATCGTCAAGCATCACATAATCAACATCTACTGTAACAATATCGCCGGGCTTTACTTCATGACCTACATTGTGGGCGATTATTTTTTCAATTATTGTGTGTCCCATGATTTCTCCTTAAGTTTTTAATCACTTAAACCATTGCGTTTTCTCATTGCTTTTACAAGTCCGCCTGCATCCAATATTTCCATTAGATTTTCCGGTAGAGAAACGATAGGATATTCTTTATTATTGTATTCAATCTTATCATTTATTGTTACAGTGATCTCGTCACCCTCTTTTACATCATCAGCCAGATCGGCATTTTCAATTAGAAGGAGACCGTTATTTATGGCGTTTCGGAAAAAAATTCTTGCAAAACTCTTAGCGATAACGCATTTTACGCCAAGTGCTTTTACAACCTCGGGTGCCTGCTCTCTTGAGGAACCACATCCGAAATTATTGCCTGCTACTATGATATCACCGCTCTTAAGCTCTTTAGCAATATCCTCGCGGAGTGGTGAGAAAGCATAAGGTTTCATTTCTTCTATTGTCTTAAAAACAAGATATTCAGTTGGCAGGATTATGTCTGTATCGATATCATCACCCATAACCCATACCTTGCCTGTAAATTTTTCCATTATTAGCTCCAATTCTTATTAAAGTTTATCTGCAGTTGTAATCTCGCCCTTTATGGCAGAAGCGGTAACGGTTGCTGCACTTGCAAGATAAACAAATGATTCTCTATGTCCACATCGTCCCTTAAAGTTTCTTGTTCCGGTACTTATAAGAGTCTCACCTTCGCCGATAACTCCCTGGCAGGCACCCCAGCATACGGAACAATTTGGGTTCATTACTATAGCACCGGCTTCCATGAAGATCTCAAGTAGACCTTCTTTCATAGCCTGCTTGTAAACATCTCGGCTTGCAGGTACTACGAGGAAACGGACATCAGGGCAGACTTTTCTTCCTTTAAGAATTTCTGCTCCGATACGAAGGTCTTCAATACGACCGTTATTGCATGAGCCAAGGAATGCTTCGTCGATGTGAGTGCCGAAAGCTTCTTCAGCAGGAACTACACTGTCAACAAAATGAGGCTTGGCAACGATAGGCTTAATTGTGCTTAGATCAATATCATAAACTTGTGCATATACAGCATCAGGATCAGGAGAGAAGCACTCGACAGGCTCTCTGCCATGCTCTTTGAGATAACTTAAAGCTACATCATCGACTTCCATAAGCGCTGTCTTTGCACCAGCCTCTACACAGAGATTACAGATAGATATACGACCAGCCATATCGATAGAGTTGAGTCCTTCTCCACCAAACTCCATTGCCTTATAGTTTGCACCGTTGGCGCTTATCTGACCTATAATTGTGAGGATGAGGTCTCTTGCATAAACACCTTCCGGAAGTTTGCCCTTTAAGTTGAATCTGAGAGTTTCAGGAACAAGTACCCATGACGTTCCGGTAACCATCGCATAAAGGTAATCTGTATTTCCAACACCGGTGCCGAATGCACCAAGTGCACCATATGCACAAGTATGGCTGTCTGCGCCAAAGATCAGCTGTCCGGGACGGACATGTTTTTCGAGCATAACCTGGTGGCATACACCTTCGCCTTCGTAATATGTGATACCGTTTTCACGCGCAAAATCACGCATTTTTTTGTGAGAATCAGCTGTTTTTACGCTGTCACTAGGTAAATTATGATCTACTATCCAGACGAGCTTTGATACATCTGCTATATGAGGATGCTTAAGTGCATTATATTTATCTACTGTAATGTGGCTTGTTCCATCGTTGCTCATGAGGAGATCAAGCTCAACAGTACAGATATCATTTGCTTTTACCACTTCATTGCCGGAAGCACGTGCAATGATCTTTTCAGCTATAGTCATTCCCATTGTCTTACACCTCCTTATTCAGTGAAGCGAGAAGTCCGCCTTCATCAAGGATCTTCTGCAGGTTTTCAGGAAGCTTTGTACAATAAAAAGTTTTTCCGCCTGTAGTGATGATCCCTTCTTCCATGTTTAGTTCCATTTCATCGCCTGCATTTACCTCATCATACAGTTCCTTACAGATAAGGACCGGAAGGCCAATGTTTATGGAATTTCTATAAAAGATTCTTGCAAATGACTTAGCGATGACAGCCTTCACACCAAGTGCCTTCAAGACGGAAGGTGCCTGCTCTCTGGATGAACCACATCCGAAGTTTTCGTCAGCCACAACGAAATCTCCGGGTTTTACACTGCTTGCAAAACTTGGATCCAGTGATTCGAATGTATGAACTTTCATTTCGTCAAAGGTTGGAAATAGAAGATACTGTGATGCTATGATCTGATCTGTATCAACATCCTTGTAAAAACGAAAAATCTTTCCCACTTTAAATTCCTCCTTCAGTTACAATTTTAATGTACTTTTACAAAGAAATGATAAATGTATTTTTAAGAGAAAATAACAAAACCATTATAACTCTTTATGGTGCGAGTATCAATTTTAATATTTTAATATTTTACTGCACGAAAGTGTGGTATTGATCATTTTTAATATTTTAAAAATTTTGAAGAAAAAATTTTTGATTGATTATAATAAATAATGCTTGAATTATTCATGAAAAATTTATATTATATAAGGGTTGTTATTATATGCAGTTCTTCTGCAAATATTTTTAAGTACCCTATTTGGAGGATATTACAATGAAAAAGTTTATTTCCGTGTTGTTAACCGGAGCTATGCTCACAGGAATGCTTACCGGCTGTGGTAGTGCAAAGTCTGATAACGCAGCTGCAAGTGAGGCAGGTGCAAGTGAGGCCGCTGTGAGCGAGACTGCTGCTGGTCAGAACATTGACAAGCTCAGCATTGCCTTTGTTCCATCTCGTGAGCCTGATGAGATCGTTACGGCTACTGAGCCACTTAAGGATATGCTCAAGTCAGAGATGGCAAATCTCGGCTACAATATTGGAAATGTAGATATTACAGTTGGCACAAGCTTCGAGGCAGTAGGTGAGGCTCTTACAGCAGGTACTGCTGATGTAGGACTCATCCCTGGCGGTACATATGTGCTTTACGATGACGGCTGTGATGTTCTTCTTACAGCTACAAGAGATGGTCTTACAATTGATTCTGATTCTGCAAAGGATTGGAATGATAATAAGCCAACAGATGCTTCAACAAACCAGGTTACATATTACCGTGCACTTATGATCGCAGGTCCTTCTGCAAAGGGACAGGAGCTTGCAAAGAAGGTAAATGACGGCGAAGAGCTTACATGGGAAGATATTGACAGTGCAAACTGGAGTGTAATGAATTCTTCATCACCTGCTGGTTACATCTATCCATCACTTTGGCTCAAGGAAAAGTATGGTAAGAATATCACAGATCTTTCACATGCTGTACAGTCTGACTCATATGGTAGTGCGTTTGCAAGACTTGCTTCAGGTCAGATCGATGTACTTTGCTGCTATGCAGATGCACGTCGTGACTATGTAGATGAGTGGACAGGCGACTACGCAATGTCAAACAGCATTTGGGATGATACAAATGTAATCGGTGTTACACCAGGTATCTACAATGATACTATCAGCGTTAGTAAGACATCACCTATCATGACAGATGATTTCAAGGCTGCTCTTGCTAAGGCATTCATCAATATCGGAAACACAGATGAGGGTAAGGAAGTAATTGCTATCTACAGCCACAATGGTTATGTAGAGGCTAAGTCTGAGGATTATGATTCAGAGCGTGAGGCACAGAAGATGCTTCAGAGTCTTGCACAGTAATCACTGACTATTATTTAACAGAATTCAAGTAAGCTTAAGGGGAAGGCTGAAGTTATATGGCCTTCCCTTTTTTACTATATTAAAAGAGGTAAATATGATCAAGTTTGAGAATGTAACTAAGCAGTATCCAAATGGGTTCGTAGGATTAAAAAACATCAACCTTGAGATTGAGCAGGGTGAATTTGTAGCGATCATCGGTCTTTCGGGAGCAGGTAAGTCAACTCTTATCCGTACTATCAACCGTATGCATGATATCACTGGCGGAAAGCTTACTGTTGATGGTGAAGATGTGATGTCAATGCAGGGCAAGCAGCTTCGTCGATTCAGAAGAAAGATCGGCATGATATTCCAGTCATTCAACCTTATTACAAGGACAACAGTCCTCAAGAACGTACTTACAGCATTTGTTCCGGATCTTCCTTTCTGGAGAGCATTTTTCGGCATATATACAAAGCAGGAGAAGCTTAAGGCAATGGAATGTCTTGATAAGGTAGGAATCCTCGATAAGTCTTTTGTTAGAGCAGACCAGTTATCAGGAGGACAGCAGCAGAGAGTTGCACTCGCCCGTACACTTGCACAGAATCCACAGATAATTCTTGCTGATGAGCCTGTTGCTGCACTTGATCCTATCACTGCTAAGCAGGTAATGGATGATTTCAGACATATTAATAAGGATATGAATATTTCTGTGCTTATCAATATCCATCATGTGGATCTTGCTCTTCAGTATGCGGACAGAGTTATCGGTATCAGAGCTGGTGAAATCGTTTACGATGGTCCTTCAGCTGATGTAAATGATGAGATTCTTGCAAAGATCTATAAGGGCGGTGCTCAGGAAGGCGGCATTTAATCATGAGTATATATGATAAGATTTTTCGTCCTAAGACATACACATTGCCAAATGGTAAAAGTGTAGATGAAAAGGCATCAAGAAAACCAATTGCAGTTATCATTATCCTTGCAATGCTTGTACTTTCTGTAAAAGTAACAGGTTTTGATATGAAAGTACTTACTACAAGGATCAATCAGTTTTTTGTAATACTGGGTCAGATGTTCCCACCAAAATGGGACTACCTTCCTCAGGTATGGACACCTTTGTTTGATACTATCAAGATGTCATTGCTTGGCTCTGTGATAGGTTCACTTCTTGCGGTACCTTTCGCAATGCTTGCATCTACAAATGTTATACCAAATAAAGCTGTTGTTGCAGTGGTAAGACTTTTCCTTAGTATCGTAAGGACACTGCCTACACTTGTATGTGCCCTGATAGCAACTTATGTCTTTGGCCTTGGTACGCTTGCAGGTACTACAGCTATAGCTATTTTTTCATTTGCTTATATTGGTAAGCTTACATATGAAGAGATCGAGACTGTTGATATGGGAGCATTTGAGGCTATGGAGTCAATGGGTGCGACCAAGACAAGAGCATTTATAAGCGCAATAGTACCACAAGTTTTGCCAATGTATCTTTCTAATTGTCTTTTTAATTTTGAAGGAAACGTAAGATATGCGGCAATATTGGGATACGTAGGTGCCGGTGGACTTGGACTCATCCTTAATGAAAAGATAGGATGGAGAGAGTATTCATCAGTCGGAATGATCCTTGTAGCATTGTTTGTAACCGTATTTATTATAGAGTCAATAAGCCGTATGGCTCGTAAAAAGCTTGTTTAAGGAGGATGTGAAGATGAACGAGAGAATTAAAAAAGCTTATGATGCACGTCCGAAGAGCTGGATATATGAGCTTACAATTGCAGTGATAGTTGTTGGACTTTTGATCTGGAGCGGTACTTCTGTAGAAACCAGCGGTACTACACAGAACGGAGCAAAGATTGCAATGAATATCCTTTCCGGTATTTTTCATCCGGATACAAAGCTCCTTTTTAATATGACAACACAGGGAATCCCATATCTTTTGCTTGAAACAATATGTATTGCATTTATGGGTACTGTAGTGGGCGCCATTATTTCGATTCCGCTTGCTTTCCTGTCAGCATCCAATCTGACACCAAAGCCAATAGCATTTGCGGGCAGACTTATTATTATGGCAATCAGGACTATTCCTTCACTTGTTTATGGACTTATGTTTATCCGTGTTACCGGACCGGGCGCATTTGCAGGTCTTCTGACGATGTCATTGTGCTCAGTCGGAATGGTGACAAAGATGTATATTGAGGCGATAGAGGATCTTGATACAAGAGTAATAGAGTCATTGGATGCTGCTGGATGTACTACATGGCAGAAAATCAGATATGGTATCATTCCTCAGCTTATGCCAAATTTTGCATCTACTGCAATATACAGATTTGATATTAATCTGCGTGATGCTACTGTTCTTGGTATCGTAGGAGCCGGTGGTATCGGTGCACCTCTTATTTTTGCAATGAATTCATACAGATGGAATGAGGCCGGTGCTGTACTTGCAGGTCTTATAGTCCTTGTTCTTATCGTAGAGTTCATTTCTACAAAGATACGTGTAAAGCTTGCTAGAGGATAAGATTTGATGAATAGAGAATTAAAGATTATATTTACGTCAGATACGCATGGACATGTATTTCCGATTAACTATGCTTCAAATATGCCGGAATGCTCGGGACTTCTGAGCATTGCTGCTCAGATTCAAAAAGATGGCAATACACTTGTTATAGATGGTGGTGACAGCCTTCAGGGCACACCGCTTATGGGATATTATCTCACTCATGCTGGTGATTATGCTTATCATCCGGTAGCTGAAGGATTTAAGGCTATGAAGTGTGATTATTATACACTTGGAAATCATGATTTCAACTTCGGCTACGATGCTATAAAAGATTATATCAACAACATGGATGCTGAATGTATATGTGCTAACGTAATTGATAAACGTGGTGAGCTGCGTATAGCAAAGAGTACGATCAGAGTACTTGAGAACGGTATGAAGGTCGGAATAGCAGGTGCGGTTACAGATTTTGTAAATGTATGGGAGTCTGCTGAAAATCTTAGCGAACTTGAGGTGACTGAGCCTATCGAAGCATTGAAATCTGAGCTGCAGAAGCTTAAGGAAGAGTGTGATATCACTATCTGCATCTATCACGGTGGCTTTGAAAAGGATTTCGAAACTGGAAGACGTCTTTCAAAAACTCGCGAGAATGTTGCATGTGAGATATGCGAAAAGCTCGATTTTGACATAGTTCTTACAGGTCATCAGCATATGTCCATCGGAAGTGTGGATATAGACGGCTCTCATGCAGCGCAGCCTGCAGATCAGGCACGTGAGTATGTAAGCATGAAGGCCCTGGAGACTGCGGATGGTTTTGATATTACATCAGAGCTTGTGAAGACAGGCAGTGAATACCTTAATGAACCATGTGAGAAAATGCAGGAGATTGAAAAGAATGTTCAGGTTTGGCTTGACGAGATCATAGGCGAGATAGCTGAAGAAATAAAGCCTGAAGAAAAGCTTGATGCGGCTCTTCACGGAAGCCGACTTGCAAGTCTTTTCAATGCTATTCAGCTTGAGTTCAGCGGAGCTGATTTTTCATGTACAAGCCTTGGAAATGAAGCACTTTTCCTTCCGCAGAAGATAAGCATCAGAGATGTTTCTCATGTTTATCCTTTTGCAAATACTGTAGATGTCCTTGAGGTTACTGGAAAGACTATAAAAGAATCGCTTGAAAGATGCGCTTCATACTTTGATCTTACAGCGGAAGGCCCTAAGATATCAGACAGGTTCTTAAAACCAAAGGTTGAGCATTACAACTATGATTTCTGGGCAGGCATAAGCTATGAGTTTGACCTCCGAAATGACATAGGAAATAGGGTAGTAAAGCTTTGTCGATTAAATGGTGAAGAAATAGATATGGATGCAAAGTACACTTTGGTCGCAAGTAATTATCGCTCTACCGGAACGGGTGGATATGATGCTATCGGTGCGAGTGAGGTAATCAGAAGCAGCACAGAGGAAATGCCAGACCTTATGATAGAATTCATAAAAAAGCATACTCCTATCGGTGAGATAAAAAACAGTGAGCTTAAAGTAATCTGGTAAGATTGTAGAATCTATTGGAAAAATCTAATGAAAGAGGTGTTTTCATGTCAGAAATAGAGAGTGATTTTTATACTGAAAGATTGAAGAAGCAGATGGATTTTGCACTTGAAATCGATAAGGAAAAGAACATTTTCAGGCAAACACATCTTTCAGGATACGGAAGAAATGAAAATGACGCAGAGCATGCCTGGCATATGGCTATTATGGCCTATATATTGAAGGAATATTCAAATGAGGATATAGATATCTCAAAAGTCATGCTTATGTGTCTAATTCACGACATAGTTGAAATAGATGCAGGCGATACCTATGCTTACGATGAAGAAGGTAAAAAAACTCAGAAAAACAGAGAAAGTATGGCAAAGCAGCGATTGTTTTCAATGCTTCCTGATGACTTGAAAGAAGAATTTATCAAGATTTTTGATGAGTTTGAAGAATCAGCTACACCGGAATCTAAGTTTGCTCACGCAATGGACAATCTTCAGCCTCTTATGCTTAATAACAGCAACGGCGGAAGAGATTGGAGAGAGCATAAGGTAAGCGCTGAACAGGTATATGGAAGACAGGGCAGGACAAAAGAAGGCTCTGAAACATTGTTTAAGCTGACAGACCATATTATTAAAGAAAATATTAAAAAGGGTAACATCAGCAACAATTGAGCATATATCGCAATGCAAAAAATATGAAGAAATTATGCATAAGTACTTAAGAATTATATATTTATGCCGATATAGACTATAGTGATATTAGGTTATTTCATCTATAGGAGGTATTTGAATGTTCTTAAGTCAACTTAGCGATAAGAATAAGGAAGATTTCCTTAAAGTCTGCACCTGCGCTGCATTGTCAAACAATGTATTTGCAGATGAAGAGAAAGAAATATTGTATGTATATTGCCGAGAGATGGATATAGAGGAGCATATACCGGAAAGCAAAGAAGACTTTGATACTCTCATCGGAAGATTACGCGGTGAAACTAATGATGAAGAGAAGAGGATAATCGTTTTCGAAACTCTTACATTCATTAAATCAGATGGAACATATGATGAGAAAGAGCAGGACTTTATGCTTAAACTCACAACAGGTCTCGGACTTTCAAAGGAAGATCTTGATAGATTTGATTCTCTTTTGGAAAAATATCTTCTTGTTGAACAGGAATTGTTTGATGCAATAGCTGAATAATAGATATATATAAAAGGGTGCGCCGATACTTGATCTGGCGCACCCTTAACTAATTTAATTAAACTTTGGCTTTCTGCCCTTCTGGGCTATTCCGATATATGTTTTTCCTGTGTTGAGTTCTATTTCTTTGCCGGAATCGTCGTAGTATCGAGTAGGAGAATAATCACCTGTCTTTTTCCATGTGATATGGATGCATTTACCCTTTGTGAAATAGTAGCCATCTTCGGTAGTATCATTCATAGTAAATCCGAGGTAGCCCTTTTTATCAAGCTGGCTCCACTTTGTATTTTGAATGATCACATTGGCAAATGAAATCTGGCTTCCGGTGATAGCGTCCTTTTGAGGACCTCCATGGATGTTTTTGTAATACACACCTTGAGAAGCATTATAAGTAAAAGAACTCTTGCTATACGGAAAGATCTCTGAAAGGTCGATATTTACAGCACTCACGGCACCTGCATTATCAGAAAGATCATTTACACCGCTAGCAAAATTAAAGTGCTTTGAATTATAGTAACCAGCTCTTAAGTTTGTAAGGTATCCCTGCTGGATACATGCTTTCTGCACACCTGAAGCCGATATATAAGCATTGTGAGGGGCAGGTCGATCACTGCTTCTAAAGAAGTATCCGGCACCCGGAGCTTTTCCGCCGATACCATACTCATATGTACCGGATATGTTGTTCATGTCGGGAGCATTTATAACTCCTTTCATATAGGCAACACCGCCGAAATGAATCAAAATCGGATCCCATTCCTTTGCGGCTGAAATGTAGTAAAGCCTGCAGCTTCTTAGATTTCCAATTCTTGAAAGGTCAGTCCAATTTGGGATGATGGCCATCTGTCTTGAAATACCGCCTTCTTCCATGATCTCATAAAGAACATCGGCTCTACTGATACCATATGAAGGCTGAGCTGCCTTATCTGTAGGCATCATTACCGCAAGAGGACGGGTATTTGCCAATGCAGCGGTAGTTGGTTCATTTGTGTAAACGCTTCTTGCGCTATTCTCAACAGTAGTACCGGTAACTGTCTTAGGAATAGGAGTTGAATCATCCTCCTGATTATCGAGCATGAGTGAATCGATATCATCAGCTTCTGTGACTAATGTCTTCTTTGTTTCCGGTGTGGAAGCAGAAGGTACTGAAGTATAGTGTCCAAGGTATTTGCCATAATAATTAGCCATTGAGTAGCTATATTTTCCTAAAGGTGCTGGCTTTCCTGCCCCAAGAGCCTTGTAAGGCGCTGAAGCAAGCTGAGAAGCGAGTACACCGGCATCAACACTGGCAGCATAAGAGACCGGATCAAAGGCAGCATTGCCTCTATATCCATTTGCAATACCTGTTTCTACGAAATGCCTTAAAAGCTCTGCGCTATTATTGCCTATAGTTGCGGCAAGCTCTGGATGAGCAGAGAGGTAATAAACAGGATCAAAAACCTTGGAATAGTCTCGGCCATTGTATGTTGTAGCAGTAACGGTGGCGGCAGGTCGTCCTATCAGATAAGGATTGCCAAGACAGTTATGAAGGATGTTATAGAATGCATCCGGCTCGCCATTTTTCTTGGCAAGATATTCATCACAATATGAAGATAACGTACTATAATTCATTGTGTAACCGTTATCTAAAAGCATTTCAAGATTGCGATAGTTGTTTTTTGCCATATCTAACGTAATCTCGTGTGAGCCGAGCATATTTGAAGGAGCAAAACTCCAATATGCATTTTCGACCTCTGTAAGATATGACGGATTCCAGGTATTGGAATCTGAGCTGCCTAAGGATTGCATCATCTGTGAAGTGGTCGTAAATGATGAATTGCGTATGGCATCAGCGTATACAGTTGCAGGGAATAGCTGTGATGTCATGATCATGCTTGAAAAGATTAGAGATGGAAATACAATCTTAAGGGAAAATTTCTTTGACATTTTATTGTCCTTTCTAAAATCCGTTTATATTATTGTAAAATCCTTTTAACAATTATTTTCTATCTAATAATAAAAAGTGTCAAGTCGATAAAGGTAATTTTAAGAAAAGGTAGAGCATGTAACTGTTGATTGTAGTTATGATATATTGTATGATGTATTGGTGTTAAAGAATGAAGATTCTTCGGGCTAAAGCCCTCAGAATGACACTATATTAATTAAAAAGGGGAAAAACATGATAACTGGTAAGTTTGTAAGAAAATTTTTAGGTGCTGCTTTAGTGGGAGCTGTATGCATGTTTGGCTGCGCTGTTACAGCGCAGGCAGCTGTTGTAGTCTTAGATCCGGGACATGGAAATGGTACTTTTACTGCACCGGGAGCAGCATATGATCCATATTATGAATCATCAATGACATTGGATGTGGCAAAGCAGATCAAGTCAGAGCTTGAGTCAGTAGGTGTCACAACATACCTTACAAGGGATAACAATGATACTGATCTTACTCTTGATGGCAGAGCAGCAGTAGCTAAATCTTATGGCGCGGATCTGCTTGTAAGTGTTCATTTCAACGTGTCAGGTCCACATGATAAGAATGGATGTGTTGTTTTTGCATCAGCTCTTGGCGGCAATAATTCACTTGAAGGTATTCAGCTTGGAAACTCAATCCTTGCGCAGACAACAGCTCTTGGATACTATAATAAAGGTGTCCGCGGCAGACTTGGAAGTCACGGAGATTACTATGGCCTGATCAGATATGGTACGGCACAGAACATACCGACAATTATTCTTGAGCAGTGCTATATTGATAATCCTATTGACAGAGCAGTACTTTCATCAACAGGACTTCAGGCTGCTGCACATGCAGATGCTGTAGGTATTTATAATTATCTTAAATCAGTAGGGAAGGCATATTGATTTGAGATAAAGATTTAGTTTTATGGAAAAATGGAGTGGTTGTGATAATGAAGTATCATATTAAATGGTCTTTCGGCGGCACAGCTGAGCATGTGATTTTCATTTATTACATGGCTTTCAGCGTACCATCCGTCCATAAATGAAGCATTTGTCCTTGGATCAAGAAGAAAACCGGTACCGCGAGCCTTTAACACAGCTTCAACCTTTGTCCAATATTTCGCAAAAGTATATTTATCACTGTTATTTTTTATCTGTTCAAAATCTGCAGGGGGGAGAACTCTTCTCAATATAGGAAGAGTGATCCTCTCTGCATTTTCTATGTCTACCCCAACAGGAATCGGACTTATTGCAAGTGCAACGAAATTATCACTGTGAGAAATGCTGAATTCAGTGTGTTCACCGACATGATCGCCATCTATCTTTGGCTTTCCACATTCGTTCTTTGTAATCGTTGAATTATTATCCAATTTCCTATATTTATAAAGAAGATATCCTGCTCCAAGCTCCTGCAGCTTTGCTTCTGCATTTGATGTATCCTCATATTTATCTTTATAGTATGCCGGGATCAAAGGTAGAAGCCGATCTTCAGATCCTTTTAGTAATTCTGTGTCAAGGATATAAACCATGATCTCAGGCATTAAAGTTTTTTGGTGTATTGAATGGATCATTTCAAAACCTTTCCATATCTTATATCATATCTGTCATTCATAATGTAACTCATCAAGGAGCCTTAATGAGTATTCATAAGAAAATAGCGCATCGCTGTTATCCAGCTCGATCTGAAAGAGCTGTTTCATTTTTTCGAAGCGGTAAAATAGTGTTGATTTATGTATAAAGAGCGCTGCAGCGGTTGCGGGCGCACTTCGTTTATTTTCAAAATATGCTCTGAGTGTCGAAATATAATTTGTTCCGTTCTGTTCATCATGCTTTTTCATGAATTTAATAGACGGATTAATCGATGCTTCAGCAAGCGCGGGCTTATTTAACGCACTCAGAATATGCCATAAATAATGGTCATTATAGTATATTATCGGGCAATCGTTAAATAGGTTGAGCCTTTGCGACAGCAATCCCTGACACTGAAAATAGTATGCATAGCTATCTGTCAGTTTATCATAAACATGGCTTACGGTAGCGATCATATTGTTCATTGTTAGAAACGTTTTTAACCGCTTTTCGGTCTTTTCATCAAGAATTTCCATTGAATCTGAAGGAATTAGCGTTACGAAACGGCTTCCGAAAACTCCGGTGACACTGTTAGTGAAAATATTTGTTATCTGATGTATATAATGGTGATATGCCATCAGACGCTGTGTATTTTTGGTAAAGCTGCAGGTAACAATGAAGTAGTAAATGTTTGGTTTAATACCTATCAGTGTCAGCTGTTCATTTGCCATTTCCTCGTCATAATGCCTCTCGAATAATTCTTTGAGGAAAATATCATATTTTATTCCTTGTGGATTTCTATAACTGTCGTCTTTTTGCAGCTGTATAGAAACCATCTTTGTAAGAGCATGTATGAGCTCCAGATCGCTTTCAGTGTGCTCTCGTTCATTGCAGCGGATACAGATATATCCGACTACTGCATGCTTTATCCTAATGCTTTCAAATATCCAAAGATATGGATAGTCATCAAATTTGGTAGCAAAAGGGTATACGGAATGGTAGATCCTCTCTGTGACCTTTTTCTGCTCCATGTCCTCTGCATAGCGTGCTCTTACGGTAAGACGGTTGTTCTTTGTCTCGAGATTTTCTGTGTCATCGAGCTCAGGATAAGAAGATAAGACACCGTAACTACTGTCACATACAACGATCTGATTGTTAAGATACTTATATGCTGTTTTGAGCAGTGTTTCAAGTCCGTATCCGTTATGCAGAATATTGAAAAGCTGCTGCTTTTCCAGATCTGTCCTGCGATATGATAGTATGACATCTTCACAGGTGTTGTAAAAATCTATAAGATCGATCTTTTCATCTATATATAAAGAATCTGATGAAGGCACACATCCATGTGTTCCTAAAAACATCACATCACCATATACTTCAGCGTCTCCATACTTGTCAAAATCAGCAAGATACAGAATGTTTGGTGACAAATGTTCAATGTTTGCATCATTATCATTGAAGAAATGTATTCCGTCAATTGTACGTCTGTTTTGCTTTTTTCCATGTATTACTATGTGGTATTTCTTTTCGAGAATACTTACAATATCCGATAAATAAGCCATTTTGTGAGTTCTCCTATAGTCAGCGATAACAGATATTATATCAGACATTTGTCGGAAAAGATATGTTATTTTTGTAACAATAACTGAATACATGTTGGATGAATATTAGTACAAAGAATGATAAATTCTTAACTATCAAGGCAATTCAATGATTCCGACGTAAAAAACGTTATATCAATAAATAGCCAAATAACAATTTTATAAATATTTAAGGAGAAATCAATGGGAATTAAGGTAATGGGAGTTACTTCCGGAAGAAAAAACAGTAATAGTGAAATACTTCTGAAGGAAGCGCTTATCGCTTGCGAAGAGGCAGGAGCAGAAGTTACAATGATCAATCTTCGCGATTACAACATTCTTGACTGCACCGGATGCACATCCTGCACTATCGGAATGTCACAGGGAAAGCACACTGGCTGCGTGCTTGATGATAAAGATGACAAGAAAAAGATCATGGATATCCTGCTTGATCAGGATGCCGTCATTTATTCAGTTCCAACTTACGATCTGATGCCTTCTGCTAATTATCTGGCATTTGCACAGAGAAGCTTAAGCTATGAAACAGCGTTTCTTGAGACAATTGGAGCTATTGAGCATAGAGACAGAGTTGCAGGCTTGATTTCAGTAGGCGGCTCTACACGTGCATGGCAGTCAATGGCATTAGAAGGAATGCAGGCTACAATGTTCACTACAGATATGAAGGTTGTTGATATGATCCTTGCAACAAGAGTTCCTGGACCAGCTCAGGTTCTTCTTAATGATGAGCTCATCGCAAGAGCACACAAGATGGGTGAGAATATCATGACAGCAGTAAAGACACCAGCTGAGGAAAGAAAGTGGCTCGGTGACGAGGATATGGGCTGGTGTCCAAACTGTCACTCAAATGCACTTGTTCTTGGTGAGCCTCAGTGGGATGGACTTCACTATCCAATTGAGTGTCAGGTTTGTGGAGCAGGCGGAAATCTTGAAAAGACAGAAGATGGTAAGTGGAAGTTTGTTATTCAGAAAGATGGTCTCTTAAAGGACAGAACAACTGTTGAAGGTCGTGCAAGACACCTTGAAGAAATCGGCCAGACACAGGGTGGATTCTTTGCAAATCCTGAAAACAGAGAAATCGTAGGTAAGAAAATACTTAGATATAAAGAAAAGAATTTTAAGGGTATCTGATAGGAGGAAAATATATGAAGCAGTTAAGTGCAGACGTAATTGTCGTTGCAGCAGGCCTTTCAGGTCTTGCAGCAAGTATTGCAGCCGCTGAGAACGGTGCAAGCGTTATCACATTTGAAAAGTCATCAACAACAGGTGGTGCAGCAAATATGGGAATGGGTCCTCTTGGAGTAGGTTCCAGGATCCAGAGAGAGCATATGATCTCACTTACTCCAGGTGAAGCTTTCCGTAAGCATATGTACTTCACTCACTATAAAGTAGATGCACGTATGGTAAGAGATTATTACTTTAAGTCAGGTGACACTATCGACTGGCTTATGAATATGGGCGTTGAGTTTGTAGGCGTACAGAGAGCATTCAGCGCACCAGAAGCTACACGTGCTTATTCTGACGGTGAGTTCACATGGCACGTTGTAAAGCCTGAGGACGGTGGTATGCCTGGACCAAGATGTGCGACTGCCATGACTAAGAAGATGACAGAGAGAGCAAAGGATCTTGGTGTTG
Source organism: Lachnospiraceae bacterium MA2020 (assembly GCA_000746015.1). GTDB lineage: Bacteria > Bacillota > Clostridia > Lachnospirales > Lachnospiraceae > NK4A144. The sequence continues at coordinate 21,875 of JQKK01000022.1, read as the reverse complement.
ATTTTCAGTTTGAGACACCAGTAAAGAAGATCATCATGGAAGACGGTGCAGCAGTAGGTGTAATAGCTGTTGATAAAAACGGTGAAGAGATTGAAGCTCGTGCAAACGCAGTTATTATCTGCACAGGCGGTTTCGGTGACAATCCTGAGATGATCAAAGAGCAGACAGAATTTGAGTATGGAAATACTATATATAACTTTGCAATCCCTGGAATGAAGGGCGAAGGAATCAAGATGGCATGGGAAGCAGGAGCAGGCAAGGAGCCTTGTATCATGGAGCTTATGTATCAGCTTCCTGACAACATGAACCACTTTATTCTTGATGGTGCATTCCGTCAGCCATGCCTTTGGGTAAATAGAAACGGTCAGAGATTCATGCCTGAGGATCAGATTGCAAATACAACTTTTACAGGTAATGCCATAGCTGCTCAGCCAGGTAAGGTAGCATATGCGATCTTCGATAGTAAGCTTCTTAAGAAGTATAAGAAGAAGGGACCGGATATCGTTTCACATGTTCATCCACACGATCTTTTTGATCACTTTGATGAGCAGTGGGAGAGAGATCTTGCTGATGGATATGAGCCAATCGTACAGGCTGATACTATCGAAGAGCTTGCAGAAAAGGCTGGAATTGATGTAGAAGGACTTGTAGCTCAGATCGAAGAATATAACGAGATGTGCGAAGCAGGATTCGATGAAATCTTCGAAAAAGACCGCGCATATATGCAGCCAATCGAGAAGGCTCCATTCTATCTCTGCCGTGAAAATGTTGGTGCTTATGGTTCACTCGGCGGCGTAAAGATCAACCATAAGACACAGGTACTTACTCAGGATGCAAAGGTTATTCCGGGTCTTTACTGTGCAGGAACAGATGCATGCAACATCTTTGGTGACAGCTATCCATTTATCCTTTCCGGAAATACAATGGGCTTCTGCCTGAACAGCGGACGTATAGCAGGTGAGAATGCTTCTGCAGGTTCAGAAGATTTTGATGATTATGAATAATAGAGGTTTTGATTCAGATGAAGATATTTATTGATGGAAAGGAAATTGAAGCTTCAGAGGGCAAGTCAGTACTTGACGCTGCTCTTGAAGCAGGAGTTTTTATTCCACATTTATGTTCACATCCAGACCTTGAAGCAAAGGGTGGATGTCGACTCTGCTCAGTTGAGATAGAGGGAATGGAAGGTGCACATCCTGCCTGCAAGACACAAGTTGCAGAAGGTATGAAGATCACCATAAACGGACCTGAAGCAGAAAAAGTCAGAAAGACAGCAATGGAATTGATCCTTGCAACACATCCTGCTGACTGTACCGGATGTCCAAAGTATGGAAAATGCGAGCTTCAGTCAATGTATCAGTACATGGGGGTGAGCCCTGAAAGATGGAGAAAGAAGTCAAGAGCAGTTGCAAATGATGAGAGCAACCCTCTTATATCACATCTGTTCACCAGATGTGTACGCTGTGGTCGTTGTATCCGTGCATGCCAGGAGATGCGTGGTGTAAAAGTACTTGACTATGTGAAGACAGATGCCGGCATAAGAGCAGGAGTTCCTGATGGAAAATCTCTTGCAGAAGCAGGATGCAGATTCTGTGGAGCTTGTATAGAAGTATGTCCTACCGGCTCTATAATGGATGCATTTAAGATCATGAAGCCGGAAAGAACATATGAGGAAAATGTAGTTCCTTGCAGAAGTACATGTCCTGCACACGTAGATATCCCTGAGTATATAAGAGCTATAAAGGAAGGAAACTTTGATAAAGCAACAGCTATTATCAGGGAGAAGGTTCCATTTCCTGAAACTCTTGGATCTGTATGTACCAGAAATTGCGAGAGCAACTGTAAGAGAGGCGAACTCAATTCTCCTGTTTCCATATGCAGACTCAAGAGGGCAGCTGCAACTGTAGACAGCGGAGCATGGAAAGAACGTGTAAGAAAAGATGCAAAGACAGGTAAGAAAGTTGCCGTTATAGGTGCAGGTCCTTCCGGACTCACTGCTGCATATTATCTTGCGAAAAAGGGCCATGATGTAACTGTATTTGAGAAAAATGTAAGAGCAGGTGGTCAGTGCAGATATGGTATCCCATCATACAGACTTCCGGATGAACTTCTTGACAGAGAGATAAATACGATTCTTGAAGCAGGTTTTGAGCTTAGAACTGGTGAAGCAGTAGAAGAGCCGGCAAAGCTTTTGAATGATGGCTATGATGCTGTTTTGGTTTCTATCGGTACACATCAGGGAACCAAGCTTCCTTTAGAGGGAAATGACCTTGAAGGAGTATATGTAAACGCTGACTTTTTGAAAGCCGCAAGAGAAGGAAATCCTCTTCCTGTAGGTGAGCGTGTAATGGTGCTTGGTGGCGGTAACGTGGCATATGACTGCGCAAGAACTGCTATCAGGCTTGGTGCAAAGGAAGTACACATTGCATGTCTTGAGAACCTTCAGCAGATGACATCATCAGAAGATGAGAGAAAAGAAGGCGAAGATGAAGGAGTTATCCTTCACGCAGCTCATTCCTTCCTGCGCATTACTGGTGACACCAAAGCAACAGGTGTTGAGCTTCAGAAGGTAAATAAATTCTACTTTGATGAAAATAGAAAAGCGATCATAGAGCTTGAAGAAGGTTCAAATCAGATAGTTGAAGTTGACAATGTCATCTTTGCTGTTGGTCAAAAGCCGCTCGGAACTGAAAAAATGGGCATAGAGCTTACACATGGACCATATATTGCAGCAAAAGATCATGCAACAAGCGTTGAGGGAATTTTTGCTTCAGGTGACGTTGTAACCGGTACAAAATCTGTTATTGAAGCTATTGCAGGAGGTAGAGAAGCTGCATCAGCAATCGACAGATATCTTGGTGGAGACGGCGATATCAGTGAAGTACTGACTGATCGTGAAGCACCTGAAAAATATATCGGCCGTATCGAAGGCTTTGCAGATCTTAAGAGAAATGAAGCAGAGATAATGGATGCTGAACAGAGAAAGAGCGGATTTGATGCTATCGAAAAGCCGCTTACCTGTGATCAGGCAAAGTGTGAGGCAGGAAGATGTCTTCAGTGTGATCTTAGAACAACCATATCCAAAGTAAAGCTTTGGAACGAGTATTGATGAGGAGGATGGAAATGAATAGCACAGCAAAGATCACAGATCTAAAAGAAGATCAGTGCGTAGTTGATGTCCTTCTTAAAGAAGTCGAGAAACATCCCTGCAAGGACTGCGGGAAATGTGTTTTTGGATATGAAGGAATCACACAGCTTGAGTTGATACTTAAAGATATCACGGAAAAGAAGGGTCGCTCAGGTGATAAGGACCTTATTAAAGACTTGTGTTACATGATGAAAACACAGTCTCTTTGCGAAGATGGAGAAGAAATCGCAGATGCTGTTAAAACAGCACTTGAAAATTATGGGGATATTTTTGATGAGCATATTTCTAAGAAGGGCTGCCGTGCAGGTGTATGTAAGAAGTTTATGACATATCACATTCTTGCCAGCAAGTGCATTGGCTGCGGAGAATGTATGGACGCATGCGAAGATGAAGCGATCCTTGGAAAGAAGAAATTTGTTCATGTAATAGATCTTAATGAATGCACTCTCTGCGGAAAGTGCATGGATGCCTGTGATGAAGACGCAATCGTTATGGCAGGTGCAAAAAAGCCAAAGTGCCCTGCAAAACCTATTCCGTGTAAACGATAAAAAAGAGGTTAATACATATGAAAACTTTTGGAAAATATGCAAGAAGCGTATCCATTATCGGTGTAGGATGTACACCTTTCATGTATACGGTTGATAAAGAGGAGACTAATGGACTCACAGAGGGTGAGCTTTTCGGCTATGCTGCACTTAAGGCAATGGAAGATGCCGGAGTAAATCCTCAGGATGTAGACTTTTATTTTCATGGCTGCGCGAGCCCGCTTAATGGTTCCAATTACCTTACACCAAATGTGCAGATCGCAAACTGGTTTGGTATGAAGGGTAAGGGCTCCATCCATCATTCAGAGGCTTGTTGTACAGGTTATCTTGCAATTGAGCAGGCAGTAAATGCAGTTGCTTCCGGAAAATATGACTGTGTTCTTACCGGCGCAGTAGAGTTTGGTGACAGCACACCAAGCCCTGCTGACAATGTAGAGACACCAAAGCATCCATACAAGCGTGACAAGATGACTATGGAGAAGTTCCTTAAAACAACTTCATGGCTTTATGACCGCACATATACAAGAAGTCTCATGGCTGGACAGGAGCTCATCTATGATGACGCTGCTGAGTGGTACGTAAGGACAAGAGGCATTTCTGATGAGGATATGAACCGCACACTTAACGCTATGTGTGTAAACAACAGAAGAAATGCATCTGTAAATCCTCTTGCTATTGAGAGAAAGACATATGAGGAACTTGCAGAAGAAGCAGGTATGACTCTTGATGAGTACATGAATTCACCTTACAACCCTAAGATGGGTGATTTCCTTAGAGCAGGCGGACTTGAGCTTAAGTGTGACGGCGCAGCAGCTTGTATCGTATGCGCAACTGAGAAGATTCCAGAAATTGCAAAGAATCTTAAGCATAAGCCTATTGAAGTTGTTGGTATCGGAAGCGCTGCATGTGAAGCTACTACACCTCATTTTGAAGTCAGAGCTACAGAAGAAGCTGTTAAGCAGGTTTATGAATCAACAGGACTTTCCGGTGATGATCTTGATCTGTTTTTTGCAAATGACTTTATCATTACTTCACATCTTGTATCAGCTGAGATTGCAGGCTATCTGCCTTATGGTGAAGGATGGAAGTACATCTGTGACGGACGTACAGCCTGGGACGGCGATAAGCCGATCAACTCCAATGGTGGAAGAACTTCATTTGGACATGCACATGCTGCATCAGGTCTTGCGGATATATATGAAGCTTGTAAGCAGATGTGGAATGAGTGCGGCGACCGTCAGGTAAAGAAACTCCCGAAGACTACAATGCTTCGTGGTTACGGCGGAGCGCAGAATGTAGCAGCGATCATTATAAGGACATTGGACTAACAGGGAGGAATAAAACAATGGCTATAAAGCTTGAAAAAATCGTAGAGAAATTTTATTTATCCCTGGAAGAGGGAAAAATAATGGGACGTAAGTGCCCGAAGTGCGGACACGTAGAGTTCCCTCCGGTATATGCATGTAACGAGTGCGGAAACTATGAGACTGAGTGGGTTGAACTTAGCGGTAAAGCAAAGCTTCATTCAATAGTTCTTCCTGCAGCACTTTCTTCGAAGCCGGAGTATAAGAAAATGGGCAAGTTTGCTTACGGTGAAGTTGAGATAGAAGAAGGAACAAGACTTAACGCAGTAGTTCGTGGTATCAGCAAGAAGAACAGAAAAGAGCTTTCTCTGAAACTTCCGCTTAATATCCACGCTTCTATAATTGACCGCGACAGTGGTGTTAAGACAGTTATTTTTGATTTAGATGATGAATATTTAAACTAAGAAAAGAGGTAATTAATTATGAGCAGACAGGAAATTTTAGAGCAGGTTTTAAATATGGTAGCAATGGCTTATAAGAAGGACGTAGCTGAGCTTTCAGAGACAACTTCTTTTAAGACTGATCTTAACGGAGCTTCAGTGCAGATGGTTGCACTTGTTTCTGAAATCGAGAATGAACTCGATGTAGCGCTTATGCTTTCTGATGCAAGCGGATGTGAGACAATCGCTGATCTTATCGATCTCATTGAAGAGGAGCTCTAATACAAAAAATACATGTGGCTCGTCTGTATGGACGAGCCTATTAAAGTGAGGAATATATGAGTGTAATAGATAAAATTTTTGAAAAGGCAAAGCAAAATCCTCAGAGAGTTGCATTTCCGGAAGCACTCAACGAGAAAATGATGCAGGCAGCTTACGAGGCAGGATCAGAAGGGTATATAAAGCCAATTCTTGTAGGAGATGAGGCTGAGATAAAAGCTGCTATCGCTGAGCGTGGTTATAAAGAGGAAGTTTTCAAAATTATTGATGTAAATAATGAAGAGTATAAAACTTTACTCGTTGAGAAGTATACATCTCTTCCTGATACCAGACTTAAGGAAAAGGCATTAAGACGCCGTATGGAAGACAGACTTCAGTTTGCAATGGTAATGCAGGCATCTGGAGAAGCAGATGTTACTTTTGCAGGTATCGACTATACAACAGGTGATGTACTTCTTGCAGGTCAGATGATCATTGGAATGAAGCCTGGTATTTCAACTATCTCAAGCATTGGTCTATGCGATATTCCTGGATTTGATGGAAGTGAAGGTACACTTCTTGCAGTAGGTGACAGTGCGGTTTGCACTAACCCTAATTCAGAACAGCTTGCAAGCATTGCAATATCAGCATGTGATACTGTAAAGTCACTTCTTGACTGGGAGCCAAGATGTGCATGTGTGAGCTATTCAACTCTTGGAAGTGGTCAGGGTGAGCTTATCGATAAGGTAACAGAGGCTGTTAAGATTGCAAATGAACTTCGTCCTGATCTTGCAATCGATGGAGAATTCCAGCTTGATGCTGCAATCAATCCAGAAGTTGCAAAGAAAAAAGTAAATAGAGACAGCAAAGTTGCCGGTAAGGCAAACGTTGTTATCTGGCCTGACTTAAATGTAGGAAACGTAGCTGTAAAGCTCATTCAGCAGTTTGGACATGCTGATGCGTATGGTCCAATGCTTCAGGGATTCAATAAAGTTGTATGTGACTGCTCCAGAAGTGCTCCGGTTTCGGAGATAAAGGGCAATATCGTGATCAGCGCAGTAAGAGCCGCAGGAGATAAGAGATGAAAGAATACAAGGTTTTAACAATAAATCCAGGCTCTACTTCTACCAAGATAGCGCTTTTTAAGGGTGAAGAGTGCCTTTTTTCTAAAAATGTTTCACATGATGCAGAGGAACTTGCTAAATTTGAAACAATAAGTGATCAGCTTCCTTATAGACGGAATATGATCTTTGATCTGTTAAAAGAAGCAGATATAAAACTTGATGATGTAGATGTCTTTGTCGGCAGAGGCGGCGGTCTCATGGCTGTAGAGGGCGGTACTTACGAAGTTGACGATCTGATACTTGAGCACGCAAGAACTATGGCAAATGGTGTTATCCACCCGGCATCTCTTGGACCACAGCTTGCAGAAGAATTCCGTGCTGAATTTGGCGGCAGAGCAATGGTTGTCAATCCACCTGATGTTGATGAGATGCAGGATATTGCAAGAATGACAGGTATTAAGGGCGTTTACCGCACAATGCACCTTCATTCATTAAACTTAAAGGAAACTGCAATCCGTCACAGCAAAAATGTCCTTCACAAAAAGTATGAAGATTGCAATTACATTGTATGTCATATCGGTGGTGGAATATCAGTATCTGCACATCGAAAAGGCAAAATGGTTGATGGCTTTGATATCGTAGGCGGTGAAGGTCCTATGGCTCCAACACGATGCGGAAGTATCTCTGTTTCAGCACTTCTGAAATATATGGAGAAAAACAACTTAAGTGTTAAAGATGTAAAACCACTTATGACAAAATCCGGAGGATATGTAAGTCACACAGGTATCTCTGATGCAGTTGCATTGAAAAAGCGTGCAGCTGAGGGTGATAAGTGTGCTGAGATGGTATGGAAGTCAATGATCTATCAGATCGAGAAGTGTATCGGAGCTATGGCTGCAGTTCTTCATGGTGAAGTAGATGGTATCCTTCTCGGCGGCGGCATCGTATATAATCAGGATCTTGTTGATTATATAAAGGATGCATGTTCTTTCATTGCACCGGTATTTGCATATCCGGGAGAATTTGAAATGGAAGCTATGGCTGCTGGAGCGATCCGCATACTTAATGGTGAAGAGGAATTGAAGAAATACTCCGGCAAGCCAAGATTCGAGAAATTCGATTGGGAATAATGTATGAAAGAGCAGACTATAAATAAATTAACACTTGCGCTTGGGATAGCGCTGTTGCCGCCAATATGGGCAGTACTCGCACCCTACGCAGGTATCACAACAGGCGCTGTAGCACTTATCTGTGCAGGATTATACGTAACTAATGGCAATAAAGTAAGTGATGCCTTAAAAATCACACTCGGGTTTCTATGTGGAGATATATGGGCTGTAATAGCAGTTTTCCTTATGGAAAAAATGTCATTTGATCCAAGAGTTGAGTTATACACAACACTTTTTGTCATGGGTGGTATAGCAGTTTTGATCGGAGAGACTGTGCCAAAGTTTATCTTCACACCTGCCTGGCTCTGCGGCTGGGCTATAGGTCTTACTATCATGGGATCTATGACAATAGCAAAAATAGGAACACTTCCAATCCAGATTGGAGCCGCAATGATTGCCGGCGTGGTCTATGTAGGAATAGGTGTTGACACATTTCAGAAGCGATTGATAAAACAGATAAAAAAGGTATGAATAGATGAGCTGGCTAATATGGTCAGCTCTTTTACTATATTTGCGTTAAGGGAAAATAGTTTTTCAGCTACATGTTATTGTGTTAGATGCTCATGGTCTTTTCATAATTAACCCCAGATGGTAAAATAATAAAAAAATTAAAAGAGGTAATAGACTAATGTATTATGTACCAGACGAAACTGAAAGATGTGGATATTACGAATGTGACTCATGCGGCAGTCGTTTCCTTGACGTTCGCATAGGCCCACAGCTAGTATGCCCATACTGTGGTGAAGAGCCGGATATGGAGATAGGTCCGGATGATGAGATGCCAAAGATAAAAGAGACAGCAAGACTTGTAAGAATGGTCGAAGGTGAGGATGTTGAGAAGTACGACAAGCTCTTGAGCCTTGCAGTCACAGGTGGGGACTATAGCTGGATATGATCGAGAATATAGGACTTTTATCATTATACTTTTTCATATGCTACTGTGTTGTAACATGGATAGGTATAATACATACTATTTTTAACATTAAAGTATTACATTACAAATCAATGAAAGAAAGTCCGGGTCTGGGGGAAGGTTATGAGAAGACAAAGCCTTGGCATCCTCTTTATAATATAGTCTTTTTCTCGTTGTTCGGTTGGATTTATATGCGTGGGATTTCCAAGCCTGATATTTCCATTGCGATTAAAGCCGGAAGCCTCTGGGCAATTGTGTGTATTGTTCTTGATTACATAGGATGGGTTCTTATTCCGCATCCATGGCAGCTTACACATAAAGAGTTTTACATAGATTATCAGCCATGGATTTCTATGATATACCTTGCTATTTTCATGGGTCCGATCATAGGGTATATAGGGAGGCTATATTGGTTTATTTGATAAAACAGACTCTTGAAGAAATATCTTTGAGTGAGTTGAAAACTTCTAAAGAGCAGTATGTTGCAATTCTAACCTTGAAAGAGTGGATGGACAATAGTGACATTTTTGATATGGGCATTGATCTCGAAATCGATGAAACGGATATTTTTACCACGAAGGCAGAGGTAAACTATGATTCGCTCACCGGTTCTTTTATGATACCTGATAGATTAAATCTTTCAGAAAATAGCTTTAGATTTGCATTTGCTCTTGATGAGAAAGGCATAGTATTTATTGACGATTCCGGTGCGGCAGAAAATATTATAGAGAATATTAAAAGCACAAAAAAATGGAGAATGCCTTCCTTGGAAAGATTCATCTATGATTTCCTTGATCAGATTGTAAAGTATGATCTCAGACTGATGGAAAAATATGACATGGAGCTTGACAAGATGGAACGGGCTATTGTTAACGAAAATGAAGATATAGTATCTGATATGGTAAATGACATCAGAAGTAATATAAGAGATTTAAGAACTCATTATGAACAGCTTATTGATTTAGGACAGGAGCTGGAGGAAAATGAGAATAATTTCTTTAAGCAGGAAAACTTAAGATATTTTAGACTGTTCTTAAACCGAATGGCAAGGCTCTATGATAAATCTACATCCATACAGGATTATACAATGCAGATAAGGGATATTTATAAGGCTCATCTTGATATTAAACAAAATAGAATTATGACTATCCTGACGGTTATCACGACAATCTTTTTACCTCTGACTCTCATAGTTGGATGGTATGGAATGAATTTCAGATATATGCCTGAGCTTGAGTGGAGGTGGGGCTATCCTTTGATAATTGGAATAAGTATATTGATCGTAGTGATTAGCATATTATACTTTAAGAAGAAAAAGTGGCTATAATAATTGTAAAAAAACGTCATCCGGCAAACCTTTGAGTACTATGGTATGCCGGGTGACGTATTATTATTAAGTCTTAACTTTCACGTTTTACAATTGCAGCTGCACCCATTCCACCACCTACGCAGAGGGTAGCGAGACCTGTATGGGCATCCCTTCTCTGCATCTCATATAAGAGTGTTACGAGGATACGACAGCCTGAACAGCCAACAGGATGTCCGAGTGCAATAGCTCCACCATTTACGTTAAGCTTGCTCAGATCAAATCCAAGATCGTGTCCTACTGCAACGGACTGTGCTGCAAATGCTTCATTTGCCTCAATAAGGTCAAAATCAGAAATCTGCATACCTGTTTTTGCCATAACTTTCTTGGTTGCTGCTACAGGACCAATACCCATGATCCTCGGCTCTACGCCTGCGAGCTCACCGGCAATCCATGTTGCCATTGGCTTTACGCCCAGCTCTTTTGCTTTTTCCTCACTCATTACGATGATAGCAGCAGCGCCATCGTTAATTCCGGATGAATTTCCTGCTGTAACCATGCCGCCATCTTTCTTGAAAGCTGGGCGGAGTTTTGAAAGAGACTCTTTTGTAACACCGGCTCTTGGACCTTCATCTGTATCAAAAATAATTGTCTGCTTTTTCTGCTTGATCTCAACAGGAACGATTTCTTCCTTAAATACTCCGTTTGCCATAGCCTTTTCACATTTCTGCTGTGAATTAGCAGCAAATTCGTCAAGCTGTTCTCTTGTGAGTCCCCAGTCTTCACAGATATTTTCAGCAGTCATTCCCATATGATAGCCGCCGAAAGCATCTGTCAGTGCGTCTCTTATCATTGTATCAACTAATGTAGAATTGCCCATTCTATAACCAAAACGAGCTTTATCAAGTGCATATGGAGCAAGTGACATATTCTCTGTACCACCTGCAACGATTATATCAGCATCTCCCATTGAAATAAGCTTTGCAGCGAGGTTTACACAATGAAGTCCTGAACCACAAAGTACGTTGATGGTTGTAGCAGGAACTTCTACAGGAATCCCTGCATTAACAGCAGCCTGACGGGCAATGTTCTGTCCTTGTCCGGCCTGGATTACACATCCCATGTAAACTTCGTCAACCTGTTCAGGCTTTACGCCGGATCTTTTTAATGCCTCTTTGATAACAATAGTACCAAGATCAGCAGCAGGAGTTGTAGAAAGAGCTCCACCCATTACACCAATAGCTGTTCTGCACGCACCTGCAAGTACCACTTTTCTTCCCATGATAAAATACCTCCAAAAGTATAATTGTTAAAATTATAACAAGTAAATAGTATCATATTAAATCCAAGAATTCAATACTGCATTTATTGTAAAATAGTGTAATAGGTAATATACTAATATCTTAGATTGTGACATTTATGTTATTAATGAGGGCTGCCATGTGGTAGCCCTTTAATAATAAAGGACTTACAGATTATAAGTTCTTAGGAATAGGAGACATATTTTGAGAATTTACGTTGATTTTGATGACTGTTTATGTGAAACTGCAAGATATTTTACAAAAATCGCAGCCAGGATGTTTGGAAAAAATGTTCCTTATGAGGATATAAAATTTTTTAATCTGCAAAAGTCTTTTGAATTAAATGATGATGAATATAAGCAATTTATGCTTGAAGGTCATTTATCCGAGAGTCTTTTAGCATATGATGAGACTCCCAATGCATCGAAAGTTCTTAATGAACTGATGGATAAGGGACATGAAGTATGTGTGATTACAGGTCGACCGGATTGTACTTATGATGATTCTCGCAGATGGCTGGATGAGCACGGATTAAATAGGACAAAACTGTATTTTTTAAATAAATACGGAAGAGATACTTTTTTCCCTAAAGGGAATTATAACTTAGAGTTGGAAGATTTTTATAAAATGGACTTCGATTATGCCGTGGAAGATTCACCACTGGCTTTTAAATACCTTGATAATTTTCCAAAACTTAAGGTCTTGGTTTTTGACAGACCATGGAATCAGGAATGTGCTTTACAGGATAATTATGTTAGATGCCCAGGTTGGGAATTTATTAAAGAACAGATAAAATGATTCTGAATAGTGAAAATACAACCCTAATAACGGTCAAATTGTACGATATTTTATTACAATTTTTAGTGTACAATGTGATAATATGAGAAGTAGTGAGATATGTATCTTTTAGTTCTATGCTCAGGGAATGGAGCCAGATACCGTTCGAAGTTGCGAAGCAGCGAGATTACGGGATCGGCCCCGAACGGATTAAATCGAATATAAATCTGTGTTTGTTTAGGAGGAAGATAGAAATGAAAGTTCGAAAAATAAGCATAACTCAAAAACTTATCATGGAAATCACAGTACTATTTGTTATATCTAATATTATTATGGGCATTTTTATCTATAATAAGTCATATCAAATGCTGACACAACAGATAAAAGAAAATTCCGAGGATATAGCTTCATCGGTTGCTGCGCTTATAGATGGCAACATTATAACGTCAGTACAGCCGGGGGATGAAAATTCTGACGATTATATGAAGGTAAGTGATATACTTACGAAAACGTTAAAGGCAACTGATGTTGAATATATTTATACAGCAAGATTTTCCAGCAGTGGAAGTCCTGAATATGCGATAGATTCACAAATAGAAGACGCGGCTATGATTGGCGATACATTTAAAGACACAACTGTTATGTCTGCATTGTCAGGAACTGTTGTATCCAGTGAAAAGCCTTATACAGATGAATGGGGAACTCATATATCATCATATAGTCCAATATACGTTGATAAAAAGGTTGTAGGTGCTGTTGGTGTAGATGTAAGTATGGCCTGGATCAAAGAGCAGACAGCTGCGCTTGTGAAACAGATTGTGATCATCTGCGTTGCAGCGTTGATAGTGGCATGTATTCTGCTTATGCTTCTTGGAAAAGCTTTAAGCAAAAAATTTGTTTTGTTAAATGACAAGATTGTAGATCTTACTAATGGGGAAGGAGATCTTACCCGAAAGATAGAAGTTGATTCCGGCGATGAATTTGAGGTTATAGGCGAAAATGTTAACAGTTTGATCGATTTCTTCCGAAATATGCTCCTGTCAATTGATAATGATTCTAAAAGATTAAATAAGGCATCTGAGGATATTGCTGACAATATCAGGAATGCCCGTGAAAATGCTGAAAATATTTCAGGGACAATGACAGACATGAGTGCAATGATGCAGAATGCGTCATCATCTTTGAATGAAATGACTAACGTCATAGGTGATATCACAGAATCATTTAAAGAAATAGTTTCGGAAATTGAGGGCGGTCACAAATTTTCAAAGGAAGTAAGAGACTCCGCATCTAAAACAGGAAAGCTTGCTGAAAACGACAGGAAAAATACTGAAAGCGAAGTAAACAAGATAGCAGAATCGGTATCGGATAAAATAGACCGTTCTAAAGGCGTTGCCAAAATTGAAGGTCTTACAAGCAATATTATCGCGATTGCGAATCAGACAAATTTACTTGCACTTAATGCATCGATCGAAGCTGCAAGGGCAGGAGAGGCAGGTCGTGGATTTGCAGTTGTTGCTACTGAAATAGGAGAACTGGCAACTAATTCTCAGGCAGCTGCAAGCGAAATACAGACAGTATCTGCAGAGGTCATATCAGCGGTAAATGAACTTTCAACAGAAGCGCAGAACCTGCTGGAATTCGTAAAAGAAACGACGACATCAGAATTTGATAAACTTATCAAAACAAGTGGTGATTATTTAAATTCTGCAGAAAAGATAGACGAAATGATGGAGCATTTTGCTACTGTATCAGAGCAGATTCAGGTGAATATAAATGTAATTCAGGAATCTACAAAAACAGTCAATTCAACAGTCGAAGATGCAGCAAACGATGTAGTAAAGACAGCTGAAAAATCAGTAGAAATGAGTGAAAATATGCTCAAAATCGATGAGGATGCTGCCTCAAGCAATGAGCTTTCAAGTCAGCTGCAGGAAGAAGTCGGCAGATTTAAACTGGAATAAACATCATTTTTTATAAAGAAGCACTCGGAACTGTGTAAAAGTCCGAGTGCTTTTTTTAAGACTCACCATTTAAATACAGCGAGCCTGTTGTTTATATTCTTTCCGATAATTGCAAATATCTTTCCACGAATGGAGTATTTTTTCATTTCATCATTATAGCTTGTTTCAGAAACCAGACTCATTCGTGGTTCAAGATTTAAATACTCCTTTCCGGATGTTGTTCCCCAGCCAAAAGTTGCATTCGTGTGTCTTACAGCATCATGATGTTTTCCGTGCTTTTCTAAGAAAGGAGAGTGGAGTTCTGCAAGCAAGTAGCCGTGTTCAAAGCTGTCGCACAGCATATTCAGACAAGTTTTTACCTGATCTTTCTGAAAATATTCAAGTACACCTTCCATTATCACAATAGTCATATCTTTCTTTGGAATAGAAGCAGTCCACTTATCATCAAGAGCACTTCCGGGAAGCATAGTACATCTATCTCTATCTGTGTATACTTTACGTCTGACCTCGATCTGATCTGGCAGATCTATATCAAACCATAGGATCTTGCCATTATCAACCTGAGAGAATTTGTCATCAAAACCACATCCAAGATTTATACACTCAGCATCCGGATATTGACTGATGAGTCGTTTCAATTCATTTCTGAACATTAAAGTCCTTGCAACGACGCCTTCGTGGGATAAGAACGGATCATACTTACTTACATCAACGCCAAGGGTATCAATGATCTCTTTTGCTTTTACGTCCTTGATACGTGCATTCTTACGACCTGTTTCACTTGCCTTTATAGCAAGAGGTATAAGTGCTGTTTCCTGAATATCACCAAAAGTTATATCCATCAATGCGACCTCCTAAATCTATGTTAGTTTACGCTAACTATTATACACCTTTATTCATCTAATGTAAGGTGTATATTCCTTAATGATAAAAGTTTTCGACTTGTCAATTCACGTAATACTATCATTAATTTTCCTTGCCTCTTGTGTGATCATATCATCGTACCCTGTGAGGGCAGCAAAAGGTGCAAACTGAGCTGCCCGATCATAGAGGCTCATGTGAGGGTGTGTGCTGGACTGATGATGCGGAAGGTCAATTATGTCAGCATATACAATTCTTGGATCAGGTTCTTTATTTATAATTCCTTTTGCCATGTGTTAAAATCTCCTTTGTACATCATAATTCTTCACCTGCACTGTGACCGCCAATCTGTCGATTTCTCTTGATCGTCATAGCACCCTTTTGAAGATTCATTCCCTTTAATAATGCGTTTTTACCAAACTTTTCTTGTAAAGCCAGTGTAGCTTTTTGCAGCTTTCGCTCCTTTTCGTCAGCAGCCTTTTCTTCAGCTTTCTTTTTTTCAAGAGCAGCATAGTCCGTAAAAATGTCCATCTGGTAAGGCTCAGGAGCAGGAATATCTTGTTCATAAATCAGGTTGCAGGCTACAACTGTAATTCTTCTAACCATAAGCTCGGGGTCAACAATTCTGTCATATAGTTCCATCATTACATCCATGATCCTGCGAGTAGAAGAGGTCCAGCGGTCGATGTTGCCTGTACCATGGGCATGGCCTGGAACTATTCTGCCATAGTGGTCGTAGCCGACTTTGCCATTATATCTTTTACCCGTACCGGATATTTTGAATGTAGAATCATTTAATGAAGAGCCTCTGTGATCATATTCAATACTGGTTCTGTCATAACCTATGGTCAGCTCAACCTTCTTAGTAACGAGTTCTTTCTTGACGATATCAAGTACTAGCAGCTCGGTCATTTCTCTGACTATGAGTTTTGCATTTTCAAAGTTGTAAGGCTCCATGAGTACCTGTCCTGATGAAAGTGAGCTTGTCTCAGGACGATAGCCCTTAATTGTGGAAATTTCAGTAGGTTCCCATCCCCATGCATGGTCGATCAAAAGCTCAGCATTGATTCCAAGAGCCTTGTATAAGACATCTTCATTATCTATACTCTGTCTTGCAATGTCGCCCATAGTGTAGATACCAAGCTTTGCAAGCCTTGAAACAGTTCCTCTGCCTACGCGCCAAAAATCAGTCAAAGGCTGATGGCACCATAGAAGCTCACGATAAGATTTTTCATCAAGCTCTGCAATCCTTACACCCTGAGCATCAGCTGCTACATGCTTTGCAACAATATCCATGGCAACTTTTGCGAGATAGAGATTACTTCCTATACCGGCAGTAGCAGTAATACCGGTTTCTTTAAGAACATCCCTTATCATCTTCATGGCAAGCTCATGTGCGGTAAGCTTATAGGTATTTAAATAGCCGCTCACATCGATAAAACATTCGTCGATAGAGTAAACATGAATATCCTCAGAACTAACATATCTGAGGTAGATGGAAAAAATCTGAGTGCTGATCTCTTCATACAGTTTCATCCTTGGAGGAGCAGTAATATAGGACAGCTCCATGGCAGGATTAGCTGTAAGTTCTTCATCATCTGTAGAAGATGAAGCAAAGTGATATCTGCCGTTTTCATCTCTTGGAAGCAAATTAATGGCACTGGCCTTTTTGTAACGTTCTGAGTTTACTTCCTTAACTCTCGCGATTACTTCAAAAAGTCTTGCACGTCCCGGGATCCCATATTTCTTTAAAGATGGAGATACGGCAAGACATATGGTTTTTTCTGTTCTGGTAGGATCAGCAACAACAAGGTTTGTTGTAAGAGCATTTAGTCCCCTGTCAGTCAGCTCGCATGAAGCATAAAATGACTTGAGATCTATTGCAATGTATGTTTTATTCACGCGAACCGTTACTGAAAACTTATAAAAAGTTATAAACTTTTATGTTTCATTCCTACTTCATTGTGTCTGCTTTTGTGGTATTGCTACACACTACTTACATTTGATGTAACACTCCGTAGGCGTAAATTCCGAATTAACGCATCCGTACACAAGCTCTGCATAAGTTCGATAACGGAAATCAAAGATTTCCTATCTCACTTATTTACATCCACGTTTAAGTGTTAAGATGCAAATTGTTCTCCATAAGCTTTTAGATTCAATGCAGCCTGAAAATCCCTGTCAATGGCATTTCCACATCTGCATTTATAAATCCTGTCAGATAATTTCAGGTCTTTTTTGATGTTTCCACAGCAACTACAAAGTTTTGATGATGGATAAAATCTGTCAGCCACTATAAGCTGAATACCTTTATCACTGCATTTGTACTCAAGTTGCTTTCTGAACTCAAAGAATCCCTGATTCTGAACTGCTTTGGATAAGTGTCTGTTCTTCATCATTCCACTTACGTTCAAATCCTCAATACATATAAATCTTGGTTTTCGATTTACAATCTCGGATGTGGTCTGATCCAAATAGTTTCTACGAATATTTGTTAATCTATGATTTACAACAAGTAAAAGTTTTTCGCTTTTTACTATATTATTAGTTTTGCAGTATTTTCCTTTCTTTTTATTCTTGTTACTAAGTTTCACAAATCCATTTTTTATGTTTCTCTCATTGTTTTTATTTATAGTATCTTTGTTATTCATAAGATACTTACGAGACACGCTCCTCTGTAATCTGCGTTTGCGTTTCTCCAATTTTCTGACCTTAGCAGATTTGTTAATGTTCTTATACTTGTTGGTGTCAGAACATATCGCCAAATCCTTAATTCCTAAGTCTATGCCGATTCCATCGTAAGAAAGTTTTTCCTTACAGTCTGTAAATTCCACGCATACACTGATCCACCAATTCAATCCATCAAAGGATATTCTTGGGTTCATGTACTTTGTAGCTGTCGGAATACGTCCATGCTCTGCAAGCCTTACCCAATTGATTTTTTGCTTGTTGGCTTTTTTACTTGAAGAAAAACCTTCAAACTTGACATGGGTCTCGCTGAACTTAATCTTGATGTTGTCCTGATAGAATTTTGGTGCGGATTTCTTTTTTGACTTAAATCTCGGATATTGCTGCAGGCCTTTGAAAAAGTTCTTGTACGCAGCGCAGGCATCTTTAATTGCCTGTTTAGTTACATTATTTGAAACATTTAGTAACCATGCGTATTCATCTGAATTTCGAAGCCGGGTAAACTCTTTTCTAAGCTCTGAATCAGAAATAAACTTGCCGCCTTTTTCATAGTTGTCTTTTTCTCTGGCTAAAGCCCAATTATAAGCAAACCTTGCAGCACCAGCATACTGAAACATCTTAGTGTTTTGCACGTTGTTTGGCACTAACATTACTTTTATGGCTTTTACCATCAGCCTTTTCCTCCTCAGTTAATTCCTTAACCAGTTTTTTGGCTGTATTAGCCCGCTTTCCCTGTAATTTGCAACTGAAAACGGTGATAATCTGTACTAAATCCTCTACCAGTTCCTGCTGTTCAGATTTTTCGGTATTATCAATAATTTCAATTTCACAATGATAAAGCGAAGCTATATATTCAATCAGCTCAAAGCCAAATCCTAAAAGCCTGTCTTTATATAAAATGACAACCTTTTCTACCTGATTTTGAGATATGCGCTTTATCAGTTCCTGAAGTCCTTTTTTCTTGTAATTTATACCGGAACCAATATCACTAATTATCTCAAACGGCTGTCCTTGTGCCATAAGATATGTTTTTACATTGCCTATCTGTCGTTCTAAATCGTCTTTCTGTTTGTTGCTTGAAACCCGACAATAACCAATGACCATGCGGTTTTTAGGCTTTATGTTCATCACCTGATTAAGCTGTTCATCTGAATAATATCTGTAACCACTTGTTGTAGTATGATGAGGATGAAGCTTCCCATTTGCATCCCAATTACGCAATGTTTGCGCCGATACACCTAAGATTTTTGAAAATTCATGAATAGAATAATATTTACTCAAAGCATTAGCTCCTTTCAATAATATTCTACAATATTAACTTGTTAAATTCAACACACAATTATATAGTATTATAAGTTTTTGTTGACTGTTAAAACCCTCCATAAAAATTTAATTAAAACAGTAAAAGAACATTCGTTTATATTATGACCAAATACTAATGTTCGGTCAAGAGCTAATTTTCTTAAATTTTCTTAAGCCTTTGTGTGATAAATCGTGTTACTGTTCACTCGCTTGCAGCTCGCTCCAGTAACGAGTTTTGCCAATGCAGATTGCCTTCGGCAATGGGCAAAACTCAATGCCCCGCAATAATTTATAGGGGCATAACTGCGCAGCTAGTGCGCAGTTTGCCTGTGAATAGTTACTAAATCATTTCTTAGACTTGTTTATAAAAAAGAAATATGAAATAGCATTATGTGTGATATGATAAATTAGTAGGATTATGTACATTTATTTTTTGTCTAACGGGGGAACTGTCCTATGATTAAAAGACATATAGTTTTATTCTCGGATTTAATCATATTTGCAATTATTCTGCTTGGTTTTATGATACTTCAGCTTAATGATGCAAGATATTACAGGCAGCTTGCTGAAAGCCAGGTTGCCAACCAGATTGAGCTTTCTGCAATAAATATTGATGCGCAGATAACGGAGGTCACTTCTGAGGAAAGAGTAGTTTCACAGATGATGGCAAATGATGCATTTTTGAAGCAATGGACGGAAGATGAGCCGTATAATGCGGCTTCGGCGGCAAGTGGCGGACACAATGCAATAATAGACAGTCTCTATGGTTATCTCAAAGGGTATCAGATTAAATTTAATTATGATACGGTATTTTTTGTTTCAGCAAGAACAGGAAATTATTATTATCAGGACGGATTTAATAAGACTATTTCCAAAGATGATGATTTTGATAGTTGGTACTATAATTTTCTAGCACTCAATAAGGAATATGATATTCAGGTTGATAGAGATGAAACAAGGGGATATACAGTCTCCATGTTTGTTAACTGCGTCGTAAAGAATGACGCTGGTGAAATCCTGGGAGTCGTAGGCGTTGCCAATCATCTTGATAATATTCAGAATAACATTCAGCACTTGGGCAGAATAAATGATACACAGATATATATAGTGAATGTTGCAAATGCGCATAATTCGTTTACAGGCAGTACCGAGTATTTCAAAAGTGAAAATGAAGTTGCGGACATTTTTGATATTGCTCCGTCGATTGTATCAAGCGAGTCTAATACAACAGCGACCTCCAAAGATGGAAATACATGTGTTATAGTCATCCATAATGATGATCTGAACTGGAATGTAGTTGTCGGTAAAAATATGGCTTCACTAGTTGATATTTTTATAGAAAGAGCAAACAGAAATTCACAATATCTTTTACTGATATTGGTTATTTTTATGGCAGGCTCAAGTATCCTACTAATGAGACTTAATGATAAAGTAAATGTATTCCAGAATACAGATGAACTTACGGGACTGTATAACAACAGGCTTTTCAAAAATCTTTATTATAAAAATATACGTAAGTTCGTTTATTATGGAGAATCATCACTTTTTATGTTAGATATTGATGATTTTAAACAGTATAATGACAGTAAAGGGCATCTGTTTGGAAATGTTGTGCTGAAACTTGTGGCTGAACAGCTTAAAGGGAGAATATCGGATAAAGGAATCGTTGCACGTTGGGGTGGCGATGAATTTATAGGATTCTGCAAAATTCCGGCTATTGAGTTGCAGCGTATATTGGATGAATGTAATGAATCTCTGCAGCGTCAAAAAGATGATATGAGCGTATCTCTGAGCATTGGAATTTGTGGTATATCAAAGCCAATAGCCTTAGAAGAAGCGATAAAGCTTGCAGACAAAGCACTCTATACTTCCAAAGAAAAGGGGAAGAAGCAGAGTACAATAAATGAATAAATACATTAAGGAATATTAATGAAGCTTTTGAAAAAAAATAAATACAGTATCGTAAATCTTATAATTATTTTGATAGTAATAGTTGCTGCTTCAGCAGCCGTTTATATTTTTAAGCGTCGTCTCCCTGAGATAGAAATAAAAGCGGAAACCGTTGAAATTGAAGGCCTGAAAAAGAATTATAATATCTTCTTTTTATCGGATTCGCATATATGTCTTACTGATGAGAGAGATGACTCGGCAGTAATTGAAAAGGAGCAATTGAGAAGTGCAATTCTCTTTACTACCGAAAGAATAGAAAGTTGGCGAACTTTTGATGCATTGATAAAAAAAGCCAAAGGTACAAAACAGGATCTCGTGATTCTTGGTGGAGATATAATTGATTCTGCCATGTATGCGTCTATTGAGTATGTGAAAAAGACAATGGATTCGCAACCATATCCATATCTATACTATAGTGGAAATCATGATTTTGAATATGGGACTGAATACTATACTTCAACCGCATTTTCTAAGTATCTGCCACGACTTTCGGAACTTAATAGGACAAAATCATATCAGGTAAAGGAATTTGAAGATCTGATAATATTTGCAACTCAATTGCAAATTTAAATTCCGGTTTGCAAAAGTAAATTCCGCATAAGCTGACTTTACTTCCGCACATCTTTCCGGTTATACTGCATAGGCTGCTGATTACCTAGCCTGTGCAGGAAAGAGAGAAAGAATGAAGACTCAAAAAGGTAATCAGAAACATCTTACACTGTCAGATAGAATCAATATAGAAAAGGGACTGAACAACAGTGATTCTTTTGCTGCAATTGCTAGAGTAGTACAAAAGGATCCAACTACTATCTCTAAGGAAGTAAGGAAACACTCCAAAGTCAAAGAGTACAACGGATTTGGAAATACTCCATGTGAATCAAATAA
>JQKK01000021.1 GCA_000746015.1 Lachnospiraceae bacterium MA2020 | reverse complement strand
CAGTTCACGCAATGAGATGTAGCCATTCGTCATAAATCCGAATAAAACTGTTTTCAGCATGCTGACCGGGTTATATCTGAGTCTTCCCGTATAGTGTTTCGGGATGCTTTTCAGATATTTCTCCAGTTCGATTTCTCCCATAAATCGGTCAAAAGTCAGCACCGGATCACAGATATCCAGATAATCTTGAATTAGCATTGGCAAAACTGCCTGTTTTGGGTTAGAATAAACTTGTGTTGCATTTTTCATCGCAAGTTAAATTTTAACACAAAAAGAAGAACCGTGGGCTCTTATCGAACCCTCGGTTCTTCTTTTTTTATGGACTATCTTTTTTCACAGCCCCTTTTAACCTATCTTGTAAATTTGTAAACGTAAGATATATCTGTTTCATACAGTAGTTCATAGCTGCTGTAGCCAGTGCCTGAGTTTTTCAGAAAATCTTCCGCTGAAGATTTTGGATCAAGGCGCTTAAAGAAATCCATGTAGAAAAATATGCAGGTATCACTATTATGATCTGATATATAGTTTTGAATTGAGCTGGCATCTATGTTATTTACAAAGAAAACATCATTGAAACCAGCGAGCTGAACAAGGTCCTGAGTGACTGCCGGTACAGCGGGATTATCATCTGTAAGGTAGTAAACGCAAGGGGATGCTTCTAATCCCTTTAAGCAGTCATACCTGCCTGAGTGCGAGCTGTAAATCCATTCGGGCTCTTTAATGAAAAGTATTATGATCATTGCAACCGTACAAAGCGCGATTGATTTAACGGATATAACAATGCTTTTGATATTTTGCTCATATAAATGAAGTACCCATGCAGGGAGCATGATAAGTATAGGTGTTACAGAATATACATATCTGAGCTCTGAATATACGGCAACCGCTGATATAATTAAGAATGAGAGTATTGCAGGGACTATAATGATACAGGATAATAAATCTTCGTGAGCAAAAACAATGTTTTTCTTTTTTATTGCAGAATTAAAAAACAGTAAAAGTATCAGCACAGTACATATGCATATAGCAATAGGAAATGATAAAAGCATTTTTTTACAAAAACCTAAAATCTGATGTATGCGTTGAGCAAATGCAATTACACTATTCAGTACGGAATTTCCTACACTTTGATTGTTTACGTTGTTGATAAAACGGAAGTAAACATGGGCAAAGAGCAGAGAGCCTCCTAATGAAGAAACAGCTAATTTTACAGCATGAGAGTGCTTCTTTTTACTCAGTAAGTATAAAACCGCAAAAGCACTTATAAAAAAAGCGTAAAAGACGAAAAAATACTGTGTCATCAACCCGGAAAATATAACTAGAAAAATGGCTGATAGTTTGCTGGTGTGGATGGGTTCATCGTTATCTGCGCTATTTAGCAATTGCAATACTAAAAAGGCAAGAAGAACAACCAATAGGGTTTTCAGCATATACATGCGCACCATCATTACAGTAGATATACCACCGCGTCCGAGACCGTATAGAAGTATGGTAATGATTCCATATTTTTCATTTTTATAAAGTAAATATGTGGTTTTATATAATATGACCATTGTTAAAACATAGAATATAATATTTGGTATTATGCAAAGCCACTTAGAAAAAACTCCTGGGAATAAAGAAGAGACTGCATTCAGCATTATATAAAACAATGGCGGGTGCACATCTTTGCTCTGATTGTATACTGTGGATGCAATGGCAAACTTATCGGAACTTCCTACAGTCAGGTAGTCAACAAATTCTTTGTGAGTAACAATATTTCCTGCCAGCGTGCCACCTTTTATACTTGACAAAAATGGTGCAAAATAGCTGTTTGAAAGTCCAAAGGAATATATTTCATCCATGAAAAAATCTGTTTTTCTGTATCCCCAATATAGACAGGTCAGTACAATTATTGAAATTAGAAATAAAAGTAATTGTTTATTTCGTTCTTTATTAAGCATCATTGTAATCCTCCTTTGGGCGATTGTCTCAACACAAATTCCCTAAAGTAAGGCAAACTGAAATTGACTTTGCCGTATGAAGATTTTTGTGACAGAATACCGATATTTTCAAGGGTATTTTGATATGTTGAAAAACTATTTGATCCCATATCTAAAGTTTCACGGACGGTCTTTACCTGTACATCATCATCTGACTTAGCGATTGCAATCAGCACTTCCTGCTCTGTTGAGGAGAGCTCTTCCCATATTTTTTCATATGACGACTCTTCAAGGCTGAGTTTATAATTATAAAGAATATCATTATCTATTTCTGTCTTATTGCTTTCAAACATATGATATCCCAATATCTGAAAAGCAAAGGAGTATCCGAGGGTATGACCAGCTATGTCAAAGGATTGTACTTCTGAAATATTAAATGTGTCTTCGTAGTATTTTGCAATTCGTCTTAAATTCAATGGTCCGAGAACAATTTTGGGTGTTCTTTTAAGGAAGGTCTGAGAGCGATTGTTTTGCAGAGCGCGAATGTTTTTATATAGACCTGTCATTAGCACGAAGACAGGCAGTTTCTCACGTAGACAGTGCTGGAAATATGAGGTAAACTCTCTGACATTCTTTGAATTTATGACTTCATCTATAGTAATAAGAACCTTTATGTTATGCTTTGCTAATTCTTGAAGCATTTCATCAATATCAGATTGCACATCAGTGTATTTGCTTTCCTTTGCAACTGAAACATCTACACCTTTGAAGGAAAATGCCAGATTGAACTTTGGAAATTTGTTTTTGGTTAATCTAAAAAGATTTGCTGCAAGTGAATTTAGCATATCCTTTTCAACATTAAGGTCAATATGTATCCATTTTGGGAGGTCTGAGAGAGTATGAGAAACTGATGTCATAAGGACAGTTTTACCGGAACCTCTTACGCCTAAGATAAGATATATATGTGAAGTCGGAATATCGGAATTAAATGTATTTATTATTTTTGCCTGTTCATTGAGCCTGGGAATATATAGATTTGGTTCTGCGCCGAAATCCAGGCTGAAAGGATTGCTTTTCATTATGTTCCTCCTAAAAAAATGATAGCAAGCGAGGGTATCGCTTGCTATCATTTTAAAACATCTTACAACTTATTACAACTTTAAAATTATCTTATAACTTATTACAGGTTTTAAAATACGTTACAACTTATTACAGGTTTTAAAGCAAAAACTGCCGGTAGCACATTGAAAAATAAGATTCAAGGTGTGTATCGGGATATCTCTTGAGGTAGGACTTCTTTTTGATCGTTCCACCGGCTTTGTCGTAATGACCGCCTCCATTACCTATATTGTCTGCGAAAAAGGATGCGATTTCGTTTGCACGCAGAGATTTTTCGCAGCTGCGCACAGAAAACTTTATATATTCATTGTGCTCGGCAAAGACAACACAGGTATTTATGGTATCAACCTGCAGCACGATATCGCTTATGAGTCCAAGAATATTTGAAGTACAGCGGTCTGCCCTCAGTATTGCAAAGTGCAGTTTGTCATTGATAATAGCCCGCATCATGGCCATACCGGCAAGGGCGAGCTCCTCCGATGAAAGGTTTGAATTATTGAGCTGATGTATGAGCTCAAGGTCAGGCTCAAGACTATCAAGCATGTTGCGGTCTGCCGGGTGATACATCTCATAAAATGATGTAGTATCAAGATAAAGACCGTAGTAAAGAGCCGTCTGTAAAGCCGGATAGTCTCTGATAGGGAAGTCCTTTTCAGCCAGGAGCTGCCATACGATAGTTGAACAGCTGCCGTATTCCGGACGGATATCTGAGATAGTGTTGTCAGGAAGTGGCTCCGGCTGGTGATGATCTATTACTGCGATATGATCGGACTTAAAACGGTAAATGTTTCCACTTCCATACTGGCAGTCAACAGTAACTAAGATCCCTTTTACCTCGTAGTGAGGAGTTACATAAGTCAGTGGTATATTAAGCCGCTCTACCATAGTGACAAAGTTCTTTTTGGTAAGCTTATTGTGCCCGCCGTATATCAGATCAACCTCATGTCCACCGAGTGAAGTGAAATAGGTGTAAAGCCCGTATCCTGCCGCAATACTGTCAGCATCTGGCTCGTTGTGGCATTGGATAGTTATGTACTTGTGCTTTGCTATTTCGTCTAAAATCATGTTTTCCTCAGTGGTTTATCCTAAATTGTTCTAAATCAAATATGTATCCATTAAAATACAATACGCTTATTGTGCTTAAATTACAAGTGATATATCATATAATTACGTGAAACTCTTTTGTTACTGTTCATAGGCAAACTGCGCACTAGCTGCGCAGTTATGCCCCAATGAATTATGCAGAGCATTGAGTTTTGCCCATTGCCGAAGGCAATCTGCATTGGCAAAACTCGTTACTGGAATGAGCTGTAAGCGAGTGAACAGTAACACTCTTTTGTTATAATACAGAAGGCGCTTTGAGGGAAAGCGCGTCACGGACAGGGGGTTACTTATGAACGAAGATAACATTAATGTATCTGATATGTCGATGGCGGCAAAAGCAGGAGCTATGAATGACAGCAAGATACATATGCGGCCTTTGGACAACATTGAAGGGTTTGATGTCCGGCCGGGTTTTTACGAGATCAATGGCGCAACTGCGATTCCGGTAGGCGTAAACTTCACGCTGCATTCCAATCAGGCAACTTCATGTGAGCTTTTGCTCTTCCACAGAAATGAGGACGAGCCATATGCTGTTATACCTATTCCTGAGAAGTACAGGATTGGTAATGTATGGTCAATGATCGTATTCGGACTGGATATCGAGTCCTTTGAATATGCATATAGACTGGATGGACCTTATAATGTTAAAAAAGGTCAACTTTTTGATAAAAGCAAAATAATACTTGATCCTTATGCAAAGGCTATAACAGGTCAGAGCGTATGGGGTTCAAGGCATACGGGTATATATAAAGCAAGGGTTGTAAAGAATAACTTTGACTGGGGAGATTCTGTACAGCCGAGACTTCAGATGGATGATCTTGTAATTTACGAGCTGCATGTGCGTGGCTTTACAAAAGATCCGTTTTCAGGAGTTATCCATAATGGAACTTTCGCAGGAGTACTTGAAAAGCTTCCATACTTAAAGGAACTTGGAGTTACTGCTATCGAGCTCATGCCGATCTTTGAGTTTGATGAAATGCTTGGACGCCGGGATTACCTCGGACGAGAGCTTATGGACTACTGGGGATATAATACCGTAGGTTTCTTTGCTCCGAACACAAGCTACAACTCTGTAAAAGAGGAGCATCAGGAAGGTACTGAGCTGAAGGGTATGATAAGGCTCTTCCACGAGAATGGTATAGAAGTCATACTCGATGTAGTGTTTAACCATACAGCAGAAGGCAACGAGAACGGACCGTTCTTCTGCTTTAAGGGACTTGATAACAATATCTACTACATGCTTACTCCGGAAGGCTACTACTACAATTTCAGTGGCTGCGGAAATACATTTAACTGCAACCATCCCGTAGTACAGCAGATGATAGTTGACTGCCTGAGATACTGGGTTACAAACTATCACATTGACGGTTTCCGATTCGATCTTGCGACCATACTTGGCAGAAATGAGGATGGAAGCCCTATGGATAAGCCGCCGCTTCTTCAGACACTGGCATTTGATCCTGTGCTTGGTAAGACAAAGCTTATCGCGGAGGCGTGGGACGCAGGTGGAATGTATCAGGTAGGTTCATTCCCATCATGGAACAGATGGTGTGAGTGGAATGGCAGATACCGTGATGATATGCGCTCCTTCCTTAAAGGTGATGATGGAAAGGCAGGGGCTGCTGCGCAGAGGATCATGGGATCACCGGATCTTTATCATCCGGATGAAAGAGGATATCATGCAAGCGTCAATTTCCTAACCTGTCATGACGGCTTTACCATGCATGATCTATATACTTATAATGAAAAGCATAATGAAGATAATAACTGGAACAATACAGACGGAGCAAATGATAACCTGAGCTGGAACTGTGGTTTTGAAGGTGAGACTACTGATAAAGAGGTAGTGACACTGAGAAACAGAATGGTCAGAAATGCCTTTGCGGTGCTGCTTGCAAGCCGTGGTACACCTATGTTCTTCATGGGAGATGAGTTTGGAAATTCACAGAGCGGCAATAACAATGCATACTGTCAGGACAATTACCTTGCATGGCTCCGCTGGAAGGATCTGCAGGTAAACAAGCCACTGTTTGACTTTGTAAAATACATGATCAGCTTCCGCAAAAAGCATCCGGTCATCAGATGCAAGAGCGAAAGAAGTTCGCTTGGATTCCCGGAGATGTCAGCGCATGATGTCAAGCCGTGGGTGGCAAACTACGGACGTGATTCACACTTTGTCGGAGTTATGTTTGCCGGAAGAAAGAAGAACGGCACAGGCGATGATGTTGTCTATGTTGCAGTAAACAGCTTCTGGGAAGAGCTATACTTTGAGCTTCCTGAGCTCCCTGACTACGCGACTCTTGAGTGGTTCTGCGCGGTAGATACTACAAGAGAAGATCCGGTTGTAAAGGGAAAGGGCGCTATAAGAGGCCGCGTAAAGATCGGCCCGCGCTCAGTTATGATTTTCTTTGCTGCATACTATAGCTAAGATGCCATGGTCGAAAGTCTCTTTCTACGGCAAGTTTACTTGCCGATTGGAAAGAGACTTTTTAGGACACAGATCACTTAAAAAACACTCCTCGCACTTAGGTGAGCGGGAAGTACATATAGCACGACCATGATATATAAGCTGCAGATTGAGCGCAGACCAGCGCTCTTTCGGCAGCTTTTTCATTAAGTCAAACTCGATCTTTACGGGATCAGTCTCTTTCGTGAAGCCGAGGCGCGCGGAAATGCGCTTAACATGCGTGTCTACAACGATTGAAGGCTCGTGGAATATGTGTGTTCTCACGACATTTGCAGTTTTACGCCCGACACCGCTCAGAGAAGTGAGACCTTCGATGGAAGATGGGACTTCTCCGCCAAAATCCTTTATAAGCTTTTGGGCACATTCAATGATGTGGACGGCCTTTGCATGGTAAAAACCGCAGGGCTTTATATCCTGCTCGAGTTCAGCAAGTTCTGCGGCTGCAAAATCCTCTATGGAAGTGTACTTCTTAAAAAGATCTTTTGTTACTATATTTACACGATCATCAGTGCACTGTGCTGAAAGTATGGTTGCAATGAGCAGCTGGAAAGGCTCCTTGTAATCAAGTGTTACCTCTGGCTCCAGACCATATTTATCAGCAAGGCGATCAAGTATTTCTTTTTGCTTTTTAGTCATTAAAAATCTCCATTAAATTTAAGTATCCATCAAGTTTTGATGAAACGGCAGCCTGACGGTTGTTTGGAAGGTCCTGACTCAGCTCCTGCAGGTGGCGCAGGGCTTTGATATTTTCATGCTGAAAGTAATACTCTGCAAGTTCTTCAAAATGCTGCACACTTTCACTGCCGGAGTCAACTGCAAACTGCAGAAGTGCCGCATTTTCATCATCAAATCCTTCTTTTTTATAGATTTCGGCAAGTGAATCCAGTGTCCGCATGAGCACCAGATAGTTAGAGTCTGCTTTGCTGAGTATAGTGATATTTTCAGTGCCATAGGTAAGCTTTAATTCTGTATTAGAATAAGAAGAAAGGTCAACGATTCTCTTGCCTTTGAGTGACGAAAGTGTATCTTCGAGGCTTTTTGCCTTACTGCTGCTGCATTTTATATCGAGTGGCAGTTTTTCGGGGAAGTGTATCCATTTGAGATTTTCAATGGAAGACGGTGGTGTATGCTCGGCCCGTGCTTCCCGTTCCCAGAATTCTCTTTTTTCTTTTTCTGTCATGTGGTTTGATCGGCGTATTGCTCTTTGGATGATAAAACCAAAGAGAACAACACTTGTCAATATCGCAAATTTCATCTATAATACCTCGAAGATGGATAAGTTTAAATACCTAACTAAGTTTTTTGATTAAGAA
This sequence comes from Lachnospiraceae bacterium MA2020, assembly GCA_000746015.1. Classification (GTDB taxonomy): domain Bacteria; phylum Bacillota; class Clostridia; order Lachnospirales; family Lachnospiraceae; genus NK4A144. The sequence continues at coordinate 57,972 of JQKK01000021.1, read as the reverse complement.
CGGAGGCGAAGATCATGTTTTTCCGCTTTTTTATGGGAAAAAACCGTAAGATAATCTCATCGGCTATCATCATTTTTCTGATACTTGCCCTTGTAATTTGTTTCATTCCGGGACATTAGAATAGTGTTTTTTCTATAGTTATAGTATAGCATTTATTCACTTATATTACAGCGGTTAGAAGAGGTTGTTATGAGAAAATTATCAATTGCAGTGGTACTTTCAGCTTTGGCTATGGTGGTAGCACCTACTGCTGCATATGCGGACGAGATGAAGGTTCATGAGGGAGTCTATGCAGAGGGTTTGAGCCTTGCGGGCAAGACAGAGAGTGAAGCGGCAGCGGCTATTGAGAGCTATGTCGAAGACATGGGTGAGGCGCAGATCACACTTAATTGCTCAGAGGACAATACAGTTACGGTTTCAGCAGCAGATCTTGGTATCAAATGGAATAATACAGAGGTTGCCGGTGAGGCTGTCAGAGTTGGTCAGGGCGGCAATCTTATACGGAGATTCAAGGATCTGGCGGATCTTAAAAAGCAGAACAAGGTTTTCGATGTAGAAGTATCTGTAGATGAAGAAACAGTAAAGAGGATACTTTCCGAGAATTGTGCAATATATGATAAAAAGGCTGTGAATGCAACGATCAGCCCTAATAATGCCGGAAGCTTCACTATTATAGAGGGAAGCGACGGAGAGGAGACAAACATCGAGGCATCTTATGAAATGATCAGAGATTACTTCAAAGATAGCTTTGATGGCTCAGATGCTACCCTTGCGCTTGAGGTTGACGCGGTCAAGCCAAAGGGAGATGCTGAGTCTCTTTCAATGATAAAGGATGTACTTGGTACATATTCTACAACTTATAAGACTTCTTCAAGTGACAGAGCAAAGAACGTGTCTACAGGATGCTCGCATATCAACGGATCAGTGCTTTATCCGGGTGAGCAGCTTTCAGTTTATGAGACAGTAAGCCCGTTCACTGAAGAAAACGGCTATGCGATGGCGGGATCATACCTCAACGGACTCGTAGTTGAGTCGCTTGGCGGTGGTATCTGCCAGGTATCTACTACTCTTTATCAGGCGGTTTTGAGAGCAGAGCTTCAGGTAGATCAGCGTTCCAATCATTCAATGGTCGTAAACTATGTTCCGCATGCGGGTGATGCTGCTATTGCGGGTACAGCCAAGGACTTTAAGTTCACAAACAATACTGATTACCCTATCTATATAGCAGGAAAGACGCAGGATAGGGAGATCACATTTACCATATATGGAGTTGAGACAAGGCCATCAAACAGGACTATCGACTTTGAGAGTGTAGATATATCCACAACTGAGCCTGTAGGCGACAAGATCATTGCTGATGCAAGTCAGCCGGCAGGATTTGTAAATACTCAGTCAGCTCATACAGGATATGTTTCTGAGTATTGGAAGATAGTTAAGGAAAATGGTACAGAAGTTTCAAGAGAGCTAGTAAATAAGAGTACATATAAGGCTACGCAGAGGACCATAACATTAGGTACTGCAACGAGTAATGCAGTTACTGCATCGGCTATACAATCAGCGATAGCCTCTGGTGACGGCAACTATGCAAAGGCAGTTGCAGCGGCGGTTAAGCTTGATGGCGGAGCAGGAGTAGTTGCACAGCAACAGCAGGCGGCTCTGGCAGCGCAGCAGGCAGCGGCAGCACAGGCAGCAGCGGCGGCTGCAGCACAGCAGGCAGCGGCAGCACCGGTCGGCATACCTTATGATGACTCTTCGCAGCAATGATCGAAAGGCAGATAATAAATCATGAAAACCGGAAAGCTGAGCGAGAATGTTTTAAAGCGTTCAATACTTAAACAGATTAAAAATAGAAGGCCGGAAGTATTGGTAGGTGCAGCAGTAGGCGAGGACTGCGCTGTAGTTGCTCTTGAAGAGGACGAAGTTTTTGTACTTTCAACTGATCCTATCACCGGTACAACTAAGGACATAGGCTCGCTTTCTGTCCACACAGCATTAAATGATATAGCATCTGAAGGAGCAGAACCCGTAGGGGTTCTGCTTTCGTGCATGTTGCCGCCGGAAACTGAGGAAAGCGAGATACGCGCTATCATGAAGCAGGTAGAGGAAACCTGCGAGCTTCTTAATGTAGAGGCAATGGGCGGACATACGGAGATAACAAAGGCGGTAAATCAGCCTATACTCACAGTTACAGGAGTAGGAAAGGCTAAGAGAGATCAGCTTCTGCGCTCGGGAGGAGTAGCCCGGGGAGACGATATCATAGCTACAAAGTGGATAGGTCTTGAAGGAACAAGTATTATCGCAAAAGAGCGGGAAAAAGAGCTTCTTGAGCGCTTTGCACCTGACTTTGTAAGCACAGCAAAAGATTTTGATAAATATATTTCGGTAGTACCGGAGGCCGCAGTCGCCATTAAGTCCGGCGCACATGCAATGCATGATGTGACGGAGGGCGGCATATTCGGAGCACTTTGGGAAATAGCTGAGTCCTCTGGCGTCGGACTTGAAATTGACCTTAAGGCAATACCTATAAGACAGGAGACAGTTGAAGTCTGCAACTATTATGACGTAAACCCTTATATACTTATATCCGGCGGCTGCATGCTTATAGCAGCACCTGACGGATTTGGGCTAGTAAGAGAGCTTGAAAAGAAGGGGATAAATGCAGCAGTTATAGGCAAGGCTACAGATAGCAATGACAGAGTAGTTGAAAATAACGGTGAGAGGAGATTTCTTACTCCACCTGAGACTGATGAATTGTACAAATTTATGTAAACTGAATTGCGGAGGAGGCTACAATGCAGAAAGAGGATTTTCGTAAAAAGATACTTAAGGCGATAGAGCATGAAGGCAGAGTGGATTTAAGCGAGCTTTCAGTAAGGCTTGATATCCCTGAGGCTGATATTGCAAATGAGATGAATGAGATGGAGAAAGAGGGTATCATCTGCGGATATCTCACACTTATCGATTGGGATAAGACAGATTCAGAGACAGTTACAGCACTTATAGAGGTAAAGTGTACCCCACAGAGAGGACAGGGCTTTGATACCATCGCAGAGCGCATTTATAAGTACCCGGAAGTAAATGCAGTATATCTTATTTCCGGTGGATTTGATCTGCTTGTGACACTTGAGGGACGTACACTCAGAGAAGTAGCTTCATTTGTTACAGATAAGCTTTCTGCGCAGGAGTCTATCCTTTCATGCGCAACACACTTCATCCTTAGAAGATACAAGGATCATGGAACGATTTTGGCTAAAAAATATTCTGATGAAAGGCAGCTGGTGACACCATGAGAAATCCGATTGCAGATAAAGTTTCAGACATGAAGCCCTCTGGAATCCGAAAGTTCTTTGATATCGTTTCAGAGATGAAAGATGCTATTTCATTAGGTGTTGGAGAGCCGGATTTTGACACTCCGTGGCACATAAGGGATGAGGGCATATACTCACTGGAGAAGGGGAGGACCTTCTATACATCAAACGCAGGACTTAAAGAGCTTAGGACAGAGATATCAAAGTATCTCGTGAGACGTGGTATTCCTAAGTATGATCCGCTTAAAGAAGTACTTGTTACAGTAGGTGGATCAGAGGCGATAGATCTCGCATGCCGCGCTATGCTGAACGAGGGCGAAGAGGTCATAATCCCTGAGCCAAGCTATGTTTCATATGTACCTTGTACGGTAATGGCAGGCGGCAAGCCGGTTATCATTGACTTAAAGGCAGAAAATGATTTCCGTCTTACAGCCGAGGAGCTTGAGGCGGCTATCACACCAAAGACAAAGATACTCATACTGCCGTTTCCAAACAATCCGACAGGCGCCATCCTTGAGTTCAGTGACCTCGAGGCGATCGCCGAGGTAGTAAAGAAGCATGATATCTTTGTTGTAAGCGATGAAATTTATTCTGAGCTGACATACAAGGAAAATCATGTAAGTATCGCTTCGTTGCCGGGCATGAAGGAGAGGACTATCCTTATAAACGGCTTCTCAAAGGCATTTGCCATGACCGGATGGAGACTTGGATACTGCTGCGGACCGGAGCTTATCATACAGCAGATGACAAAGCTTCATCAGTTCTGCATCATGTGCGCGCCTACAACAAGCCAGTATGCTGCAGTAGAAGCACTTAAACATGGTGACAGGGATGTAGAGGAGATGAGAGAGGCATATGACCAGCGCCGTCGTTTCCTTATGAATGAGTTTAAAAAGATGGGGCTGCCATGTTTTGAGCCATATGGAGCATTCTATGTGTTCCCTTGTATCAAAGAGTTTGGCATGACAAGTGAGGAGTTTGCAACCGAGCTTTTGAAGCATGAAAAGGTTGCGGTCGTACCGGGCACAGCGTTTGGTGACAGCGGTGAGGGATTTGTACGAATCTCTTATGCATACTCCATTGAAAACCTCAAGATAGCGATAGACAGGATAAATAAATTTATCACAGAACTCAGGCAGGGCAATAAAAAATGAAGATGCGTAGGACTTTGTACTTAAAATTCCTTGCGGCCTATGTACTATTTGGTATATTGGCATTTATGACTATTGCGACACTTACATCCGGGATGACATTGCGCCATCTGACGAGAGTGCAGGCAAAGTCACTCTACCGTGAGGCATCGCTTGTTGCATCGAGCTATGCTCTGAGAATTTATACAAACGACGAGGATGGAGCTAAATCTGCAAAGTCACAGCTAAAGGCGATAGATACTTATATATCTGCGGATATCTGGGTTATGAACAAGTCGTCTAAGGTACTTTTTGACTCGCGTGGTAAGTATGACAATGAAGAGGCTGTTTTTGATGGCTTTGATCCTTCTGCGTCGGGGACTTACTACATGACAGGTGATTTTTACGGCGCTTTCAAAGAGGAGACTTTGTCAGTATTTTCTCCGATAACATCCAATTTTAAGGTTATCGGATATGTGGTGATACATCAGCCGCTCAGCAGTATTGTAGACTCGCGCAATGAGATACTTCATATATCCTATATAGCACTCGGGATAATACTTCTTTTCTCGCTTATCATCATTGTAGTGTTTACACTGGTCGTATATCTGCCGCTTAATCGCGTTACAAAAGCAGCAGAGGAATATGCGCAGGGCAATCTTACCTATCAGATGAAAAAGAGCGGAGCTCACGACGAAATGAGCTATCTGTCCGATACGCTTACATATATGGCGCATCAGATAGCGCGCTCTGAGGACAATCAAAAGAAGTTTATAGCAAATGTATCACATGATTTCCGCTCGCCTTTGACATCGATACGTGGATATCTCGAAGCGATGATAGATGGGACGATCCCGCCTGAAATGCATGAGAAATATCTCACGATAGTGGTCAATGAGACACAGAGGCTTACAAAGCTCACCAATGGACTTTTGGAGCTCAATACATTTGACAGGAACGGACTTGTGCTTGAGATCACTGACTTTGACATCAATGCAGTAGTCAAGCGCACGGCAGAGACTTTTGGAGGTATCTGTACCGAGAAGAAGATTTCGATAGAGCTTATACTTTCGGGCAGATCACTGTTTGTAAAGGCTGATATGAGCAAGATCCAGCAGGTTCTTTATAATCTTCTGGATAATGCTATCAAGTTTTCTCATAACAATTCGATCATCAAGCTCGAGACTACTGAGAAAAACGATAAAGTCTTTGTATCTGTAAAAGATTCCGGGATAGGTATACCAAAGGATTCTGTGCAGAGAGTATTTGAAAGATTTTATAAAACGGATCTCTCAAGAGGAAAGGACAAGAAAGGAACAGGACTTGGACTTTCTATCGTAAAGGAGATCATACAGGCACACAACGAAAATATAAATGTTATTTCTACAGAAGGCGTGGGTACTGAGTTCATCTTTACCCTTCCAAAGAGTAAGAAATAATTCCTAAAAAGCAGACAACTTTGAATATTGTCTGCTTTTTTTCATATTGTATTATGTACAATATAAAATGCAAAGTTGCACAAAAAAATATCCACAATATCCACATTAAAATGTGCAAAATTAATAAAAGTATGATAAAATTATAAACACTAAGGTATGTATTTGTGGTATTATATATACTAAATATAAGTGCTTATGCGGGGGAGATATTATGTTGGCCCATTTTACCAGATTTCACGAAGCAGTGATCCGGGATGTGGCTGACTTAAACGAAACTAAACGAACTGCGGTTTTAACAAGGCTTCTGAGCCTTGTTATGATGGTATATCTGCTGTGCCAGGTAGCATTACTGTATTTTTATGGCTCTCCGGTGCTGGCTGTTCTGCCATTTATTGTATTTATAGCTTTTGCTGTTACCGTTTATTTATCCTACAGAAAAAATACTGAGTTTGTCAGGCGAATGTGCATGGCATGCTTGTATGTATGGATCATTGTATTAGTTCCGTTGGTTGGCTGGAGTTCTACTGGAGCACAGAACTTTCTATTTGTTATGTTGCTTTTTGCATTCATGACAAGCTATGACAACTTAAATAAAAAGATCCGTATACCGGTTATCTTATTCTTGACGCGAATTGTGCTTTTTGTATGGGCATATTACAGAGGACCTTATGTCGAGATCAAAAGCGGTGGCGAGACTTACTTCCAGATAACTAACAGCGCGGCACTTTTTGTGATCATGACATTTCTTGTTATCTATTTTAGTCAGCATGCATTAGAGATGGAAAAGAAGCTGATAGCCCACAATCGCCAGATAGAGGCAGAGGCAGAGCATGACGCACTGACGGGGCTTTTTAACAGGCGTGCTATCCATGAGCATATAAGCAAAGAGATAGCAGGCATGAATAAAAATCATAAGGGTATGTGCATAGCTATAGGTGACCTTGATGAGTTTAAGCTTATCAACGACATGTATGGACATGATGCCGGAGATATGGTTCTTAAAAAGATTTCAGAGATATTTGAGACATTCATGAAAGGTAATGGTTATGTTGCCAGATGGGGAGGAGAGGAATTTATCTTTGTCTTTACACGCAACCATAAGGAAGTATGTGCAGAGAAGCTTGAGATGCTTCGAAAGACGATAATGCTCTCCGAAATGGAGTATGGCGAGCATGAGATAAAGGTCACAATGACCTTTGGTCTTGAGGAGTATCAGATGGGTGAAAATATTGATGAAGTCTTGATAAAGGCAGACAGAAAACTTTATCAGGGCAAGACATCAGGAAGGAACCAGGTTGTCTCGTGACAGCTTTGGGCAAAAGAATTTTAAATTGCGCTTACTATAATAAAGGTGATAGAATGGGTATGGCTGTTTTGGCAGCCATACTTTTTTGCTGTGAAGGATAATTTATATGAAAAATAGATTTGTTTCAAAGGCTAAGGAGATATTTACAGGGAGAGAAGGTTTCTGGCCGATATTTCTTATAACTATGCTGATAGCCTGCATGCCGCTAGTGACGTCAAACTGCATTGTTGGACATGATTCCGTCTACCATCTTTTAAGGATCGAATCGCTTAAGAAAGGTATAGAATCAGGACTTCCATTTCTCCGCATAAATATGCTGTTTTTTGGCGGAGAGGGGTACGCGAGCTCGCTTTTTTATCCGGATACACTGCTATATCTGCCTGCATTGTTGAGAGTTGCCAGAGTGGGTATAAATAAGGCATATCATATATTCATAGCCTTTACGATAGCTTCCTGCTTTTTAAGTGCTTATTTTTGCATGAAAACCATAACTAAGGACAGGCTGTCAGCAGTGATAACCGCAATTGTTTTTTCGCTATGTCAGTATCATATGGATGATATATATTCGAGAAGTGCTGTCGGAGAGTTCACAGCCCTTATATTTGTACCGCTTGTTATCTTAGGAATATGGGATTTCATGTACGATGACTGTAAAAGACCATATATACTGGGATTCGGAATGATAGGTGTTATCCTTTGCCACACTCTTACGACGATGTTTTGCATAGGATTATGTATGTGCGGCTTTGTCCTCCGGATAAAGCATATGATCAAAAATCCGAAGATCATCCTAAAGCTCGTGATCACAGCGATCGCAGTTGTCCTTATGACGGCATTTTACTGGATGCCTGTAGCAGAGCAGTTATCTGCTCAGGCATTGAAAGTCTCAAAAGAGCTTTATGATGTAAATTATGAAAAGCACAAGTTTTTGGACATTTTCTTAAATCGTTTTGCAAGTGTTGGGCTTGCGCCTCTCGTTATGCTGCTCCCTGCAATATGGCTTAAGAGAGACAGGTATATTGTCAGATTTGCGGATATGTGTGCGGTTATGGGTATACTTTTCTGTGCTGCTACAACAGGTATCTTTCCGTGGGCAAGGATGGCTAAGTATCTTAAGTTTATACAGTTTCCGTGGAGACTTAATGTTATTGCCTCGCCGCTTCTTGCAGTAGCAGCAGGTATATATATTGCAGAATATATCCGTGAAGCTGCAAAAAACGATAAAAGGGCCCGTCAGGCGGCAGCTATGGCAACCCTTGCAGTCATGATGTTTTCGGCTGTATCAAATATAGCCAGGATAAATGTAGAGTATTATTCTTATTCAAATGATTACTTTGACTATGCGCCATTTACTACAGAGGTTATAGGTGGAGAGTGGCTTCCGGTAACGGTGAATAACCGTTCCAGGCTTGTAAATGACGCTTATGTGGCGTATAGTGATGACGATAGTAAGTTAGAAGTTACCCGTGATAAGAATACTTTGGAAGTTATAAATCTTACGGGTAATGAAAAGTATATAGATGTTCCATTCATTTATTATAAAGGATACGTAGCTGAAGCAGACGGTCAAAGGATCGAAGTGGCGAGCGAAAGCGGTGAAAACGGCAGGGTAAGGATTTATCCTGATGGTGCAAAATCCGTTAAAGTGTACTATAATGGAACAATTATACAGAATATTTCTACTGCACTGTCAGTAGTGACATGGCTGATGATCGCCGCATGGCTGGCACGCGGCATACTAGCAAAACAGGTTTTAGGAAAGGCTGGGAAGAGGAAATGAAGATTGTTGTACTTGCTGGAGGAACTTCAACTGAGAGAGATGTGTCCTTTGTATCGGGCTCACAGGTTTACAGAGCACTTAAGAAAAAAGGACATGATGTAATACTTATAGATGTATTTTATGGATATAACGGAGCAGATGCCGCAGATCTTGATGCACTGTTTACAGTAGACAGAGACTGGGCAGCTGATATCAAGGCTATTACAGATGCTGACCCGGATCTTGATGAGATAAAGGCACAGCGCCCTGATAAGTCAGATTGCTATTTTGGAACTCATGTAATAGAGCTCTGTCAGAAAGCTGATATTGTATTTTTGGCACTCCACGGCGGAGATGGAGAGAACGGCAAGGTGCAGGCAGCTCTTGACCTCTTTGGTATAAAGTACACAGGTACAGGCTACCTCAGCTCAGCGCTTGCAATGGATAAGTTCTATACAAAAGTTTTGCTTGAAGCAAAGGGACTTTCTACTCCTGCATGGACGTACGTGGGATGTGATGACACAAGTGAGCCTCCGTTTGGGCTTCCATGTGTTATCAAGACAACAGCAGGTGGATCATCTGTAGGTGTATATATTCCAAAGACTATTGAGGAATATAAGGCAGATATGAAGGCAGCCTGCAAGTATGGCAATGAGGTGATCATAGAGCAGTATATTAAGGGACGCGAGTTTACCTGCGCAGTAATAGATGGAAAGCCATATCCTATCGTTGAGATAGCACCAAAGTCAGGCTTCTATGATTATAAGAATAAGTATCAGGCAGGAAGTACTGTTGAGACATGTCCTGCTGAGATATCCGGCGAGGCAACAGCTGAGATCCAGAGACTTGCAGTAGACGTTTACAATGCGCTCAGCATGGAGAGCTATGCAAGAATGGACTTCATGATGGATGAGAACGGCAAGCCATATTGCCTTGAGGCAAATACACTTCCGGGAATGACTCCTACGAGCCTTGTACCGCAGGAAGCTGCAGCTGTAGGAATCAATTTTGAGGATCTTTGCCAGCTGCTTGTTGATGTTTCATTGAAGAAATATAAATAAGCAATAAAAAAGACATCTCGTTAAGAGATGTCTTTTTTATTGCTAAATTATAATTATTCAGCCTTGATTGCGCCTGTTGGGCAGCCTGCTTCGCAAGCACCGCAATCGATGCATGTGCCAGCATCAACAACATACTTGCCATCACCAGCAGAGATAGCGCCTACTGGACAAGTAGACTCGCAAGCACCACAAGATACACATTCATCACTAATTACATGAGCCATTTTAAGTTCCTCCTATAATCATACAACAAAAATTTACCGATAAGCCAAATCGGTCTTTGCTTAATTCTATTATATTTTCCAATTATTTGCAAGCAATATGCATGTATACACATGATAAGTTTTGTCATATGAAGTCCTTATTTTCGTACAATTTTTTACGCTAAAGCGTTAAAGAATTGTTGTGTCAAGGGTGTAAATATTACGTTTTAAATGTTACACTAGAATAGTATAACAATACAATTTGGAAAATTGGATACATTATTCTAAAAATAATAAATAGGAGGAGACATTTGGATGGCGGAAAATATCAGCATTAATTTTTCAGAGATCACACCCCAGATAAGGAGACTTGCACACGCAGCAGAAGATTCGACGATGATCGATTCTGCGCTCTACCAGAAATATGATGTAAAGCGCGGACTTCGTGACTTAAACGGTAAGGGCGTTCTTGCCGGACTTACACACATCTCAGATGTAAGCGCAAAGAAGATGGTTGATGGTAAGGAAGTGCCTGCAGAGGGAAATCTTTACTATCGCGGCTACAATATCAAAGATCTTGTAAGCGGTTTTACAAGTGAGAATCGCTTTGGCTTTGAAGAGACTACTTATCTGATGCTTTTTGGTAAACTTCCGACTGAGTCTGAGCTCGCTGAGTTCAAGGAACTTTTGGGAATTTACAGGACACTTCCAACTGACTTTGTACGCGATACTATCATGAAGGCACCAAGCCGGGATATGATGAATACGCTTGCTCGAAGTGTACTTACACTGTACGCATACGATGACAATGCCGATGACATATCTATCCCGAACGTCCTCAGGCAGTGCATGCAGCTTATCGCGATATTCCCGCTTCTTTCAGTCTATGGATATCAGGCATACAGACATTATCATGAAAATGAGAGCCTGTTTATCCACCCTCCTGTAAAGGAGCTTTCTGCGGCCGAGAACCTGCTTTATATACTTAGACCGGACAGTAAGTACACCGACCTCGAGGCACGCATTCTCGACGTCGCTATGGTACTTCACATGGATCACGGCGGAGGAAATAACTCGACTTTCACAACTCACGTCGTTTCATCAACTGCCACAGATACTTATTCTACGGTTGCAGCTTCCCTTGGCTCATTAAAGGGGCCACGCCATGGCGGTGCAAATGTTAAGGTAGTGCAGATGATGGAAGACTTGATGAAGAACGTCAAAGACTATAAGGATGAAGATGAGATATCTGACTACCTCGATAAGCTTTTGAATAAAAAGGCGTTTGACAAGAGCGGTCTTATCTATGGTATGGGACATGCAGTTTACTCTCTGTCAGATCCGCGTGAGCAGATATTCAGAAGCTATGTAGAAAAACTTGCAGAAGAAAAGGGACTGCAGGAGATATTTGATGTATACGCTATGGTAGAAAAGCTCGGACCAAAGGTGATTGCCGGCGAGCGTCCTATCTACAAGGGTGTATGCTGTAATGTCGATTTCTACTCTGGCTTCGTTTACAAGATGCTGGGGCTTCCTGAGGAGCTCTATACGCCTATTTTTGCGTGCGCAAGAATATCCGGTTGGAGTGCGCACAGGATAGAGGAGCTTTCAAACCGCGGCAAGATCATCCGTCCGGCTTACAAAACAGTCGCTACACCACAGTATTATGTTTCAATGGATCAACGATAGTCACTAAGGGGGCTCTATGGGGTACGATATTGATATTTTATTAAAGACGGATCTATATAAAGACTTATCGATGGAGCAGCTTAAAAGTATTACAGACAAGAACTATGGACAGTTTAAGTCTTATAAGAAGAATGACAGAATATTTAATGAAGGGGATAAGCCGAGCAGGATACTGATGCTTATATCAGGAAGTGTGACTATTGCCCGCGAGACCTATACGGGCGGCAGAGTGCTTATAAGCCATATCAGGGAGAAGGGAAGCCTGTTTGGAGAAGTATATACATTCATGAAGCAGCCTGAGTACAGAGTATATGCTGAGGCATCTGAGGATACTGTGGTCTTTTCAATGTCAGACAGCATAATAACATCCTCAGAGCTTGATGAAGAAATATCGACTATAATCAGAAACAATCTACTGAATATCTTTGCTCACAAGGCATATACGATGAATTCCAGGCTTTTGGTGCTGGGCGCATCCAGCCTGAGAGAAAAGATCGCAAGGTTCCTGCTTCAGCATCAGACATCAGAAGGAAAGCTCTATGTCTGCATGACGCGCGAAGAAATGGCTGATTACCTGAATGTTACGAGACCTTCACTTTCACGAGAGCTCGGAAACATGACAAAAGAAGGAATACTGGACCTCGACGGCCGCAAGATAATCATAAAAGATCAGCAGAGACTGGAAGAGCTGGTGTGAAATAAATAAAAAAATGCAACAAAAAACCTCCGGCAGACCCACCGGAGGTTTTTATTATTTCATTTCCCTCTAATTAAAAATTAATTAGTTGAAACTCAAGCCTTTGTAGCAACTGTTCCGTTAACAGAGATTGTTCCCTCGAAATCGCCGCTGAACTTAACAGCCTTGCCATCGAAGCTAGCATTTGCCTTCTTAACCTTGATGCCCTTGAACTTGCCGTTAGCCTTCTTGTACCAAACCTTTACAGTAGCCTTGTTGCCCTTCTTGTTTGGCTTAACAGTTACAGCATAGTTGCCAGAGATTGTTGAAGGCTTCTTGCCAACTGATACAGCAACGTCGTTGAATGAAACGCTGAACTTCTTAACTTCGATCTTGAACTCTGTCTTCTTAGCAGCCTTGAGTGCCTTCTTAACAGCCTTCTTCTGATCCTTTGTAAGAGACTTAACGTTAACCTTCTTGATTGTGAATGTAGCAGAACCTGTTGACTTAGCCTTTGTCTTAACCTTTGTTACTTTAAGGTTGTTTGCGCTTACGCCAGAACCGCTAACTGAAAGTGTTGCATTGAGCTGCTCAGCAACAACCTTCTTGCCTGTTGCAAGAGGAGTCTTGTTGAAGCTAAGTGTAAGTGTGTAACCACCAACTACAACTGTCTCCTGGCTAACTGTTGTGCTTACGTTCTCTGACTGAGCGTTAGCTGAGTTAGATGACTGAGCGTTCTCTGTCTGAGTAGCCTTGTTGTCTGATGCGCTGTTCTGTGATGTTGTTCCTGCAAATGCAGCAGTATTCATTGAGAATACCATTGAAAGTGCAAGAAGAAGTGAAAGTGCCTTCTTGTTCATTTTTAATTTCCTCTCTTTCGTAAATAAAAGCAATGTAGCTATGTACTAAATATGTAACGCGTGTGCCCACGCTACAACTGACATAGAAAAGAACTGATATTTATCAGTTCTGTAGTATAGTACCACAAAATTTTAGTTTAGTTTTAAATTTTTTTTTTTTTTCAAAAAAGTTTTTGGAATCAAACATAACATTGTATACAACGAAACGCGAAAAGCCAGAACAGGCAAGGGATGCGGGATTATGGGAAGATCTGATTTTTATATATGCACTTTTTTTTATACATTTAATTTATGGCAAAAAAATACTGGGATTGTTTAAATCCCAGTACAAAAAATCGTGTTTTATAATTGTGCCATTTCCTGGAGTGCATCATTCTCAATGATAGTCTCACTGTGCTCAGCTAAAAATGCAGCTGATGCAGGGTGGAAACGCTCAGAACGAGCATACTCTGTGATGATGTTGCAGACCTTATTAAACTCCTCGGGAGAGTGGTCTGACTTGCTCACGATCAGGTGATAAGTACCATCCTCCGCGTCTTTATAAAGTGAATTGTTTCCTTTGTAGTATCCGTTGAGAACATGTGCAAGCTTTGTTACATCCTCGAGACTCTCGAAAGAATAAAGCTGTGTAAGCTCAACCGGAACTGTGATCTGCAGCTCCTTGCCCTTCTTTTTAGTAGTAGGAACAGGAGTAGCATTTGAACTTGATGACGCAATTGCATCCTCTGCTATTCCGCGAAGCTTACGGAACATATCAAGTACGTCATCGGCGCCAAGATTAGCATCTTCTTCAATGACATCGTCATCATTATCACGCACTGAAGGAGCAAACTTCGAAAACCTTGTATCAAGCTCCTCAGGATCCTCGACTTTAGTAATGATCAGAACAATTGTATCGCCGGAAAGCGGTATGGCTTCTATCATAAGCGGTATATCATCCGCCTCAAAACCGAACTGATAGGATGCCTGAAGCATCATATCTCGAAAAAGGCTCTTAGCCTTTTCTGTACCGTAGGCAAGCTCGCTCATCTTAAGCTCTCTGGCAGCGAGATCAGCCTTGGTCAATGTACAACGGATCTGATGGTCATTTACTTTCTCTATCTTCATGGAAATCACCATCCTTTCAGTGTTGTCCTATTTAGTGTATTACAACATTTATATACTTTTGACGCGGAATAGTCAAGACTTAATTTTGTTTCATACTTTGCACTTAGATATTCTTATTTATAGTATAATTATAATTCAAAAAATTTAGTATTGCAATCTGTATACAGATATTGTATAATACTTTTTCGTACAAAAGGCAAACATTGAGAGGCGCGTATTTATCGCATTTCAACGTTCATCTTTTCCGATGAACATTTCCCATTTACTCATTCTGTTATTACAGAAACAAATAAATCACTACACTACACTAGATTAAATCTGCGTTTACTCATGCCTTTGTACGGATATACCACTTCTACAGGTCTATTTAACGTTCCCTTTTTTATTTTATAAGATTTTGAGCCAGGCGCCCCGATTGCTATGATTATCAAAACCTTTTTATTTAACGTTCAAATAGACCTGTATTTATGTTATACTATTTCGGTCAGTTTTTCTGAATTGCAGTATTAAACATATTTGAATATAGAAAAGAGTTATTGATATGAAGATTGATCATAAAATGCTTGATGGTGATTTTGATATAGATGAAAAGAAGGGTGGGAGCAAGCGCAGGAGACGGCACAGGCGCAATAAGTTCCTTGTGATGCTTATCCCGCTTTTTGTTGCGGCCGTACTTATCCTGATGATCGGCTTTGTGAGTTACAAAACAGGACTTATAGAGGGATTTGGCGGCTCTAATGAAGAAGCTGACCGTCAGTCACTTTTCTCTGTTTCTAAAGATAATGAAGTCGGAATCATATACAACGACAGTTATATAGAAACAACTGCATTGAAAGTAAACGATGAAATATATGTACCGTTTGATTTCGTACATGAAAACTTAAACCCTGACTTCTATTATAATGAAGACGAGCAGCAGCTTCTTTACTCTACTCCGAGTGAGACTATGAGCTGGAAGTCTGACGACAGCGCATTATATATAGAAGATAATGTTTGCTATCTGGCACTTTCGTTTGTTAAGCAGTATACCAATCTTTATACTGATGAGTTTAGTGACGGTCTGGATCGCGTTATAATTAAGAACGACTGGGGCGAAGCTTCCATGGCGACAGTTGCTAAGAAAACCGAGCTTAGGACGGGCGAGTCAACCAAGCGCGCATGGATAGAAAAGCTTGCTAAGGGTGACAGCGTAAAGATAATCAGTGCAAATGATGCATGGAGCTATGTAAGGACAAATGGCGGATATATAGGATATGTACCAAATAAGCGCCTTAAAGATGTGCATACGGAAGAAGAACATGAGGTTACTGACGTAGCACCGTTTGACTATACGAGTATCCATTATGACGGAAAAGTCGTACTTGGATGGCATCAGGTGACAAATCCGGCAGCTAATGCATATTTAGGCAGTGTTGTGAGCAAGACCTCTGGAATGAACGTAGTAGCACCTACATGGCTTTCGCTGAGAGATACAGATGGCGCATTTACTGATATATCTTCAAGTGATTATGTAACACAAGCACACAATATGGGCCTTAAGGTCTGGGTAGTTGCAGACAATTTTAACTTTTCAGAGTTCTCTCCTACGGCAGATACTTATACAGTGCTTTCAAATACTGAGAAGAGGCAGCAGCTTGCTGAGTATCTTGTGGCAAGTGTTGTAAATTGTGGTGCTGACGGCTTAAATATTGACTTTGAGCAGCTTTCTGGCGAGACAGGACAGCACTTTGCACAGTTCATAAGAGAATTATCTATAGAGTGCCGCAAGAGCGGAATTGTCCTTTCGGTTGACAACTATGTGCCAATGGCATATTCAAAGCTCTATCATAGAGAAGTACAGGGCAAGGTGGCTGATTATGTCATCATCATGGGATATGACGAGTATAATGCAGCATCTGAGGAGGCAGGTCCGGTCGCATCTATAGGTTTTGTAAGAGACGGCATAGACAAAACTCTTGAAGAGGTTGATGCTTCAAAGGTGATCAATGCTGTACCATTCTATACAAGGATATGGACTTCCGGAGATGGAGCGCTTTCAAGCCAGGCAGTGGGAATGAGCGACGCGGCACAGTTTATCGCAAATCATGCACTTTCGATGGAGTGGGATGAGGCAAGCGGATATAATTATGCAACAGGCTCAGACAGCAAAAATACGTATCAGGTATGGCTTGAGGATGCTCAGTCGATCGCGCTGAAGCTTAATTATATGAAGGAAAAGAACCTTGCCGGCTTTGCGTGCTGGAGACTTGGATTTGAAAAGAGCGAAGTATGGCAGGATATAGCAGCCTATGCGGCAGAGTAAGTTAGATATATAAGAAAGTTGTGATAGTTTTGGAAACTAAGATTATTAAAGCGTATGGCGATCATGAAAAGGACAGGGAGCTCATGGAGCTTGCAGGACAGATCATACGGGACGGCGGACTGGTAGCGATGCCTACAGAAACCGTCTATGGCCTTGCAGGTGATGCTCTCAATCCTGAGTCATCAAAGAAGATATACGCAGCAAAGGGACGCCCGTCAGACAACCCTTTGATCGTACATATCGCAGATATAGAAGCAATAGATAAGATAGTGTCAGATGTGCCGAAAGGCGCCCGCGAGCTTGCGGCTAAGTACTGGCCGGGGCCGCTTACAATGGTCTTTCATAAGTCGGATATAGTGCCGCTCACTACTACGGGAGGGCTTGAGACGGTGGCTGTCAGGATGCCGTCAAATGAGATAGCACGCGAGTTTATCAGAGCTGCCGGTGGATATATTGCAGCTCCGAGCGCCAACAAGTCAGGTCGTCCAAGCTGTACTACCGCAGAGCATGTTTTCAATGATATGAATGGCGAGATACCGCTTATCATAGATGGAGGAGCAGGCGGCATAGGTATCGAGTCCACTATAGTAGACCTTACTGGCGATAAGCCATGTCTTTTGAGACCGGGTGCCATAAATCTTGATATGCTGAAAGAAGTCCTTGGTGAAGTCGAGGTTGATCCGTCAATAGGTGGTGTTGAGTCACCTGATGCCCATCCTAAAGCACCGGGAATGAAATATAAGCACTATGCTCCCGCAGGAGAGCTCTATATAGTAGAAGGCGACATGCAGGCAGTATGTGATAAAATCAATTTACTGGTCGAAGATCATGAAAAAAGGGGAGAAACTGTAGCAGTTATTGCTTCAAACGAGACAAAATCAAAATATAGGTGTAAAATAGTCAGAGACATTGGCTCAAGGAGTGATGAGATTTCCATCTCACACAACCTGTTTGCTATACTTAGGGAGATGGATGATGCAAAAGTTTCCACTATATATACTGAAGCTTTTGATACTCCAATATTGGGCATGGCTATAATGAACCGGCTTATAAGAGCAGCCGGGCATAAAATAATTAAAGCGTAAAAGGGCAGGAGGTATTTTGAAAATGGCAACAATAGCAATCGGAAGCGATCACGGCGGATTTGATCTTAAGGAAAAGGTTATCGCACACCTTAAGGAAGAGGGATATACAGTTAAGGATATGGGCACATATTCAAAGGAGTCATGTGACTATCCTGAGTTTGGTCATGCTGTAGCATGGGCAGTTGCAAAGAATGAGGCGGATGCAGGCATCGTTATCTGCATGACAGGTGTAGGCATTTCTATCTCTGCAAATAAGGTTCCTGGCATCAGAGCAGCACTCTGCACAGATCCTTACGTTGCAAAGATGACAAGACTTCACAATAATGCAAACGTACTTGCTATGGGCGCTGCGGTAGTCGGTGATGGACTTGCATGCGACATTGTTGATACATTCTTAAGCACGGAATTTTCTGAGGGCGAGCGTCATATCAGACGAATCGAGAAAATAGAGGAAGTATGAAAAGATTAGCGAGTATCCTAATAGTCTTTGCAGTTGTCACCACCACAATCGTAACATCCGTGCAGACCAAAGAGGTATTAGCTAAGACGACTTCCCAAAAGCTCGAGGAAGCAAAAGATGCGCAAAAAAACGCAGAGAGTGATGTTGAGAACGCAAAGGATAAAGTATCTGACTTAAAGCAGACACAAAACGGTCTCAGAAGTAATCTAAGCACTTTGAACACACAGCTCAGCTCTGTATCAGATAAAATTGCTGCTATTGAGGAGCAGATCGACGACAAAGAAGAAGATATAAGTGATACTACGGCGAAGCTTGAGGCAGCTCAGGCAGAGCAGGAGGCACAGTATAATTTCATCAAAGCTCGCATACGCACAATGTATGAAAGCGGCAAGCAAAATTATGTTGAGCTGCTTCTTAATACTACAAATTTTGGTGAATTCTTAAATCGTGCCGAATATGTAGAGAGAGTAAACGAATATGATGACCTTATGCTCAATAAGTATAAGGAACTTGTTGCTGAGACTAAGGATAAAAAGGCAAAGTTGGAGGAAGAGGAAGCGGAGCTTGAGGCACTTCGTGAGGATGCGAAAGCAGAGCAGGAGAAAGTGCAGCAGCTTGTAAATGCTACTAAAAACTCTATTACAGCTTATGCCGGTGAGATTTCTGAGGCGGAAGCAGAGGCTCTTGAGTATGAGGCAAAGCTTGTAGCAGCTAAGAATAATGTAAATGCCTTGAAAAAGCAGCTTGCTGAAGAAGAAGAGCTGGCAAGGCGTTCACAGTCTATGAAGAAGAGAAGTCTTTCAGAAGTCACTGTGGCTACGGGCGAGCGTGCATTACTTGGAGCTATCATACAGTGTGAGGCAGGCGGTGAGCCATATGCCGGCAAGATCGCGGTAGGTGCGGTCATCATGAACCGAGTAATGAGTGGAGCCTTCCCGGATACCATTACGGGAGTAGTTTATCAGTCGGGACAGTTTGAGCCGGTAGGAAGCGGACGACTTGCAATTGTGCTCGCAAGGGGCGCTAACGCTACATGTCTGAAGGCTGCAGATGAGGTTTTGGCAGGTGCCAACAATATCGGTGAGTGCCTGTTCTTCAGGACTATAGTACCGGGCATCAAGGGTACTATCATAGGACATCACGTATTCTACCTATACTGGACAGGAAAGTATTCCGGCTATGGCACAGCTGAAGATTCTTTGGCTAATGGAAGTCAGGCAGCTACGGGGGCACCTTCAAGTGAAGCAAGCTCAGAAGCAGCTGAGGAAGAAAACCAGGAAGAAGAAAAACAGGAAGATTCCGATAGCGAAGAGAAATCTGATAGCGAAGAGAAGTCAGAGAGTGATTCTGATTCAAATTCGGATGAAGAGAAGAAATCTGAAGAAGAGTCAGAGGATAAACCAAAAGAAGATTCAGAAGAAGATGAATAAAAAAGAGGGACTGCAATGTGCGGTCCCTCTTTTGTGCTTTATGCGATTATGCCTCGTCAGGTACTGCGTTCATCTTAGCAACGAGCTGATCTGCATCAACACCGTGTACCATAGCAGCTTCCTCAACTGTCTCACCCTGTGATGCAGGGCATCCAAGACAGTGCATACCAATCTCCATAAGAACTGGTGCAGCTGCTGGCTTGATCTTAAGAATATCACCGATAGTTGTATCTTTAGTAATAACGCTCATGTGGTCCTCCTTGAAAATAAAATACATTGGGTGCAATATAATAGCGCCCACTTAAAAATCTTGATATAGTTATAATACTATTACTTAATGAAAATTTCAAGTGCGGTATGTTACGAAACTTAAAAATGATAATTTAAAGACAATTGTTGATAAAATTAGAACTTGCCATATTTCAAAAACTATTGTAAAGTAATATTACAAAAGTTGTTTGATAATTGGAGTTTATTATGGGTGATAATATTACAGAACGCCGGCGACTTACGAGAAATCGCATGTACCGGCTGATATATGATGCGGAGATAGGGATAAGCAAGCAGCAGATTGCAAATGAGATGGAGTGCTCTATGCCGACGGTTCATCAGAATATAGCAGAGCTCCTTGAGGCGAATCTTATAAAGCAGGGAGAGTTTCAGCCGTCAAGCGGAGGCAGACCGGCTATCGGATATGTGATAAACAGTGAGCTGAAAATTGCGATAGGTGTGTCGCTGTCTACAAGACATATCCGTTTCCTTGCAGTAGATATGAAATTGCGGGAGATCGCGAGCGACAAGGTAAGCGCAGAGTATGAAAGCCTTGAAAAATCAGGAAAGCAGATAGCTGATAAACTCGAAAAGTTCATAGATAAGAGCGGTATCGACAGAAAGAAGATACTTGGTGTTGGCATTACTATACCGGCAGTCATAGACAATACAAAAGGTGTGATAGTAGTTTCGCCAACATTAAATATCAAAAATGCAAGTCTTGATATACTGACAAAGCATATATCATATCCTGTATTTGTCGAGAATGACGGTACCTGCGCGGGAGCCGCGGAGGCGTTTGGCAGTAAAGAAAGCGACTTTGCATATCTTTTTATGGAGTATGGTATCGGTGGAGCTATTTACGCAAATGGACAGCTCATCAAGGGACAAAATGGCAGAAGTGCTGAGTTTGGACACATCTGTGTGCATCCGGGCGGACTGAAATGCAGCTGTGGAAAGAAGGGCTGTCTCGAGGCATACTGCGGGGCTTTGAGATATACCAAGGATCTTGGCATTACGGCTGAGGAGTTTTTCGCAGAGCTTGAAAATGGCAATGAGGATTACAAGAAACTGTGGAATGATGTGCTCAATCATCTGACGATCGGCATCAACAACATTCGTATGATGTTTGACAGCAAGGTGATACTCGGAGGCTTTGTCAGTGAGTATCTGGAGCCGTATCTTCCTAAGCTCAAGGCTTACTTGGCAAGCAAGAATACTTTTGAAGAGGACGGAAGCTACATCTCGCTTGGTAAGTTCTATAAAAAAGGCGGAATGATGGGCGGCGCAAGCTATTTTATAAAAAAATATATAGAAGAAATCTGATATAAAAAGCAACGATTCAGGGCAAACGGTTATGTGAACTGAATCGTTGTTTTTTTGTACAAAAATATAGCCAATATATTGGTAGAGTTGCATTATTGACTTAAGTAAAAATTGGGAGTATAGTAAAATTACTTTAGTAAAGATATTATACAAAAGATTACATTAAATTTTTGGAGGGCAAATGCTCATGAACTACATAGGAATTGACCTCGGAACCTCGGCAGTAAAACTTATGCTTATGAAAGCAGACGGTGAGATTCTCAAGATCGTATCAGAGGAGTATCCGGTAAGCTTTCCTCAGCCGGGATGGTCAGAGCAGAATCCTGAGGACTGGTACACGGCAGTTATCAAGGGAGTAAAGGAACTCACAGAAGGATTTGATAAGTCAGAGATTGCTGGTATCGGATCAGGCGGACAGATGCATGGTCTTGTAGCACTTGATGAAAATGATCAGGTTATCCGTCCAGCTATACTTTGGAATGACGGAAGGACCACAGAGGAGACAGATTACCTCAACAATGTGATCGGCAAGGATAAGCTCTCAAAATATACAGGAAATATCGCGTTTGCAGGCTTTACAGCACCAAAGATCCTCTGGATGAAAAAGCATGAGAAAGAAAACTTCGACAAGATCAAAAAGATCATGCTTCCAAAGGACTACATAAACTACAGACTTACAGGCGTACATTGCACAGATTATTCTGATGCTTCAGGAATGCTTCTATTAGATGTAGCAAACAAGACATGGAGCAAAGAGATGGTTGAGATCTGCGGCATCAGTGAGGAAGTACTTCCAAAGCTCTATGAGAGCTATGATGTTGTAGGCACACTTAAGAGTGATATAGCTTCTGAGCTTGGTCTCAGCGAAAGTGTAAAAGTCGTTGCAGGAGCAGGCGACAACGCAGCAGCTGCTGTAGGAACCGGCACAGTGGGCGACGGAGAGTGCAATATTTCACTTGGTACATCAGGAACTCTCTTTGTTGCAAGCAAGGACTTCAAAGTAGACAGCAACAATGCACTTCACGCTTTTGATCATGCTGACGGCAAGTTCCATCTTATGGGATGCATGCTCAGCGCAGCTTCCTGCAAAAAGTGGTGGTTTGAAGATATCATGAAGACAGACGACTACGCAGGAGAAGAAGGAAAGATAACAAAGTTTGGTGAAAATCACGTTTACTTCCTTCCTTATCTTATGGGGGAGAGATGCCCACACAATGATCCAAGTGCAAGAGGCGCATTCATCGGCATGACAATGGATACTACAAGGGAAGAGATGAGCCAGGCAGTACTTGAGGGAATTCTTTTCGGACTTCGCGATTCACTTGAGATCGCAAGAAGTCTTGGAATCAAGATAGAGCGCAGCAAGATCTGCGGCGGTGGATCAAGAGGTATCTCAAAGAAGCTTGCAGCTTCAATCATGAACCTCAAATTTGATGTGATCGCAAATGAGCAGGGACCATCACTTGGCGGAGCAATGCTTGCAGCAGTAGGCTGTGGAGACTACGCAACAGTAGAAGATGCAGCAAAGGCAATCGTAAAGGTAGTTGAGACTATCGAGCCGGATCCTGAGCTTGTTAAGAAGTATGAAGAGAGATATAAGAAGTTTAAGAGCTTCTATCCATTATTAAAAGGCAATTTTTAATTCATTATATTTGAACATATAGAATAGGAGAGAAAACAATGAACAACATGAACAACACACCTGAGATGAAGATCGGTATCGTTGCAGTTAGCCGTGACTGTTTCCCGGCACCACTTTCAAAGAACAGAAGAGAAGCTCTTGTAAAGGCTTATGCTGACAAGTATGACAAGAATGATATCTACGAGTGCCCTATCACAATCATCGAGAGCGAGATCGACATGGTTAATGCTCTTGAGGATGTAAAGAAGGCTGGCTGTAACGCACTTTGCGTATACCTTGGAAACTTCGGTCCTGAAATCTCTGAGACACTTCTTGCTAAGCACTTCGAAGGACCAAAGATGTTCTGTGCAGCAGCTGAGGAGACACAGGGCGGACTTCTTGACAGCAGAGGAGATGCATACTGTGGTATGCTCAACGCAAGCTACAACCTCGCACTTAGAAACGTTCACGCTTACATCCCAGAGTATCCTGTAGGTGATGCTGAGGATTGCGCAGATATGATCCATGACTTCCTTCCAATCGCAAAGGCAGCTTATGCTCTTCAGAACCTCAAGATCATATCATTTGGACCTCGTCCAATGAACTTCCTTGCTTGTAACGCACCAATCAAGCAGCTTTACAACCTTGGTGTAGAGATTGAAGAGAACTCAGAGCTTGACCTCTTTGAGTCATTCAAGAACCACGAAGGCGACAGCCGTATCCCAGAAGTAGTAGAGGATATGAAGAAAGACCTTGGCGATGGCAACAAGATCCCAGAAGTACTTCCTAAGCTTGCTCAGTATGAGCTCACACTTAAGGATTGGGTAGAGAAGCACAAGGGCTACAGAAAGTATGTAACACTTACAACAAAGTGCTGGCCTGCATTCCAGACACAGTTTGGTTTCGTTCCTTGCTATGTAAACAGCCGCCTTGCAGCTCAGGGTATCCCTGTATCTTGCGAAGTTGATATCTATGGAACACTTTCAGAGTTCATCGGTGAAGTTGTTTCTGATGATGCTGTTACACTTCTTGACATCAACAACTCTGTACCAAAGGATATGTACAAGGAGAGCATCGAAGGCAAGTTTGACTATAAGCACACAGATACATTCATGGGCTTCCACTGCGGAAATACATGTACTTCAAAGCTCGCATTCCACGAGATGAAGTATCAGAAGATCATGGCAAGCACACTTCCACGCGAAGTAACTAACGGAACTATCGAAGGCGATATCATCCCAGGCGATATCACATTCTACAGACTTCAGGGCACAGCAGAAGGCGGACTCAGAGCGTACATTGCTGAGGGTGAAGTACTTCCTGTTGCAACAAAGTCATTCGGTTCAATTGGTGTATTTGCTATCAACGAGATGGGACGCTTCTACAGACACGTTCTTATCGAGAAGAACTTCCCACACCACGGTGCAGTTGCATTCGGCAAGCATGGCAAAGCACTCTTTGAAGTATTTAAGTACATCGGCGTAGATGTAGACGAGATTGGCTACAATCAGCCAGCAGCAGTTAAGTACCCAACAGAGAATCCTTGGAAGTAATAAAAACCTTAGTATAACCTTATGACATAGCTTACTCACATTTGTATATCCTTATCTTACGGCTATCCGATAATTACAAATCGGATAGCTGTTTTTTTGTTCTAAAAAATAGACATAGTATTTACAGAATCTTTACATTTTGTGCCATGTATGCAAAACACACGGTTATAGTAGAGTATACGTTTTAGGTTTGGCTTGGTTGTGAAAAATGCACAAGAGTTTCGAAAATAATCTATGGTTAAAATGCATAATGAAAGTTAAATATTTTACGATTTGGTATACATAGAGCCGGATTATGGGTGCATTTGCAATTCTGTATACAAAGTGGTATTGTTCTCGTTATCGTTTAATAACATGTTTAACAACGTAGATATACACCCCCTCAAAAAATAAACCCTAATTACATTTTGAAACTAAGGAGCAAGATTATGAAAGGAACAATTAAAAGATTTAACATCAATAATGTGAAGATTGGTGTTAAGATCATGGTGCTTGTTATATTAGGCATCATCGGAATGATGATCATTGGTACATCGGGATATCGTGCATTGTCTAAGGCAAGCAAAGATATCGATACTATGTATAATAACAGACTTCAGGCAATACAGCTTATGAGTGAAGAAATCAACTATACACGTAAGCTTCAGGCTAGAGTACTTGAAAATATAACAGATCCATCTGATAAGGAAGTTATCACTGATATCGATAAACTTATAGCTAGCTATGAGGAAACATGGCCTCAGTATGCCGCTCTTGTAAATGGAGTGCCAGAGTTTGCTGAAATAGTTAATAAGACTGAGACTGACTGGAAGGCTTATACAGATATGGCTTCAGAAATCAAAACTATGGTCGCAGCAGGAAAGACAGCTGAAGCTCTGGAAAAGTATAAGTCATACAAGCCAACAGTTATTCATGCGCTGATCGTAGATTTGGAAGGCTTGCAGGAGAAAGCTAAAGACAGCGCATCAGTACTTAACCAGGAAATACAGAAAACAAATCATGATGAGAGTATATTTATTCTTACATGCATAATAATCTGTCTTGCGGGTCTTGCACTTATCTCATTTCTTATCGTACGTGCGATCACTTCATCACTTAAAGAGATGGTCAATGACGTAGAAGAAATGAAAAATGGTGATTTCCGTATTAAGGGTGAGAAGGTTGACAGACGTGATGAGTTTGGTGTGGTATCAAATGCAATATATGATATGAGATCTTCACTCAATGCTCTTATGAGCGAGGTACATGCATCTGCTGAGCAGCTTGCGGCATCTTCAGAGGAGCTTTCCGCAAGTTCTGAGCAGTCAGCACAGGCATCTTCGGTTGTAGCAGAATCAGCACAGGACGTTATCGGAACAGTAGATAAGCAGAATAATGCCGTGAACAGCAGTACAGAATCAGTTAAGATCGTGCTTAGCTCAGTTGACAGCATCAGACAGCAGTCAGAGCAGGTTGCAAAGGAGTCTATAGCAGCTGCGGAGGAAGTACAGAAGGGTAATGTAGAAGTAGAGAAGTCTGTAGAGCAGATCAAGCATATTGAAGAAATCGTTGAGCAGACAGCCAAGCTTGTAAATAAGCTTGGAGAGCGTTCTACAGAGATTGGAAAGATCGTTGACACTATTACAAGCATTTCTGACGAGACAAATCTTCTTGCACTGAATGCAGCAATTGAAGCATCTCATGCGGGTGACTATGGAAAGGGCTTTAATGTTGTTGCAACAGAGGTAAGAAACCTTGCAAACAAGTCTGCTGAGTCAGCAAAGCAGATTGAAAGTCTTATTTATGAGATTCAGAAGGATACACAGAGTGCCGTAAACTCTATGAATGAAGGTAAAGAGGCTGTAATTAAGGGATCTTCTGAGGTTCAGAATCTTACAGTTGTATTTGGAAAGATTAATGATCTCGTAAGTGATGTTTCGTCTCAGATAGCTGAAGTTTCAGGCTCAGTAGAAGAAATGGCTGACGGAATGGGACAGATCGGTCAGGAAGTACTTAATATACAGCAGCACAGTAAGAGCGTTTCCAGCGAAATGCAGAATGTATCAGCAGCAACACAGCAGCAGTCAGCTTCTGCACAGGAGCTTGCAGCAGCCAGTGAATCACTTGCATCTCTTGCAACAGATCAGCAGAGCGCACTTTCAGCGTTTCAGTTTTGATATAGGTATAATGTAAAAAACAGCTATCCGATTAGCGATTGATATGCTATCGGGTAGCTGTTTTGCATCCTGCAGAAATTTCGGTTATCATAGTAAACAACAAATAATTGTCACATATAATATGAAAGAAAACAATGGAGACTATTATGACTATAGATGAATTAAGAACGTTGGGAGAGGCTTTGGAGCCATTCAGTGCTGAGTATTATGAAGCGGTACAGCGGCACTGGGACGAGCTTGCAAAGCCGATAGACGGGCTTGGGGACATGGAAAGACTGGTGGCAAGGATAGGTGCGATAGAGCATACTGAGTTTCCTCATATTAAAAAGAGGACTCTGATAGTTTTTTTCTCTGATAACGGGATAATCGAAGAGGGAGTTTCACAGAGCGGAGCTGAAGTGACGCATGCTGTAGCTGAAGCGATGGTGAAGGGAAGTTCTACGGTGTGTCACATGGCAAGAGAAGCTAAGGTGGATGTCATGCCGGTTGATATAGGAATGAAGGGCAAAAAGCTCGAAGGTATGGCAGATATGCGCATTCGCGAGGGCAGCAGAAATATCGCTGTAGAGCCTGCGATGACGATGCAGGAGACACTGGATGCCATAGAAAAGGGACGACTGGCGGCAAGGCAGGTAATAGAGAGTGGTGCTGAGGCAATACTTTTAGGTGAGATGGGGATTGGAAATACAAGTACAGCGACACTTGTGGGCTGCGCACTGCTTGGCAAAGACCCGTCTGTTATGGCAGGCCGTGGAGCAGGGCTGTCAGATGAGAAACTTGCGCATAAATGTGAAGTGCTGAAAAAGGCGCTGGATAAGCATGAATATACTGAGGGCGATGCATTACAGATATTGGCGACCTTTGGAGGATATGACATCGCAGGCATGGTTGGCGCAATTATTGAGTGTGCAGGAAAACATGTGCCGATTGTTTTGGATGGCCTTATCACACTTAGTGCGGCGCTTGCGGCGGACAGGATTTTCATGGGGATCAAGGATACATGCATAGCATCGCATAAGCCTCGCGAAAAGATGGGACAGGAGATAATGAAAGAATTAAAGCTGCTTGCACCGATAGACGCGGCACTCGCTTTGGGAGAGGGAACGGGAGCTGTGCTGCTCATGCCGCTTCTTGATGTATGCCTTGCACTCTATGACAACGGCGTGCGCTTTGAAGGAATCGGAATAGATGCTTATAACCGTAATATTCCAAGATAATCTACAGATTTGGCATGTATTGTTGATGAAATTTGGTTAAATTATTACGAATCTGTAAACAAATTTGCATATGGTTGACGCGCAATACTTCAATATATATAATGTAAAAAGTATGTGTAAAAACGTGTATTTATAATGATACACGGCGTTTTTTAGTGTATTGAGGTATGAAGTGAACAAAAGGATTTTGATAGCTATAATGTCGGTCGCGGTCATGGTGCCGATAACAGTAGATGCAGTTGCAGCAGGTAAAGTAAGATATACTGCAGGTGCAGGCACAGTAGTTGCAAGTGCCGAGATCGTAAAAGAAAATACAGAGGAAGCTGAGGCGGTAGAAGATACAAAAGAGACTGAGAGCGCAGAAAGTGTTGATACAGTAGAAGATATTGATATCAGTGCAGGTGCTGGCTCTGACAAGTCTATCGTTGAGATAGGAAAGATTGTCGAGGAGCTTGCAAATGCTGAGAACGATGCTATTGCAGGCTATGAAAATATCGGTATCGCAAAGGTTGCTGACAGCTTAAATATTCGTGAAAGCGCAGATGAGGACGGCAAGCTTGTAGGTAAGATGCGTAAGAATGCAGCCTGCGAGGTGCTTGAGGTAGACGGCGAATGGACACTTATAAAATCCGGAAGCGTTAAAGGATATGTAAAGACTGATTACCTTATGACAGGTGACGAGGCAAAGGCAAAGGCTGAGGAAGTCAAGACCATCACAGCAAGAGTAATTACTACAACTCTTTATGTAAGAGAGGAGCCAAGCACAGAGGCAAGGATTCTTACTATGGTTCCAATGGACGAGGATCTTGAGATTGTTGAAGGCGGCGACGGTGACGAGTGGATCAAGGTCGAGATCGATGAAGATGAAGGCTGGATCAACACAGAGTTTATCGAGTATAAAGAGAATCTTGAGAAGGCTATATCTATCCAGGAGCTCAAGTACGGCGAGGGTGTGTCTGATGTGAGAGTATCACTTGTAAACTACTCTAAGCAGTTTCTTGGAAATCCGTACGTATGGGGCGGAACATCACTTACAAAGGGTGCTGACTGCTCAGGATATGTACAGAGTATATTCAGACATTTTGGTATATCACTTCCAAGAACTTCTATCATGCAGTCACAGTGTGGTAAGAAGATCTCTGCTAGTGAGGCAAAGCCGGGAGACCTTTTCTTCTATGCTAAGTATGGCAGAGTTAACCATGTTGCCATCTATATTGGAGGCGGACAGGTTATCAATGCTTCTAACCCAAAGAGTGGTATCAAGATCGCAAATGCATACTACAGGACTCCGGTTGCTGTAAGACGCGTTATAAGCGATTAAACTGTTTAAGAATAAAAAGCTATCTGATATGAAATTTGTATCAGATAGCTTTTTCAATGGAAGTTGATTATGGACGAGATTGCATACGATAAATTATTGAAGATAAAGACTACAGGCAGGGACGACAGTAACGCAGACCAGTACAGATTTCCTTATGAGCCGACGCCATACTCGGTGTTGGAAAGGCTCGCAAACAGAGGCTATATCGGCAAGAAAAATACACTTATCGACTACGGCTGCGGCAAGGGGAGAGTGGGACTGTTTCTGTCATATCAGACGAGATGCCATTCTGTAGGTATCGAGTACGATGAAAGAATATATGCCTCAGCGGCTGCGAATAAGGAAAATGGCGTATCCGGCAGAAGGTGTGAGTTCACTCTTGGAGCAGCGGAAAGGTATGTTGTACCGCCGGAGGCCGACCGCTTTTTCTTTTTTAATCCGTTTTCAGTAGAAGTGCTCGGAAGCGTGATGACAAGGATCAGTGAGTCCTACTATGAAGCGCCAAGAGAGATGCTGTTTTTCTTTTATTATCCTTCGGAAGAGTATATGAATTATCTGCAAAATCATGCAGAGTTGGAATTGTTTGAAGAGATCGACTGTTCTGACTTGTTTGAAGGTGAGAACCCAAGAGAAAAGATAGCTATCTATAAGTTTATATAAAAAATTCGCATGTCCCCTGCAATGATATGTAGCAGAGGGCATGCGTTTTTCTCTACTCGATTTTTAGTGCCACTTCTGACCATTGACTTTACAAGAGCCCATATCATTATCGATATCAAGCTTTGCTGTATTAAGGTCTGATGAAGTAGTGATATTTACGTCTCCCATATCGCTTGAGATACTGAGGTCTTCAAAGTTTACATCGAGATTAAGATCTCCCATATCGGAATCTATATCACCGGTATTGATGGTGCACCTTTCCATCTTTACATCACCCATATCAGAGTTGAGCCCGAATTCTTTACTAGTTAGATCTTTTATAGTGATATCCCCCATATCAGAGTTGATATCGACATAGTCTAGTTTTGTATTTTGCGGAATTGTGATATTCAAGGTGCCTTTTTTAGACATACTTCCTGTATTAAAAAATCTTACTTTCTGGTTATGGCCTATTGTTAAAACACCATTATTGAGAGTTATGACCGGCTTATCACTTTCAGGACAATTATATTCAACATTTAATGAGTCGCCATAAGATATATCTACATCTGCATAATCGTTATCCATGACAAGCTCGGTCACATTTTCTGTTCCAAAATTTTCGTTGTCTCTTACCATTTTTGCTGACGCTATAAAAGAGGACTTTTGAGTAAAAAATCTTACAGTGCAGACAGCCATGACGATGAAGGTGATAGTCCATATTGTAATTAGATATATCTTTTTGAATTTTGAGCTTGTCATTATTAAGCCTCCTTTGCAAAAGCAACTTTAAGGATCTTTTCCAAAATAAATGCAGCAGGATATATAAGCAACGGATGTATAAAATCAAGTGTTAAAAATGCAGTGCAGAGGTAAAGGCAGGTCACTGTTGGCCAAAATACATCGATCACGGTTGCTGCGTATGGATTAGAAAATTCTACACGCTTTTCTTTACCATAGTTCCCGCTTACGGTTGTCAGATCGTTTAAGTTGAGGATCAGATCATAGCTTTTGTTGATGTTGCGTCCATAAATGATAAGAAGTACTCCTATGCCAACTATGAAAAACATTATGACACATGAAAGATCACTGCCGTCTGTTAAAGACGTCGGAAGCCAGCAGAATGCGCAAAGGAGGATGCCGATTGTCTTTGTTATCATAAAAGTATTCTTGAAATCATTTTTCTTATCACTGACGTAGTTTGCAGTTGCAATATCTATCTGGCAGAGCTCGTGTTTAAGATATTTATAGTCAGCCATAAACATAGAATTCATGATGAAAAGTGCAACGGCAACTGCTATGCAGCCAAACATCAGGCCAATTCCTATGTTTTCATTTAGTCCGTGAATTACTTCCGAAAAAAGTATTGTTAATGAGGAACTGATTATGCAAAGGAAAACACCTACTGCTACAAACAGGGCACTTTTACGCTCTGCGTTAAGATAATCTTTAACCTCGTTCAAATTTACAAATCTGCGATGGCTCTGCTCTCTTGATTTCAGATCTTCAACTTCTTTTTTCAGATTTAATTCCTCGGAAAGCTCGTCGAGATTGCCAAACTCGGAGATGACCTGTCCCACAGCCTCGTTTTCACTTACACCTTCAGCGATAAGCTCGGTGTATTTATCATCCATCATCTGAAGGAGCTCATCTTTAGCCTTAAGAACTTCAGGAGTATTAGGCATTCCGGCAAACATTGCTTCAAGATAGCTTTTAATCGTTTCCATTTGTTTCTCCTTTTTCTATAAAGTGCTCAATGACTTCCTTTGTCAATTCCCATTCATCACATTTTTCTTTGTAGTAAGCGATTCCGCTTTCTGTGATGCGGTAATAAGTCCTTTTTTTACCGTTTCCTGTAGTATCCGGATCAGCTACGAAAGATTCTATATAGCCGTTCTTTTCCATTCTGGTAAAAGCTGAGTAAAGCGTAGTTTCTTTGATAAGATACTTCTCGTCCGAAATAGTCTTGATATTTTTAGATATCTCATAACCATACGACGGAGCTTTCATCAGAATACTCAGTATTATAGTATCATTGTAGCCACGGATAACATCACTGCTGATCTCAACCATATCCGCTCCTTTGTGTTATACTTCATTTATCGTACTACGTCAATCGTAGTACGTCTGATAAAGTAAATATACTACGACAGACGTAGTAAGTCAATATGGAATTTAAAAATCCCCCTGGCTCGAAATACACGAGTAAGGGGGATTTCTATGACTTTTCGCGGATAATTTCGGTAAGCATCCGCGAAAATCCGCCTTTGGCGGATACGCAATTCTTAAACAGAATTGCTAGTCCAATACGATTATTGATTTTTCGATAAAAATCAATAATCTATATGAAATTGGAAGTGAGGACAAGATATTTTATTTATGCCATACAACAGTCTCTTCGCCATACTCTGCGAATGGTCCCGGCAAAGGGGCAGTATTGCGGTGGGAACCAAAGTAGTCGCTGTCAAAAGTGATAGGAGTGCCATCCGGATTTTCAAATGGCTGCTCCGGCTCGAAAGCGCATCCGAGTGATTCTGTAGTGATTACATTTGTGTAGAAATCCTTTACTGCGTCACCAAGATCGGTCTTAAGTGATATTTTACCGTCTTTTTCGATGAGCTCGATCAAAGGCTTAAATGAGTCATCGCTGAGCTTATGAGCTTCGTTTTTATAGATTGTTGCTCCGCCGAAGTAAGCATTTCCGTCTACCCACACAGGCAAGTGTCCGAAGTGTGCGGATGCGAGAGTTCCCATATCAGGATCTTTGTCACCTGCAAAAGGAGCGTACCACTCTTCGTAGGTTGGGAAAATATCGAATGGAGCAGTTCCTACTACTTGGTAGTCAGCATTTGCAGCTGTCTTTTCCGTATCTGTAACCTTGAAGTGCTGTACGAAGATGTTGTTGTAAATGCGGTCATCTCCGTGAAGTATTGTCATAAATCCGGCTACCTCGGTGCGGTGGCGGATATGATATGGTGTGTAGCGTGGCTCTCTCTGGTCATTTACAATGCTGTCTACTCCGGAGTTGATTAAGCTGAAACTGCCGAGCACGAGGTTGTGTACGCAGGCGATTCCTTCACTTGGTATGGTGATGGAAACCGGAGAGAGCAGGAGATTATTATCGATAAGTGTCGGTCCGTGACCTACTTCAATAAATACATCCGTGTTAAACATTGCGCCTTTTGCCTGCTCCTTACCTTCAGGACGAGCATTATCGTGCAGAAGGTTTTGAGTAATACGCGCTCCCTGTGCCTGCCAGTCAAGCCAGATACCCATGATATTGTGGTGGATATGGTTGCGGCGGATAGTCACATCGATTGCGGCATGGAGCTTGATACCTGCAGTTTCTGCACCGCCAAGCTGCTGTGAGTTGCATATATGGTGGATCTCACAGTCTTCGATAGTTGAGAAAACACCACCCATTCGGCCGACGATTCCGGTCTGCTCACAGTGGTGGATATGACATCTTCTGATGATGTGATGACCGATATTTTCCTTAAGCCAGCCATGATACTGACCACGGCATACCGCGTCACGCTCCATCTGAGTAGGGCTCTTGACCTTTTTTACTGTAAAATACATATCGTTTTCAGGATCGCGATACTTACCGAGAGATATACCGCAGCAGCGGCTTCCATAAATCTCACAATCCTCGATGATCCAGCCGCGGCTCCAGTGTGGGCCGATCATGCCGTCCTGATAAGCTGCAGGCGGAGCCCATGTTGTAGCAGCCTTGTTGATGTTGAAGCCGCTGACAGTGATATAGTTAATGCCGTTTTCATCCGGCATGAAGCAGTTTCTTCTTACCAGGATCTCAACGTTTTCTTTGTTTGGGTCGAGTTCATGGAAATTGGCATAGAGTACAGTCTCACCATTATCCTGCTCAGTGAACCAAAGGTATGAAGCCTCATCAGGGTTCCATGCGAATGGATTTGGCTCGCCTTTTTTGCAGTCGTCCAATGAATCACATTCATACATCATGCGATCATTCAAAAATACAGCGCCGGTATGTCTTATCTCAGGTGCGAAATACCAGTCTCCGAATACCCTTGTAGTGTATGGATTGTAGTCTCCAAAAACTCCATTTTCAACTCTTGCAGTCCATACATTTCCGTCAAGTCTTGTCCAGTCTTTTAATGGCTCGGCACCTGTGATCACGGCACCAAGTTTTTCTCGAGATCTGTAAACTATGGGTTTTTCTTCTGTTCCACCGTTTCTTGGAACTACTCTTTCTCTGTAAATTCCGCGCTCTACGAGCACTTCGTCACCTGCTACTGCTATCCTTGCAGCATCACTGATATGCTTAAACGGCCTTTCTTTGCTGCCGTCACCATCCCTGAATGCGTTTGCGTCTACATGGTAGATCATAGGAGCTCTCCCTTCGTACATAGATATAGTTTATTTCAGATTAATTATGCTATTTCTGATTGTCTTTTACTACATACAAAGTTTTGAATTATACATGCAAAAGTATAGATTATGGCACCAATATTGATGTAAAATAAGGTTATCAAATAAGATCTGGAGGATCTACGTATGTCAGAAAAGTCACTTGATAAAAAATTGATGGATAACTACACAGATATCCTAAGAAATGAGCTTATCCCGGCAATGGGATGTACAGAGCCTATCGCGATCGCCTATGCATCGGCAATGGCACGCAAAGTTCTTGATGAAGAGCCGGAGCACATCACTATCAACTGCTCAGGAAATATGATCAAGAATGTAAAGGGCGTAAAGGTTCCTAATTCCGGTGGACAGCGTGGTATAGAAGTAGCTGCGACACTTGGAGTTGTCGGAGGTGATCCGGATAAGAAGCTTGAAGTTATTGCAGGCGTGACGGATGAAGACCGTGCAAAGACCAAGGAGCTTGTAGAGAAGGATTTTTGTGACTGCAACTATGTGGAGCAGGTTCCAAATCTTTATATACAGGCGATCATCAAGGGAAAAGATCATACGGCAGAGGTCATTATCTCAGATCATCATACAGAGATATCCATGATCAAAAAAGATGGTAAAACTATACTTGAAAATGGCGTAAAAACCGACAGCCCGGAGGCTATGCGTGTCGGAGACAGAAGTCTCATGAGTCTTGAAGGACTTCTCGACTATGCAAATCAGGTGGATCTTGATGAAGTGAGGGATATCCTTGACCGCCAGATAAAGATGAATTCTGCAATAGCGCAGGAAGGTCTTGACAACCCATGGGGAGCAAGTGTAGGAAAGACTATCCTTGAGAATTTTGGAAATAATGTAAAGTCCCGCGCATGCGCTACAGCAGCTGCCGGCTCAGATGCGAGAATGTCAGGCTGTCCTATGCCGGTTGTCATCAATTCAGGCTCCGGAAACCAGGGTATCACAGTTACCATGCCGGTTGTTGTATATGCCAAGGAGCTTATGATATCTGATAATAAACGCATGAGGGCGCTTATCATCTCAAATCTTGTTTCTATCTACATTAAGCATTATATTGGAGCGCTTTCCGCATTTTGTGGAGCAGTAAGTGCGGCATGTGGTGCAGGTGCTGCCATCACTTACATGAGTGGCGGAGACTATGCGCGTATAGCAAGGACAATTACAAATACTCTTGCCAATGTAGGCGGAATAGTTTGTGACGGCGCGAAGTCAAGCTGTGCAGCCAAGATTGCAGCTTCTGTAAATGCAGCAATGCTCGCACACTATATGAGCATGAATGATAAGTCATTCCAACCGGGAGAGGGAATTGTCGAAAGGGATGTCGAAGAGACAATTAAAAATATGGGCTATATCGGCAAGATAGGTATGATGCCGACCGATAAAGAAATCCTTAATGTAATGACTGACAAAGTAGATGTAGATGCCTGCCTTTGAAAATGTGATAATATAGTAAACGAAATAAAATTTCGTTTACTATATTAATATTTTCTGTATGAATACATGGAATTATGCAGCATTATGGTATATGATAAAATATATCAATAATTAAATAATGTTTTTAGGAGGTATTTGGGGATGGAAAAGAAGGGTTTCTTTCACAGTTTGCCGTTTAAGCTTTTGCTTGCGCTCGCAATAGGTATCGTTGTGGGATTGGCACTGAATGCAAGTGATGGCGCGCCATTTTCGATGGCAGTCTTAAATGTACTTGTATGTGTAAAGTATATTGTAGGACAGTTTATCAGTTTCTGCGTCCCGCTTATTATCATCGGTTTTATTGCACCATCAATTACCAGACTTGGTAAAAATGCATCAAGAATGCTGCTCGTTGCACTGACTATCGCCTATGTATCATCAATTGGTGCGGCTCTTTTTGCAACAGTGTCCGGATATTCTATACTTCCGCACCTGGCTATCAGTTCAGAGGTTGACGGACTTAAGGAGATTCCAAGCCCTGTATTTGCGCTCGATATCCCGCAGATCATGCCGGTTATGTCAGCACTGTTTTTCTCTGTACTCGTGGGACTTGCAGCAGCATGGAATAAGAGCACATACATTACAAATATCCTTGAGGAGTTCCAGAATGTTGTATTGAGCATAGTTACAAAGTTTGTAATCCCTGTATTGCCAATACTTATCGGCACAACATTCTGCACACTTGCTTACGAAGGCACTATCACAAAGCAGCTCCCGATCTTCCTTGCAATCATCGTTATCGTAATGATCGGCCATTATATCTGGCTTGCGCTTCTTTATGGACTCGCAGGCGCATATTCTGGAAGAAATCCGTTGAATGTGCTTGAGAATTATGGCCCGGCATACATGACAGCAGTAGGTACTATGTCATCAGCTGCAACTTTGTCAGTAGCACTTCAGTGTGCCAAGAAATCTGAGCCTACACTGCGTGACGACATGGTAAGCTTCGGCATACCGCTTTTTGCAAACATTCACCTCTGCGGATCTGTTATGACAGAGACATTCTTTGTAATGGCAGTATCCAAGATACTTTACGGTACATTTCCGCCTGTATCAAAGATGATTATTTTCTGTCTCCTGCTTGGTGTATTTGCAATCGGTGCTCCTGGTGTTCCGGGCGGCACAGTTATGGCATCTTTGGGACTTATCATCAGCGTGCTTGGATTTGATGATAACGGAACAGCGCTCATGCTTACAATCTTTGCACTTCAGGATTCATTTGGCACAGCCTGCAACGTAACAGGCGACGGCGCACTCACACTTATGCTTACAGGATATGCTGAGAAGCATGGCATTAAAGAAAATTCAGATGGAGTGAAACTTCCAAACGAAGAAGTAGCTGTATAAGATACGGATTTTGATGAGAGAACCGGGGGATTATTCCCTCGGTTTTCTTGATTTAAATCATTTTTAAGGTTAAAATTATGATATAAATTTTTCGTTTGGAGAGCCGTAATTATGAAGAAAATAGATGATGATATAGAGTTCTGTGAGGAGTATTCCAAATGCAATGCCGACAAGATCCCTTTCCTCGGAAGTATGCCTGAGGAGCACAAGAATTATTTGCTGGAAAACTCACTTCACAAAAGGCAGCGTAAAGGCAGCTATCTTTTCCGCGAGGGCGACGCAGTAGACGCAATTTATATAATTATAAAGGGCAAAGTCAAGCTTGCGAGATATGACAGTGATGGCAGAGAGCAGATCATCGGTATCTTTTCACAGGGCGACACTATCTGGGAGGGCATGCTCATAGAGGGCAGCTGCTTCCCTTACTCAGCTGTATGTCTTGTAAATGTGACCGTCTGCACCATATACAGGTCTGATTTTATAAAAGTCTTGAGCGACTCTTCGGTAGCACTCAATATTATTGCTATGCTATCGCGCAAGCTTCACGATGCAAATGAGCGAAATATGCTCCTTTCTACCAAGGATCCAAAGGCACGCCTTGCGGCATTTTTACTTTACCGCGAGAAGCGTGACAAAGAGGAGATCATCGAGCTTAAGCTTGGTGACATCGCGGCAAGTCTCAGCATGAGACCGGAGACCGTAAGCCGTAAGATAAGTGAGCTCATCGATGAAGGCCTGATCGCGCGAGTTGGCAAGAGCAGTATCAAGATAGTCGATTTTGAAGGACTGGAGGAAATGTTTTTATGAGCGATAATGCAATTAAGGGCGCGATACATTCGATAGAAACTTTTGGATCAGTTGATGGACCGGGCGTGCGTTTTGTAGTATTTGTGAAGGGCTGTGCGCTCAGGTGTAAGTACTGTCATAACGTAGATACATGGGATCCGCACTCAGATGATATGCGCACCTCTGACGAGATTCTCGACCAGGCAGAGCGATACAGGTCATACTGGGGAAATGACGGAGGAATCACTGTCAGCGGTGGAGAGCCGCTTCTGCAGATAGACTTCCTCATTGACCTCTTTAAGAAGGCAAAGGAGAGAGGCATCAATACCTGTATCGACACGGCAGGACAGCCATTTACCCGCAATGAGCCGTTTTTTGGTAAGTTCAATGAGCTTATGAAATATACAGACCTCTTGCTGGTTGACATAAAGCATATAGATGCTGAGGAACATGTTAAGCTGACGGGAAAGAGCAATGAGAATATCAAGGATTTCATAAAGTATCTTTCTGAGATAGGCAAGCCGATATGGATCCGTCATGTACTTGTACCTACGATTACTGATAATGATGAATATTTAAAGCGTACAAGAGAGTTTATCGAGGAATTATCTAACGTCGAAAAGATAGAAGTACTACCATATCATTCGATGGGAGAATACAAGTGGGAAGAATTGAAAATCCCATATTCATTAAAAAATATTGAGGCTCCTTCGCAGGAACGTGTCATAAATGCCGAAAAAATCTTGCGTGGACAGTTAGCATGACCTAATTGTTAAAATGTTATCAAATTGATTTAAATCAACGTATTGAAATGCTCCGAGTGTTATTTTATTCACAGATACAGATTGTATTGCTGAATGAACAGAGGAGCATTTTTTATTATGAAGAATGAATGGCGTGGATTCAAAGGAACCAAATGGGTGGATGACGTTAATGTAAGAGATTTCATCCAGAATAACTACACACCTTACGAGGGAGATGAGAGTTTCCTCGCAGATGCTACAGATGCTACAAATAAACTTTGGGGCAGACTTCAGGAGCTTCAGAAGGAAGAAAGAGCAAACGGCGGCGTACTTGAGTGCGAGACTGAGGTTGTTTCTTCACTTACAGCTTACGGCCCTGGATATATAGATGAGTCTATGAAGGACCTTGAGACAGTAGTAGGTCTTCAGACAGACAAGCCTCTTAAGAGAGCATTCATGCCTTACGGCGGTATCAAGATGGCTGAGCAGGCCGCTGAGACATACGGCTTTAAGGTAAATGAGAAGTTCCACAAGATCTTCACAGACTATCACAAGACACACAATCAGGCAGTTTTCGATGCTTACACACCTGAGATGAAG
Organism: Lachnospiraceae bacterium MA2020; assembly: GCA_000746015.1. Classification (GTDB taxonomy): domain Bacteria; phylum Bacillota; class Clostridia; order Lachnospirales; family Lachnospiraceae; genus NK4A144. The sequence goes on along the minus strand of JQKK01000021.1, from coordinate 18,689 downwards.
GCAGCTCGTCACAGCCACATCGTTACAGGTCTTCCTGATACATACGGACGTGGACGTATCGTTGGTGACTACAGAAGAGTAGCTCTTTACGGTATCGATCACCTCATTGCAAAGAAGCAGGAAGATTTCAACAACTGCGGCGATGGCACAATGACAGATAACGTTATCCGTCTCAGAGAAGAGATCGCTGAGCAGATGAGAGCTCTTCGCGGTATGAAGGAGATGGCAGCAGCTTACGGCTTCGACATTTCTGCACCTGCTAAGAACGCTCGCGAGGCAGTTCAGTGGCTCTACTTCGGATATCTTGCAGCTATCAAGACTCAGAACGGTGCTGCTATGTCAGTTGGACGTGTTTCTACATTCCTTGACATCTACATCGAGAGAGACCTTAAGGAAGGCACACTTACAGAGTCAGAGGCACAGGAGCTTATCGACCACATGACAATGAAGTTCCGTATGGTTAAGTTCGCAAGAATCCCATCATACAACGAGCTTTTCTCAGGAGATCCTGTATGGGCTACACTTGAGGTTGGTGGATTTGGTATGGATGGCCGTCACATGGTTACAAAGAACGACTATCGTTTCCTCCACACACTTGAGAACATGGGACCTTCACCTGAGCCAAACCTTACAGTACTTTATACTTCAAAGCTTCCTGAGAACTTCAAGAAGTATGCTGCTAAGATCTCAGTTGACACATCTTCTATCCAGTACGAGAATGATGATGTTATGAGACCTGTATGGGGCGATGATTACAGCATCTGCTGCTGCGTATCTGCTACACAGACAGGTAAGGAGATGCAGTTCTTCGGAGCAAGAGCTAACCTTGCTAAGTGTCTTCTTTACGCTATCAACGGCGGTAAGGATGAGAAGTTCCTTGACAAGCAGGGCAATCACATGCAGGTAGGTCCTGAGTTTGCACCTATCACATCTGAGTATCTTGACTACGATGAGGTTATGCACAAGTATGATCTCATGATGGATTGGCTTGCAGGACTTTATGTAAACATCCTCAACCTCATCCAGTACATGCACGACAAGTACTACTATGAGGCAGCTGAGATGGCTCTTATCGATACAAACGTAAGACGTACATTTGCTACAGGTATCGCAGGCTTCTCACACGTAGTTGATTCACTTTGCGCTATCAAGTATGCAAAGGTTAAGACTGTAAGAGACGAGAGCGGACTTGTTACAGATTACCAGATCGAGGGTGACTTCCCTAAGTATGGTAACGATGATGAGAGAGCAGACGAGATCGCTGTATGGCTCCTTAAGACATTCATGAAGAAGGTTGAGAAGCACCACACATACAGAGATTCTGAGCCTACAACATCTATCCTTACAATTACTTCAAACGTAGTTTACGGTAAGGCTACAGGTGCACTTCCAGACGGACGTGCTGCTTACAAGCCATTTGCACCTGGTGCAAACCCAGCTTACGGCGCAGAGAAGAGCGGACTTCTTGCATCACTTAACTCTGTTGCAAAGCTTCCTTATGAGTATGCACTTGATGGTATCTCAAATACTCAGACAATCAATCCGGGCGCACTCGGACACACTGAGGAGGAGAGAAAGAACAACCTCTTCCACGTACTTGACGGATACTTCGACAAGGGTGCACACCACCTCAACGTTAACGTATTCGGTGTAGAGAAGCTTAAGGATGCTATGGAGCACCCAGAGAAGCCAGAGTATGCTAACTTCACAATCCGTGTATCAGGTTACGCTGTTAAGTTCATCGACCTTACAAGAGAGCAGCAGCTCGACGTAATCAGCAGAACCTGCCATTCACAGATGTAAGGATATAATCTTTTACCATTCACTTATAATAACAAAGGGCGTTGCGATATGCAGCGCCCTTTGTTATTGTATATTTTAAGATGTTAAGTAAAAAGGAAAAAGTCTAAGGAGACATACAATGCGGTTTGTAATTCAGAGAGTAACTAATGCGGATGTAAAGGTTGATGGGGACGTGATCGGCGCGATCGACAAGGGCTTCATGGTGCTGATAGGCATTGAGGATGCAGATACCAGGGCGATTGCCGATAAGATGATAAAAAAGCTCATAGGGCTTAGGATATTTGAGGATGCTGAAGGCAAAACAAATCTTTCTTTGAGTGATGTCGGAGGAGAATTGCTTCTCATATCTCAGTTTACATTATATGCAGATTGCAGGAAGGGAAACCGTCCAAGCTTTGTAAAGGCAGGCAAGCCGGACTTTGCAAATGAAATGTATGAGTATATCATTTCGGAATGTCGCAAAAGCGTACCAAAGGTTGAGACAGGCAGCTTTGGAGCAGAGATGAAAGTCAGCCTTTTAAATGATGGTCCATTTACTATAATCCTTGATTCCAAAGAGATATGTTAAGAAAGAAACAGTGGAGAAGTAGCGATGCTATTCCTCCACTTTTCCTTTTAAATTTCCACTGTCAAATACTATAGTGTGAGTAGAATCATCATATGTATATTCATATTTCTTTACTTTATAGGTATTATCTTCAAAATATACAATGATTCTCTTTATTTCATCACCACTTTTGGAATAAACTACATTTATCCGATCTCTATTTGAAATGTAGTATGGTTTATTGTAAAAATCAATCTGATTTGATTTTTTTGTAGCTTTTTTGATTGCTTTATTCAGCTTTTTATCGGCTCCGGCAAGAGAAAGGATCTGAAATGTTTGATTATTTTTATTCACCTTGATTTTGTCTACATTATACTCTTTGCCGCAATACGAAACGGTCATTTTTCCAAAGTTGCATAAAGTGAGCTTTTTGCCATTAAATGGGATTTTTGAATAGTAGTTGATAGTAAATTCCCCGCGGTGTGCATAGGCGGGTTCGGAGGGCTCATTGTTGGTAACGCTTGAGTCTGCCTGGTCGTTTGAAACAGTTTTGTCGTGGGAATCATCCGATGCAGAGTTGTCAGAAGCAGAATTATCAGAGGTCGAATTATCGGATGGTGTTTGATCTTTTTTATCTTTTGGTAAATCATTATCGTCATGTTCAGATTCGTCATCTTCAGACTCATTATCGTCAGATGAGTCTTCTTTGTCAGGAGCTTTGTCTCCGTTGTCATATGACAGGTGTTCGGGCGATTTGACATACCAGTACCGCGTACATCCATCTATTCCCATAGAGGCGTTGTCGATATCTATCCGCCCCTTTGCTATTGAATTTGAAGGATCAGAACAGTAAAAAGTATCGCCGTCATAGTCGGTTATGAGTATGGCATGCGGCTTTGCATAGTTATAGATTACTATCCCTTCAGGATGTTCATCCAAAAAACTTTTTAAGAATGATTCGTCGATATCAGTAAGTTCTGAACTGATAGATATACCGGCATAGGTGAAATTGTGATATAGTCCGGCACCGGGCAGCCAGGCGACACTTTTCATACTGGATTCTGTTACTTCACTCCAATCTTCGTTTCCATCCAGCATGGCAGCACGGCGCACGAGCATAGCGGCAGCACAGAGCGTACAGGTACCGCTCTCTTCTTGCTTTAAGAATACCCTGTTTGCATTTAAGTCATCAAAAGTCACAGATGACATGGTATGTAGCTTTTCATTATTGGAGCTGATACATATCTGCATGCGGGGGATATCAAGACGCAGCTCGTCGTCGAGAAGATATCGCTCATTATCAAATCTAGGCGCATATATCAGCTGTTGTCCATCATTATAAGAGCATTCCCACCTGACTGATATTTGCATGGGATTGCCAGAAGAGTCATACGCAATTAAAGATTTTGGAAAATTGTTTGTGACCTCAGCAATATCGTTAATGTCGGAGCACTCAAAATAGTACTCTGACGGCTGCAGAGCTTCAAATGAAGATAGTTGTGTCTTATACTGTTCGGCTGCCTGCACTGATGCAGAATGATCTGTAAAAATGGATGCCGAAATAAAGGCAGCAGTTAATAAAACTGCACCCAAAAAAGATTTATACCCCATATTATATTTCCCCTTATGATAGTATAGTAAGTGACAAAAGTCTGTCATCTACTACGAAAGAATACCCATAACCCATAACCAATTATAGCAGATTTTGTGATACAATACTAAAAAAGATGTTTACATATTTGAAGTGAGGTAAATAGTTGACTAAACAAATGGTTCCACATCATCATTCGGACTGTGATTGCGAGATTTTAGATCACGTGCCGGAAACAGAAGTTATAGAAGCAGTTTCAGAAGCAATGAAGCAGCTTGGAGATCCCAGCAGACTCAGGATCTTCTGGCTTCTTTGTCATGCTGAAGAGTGCGTTACAAATATTGCATGCGCGGTAAACATGACCAGTCCTGCGGTATCACATCACTTAAAATCCCTTAAGAGTGCAGGTCTCATCACATCACGCAGGGCAGGAAAAGAGATGTACTACAAAGCTTCTGACAGTGAGCTTGCACAGTCTCTGCATATAATAATTGAGAAAGTCGGTATGATAACATGTCCGGCAGACGAAAAAGAGCATTGACAGATAGTATTGACGGGTGTATTATTTAGCTAACGATTAAATGATTGTTTAATCGTTAAAATGAAATTTAAGGTATTCACTTAGAAAGGTGGTATTTCAAATGAAAAAGACATATAAGATTGATGTTGATTGTGCAAACTGTGCAGCAAAGATGGAGGATGCAGCTAAAAATACAAAGGGCGTAAAGGATGCATCTGTAAATTTCATGACACTCAAGATGAAGGTTGAGTTTGAAGACGATGCCAATATCGATGATGTTATGGCAGAAGTACTTAGCAATTGCAAGAAGGTAGAGAGCGATTGCGAGATCTTTTATAAGTAAGTTTATAAAATCTTGGAAAGTGTGACCGGATGAATAAAAAGCAGAAAACTAATCTTGCCAGGATTATTTCAGCAGCTATACTCATGATAATTTTAAATTTTTTACCGGTGAAGGGCATATCTAGATTTATATGTTACCTGATCCCTTATCTTATCGTGGGTTACGACATTCTCATTAAAGCATTCAAGGGTATAAAGAACCGGCAGGCGTTTGACGAGAGCCTTTTGATGGCGGTAGCTACAATAGGCGCGATGGCCATTGCCATAACGGGTGATGGTGACTATGTAGAGGCTATCGCAGTTATGCTGTTCTTCCAGATTGGAGAGCTTTTTGAGAGCTACGCTGTGGGCAAGAGTCGTAAAAATATAGCAGATCTCATGGATATATGCCCTGACTACGCAAATATCGAGGGTGAGAATGGACAGCTTGAGCGGGTTGATCCAGATGACGTGGAGATAGGAACGGTGATCGTAGTAGCACCGGGAGAGAAGATCCCGCTTGACGGTATAGTTGTTGAGGGTAAGTCATCCCTTGATACTGCGGCACTTACAGGAGAAGCAATGCCGCGTACAGTTGGCGTTGACGATGAGGTAGTAAGTGGCTGCATAAATATGAGCGGTCTTTTAAAGATACGTACAACAAAGGTGTTTGATGAATCTACAGCATCAAAGATCATGGAGATGATCGAGGAGGCAAGTTCACGCAAGTCTAAGGCGGAGAATTTCATTACAAAGTTTGCACGTGTTTACACTCCGGCAGTTGTTTATTCGGCGTTGGCACTTGCATTTGTGCCGCCTGTAGTGCGACTTGCGCTCAGTATAGCTCCTCTTTGGGGAGACTGGATATACAGGGCATTGACATTCCTTGTTATCAGCTGTCCCTGTGCACTTGTAGTAAGTATTCCGCTGAGCTTTTTTGCAGGTATAGGTGCAGCGAGCCATCAGGGTGTTTTGATCAAGGGTTCTAATTATCTTGAGATATTAGCAGATACAAAGACTATAGTTTTTGACAAGACCGGAACTCTTACAAAGGGAGTATTTGAAGTCACAGCTATTCACCCTGAGGATTTTGATGCCGACATGCTTCTCCATCTTGCAGCGCATGTTGAGAGGTACTCAAAGCATCCTATAGCAAGTTCTCTTAAAAGAGCGTTTCCAAATGAAGCTGATGACTGCTCGGTCGAGGATATTGAAGAAATCGCCGGCAAGGGCGTAAAAGCTAAAGTAAATGGCAGGACAGTATATGTCGGAAATTCAAAGCTTATGGAAAGTATAGATGCATCCTGGCATGAGTGTCATCATGTCGGCACTATCATCCATGTGGCGGTTGATGGAGTTTATGCGGGACATATCGTTATCTCTGATGTGATCAAAGAAAACAGTGCCAAAGCTATAGCCAGCTTAAAGAAGATGGGTGTCAGAAAGACGGTAATGCTTACCGGTGATATTAAGAAGGTGGCGGACAAGGTAGCAGAAGATCTTGGACTTGATGAGGTCCATAGCGATCTTTTACCGCAGGATAAAGTCAGCCGTGTTGAAGAGCTTATTGCCTCCAAAGGCAGTGAAAAGGATAAACTTGCCTTTGTGGGTGACGGTATCAACGATGCACCGGTGCTTTCAAGAGCGGATATAGGTATTGCGATGGGAGCGCTTGGGTCTGATGCTGCAATTGAGGCAGCTGATGTTGTCTTGATGGATGATGATCCGCTTAAGATCTCAACAGCTATTGCAATTTCAAAAAAGTGCCTTGGAATAGTAAAGCAGAATATCTGGTTTGCGATAGGTATAAAGCTTGCGTGCCTGCTTCTTGGAGCACTTGGCCTTGCAAATATGTGGCTTGCAGTGTTTGCAGATGTGGGAGTTTTGATAATCGCCATACTTAATGCGATAAGGTGCATGTTTGTGCCGAAAAAATAGACAATACGAATCCCTGGAGAGGTTATAGCAAACGTCAGATGAAGCTGCCGTTTACTATAGTAATCCCCAGGGATTTTTAATTTATTTATTCATCTTTAAAGAATTCCATATCTGAGCTTAGCTGCTCGGCGATATCGTTGAGACTGCCTGCGGAGCCGGCAAGGATTGAAACGGTATCGGAGAGCTGCTCCATTGATGAACCAGTCTGGGCAGCGGCTGCTGCATTTTCCTGCGATATTGCGGACAGTGATGTCATAGCATCTGATACGACATTCTTTGCCTCTACGCAGGTATCTGTTTCGGTCTTGATAGTATTTACACCGGATACAGTATCGTCAATATCTGTGAGCATACCATTAACGGAAGTAAGCGCTTCACCCAGCGCTTCCTGTTGCTCAAGGTTGGTCTTTCGCACTTCATCAGAAGCATCGACTGCTGCACCACTCTTCTCAAGCAATATATCCATCTCGTGGCGGATATCGTCAGCCATCTGCTTAGAGTCATTTGCAAGTTTTCCAATTTCTTCAGCAACAACAGCAAATCCTTTACCAAATTCACCTGCTCTTGCAGCCTCGATAGAAGCGTTGAGTGAGAGGAGGTTGGTCTGAGTTGCAATGGAAGTTATGCTTTCAACTCTTTCGTTGATATTGGAAACGGCATCGCGAGTAGCCGAAATTGTGGCAGATATTTCATCAATTCTGGTGGTCATGTTACTGCTGGATTTTTGCAGATTGGTGAGCGACTGTGAAGATGCACTTGATGCCTCTTTCATCTTGCCTGCGATATCTGCAAGTTTATCCGATGACTGTTGAACTTCAGAAACTGCTGCATCAATTTTAGAAACATTCTCGGAAATCCTCTGTATCTCTTCTGCCTGCTGCATTGCGCCGCCGGATATCTCCTGCACAGCATTGGAAACGTCGCTTGTGGTCTGGGATATCTGGTCAGTTGTTGATGAAAGTGCATCAGAAGATGATGCAACTTCGGTAGCAGAAGTTTTTATAGTGCTTATAACAGATTCGAGTTTTTCTATAACGGAATTAGTATTCGTTATCATTTGCCCGAATTCATCCTTACGTTCTAGATTTTTCCTGATTGCAACAAAATATCCATCTGCAAGCCTTGCTATAGAATTGTTTATGTCAAAAATAGGAGCAGTAAACAAACGAGCCATGTAGAAACTGATAAATATAGCAATAATGAGCATGATCAAACCGATAATTACTATGATCATTGCTGACTGCCTTGCAGAAGCAAGTACCTCGTTAGATTTGACGGCGACTACGATAGTAAAATTTGTTGCTGGCTCTTTTATATAGCCCATCATGGCATGGTAGTCTTTACCTTTAGGCTGTAGTGAGTAGTTACCTCTCGTCAGTCCTGAAGTCATAAATACAGATTGAGAACGATCCTCTTCATTATCAATTGTTATTTCGTATTGTGAATGTGCAGCAACCTTTCCGGCTCTGTCTACGATGAAGGCATCATCTGCATTTTCTGCAAGGAATTCATGGATTGCATTGAGATCAAAATTGCGCTGTGCAACACCAATTATGCTCTTGCCATCATTATCAAAAATTGGAGCAACAAGTATAAGTATTCGCTTACCTGTAGATTTGCTTACAATTATGTCAGACACATACTCGCTCCCTTTCATTACTTCAAGGTAGTAAGTACGGTCACTCATATCAATACAGTCTCCTCCGTCAGAACGCATGAGCTGCATACCGGAAGCATTTGCTATTGCAGTAAGATTTCCGCGGTCTGTATCTGCCATCATATTGTCAATGGCCTTTAAATGATGGAGGACATCTTCGGATTCTTCGCTTGTACCTTTCTCCTGCATGTCATGCAGATAATGTATTACGGTTTGAGAAGCTGCAAAGGATTTTATGGCAGACATATTCTTATCTATTATACTGGAAAATTCAGCCTGAATGAATTCAGCCTGCCACAGAAGCATTTCGTTTGAATCAGCGATGTCCTTACGCGTAGAGTTTTGATAGCTGACTGTCAGAGAAACTATAAGTGGTAAAGCTGTGAGAATGATCATAGTTAAGATCAGTCTTGTTTTTATACTATCTTTAAATGCAATACTGTTTTGGTTTTTTTGCTTTTTTACTTTTTTACTTACCTCTGACATAAAATAACCCCCTAATAAGTGATGGACAAAGATACAAGTATAGTATATTATCTATGCTCATCTATAAGAATAGTTTTTAGAATATTTTAAGGATTTTATGAAATACAATATTGGTTTGTGAGCATCTGTGTTATACTTGATGAAAGTAACGCTGTGAATTGATAAAGCAAAGTGGAGATAAACTATTATGAACATACTTGAAGAAATTGCAGAATACACAAAAGTCAGAGTAGAGCAGCAGAAGCATAAGGTGCCTTTAAAAGAATTAAAGGAAAAGGCATACGCTCTTGAAAAAGGAGATTTTGCTTTTGAGAAAGCTCTGAAAAAATCAGATATTTCTTTCATTTGTGAGTGCAAAAAAGCCTCGCCTTCAAAGGGGCTTATAGCAGAGAATTTTCCGTATGTCGAGATAGCAAAGGACTATGAGAAAGCCGGAGCTGATGCGATATCGGTACTTACAGAGCCAAAGTGGTTTTTGGGCAGTGATGAGTATTTAAAGGAGATTAAGGCGGAAGTATCGATACCGCTTCTTAGAAAAGACTTTACGGTAGATGAATATATGATATATGAAGCAAAAATCATGGGTGCATCAGCGGTACTTTTGATAGTATCCATACTTACAAAAGAGCAGATCAAAAACTATATCAAGATATGCGATGAGCTAGGGTTGAGCGCACTTGTAGAGACACATGATGAGACCGAGGTGGAAACAGCCCTCGAGGCAGGTGCAAGGATAATCGGCGTAAACAACCGCAATCTAAAGGACTTTTCGGTAGACACTTCCAACAGTGCAAACTTACGAAAGAAGATTCCTGAGAGTGTGGTATTTGTATCGGAAAGCGGTGTTAAGACATCTGATGATGTGGAAAAATTAAGAAATATCGGTGCAGATGCTGTGCTTATAGGTGAGACACTTATGAGGGCTGCAGACAAGAGTAAAACATTGAACGAACTGAAGGGGAATCTCTAATGACTAAGATTAAGCTTTGCGGACTGTCACGCGAATGTGATATAGAGGCGGTGAATGAGCTTTGCCCGGAATATATTGGCTTCGTTTTTGCAAATAAAAGTAAGCGCTATGTCACACCTGCAAAGGCAAAAGAGCTAAGAACAATCTTAAATAAAGATATAAAAGTTGTTGGTGTGTTTGTGAATGAAGACATAGAAAAAGTGTCGGAATTACTTGAAAATGATATAATAGACATAGCGCAGTTACATGGCAGCGAGGACGAAGAGTACATATTAAAGTTGCGGGAAAAGACACAGAAGCCGCTAATAAAGGCTTTCAAGATATCCAGCAGTGCAGATGCAGTTTCGGCTGAAAAGTCATCGGCGGACTTTATTCTTTTAGATTCCGGCGCAGGTACAGGAAGTGTATTTGACTGGGAGTGGCTCTCGGAGGTTAAGAGACCGTATTTTCTTGCCGGAGGTCTTTCTCCGGAAAACGTGGAGTCTGCTATAAAAAAACTTAGTCCTTATGCTGTGGATGTAAGCTCAGGAATAGAAACTGAGGGCGTTAAAGACGAAATAAAAATGAAAGAATTTGTTAGCAAAGTTAGGAATTTTTAGCTATGATCTATCCGGATTTTTATGAGAAGTTTGAGTGTAAGGCTGATATGTGTTTCCATACCTGCTGCAGGGGCTGGGAAATTGATATCGATGATGATACAGCAGAATTTTACCGAAGTCTTGAGGGTAAAATTGGTGATAAGCTGCGCATAGCAGCAAATTTAGAGCCAGAAGATGGCAGTCAGCCGCATTTTATCTTAAAGAATGAAAAGTGCCCATTTTTGCTTGAGAGCGGGCTTTGCGAGATGATATTGGAAGAGGGGGAAGATATACTATGCGATATATGTTCACTTCATCCAAGATTTTTTGGTCAGTATCAAAATATTGACTATGCGGGAGTGGGATTGAGCTGCGAGAAATCTTGTGAGCTTTTACTTGAGACAGATGAGCCGATAACTTTTGTGGGCGATGAAGTCAAAGAGTTTAACAGAGTATTTTCTACAGCAAGCCTTACTTATACGCCTGAGTTTTCTGAAGTAGATGTGGAAGAGCTTATAGAGATCTTTTCCGAAACAGAGCCTATAGATGAAAACTGGACACTTCATATTGAAGAACTTCAGGGAAAAATCGGAGAGATAACAGATAAGATAGAAAAATACACGCTTGAATATAATGCAAAGCTTTACAATAGAATATATAGCTATATATTGTATCGCCAGTTAGAAAGATGCGAGGAATATTCATGGGAAGTACTATGTGATTATGCAGCAATATGCACTGATTTTGTATTTATGGAAGATGCTCTTATGCGAGATACAAAAGAGGCACTGAGACGATTTTCGGAGCAGATAGAATATTGCCCGGAAAATGTGAGTTTTCTTATGGAATTATAATCCATAAAAGCGGAGACGGTGGGATTCGAACCCACGTGCCCCGAAGGGCAAACGCATTTCGAGTGCGCCCCGTTATGACCGCTTCGATACGTCTCCAAAAGTCTGTGATAATAAGCAACAGACACTATGCAATTATAGCGCCAATTAAGGGATTTAGTCAACAATAAAAACATTTTTTCTATTGTTTACGCTTGGGGCGAAATGGGATATAATTAAAACGTATATGATTACTTTTACAAAGGGATTGAAGGCAGGTGAAAGTGATCATTGAGGTGGACGGCAAAACGAAATATTGTATGAGGAGGATTTGTCAATGAAACGAATTGGTTTGCTTACAAGCGGCGGCGACTGTCAGGCGTTAAATCCTGCAATGCGCGGCGTAGTTAAGTCACTTATGTTCAGCGGCGAGCAGATAGAGATCTATGGATTCCTTAACGGTTATCAGGGATTGATCTACGGTAATTATCGTATGCTTGATGTATCGGATTTCTCCGGTATTCTGACACGTGGCGGCACGATTCTTGGATCATCAAGGACACCTTTCAAGACCATCCGTGAGCCGGATGAAAAAGGTCTCGACAAGGTAGAGTCCATGAAGCACAATTATTTCAAGCTCAATCTTGATTGTCTTGTAATTCTTGGCGGCAATGGCTCACACAAGACAGCCAACCTTCTTAGAGAAGAAGGACTTAATATCGTTACACTTCCAAAGACTATCGACAACGATCTTTGGGGTACAGATATGACATTTGGCTTCCAGAGTGCGGTAGATATAGCAACCAACGTAATTGACAATATCCATACGACAGCTGACTCTCATGGACGTGTATTTATCGTAGAGGTAATGGGACATAAAGTCGGATATCTCACTCTCAACGCAGGAATGGCGAGCGGCGCAGATATCATACTTATCCCTGAGATCCCTTATGATATTGACAAGGTTATTGAGGCGATAGAGCAGCGTAAGAAGCGCGGATCAAAGTTCACGATCATAGCAGTTGCAGAAGGTGCTATAAGCAAAAAAGATGCAAAGCTTTCTAAGAAAGAATATAAGAAAAAGCTTGAAAGCAGCCCGTTCCCGTCAGTATCCTATGAGATAGCTGAGGAGATTAAGAAAAAGACAGGTCAGGAAGTAAGAGTTACTGTTCCTGGACACATGCAGCGAGGCGGAAGCCCATGTCCATACGACAGAGTATTTGCTTCACGACTTGGAGCTGAGGCCGGCAAGCTTATTCTTAAAGGTCACTATGGCTTCATGGTAGGCTATAGAAATCGTGAGATAGTAAAAGTTCCGCTTGAGGAAGTGGCCGGCAAGCTCAAGAAAGTAGAGCCCGATTCATCTATTGTTAAAGAGGCAAAGATGCTCGGAATAAGTTTTGGAGACTAATAGATTAAATGGCATACCAGGCATTATATAGGAAGTTCCGTCCGGACAGATTTGAGGACGTCAAAGGTCAGGACGGTATCGTTACAACATTAAAAAATCAGATTTTAGCAGAGAGGATAGGCCATGCCTATCTTTTCTGCGGTACAAGAGGTACTGGAAAGACCACAGTCGCAAAGCTTTTTGCAAAGGCTGTGAACTGCGAAAACCGCAAGGAAGACGGAAGCCCATGTGGTGAGTGTCCGACTTGCAGGGCGATCGCAGCCGGTACCTCGATGAATGTAATTGAAATAGATGCTGCTTCGAATAACGGTGTAGATAATATCCGTGAGATCAGGGATGAGGTAGCATATTCACCAACAGAAGGACGTTTTAAAGTTTACATAATAGATGAGGTCCACATGCTTTCAATAGGAGCATTTAATGCGCTTTTGAAAACACTTGAGGAGCCGCCTTCTTATGTAATATTTATTTTGGCTACAACGGAAGTCAATAAGATTCCGATAACTATACTTTCGAGATGTCAGCGATATGACTTTCACAGGATGACCATCGATACGATGGTTGACCGCATGAGAGAGCTTGCTGATCAGGAAAATATGCAGGTCGAGGATAAGGCACTTCGTTTTGTGGCAAAGTGTGCTGACGGGTCTATGCGTGACGCGCTGAGTCTTCTGGATCAGTGCATGGCATTTTACTTTGGGCAGGAGCTTACTTATGACAAAGCGCTTGAAGTACTGGGTGCCGTAGATACGTCTGTATATGGCAGATTTCTCGATCAGATAATGGATGGAAATGTGACTGGCGCCATAGGCATACTTGAGGAAGTGATCATGCAGGGGCGCGAGCTGACGGCGTTTGTCTCAGACTTTACGTGGTATCTGCGTAATCTTCTTCTGGTAAGCACTTCTGATGAAAATATGGAAGACGTCGTGGATGTTTCCAGTGAAAACCTCGCCAGATTAAAAGAAGAGGCAAAGCTGATAGATGCTGATACTCTTATGAGATTTATCCGCATTTTTTCAGAATTATCTAATAATATACGTTATTCGACACAAAAGCGAGTACTTACGGAAATCGCGATAATTAAGCTGATGAAGCCGGAGATGGAGACAGACCTTTCATCGATGAAACAAAGGATCGCTAAGCTCGAAAAAGAAATAGCTAATGGCGTTAAGGCTGCACCTGTGCAGAATGTGCAGGCAGCGGCCCCGGTGGTTCATAAAGAAAAAGTACCGCTTCCACCGGCATTGCCCGAGGATGTAGAAGCTGTAACGGGCAATTGGGGTAAAATTTTGAAAAAGCTTGACCAATTGTGTCGAAGTGCGGTAAAGTTTGCTCATCCTACCGTGAAGGGTGATGAGCTTATCATAGTGTTTGAAGATGCGATGAACTACGCTATCATAAGCGAGAAGCCAAATACAGAACAGCTTCAGACTGTGATCAATGAAATAATAGGCAAAGAAGTCAGATTCAGACTCGAGATGCAAAAGGCGGATAGTCCGTTTGACGAAGATTATCCTGACCTTAAGAGTCTGATCAATTTTGATGGCATCGATATAGAAACAGAAGTACAACAGGAGGATTTTTAACAATGGCAAAAAGAGGTGGATTTCCAGGCGGAATGGGCATGATGCCGGGAGGAATGAACAATCTTATGAAGCAGGCGCAGAGAATGCAGCGCCAGATGGAAGAGAACGCAAAAGAGCTTGAGACAAAAGAGTTTACAGCAGCTGCAGGCGGCGGAGCTGTAGAGGTTACTGTTACAGGTAAAAAGGAGCTCAAGAGCGTAAAGATCAGCCCTGAGGCTGTAGATCCTGAAGATGTAGAAACACTTGAGGATTTAGTTGTAGCAGCTGTCAATGAGGCACTTAAGCAGGCTGATGAGGCATCAAGTGCTGCAATGGGCAAGCTTACAGGCGGTCTTGGCGGATTGATGTAATTATGGAGTTATATTCAGATAAGATAAATAAACTGATAGAGGAGCTTGCCGCACTTCCGGGGATTGGTGCAAAGTCTGCGGCAAGACTTGCCTTTTATCTTGTAAACGAGCCAGAAGAGCATGTGCAGCGCCTTACAAATGCGCTGCTTGATGCAAAGCACAATATCCATTACTGTAAGGAGTGTTTTACACTTACAGACAATGAGATATGTCCAATATGTGCAAGTGCGAAGCGCGATCATACAACTATAATGGTTGTGGAGACTACGCGGGATCTGGCTGCATATGAAAGGACAGGAAAGTACGATGGCGTTTATCATGTCCTTCATGGCGCGATTTCACCAATGCTTGGCATAGGTCCTGGAGATATTAAGCTTAAAGAGCTCATGCGACGGCTGGAGGGCGATGTCGATGAGGTCATAATTGCTACGAATTCAAGTCTTGAAGGTGAGACTACTGCTATGTATATAAGCAAGCTCATCAAACCGACGGGCATAAAATGCAGCCGTATAGCGAGTGGCGTGCCGGTTGGAGGAGATTTGGAAAATATAGATGAAGTGACACTTCTCAGAGCATTGGAGGGGCGCACTCAATTATAAGGAGATGGGAAAATGGAAATCAAAAAAGAGCTGTTTGGACAGACAAATGATGGCAAGGATGTATTTTTATACACTCTTCAGAATCAGAATGGTGTAGAAGTTAAAGTATCAGAGTTTGGTGGTATCATTACATCAGTTATCGTACCTGATAAGGATGGAAACAAGGCTGATGTAGTGCTTGGTTATGATACAGTTGAGCCATATTTTACAAACAATGAGTTTTTTGGAGCAACTATTGGAAGAAGTTCAAACCGTATAGCAAATGCTTCTTTCGACATCGATGGCAAGATAATCACAGTTCCGGCAAATGAAGGTGTAAATAATCTTCATTCAGACTCAGAGAATGGCTTTCATAAAAAGCTGTGGGTTGCAGCACCAGACGAGGGAAGAAACTGTGTAACATTGAGCTATACAAGTCCTGACGGAGAAAACGGCTTCCCTGGAAATCTTGATATGAAGGTTACATTCGGTCTTTCTGAGGACAATGAGCTTTCAATCCATTATGAGGGAATATCGGATAAAAAGACTGTTATCAACTGCACAAACCACACATATTTCAATCTTGCCGGACATGATTCCGGAAATATAGAAGGTCAGTACCTTAAGATATTGGCATCAAAGTACAATACTGTTAAGGCTGATTCTATACCTACAGGTGAGTGTGCAGATGTAGAGGGCACACCATTTGATTTCAGAGAGTTCCATACTATTGGTGAGAGAATCGGTGAAGATGCAGAGCAGCTCCATCTTACAGGCGGATATGACCACAACTATGCAGTAGAGCCTGAAAATGGACTTATTGCAGTAGCTGAGGACAGGAATAGCGGCCGCAGGATGGAAGTATATTCAGCTCTTCCGGGAGTTCAGTTCTATGCAGGCAATTTCATTCGCGATGGCCTCAAGGGCAAAGATGGCGCAGTATATGGAAAGCGTTCAGGCTTCTGTCTTGAAACTCAGTTTTTTCCAAATTGCGTAAATGAGCCTGATTTTGAGGGCGCATTCTTTAGCGCAGGAAACAAGTACGATTACACAACAGTTTATAAGTTTACAACAATTTAAATATGCCAAATTTTAAAATAGTTTCAAAAACTGAAGATTTTAATGATTTTGACGAGCAGGTCAATAAGCACCGGCGCAGGATCGCGCTGCGTGCTATATTGATCATAGCTGTAGTTCTGGCGGTGAGTACGGCTGTTTATTCTTATCTTGACAGGAAAGTGTATGTTGATTACAGCATCACTGCAAAGTCAGTGAGATCGGATTCTGATACGGCTCAATATATGACTTTTAATGGTCATGTGCTAAAGTATAGTCAAGATGGGGCAGAAGCCTTTAATGGTCTGAACAAGACAATGTGGAATGTTACATATGAGATGCAAAAGCCACATGTTTCCACCTGTGAAAATTATGTTGCGCTTGGTGACGAGGGTTCAACGCAGATAGTAGTAGTAGATGACAAAGGAAATCAAAGCACGATAGATACCAGACTTCCTATAATGGATTTTACGGTTGCGGCGCAGGGAGTAGTGGCAGCAGTTCTTGAGGATAGTGGAGCTACAAGGATAAACGTTTATGACCGCAATGGAGTTCAGCTTGCAGAGTTAAAGTGTACGATGACGCAAAGCGGATATCCTATAGATATCAGTCTTTCACCTGATGGTACGCTTCTTGGCGTATCATATGTACGTATGGATGAAGGAGAGCTTGTTTCTTCAATAGCATTTTATAATTTTGGTGAGGTGGGTCAGAATGAAGTTGACAATTATGTCAGTGGATATGATTATAAAGATGCTATTTTTCCAAGGATTAAGTTTCTAAGTGATGGTGCAGCGGTAGCTATAGGTGATACAAGGATGGTTACATTTGGTGGTGGCCAAAAGCCTGAGGTTTTGTCTGATATAGAGTTTGAAAATGAGGTTCAGTCAGTATTTTACGGGGACCAGACGATAGCTATAGTATTTAGGGACAATAAAAACCATGATTCTTATAAGTTAAACCTGTATAATCCAAAAGGAAAATTAATTTTGGAAAAAGGTTTTGAGCTCAATTATACCGATATTCAGATAAGTAAAAATCGCATATTGATATATAATGAGGGCGAATGCCTTATAATTAATAAACGAGGCTTTGAGAAGTATTCTGGTAAATTTGAGGACTCAGTATTGCTTATGACAACTACTTCAACACCCGAAAAATATCTGCTTGTAAATCGCGACATCACACAGATGATACGCCTGAATTGAATATGACTACAGAATATTTATTAATTGCTGTGCTCGCAGTCCTGGCATATTTTGTCATCAACGGAGCACGGCAAGGTTTTTTTAGAGTGATCTTTTCACTGATATCTACACTTCTTGCGTTATTTCTTGTATCATATATGACTCCGGTCATTTCTGATGCGCTTATAAATCATACGCAGGTATATAACATAATATATGATAAACTGGAGAGTGCTTTTCTGTCAGGAACAGTATCAAGTGTTGATGCCGCAGGGCAGACGGAGCTGATCAATTCTTACTCCATACCCAAAATGATAAAATCCTTCTTGATCGAAAATAATACGTCGGATGGCTATACCCAGATACTGGTAAACGTCTTTGGCGAATATATCGTTGGATTTTTAGCACGACTGATAATACGGATAATTGCACTTGTGATAATTTTTCTATTGATAAAATTTCTTTTCAGGTCCATTACGATAATATTTGATGTCATAGATAAGATACCCATACTTCATGGGATAAACAGGATAATGGGTGCTGCGGTAGGGTTTGCAGAAGGATTCATAATAGTATCTTTATTTTTCCTGTTCATGACTATATTCACAGGTGATGATATAGGAAATCAGTTTTTTAATCTTGTAGAATCAAATGCGTTTTTAGCATTTATTTATGATAATAATATTTTTTTAAGATTTGTACTATAGGATCATAACTATAAATATGTGCGTTATTTAAAGGCTCGGTAAACGTTGATTTATCGGGCTTTTTTCTTTGATTTGAGACTATGAAATATAAAAATATAAAAAAAATAAAAATTTCTCAAAAAAGTTGTTGACAGATGACTTGTGGGGTGATATTATAACACATGTCGCCGCGACAAAGCGGTCGACACGAAAGCCTGAAAGCTTGATAAACAGAGAGCTTAAAGGCGATTGAACATTGACAAACAAACAGCAATGCAACCCTGAAAATCCATTTGAGATTTGATAAAAATCACAAAGGTTTCAGAGAATGAAAACCAACAGTAAACGGTTTTAAGAAACGCAAGCGAATTTAATTAGCTAGCTGATCTTGAAACAGGACAAACTTTAATCGAGAGTTCGATCCTGGCTCAGGATGAACGCTGGCGGCGTGCCTAACACATGCAAGTCGAGCGGAGAGCCGTAACGGAAGCCTTCGGGCGGAAGATACGGTTACTTAGCGGCGGACGGGTGAGTAACGCGTGGATAACCTGGCTCATACAGGGGGATAACAGAGAGAAATTTCTGCTAATA
>JQKK01000020.1 GCA_000746015.1 Lachnospiraceae bacterium MA2020 | reverse complement strand
GAGGCTTTGAAAAAATCTCTGTAAATTTAATATAGGACATTTATTACTGGGTCTTCTATGATAAAATTTTTTATTATCAAGGAGGCCCATTTTTATGGCAAACAAGAGACGCGATGTTTATAAGGCAAAACCAATGACAGAAGGAAAGAAGGCTGTAATCCAAGGATTACTCAATGAGTATGATATTCAAACAGCTGAGGACATTCAGGATGCTCTCAAGGATCTTCTTTCAGGGACAATTCAATCCATGCTCGAATCTGAAATGAATGAGCATCTAGGCTACGAGAAGTATGCTCGTGATGATGAGCCTAATTACCGCAATGGAACAAAGCCTAAGACTGTTAGAAGTAAATATGGCGAGTTTGAAGTTGATGTACCACAAGACCGAAATAGCACATTTGAGCCAGCCATCGTAAAGAAAAGACAGAAAGATATTTCTGGTATTGAAGAACAGGTCATTGCTATGTATGCCAAGGGAATGACAACTACTCAGATTTCAGAAATGATTGAATCAATCTATGGATTTGAAATCAGCGAAGGCTTAGTTTCAGATATCACTGATAAGCTAATGCCACAGATTGAAGATTGGCAGAATCGCCCTTTATCGGCAGTATATCCAATCATTTTCATTGATGCTATTCATTTCTCAGTACGTAATGATGGAATTGTTAGCAAACTTGCAGCTTATGTTGTTCTCGGAATCAACGAGGATGGAATGAAGGAAGTTCTTTCCATCGAAGTTGGTGAAAATGAAAGTAGTAAGTATTGGCTAGGTGTTATAAATAGCCTTAAAAACCGTGGAGTTCAGGATATCTTAATCCTTTGCTCAGATGGTCTTACTGGCTTAAAAGAAGCCATCCAAGCAGCTTTCCCTAACACAGAACATCAGCGCTGCATTGTTCACATGGTTAGAAATACCCTTAAGTATGTCGCTAACAAAGACATGAAGGCTTTTGCTAAAGACCTTAAGACAATCTACACTGCGCCAGATGAGAAGACAGCTCTCAAGCGTTTAGACGAAGTGACCAAGAAATGGGAGCCACTTTATCCTCATGCTATGAATCGTTGGCATGATAACTGGGATGTAATTACTCCAATTTTCAAGTTCTCTATGGATGTTAGAACCGCATTTTACACCACTAATGCCATCGAGAGCTTAAATTCATGCTACCGCAGATTAAACAAGCAAAGAAGCGTATTCCCAAGTTCACAGGCTCTGATGAAAGCCTTATATTTGGCAACTTTTGAGGCTACCAAGAAATGGACTATGCCAATCAGAAACTGGGGTAAAGTTCGAGGCGAACTTTCAATCATGTATTCTGGCAGACTTTCAGATTAATAAACAAAACCACTATCTCATTATGGGATAGTGGTTATTTGTGTAAACTGGAATTGTTTAACTCTCCAAATCTATCTTTTTAATAGTGTCTTCTAAAATGGCTTCTCGTAATTCTGTAAGCCAAGAGGAAAATGCTACCGTATCAAAAGCATAGGTCTTATTGAGCTCAAATTCATTTTCTGACCAAGTATCAATAGGTGATTCGTTATGCTGAATCAAGGCTTCTAGTTTATCTAACGATTTATATAGCTTAGCTTCCTTGGTTTCTTGTGCATCCATTTCCTTATAGAGTTCAGCTATATCTTCAGATAATTCTGTAGGAAGCGATTTTACCCATTGATTTAATAGTGAATCTTCAACTTCTCTATCAGAATCAGTCTTTATAAAGGTCGGTATGTCGCCCGTAAAACACTCCCCAAGATCATGTATAAGGCACATATCAACAACCTTGTTTATGTCTAAATCTTTGAATTCATGTCTTAATAAAAAGGCCATAAGCGAGATTCGCCAACTATGTTCGGCTACACTTTCCGTCCTACGTTTTGTTGTCGTGCAATGTCTTGGTGTATCTTTTAGTCTTTCTGCTACATGCAGTATTTCCAAGTACTCTCTAGCATTCATAGTATCCTCCCTTTAATTATGCCTGTTTGATAAATTGTGATTCTTTTGATAAAAATATTACTACATTACACTTTCAAAATCCAAGTTTTTATTGACTTACAACATACAGAACTGTATAGTCTAAAAAAGGAAGCAACCAGTCTGATTGCTCCCTCATAAATCTAAATTATCATAGAAGTTCCATATTTACAGAAAAATTTTCATAGTCTCTTTCCGGCTGGTTCTTTTGCCGGTGAAAACATAAGATTTATTCCAAGATAATCTGCAATTTTAAATGGATCATCTCCCCAATTCTGTTTTATATCCTGAGCAGTTCTTATTATCTCCTTTGCTCTTGAAAGTTTCATCAGAATTCCCCTTTTTCCCTTCGTAATTGATATTTATAGCTTACAAGTTTAAGCTGTTCAAGTATTTCATTGGCAAACTGTATTATAGTATCCTCGTCCATAGAATTGATGTCGTATCCACCATATGCTGCAAGAACTGGCATTTTGAGTATAAATGCCATTGCTTCAGCTGCATTGGCAAATGCATCGGGAAGATCTTCTGTAGACGGTGATAAATCATTTCCCATAAGAGATTTTGCAGTCGTGCCTAGTATTTCACATAGCTTGTCGATGACAGTTACCGGTATTTTGGATATAGAAGAGTTCTCATAGCGGTAAAGCGTAGAGATGGAAACACCAAGTTTTTCTGCAACTTCTTCGGCAGACATTCCCCTTTCTTTTCTGATTTTCTTTATTCTTTCGCCTATATTCATGCGGACCTCCTAAATGCGATTATGCGAAAATGTATTGCAAAAATGCGAATTTTATATTGACATGTAATTGTACGTTTGATAATCTTAAATTATATTTTAGCATAAACGCTAAAAAAGTAAAGCATAAATGCAATAAGGGGAATAATATGATTGAAATAACGGAAAAAGAAGCAAGGAGAAAGGTGCCTAATATTATAGTTGTAGGCATTGGCGGTGGTGGAAATAATGCAGTAAACAGAATGATCGAGTCTGGGTTTGAGCATGTGAAGTTCATTTCGGTAAATACTGATATTCAGGTTCTTGAGGACAGTAATGCGGAAGTGAAGCTGCAGATTGGACGGAAGCTTACAGGAGGATACGGAGCCGGTGCAAACCCGTCGATAGGAGAGGCGGCAGCACGTGAAAGCGAGGAGGATATTCATAATGCGTTACAAGATGCAAACATGGTTATACTGACGTGTGGACTGGGAGGAGGCACAGGAACGGGAGCAATTTCTGTCATTGCTAAGATATGTCATGAAATGGGGATTCTGACGGTAGCTGTTGTTACACTTCCTTTTGAGTTTGAAGGTATGCCGAGGACACAGGCAGCTCAGAGAGGTATAGAATGTCTGAAAAAACAGGTAGATACTTTACTTGTTATTCCAAATGACAAGCTGCTTACTCTTTCTGACAAGCCTTTTTACCTCGAAGAGGCATTTCAGATAGCAGATAATGTCCTTAGATGGACCATCAGCGGAATCACAAATATCATTTTTAACAAGGGAATAATAAATCTGGACTTCAATGATCTCTGTACAATACTCAAGGATAAGGGAATGGCTCATTTGGGAATAGGCATTGCAAAAGAAGGTACATCTATATTGGACGCTGTAAAGCAGGCTATAGAATCTCCACTTTTGGATACATCAATAAAAGGTGCAGATACGATGATGCTAAACACGAGCGGAAGGGTTAATTTGATTGAACTTAAGGAAGCTGTATCATATATAAAAAGCATTGTTGGAGCAGAAAGTAATATAATATGGGGAACTGTTACTGACTCAAAGCAGGTTGAAGAGAGTTCTGTAGTTGTGACGTTAATAGCTACGGGAATTGGAGAAATAGAGGTTTCGGAAAAAGAAGAATTGGATTCTGCCAAAGAGCAGGTGCGAATGCAAAAGACAGCATCGATTAAACCGCCTGTGCAAAATATATTGGCAGGAATTAATACAAAAAAACCAGATGTAAATAATCCGGGATTTATTAAGAGAGAGCATGATTTAAGTCGTACTTTGGAAATACCAGGATTTCTGAAAAACTATTCAGAAAAACGATGATATTATTACTATTTTTAATTGATATTGTAGAACATCATGCTCATCCTACTGTATATAGTTTGTGACAAAATCCGTAGCATACGCTGCGGATTTTTGAGTTTTATAAAGAAAAATTCAATCATTGACTAGGGACTGTAAGTAGTATGAGCCTCAAAGGTTATTCAGGGAGATATTAGTGCTTCATGTCATCGAGCCTTTTGTTTGCCAACGAATTACCCCGCAATATTCTTTTCCTTTATCGGAATAATTATCTTGTATATATCTCTTATAACTCCCTTTATCAGATTTTTTTTCTAATCCATATCTATTCCTTCGAGCATCTTTGGCATATATTGGCCAATTCCTATACTCATCCTCAAATGAAATTTTATGACTTATCTCTTTATAGTCATCGTAATCTTTTATTTTACTCCAGCTAACTTTTTCACCAATAGCGTTAAGTACATATGAATCTAGCGGAGCATGAAAATCTTTTTTATATTCGATAAAATAATCATCTACCGTATCAATTCCCAATTTCTTTAAGGTGTATAGGTATTTAACGGACATATTTATCCATTTTTGAATCTGCCCATATGTGAGTTTAATTGATGTATTAATTTCCTTCATTCCGCACGATGTTTTACGATGCCAATCATCATACTTATCTTCGTTTCCGATATTCTTCAACCTATCATAAAGGTATTCAGTTTCCATTCTTCTCATTTCAAAAATGGAATTTTTTGCTCCTACAATAGTATGGGTTTGCATATCAAAATATGCCTTATCAATTGCTGCAAGATACGGATCACTTATATCCCCGAAAAAACTCTGAATTAGAAATGACAATGCTTCATTCATACGCTTTCATTCCTTTCCTTAGTTATAGTTTACATAATTGAGGTGTATATTTCTTCTTGAATCCATTTATTCTTCATTTTCGTCATTGTAGGCATATGACATCATAATAGATCAAGCACAGACTATTACACATTTTTATTGATTATATAAATAGATTCTATCGATTCATCTATCAAATAAAGGCTTTTCAAAGTTTCGTTTCTATTTTTACAACCAGAGAAAAGCCACTCTTTAAGCAGACCTAAAGTACCGTTGGCATAAAAGGTTGTACAGTCATATAATCGCTTTTGTTTTTTTTTCCACTGACAATAATCACTATACAGATTATTTATATTCGCAAGATAGCGGTCTTTAATTATTTTCAGGATAATTCTTTCAAAGTCTGGAGGTGCAGTTGGACCAAGTAATATTGATAAGACGTCTGCATTATCTTGAATACAGTCAAATAGATGCTCATACATTTCTTCGAAGTTACCTTGTTTATCTGGCTCTAAAGAGTTAATAATCCGGTTCTTGACCTCCATGACTATATTATTATAACAGGCAGTTATTATTTCGGAAGAATCGAAATGTCGGTATAATGTAGATCTGTCTAAGTTAGATTTTTCTGCTAGTTCCTTGACTTCTATTTCATAAATATGCTTAGTAGCCAATAACTCTAAGAAGGCTTTTTGGAGTTTTTCTTGATTTTTTTTTCTCATAAATAAAATGCAACATGATGTTGCAAATATGTTGCGATTCTCCTATTTTTTTTATTGGTGAAGAGTTATATATTTATAATATCAAATGCAACACGGAGTTGCAAATGAAGAACCATATGAGATGTAAATATACTTATAAACCTGATAATAAGAAGAATGGAGGAAATTATATGGATATGATAATTAAGAAAATAGCGGCATTAGGAGTACCTGGACTTGTACTTATGATTGCAATCGAATTAACTGGGCTGGCTGGAGCGGCTGCAATTGTTGCTGCTTTAGCAGCATTGGGTCCAGGAGGAATTATAGGTGGAGTTATGACACTTTGCGTGATAGGTCTAATTGCTGATGGTATTGCTGAATATGGTTTTGATGAAATTGCAAAGGGAGTAATAATGGAACTTTACTGCAATGGAGAATCTAAAGAATCTATTAAAGAGAAAGTAAGTAAATATCCGATTTCAGAAAAGATGAAGAATAATCTTTATGAAGTGGTTGAAAAATTTGCGAGACAATAGTGGTATTATAATCGATAATGCAGAGCTTTTAGAAAGTATAATCAACATCAATGCATGCCATAAATAAATCTTATTACTTGAATTAGCTATAAGCAGGAAATGTAGGAAATTATCTTACATCTCCTGCTTTTATATTTTCTTCATAAGAAATTTTCCATGTTCGATTGACACATATGTTCCCCTAATGATATATTTGATTAAAAGAACTATAGTTCGATTACCGAAGTCCTTTATGTAACAAACGAGTAAGGGGTGATGTGTTTATGGCGATAATCGGCAAAAATTTTGGGGAATCCAAGAGCTACATTGCAGTTGACATGAAATCGTTTTATGCGTCGGTGGAATGCGTTGCCCGAGGAATGAACCCGCTTACAACCAACCTGCTCGTGGCTGACAACACGAGAACAGATAAAACGATATGCCTTGCGGTTTCTCCGAGTTTGAAAGCAATCGGAGTACCAGGCAGACCGAGACTCTTTGAGGCAAAAACTGCAATAGAAAAATATGAGAAATCACATAATACAAAGGTGAATTATATAACAGCGGTTCCACGCATGTCGCTTTATGAAAGTGTATCAGCACAGATTTATTCAATTATCCTCTATTATGCAGCATCAGAGGATGTGCATGTATATAGTATTGACGAAAGTTTTATTGATGCTACTCCTTATCTGCACCTTTATCGAGATAAAGCTGAGAAATTGGGAATACACCCAGCTCATCTAATGGCAATGACCATGATAAGGGAGGTGCTGAAGAAAACCGGCATCACTGCGACAGTTGGTATCGGGACTAATCTTTATCTTGCAAAAGTTGCAATGGATATCGTTGCAAAGAAGGCACTTCCGGATAAAGATGGAGTAAGGATTGCCGAGCTTAATGAGGACAGCTATAAGTTTTTATTGTGGAATCATGAGCCCATTACTGATTTCTGGATGATAGGGGCAGGCAAAGCCTTGAGATTGCAGAAAGCATGTCTTACCACCATGGGGGATATTGCTGAGAAATCACAGTGGGACGAGGAATGGTTTTATAAAAAATTCGGTATTGACGGTGAAATTATGATTGCCCACGCATGGGGAGAAGATCCCGTTGGTATTTATGATATCAAAAACTATCATACGGATAATCATAGTCTTTCAAACGGTCAGGTGCTGCCACGTCCATATAAGTATGGGGAAGCAAGAAACGTGTTCTCGGAGATGGTTGATAATCTTTGCGAGGAAATGTTTGCCAAAGCCGTTGTAGCACCAAAGTTTTCATGGTGGGTATCGTATGACTATAAATCTTTGGAGGAGCTGCCTTTATATGACGGAGAGGTGGTTAAGGATTATTACGGCAGACTGCACCCTAAGCACAGTAATGGTACGGTAAGAATGCCGACGGATACAAATTCAGGAATTATCATTCTGCCTCGCCTGCTTGAGTCGTTTGATGCAAAGACAGATCACAGGCTGCTTTATAGGAGGCTTGGAGTATGTGCTGAGAGTGTTGTGTCTGATGAAGGCTATTACCAGCTGAGCTTTCTTACGGATTATAATAAGCTTGAGAGGGAAAGACGGCTTAAACGTGCCGTTATGGAGCTGCGTTCAAAGTATGGGGCGAATGTTCTTTTTAAGGGAAAAAATATGCTTGAAGGTGCGACTCAGCTTGAAAGAAACAGGCAGATAGGCGGACATCTTGCGTGATATATTGGAGATATGGATATGGCAGATGAAATAGGCTTTATGAAAATGCCGTCTGATTTTAAGTACAGGGAAGTTTATCTGAAGGGAAGAAATAAACATGATGAATGGGATGATTTCAGCATAAAGCACCCGCCTATGCCGGTTTCGAGGTGGGCGAAGATATATGCACCTTTTGACGCATTGGCAGGATTTGATGAAAAAATTAGGACCAGTGAAGATGAATTTTCGCGGTTAAATCAATAGTGGGTGATGGAATATGTGTTGTAGGTATTTTATGGAGTTATCCCCGGAACTGAGGGTATATACAGAAAAAGTAAAGAAAAGCAGGCTAACAACCATGATGATTGACCGGCTTGGAAAATCACTGATCATGGAAGGTGAGATATTTCCGACAAATATGGTTGCAGTAATAGCACCGGATAAAGATGGGAATCAGGCAGTATTCCCGATGCTGTGGGGCTTTAATGTCAGAGGAATAAACCATCCTATTGTCAATGCAAGGGTTGAGTCAGCAAAAGACAAGATTAGCTTTAAGGAAGCATGGAAATCACATAGATGCGTTGTGCCTGCCTCGTGGTATTACGAATGGGAGCATTACATTGATTCAAAGGGAAAGTCTGTAACGGGTGACAAGTATTCCATACAGCCTGTGGGTGAGTCTGTAACATATCTGGCAGGATTGTATCAGATGCAGGAATATAGGGATTTGAAATACCCTGTATTTACGATCATGACAAGAGAACCGACAGAAAAGTTAAGAAAAATTCATGACAGAATGCCACTCGTATTACCTTATGATGCCATTGATGATTGGATAAACCCGAATAGCAATCCATCGGCATTGCTTGAAAGAGCTGTTACAGAAATGGTGGCGGATAAATCTAACTTAGCAGTGGGGATGTAAAAGGTAACATAACATGGTATCTTTAGATACTATGTTATGTCCTTATGGCTGTATTCTATATCTCAAGTTGATAAAACGCTTTCACCTTATCAGAAAGAGTCCTGCACTCTGGATGATTATCCTTCCATTTTCCATCTTCATAATGAGACAAAGAAGAACACAAATTTCCCTTATAGTCATAAAAATAATGACAGTATACTTCTTTACTATTCAAATCTTTTAATAATATATCTTCAATTAGCAGTTCATTTGTATAGTTACCATTTACATCTGTTTCTAATAAAGCAACCGGATGCCCATCATTTTCTACACCCCAAATTGTATGCTGACCATTAAAGCGCAAAGGAATGTTTCCAGCAATTACATCCAAAAAATCCGATAGCATCATGCCTGAAGCGAAACTTAAATTCCTTGCATTTGGTGCATTAGCATCATCTCCCATACACACACTCTGACGTTCCATATGTATTATATTATCTGCCATAACATGTCTCCTTTGGAATATTTATACCAGGTGATTGAGAGAACTGCAAGCAAAACGGGGATTTTTATGTTGAGAATGATATTATCAAGCAAAATATTACAAATATTTCATAAAAATATCGCTGCCTTTGTATTAAAATATCTATTTGACAGCATATATATTGCGCGCAATTCTAAAATTTGTCTTAATTTGGACGAAAAACAGTACAAAAATATGTTAAATGTGATACAATAATATTAACAAAAAATTACGAAAGGGGATAGGAAATACATATATGCGAAAGTCATACTATAAATGATGAGTGGAGGACAAAGTTATGGAGAACTTTGTGAAATTGACTAGGGAAGGGTTTTCACTACCAAGCTCAGAGACTTGTAATAATGCACTTGTAGCATGTTGTAATTCGTGCGGATTTCCTATGGGGGAAGTACAGGTTGCTGACGGCATAGTAATATGTCCGAATTGTGGAAGATTCAAGAAGGTACTTATCAAGAAGGGGAAGGCAACGGTTTCGGATCCTGATGAAAAAGAGTTGATGAACAGCCGGTTGATGCGTTATCTGATAAGTATCGGATTAGTGATTATTCTTGATTAGCGTTATTTGTATTATAAGGGATTTTGCATATTGAAAACTGAATAGAATGAGATAGTGTGTTCAGAACTGTATCGCATCATGGCCTGAGCGCCAGGACGCTACGACATGTAGTGGGTAGGTGTAAGTCGAAAGGGGGATGCACACGTGTCAAGAGTTTGCCCAGCGCTGAGTAGGTTGTCTATTGGATAGCACGAAGAAGTCTGCAAAACGGAAATGTAACCATATGATGGTTTATTTCACTATGTTTTGCAGGCTCTTTATGCAAATCCCGGTGCTGGGCTCTTGTTATATTTCCGTTTTCGGATTTCGGAAACGGAGATGAAAATGGAAAATAGCAGTATCATGGGAATCGCGGAAAGAGTTAAGCAGCTTAGGGTTGATGCAGGAATGAGCCAACAGGAGGTAGCAGAAAAGATTCATTGCGGAAGCCGTACAAGTGTGGCAAATTATGAGTCGGGAGCGAGAGCATTAACAACTGATGCGGCTATTGAATATTCCAAACTTTTTGAAGTATCAACGGATTGGATACTTAAAGGCGGCATCGGTGACTCGGAATATGCTTTTGATGAGACAGAGGAATTGGTTTTACTATTCGAAAGTCTGCGTTCTAAAGCTTTGAGAAAAGTAGCAATAGAACAGATTAAGGCACTTATGCGGCTATAATAGTATCTTTTTATTGTGCTTTTTCCATCTATTAAGATTATATATATCGGCAATAAATTAAAAAATTGCCGATATATATTGATGCAAAAGTCAGCAAATGCTATACTTTATATACGACATGGGTATTCATATTTAGGGTGGATTATATGAAGAATATGGCTTTTTTGGAGAAAATTAATAATGAAAAACAGTACACGAGACGCGAATTATATAACTTGATTGCAGATGATATGGCTGAATATTCTTATAATTCGTTTAACTGGGATCTGCAGCGTATGCTTGCCGGTGGAGAAATTTATAGGAGTGGCAGGAATTCATATAAGATTGGCAATACTGATAGGAAGAACTATACTTCAAAATATTCTGAGAGAGCGGAAGAAATAATTGCATTTATGGAGAATAATTATTCAGATACGGAATATTCATTATTTGAAACATCTATGTTGAATGAATTTCTTAATCATCAGATTGCAAAGAATACTGTTTTTCTATATGTTGAAAAGGAATTAAGTGAATTTGTTTTCAGAGATATGTCAGATTTGATAGTAGAGAATATCCTGTTTAAGCCTAAGAAAGATGATCTTAGGAAATACTGGAAACCTGATACTATCATAATAGTTGACAGAATTAGTGAAGCACCACGTGGTAAGGAAAAAAGGTATGATACTCCCTTAGAGAAATTGTTTGTTGATCTTATTGCAGACGTGGCACTTATGAATATGTACAGCAAAAGTGAGTATCCGGAAATGCTGCACATAGCAAATGATAAATACTATATTGATACAAAGAAACTTTTCAGATATGCCAGAAGGCGGGGAAAGTTCCAAGAAATAAAGAGAATTATGACTGATGGAGGAATGGAAATTGATATTACCTGAAAACTATTCTCTTGAGCATATTGATGGGCTTGCAAAGAGATATGGGAGTGACAGATTCATTGCAGAAAGGGCAATGTATGCTTTTGGATTATTAGAAGCGATTAGTAGGACCGGGCTCAAATTTACATTCAAGGGTGGAAGCTGTCTTATGCTTTTGCTTGATAATCCTAAGAGACTGTCTACAGATATAGATATTATGGTGGATCCTGGAACTGATGTGGAGCATTACATAGAGGAAGCTGGAAAAATTTTTCCATTTGTAGATTATCAGGAAAGCATTCGTCCCGGTCATGGAAATATAGAAAAAAGACATTTTAGGTTTTTCTATAATTCGCCGATAATGGATGATACTATAACAATTCTTCTTGATGTTCTTTATGAGAAAGAACATTATGCTTCTGTTATTGAAAGACCAATAGAGAGCAGCCTTATTCTGACTGCAAATGAACCTTTATACGTTAAGATGCCAAATGTAAATTGTATCCTGGGTGACAAACTCACTGCGTTTGCACCGCATACCACCGGAATACCGTTTATGATAGATAAAGACATGGAAATTATAAAACAGTTTCATGACTGTACAACTCTGTTTCATGCTATGGATGATTTTTCTGAGGTTAAGGAGACCTTTAGAGCTGTAGCAAATACAGAAATGACATATAGAAATCTTAAAATCAAGCCAGAAGATATTCTCGAAGATGCGATAGAGAGCTGTATGTGTATTATAGGAAATGGTAGAATTAATGCACCCGAATATGATATTTACAACTCTGGAATTGATCGCATTCAGGGACACTTATTTGATGTTGATCTAAACAGAAATACTATCGCGTACAGTGCCTGTGAGTTAATGTATCTTTGTTCATGTATTTATAGAGACACTGATACTTGCGATAATTCGATGAAAGCGGATACCAAGGATAAGATTGATATTGGTAATAATAAGGTATCAAGAGCAATTGGATATATTCGTAAGGCAAATAAAACCGCAGGATTATATCTGAAGGAGGCTGTTGCACTTTTGGGCGATGATTACGAGCGTTTGCAGGAGCATGTCCAAAACCGTTCGTTGGAAAGAGTAGCAGGAGAAGAAAAATAAATATTTAACAGTCATTATTTAAGCAGGAAATGTAGGGTTATCTTACATTTTCTGTTTTTTGTTTTTGGGTGTTTCATATTGTGAACAGGTGTCACGTATCGTGTACACTACAGAGTCTATTCATACCTTATAATAAAGGTGTCTTAAGACAAAAGAAAAAAGTTGTGGCTCAGAGCCAAGTATATAACGCAGGAGGGAGGCAAATGTCAGAACGGAAAAGTTTTATTGAGATTTACGATGAAGCAAATATGGGTAATCGAGTTAACATCATTCTTGATAATTTCCCTTATTTCAACCGCATCATTGACAGCTATGAGAACTGTATCAGAGATAAAATATGTGATGAGCGGAGTTCTAATGCCAGATCTTCTTATGGGGAATGCGGGATACGTGTACAGACATCAGGATTTAGCGATATTACCTGCAATACCGCTATCAAAAATGAAGAAATTGATAGGGCTCTGTTGAATGATGACTACGAGACAGCGGTAAAAGGAACTGATGACAGGTTCAAATACCAAAGAGAGCTTGAGATTATTAAGGGTATGAGAATCGATTATGAAAAGGTAAAAGAGGCTTGCGGGATGCTTCCCGGCAAAGATTATGCTTTTTATATGAATTATCTCAGTGGGAAAAAGGATACTGTACAGATTGCGGAAGAGGAACATATAAGCATTGGTTCATTAAGGACGAGAGTTTACAGATGCAAGGCTTTTGTCAGAAAAACAGCAATACCGTTTCTGTCTGGCAAATAGCCCTGCACGGAAGGGAGACATTTATGGCAACACCAAAAGTTCAACCTTATCAGGGAAAAACGGTTTATATACGTCTAAAGGATGCACCTAAAGCTTTCAGCATGAACGAGGATACGATAAAGAAACTTGCTGTAAAGGCAGGAGCGATGAGGAAGGTTTCCAACATGGTTCTTATCAAAATGGAGGTAATGCAGGCATATATTGATTCCTTCATAGTATACGAATTATGACAGTAGATGGTAAAGAAAAAAGTGAAATCATAGGATATGACATGATAAGATTTTAGTTGATTTAATCCTGAAATAGAGTCATAATGAAGGTGGACGAACCATCTTATATTCTTAAAATGTCATGTCCTTTCTTTTAAGGAGCAGCATATGGCAGCAGTTAGAAAAGATAGCGATGGACGCATTTTAAGGAAAGGTGAGTATGTCAGAAGCAGTGATGGGCGTATTGCTTATGACTACACAGATCCGCTTGGAAGACGCAGGACCATATATAGCAGAGACCTGATCAAACTTCGAGAAAAGGAAGATGAGATTAAAAGGGATCAACTTGATGGACTTGATGTTTATGTCAGAGGACAGGCAACTTTAAACACTGCTTATGACCGCTACATTTCTACAAAAGTTAATCTCAGAGGTTCTACAATCAAGGGATATGCTTATTCGTATGAACACTATGTGAGAAATACTTTTGGAAATAAGAAACTTGCGGACATTAAATATTCTGATGTACTTCAGTTTTATCTGTATCTGTTAAAAGAGTGCAACTTAGCACTTGGCACACTTGATTCTATACACTGTGTTATTCATCCAACGTTGCAGCTTGCAGTTCGTGATGACATCATAAGAAAAAATCCATCGGATGGAGTAATTGCAGAAATTTCAAAAAGCTCAGGTAAGAATAAGGGCATAAGACATGCACTTACTAAAGATGAGCAAACGGCTTTTATGACTTATGTGTCAGATCATCCGATTTATAATGAGTGGTGGCCACTGTTAGTAGTACTGCTTGGAACGGGAATGCGTATTGGTGAATGTCTTGGATTAACATGGAATGATGTAAACTTTGATACTAATCTAATATCCGTTAATCACTCGATTGCATATTATAAGCATCCGGAGACTGATGTGTCGGGACTTTGGATTCACAAGCCAAAGACAGAAGCCGGCATAAGACATATTCCAATGCTGGAAGTTGTCAAGATTGCCCTTCAGATGATTAAGGATAAGCAAGAGGAGCAGGATATAACATCTCCGGTGCTTGAAGGGATGACGGGATTTCTCTTTTTGAACAGATTTGGAAATGTAATGAGTCCTCAATCGGTGAATCGGGCAATCAAGCGTATAATTGCAAGTTATAATCACGAAGAGGAGCTTGATGCAAAGTGTGAAAAGAGAGAGCCGCTTATGCTTCCGGATTTCTCTTGTCATCATCTGAGACATACATTTGCAACAAGGCTTTGCAATTCCTGTACTAACCAAAAGGTCATTCAGTATGTTATGGGGCACAAGTGTGTGACTACAACATTTGACATTTATGCAGAGGCAACTGAGGATAAGAATAAGGAGGTGTTCGAGTTACTTTCAGATCAATTACAAGGAATGTTTTAGAAAGAAAAAACTTTACGTTATAGGTTCAGGAATGATTCGTGATGTTTTTATTCTTTCTCTTGTATAAATTAGAGCTGACAGCAAAAAATCAATTTGACAGTGAATTGACAGTAAAAGAATCGGTTTGAGTAGGGTTAGACAAGGCAGGAAAGGGAAAATCGGAAAATGCTCAAACCTAATACGCCAGGATGGTTAGGGCTAGATAAGGCGTAATGGGAGAATTCTCCCTACTTTGAAGAGTCTTAATTAAAAAAGCCAGTATTTATGCGGGTTTAAGCAACTAAAGAGTCATTTCCTAGTACGTTTAGGAAATGACTCTTTGTTATTTCAAATCCCCTGAGGTCAAAATCTCCGGATGATGCTTCGTGGGAATTCGGAAGAATAGTTGGTTCTTCATCAGTAAATACTCTTAGGGATGTTTCTGGCAAATCTTGATACACTTTTGACTAAGCTGTTTTTTGCCATTTTCTACTTGGCTCATGAAAGGCCCTGATAAACCTACAGACTCGGCAAGACCATATTGCTTGATATTTCTGGTCTTCCGTAACTCCTGTATACGTTCACCTAATAGTTTGTAATCGATTTTCATATACGTCCTCCTAAAACTTTTTGTTTCATAGTAAACAGAATAAAACACGGCCCACGGCTTATTTCATATATCCACTATAGTTATTTAGTTAGAGAATAGCTAAATGTAAACAATATGGGGTCATAATGTTTATGAGAAAACATAATTGACAGTGTTAATGAATAATGCTATATTGTAACTAGAAAATAGTTACATAAAGGTGACTATGTGCCAAAGAAATCTAAATTACTGGAAAAACTATTATCCAAACCAGTACCAACAAGTTTTACTATTCGTGAACTTGATTCTCTCATGAAACAATGTGGATGTGAAAAGTTCGAAGGTGGAAGAGGATCAGGAATTGGTTATTATCATGCTGAGACAAAGCGTATTATTCAATTTGATGGACCTCATCCTGGGAATGAACTCTATAGGTATCATGTAAAGATGGTTATCGCCTTTTTGAAGGAAGTAGGTGAAATAAAATGATTAGTTCGTTGATGGAATATAATGGATATCATGCAAAAGTAGAGTTTGATCAAGAAGATGAGATTTTTGTAGGACATGTCTTAGGTATTAATGATTCTTTGAATTTTCATGGAGAGTCTGTTAAAGAGCTTACTCAATCAATGCATGACTGCATCGATAATTATTTAGATTACTGTAGACAGATTGGAAAACAACCGGAACGTGAATTTAAGGGTTCTTTTAATATTCGCATAAAGCCTGAGCAGCACAAAAAAGTAGCTTTATGTGCTGCAAATGAAGGGATAACTATAAACCAATTTGTATCAAGAGCTATTGATAAAGAGTTGGATATTGCTGAGGGATAAATAGTTTTTTTATATAGGCGTAATTGGATATCTTGTCTGCCTTGAGCATGCGTTGTCTGTTATAATCCCTCGAAAACCATCGGAGCGTGATAATCATAGTCCTTATCACAGAGTATCTTTCAGAAGTGTAGCTCGTACAAAAATAGATGAGATCATTTCTGCGAGTCCCAATAATTATGAGGAATTTCTGAGACTGCTTGCCGGAGCCGGATATGAAATAAAATCCGGTAAGCACGTATCGATCAGAGGCGCAGGACAGAAACGATTTATCAGATTAAGGTCTCTGGGAAAAGGGTATTCTGAGGAAGAAATACGAAAGCGGATTACCGGAGAAGACGAGTCGGATCAGAGAGCGGAAAGACCAAAACGTGAATTTGACCTTCTTATCGACATCAATAAAAAGATGCAAGAGGGAAAAGGCAAAGGTTATGAACGCTGGGCAAATGTCTACAATGTGAAGCAGGTATCAAAAGCATTATTGTATTTGCAGGAACATGGAATAAGAGATTATGAAGATCTGGCTCAAAAGGCAAAGGGCAGTTCCGACAGATTTCATGAGCTGTCGGATTCGATAAAATTAAAAGAAGCAAGGCTGTCAGAGATTGCTGAATTGAAAACTGCTATAAGAAATTACTCAAAGACAAAAGATATTTATGCTGATTATCGTAAGGCTAGATACAGCAAAAAGTTTTTCGAGAAGCATGGGGAAGATATATTGATTCATAAATCAGCAAAGGAAACTTTTGACAGGATGCAGCTGAAGAAACTTCCGAAGTGGAAAGAATTATCTGAAGAATATGGAAGGATTCTAGCGGTAAAGAAAAAAATCTATGAGGAGTATCGCACAGCAAAGAAGGAGATGATGGACTATCAGATTGCAAAACAGGACATAGATAAGTTCCTGAAAATCGACGAAGAGCAGCGACAGAGAGAAGACAAAAATAAGAAAGAGCAAGAAAGATGATACTACGGGTGGATGGCATTTATACAGATGCTGTTCACCCGCTTTTTTTATTGCGGCAGATTCAAAAGCATTCAGCGCACACGAAGTGGGTGCGTAGCCTGACCGTCTCGCGGTCAGCTTCTGGGGGATTGGGGGAGTACCCACCAACAAGCAAAGAGCCCTCATCCGTACGAGGGCACTGCTTGCGAATACTATACCGAATTCGGGATAAATATGGTTATACCGAATACAATTAAAAAGGTCACGAATTAAATGATTCTTTTTGAAAAAATTCGGTATAACTATTTCACACATCCTTTCATATTTATGATCTGAATCTCAGATATCCGAACAGTTTTCGGTATAATTATTTGGCTTGGTTTTATTCAGATATAGTACAGAGATTTCAATATCTTGACAAAAACATACAATATGATGTGTTCCGCAGTAAAAAAAGTTATACCGAAATGTGAAATGAAAAAAGGATAAAGAACGCAAATTTGCTTCTAACTCAGTAAATTGTTATACCGAATAAAATCATAAGAAATCTCTTTGATACTAAGGATTTTATCAGTATTCGGTATAACTCATAATTCGGTATAACGAATACCGGGTGGAGTTTAGTAAAAGCGAGTGTAGAAGATCTGGACAACAAAGAATAAAAATAGCAAGAGACTCTAATACTACATATATAGAAGTGTATCAATTAATAAACATCCCAATCCGCAATAGAAATTCCCGCATATGGTTAATTGGTGATATAATAAAAATGGCAAAATATACAAAATTTCAAATTTCAAAAATGAAAATGACAGGCAATGGTTATGACAAAAATGAATATGCTGTATTATGTAAACTGAAAGTTAATATACATCAATATAGAAAGAAGAGCGGGATCAATGATGACCCCGTTCTTTTTTATGAAAATAGGGAAGAATTGTCGAAGCAATTATTATGCATTCTTAATTGTTTTTTAAGTTTGATGGTTTACGTAACAAAATAAATTTTACAATCGTAAAATTAAAGAAGGGGATATAAAAAATATTTATAAGTTGCTGAAACGTTGCTTCTGATGAAAGTGAAGGCAAAACGAGAGCAAATAGTGACCTTCTTAAGTTTTTCTTAATCTGTGAAGATATGTAACCTTTCGGTTTTCTAAATCGTATTAGAGATGAAGGGTAAAATCTGTTTTCTAACTGCAAAATGTAATACTTCTGAAGGGTAAGTATATATGCAGGGGAAAGTTGACATAACTACGGTAGGTGGAAGGATAAAGCACCTACGAACTCAGGCAGGGTTGTCACAGGACGAGCTGGCTGAGTTGCTGAATCTTGAGAACCGTGCAAGTGTGTCATCATATGAAACAAACAGAAGGGCAGTATCAGGGGAATTAGCTTTAGAACTTGCAAAGGTGCTCGGGAGCAGCATAAATTTTATATTGGAGGGCGAGGAACCGGAAGATCCACTGTTGGATAAATTAATGCAGCTGTGGAAATCTGTAGAATCGGAAGATGTTAAGAATATGATTCTTGCACAGGTTGAAAAGGCTGTGGAACTGGATCAGAAAATGAGAAAAGAGAAAGATGAAGAAAATCAATATGATTCTTCATGTAATTCGTGAGCGGTAAAATAAAATGTTTATTGTGTACAAATATAAATACAACTCAAATAAGATGTTTTAACTCCACTGGCATAGTGCTGGTGGAGTTTTTTACGCTTAAAATTGATCTAACGACTTTCTGAAAAGAGGTAATGGAGCTTAAGTGAACTCATCCCCCTGAAATTGACAAAGTGTTGTGAGAATAGTATTATAAAAGTGAAATATGTTGTTTCGTATTTGTGAGGTGGGCGAAATGGTATATGAATATATAGTTGAAAATTACAAAAATGGAGAGCCGATATTTTTAAGCGAACTCCCGGGGGAATCCAAAGATTATCTTCGTCAGGAGATGAAAAAGCTGGTTGACGAAGGAAAACTTGAGCGCTTATATAATGGTGTCTATTTTCTTTCGTATTTAACGATTCTTGGAACAAAGGGAAAGATATCGGTAGATAAATATATCGAAAAGAAATACTTGGTGGCTGATGGAA
The DNA here is from genome assembly GCA_000746015.1 of Lachnospiraceae bacterium MA2020. Taxonomy (GTDB): domain Bacteria; phylum Bacillota; class Clostridia; order Lachnospirales; family Lachnospiraceae; genus NK4A144. The sequence goes on along the minus strand of JQKK01000020.1, from coordinate 50,994 downwards.
AAGCATGTGGATATATAACAGGTCTTCAGTTAGCCAATAAATACGGCTTTACAACACAGAACCCTGCCTGCTATGAAGTGTGTAGTAATGAAGCAAGTACAAAGCAGAGAAAACAGAAAATCGATGGAAATACCATCGTTGTATATAAGCCTGTTGCTGATGTTACAGAGGAAAACAAGACTGCTTTGCAGTTTTTGGATCTAATGTCCATGTTGGATAAATACAGTGAAATTAGGGGTGCTGAACTTGTGAACAAACTTAAAAAGTATGTGAATATGGTTTCACTTGATTTTTCGGTGGTTAAGAGATATCTGCCATTATACCCGGATCGTGTTTACCGAAATATTTACGAAGGAGGCTTGATGGGTGAGCTGGTATAAAGAATATAAGGATCAATGGAAAGAAATAATAGAAACTGTCGCAGCAGAAGAACATCGGACGACACAAATGGTAGAAAAAGACACAATTCAGTCTATGATACTCTTGGGACTTTCATATAGTGAACTGCCATTTGTATTTAAAGGTGGGACATCATTATCCAAGGCGTATGGATTGATAGACAGATTTTCTGAAGACATTGACCTCTCTATGAATCGTAAGCCCACAGAATCCGAGAAGAAGAAAACAAAATTACTTATCTGTGGTATAGCTGATGATCTGGGATTTGTGTTATCAAATCCAGATGATATTCAGTCGAGGCACAGTTACAACAAGTATATTTTTGAATATGAATCGTTATTCAGCGATATTCCACTTGAACTGATCGTTGAAACCAGTTTTTACCAGGAGGTATATCCGGTAGAAATTTGCGATGTGAACAGCTTTGTTGGAAGATTTTGCATAAAGCGGGGGATCAAACTTCCGATTCCTTTTGATGCTTCAACGGTAAAGATGCAGGTTCAGTCATTGGAGCGCACGTTTATTGATAAGGTATTTGCCGTATGTGATTATCGTCTGCAGAATATGCAGGACAGGGATTCGAGGCATCTGTATGATATAGCAAAGTTATTGCCGGAAATTAAAATAACGTCTGAGCTGGATGCTCTTATTGATGATGTACGCGAAGACAGAATGCTGTCTAAAAATAATCCTGCGGCGCAGCCGGAACATGATATTCCGGATATGCTTAGGGAAATCATCGATAGTCGTTTTTATGAGGCTGATTATAATAACATTACTAAGAAACTGCTTTATGAGGATGTTAGTTATGAGGAGGCTGTTTCCAAGGGCATTGAGATTGTAGCGGGTATGGATATTTTCAAATATAAGAAATAACTGTTAGTCCGATCAGAATATATTGTCTTAAATCCACTGGCTTATTGCTGGTGGAATTTTTTTGGACTGAAAACGTGCTCACTCACCTTCACTAAAATCATGAATTGCATACTGTATTTCAAAACGTGTCAATATGACACGTTTTTCATCTGATTTCGTGTCAATCGTGATACAGACTTCCCGGAATAGATAAATTAAGATTAATAGTGTAAGACAGATACAGATAGCAGCGCTGCATCAGTATCCATAGCATTCGACTTATGGTTTATTTCGCCAGAGGTTCATAAGTTTAGAGATTGGGAATCATGGCGTTAGCATAGCTGAATTGGGAGGTATGCAATGGAGAAAATGACTTTGGGAAGACGTATCGCAGTTCTTCGAAAGAAATGCGGAATGACACAGGAAGATTTGGATGATGGTACAGGAACAGATCGTACTATCCTTAGTGGTATGCATCCTTACTATGAGCCTGAAGAGCTTGTTGGCAAGACGCTTGTGGCTATCGTAAATATTCCGCCAAGAGCTATGATGGGAATGGAGTCACACGGCATGCTTCTGTCCGCAGTTTGTACAGTAGATGGCAAGGAAGAGCTTCATCTTCTTATGCTCGATGATGCAATCAAAGCAGGATCTATGTTGGTTTTTAAAGGTACACGGTACCAATATCTTTAACTGCTGCACAAAATGGCGGATGCCATTGGGTTTTCTTATAATCGCTCATTTGTATATGTCTTTCTATTAGGTTAACTTCATTTTATCATTAACGCGGAGATGATACAACGGCAAAATCTCAGGGTAAATTGTATCAATCAGAAAACATGTTATGTATGGTTAATGAAATGTAGTGATATAATATAATTAATGTAGCCAGAAAACTGTTAATATTTATCTTGACTGTATTAGAATGGGGAAGAATGATGAAGATTAAATACAACGTAAAAACATTTGAGGATGTAATCTGCTACTGGGTAGAGTCTCAGCACATATCATCTGAACTTGATGACATAGTAGAATATACGGATGAAGTTGCGGAGTTATATGAAACTGAAAACTGGCTTCATGGTATTGTTGATAAAACTTCTCCATCAATAATGGAAGTGAGCATTAGAGTTGATGAAGTATCTGAAATGGCAAATGATGTTAGAGTCCATGCAGAGAAAACGTTATTTGCCGTTCTTGAGGTTGCAATTCAAAGCGGAAAAGGCGTGTTCAAAAAATACAAGGATAGTAAGTGCAGTGAACACATGGATGAGATTATAGAGTCTTTAGCAGATAGGTTTGATGAGATTTATGATTACAATAAGGAGACTCAGGTAAAGAACTTCTACAAGGTACTCTCGGAGTGTCTTGACCAATACTAATATAAAAGAAGTGGCGGGCATTATGCTCGCCACTTCGTCATTTAGGAAAACTATTCTACACTCATTTCCTTTTTTAGCAACAATCTGGTTGTTTCAGCAACACTCTTATGTTTCATTTTCCTCGGTTCAAAGTGGATGACAGAATAAACAAGTTGCATGACGATACCGGCACCGAAAGTGCTGATAAGCGTTCCAATTCCGACGGGACCTCCCAAAAGCCAGCCGATCAGAAGAACGATTGCCCATAGCAGGATTTCGACAAATCCAATGGGTATATGTGGTAGTCTCTTACCGAAACCTACAAGGAGTGAATCTCTTGGTCCGCAGCATTGCTCCGCACTCATATATATTGCCATTCCTATTGCCATAAAGACAAATCCGACAAGCATTATAATTATTCCTGTCAATGTATTATGATTCTCCGGGAAGGGATTCAGTCTGTTAAAAGCATAGACGAAATTACCGGTAAAAAAGGTATCTATAAGAGTCCCGTATCCGATACGCTCTTTCAGTATAAGGTCAATTATAAGAACTCCCACTGCAATGATTGTCATTGATAGTCCGTAGTTTAACGGTGTATGATATGATATTCCCATGCCAAGACAATCCCAGGGGGCAAGTCCTATATTTGCATATATGGTAAAATGCACTCCGAGGGCAAATACAATCAATCCAGCAATAATCTTCATCCAACCTATAATGATTTCTTTGCGGTTTTTCATTTACATCATCCTCATTCTTTATTTTTTTACATAGAATAATACTACATCGACGGAAATACTCCAAATATTTTGTGATGTGATGTTTTGTGATGTTTCGTTCAACTTTTGTGATTTTTGGTTGATGAAATGTGATGTCTCGTCTATTTCAATCCGATTTTAAGCATGATATACTTATAATGAACCAAGAAAAGGCAAGGAGAAAAAACTTGAATTTTTTGGTTCATTCTTTTGCAAAAGAAAATGCCTGATTGTGATAAAGCGAAGCAAGAAACAATCTGTGGCAAAAAGGTAAATATTTCAACATAAAGCGTCAGCTTGTAGCTCAGAAAAGGGGTTATGAGTATGACGCTTTTCTTATGCGAAAAATTGGAGGTACAAGCATGGAGAATGGCGGAATCATGAAGTCTTTTGATGAGTTTAAGTCGGAGTTTAGGGATAAGCTGCTCAATGAATTGGAGAAGCGTATCAAGATGCCGCTTGACTGTAGGAGGCATGATATCAGCAAGGTTAATGAGAAGTATGAATCGCTTTCCATAGGACCGGAAGGTTCAAATGGCTTATGGGGATGAAAGTGTAACACTGGCAACTTTTGATAAGATTATTCCAGACAAAGTCTTTATGGAAGTTACAAGTATATCTTTGGCTGATTTCAGACTGCTCAGAGATGGCGGTAAATACATCGATAAGGAAACCGGTGAGGAGAAAGAATTTAAGGGACACCTATGGAACACTTGCGCAGAAGGTTGATGAAAATTTTTCGTGATTACGGATAAGATTGTTTGTATCGGGCGGAGTAATTGTACTCTGCCCTTTTATTTCTTGAATAGTAACATAAATATTGAATAGTAACATAAATTATGTTACTGTAAAATAAAAATGTTACCGAGGTGGTTTTATGCTAAAAGATGCATTGAGAAACAACTTTGGATTGAATTGTAATATTGAAGAAATAAAACTCAAAGGTTTGCCGCTGTACTTGGTTTCAGGAAGAAAATTTTATAAGGTTGATATGGAGAAAATATCATTTTTGATAGTGAATCTTTCTGAAAATGATAAATTTGGAGTGGTGGCTTTAAGCAAGCAGCTTAGTTTGTATTATGAGAAAACAGCTCTCAATGTTGCTTTTTATTTTGAAAACCTAAATAGAACACAAAGAGACGCGTTAATATCAAAGGGAATTCCATTTGTGTCAGTTCCGGATCAGATATATCTTCCCTTCTTAGGTACCATTCTCAGTAATAGATTTAAAACAAAGATGATGGTATCAGGAGAAAAAATGATGCCGGCGGCACAATGTCTATTTTTGTATTTGATGTATCATGCAGACAATGATTATGTGACTAAAAGCATGACCGCAATTGAACTGGGACTTACAAAGACATCAATTACCAGAGCCTCCGCACAGTTGAAGCAAATGAAACTTATACGAGAAGAAAGCGTTGGAAAAGAAATTCAAATGTTTACGTTGGCAAAGGGGATTGAACTGTATCAAATGGCAAAATCACATTTAATTAATCCTGTGCAGAAGACTATGCATGTTGAAATGCCTACGGAAAATCTGCTTTATATTGCGGGAGAGAGTACACTAAGTAAACATAGTATGCTATCGGCTCCGAAAGAGGAAACATATGCAATCTATAAAAATAACTCTTTTGCAAAAAGCCTTAAAGAAGTAGATTCAAAGTGGCAGGAGAAATCAAATATTTGCTGCGTGGAATTATGGAAATATGATCCTGGTCTATTTGCTATAAATGGAGAAGTAGATCCAATATCGCTTGCAATGAGTCTCGAGGATAATACGGACGAAAGAGTTCATGGAGAGTTACAGACGTATCTGGAGGAATATAAGTGGTAGAAGGAATAGAAACATTCAGAGAAAAATTTGCAGGATATGAGGACTGCTATACGGTAATTGGTGGAGCCGCATGTGATATACTTATGACAGAAGCAGATCTTGATTTTAGACTTACTAAAGATGTTGATATGATTCTCATACTTGAAGATAAAAAGGAAGATTTTGCTAGAACTTTCTGGGAATATATTAAAGAGGGCGGTTATAAGTGTGGATGGAAGAACAGCGATGTTATGCATTTTTACAGATTTACGGAACCTAATGCGGGATATCCGGTTATGATAGAATTATTTTCAAGGAGACCGGGATACCATCTTGAAGTTGAGGAAGGTATTATACCTATACATATTGATGATGCTATCTCAAGCCTCTCGGCAATATTGCTTAACGATGACTTCTACAATTTTATGTTGAGGGGACGCAGAGTAGTAGATGGAATAAGTGTTTTAGGAGCAGATTATATTATTCCGTTCAAAATGTATGCATGGATAGAACTAAGGAGAAGAAAGCAAAATGGTGAGCATGTAAACGAACGGGACTATAAGAAGCATAAGAATGATGTTTTTAGGCTGCTTCAGATTGTAGATCCTGAAGAAAAAATATACTCGGAAGGACTTGTGAGTGAAAGTATAACAACATTTTTATCTGAGATAACCACAGAACCTGTAAGAACAGAACAACTTGGCATACAGGTTTCAATGGAAGAAGCACTGGATATATTTAGGACAAAGTATTTGTAAAACAAGGTGGACATTATGGAGAAAAGTATTTTTAAGATCAGTGACAATCCTAAAGATTTGGAAATAGCTTCAAAATGGATTGATGAAAAGGCTGAAAGGGTAAAAAGGCAGAGAGAAATATGTGATAAAGCAAAGGAAAGATTGCGTCCACTTATGGAAGAAGCTTCGAAAACAAAAAAAGAACGCCGGGCAAAAGAGGCTGTGGCATGCCACAAGGAATTTGAAAAAATGTAGTGATATTTGAATTACGAGCAGTTAAAAAGGCTTAGCTTTAGGCAGGAATGTAGGAATTATCTTACATCTCCTGCTTTTATATTTTCTTTATAAGAATTTTCCCATGTTCGATTGACACATATGTTCTCCTAATGATATATTTGATTAAAAGAACTATAGTTCGATTATTAAAATCCTTTATGTAACAAACGAGTAAGGGGTGATGTGTTTATGGCGATAAGCGGCAATAATTTTGGTGAATCCAAGAGCTACATTGCAGTTGACATGAAATCGTTTTATGCATCGGTGGAATGCGTTGCCAGAGGAATGAACCCGCTTACAACTAATCTGCTCGTGGCTGACAACACGAGAACAGATAAAACGATATGCCTTGCGGTTTCTCCGAGTTTGAAAGCAATCGGAGTACCAGGCAGACCGAGACTCTTTGAGGCAAAAACTGCAATAGAAAAATATGAGAAATCACATAATACAAAGGTGAATTATATAACAGCGGTTCCACGCATGTCGCTTTATGAAAGTGTATCAGCACAGATTTATTCAATTATCCTCCATTATGCAGCACCAGAGGATGTGCATGTATATAGTATTGATGAAAGTTTTATTGATGCTACTCCTTATCTGCACCTTTATCGAGATAAAGCTGAGAAATTGGGAATACACCCAGCTCATCTAATGGCAATGACCATGATAAGGGAGGTGCTGAAGAAAACCGGCATCACTGCGACAGTTGGTATCGGGACTAATCTTTATCTTGCAAAAGTCGCAATGGATATCGTTGCAAAGAAGGCACTTCCGGATAAAGATGGAGTAAGGATTGCCGAAAGCATGTCTTACCACCATGGGGGATATTGCTGAGAAATCACAGTGGGACGAGGAATGGTTTTATAAAAAATTCGGTATTGACGGTGAAATTATGATTGCCCATGCATGGGGAGAAGATCCCGTTGGTATATATGATATCAAAAACTATCATACGGATAATCATAGTCTTTCAAACGGTCAGGTCCTGCCACGTCCATATAAGTATGGGGAAGCAAGAAATGTGTTCTCGGAGATGGTTGATAATCTTTGCGAGGAAATGTTTGCCAAAGCCGTTGTAGCACCTAAGTTTTCATGGTGGGTATCGTATGACTACAAATCTTTAGAGGAGTTTCCTTTATATGACGGAGAGGTGGTTAAGGATTATTACGGCAGACTGCACCCTAAGCATAGTAATGGTACGGTAAGAATGCCGACGGATACAAATTCAGGAATTATTATTCTGCCGCGTTTGCTTGAGTCGTTTGATGCGAAGACAGATCACAGGCTGCTTTATAGGAGGCTTGGAGTATGCGCTGAGAGTGTTGTGTCTGATGAGGGCTATTATCAGCTTAGCTTCCTTACGGATTATAATAAGCTTGAGAGGGAAAGACGGCTTAAACGCGCTGTTTTGGAGCTGCGTTCAAAGTATGGGGCGAATGTTCTTTTTAAGGGAAAAAATATGCTTGAAGGTGCGACTCAGCTTGAAAGAAACAGGCAGATAGGCGGACATCTTGCGTGATATATTGGAGATATTGATATGGCAGATGAAATAGGTTTTATGAAAATGCCACCTAATTTCAGGTACAGGGAAGTTTATTTGAAGGGAAGAAATAAACATGATGAATGGGATGATTTCAGCATAAAGCACCCGCCTATGCCGGTTTCGAGGTGGGCGAAGATATATGCACCATTTGACGCACTGGCAGGATTTGATGAAAAAATCAGGACAAGTGAAGATGAATTTTCGCGGTTGAATCAATAGTAGGTGATGGAATATGTGTTGTAGGTATTTTATGGAGTTATCCCCGGAACTGAGGGTATATACAGAAAAAGTTAAGAAAAGCAGGCTAACAGCCATGATGATAGACCGGCTTGGAAAAGCGTTGATTACGGAAGGTGAGATATTTCCGACAAACATAGTTGCTGTCATAGCACCGGATAAAGATGGAAATCAGGCTGTGTTTCCGATGGTGTGGGGCTTCAATGTCAGAGGCATAGAGCGTCCTATTGTCAATGCAAGGGTTGAGTCAGCAAAAGACAAGATAAGCTTTAAGGAAGCATGGAAATCTCACAGATGTGTTGTGCCTGCCTCGTGGTATTACGAATGGGAGCATTACATTGATTCAAAGGGAAAGTCTGTAACGGGTGACAAGTATTCCATACAACCTGTGGGTGAGTCTGTAACATATCTGGCAGGCTTGTATCAGATGCAGGAATATAGGGATTTGAAATACCCTGTATTTACGATCCTGACAAGAGAACCGACAGAAAAGTTAAGAAAAATTCATGACAGAATGCCACTCGTATTACCCTTTGATGCCATTGATGATTGGATAAACCCTAATAGTAATCCATCAGCATTGCTTGAAAGAGCTGTTACGGAAATGGTGGCTGAGAAATCTAACTTAGCAGTGGGGATGTAAAAGGTAACATAACATGGTATCTTTACATACTAATTACAGTATGCTCTTGTGGCAGGATTATGATAAGATGAGCATACGAGTTATACTATAATGATGTTTGTGGAGTAAAGGGTAAATGAAATTAAAAAAATTAAAAGTCATGATTATTACAACAGCGATAGCCGTTATTATATCGGCATGCGGTAGTAGTAAAGACGGTGAAGAAAAAGGTACAGTGGAGACGGTTGAGTCTACAGCAGAAAATGTTGAATCAACAGTAGCAGAAGAAAATAGCTCAGAAACATCATCTGAAGCTTTGCTTTCGGTGCCGGAGGTCAAGGATGGAGTAAAACGTCCCGGTGATGATTGCATAGAAGTATATTTTGAGTGGACACCTGTTGATGGAGCAGACGGATATGAAGTTTCTTCACAGGGGAAATATTATTCAGATGAAGAATTCAACCAACCGGAAATAACTGAAACAAATGATCCGTTTTACGTGGCATCAGCACAGGATGATTTTGATTTTCTGATAAAGGTCAGGGCATTCAAGGGAACAGGAAAGGACCGGGTGTATAGCGACTGGAGCTCGGAGGCAGCAGGATTTACCTACGAAGACTCAGAAATAGCTGAAACCGTAGACGATGTGGTTTCAGCAGAATCATATGATGAAATTATTGATACCATTTCAGATGGACTAAAGAACGGATTCAATGAAGACGAGGACTCTCCTTATGGTATTTCTACATGCTTCTTCATGAATAATCCGGAATATGAGATTTTAGGTTATCTGAAAAAAGATCTTGATGGAGACGGAACAGAAGAACTGATTCTGGGAGAAAATGCCGCAGACGGAAGCGGACCGAATGAGGGATGGGACAGTATTATATATGATCTATACACCATGAAGAATGGAAAGGTAGTCCATGTTTTTGATGGCTGGGAAAGAAACCGCTATTATCTGTGCGATGATGGTTCGATTGCAAACGAAGGCTCTAGTGGGGCTGCTTATTCCAGTTGGGCATACTATAATTACAGTGATGGAAAACTCAATATCATCGAATCTGTTTTTACAGACGACGATGAAAAAGCACAGGGTTACTGGTTTCATTCTGACAAAGAACCATATGAAGATGAGTCTAATCCGATCACCGAGGATGAGGGGAAAAAGTTGTTAGAGAAGCACAGATATCAGAAGCTGGATTTTACGCCGTTTTAACGAAATTAAAGGTACACGGTACCAATGTCACGGATTATATAGACGGCAAAAGAAGCTATGATGAGGTGTATAGTGAGTATAGGTGAATACTTCATGGTATCTGTTAAAAAAACAGATACCATGAAATTTTACAATATAAGTTGAGCTCACCTCTCATCTATTATAATCCTATTAATTTACTGTATCGCCACAATCTTATTCAAAACAGTCGACTTGTTGAATTCCTTTTTCTCATATACCTTTACATCATCATAGTAAAATCCTCTAAGTTTTCCTAATCCCCATATTGCATAATCTTCGCGTCCTCTTGACGCCAACGCCAATGCTCTTTTTTGACGTGAATCTAATTGTTTCACATTACCGTTATAAACCAAAACAAATGTAATATTTTCACGAATAAAATTCACACTTTTATCCGTAATCCCACTTATAAGATACACACTGTCTACTGCCTTTTTCCTAATTTCTTTTGGTTCAAAATCTCCATCCTTAAATTCTATTAAATAGAACTTATCTTCATAGACCGTCTTGCACAATGCATCTGCTGAAGAAGCATATTCTTCTGATTTTTTCAGTTTGTTACAATAATTGGTTTTTGCTTTATCGAAATCTACAACCAACATTTCATTATTGGTCAGATAATTGTCAGAATTGGAATTCAAAGAAGTAGCTTTAAGTGTTTTCATCGCACCATTTTCTTTGAATTCATCAAAATCTTTAAGCCTCATCTAACGAATCTAACTCCTCACTTATCATCAAAAACGGTCTTGAAAGTTTTGAATAAATACATTCCAAATTATCACTAATATCTTCTATATCAGTAGTCATATCTTGAGTATTCTTTTTTAACAAATAAAATTTTGTCCTATTGTATATCTTGTATTTCTTTGTAAAGTATTCAATATAGCTGATGAACTCAGAACTATGTGTACTAATAACAAAATTAATACCTAAAATAGCTTGAAGCATAACTACTATTTCTGCATACTCAACCATGCCTTCTGGATTTAAATGAGTTTCCGGCTCATCCAAAATGACAATGCCATTTTCTTCCAAAAATCCTTTTTGCAATAGTGATTTGATAATCACAAATGATTTAATTCCCGTAGACGTATTAACAATAGATACTCCCTTACGTAATCCTTTTTCTGCATATACAAATCCAGAATCAGCATCTTCTTCTAAATTTCCTATCCCCAGTCTTTCCAGCTTACTGAATACTGACTCCAACTTATTACCTGCTATCACATCATCCACTGCCGAAAAATCATCACTGCGATATGTGAGCTTATTAATAAGATTAAATCTATGTCCTACTGAACGCCCATAATGCCAATAAGCCATTTCATCTAAGATAAAAGGATCGTCTATATAGACAATGTCTTTTATCAGTCTTATCATTTCATCTATGATAACTTTCCCGTTGGTGTTAATCGAATATCGTATAATTTCATCCTTTATCGACAACTCCAATTCAGAATTATCTTCGGAATAATTAATATGCCCTATCTGTGAATTGAATTCAGCATTAATATTCCTCAATAAAATAGCCTGAAGTACATCGCTATCTTCAGCATTTAATGCATCTTTTATTCTATCGAATAGTATAGGATCATATTCTTGATTAGTATCAAGAAATCCCTTAACATGCCTATCTATGATTTCTACATCCTTTTGTATCTGATATTGGTTTACAAGCTCTTTTATCTTTTTTCGTAAATGATTAAGATTCCTTGTCGTAAACACATCAGGATTATGCAGTCTTACGGATCTAAAAATAGAATTAACTCTTTCATTAGCAATCTGCTCTTCATAATTGTGGAATGTTTTAAAAGTACAGTATAAAGCCTTTCCAATGGTGCTTTTTCCTGTGCCATTTTCTCCACATAATATGGTAATTCCGTTTATTTCAATGGTATTACTGTCATGAATTCTACCTATATTCTTAACCTTTAATTTCATATGACGCCATCCAATCTAAATAAAAAGATAAGTATAGTTACAACTATCATATAATCTCATATTTATAAATTATTATATAAAAAAAGATATAAGCTTTCAACTTCACTAATAACAATTTCGGTTATTAGTGAATTATTGCCTATTGAGCAACCTTTATCGGAATGTAACGTAGAGATTCAACAAGCGAGTATGAAAACGGACGTATTCATACATTGCTTGCCAATTAGGTTTTTGACTGGGAGGGACGGACTTTTTTGAGGGAAAAATTGATGAAAAATATAGGGCGGATAGAGATTGGGTGGGATGAAAATGTGTGGTGAAGATAAGATCTATGGTAAAATATCTGTAGTGGACTCTGTACGAATAGTTGTTGGGGGGAGGTACAACTGTGATAGAAGATAGTATTTTTACTGCAGATTATTATAAGAGGCTTGTTAAAACGATAGAAGATTGCCTTGAGGAAAAGTATAAATCAGGAAGAATAGTCAAGGAAATAATCTTGCCAGCTATGCTTCACGATGCAATAACTTCTTCTGATGAGTATTGTTGTTATACAGCTGCTGAGGCAGAAAGAGGTTTTGTTGTCTTCTATGACAATGATGAAGAAATTCTCGACGTAGCCTTTGCTGCAATGAGTCAAAGTTATTTTTATCCTAAAGGACCGGGAAGGACAGCGGTCATGCTTCACAATATTCAGAAAGATAAAAAATATCATCTCATTCCAGCACTGGTAATTATATGTTCACGTGACTTATATGATGGAGATGGATATTGGAAGTTGTGCCAATATGCAGGTGAAGAACTTGAGAACGAGGGATATAATTCTGAATTCATCGGCAAGTGTAAATATTATCTTGATTATTACACGTATGATCTTGACAAGAAGTATCTGTGTGATGAGAGCGGAGAATATGATCTTGGCAGGAAAAGAGAGCTGGTTGAAAAAATAGTGGAGCAACCTACATTGTTGGCAAAATATTTTACAGAGCACTTCATGGAAGCTTTTGAGAATAAAAGAGCAGTCTATTATCATTATGATAATGAATGCCTCAAGGCAAAGGCTCAAGAAGATGCAATACGAATAAGTAGAATTTTTAGTGACATATATAGAGACGTATAAGAGTTTGTCGCTCGGAGGATATTACATTATGAATGACATTAGAGAAATTCTTGATACATTTACTAAAGAAGATTTGATAGAACTTATTATTGAGAATAGTGACAACGGATATTATCCGTTGGAATTGTTCCTGCTGAAAGCAGATTATGCTTTTAAAATAGAAGAAATTGAAAAATATTGGAGCAATATTTATGATAAAGCTTTGGTAATGAATGAGGAAGGTAATAATTTATGTGCCGATTACCTTGCAGTTGGTGCGGAGATGTGTCTTAATCAAATAAAAAAGCTGTATAATGAAGAGGATAAAAAGCGCCTGTGTGATAGGATGGTCAAAGATCTTACTGATGCAGCAGAGAAGGATGGTATTGGGATGGATAGTGATGACGAGTGGTTGTATTTGGAAGTGAGAGATAAGATAGACGAGTATATTGAAAAGTAAATAATAGTGTGGTAGTAGTAGAGATTACTAGGTGTTTTGGAGTTTTAATATGGTGAGATATTTTTATCCAGATGGTAGCTTAATAGAGCAAGGTAAAGATGAAGGGAAAACTAATTTTATTAACTTCTATAGCCAGGTTTACTATTTCATGAACAAAAACACAGCCTTAGAAAAAAGAATTGAAAAGATTCTGGCTGATATAAAAGACGGAGTACGAATTAATCAAAGTATGATGGCGGATTTTCTTGAATGGAAGGTTGATAAGCATTATTTTTATTTAAACAAAGGTGACAACGTTGATACAGTAGGCGCTTTAGACAAAAGAGTAATAGAACTAGATGAGTTGTTTGAGGTTGCAAAGAATATAGACATAAATATTCCAGAGGGATCAGTTTCAAAATATTTGGGGGAATTAATACAATTTAAGGGGATTGGTGTTGTATATGCGATTGCTATTTTATATTTTTGCACAGGTGGCACATTTCCAATTTATGATCGATTCGCACATATAGCGCTTATGACTATTAAACAGGAAAAAGATTTTAATACAATAGTTACTGAAAAAGAGCGCGAGAGGCAGTTTCATTTTAATTCAAGTAATGTCGAAGTTGTAGCAAAAGATTATGTATCATATTCGAAAATGTTGAAAGAGTGGCTTGGCGAGATGACTTATAATCGGAAAGTAGATCAGGCATTATGGGCATATGGACATTTGTTCAGTGAGAATAAGACTAATATGGAGAGATGTGGGATTAACTTATAGTGATGAAGAATACTAGTAGAATTCTTGTGAGGGTATATGGGATTTAATTTATCATATGCTGAAATAGGATTCTTGATGAAAGATTTCCCAAAAGAGAGGAAAGTTAAGAAAAGAATTGATAACATGTTTTGATTAAACACTTTTTGCCTTAATTTTAATACAATTTTAAAGACACGCGGTACCATTGTCTAGGGAATGTCTTTTGGGTGATGGTGGGATAAGGCTTGGAAGTGTGAGGATATAAAAAATGCATAAGATATCCCGCAATTGTTTTATACTAGATTTACACGGCCTGGAAATTTACTAATTGTTTTTGTTTTGCAATGTCTGTTTATGGCGGATGACAGGGGAAGGTCCGCTAATAATGTAGGTATGATATAAATTAGAACATAGAGAAGGAAGGATAACAATGTCCAATGATGGAAATGTAACTAATTCTTTAGTGAAAATTGAAGTGCCAGAATCAATAGATAATGCTGTAAAAAATCTTACTGGAAAGCCGACGGAAACAATAGGGCAGGTGCTTTCAGATTGCTTTTTTCTTGTGTTTGGAGGAATAAGTCAAAAGGCAGAATTAAAAAGAGCGAAATATGCATTTGCTTTGAAGGAGTTCTCAAAGGAATTGGAGAAGAAGGTTGAGAGTATACCTGAAGAAAGAAGACTTGAACCGAACACGCATACAGTATGCACGGCCCTTGAGAGTATGAGGTATTGTGTTGAGGAAGTCGAATTGAGAAATATGTTTTCCACGCTAATTGCTAATTCTATGGATAAAGAAATGTTTGAAATAGTACATCCATCATATGGGGATATAATAAAGCAACTTACATCATATGATGCCAAACTGATACTTTGGATGAAAAATCAGAAAGCAATACCGATGGTAAGATTTCAGGTGAATTTTAAAGGGAAAAATGAATATATACAACTGCCTACTATTTACATAGAATACGGTGTGGATACGATAGAGATGTTACAGGTTTCATTGGAAAACATGTCTAGATTAAAGATAATAGATTTAAATCTTGATACATCGTACTCTGACATGCAATTATATGAAAATATAAAGAAAATAAAAAAATATAATGAGTATAAAGCCAGTATCGAGTCTCAGCTAGAAGAGGATAAAAAATTAGATGAAGTGCTAGGCTCGATTGAGATTTCACAATTTGGACGGAAATTCATAGATGCGTGTTGCAGTAATAATCTTACTAATGAATAACAATATAAAAACATATTAAAGGTACACGATACCAATGTGGTTATACAACAGAGTGGCAATTATGGGAGATTATGGGTAATCACCACTCTGTCTATAACCTGAGATAGATTATTTTGTATTCTTTTCCAAAAACTTTTTTGTAAAAGAAGGTTTGTATACTATTGACAGATGGATCCAGAACTAGTACTATATAGTTAATCCTTTACTTATTGTTTGGGATCTATAAAGGCTTCGACTACTGGGCCAGGTTAACCAGTGGTTTTTTTATGCCCTTTTTTACAACCAATCAGAGCTGTTCCAAACCGGATTCAAATTAATTTTGTTTGCGACATCTTGACTGTCAACTATAAATGCTGTAACGAATCTGGCTTCACGTCTGCCAGTGAGTTGAATTATTACAGCATAATTATTCGGGGTAAGAAATGTTACTCGACGTGAGTTGTCAAATCTTTTCCTTGCCTTATCATAGCCCTGTCTTGGGATAATCGTATTATCATTAAGAACATATTTTATCCAGTCTATGCGTTCGCCACGTTCTGTGGAGAAGTGATCTTTCGCGGATTTCCATTTCTTTTGTGCTCTCACATAGAAGGCGTGTTCAAACATATCCTCGTGGAACTTAACCTTGATACCATCATGCGTGCTTATTTCGGTATTGCAATAATTGTCAATAAAATATTGTTTACACTCTGCCTCATTGGCAAAGTTCCTAAGCGTAGGTAAACTCATTATCTGTTACCTCCGCTAAGTTTTATTCTGAAAATGTTAAATTTGTATTCGGACGGATAGGTTGCACCTATTTTTCTGCCGAGCTTTTCCTCTACATAGCTAACCAATTGTGATTTAGCAGTAGATGTTCCATTATTTCCATAATTATATTTATATGAGACGGTTCCCATAAGAATGTTCTGGAACTGTAATATTACAGACTCAGCTGAATCGATAGCCTGGATGATTTCGATGTTGTCTCGAATATACTGGCGATTGAGGATCCTGCGTAATTCTTGAAGCCTGTCTTTTTCTTTATTCGTTTTATAATCTGTGAATACATAGTATGTATCTATTGAATTTACCCAATTGTGGATAAGCTGATAATAAAACTTATAGTATCCTAGTTCCTGATCATCATCATTATACTTTTCATTGTCGATTTCAAAGGCATCAATTACCACACAACGGAAACAGATATCATGGAAGTCTGCATCAAAAAACAAATTCACTATGGCTTTATAAAAATCTATCTTGTTATCTGATACGTTTCCCCATTTGAATTCTCTTACAATCCCATGCTTCTTTTTGAGCTCGTTTATTCGTTGCTTTAATAAAGCTCTTTTTTCTCTAGGAACAAGAAGGCCGCCGATAGAAACATATCTGTTATTTGAGGTAATTGCCTCTTTGTTTACAAGTAAGTCTTGTCTACTTTCGTCACAGTACAAATCTATTTGCATATATAACCAGTCCTTTTCACTGAAATTCATACATAAATTCAAAATATATTATATAGTAGAAAGCTTTTTATATCAACTCAAAACCATGTGGCGCACGATGTCCAGTGGACATCGGCTTTGCGCGAACCGGAGACTGCCTCCCCAAAAAACAAGCGAGTATGAAAACGGACGTATTCATATATTGCTTGCATAAAGATGAAGCAAAAGAAATTGTAGATGTTTGGTTGAACAAAATGAGTATATTTCTATGCAGAAATGGCTATGTTTGTTACTGATCTTAAGTGCTATTAAAGGTACACGGTACCAATATCCCAAGCAGCAGGAAATTAATGAGAAGTATGATGCTTTCTATAAGCAGTTTGGAATGATCAATTCGCAGGGCAACAAAAGGGCATTTGACCAGGATGCATCATATTGTCTCTTATGTTCACTGGAAAAGCTTGATGAAGAGGGTAAATTCGTAGGCAAGGCAGATATGTTTCACAAACGTACCATAAAACGTGCCGAAGTAGTCACAAGCGTAGATACTGCAAGTGAAGCACTAGCATTGTCACTTTCGGAAAAAGCAGGAGTTGACCTTGAATATATGTCCCGCCTTACGGGTAAATCTGAGTCAGAAATAACGGACGAACTGTATGGCATCATATTTAAGAATCCTGCAACTGAAAAATGGGAAGCAGCAGAAGAATATCTGTCGGGAAATGTAAGAGAAAAGCTGAATATTGCAAAGCGTAGTGCAGATATAAATTCTCAGTATGCCATAAATGTCACTGCACTTGAAAAGGTAATGCCAAAGGAACTTGATGCATCAGAGATAGCGGTGAGACTTGGTGCAACATGGATCGAACCTCATTATATAGAGGACTTCATGTGCGAAGTATTTAAAACGCCTAGAAGATTTATCAGAAATGAAATCATCAATGTACGATTTTCAGATGTATCGGGGGTATGGAATATAAAGGGCAAAAATGCAGATTATGGCAATACACTTGTGTATATGACTTACGGTACAGGCAAGGCAAATGCATATAAGATACTGGAAGACAGTCTAAACCTAAAAGATACCCGTATATATGACATAGTAATAGAAGATGGCAAGGAAAAACGTGTTCTCAATAAGCAAGAAACCATGCTTGCAAGTCAGAAGCAGGAGGCGATAAGGGAGGCATTTAAGGATTGGGTATTCAGAGAGCCTGAGCGTAGAGAGATACTTGTAAGAAAATATAATGAACTATTTAATTCTACAAGACCAAGGGAATATGATGGTTCACACTTAAAGTTCCCAGGCATGACACCGGATATAGAGCTAAAACCTCATCAGAAAAATGCGGTAGCTCATATATTATACGGTGACAACACTCTTGTAGCTCACAGTGTAGGAGCCGGAAAGACGATGACGTGTGCGGCGGCAGCTATGGAACTAAAGCGGCTCGGACTTGCAAATAAATCATTATTTGTAGTTCCAAACCACCTTACAGAGCAATGGGCGAGTGAATTTTTGAGACTGTATCCGGGAGCAAATATACTTGCAGCAACCAAAAAGGATTTTGAGCCTGCAAACCGTAAGAAATTCTGCTCAAGGATATCGACCGGTGATTATGATGCCGTGATAATAGGTCACAGTCAGTTTGAACGCATACCGCTGTCGATAGAACGCCAGAAAGCCATAATACAGAAGCAGATTGATGACATAGAGGTATCAATAGCACTTGCAAAAGTAGAAAGGGGTGAGAGATATACAGTGAAGGAAATGGAGAAAAGCCGAAAGGCACTCATGGCAAAACTCAGTAAACTCAATGATACAACGAGAAAAGATAACGTCGTGACATTCGAAGAATTAGGTGTAGACAGGCTCTTTGTGGACGAGAGTCAGGCGTTCAAAAATCTTTTCTTATACAGTAAGATGCGTAATGTCGCAGGCATATCACAGACAGAGTCGCAGAAGTCACAGGATATGTTCAATAAGTGCAGGTATCTTGATGAGTTGACAGGCGGTAAAGGGATAACATTTGCAACTGGAACGCCAATTTCGAACAGCGTAACTGAGCTCTATACGAATATGCGATATTTACAGTATAACACACTAGAGAGACTTGGACTCGGACAGTTTGACAGCTGGGCGGCAACATTTGGAGAGACTCAGACAACGATAGAACTTGCACCCGAAGGTACAGGCTATAGGGCAAAGACAAGATTTGCAAAGTTCTTTAATGTACCTGAGCTTATCGCACTTTTCAAAGAGAGTGCTGATATACAGACCGCTGATATGCTCAATCTTCCTGTACCCGAAGCCGAGTATGAGAATGTAGTTATAAAGCCAACGGAGGAACAGAAAAAGATGGTAGAGTCACTAGGAGAAAGGGCAGAGAGAGTCAGAAATCATGCAGTAGAAGCAACAGTAGATAACATGCTTCTCATAACCAATGATGGAAGAAAGCTCGCATTAGATCAAAGGCTCATGAATGAAATGCTGCCTGATAATGAAAACTCGAAGATAAATACTTGCGTAAATAAGGCATTTGAGATATGGCAGGATACAAAGGAAGATAAGTCAACCCAACTTTTGTTTTGCGACCTTTCAACACCGAAGGGAGACGGCAGCTTCAATGTCTATGATGATATCAGAGAGAAGCTTGTTGCAAAGGGAGTACCGAGAGAAGAAATAGCGTTTATCCATGAATATAATACAGAAACAAAAAAGGCGGAACTGTTCGCAAAGGTAAGAAGCGGACAGGTCCGTTTTTTAATTGGTTCAACTGCAAAGATGGGTGCGGGAACAAATGTGCAGGACAGGCTTATAGCACTTCATCACACAGACATTCCATGGAGACCATCTGATCTGCAGCAACAGGAAGGTCGTATTCTGCGACAGGGTAACAGAAATCCAAAGGTGAAGATTTTTAGATACATCACTGAGGGAACCTTTGATGCTTACAGCTATCAGCTTATAGAGAACAAGCAGAAGTTTATAGGACAGATAATGACCAGTAAGTCACCGGTAAGAAGCTGTGATGATATAGATGAGACAGCACTTTCCTATGCAGAGGTCAAGGCACTTGCAACAGGCAATCCATATATAAAAGAAAAGATGGATCTCGACATACAGGTGTCAAAGCTAAAGCTTATGAAAGCAAATCATACAAGCCAACAGTATCGTCTTGAGGATGATATAGCAAAGACATATCCACAGCAGATAAAGTCACTTACAGAAAAGATAGATGGTCTGAAAAAAGATGTTGCACTGTATGAAAGCAATAAGCCTGCTGATAAGGAAGAATTCACAATGATAGTTAATGGCAATACTTATACAGATCGTAAGGAAGCAGGTGCAGCAATATTGAGTGCTGTCAAGGGAGCAGGAAGTCATGATGGACCGATTGATGTAGGTGAGTACCTTGGCTTCAAAATGTCGGCGGAGTTTGAGCCTCACTTCAAGAGATTCAGTCTCATGCTTAAGGGTGAGCTGAGTCATAATTTGCAGCTTGGAGCAGATCCTTTGGGAAATGTAACGAGGATAAATAATAACCTTGAAGGAATGCAGGGAAGACTTGAGGAAGCTGAGCAGAATCTTGAGAATGCTGAAAGTCAGCTTGAAACAGCAAAGCAGGAAGTAGGCAAGCCATTTGAAAAAGAAGCAGAGCTGCAAGAAAAACTCAGCCGGCTGTCAGAACTCAATGCACTCTTAAACATGGATGAAAAGTGTTCGGTGGAGCCATTTGATGAGGTGGACAGGAAAGAGAAGGTTGTGGCAGAAGTCGTACCGGTAAAAAAGCCATCAGTACTTGAAAGCCTGAGGATTGAAAAAGAGAAGATCAGACAGATGCCACACTGCAAACCTGCTGTTGGAATGGAAATGGAGCTGGGGGTATGAAAGAAAAGAAGAAAAGGACGGAGAGGATTTACATCAAAGTGACAGCGGATGAGCACGAAGCAATCATAGAAAAATGTATCGTGCAGGTGTGACAAATGTGAGTGCCTATATGCGAAAGATGGCATTAGAGGGCTGCATAATCACACTTGAACTGGAAGAAGTGAAGGAGGTCTTGCACCTCCTTCGCATCAACACCGACAATTTAAATCAGTATGTGGAAAAGGCAAGTAATACAGGCAGCATATATATAGAAGATATAGAGAAGATCAAACTTGAGCAGAAAGAAATCGTGGAGCAGATCAAAAAGCTGCTTGTGAGACTAGCATCAATCTAAAGATGGCAGGGATTGTGAGAGCATAAAGTGCTGAGCAATCCCTGCTTTTTTAATAGGAGGAAAGATATAGATGGCAGCAACAAGACTTATACCACTTCATATATCAAAGAGCTGGAGCATAAAACAATGCTTAAACGCAAGAATGAAATACGCAAAAAATCCTGAGAAAACAAGGAATGAGGAACTTGTTACATCATATGCCTGTGAGGTAGCTACAGCGAGTGAGGAGTTCCTTCTATCGCACAGGCAGTATGAGCTGCATGCAAGACGGCACTATGACAGAGAAGTGATCGCATATCAGATCCGACAGTCCTTTAAGCCTGGAGAGGTCACGGCAGAGGAAGCCAATAGGATAGGATATCAGACTGCTATGAAATTTACCAAAGGAAAGCATGCGTTTATAGTTGCAACTCATACAGACAGAGCACATATCCATAGTCATATTTTGTTCAATGCTGTAGATATTTCAGAGACACATAAGTTCAAAAATTTTTTCTTGTCAGCATTTGTACTTCAAAGAATCAGTGACTATATATGTCTTGAGCATGGTCTGTCAGTCATAAATCCAAGACCATATCGTGAGAGAGACAACATAGTAGTTTATCCAAAACGTATATCAGCTAGAGAGATGATAAGAGAGACAGTCGATAGAGTTCTGGCAAAAAATCCGAAGAGTTATGAAGAGTTTTTAAATAAACTTCGTGAGCAAGGGTATGAAGTTAAGACAGGAAAATATACTTCACTAAAGGGAAAAGGACAGAAAAGATTTATAAGACTGCGTTCACTTGGAGATGGTTATAGAGAAGAAGATATAAGAAAAAAGCTTGGTGATGTAGCAAAAGATGCTGAAAAAAATGTTGAAGAATCTGAAGTAACCAAGACAGCAAGCGATGAAAAATTTAACATGCTTCTTGATATCGAGGACATTATCCGAAAGGGTAAAGGCAAAGGATATGAGATATGGGCAAAGAAATATAATCTGAAGAACGCGATGAAGGCACTCATGTTTTTGCAGGAGAAGGGTGTCAGCTCATACGAAGAGTTGGTAGAGCTTACAAAAAATTCAGCAGCAAAGTTTGATGAACTGAGTAAAAGAATAAAGAAAGATGAGCGGAGGATAAGAGAAATCAAAAAGCTTCGTGGAACTATATTCGACTACTCAAGGACGAGGGATACTTATATCAGATACAGAGAAGCAGGGTACAGTAAAAAATTCTTTGAGGAAAATCGTGATGCAATACTTGCACATAAAGCTGCAAAAGATGCATTTGAAAAACTTGGAGTGAAGAAAATTCCAAAGGTCAGAGAGCTGAATGAAGAGATGGAAAAACTCATGGAAGATAAGAACAAGGTATATGCCGAGTATCGACAGGCAAAGAAAGACATGCAGAAATTTCATACAGCAAAGTACGACGTAGATAGAATTTTAAACATGGAGGAACGAGGAACATGCAAAGAAAGAGAGCAGGAGATGGTGCTGTAGGTATAAAAGCACTCGCAGAGTGCGTAGCCAGTTTTGAAAAAACTGTAAGGGGATTGGGGGCGCACGATGTCCAGTGGACATCGGCTTTGCGCGGACCGGAGTGGAACGGAGACGGCCCCCAACAAGCGAGTATGAAAACGGACGTATTCATACATTGCTTGCCAATTAGGTTTTTGACCGTGAGGGACGGACTTTTTTATCCTAAATTTTTGAAATATGATACAATGAAGAGTAGTGGGTAGTATAAATTTTTGGAGGTTATATGTTGGATAAGGAAAAATATGTAATGGATTTTTTGAAACAAGCTGTACTTGGTCAGAGCACGGAAATGAGTGATCCTGACATGGTTCTGCGGAAATGTATTAAACTTGCTGATAGAGATATGCTTATTGGTGGAAGATTTGCAGTTGGAAAATTTAAGATAAAAAAGCAAAATGAAAGGGTAGAGAAAGTTTTTGAAATTTTAGAAGGTGATAAATACAGGTTTAATAGAGAAAGTATAAGATTAATCGCGAGTAGATGCTTTTGGACTAAGGATACAGTTGAGATCCTTTCAAAAAATGGTAAACGTACATATAATTCATATGGGTTAGCTCAAAAATTGTATAATATGACATTTAAGTACATGTATGTTTTTAATGATTTGCTTGGGGCGAAGCACATTGACTTTTCGGAATGTGATTGCCCTATAGATAGTGTAATACTTGATAAACTTGAAGAAAGTAAAACGTATTTATGGACAAGACTGAGTGCTGATGACTATAAGAACATGCAGGATAAAATTAAGGAAGAACTTAATAGTGAGGGAGATGCGAAGCATCTTAACATTGGAAACTTGGCATATGATATAAATTGGACTAGACTAGATAATTGATTATGAGTTGCCAGATGAAGCAGTAACATGTATGAAAATATTTTATTGAAATATTGAGAGATGTATCAGAGTTTATCTCTTGGAAGGTGATTATTATATTATGAATGATATTAGAGAAATCCTTGATGCATTTACCAAGGAAGATATGATAGAACTTATTATTGAGAATAGTGACAACGGATATTATCCGTTGGAATTGTTTCTGCTGAAAGCTGAGTATGCTTTTAAAATAGAAAAAATAGAAAAATATTGGGGCAATATTTATGAGAAAGCTTTAGTAATGAATGAAGAAAAGAATAACCTTTGTGCCGATTACCTTGCGTTTGGTGCGGAGATGTGTTTTGATCAAATAAAAAAGCTGGAGCATGAAGAGGATAAGAAGCGTCTTTGTAATATGATGGTCAAAAATCTTACTGATGCAGCAGAGAAGGATGGGATTGGTATGGATACTGATGATGAATGGTTGTATTTGTAAGTGAGGGATAAACGAGTTATATAGTTAATTTGTAATAGTTTGTCAGGAATAAATATGTTCAGTGGTTAAAACTCATAAGGGTTGATTTAACTTAATAATGTCGATAGAAAAGTATTGGTAGATGTAACAGTCAGCCAATACTTTTTTACTTTTAATTTTTTTTTTAGATTCAAGGAGGAAATCATGGAAAAACAACGAGTTTTTGGCTATGTTCGAATTAGTACTACTGAACAGAATATTGACCGTCAAATTATTGCATTGAAAGAGGCAGGGGTATCGGAGAAGAACATATATATTGACCGCCAGACCGGTAAGAACTTTGATCGTCCACAGTATAAGAAAATGCTTCGAAGGCTTAACGAAAATGCAGTGCTTTATGTAAAGTCCATAGACAGGTTAGGGCGTAGCTATAAGGACTTAGGTGAGCAGTGGCGAATCATTACTAAGGTTAAAGGTGCAGATGTAGTAGTTATTGATATGCCGTTACTTGATACAAGACGTGAGAAGAATTTATTGGGGACATTTATAAGTGATTTGGTATTAGCACTTTTGTCCTATACATCTGAGTCAGAAGTGGCTGTTTTGAAAATGCGCCAAGCGGAAGGCATTGCAGTGGCAAAGGCAAGAGGAGTTAAATTTGGCAGACCATCACATGCATTGCCGGATAATTTCTATGAATCATATCGGCTTTGGGAAAGTAAGAATATTTCAGTTGTAGAGGCAGCTAAAATGTGTGGAATGTCAAAGTCTACGTTTTATTACAAGGCTAGCAGGTATAAAAAATCAGTTTAATTGAAATACAAAAATCCAAAAAGGTGTACCTTTTAAGACAGCAAAATTAGAAGATTTTTTCACTTCGTTCGCTTCATAAAAGTCTTATAAGGCTGTATATTTAGCCAGTTTAGTGATATAATTACACTCGTTGTTTTATCAAAAGAAAAAATCCAAAAAGGTACACCTTTTTGAGCGACGATTGGAAGGTATCATTAAATGCAGTTTAATAGCTATGATTTCATTTTTTATTTTATGCCACTTACAGTGCTGCTATACTTCTTTGGGAATAAGGTTAATCCAGTAGTGGGGAAAGCGGTTATTATAATTTCAAGTGTAATATTTTATTCACTAGGACGGATTGAAATGCTTTCGTATATAGGGGTAAGCATATTAATTAACTATTTTTCCGTCTTGCTAATAAAAAAGCTGTCCATTAGAAATAGAGTTGTAATGGCATTTCCAATCGTAATAAATGTTGGTTTATTGCTTTATTTTAAGTATCTGAATTTTGCAATAACTAATATCAATTTGTTTTATGGAAAAGAATATCCGTTACGGGAAATCATACTTCCCTTAGGAATATCGTTTTATACTTTTCAGCAAATTGCGTATGTTGTAGCTACTGAAAGAGGGGAGCTTAAGAATAATGATTTGATGGATTATTTAGCTTATATACTTTACTTTCCGAAATTGGTGATGGGACCTATAGTTGATCCTGTTGATTTTATATCACAAATTGGAGAAGGGGATAGGAAAAAGCCTAATGTCAAAAATATAACTGTTGGAATAAAACTTTTTAGCCTTGGTCTAATAAAAAAGGTTCTAATCGCAGATACATTTGCAAAAGCTGTATCATGGGCTTATCAGAATATTGATGCAACAACGGCAATGGATTGTGTTTTGCTTGTTTTATTTTATACATTTGAAATATATTTTGATTTTAGTGGATATAGTGACATGGCAGTAGGTGTGTCTTCAATGCTGAATATTGACTTGCCAATGAATTTCAATTCTCCATATAAAGCCGTTTCTATAAGAGATTTTTGGAAAAGATGGCATATGTCTCTGACAGGATTTCTTACAAAATATGTTTATATTCCATTGGGTGGTTCAAGAAGGGGAAAAGCTTTCACATATATAAATACTGTCATAGTATTTTTGGTAAGCGGGTTATGGCATGGTGCAAATTGGACATTTATCCTATGGGGACTTTTGCATGGCGTACTTAGTTGTATTGATAGGACATTTGACAAATATGAGGAAAAAATCTTTTTGCCGATGAGGTGGCTTGGTACGTTCATTTTAGTGAGTATTTTATGGCTGCTGTTTAGTTCTGAAACTGTGGAACAGTGGCAGGCTATATTGTTAAAGATACTTCTAATGCAGAATACAACGATAAGTGATGGGATGATAAATTCATTTAAAATAGTTGAAAGTCAATTTATTTATAATATGTTACATATGAAGTATTTGCCTGAAAATATGCGCGGATTAGAAATGACGCTATTTACGCTTGGCGCGGCAATTACTAGTTTTATTCCAGAGAACAATCTTAAAAATAGAGAAAGGCTTGGATTGACATCTATGGTATTGGCATCTGTGGCTTTTGTGTGGGGAGTACTTTGCCTAGGTTCGGAATCAATATTTGTATATTTTGGATTTTAATTGCGAGGGAAAGATGAAAGTAAAGAGTTGGTTGATAGGATGGCTGATAATAGTTATAACAGCCTTAAGTGTATTAGGATTCTGGGTGTACAGAATTGATCCGTATTTTCATTATCATAAGCCGGATTTGAACAGATATTTTTATCCATTGAATAATCAGCGTAGTCAGAATGATGGCATCTGTAAACATTTTGATTATGAAGCATTGATTACGGGAACCTCAATGACGGAAAATTTTAGAACGAGTGAGATGGATAAAATTTTCGGATGTAATTCAATTAAGGTTTCCTTTTCTGGTGGATCATATAAGGAAATTAACGATAATATAGAGCGGGCATTGAAAACAAATAAGAATTTGAAAATAATTCTTAGGGGATTAGATATTGGACGATTCTTTGATGCTTCTGATTGCATGCGTGAGGATTTGGGAAAATATCCGACGTTCTTGTATGATAATAATATTTTTAACGATGTTGAATATCTTTTTAATAGGGATATTATATTTGGCAGAGCATATCAGCTTACATTAAACAACAATAATGAAGACTTTAATTCAGGAATAACTTCATTCGATGATTATTCAAGATGGCAGAGTGGTTTCGCGTTCGGTATAAATTCTGTTTATCCAGATGGGGTTATAGTAGATAAGATGAAGGGTGGAGATGTACATTTAACTAATGAGGAAAAAGCCATAATTAAAGAAAATATTGATAAGAATGTGACGAGTCTTGCAGATAAATTCCAGGATGTTGATTTTTATTATTTTTACACACCGTATAGTATAGCGTGGTGGTGTGACTTATATAATCATAATGAGTTGACACGTCAAATTGAGGCAGAAAGATATATAACGGAACTAATTCTGCCACATAATAATATTCATCTGTTTTCTTTTAATAATAGGACAGATATAACGACAGACTTAAATAATTACAAAGACACATTACATTATGCAACATGGATAAATAGTTTAATGCTTAAATGGATGCACGAAGGAAAGTATCAGATCACACAGAATAATTATAATGAGTATCTGCAAAAAGAATATGACTTTTATTCGAATTATGACTATCTCAGTCTCAATGGTCAGGTTGATTATGAGGCTGATTATTATGCTGCTGCATTATTGAATAAGGAATTAACTGGTGTGGGGCCAATGGATGTGCTTAATGATGACACAGTTAGTGTGGAATTGATGAATGCTGAATATGCTATAAGTGATAATAAAGTTATTGGTATAGATTGTAAGGGAAGTCTTAAACGAGATGCCAGTAGTGAAAAGATATCAGATTACATGAGAGACATTGAGTATGTTGGGGCAAAGTTTGTATTGAACATGGATGGGAACAATAATTACCTTTCTTTTTATGGTCAAAAGATAGCGGATCATGGGAGACTGACTGCATATGTTTATAATGAAAATAACGAGGTTATCCGTACAGTAGAAAAGAACTATACAGACTTAGATAATGAGAAACATCAATATGTTATAGATCTTTCTGACGTTGATGGAAATGTTACAGTAATACTTAATGGCGGTTATATTGATAATACAGGTAGTGCAAATTCGAAGTATGTTTTTAGTGATATATTTTTGTACTAAAGATTTTGAGAGACAGTGGAGATATTTCACTGTCTCTCTTGCTGTAATAAATAAGGATATAGTTAGATAGCTGGTTGATGATAAATGCGATTTTCTAAATAAACAATTTGCAACTGTCGCAAAAGTGTAAAGGAATATAGGATTACAGTTGTGCTTCTGTACAAACTGGATGATTAACAGTCACCGTTCTGTCCTTATCAGAAAAGTATGAGCTTGATGTCAAGGAAAATACTACGGATGTAAAATACTATGGTGTGAGTGGCAATCAGGTCATGCGTACAGATGGCTTTACAGAGATTAAGCGGTATTACAATGACAACAGCAAGATGATACGTGAAGAATTCTATGATACTGTAGGAAATCTGATGGATAGAGATGAATACGCAAAACGTGAATTTGAATATGATGCGAATGGCAACCAGGTATAAGAGAAGAGGTATAAGGCATCGGAGAGCGGGTATAGTGATAAAAATGTGTCAAAATTGTTGCAAAAAAATATGAGTTGTTGTTTCTTTATTTGATATAAACAACAACATCTTGTATACGGGGGATATGAAATGCGCTAAAATGGGGTTTAATAATATAGGAAAACATGATATTATATTAGAAAAATCTCAAATGTAATTAAAATATATAGTATGATTACACTGTGTTATCGTGCATTGGCACATATATAAAGGGTAAATATTGTGTTAATACTACAAATATTATATTGGAGTTTTGATATGAATAAACGCTTAATAAGCGTTTATTTTGTGTGTTTCAAACTGATTTGAACATGATTGTTCTGACGGGAATCTTGAAACGTGAGCAATTGGTTTTTGTGGAGTATGACATATGGAATGAGTATTTTGCAGAAATGCAGGAACATATAATTAAGAACAAGGAAACTGGAAAAAACACTAAAAAGGGTGTATTAGGACAATCCGATAGGTAATCTTCAATTTGATTTAGATAAGAAAGTACAGTTTAAAAATATGTTTAAGAAAAATAATTTATGAGGAGGTGGGTTTTATGGATGAGTTTGAGGTTAATGTGACGGTTAGATATAAAGATGAATCTGAGGATGAAATAGAAGTTTTTATAAGTCTCAATGAATTTGGTGAACTTGAAACTTCGACTGAACGGATTGAGTACATAAAGAATTTAGCTATAAAATCGTCAGAGGATATTAAGAAGGTGTTGTTTGATAAAGACAATTTGAAAGACTTAGAAATGGAGCTTGATGACATGAATGATACTTCTGACTTGTTGCCAAATGAGAGCTATGAAGAATTCATGGAGCATGAAGATTTTTGATGAGAAAGTAATCAAGAGGATGATGACTAAAGTGTGATTATAAGCTCCAACAAGATTTGTGCACAATTTTTTTTACACGACTTTTATAATCATATTGAATTTATTTGACTGGACTATGTTTCCGATGGGGTAATTGACTGAATGAAAATAATTATTTTAGGCGCAGCCGGTTTTCTTGGAACAAACCTTGTTATTGAGCTGGCGAAAAATAAGGAAAATGAAATAACGGTGGTCGATAGGGATAGATCCTATTTTGGACCGTTAATCAAGTTGAATATACCAAATATTACTATTATTGAATCAGATCTTTCAATGGATACGGATTATGAAGAATTAGTTGAAGGTCATGAATTGGTCTATCATCTCTTGAGTACAACAGTCCCCACTACTTCCAACCAGCATATATCAGAGGAATTGAAGGCGAATGTAGTCCTCTCTGCGAACATGTTTGAGGCTTGTGTCAATAAAAATGTATCTAAGGTGGTATTTATCAGTTCGGGTGGAACAGTGTATGGTAAAGAATCAAAGTGCCCACTTAATGAGAAAACTCCTACTAATCCAATATCATCTTATGGTATTCAGAAGATAAGCATTGAGAAACTCCTATATCTCTATAATTATATGTACGGATTGGATTATAGAATAATTCGTCTTGCTAATCCCTATGGTCCTTACCAGAGACCAAATGGGGTTTTGGGGGCAGTTACTACTTTCACATATAAGGCATTAAGGGGGGAAGAGATTCAAGTTTATGGTGATGGCTCTGTAGTTCGTGATTTTATCTATATTGATGATGCGATTAAAGGAATTCAAAAGATTGTTAATGGAACAGATTTTCATCATACATTTAATTTAGGCTGTGGCTACGGAACAAGTATTAAGCAGGTTCTTGATACGATTGAGAAGGCATTAGTTATAAAATTAAATATAAAATATACAGAGGCACGTAAGGTCGATGTTCCAGTCAATTATCTTGATATAAGGAGATTTGAAACGGCTTATGGAAGTTTGAATCCTATTAGCCTTGAGGCAGGAATTAAGAAAACCGCGGAGTTTATGAAAGTACATTATGATTTATAAAGGATGAGTATATAAATGATACGAGTAGCTGTTATCATGGGGAAAATGCATGCGGGGGGAAAGAAAAACCTAGTAATGGAGTATTATCGCCACATTGATAGAAGCAAGGTGCAATTTGACTTTTTTTGTGATACGGATTCAAATTCTGTACCAATGGAAGAGATAAAAGAACTGGGGGGGAGGGTTTATATGATACCACCATACCAGAATATCTTTGCAAATATGAAAGCCATGAAGAAGATTTTTAGGGAGAATAAATATCCGATTCTGCATGCATATAATAGCACTATGAATATTTTTTCCATGTTTGCTGGAAAACAATGTGGAATCCCTGTTAGAATCAATGAGAGTATTTCAATGGGGCATAAGAGCGATAAGAAGAATATTCTTAAGAACATGCTAAAGCCTTTTTCAAAGTGTTTTGCCACCCATTATATGTCAAATGGTGAAGTGTGTGGAAGATGGCAGTTTGGAGATAAGTTGTTTGATGCTGGTAAAGTTGCTGTTTTCAAGACAGTTATAGATACAGATAAGCATAGATATGAACTGGAATTAAGGGGGAAATGTAGGCGTGAGCTTGGACTAGAAGACAGTATTGTGATTGGCCACATAGGTCGTTTTACAGCTCAGAAGAATACATTATTTATTATAGATATCTTTAATGAGATTACTAAAAAAGAGACAAATGCAAAACTTTTGATGATAGGTCATGGTGATCTTGAAGAAGAGATGATGGATAGAGTAAAAAAATATGGCATAGAAGACAAGGTGATGAATCTAGGGAAACGTGAAGATATTCATCAGTTCTATAATGCCATGGATTGTTTTTTGCTGCCTAGTCTTTATGAGGGACTTCCAGTGGTAGGTGTTGAGGCCGAGTGCTGTGGACTTCCGATGTTTTTTTCAACTGAGATTCCTAGAGAGTCGTCTCCATGTGAAGATATAGGTTTTTTTATTAGTTTAGATAAGAGCGCTGAGGAATGGGCTGATAAGATTTTGGAAGAAACGAAAAAAAATATGGAAAATAGACATGACCATAGAGATAAAGTGAGAAATGCTGGATTTGACTCATCTGTTGAAGCAAATAAACTGTTAGATTATTATGAGGAGCTGGCAAGATGAAAAAAATTGGTATTGTGTCGTGCTATTTCCAACACAACTATGGCAGTATGCTTCAAGCATTGGCAACTCAAATGGCATTGGATAAGCTGGGATATGATAATGAAACAATTGATATTTCAGGCTTTAGGAAAGAAATAAGGAATGCAAAGCTGTTATATTTTGCAAAGGCTGCTCTTACTTCGGATATTTTGTTTTCTAAAATTGGTATGGCTAAAAATGTAATAAGGAAGAAAATATCTAAGAATGATTATGGAAAAAATACCAGAATACGTAATAAAAAGTTTGATCAATTTGGTAAAAAGCATTTTAGGCTGAGCAATCCACAATATTCAAAAAAGGAGTTAGGAGTTTTTTGCAAGGACAGATATTCAGCGGTTTTGGTTGGCTCAGATCAACTTTGGTTGCCTGGTAACATTGCAGCGAATTATTATACGTTGAATTGGGTACCGGATGGTATTAATACAATAGCTTATGCTACGAGTTTTGGTCAATCAACACTTCCAAAGGATTCTGCAGCAAAAGCAGCAGTTTTTCTAAAACGTATAAAGCACATTGGAATACGCGAAGAAAGTGGTCAAAAATTGGTTGAAAAGATTGCTGATAGAAGAGTTCCTGTAGTATGTGATCCGACACTTCTGTTTACGAGCGAAGAGTGGATGACAGTACAGGATAAAGAGCCAATTATAAATGAACCATACGTCTTCGTGTATTTTTTGGGAAACAATCCGCCACATAGAGAGTTTGTTAAAAGATTGAAGAATAAGACAGGATACAAGATTGTAGCATTAGTACATTTGGATGAATATGTTAAAAGTGATGAATCTTATGCTGATTACATGCCGTATGATATAGATCCAGGTGATTTTTTAAATCTTATAAGAAACGCTCAGATAGTATGTACAGATTCTTTCCATTGTTCTGTATTCTCGATGCAATACGAAAAGGTGTTTTTTGCTTTCCGAAGATATACTCGTAAGACAGCTTCTTCAACTAATAGTAGGTTAGATACGCTATTTAAAATAGCTGGAGTAGAAGATAGGGTACTTGTAGGAGATGAAGATGTAAAAGAATGTCTTAACAGAAAAATAGATTATCAGATAGTTAAAGAGAATCTAGATAAAGTAAGAAGGCAATCGTTTGAGTATTTAAGAAGTTCTTTAAGTGATGAAAGGGATACTGATTTGTGATTCAGATAAACGATAAAAAGAATTGCTGTGGTTGCGGTGCATGTAGCAATATTTGTCCTAAAAATTGTATCAATATGAAATATGATGAGGAAGGTTTTACATATCCTGACATTGATTCGACAAATTGTGTGAATTGTGGGCTTTGCGAAAAAGTTTGCCCTATATCTAATTATTCTAAACCTAAAAATTCTTTGCAAGAAGCAGCGATTGTTCAGAATAGAGATAAAACAGTACTTCAAGAGAGTACTTCAGGTGGTTTTTTTTCAGTAATCGCAGAATACGTTATAGAAAAGGGTGGCGTCGTATTTGGAGTAAGTATTGACGAAGAATATAAAGTAAAACATATATACGTGGATTCAAAGAATGAGCTATGTCGTTTTAGGAATTCCAAATATGTTCAGAGTGATGTGGGTACATCATTTGTTGATGTAAAAAAATTCCTTGAAGAAGGAAGGATTGTTTGCTTTAGTGGGACACCTTGCCAAGTATATGCTTTAACTAAGTATTTAGGAAAAGACTATCAAAATTTGATATTGGTTGATGTGGTTTGTAGAGCAGTCCCTTCGCCAGGAGTGTGGAATAGATATATAAAGATGAAGGAGAAAAAGCTTGGTAGTTTAAGCATAATTAGATTTAGAGATAAGAAACTTGGTTATCAATATTCTACAATGTATATATCTTCTAAAAGTGGAGAGGAACGAGGTGGAATAGAATCAGATCAATGGTTAAGGATGTTTTTTTCAGGTATGACTATAAGACCTTCTTGCTCGGCATGTGTTTTCAGAAGTCCGAAAAGAGTAAGTGATTTTACTATTTGGGATTGTTTTAATATTCATAGGTTAGATAAAAGTTTTGATGAAGATAAAGGAACAACGAGGGTATTAATACATTCAAAAAAAGGTTCATTGGTTTTTGATGAGATAAAAGAGCATTTTCAATATAAGGTAGTTTCTTACGAAATTGCAATAGAAGGATGCAAAGAGTTTGAGTCCTCGCCTCAACTTCATTATGAAAGATCAGAATTTTTTTCTGATTATAATCACATGGATTTTGATGATTTACTTAATAAGTATTATCCTACAACTATTAAAATAAAGATAATGAAGTTAGCAAGACTAATCTTAAATAGATTAGGTTTAGATAAGACCTTAAAACATATGCTAAAAAAAGGATGATTGTATGGGAATTCCATTCATAAGTATTATAGTACCGGTATATAAAGTACCAAAACCATATATAAAAAAAAATCTTTTAAGTTTGTCGGCTCAAACTCTTAGAAAAATCGAGATAATTGTTGTCGATGATGGTTCTCCGGATGATATTGGTATTTTTTGTGATGAAATTGCAAAAGAAGACTCCAGAATCAAGGTAATTCACAAGTCGAATGGTGGATTGGCATCGGCTAGAAATGCGGGAGTAAAAGCAGCATCAGGGAAATATATAATGTTTGTTGATGGTGACGATTGGATAGAACGAGATTGTTGCGAAGAAGCTTATAAAATTGCAGAAAAAAGTGGTTCTCAAATTGTTATGTTTGGGATGACAAAAGATTTTAAGAATGAAAGTATTCCATATAAATATCATATAAAAGATAATTATTTATATGATCAGAACGAATGTAAAGAGCTTCAAAAGCAAGTTCTAAATTATAATAGTAATATTTCTACAGCAACTGCTAAATTGATAAAACGTGATATTTTCGCGATGTATGACATATGGCATAATGAAGAATTAAAACAAGGTGCTGAGGGAATTGTATTTACATTTCAGTTATTTGGTAAGGTAAAATCAGCAATTTTTCTTAATGAGGTTTTTTATCATTATACCTATAACGAAGAATCTATTTCATCATCGTATAGTGAAGAGACAATTAGAATGGTAATTGATTGTTTTAAGTATATTAAGAATGACAATATTTTTAATGAGAATTTTCAATTGTATGATTTACTTAGAACGAGAATTCTATATGCAGTAATTTCTTCTGTTATTAGTGGATACTTTAATCCTGATAATAACTATAGCTATAGAACAAGAAAAGAAAAATGTAATCAATATTTGAATGAGGATATCGTTGATGATGCTTTGAGAAACTCATCTCAGCAGGGAATCTCAAAATCGAGGAAGATAGTTCTATTTTTGATAAGAAGACGAATGTTTTTGGGTTTGTATTGTATGGGATGTATTCGTAAATGGCAAAAGACGCATAAATAGTATATATGGGTAGAAGATAGCGTAAAAGAATCCTGCTGAATTTTTTTCTTAGATTGTCAAAGAAGCTACTTGGTTTGTATTATAAATAATGGTTAATTAGTGCCTAGAATGAGGTAGGATATGGGGAAGATATTGATACTTAAGGATAATTACAATTCTTTTGAAAAATATTATCTGAATAAGCTTGGAAGTGTAGGTACAAATGTTGTAGCGCAGCACTATTATAAGTCTGATAGTCCATTGAGAAAAGTATTTACCCACTATGGAGTACCGTTAGAAAGAATTTGGTATGGAGATTGGATGAAAAAAATATCTGATTATGATTTGATAATAGTTTTTGATTCGTTGCACACATCTAAGATGCTCAAGTATATTTGTAGTAATACAGATAAAAGAGTAATATTTTGGCACTGGAATCCAGTTTTGTCGGAGAAGGACAAGAAAATTGTTGATGAAACAAACGGTATTTGTGAACATTGGACATTTAATCAGGCTGATGTAAAAAGATATGGGATGAAATATAACAATCAATTCTTTTTCTTTCAAGATGAGCATGAGTTTTCAGATTCAAATTCAGTTTTCTTTGTTGGAAAAGAAAAAGGAAGATATAAGATGTTGATAGATGTTGCTGAAGAGTTAAAGAAAATAGGATATGAGGCGGACTTCCATATTGTAGTTAATAACATTGATGATTATCAGCGGAAGGAATATCTTCGTCAAGACTATCTTGATTATGAAGACGTTCTTAAGAATATTCTTAATTCAAAAGCTGTATTAGAAATTGTGCAAGAAGGTCAGTTAGGAATCACAGCCCGGGCTCTTGAAGCAACTTTTTTGGGCAAAAAGCTACTTACCAGTAATATAAATATAGTAAACTATGATTTTTATTGTCGAGATAATATTTTTTTACTTGGGTATGATGACATGAGTTGTTTAAGAGATTTTATGAATAGACCGTTTGTTCCGTTGAAGAGAGAAATTATTTATCCGTATTCTGCTCAGGGATGGATAAATAATTTTTATGTATAGTAAATTGATTTATTCTACGCAAATAAATGATATGAGGAGATCGAAATAATTAGTGATGAATGTTGAAGAATACCATTCTTATGACGATATAGTTGAATTGATTAATAGTAATAGTAAATACAAGTATGTCTCCTTTGTGTATACTCCTTGGCATCTTCATTCGGCTATTGCATTTCTTAACTCTGAGGAGTGTAAGGTTAATCCGACGGATGGTCTTTTTGTGATTATGCATAATCCTAGGGGGGGGTATCTGATTCCGACAGAGTATTTAGACAAAAGTGGTATAAGTTTCGTTTTCCTTAGGATATGCTCTAAAAACAGAAAGTATGAGCCTTTTATTTTTGGGAAATTTTTATTTAATAGAAATAAAATTCAAGAAAAAGATTTTTATATATTGTCTCCTGGGTTATATTATTATGCTCTCGCAAGCAAGTTAAGTATCGCAAGGTTGAATGAGCATAGGATAATTTGTGTTGCAATAGATGAAGGGATTGGAACTTACATAAATAATAGCAATGCTTATGTGGAATTAATGTCATTGGGCTTTGGCAAGAAAATACTCACTACATTGAAAATTGAGCTTGAAGAAAAAATAATAAAAAAGGCATTAAAGCGAAAAGGACAAATATTAGATTATTTTTTATTCAAAAAAATAAATGATAAAATCATTGAAAATTCTCGAAGATTTTCGAATTATGCATATGCTTTTTCTGATTTTGGATTTAAATTAAATGTTCAAACAGACGAGTATAATTCTTCTCATTATGTAATAATTTGTACAGCTCAAGATGATGGTATCTATGGAAATTTTGATATAGCCAATAAGAAGATTATTGGTGAATGTATTAAATTATTCAAAGAGAAAGGGTATGATGTTTTGATAAAAAAGCATCCACGTGATGATTCTAATGTGAATTATGAAGGCGCTGTTATATTAAGAAATAGTAAATATTCAATGGAGACTATTCTAAGCAGATTAGAAAGAAAACCTGACTATATTATAGGATATGATAGTACAGTGCTAGTTACTGCAAAATTACTTTTTGGCATTAACACCATATCACTTTTGGATATGCTGTTAGAAATAACCACTTATTCAGAAGTACAAAAGAAAACAGTTGATGGATTTAAGTCTGTATTTGGTGAATACTTTATGATACCTTCGGATTTTGGGAAAATGAGGGATGTTGTAAAAAATGAGGATTAAAAATTTTAATGATGGTATGAAAAGTTTTAATATAGAGCAATTTTTAGCAGCTTTCTTGTTTGTTATATTATTTTTAGAAAATGATAGTAGGTTTGGCTCTATATATTTTAAGGGATTTTCTATTATATTAGGATTAATTGTATCACTTCTTTTATTAAAAGGGAAAAAAGTAGATAAACATAGGCTACAGGTATACAGTGTATTTGTATCAACTGCTGTTCTTAACCTAATATTTACTGGAACAATGGGAGTTTTATCATTCCTAATGATATTTGTTTCATATTATGCTGTAGCTAGAGCATTGTATTTTTTGGAGGACGATTTACTAGTATGGAAGATAGCGAGCTTGTTTGTTATAATATATGTAATCGTAAATCGATTTATAAATTTAAGAAGAGGTGAATGGTACAATCTATTTGCTGATTTAAGCAGAAATTATGTATCTGTTTTTATAATATTAAGTTTATTCGTTTATGCATCTGTGATTAGAAAGAGCAGAGTACCCAAAAAGGTGACTTTACCTTTTTTTTTAGGTGCTTTTGTTGCATCGGTTTGGGCTATTGGGAGAGGAGGTATTATTGCAACTGGTCTAATGCTTGCAATTTATATTTTATATATCATTTTTGCAAAATATGAGGTCAAACTTTGGAAAAAGTGTTTGATTACACTGTTAATTATAGCAATAGCTGTTTATGTATTCCAAAACCTCGATTATATTATGAAAAATTATTTTTCTCGATTTGTAGGAATTGGTAGAGAAAGAACGAGCATTGACAGTGGTACTACAAGACTATATTACATAAACATATATTGGAAATCTCTACGTGTAGTAAAGAATTTTCTATTTGGTACGAATATATATATGATGGATATAGGAAGAGGCTTTTTTAGTAACCTTCATAACTCGTATTTGACACTTCATGCTCATTATGGGATTTTTGGATGTATGCTTATTATTGGAATAGTTATAAAAGCCATTTTTAGATTAGTAAGAAAAAAAGAGATTATATTTGTTGCGATTATTATAGGTTTTTTTCTTAGAGCTGCATGGGATCTTATGTTTCCGTATTTTATAGGTGACATAGTGATTTTTTATATGTTTTTTATTGCTACAGAAGGGAAGGGAAAGCATAACAGATGGACAACAATAACAAAAAAGCTATAAAGTCTGGTATGTTGTACACCCTTTCGAATTTTTTTACTAGAAGTATTGGGCTCATAACTACACCGATTTTTACTAGATTATTAACAAAAAGCGAATTTGGTCTTTACAATAATTATCTATCGTGGACATCGCTATTTCTAATAATAGTTACTTTAAATCTGGATGCCACTTTGATAAGTGCAAAATATGATTATGAGGATAAGTTTGATGAATATATATATTCAGTTTTAACACTGAGTACTGCTTCTACTTGTGCGTGGCTTATAATAACAAATTCTTTTTATACTTTTTTTGAGACTTTTTTGGGAATGGATAGGATATGTATTAATGCAATGTTGATATATTTATTATTCTTTTCTGCAATTACTTTGTTTCAGGCTCGAGAAAGGTATTATTTTGAGTACAAAATTAGCGCGATTACAAGTGTAATATTGTCATTAGGAACAGCATTTTTATCTGTAATATTAGTGATGGAAATGAAAGATAAACTGTATGGTCGTATATTTGGATCTGTTGTTCCAGTGATAATAATTGGAGCAATTTGCTATATTTTTTTTATAGGAAAGGGTAAAAAGATAAAAATA
Organism: Lachnospiraceae bacterium MA2020; assembly: GCA_000746015.1. Lineage (GTDB taxonomy): Bacteria > Bacillota > Clostridia > Lachnospirales > Lachnospiraceae > NK4A144. The sequence goes on along the minus strand of JQKK01000020.1, from coordinate 12,251 downwards.
GATTATTGGAAGTACGCTATACCAATATGTATTCCTTATATTCCGCATCTGTTGTCACTTAATTTATTGAATTCTATGGATAGAATAATGATAAATAAGTGGTGCGGTTCAGAAGATGCTGCATTATATAGTCTGGCATATACATGTGGTTCTTTAGTTACACTTTTGATGGTTTCAATGAACAGTGCATATGCACCATGGCTTGGTGAAAAGCTGGCAGCTAATGATTTTTATTCTATTAGAAAATTTTCAAGAATTTATATTTTGGCTTTTTCATTTTTAGCCATGGGACTGATGTTAATAGCTCCAGAGTTGTTATATATTCTTGGCGGTGAATCGTATGCTGACGCTAAATATGTTATGACACCAGTTGCGATGGGATGCGTATGTCAGTTTTTGTATACCATGTTTGTTAATATAGAACAGTTTAAGAAAAAGACTGTAGGTATGGCTTTTGCAAGTGTTTTGGGCGCATTAGTTAATTATGTATTAAACTATTTAATGATTCCTAGAATAGGATATTTAGCTGCTGCATATACAACTTTGGTAGGATATCTATGTTTATTAGTAGTCCATATGTACTTGGTATATAGATTAAATTATAGCAAGGCATATAATTATAAAATGGTAATAGTGGTTGTTGTAAGCATGATTTTGATTACTTTCTTAATATCGTTTTTGTATTCAAATTTTGTTATGAGATATGCTGTAGTGATTGGTTACATAACTATATTTTTCATGTTGTTAATTAAGAAGAAAACCAAGATATTAAGCCTTGTAAAAAGGAGAAATTAATGTTTAATTTAAATCGATTTATAAATCAATATGTTACAAAACGTTCCTCTTCTATGTTCTATCCAGACATAGAGTCACATAAGGAGACGCTGTTATCTAAAATTCAAGAGAAAACTGTTCTAGTTATTGGAGGTGCCGGCTCAATAGGTTCCTCGTTTATCAAGGCAATTCTTCCGTTCAAACCAGCTACGCTTGTTGTGGTTGACACAAATGAGAATGCCTTAGCAGAGCTTACAAGAGATCTTAGATCAACCAAGGGGATATATGTACCTGATGATTATATCCCTTATCCGATGGATTTTGCATCACCTGTTTTTGAAAAAATGTTTCGATCTCGCGGAGGTTTCGATATAGTTGGTAATTTCTCTGCCCATAAGCACGTAAGATCTGAGAAGGATATATATAGCGTAGAGGCATTGCTTCAGAACAATGTTCTCCATGCAAAGTTGTTATTGGATCTTTTATCAGAGTTTCCACCAGAAGAATACTTTTGTGTATCTACAGACAAGGCTGCGAATCCTGTGAATATCATGGGAGCTTCAAAGCGTATAATGGAAGATGTTATATTCAGCTATTCTGATAAGTTCCCTGTGAAGACTGCACGTTTTGCTAATGTGGCATTTTCGAACGGATCACTTCCGGCAGGTTTCATTGCCAGGATACAGAAGTTACAGCCACTTTCGGCTCCAAGTGATGTACGTCGTTATTTTGTGAGCCCAGAGGAATCAGGACAGATATGCCTTTTATCATGTATCCTTGGTGAGAATAGAGCTATTTTCTTCCCTAAGCTTGAAGAAGCACAAATGATGACTTTTGATGGAATTGGAACAGAACTTCTAAAAGCACATGGCTATGAGGTGTTAGAGTGTAGTTCAGATGAAGAAGCGATTGAGAAAGCTGAAAATCTTAAGAATGGTAGCAATTTATATCCTGTACACTATTCTGCTTCAGATACATCAGGTGAGAAGCCATTTGAGGAGTTTGTAACAGATACAGAGACTGCTGACATGAATCGTTTTAGTTCGTTAGGTGTTATCACTGGAAAGAATATACCAGACAAGAGCAGAGTTAAGAAGCTGTTCAAAGAGCTTAATGCGGAATTTGAAAAACGGGAAGCAACTAAGGAAGAAGTAGTTAGGATTATGAAAGACTATCTTCCAAATTTCGAGCACATAGAAACAGGAAAATCACTTGATAGTAAGATGTAAAAACAAGTTTGAGCAATTAGATATTTACAATATAGATTAAAAAACTGTCAGGAAGCATTGAAAGGATGGTAAGTCGTGGGAAAGTTTATACCTTTGTCAATTCCAAATTTTGAGGGAAATGAGGAAAAATACGTAGTGGATGCAATTGCTTCTACTTTTGTATCAACTGTAGGCGGATATGTAACACAGATGGAAAAGAAGATGGCAGAGTTCTTAAATGTTCCAAATGTGGCTGTATGTCAAAGTGGAACATCTGCTTTACATTTGAGTCTTGTGGAAGCGGAAGTGAAGCCAGGAGATGTTGTCATAGTCCCGCCTCTTACTTTCATAGCAGCGGTAAATCCTGTGAAGTATCAGTTTGCAACACCGGTATTTATTGATTGTGATGATAGTTTTTGCATGGATCCCGTTAAGCTTCGCTTGTTCTGTGAAGAAGAGTGTGAATGGGATGGAGAGAAACTTAACTATAAGGGAGCACCTGTTAAGGCCCTTGTGGTTGTTCATGTGTTCGGCAATATGGCTGACATGGAATCTATTATGGAAACAGCTGAAAAGTACAACATCAAGGTAGTAGAGGATGCTACTGAGGCACTTGGTACGAAGTACACAGAGGGAAAATATAAGGATAAGTATGCTGGTACTATCGGTGATTTTGGATGCTATAGTTTTAATGGTAATAAGATAATAACAACCGGTGGTGGTGGTGCGGTAACATCAAATAAGCCGGAAGTAGTAGACCATCTCAGATTCCTTTCAACTCAGGCTAAAACAGATCCTCATTACTACATTCATGATGAGATTGGATATAACTATCGTATGACAAACCTTCAGGCAGCGCTTGGTGTAGCTCAGATGGAAGAATTACCAGAGTTCATTAAAAGAAAGCAGAAGAATTACGATTTGTATGAAAAACTGTTTTCTGGTTTTGAGTACGGTAAACTCATGCCGTTTAGAGAAGGAACAGCTTCTAATAAGTGGTTTTACAGCCTTTGCATAGATAGGAATTATATCAAGGCTACTATGAGGGATATTATTATTGCTCTTCGTGAGCGGGGAATGGAAACTAGACCAATCTGGGGGCTGATCAATGAGCAGAAACCGTATGAGGGTGAAGTGACCTACAAGCTTGAAAAAGCACCTTATTATGCAAGTAGGATTCTCAACATTCCTTCTACAACACAGATAACAGAGGAAGAGATTAAGTACGTGGTAGATGAAGTGAAAGCACTTCTTAGGAGTTTGGCTAATGAATAATTGGGAACTGCAGCAGTTTATAGGAAAAGACAACTTAACTGTATCTGAAGCAATGCAGAAAATTGATACTAATTCATACGGAATATTATTTCTTACGGATGGTAACGGGAAGATTTTTGGATGCATTACAGACGGTGACATTAGACGTTTTCTTCTAGCGGGTGGAAAGATGGATAGTATGTCAGTTGATGCAGCAAATAAATCTCCGCGTGTGGCCCATTCAATTGAAGAAGCTCGACAGCTATATCACAAGAAAAATTATGTAGTCATCCCGTTAGTGGATGAGAATGAGAAGATAGTAGATGTTTATTTGGGTGAAACAGGTGATAATACACGGAAAGAACGTAATTCATTAAATATTCCTGTGGTTATTAATGCAGGCGGTAAAGGAACTCGATTGGATCCATTTACACGCGTTCTTCCGAAACCTCTTATACCAGTTGGGGATCTTCCAATAATTGAGCATATTATGAAGGAGTATCAATCTTATAACTGTAATGAGTTTCATGTTATTGTTAATTATAAAAAAGACTTGATGAAAGCGTATTTTGCCGATAATGAAAATGATTACAATATATCATGGTATGACGAGGAGGAGCCACTAGGCACAGGTGGTGGGTTAAGTCTTTTAAGAGGAAAATTCAAAGATACGTTCTTTTTTGCTAACTGTGATGCATTACTGACTGCTAATTATGAAAGCATGGTGAAGTTCCATAAGGAAAATGGTAATGTAATCACAATGATTTGTGCATATAAGAATATTAATATTCCATACGGTGTTGTAGAGATGGGCTTAAATGGTGCAATAGAGGATATGAAGGAGAAACCATTGATGTCCTTCCTGACAAACACAGGTATATATATTGTTGAACCAGAGGTTATAGACGACATCGAGGATGGAGTATCAATTGGTTTTCCGGATATTGTTGAGATGGAACGCCAAAAAGGAAAGCGTGTGGCCGTATTCCCAGTGAGTGAAAATGATTGGATGGATATGGGGCAGTTACCAGAGTTGGAAAAGATGAGAGTAAAAATGTATGGAGAATAAATAGGAGAATTAGTATGAAGAATTTAGAAACACCATGTTTTATTATAAATACACCAGAGTTTTGTGATAATGTAAATGAATTTAATGAAGCTCTGCGTAAAAGCTTTAAGTCGTCTGTGTTATCTTACTCCGTTAAAACAAATTCCTTACCTTATCTTTTGAGCCTTGCTTGTGCCTGCGGATTATTTGCAGAGGTGGTTTCTGATGACGAATATAATCTTGCAGTTAATGTGGGATTCTCTAAAAATCGAATAGTTTATAATGGTCCGATGAAGAAAAAAGACTCTTTTTTGGATGCGTTAAAAAATGGAGCGTATGTAAATATTGAAACAAAGAGGGAATTAGATTGGTTAAAAGAATTTGATGGTGATAATTATAACCTTGGAATTCGAATTAACATAAATCTAGGAGAGTTGTGTCCTGGAAATTCTAATGGAAATGATAGCAGTAGGTTTGGGTTTGACGCTGAAAATGGCGAATTAGCAGAAGCACTAGAGACAATTAGGTCGACAGGACTTAAATTGAATGGTATACATGTTCATCGGACAACCTCAACGCGCAGTACTGATGTATACAAAGCATTATGCCAATATGCAAATAAAATCATTAAGAAGTATGATTTGGATTTATCATATATTGATATAGGTGGTGGATATTACGGTCGTATGCCGGGAAAACCAAGTTATGAAGATTATGTAAATACAATTAGTGATAATCTTGATAATAAGGATATAACTGTAATTTTGGAGCCCGGTAATGCATTACTTGCATCTCCGGTAGATTATATTTTATCCATAATAGATGAGAAGATAGTTGATAAGAAGAGGATTCTGACCTGCAATGGTTCCCGTCTTGATATAGATCCTTTCTTCCATAAAACAAAATATAGTTATGAATTATGTGTTGACGGAGAAAGAGATATTGCTGCAGAACAAACGCTCGGGGGTTGTACTTGTCTGGAAAATGATATATTAACTGTTTTAAGTAATGAGCCAACGCTTAGAATTGGAGATAGTATTAGGTTTAAATGGGAGGGAGCATATACTATGGCTCTTACCCCTAATTTTATACGTTTCTTACCTGCTGTTTATGCATATGATGGGGATAACTATAAACTAGTTAGAAATAAATGGGATACAACTGAGGTCATCCAAAAAAGTATCATGGCACATATGCCATCAGCTGAAGGCTATTTGTTTTTAAATGCTGGTAGAAGAGCTACACTTATTAAAGATTTCAAGAAGAGCTTGGGAGCTTCTGCGAATGTCGTGTCTGCTGACAATTGGTGCGTCGCTCCCGCATTATTTGTTGCTGATAAATATTATCTCACACCTAAAATTGATAATGATGATTATATGGATGAGGTTTTTAAGATATGTGAATTAGAGAAAATAAAAGCAGTAACAACTTGTATTGATCCAGAAATATCTATTCTTGCCAGAAATCGTGACAAATTTTTGAGCAAGGGAATTCTGCCTTTATGTCCAGATGAGAGAACAGCATATTTATGTTTCGATAAATTTGAGATGTTTAAATACTTACAGGAACAGAATATAGCCACAGTGTTGACTTATGATAGTTTTCAGCATTTTGTTGAAGGCTTTAACAGAGGAGAGATTTCATTTCCGGTATTTATAAAGCCTCGCTCAGGAAGCGGTAGTGTGGGAGCTGAGAGAGTAGATTCGTTTGAAATGCTAAAAGAAATATTTGAGGCACCTAAGTACGATTACATCATTCAAGAATGGATGAATTGTGATGATTGCGACGCAGATGTCTATATAGATGCTATTTCTAATAGAGCTGTTGCTGCTATACTAAAAAAGAAAATAGAGACTAGAATTGGCGGAGCCAGCAAAACAATAGCATTTAAGGATGAGCGACTGTTTGCTTTTATTCGTGAAATATGTAATAAATTTAAATTTTACGGACCTGTTGATATGGATTTCTTCTATAGAGATGGAGTTTATTATTTAAGTGAAATAAATCCGAGATTTGGTGGTGCATATTTACATGGATTTGGTGCAGGTGTAGATTTTCCTAAAATGATACAAAATAATATTCGTGGAATAGAGAACCAAGATACTATGGGAAATTATGATGAAGGTTCAATTATGCTTATGTATGATGAAGTGATTATGACAAGAGAAAAAGATCTTCAGGGAGACTATCATGACTGAAAAAAAATGTATGATTATTGCCGAAGCAGGCGTAAATCATAATGGAAGTGTAGATATAGCTAAAGAACTCTGCTTGGCTGCAAAAAAAGCAGGTGCTGATGTAGTAAAATTTCAGACATGGATCACGGAAAAAATAATAACTAGAGATGTTAGACAAGCTGCTTATCAGGTTGAGAATACGGGAAGTAATCAATCACAGTATGACATGTTGAAGGCTTTAGAATTAAATTTTAATCAATTTAGAGAGATCAAATCATATTGCGATGATATTGGGATTCAATTTGCATCGACTGCTGATGAGACAGTCAGCTTGGATTTTTTAGTTGAATTAGGTATTCCCTTTATAAAATTAGGTTCAGGAGATTTAAATAATATTCCTTTTCTTAGATACTGTGGAACTAAAAATCTCCCAATAATAATAAGTACTGGTATGGGCACACTTGGTGATGTTGAGAGTGCAGTAAGAGCCTTAAGAGAGGGCGGTGCACAGGATATAACCCTTTTACATTGTACGACAAGTTACCCTTGTTTAATGGATAAGGTCAACCTTAAGGCTATGCAAACGCTTGGAGTTGCATTTGATTTGCCGGTTGGTTATTCAGATCATACAGAAGGAATTGAGGTTTCTATTGCAGCTGTTGCTTTGGGGGCTAAAGTAATTGAAAAACATTTTACATTGGACAAGAACATGAAAGGACCTGATCATATAGCTAGCACAGAACCAGATGAGTTTAAGTCTATGGTTGATTCAATAAGGAATGTTGAGAAGGCAATGGGAACCAGTATTAAAATGCCGACTAATTCCGAAATAGAGATATCGCAAGTTGTATTGAAGAGAATCGTAGCCCAAAGGCATATTCCAGTCGGGAAAATCATCGAAGAGAACGATATCTGCGTTAAACGGAGTTCAGTTGGACTTCCTGCAAATGCTTGGGATATTATTATGGGAACGAAGGCAAAGAAAGAATTTAATATAGATGAAGGAATTATAATATGATGCACAATGTCTGTATTGTTACCTCAACAAGAGCAGAATACGGTCTTCTCAGACCTTTGATTTTTAAAGTAAAGAATGAACATGACCTAAATCTTCAACTTGTTGTATCAGGTACTCATTTGAGTGAGAAATTTGGAAATACACAGAATGAAATAATTGCTGATGGATTTTATAATTTTTTTACAGTAGAGTTACCTCTTGATGATGATAGCAAAAAGGGTATGGCTATAGCAACGGGGACTGCAACTCAAAAATTTGCAAAGCTTTTTTCAGAGATATCTCCCAATATAGTTGTAGTTCTTGGAGATAGGTACGAAATGCTTGGGGTTGCTATAGCAGCACATATGATGGGAATACCGTTGGCTCACATGTGCGGTGGAGATGTTACAGAAGGGGCTGTTGATGATGCGATACGCCACTGTATTACAAAACTTAGTTATCTTCATTTCCCTGGATGTGAGCAGTCTGCAAAAAGGATAATACAGATGGGAGAAGAGCCTGACAGAGTATTTAATGTAGGTGAGCCCGGTATTGAGAATTGTCTAAATATAAAACTTTTATCTAGAGAAGAACTCTCTAAACAGATTGGATTTGAAGGGATAAAAAGTAATTATAGTGTAGTGACATTTCATCCTGCTACTATGGAAAATAATACTGCTGAAAAGCAGGTTAGGGCACTTATAAATGCAATGGATGTATACAATGACATGTCTTTTGTTATTACCAAAGCAAATGCTGATTCTGGAGGAAGAATAATAAATGAAATATGGGATGAAGAAGCTAAGCATAGGGATAATTGGCTTGTTGTAAACTCGTTAGGTATGTTGCGCTATTTAAGTGCTGTAAAATATGCAAGTATGGTTATAGGAAATTCTTCAAGTGGGCTTGTAGAAGTTCCAGCATTGGGAGTTCCGACAATTAATATTGGTGATCGACAAAAAGGGAGAATGATGGCAGATAGTGTAATATCATGTGATGCAGAGACTGATGCGATTGTCAATGCGATAAAGATAGGACTTTCAAGTGAATTTGTAAAAAGGATAAAGAATATTACACTACCCTTTGGAAATGGTAATACTTCGGAACAAGTAATAAGAATAATATCTGATTTTTTGAAAAAAACAGATTTGATCATTGAGAAAAAGTTTTATGATATGGCAAATTGAGGTGAATATGAATAACATTGCAATTATTCCAGCAAGAAGTGGTTCAAAGGGTCTAAAGGATAAGAATATATTGGAATTAAATGGAAAACCTCTCATGTATTATACAATAAAAGCTGCATTGGAATCGGAATGTTTCAGCGAAGTTATGGTATCTACGGATTCTGAAAAATATGCCGAAATAGCAAGAGCTTGTGGAGCAAATGTTCCTTTTTTAAGGTCGGAGAAAATGGCTTCTGATAATGCAGGCTCTTGGGATACAGTAAGAGAGGTTTTACAAAATTATAAGAAGGTGGGTAAAGAGTTTGACAAGATAGCGTTACTTCAGCCAACATCACCTTTAAGAGATGCATATGATATACTTGGAGCATTTAAAAAATTAGATGATAAACAAGCTAATGCTGTAATATCTATTGTTGAAGTAGATCATCCGGTACAATGGTGTTTTAAATTGGATGAAAATGGCAGTATGAACGAATTGGCTTCCTCATCGTATAATTATATGCGTCGACAAGATTTGGAAAAACACTATCGTGAGAATGGTGCAATTTATATTGTTGATGCATGCAGGATATTGGATACATCGTATAATTTTTATGCTGATAATTGTTTTGGATATATTATGCCAAGTGAGAAATCGATTGATATAGATAAAAGAATGGATTTTGAAATAGCAAAGGTTTATTTGGAGAAACTACTTTGAACATATATGGTTAACCGTCAAATAGTACGGGGTATCTATGATCTCTTATATAAGATATATTTTTAATAAAAACGACTAGAAAAATTCAAAACAACATATTATTCCCGGTTTTTGCAATTTATGGAAAAACGGGAATTTTTTACTATTGATTAAGAAGCAATTAGGTCAAGATTATTCACATGTTTATAGAATTCCGTTAAGTGAATGGTATTGCGATTGAACAGTCAGCAACAGTCATGTTAAGGAAATGAATAATCTGGACCACAATCCAATGGAATCATGGTTCTCTCAAACCAGAATATGAATATTCCGTTGCGGCGGAGCCGCCTGTCCGGTGTGGCGTGAGCCACCTGTCCGGACAGGTATGAACCACCGCGTTATCTGTACATTAACAATTACATACGGTCAGTTGCTGATAGGCCATATACTTCTCTCATGGATAAATCCTTTGACGGATCTATAGGGACTATGTTGATTACATAACCATCATGAATGATTCTATCAAGGATTGCATCCGCTACAGGCGAGGCATCACCTCCGAGCTGTTCATACCATCCATCTTTAGTGTATTGTGAGCAAAAGATAGTAGAGGATCTCTTTCTTCTTCGATGGAGAAGCTCAAGAATGTCCGTCTGTTCATCCTGTGAAGGTTTTAAAAGAAGCCACTCATCAATAATGAGAAGAATCGGATTTGCGTACTTTGCCAGAATCTTCCTGTAAGTGCCGTTTTCCTTAGCTGCCTTAAGGTCAATGAGCAAATCTGGCAGGCGTACATACTTGGTGTTGTAGTAATGCTTGCATGCTTCCATGCCTAAAGCACATGCCATATAGCTTTTACCACTACCTGTTGCTCCGGTGATAAAGATATTCCTATGATCAACGATGTATTCGCAAGTGGCAAGGCGCTTGATCATATCCTTATTGAGCTTTCGTCCTGATGTGTAGTCTATATCTGCTATACTAGCTGATGGTTGGTCAAACTCAGCATTTTTTATGAGACGCTTCAACCTGTTACTCTTGCGATTACTGTATTCAGTATCAACAAGAAGTCCAAAACGATCTTCGAAGGAAACCTCTTTCATTGAAGGATCATCAACTTGTATGCGAAAAGCATCAGCCATTGAGGTTAGCCTCATTTCGATAAGTTTATCTATGGTTGCCTGATTGGTCATGATTATTTCCTCCTATAGTAGTCAGCACCTCTGGTGATGCTCTTAGAACTGCCTTTATGGGTGTCAGCACTGTTGTCTTTACTCTGTGTTGAATTATTATTCGAAGTGGCAAGAATGTTACTTACACTCTTGTAGCTAGGACTCTGAGTATAATTAAGTGCTTTTCTACATGCTTCTTCCAAGCGTGCTGATGAATATTTATCAGACATTTTTAGAAGGCCCATGCAGGCTCTGTATGATTGCTGTTCTACCCGTTTTGAACGGAGGATTGAATCTATGACTTTGGCTGTGTTTTTACCTATCCTTTCTGCCCACTTACGGAAGCGTTCGCCATTCCATTCAAGGTATTCTTGATGGTCTTTTGGCATATGCTCGGTAATGGTGCTGTATTGACCTTTACGCCCGTATAAGCGCATGTGAGAAGCAATACGGGTATAATTATAGAAAACTTCAATGATAGTGTTAGTAATTCTGACATCTACCTTTTTTCCGATGTATTCGTATGGAACTGAGTATAGCATTCCATCTACGGATATGTGATAATTGAATTGAACAGTGGCTTGCTTACATTCAGCCAGTTCGTATTGGGTAGCTGGTAGTGGTGTCAGTAATGGTAATTCTTCGTTGTGGAAGAGTTCGTATCGGCTACCCTCTTTCTTTTGGAAAGGACGATGATTGAATTCTTCCAACTTTGCAAATATAGCTGCATTAAGTTCAGATATGGTAAAAAACTGCTCATTACGCAGGGCTGCGATTATCCATGTTGATATGTTACCAACACTGCCTTCTGCGTTGGGTTTGTCCTTTGGTTTCCTGACTCTTGCTGGTATTATGGCAGTTCCATAATGCTCTGCTAACTCATGATAAACTGCATTGATTTTTTGATCATTCCACCCTTTGTTATGAACTACTGCAGTTTTACAGTTGTCAGGGACAAGGATTTTGGCTACACCACCGAAATAATTATACATGTGAACGTGAGCTTCAATCCATGACTGTTGCTTTTCGTCGGGAAAAGCTTCAACATAAGCATACTGACTGTAAGTCATTACACCGACGAATATATATGCTTCAGTAGTTTCGCCAGTATATGGATCTACGAGCTTTGCAGTATCACCAGCCCAATCAACTTCTACCTGCTCGCCGGGTTTACGATTGATATGCATGGTAGCACGACGTTTACTCTCATCCTGTTGTATGTGATAACAGAACTGGGAATACATCAATGGATCTTCACCTGCTTGCTTACAATCCGCCATATATTCTGTCCACAAGAGCTTTTTAGTAACGCCATTTTTCAGAAGCTCTTTGCGAACGTGGTCAAAATCTGGCATACGCTTTTGTGATACTAATGTTGGAGATGAGAATAGTTGTTTCTCCAAATCGGCATCAGTAGTGCCTTCAGGAAGTGGCCAGGATATATTTAATTCTTCGGCACGCTTCAAGACTTTAGACACTGTGTTACGCGAACATGGAACAGATAGAGCTATGTTCCGCTTACTGAATTTCAGACTATAAAGTCTGAGAATTTCACGATACTTTGTCATAGTCGTGATCCTCCTTAAAATGAATTTACGCAGTACGCGCATTAATATCATTTTAATTGGATCAAGTAACTGGCTCAATATGCTCCGGAATGGTGGCTCATACTTTAACGGAATGGTGGCTCATACTTTAACGGAATAGTGGCTCATTTTTAACGGACAGGTGGCTCAATCAGGTCAAGATTATTCA
>JQKK01000019.1 GCA_000746015.1 Lachnospiraceae bacterium MA2020 | reverse complement strand
TGTTCTTACTATTTCCCATTTTTCTTTTCTCATTGGACTGTCTTTAAGGATCTGATTGCAAGTAGTGAGTGTCTCTGATATATAATCCAATGCCATATGTAATGCTTCATTCCTTACTCTGCTTACAAATCCTGCAAAGTCCATTGGGTTATCTGAAAAATCTTTTGATGCTTTCTGAAGATTTGGTATGCCATTCTCGATAAAATGCTGTATACTATTTAACATAAGGGGACTCCTCCATCTAAGTTGTATTGGCTTGGACACCGTATACAACTATATCATGAAGGAATCCCCTTTTTTATTTAATCCTACAAAAACTTTACGCTAGCCAGTATCCTGACAGTCTATTTGAATAAAAAGGTAAAAATCACGATTTTGAGGAAAAATAATAAAAGAAAATAGACGATTTTGAAGGAATTACATATAATAGTCTCTGTGAGGGGTTATTGCAACGAAAAAGGAGGTTGCTTATGATTTTGTTTGTTAATGCCTGTGTAAGATTTGAATCCAGAACTAAAAAAATAGCTGAAAAATTATTATCAAAATTTGACGACGAAATCCATGAAGTCAGTTTGGTAAATGCCGAATTTCCAAGAACTAACGAGGGATTTCTGAGATATAGGGATTTGTGTATTTCATCGGGTAATTTTACAGATCCGTATTTTGATTTTGCCAAAGATTTCGCAGCCGCTGATACGATCGTAATTGCGGCTCCATATTGGGATCTGTCATTTCCCGCAGCCTTGAAACAGTACATTGAACATATAAATATCCTGGGCATAACTTTTGAGTATACATCGGAAGGCATACCCAGAGGACTTTGTAATGCAAAAAAACTTTACTACGTTATGACTGCAGGTGGAAATTATGTTCCCGAAGATTTCGGATTTGGATATATTAAGTCACTCGCACATAACTTTTACGGCATCAAAGAAGTTAAACATATAAAAGCGACAGGTCTGGACATAGCCGGTGCAGATTCAGAAACCATAATAAATAATGTCATAAAAAATATGCCCTAATACACGCCATGGAAGCTGCCAATCCGACAGCGAGTGCTTTGTTCTTCATACTTTTCCCTCCTTAAATACCTTCTATACTTATAGAATAACCCTATAACTATAAAAATCGTCAATCAAATGATTGGCGATTTTATAGTAAATAATTTAATTTTATTTCCTCTTAAAATGTATCTGAAGTGCAGGATATACTCCAAACATAGGACCTGTAGCGTAGCCACCATGCATAAGTGCGCTTCCGCTAAAGCTCTTGCCTGTCTTACTATTATTTGTGCCGCCTTCAGCAGTAGTGCCAGTCGAAAGCTTCACATAATCGATCTCGTACTCAGCTTCAGCATCAAGCCCCTTAAGTCTTACAAATGGAATCTCAGGATTTCCCTGAACATCAGTTGCTACTACATTCAAAAGAGCTTCACTCTTATCCTCTGATACAAACTGCCATGCCACATAGTAGCCTTCCTGTCTGTCAGTTGTCAGGCGATAATATCTGCCCTTCTGTATAAGCGTATAGAATCTGTTAAACTCTTCGATCTGCTTTTTGATAGTCGCTTTATCTTCTTCAGAAAGCTTTCTCGGATCAAGCTCATATCCAAAAGTTCCGGACATAGCCACAATTGCGCGAGTTTCTATCGGAACTACTCTTCCATTCTGATGATTTGGTGAAGCAGATACATGTGCTCCCATGCTGCTTACCGGATATCCGTAGGAAGTACCTTTCTGTATCTTCAGACGGTTGATAGCATCAGAATTATCTGAGCACCATATCTGTGGTGAATAGAAAAGAATACCTGCGTCAAATCTTCCACCGCCGCCAGAGCATCCTTCTATCATGATCTTAGGATATCTTTCGCGAAGTCTCTGCATTAGATCATAAGTACCAAGCATAAAGCGATGAGCTATTTCTCCCTGTTTCTCAGTATCCGCTGCAAATGAGTAGATATTAGACAGTGAACGGTTGAAATCCCATTTAACGTACTCAATATTTGCACTGTCAAGTATCTTTGAAATACTGTCAAAGAGATAGTCTACAACCTCTTTTCTTGACATATCGAGGACCAGCTGATTTCTTCCCATTACAGGCTTCCTGTCTGGATCTTTAAGTGCCCAGTCCGGATGATTTCTATAAAGATCTGAATCTTCATTAACCATCTCCGGCTCAAACCACAGTCCAAACTTCATTCCAAGGGAATTTGTATAGTCCGCAATCTTCTTGATACCTCCCGGAAGCTTATCAATATTTACAAACCAATCACCAAGGCCGGAATTATCATCATTTCTCACTCCAAACCAGCCGTCATCCAAAACAAGCATTTCGCAGCCTATCTCAGATGCTGACTTTGCGATACCCATGATCTTTTCTTCATCAAAATCAAAGTATGTACCTTCCCAGTTATTAATTAGAACAGGTCTCTTCATATCGCGGAACTCTGCTGGGCAAACATTCTCTCTGATGATCCTGTGATAGAGATAGCTAAGCTCATTAAGACCATTTTCTGTACATGCAAGGATTACTTCAGGAGTCTGGAAATCCTCGTCCTGTCCGAGCTTCCATGCAAATCCGTCTCCAGAAATACCGCTTACTACTCTTACGCTGCCAGCCTGATCCTTCTCGATCTCCTCTGCATGATTTCCAGAGTAGACAAGCATGAAACCATAGCAAAGCCCATTATCTTCATCGGCATTGTGGTCACAAAGGATCACAAAAGGATTGTGATGGTGGCTGCTTGTGCCTCTCTTAGAGCTTATAACATGTATATCATGTCCAAGCTCCCTGCGCTCTGTCTGTCTCTCCATAGCATGTCTGCCATGGAACTCAATGATATCAAGATCAGCATACTGGATATCAATGCTCATTGATGCTGCTTTTGTAAGGGTAATAGTCTTCTCAGACTTATTTGCAAATCTTGCAGATCTAGTAATTACGTCCTTTTCTTCAAATACATTATAAATGAGTGTAACTTCAAGGCCAATGATCTTGTCCTCAAGCTTAAGCTCAAGGGTATCTACTTTGTCCTTTTCAGCTCTGACATAAGGAAGTCCTTTAAGTGCTTCCTTGCCACTCTTAATATCATGAGAAACATATCTCAAATCATAAGTGCGGCTGCCATTATCGGCAATTATTCCTGCGGCGCTCAGACGAAAATCACCTGCACCATAAGTACTGTACTCAGTAGGAAGTGTATCAGGAGAAACTCCTCTTCTGTCTCTCGCCTCATAGAGATTTCCGGAAAAACCTCTATCCATCTCCGTGATAAGATAGCTCATATCAGTGTTGCCTACAGGCTTGCCATAGTATGTATGAAGCGCAACTCCATACTCATCTATCTTTATCTGATACTCGCTATTGACTGTGTTCAAGTAAAAAATCCTGTTGTTTTCATCAAATCTGATTGACATACATAAACCTCTTAAAGCTTTCCGCCTGATGTGGCAATACCTTCTACAAACTGCTTCTGGAAAATAATATAAATAACTACCATTGGTACTATTGCAAGAACCGCTGCGGCCATCATTGCCGGATAATCACTTCCATACTGTCCCTGCATCTTTGCAAGACCTGCACTCAATGATGTTGTCTCTGCCTTGCTGCAAACGATCATAGGCCACATGAGATCTTTGAAAGCAAAAAGTGCTGTAAAGATGCCAAGTGAAACCATAGATGAGCGTGTAAGCGGCATCATGATGTAAAGGAAGGTCTGACCTATATTGCATCCATCTATTGCTGCCGCCTCTTCCAGGTCTTTTGGCAGACTCTGATATCCTGTCTTCAAAAGATACGTACCAAATGCAGTAACCATGCCCGGAAAAACAAGTCCTGCTGTAGTATTTAACCAGTGAAGTTTTGATACCATGAGATACTGAGGAATGATAAAGATCTGTGATGGTATCATCATCTGTATTAGTACGAGGGCAAACATGATCTTTTTGCCCGGAAACTCAAGTCTTCCAAATGCATATCCTGCCATCGTAGCTGTGAGACATGCACAAACAACACGCATAACAATAAATAAAATAGTATTTTTATACAGTGTTATAAAATTATAGCTTTTCCATACTTTTCCAAAATTCTCCCAATGCCATCCGTGATGCGGCAAAATATAGAAAGGTGAAACAGAGATTGCCTCCTGATTGGTCTTAAGTGCTGTCAGTATCATCCATACAAAAGGGACCATCATTATGATCGCCATTATTATAAGAACGATGTATGTGATTATTTTTTTAGTTCTATATCTAGACTTCATACCCAATTCACCCCTATCTTAGTTGTAAAATACAAATTTCTTTTCAAGCTTCTGCAAAATAAATGTTGCAAGCATGATAAATATCACAAGTATCATGACAACCGCTGCACCTAAGCCTCGATTGCTATTGGTAAATGCATAAGTATAGAAAAGATATACGATCGACTGTGTCTTACCCAATGCCTGATTTGTAACATCCATAACCATGAACATGAGATCAAAAACTGTGAGGGCACCGATTATCCTTGTTTGCACGATGAAAAATGTCGTAGGACTGAGGAGTGGAACAGTAATGCTGAAGAACTGTCTGAGCTCTGATGCACCATCAATCTGTGCCGCTTCATAGTAGTCCTTTGGTATCTCCTGCAATCCCGCAATAAAAAGTACCATGTTATAACCTATTATTGACCACACACCAATGACTCCGACGCTTATCCATGCAATCTTTGGATCTGAGATCCACGCCACTTTGGTATGGAAAATATTATTTAAAAGTCCAAACTGCTGATTGTAAAGCCACTTCCAAACCATTGCTACAGCTGCCGGAGCGCATACCATAGGCAGGAAGAAGAGTGTCCTGAAGATTGTCTTTCCCGCAAGTTTCTTCTGCAGAAGCACCGCAAGTACCAACGCTATAACTATTCCCAATGGAACCTCTATAATAGCATATTTGATGGTATTCCATAGTGACTGCCATACTTCCGGTGAAGCAACTACCTTCTTATAATTGTCTAAACCCACAAAAATGTTACCTCTGCCAAAGTCGCCCGTCTTACAAAGTGACTGATATACAGTATTTATAGCCGGATAGAAATTCAATATGATAAGTCCCAGCATTGTAGGTGTTATGAATGCCCAGCCCCATATAGCCTGCCTTTTTTCCGAAGGTGTCATCTTCCTTTTCTTCATTTCTGCCTCCTCTATAAAGCATATTTGTAACAAAGGGCAGATTTTTATATCTGCCCTTTTGCTTTGCTGCCGTTTTATTCTGCTGCTATAGCTTCCTCAATGATCTTCTGTGCATTGTCACAAGCTGTCTCCATAAGCGCTGGATTTGAAGGATCCTGCCAAGCATCTAAGAAACCGCCAGCCTGCTTAAGCTTATCTTCCCAAACTGTTGTATTTCTTGTATATGGGCGGAAGTAAAGGTTTCCCTCTTCCTCTGCTCTTGTGAATGCAGAAACATCCATACCATCAAATGCGCTTGCAAATGCCTCTGAAATACCCTGCATTCCACCCATTGTTACGCCGAGCTCAGCCTGTTTCTTCTGTCCTTCTTCTGAGCAGAAGTATGCAATCAAGTCGTAGCATGCCTTAGGGTCCTTTACATTTGCATTTGCTGCCCAGCCAAGTCCATTGTAGCAAGAATATCTCTCGCCATCATCACATGCACCATTTCCGTTTACATCTGCATATGGGAGCATTGCCCATGCATAATCCTTAGAATTCTCAGCCTTAAAGAATGTGTTTATCATCCATGAGCCCTGAGTGATCATAGCTGCCTTTCCCGACATAAAGAGTGAGTCTGTACCTGTCTCAGCAACAACTGACTGAGGAGCGCCTTCTGTGAGAAGCTTGCGAACCATCTCCATACCTGCCTTACCCTCTGCAGAGCCAATTGTAGTGCCCTTATGATCATCTGTAATTATCTGTGCGCCGTAGTCATATACGAGGTTGTACCAGCCATCCTGATTGTTTGAAGTATCCATAGCCATGCCATATACTTCGCCGTTTGATCCCTCTGTGATCTTCTTTGCTGCCTCATACATATCTTCCCATGTCCAGCTATCTGTAGGATACTCTACACCATACTTGTCAAAAATTGCCTTGTTGTAAAGAAGTGCGATAGTATCATGATCCTTTGGAAGTGCATACTGCTTTCCGCCGCTGCTGTAAAGCTTCCATACACCATCATAGTACTTATCCTCAGTTACATTAGCATCTGCTGCGATGTAATCTGTGAGATCCAAGAGAATATTGTTCTCCATGTACATCTGTGCTGTATTTGAGTGCATCCAGAATACGTCAGGCATCTCCCCGCCTGATGCACCCGCCTCAAGAAGTGTCCAGTAGTTATCCCAGTCGATAACTTCAATATTTACTTTTACACCAGATTTTGCTGTCCAGTCATCTGCTATCTGCTGAAGTCCTTCCTGCTGATTGCTGTCCCAGATATTGATAGTAATCTTGTCTGTGCTATAGCCTGCTGATGAATCAGATCCCGCTGCTGTTGTGGCTGATGCTGCTGCACCATCACCTGATGAAGCATTTCCTGATGAGGAGCTGCCACATCCTGCAAGGCTAAAAACCATCAGTCCGCAAAGACAAAGTGCCATTAATCTCTTTTTCATATTAGTATATCCTCCGTTTTCATTCCGATTTAATTACTCTCTAAAAAACTAAGTTAATTTTAATAGCGACAAGCCGACAATTAAATGTTATTATGTTATTAGTCTTTGTCATTTTGTGACATTTATAAAAAGGAAAATGTATTATGAATACCAGATTTAATGGATTAGGCTTTGACTTCTGTGCATTTTTGGATTACGATTCAAGTTCTGATGTACAGCTATACGAAATAGGCTCATATAAATGTAAAAGCGATTATTGCTACGGTCCTATCATCAGACCCAGAGGTATACTGCACTATGTCATTTCCGGTAAAGGCATTTTAATTATAAACAATAAAAAATACCATATAGAAGGAAAGCATTTTTTCTATATTCCTGCCGGAGTAAGAGCATTTTATCAGGCAGATCATGATGACCCTTGGTTTTATTGCTGGTGTCATCTTGGTGGAAGAATAGTAAATGAGGTATTCCATGAAGTAGGCTGGGATGAATACGATCCCGCTCATAAGCTTAAGTTTCTCTCAAATGGCACGGAGAAAAACTTTGAAAAGATTGTTTTAGATATATTTTACGGATATTCCCACGAATACTACTGTATAGGTAAGCTATATGAGATACTTGACTATCTGCGTACAGCCTATGCTGTAAAGCAGGAAAATGACATGGAAAATCTTCAGCTCAAATATGTCCGCACTATCATCAAATATATACAGCTTAAATACTCCGAGCATATAAAAGTTGACGACATTGCAAAATCATTTAATCTGAATAGAAGTTACCTTTCACGACTATTTCATGAAGCTACCGGCTCTACGATACAGGAGTATATAATGAGCTACCGCATAAAGACCGCCACTGACCTATTAAAAAACACAGACAATACCATCAGCTATATTGCCTCTGCGGTCGGCTACACCGATGTCTTCACCTTTTCAAAAGCCTTCAAAAAAAGGATAGGAAAAACACCCACGGAATTCAGGAAAATCTGAGCACCGTGGGTGTTTCTTCTTATTATTTAATCTTCTTATTTAATCTTCATATCCGTTAGGATTGTTCTTCTGGAAGTTCCATGCATCACGGCACATATCATCAATCTCAAGCTCTGCCTTCCAGCCAAGCTCTTCCTCTGCCTTCTTTGGGCTGCAGTAGCATGTTGCGATATCTCCCGCACGACGAGGCTTGATAGAATATGGTATCTTGATGTCATTTACTCTCTCAAATGCCTTAACTATGTCAAGAACTGAGTAGCCGTGGCCAGTACCAAGGTTGCATACGAAGCAGCCCGGATTTGTCCTAAGCTTATCGATAGCCTTTACATGAGCCTTGGCAAGATCTACAACGTGAAGATAATCTCTTACGCCTGTTCCATCCGGTGTATCATAGTCGTTTCCAAATACACCAAGCTCCGGTCTCTTACCAACAGCAACCTGTGTAATGTATGGCATAAGGTTGTTTGGAATACCGTTTGGATTCTCACCTATAAGACCAGACTTATGCGCTCCGATAGGGTTGAAGTAACGAAGGATTACTACGTTCCACTCAGGATCTGCCTTCTGCATATCCATAAGGATCTGCTCCTGCATCCACTTTGTCCAGCCATATGGGTTAGTGCATGTTCCCTTTGGACACTCCTCTGTGATAGGAATTATAGCCGGATCACCATATACTGTTGCTGATGATGAGAATACGAAGTTCTTTGCTCCGTGCTTTCTCATAACATCAAGAAGTGTAAGTGTACCGCCAATGTTATTGTTATAGTACTCCCAAGGCTTCTCAACTGACTCTCCAACTGCCTTGAGTGATGCAAAATTGATTACTTCATGTATATCGTTTTCAGAGAAGATCTTTTCAAGGTCATCCCTATTGCTGATATCAGCGTTATACCACTTGACCTTCTTTCCTGTAAGCTGCTCTACTCTCTCGATCGCCTTTGGTGATGAATTTGAAAAATTGTCCATGATGATCGCATCATATCCATCATTCAAAAGCTCCACAAGGGTATGTGATCCGATGTATCCTGCACCGCCTGTTAAAAGTATTGCCATCTTTACTCCTCCTTTACTGCCAAAGCTTTTCAGGATAAACTCCCTCTTCCTTAAGCTTTGCTATTGATGCCATTACATTTGCCTTGTCCTCTTTGTAAGTAACGCCAAACCACTTGTCATTGGACTTGAGCACTTTTGCACTTGCCTTGCCATCTTTGATAAGACTATCAACAACAGCAGGAAGATAGCACTCTGCTTTAAGAGGATTAGTTGCTTTATCAATGTTTCTCATAAATTCCTCAAAAGCCTTTGAAAGCTCAGGAATAAATGACTTACCAAATCCCCAGAAGTTCATGGAAACACTCTCATCACCTGTGAGATCAACATAGGTTGCTCCATCATCTTCTGTATATTTTGCAGCGTCCCCAACCTTTTCAATATGGGTTCTCTCAGTAACACCTGCAAGGAAACCATCTTCTGTAACATTGCAGATGCCTCTTGATACATATCCATTCTCTGTCAATGTGTTTCTAAGTACGAAACCTACCATTGAGTAGCGATACAGCTCGTCATCCTCAGTCTCAACAAGGAAATCATGCATTTTTTCAAAAGCTTCCCTGCCGTAGAAATCATCAGCATTGATAACTGCAAAAGGGCCATCTATAAGATCTCTTGCAGCAAGTACTGCCTGCGCAGTTCCCCAAGGTTTCTCTCTGCCTTCAGGTATTTTTACTCCTTCAGGTATATCATCGAGCTTCTGGAAAGCAAGCTCTACATCAATCTTTCCATTTATCCTGTCAACGATTGCCTCTTTGAAAGCCTCGCGGTTCTCCTCTTTAATTATAAAGATAACCTTTCCAAATCCGGCTCTCAGAGCATCATATATAGAAAAATCGACTATTTTGTTGCCCTCTGAATCTACAGGATCTATCTGCTTTAATCCGCCATAGCGAGAACCCATTCCCGCTGCCATAATGACTAATGTTGGTTTTTTCTGTTCCATATTATATTCACCTTTTCCCTCATTTGAAATAATTAAATGTTGCTGATATATGTACTTTTGTTGCATTTCATCAAAATATCCTATAAAGTCAGAAACCCTGGTATAAAACCGTAGTTGTCGTACCTATGAAGATCGCATATATTACTATTGCCAGCTCGAGTGACAACAATACAAGTTTTGCCCATCTCGGAAGCTTATCAAACAACTTTTCCATTTATTTTACCACTCCTGTCAATAGCCCAACTACATCATAGCCTACGAAACTGAACGAAACAGCAACATACATCAAGGTCCAACAATGCTCAAATATGATAACACCTTTGCGCTTTTCATATTCTTTAAGTCCCTTTTTGCCGTACTTTTTCTTAAGTTTCTGCGTTCTGACTGATGATAGTACAACACCAAGTCCCTCAAGGAGACCATATACTACATAGTTAAAATTAGTACCATGCCATATTCCCGCTATCAGAAATGTCATAAAGAGTGCACAGCACTGTGCCTGAAACAGCTTTTTCTTAAACGCTCCACTAAGAAGTGCTTTGATTATAGGACTATAAATATAATCTCTTATCCACTCTGAAAGCGTAATATGATGCCTGTTCCAAAACTCAACCATCGACCTTGCCATATAAGGCTTGTTGAAGTTTTCTCTCAGTGTCAATCCTGCAAGCCTTGCCGCACCTGTCACAACATCACAATATCCGACAAAGTTAAAATAGATAAAGCCTGCATTGAACGCGGCAAATATGAGATAAATTATCACTGCCTTAAATATATTGCCTGCCTCTGTGATCCTTCCAAACCAATATCCCGACATAAAGGACATGAAAGAAGATATCACATATAGCTTTATATATCCAAATACAACACGATGCATTTGTGAGATTATATCATCTGCAGATAACTCAGCCTTTGTTTCATCGTAAAAGTCAGTCACAAACTCCTCATATCGGAGTATAGGACCTGCCATTATGGTATAAAATGATGTCACATAATTAAAATAATCAACAAAACTGAGCTTTACGCGTGTTTCTTTTAAATACCCATACTGCATCGTATAATCAATTTCCCTAAAGAGGAAATATGACAATCCGAGAAATTTTAACGCCTTATAGTATGGTATCTTCTGAAATATCACTATCCAGTCATAATGCATCAGATACAGAAAAGCTGTAAGCATTGCAACATAAAAGATCGTCCTGAAATACTTATTGCCTTTCTCATCCGTTGAAACAAGTAGTGGCGCCGCAAAATACGGGATCAGTATCCATGCAGCTGCCACGACAAAAGCATATATTTTATTAAACGTACATACAAATATTGCTGTATTTACCGCAAGGAAAATATATGGACGCATTTTCCATGAAAGCCTCATTAAAATGGGCATCAGTATTATAACTATGGCAAATACCAGACTTCCTACCGAAAAATTAAGCATTTCCTGTCTTTCTGTCGATCAGATTGATAAACTCTCCGACATTCTTAAGCTTCATTACCTCAACAGTTGAAAACTTGCAGCCAAACTCCTCTTCTACCGCAACGATAAGCTGCACATGTGTAAGAGAATCCCACTCCTCGATGTCATCAGCTGTCATCTCGTTTGTGATCTCAATTTCCTCATCGTCAAAAACTTCTCTAAATACTTCCTCTAATCTACTCTTTGTATCCATGATTTCTCCTTTTTATCCTCTTTTTGCAAATTATATGAATAAAGAACTCTGTCACTGTTGTCCATCGGCTCGAAGCCAAGTCGTGCATAGAAGCCCTCTACCATGCTGTTTTTCTTGGTGCGGATATACTCACCGACTATCCTCTTGCATCCCATCTGCCTTGCCTCAGCTATAACTGTTTCAAAGGCAAAGTTTTCAACTCCACGCTTTAAGACACGGCATGACATGCACCAGTTATCTATAAAGCAGTCATCAGGCCCAAAGCCGTTTTCTGCATTTCCCCGTCTTAGTATAATGCAGGAGATCACTCCATACTGAGTAAATTTGTCAGAAAGAGATACATAGATACATCTTGTGTCTGCATCTCCAAGCATGACTGATATCTCACCCTCGGAGTACCTCTGTGTCCTTAAATTAAACTGATTGGATTTATTAGTAAGCTGTGCAAATCTCTCTATTTCAGCTGCACCGACTATACCGCACTTTCCTCTCATCTCAAGAGCCTTTAAGTACTCATTATAGTCAACAAATGAGGCCTGCATTGCCTCTCTTTTTGCATTTTCAATATATGAATCTGATCTCGCCATGTCCTCTTTTGTGATAGCAGCCCACTCAAACGGAGCAGCTTCATCAAGAGCACGGACATATTTTTCCGGCTCGACAGGAACATCTATCACCGTCACAGAAGGGCAAAACTTGCGGATGATCTCACGCTCTGCCGGATTGTCATCAAAAAATACGAGCGTGTCAATTCCGATATTTAAGCTTTTGGCAATATAGTGCATATTTGATGCCTTATCATTCCAATTGGCACAGAAGCACGCAATATCATCAAGCTTCAGTATCATGTCCGCATTTTTAAGAAACGGCTCCTTTGCCACATCCTCATCATTTTTAGAATTAACAGCAAGGATAACTCCACGCTTCTTAAGAGAAAGAACGTACTGCTGGAAATATCTGTATGCCTCACCTATAGGATTATGCGGATCAAGCTCGATACCAAGTGCACCATCATCACCTACTACGCCGCCCCATATTGTATTATCAAGATCGAGCACAAGACACTTATTTGTCTTACCATGCACTGCCTTTATTATACGTGCTGTCTCATACGCAACAGGCCCGAGATACTTCATATTGAAGCCCTGCTTGGTAAGAAAATAGCTTCCCTCATCAAACCACTCCCGCTTGCCATAGTATGATGAAAGAAACTCCATATCCACAATATGTACATTCGTAGGATGCTCGCTTGTAAGCCTCATATTAAGCAGGCGAAGCAATGAGCCAAACGACTCCTCATACGCTGCTTCAAGACCATTGTAACTGCGCACTACAGGCAAGGCAAAATTAGTCTGAAGCACAGTCACTCCTGTAATCTTATCAAGATGCGACCACAGATTTTTTAAGTAATCCATCTCTGCATCTACATCTTCCTTTTTTTCGAGCTTTACGTCAGAGTAACGCATCATCAGAATGCACACATCCGGCTTGAATCTATATAGCTCAGATGTATCATCAAGGACATCCATATTTATGCCGTCGTACTCTCCCTCGTATATATCCGCGTATATACCCTCTCTGTCAAGGAATAATCTGAGTACATTTACAAAATGCTGTATGGAATGTGTTCCAAGAACTGCGACTTTAAGTGGCTCTCCGGTCCTGTCTGCCACGGCATTTTCATCGGGCTTTTTTACAAGGGCATTAGCCATCTTTAATATTTTTGATATTGACTCATTTGGATCTAATCTCTTATTCATTATTTTCTCCATCGATTTTATCAATAAGTATATTCAGATCATGGTCTAACTTAAGTGTATATCTTATGGACGCGTCATAAGAAAGGTGCGCTCCATCTACAAAATCTTCTTCAGGATACTTGCCTCGATAGTCAAGATACTTGATACCGTGTTTCTTACAGAAAGGCTTCATATGTTTTTTGATAAACAGATTATACTCTTTTCCACTTTCCGTAGCCTTAAGCCCCGGTGCCATAGGTGAAAACTCAACGACAACATTTGTATCATTAGCAAGCTGAAGAAGTTGTGTCTCTATGCGTGAGACCTTTTCATCGGTGATGGAAAAACTCTCTGCAACACTCTCATGATTGAAATAATTGTTGCGATAATTTCCAGGACCGATACCAGCCCGTCTCTCATCAAGAGAACAATAAGAAAGCAGCAGCTCCCATACATTCTGTATACGCATTAGATTGACATTCATGTCATATACAGGAGCAAGCAGCTTATTTTTTTCTTTTATATCAAGGCTCTTTCCTACGGAATATTTTCCCCATTTATCAATTGCCGACTCTGCAATAGTCGTACCAAATGCATGACGAAATGTGGAATACGAAACCTCAACTTTAACTATATCTTTATCCGTATACTTATAGTTTTTACGGATAAGATTGTCGAGGATGATATTTGTCTTCCATGAGCCGCCACCGCTTACAAAAAGATACATATCATAGCTGTCTCTAAGCCTCTCCTTCTGCTTTACCGGATCAAACTCAAGTGCCGTTAATGATGATCCTATCGCTATGACATTTCCGCTTTTATTCTTATCTGATGTAAGACGGTCAAGCTCTGAGATAAATCCCTCATCCACTACGTGGAGCCCGTTTGTATACCACGGCGCGATATACCCCTTTGCACCGCTTTTGAATATTTCATAATAATGATTGTCACACATCTCCGTAAAGGCAACTGACGCTCTTGCAGCAAGCACGAGCCATACTGCCGCCAATACGATGAGAATAACAACATATTTAATATAAGTTATAGTTTTCATACGGCATTTATTCTAGCACAATTTATCATACGTTACAAATCAGCTGTCTATCTCTTCTGCCCGTTTTTCCAGCTCACGTTCCGCTTTTACCTTGACCCTGAGCTCCTTAAAAAAAACTTTCAGGATGTCGGAACACTCGTCAGCAAGCACACCACTCTCTATCTCCACCTGGTGATTAAACTGCGGCTCATCAAGAAGATTGAGTATAGATCCAGCACAGCCCGATTTAGGAGACATTGTACCTATCACACATCTTTTCATACGTGACTGTACTATGGCACCAGCGCACATAGGACACGGCTCAAGCGTCACATAAAGCGTGCAATCCTCAAGCCTCCAGTCACCCATAACCTTTGTTGCTTTTTTAATTGCAGCGATCTCCGCATGGGCAAGCGTAGATTTATCCGTTGTCCTGCGATTGTATCCCCTGCCTATTACTTTTCCTTCATAAACGATAACGCAGCCGATAGGCACCTCGCCTATGCGAGATGCCTTTTTCGCCTGCGTAATCGCCTGTTTCATAAATCTTTCGTCGTCTGTCATAATTAATAATAATCACGCATATCGAGATATCTGAGGTAGTTTACAACCATCAATGCTATCTTCAGCGTAAGTGCATCCTCAAAGTTTCTGATATCAAGACCTGTAGCCTTTTCAAGCTTTTCGATCCTATATACAAGAGTATTTCTATGTACAAAGAGCTGTCTTGAGGTTTCGGATACATTTAAGTTATTTTCAAAGAATCTGTTGATGGTAAGCAGTGTCTCGTCATCCATATGATCTGGGATATTTTCTCCAAATATCTCCTCAAGGAAAATGTGACAAAGATTCTCAGGAAGCTGATAGATAAGTCGTCCGATTCCAAGTGAATCATATGCTACCACGCTCTTTTCCTCGTAGAAAATCTTTCCTACATCGAGTGCCATCTTAGCTTCTTTATATGACTTAGATACTTCACGTATCTCGTTTACAACATTTCCATATGAAACGCGAACACTCATCATAGCCTCAGTGTTCATCATATCAACAATGGTCATTGCCGTACGTCTGAGCTCTTCCTCACAGTTTCTTACATTATCAAGATTCTTTATGAGGATAACTTCTCTTTCATCAACAGCAGTAACAAAATCCCCCGCTGCATCAGAAAACAGGCTCTTAATTATATCAATACCGTTATTATCACTCATTACTGTAGGCTCAATGATAAATACTGCCCTCTTTTCGTCTACTGTGATGTGAAGCTTCTTGGCTCTATTGTATATATCAACCAAAAGCATGTTATCCAAAAGAAGATTCTGGTAGAAATTATTCTTATCAAGCTTCTCTTTGTAAGCCACCAGAAGATGCTCAAGCTCGCTTACAGCAATCCTTCCCATCATATATATATTTTCTGATACGCCTGTAGCTACCAAAACATATATAGTGATATCTTCATCTTTTATCCTGAAAAGATGATTGTCTCCTATCACCTGTGAATCTGCCGTGCTGTCGATAAAAGAGCGTACACTAAGTGGTCTTACCGCAATAGCATCGTCTGTAGATGCCACTACAGTACCATCAAGATCCAACACTGCGAAGTCAACTCTTGATATCTCCTTAAGATCATTGATACATGAGTTTATGACTTGATTTGCAATCATATATAATCCTACCTCTCAAAAAACGAACTGAAATTAAATCCCTAATAGTCTACTATAAAGCAAAAATAAAGGCTAGTCAAATGACTAGCCTTAAATCTTATAAAAAATTCAGTTTTTAGAGGACAGATTAGTTTGTGATAACCTTCTGTGTCTCCTTATCGAATACGTGGATCTTCTCTGTATCGATAACGAACTTGCACTTGTCGCCTGGTCTAGCTGTTGTACGAGGATCAACTCGTGCTGTCATGCTGAAGCCAGCAAAATCGAAGTAAAGGAATACTTCAGCACCAAGAAGCTCGTAAACACGGATAGATGTCTCAAATGATGCATCAGCTGGAAGTGTTGAAACTGCCATCTCTGAATCATATACATCCTCAGGTCTGATACCGAATGTAACAGTCTTTCCGTCATAGCCGCCCTCGATAACCTTCTTAGCCTTTGCTGGTGGAAGTGGGATATTGTGCTTCTTGCCATTATCCTCAACCTCAAGTGTAGCCTTGTCGCCATTTACGCGAACTACAGCATCAAGGAAGTTCATCTGTGGTGAACCCATGAATCCTGCAACGAAGAGGTTACATGGCTTCTCATAAAGGTTCTGTGGTGTATCAACCTGCTGTACAACACCGTCCTTCATAACAACGATTCTGGTACCAAGTGTCATAGCCTCTGTCTGATCGTGTGTTACGTAGATGATGGTGGTTCCAAGTCTCTGGTGAAGCTTTGCGATCTCAATTCTCATCTGTACACGAAGCTTTGCATCGAGGTTTGAAAGAGGCTCATCCATAAGGAATACCTTAGGATTACGTACGATAGCACGTCCCATAGCTACTCTCTGTCTCTGTCCACCTGAAAGAGCCTTTGGCTTACGATCAAGAAGCTTGTCAAGGTCAAGGATCTGAGCTGCTTCTCTAACCTGCTTATCAATCTGATCCTTTGGAACCTTGCGGAGCTTAAGTCCAAATGCCATGTTGTCATATACTGTCATGTGAGGATACAGAGCGTAGTTCTGGAATACCATTGCGATATCTCTGTCCTTTGGCTCTACATCGTTTACAAGACGTCCGTCAATTTTGAGCTCACCTGAAGAAATCTCCTCAAGTCCAGCGATCATTCTAAGTGTTGTTGATTTTCCGCATCCAGATGGTCCAACGAAAATGATGAACTCTTTGTCAGCAATTTCAAGATTAAAATCCTTAACAGCTTCAAAGCCATTTGGATACTTCTTACATACATGTGTCAGTGATAAGCTTGCCATAATTTCCTCCTAAAAGTTATCGCCCTTTATAATTAAGCAATCGAATTTATTGATTGTGTAAATTATAGCAAAGGTATCATTTTCTGAACATGCTAGTGTTCACCAAAAAAAAATTGAAATCCTATACAGATTAACTATTTTTAGTTGTCCTCTTTTGGTATATAATTTGCAAAAATATTGTTGAAAATGAACGATTGACAGTAGGCAATACATGAGAAGCCCAAAATAAAGACAACCGGTATCATCTGATAGAAGAAACAATACACTAAAACACCTGCTATTGCCCAGATTGCAAAAAGTGCTGCTGTAAATGGCAAATGACGTATGCTCATAAGCAGTGCATTCTTCATTGTCTGCTTGACGGTGTTATCAAACTTAGCCAAAACTGCAAATACATAAGATATTTCAAACATCCATATTATAAGGAGCGCAAATATCAAAACCCTTATAACCATCATGGCGCCTGCTCTCGTATAATTGAGCACATAAAAGTCAATCCTGAATAAGATACCAAGTGTCATCATTATAAGCCAGATAACCGTAGCCTGCTTGAAATTATCCTTGAAAGCCTTGAAAAAGCCCTTAAAAACATATCCTTCTTCACCAGCCGCGATCTTCATCGTCATGTAGTATAACGCTGTCCATGATGCACCGATCGTAAATATCGGGATTGAACATATCAGAAATAGTACATTCAATATAAACAAATTAGCGAGTTTGTCCAAAAAACCAAAAAGCGGTCCGTCATAGTTAAAAAATCTGCCCATTATTTATGCCTCTCTCATCCTTAAATAATCCCAAGTTGTTTAAATGCCTCTTCATACGGTGCCTGACACAATCCCTTTTCAGTGATGATACCTGTGATCAGATCATGGTCAGTCACGTCAAAGGCAGGGTTGAATGTTTCAACACCCTTTGGTGCCATTGGCTCGCTGTACCACATATCAGTGATTTCTTCACCATCACGCATCTCTATCGGTATCTCAGCTCCGGTAGCCGTACCTGCATCTATTGTAGAGCTTGGTGCGCACACATAAAACGGAATACCGTAGTGCTTTGCAATTATCGCAAGTCCGCTTGTGCCTATCTTGTTTGCAGCATCACCATTACGTGCCACTCTGTCGCAACCCACAAAGATAACATCTATCTTTCCCGATTTCTGCAGTATAGATGCCATGTTATCACACTGCACAGTAGTCTCTATTCCGGATCTCATAAGCTCAAAAGCTGTAAGACGGCTTCCCTGCAATAGCGGTCTTGTCTCATCACAGTATACATGCATATCGCTGCCTTTCCAGCCATGCTCAAGTGCTATATACATAGGAGCTGTGGCTGTGCCGTACTTTGCAGTAGCAAGAGTTCCGGCATTGCAATGTGTTTCTATGCCGATAGTCTGACCATCCTTCTTTAAGTCCTTTAAGATTCCAAAACCTATCTCACCAATATTTCTGCTTATCTGGACATCCTCATCACGGATCTTCTGAGCCTCCGCAAACAGAATATCTTTAAGCTCATTTATCAATTTATTTTTATTGTCTTTTGCCGTCCTGTCCATCCTGTCGAGCGCCCAAAACAGATTGACCGCCGTAGGCCTTGATGAAGCAAGATAATCCTTGTCTTCGCTGAATTTGCCGTAAAATGCCTCAAAATCCTCAGCTTCATACTTTGATGCTAAAAGTGCCATTGCATATGCCGCAGTAACTCCGATAGCAGGAGCCCCTCTCACCCTGAGTTTTTTGATAGCCTCCCAGATTTCTTCCCTGGTTTTAAGTGTGATCCTCTTAATCGTCCCCGGCAGAAGCGTCTGATCTATTATATCTATCGCATCCCGCTCGTGAGTCATTTTTACCGTTATAACTTCTTCAAAAAATTCTTCTACTGTCATTGTAATATAGTCTCCATTCCAATCTTCTGTGGAACAAGTCCCATGGCCTCATAAAACCTCTGAGCATTTTCGTTTAAAGCCCAGACATTCAGGGTGAGATTATAAAATCCCTCATTCTTTGCATATTCTTTCACATAATTGAAGAGTTGACTTCCGATATGTTTTCCTCGGATACTTTCATCAACGCAGAGATCATCTATATACAGTGTCTTGATATCCGTAAGAATATTATCACCAATATGCTGCTGCACTACGCAGAAAGCATAGCCTTCAACATAATTATTTTCATCAACCGACACAAATATCGGTCTATTATCATCATTTATTATTTCTACAAGTTCATCATTATGATACTTCACAGCATCCCCTTTGAATATATCCGGACGACCTGCATGATGTACATTCAGTACCTGCTTTAATAATCTGTTAAGACCTTCTATATCTCTCACATTTGCTCTTCTTATCATAATAACTCTCCTAAATATAAAACACAGTGTTATTTGTCGGCATTCCACTTTACTCTATCATGCATCAGAAGTTTTTTAAAGCAAAAAATCCGGCATGCGAAACCACATGCCGGATTGAAGTTGCAATACGAATTATTCTACAACGTATGGAAGCATTGCAAGGTGTCTTGCACGCTTGATAGCAACTGTAAGCGCTCTCTGGTGCTTTGCACAGTTACCTGTAACACGTCTTGGAAGGATCTTTCCACGCTCTGAGATATACTTTCTGAGCTGTGCTACGTTCTTGTAATCAATTACGTTGTCCTTACCACAAAATACGCAAACCTTTCTTCTTCTGCGCATTCCGCCTCTTCTCCTTGCTGGAGCATCAGCGCGATCATTGTTCTTTGTATATGGCATAATCTTTAACCTCCATCTTAATCTTAAGCAAACGGAAGCTCTTCGTCGATGCCATCAGGAACGTTCATAAATCCATCATCTGCTGCCATTGGCGCACTTGATGGTGCTGGAGCACTGTATGATGTGCCGCCGTCATAAGACTCTGAGGCACGCTTGCTCTCTGCAAACTCAACATCCTCTGATACAACATCAGTCGTATAGACCTTCTGTCCGTCTTTGTTGGTATAACTTCCTGTCTGAAGCCTTCCTGTGACTACAAGCTTAGTTCCCTTGTGAACATACTTCTCAATAAACTCGCCTGCTCTGCCAAAGGATACACAGCTGATAAAATCAGCCTGCTGATCAGAACCGTCTCTCTTAAAGCGGCGGTCAACAGCAAGTGTATACCTCGCTACAACCATTCCATTATCGCCCTGTGAATGACGAATATCCGGATCTCTTGTAAGGCGCCCCATTAAAATAACTTTATTCATAATATAAAACCTTACTTCCTTCCTTATTTACAAAATGGTCTTGTTACCAAAATTACTCAGCTGCTGCTTCGTTGTCAGCGTTCTCTTCAGCCTTTGGTGCCTTTGGAGCTACTGCTTCAACGTCATCAACAACTATGAGGTAACGTACGACATTATCCATGATACGGATACGCTTTTCAATCTCAGCTGGAGTATCTGCTTCTGACTCAAACTTAATGAAGTTGTAGTAACCTTCCTTCATCTTCTGTACTTCGTAAGCAAATCTCTTCTTGCCCTGCTCATCAACAGCTGTAATCTTTCCGTTGAATCGCTCAACAAGAGCCTTTACCTTGTCAAGGACTGCATTCTTCTCGTCCTCTTCAAGCTTTCCGCTGATGACAACGGCTAACTCATATTTGTTCATCTTTCTACCTCCTTTTGGACTTCTGGCTCGCACTTTTTGCGCGAGCAAGGATATACCACGAAGATAAACTTTATCATAGATAGAAGGTGAATGCAAGTATTTTTATAAAAACTTTTTTATGTTTTTTTCTACGTCCTTTCGAGGTATCATCACAAGGCGTCCGCAACCTTTACACTTCATCCGAAAGTCTGCTCCAACCCGCAATATTTCCCATTCATCACTGCCGCACGGGTGCTTTTTTTTCATCTGGACGATCTGTCCTGCTTCTATAGTATCCATCAGACTGTAATGCTCCCGAGCACCTTGCCTATACTGTCATGAATGCACAGATCAGCATTTTTATCCTGAGCTGTCTCTCCCTTATTTATAAGTACAAGATGGCTTCCTCTGAAATAATTTACGAATCCTGCTGCCGGATATACCACAAGGCTTGTTCCGCCTATGATAAGCACATCTGCATTTCTGATGGCTCTTACTGCTCCATCTATAGTCTCATCATCGAGTCCTTCTTCGTAAAGCACTACATCAGGCTTGACTATACTTCCGCACTCATCGCACCTTGGCACTCCGTCAGCCTTTCGCATATAATCCACATCAAAGAACTTATGACAGCTTGTGCAATAGTTTCTATGTATAGAGCCATGAAGCTCATATACTGTCTTTGAGCCTGCTGCCTGATGAAGTCCATCAATATTCTGTGTGACTACTGCTGAGAGCTTGCCTGCCTTTTCCAGCTCTGCAAGTTTCAAATGAGCAGCATTTGGCTTTGGCTCTTCCTTCGCATCCACCATAAGTATCTTATCCCTGTAAAACTTATAAAACTCTTCCGGCTTACGCACAAAGAAAGTATGCGAAAGTATTTCTTCGGGTGGATAATCATACTTCTGATTGTAAAGTCCGTCAACAGATCTGAAATCCGGGATACCACTCTCGGTAGATACACCTGCGCCGCCAAAAAATACAATGCTGTGTGCGCCATTTACTATTTCTTGAAGTTTACTTATCTCTTCTGACATATCCATCTCCTTCTTTAATTCATTTATTTATATAGATCAATAGAATGCAATATTCATATCGACATTACCTTCTATACCGTCAACCTTACCCTTTGATGCATACTGCCATATCCTAAATTCATACGGAAAATACGGAGTTATATTATCATCAGAAATATAGCCCGCAAACCACTTCTGAACACCCTCTAGCTTCTGCATATCAAGAAGCATCAAAAATGTCTTGATATTGCCATATATCATAGGGGTATAGCCGCCTTCTTTTATTTTTTCACAAAATCTCAGCGCAATATCAGAGTACTCGTCAGCAGTGAGCGAGCTTGTCCTTGGAGTAGAAGATGCTCCTTCAACCTTTTCAACATCAAGTGCTATCGGGCAATCGATCTGTTTGTCCTGAAGCAGTGAAAGCACTGTTGCCGCTTCTTCCTCTGCCTCCTCAACATTTACAGCCTGACTGAAAAAGTATGTGCCGACAGCTATGCCAGCCGCCTTTGCTCCTTCTACATTCTTCTCAAAATTCTCATCTACTACTATCTTGCCGCTGTCATATCCTCTTATGCCGCATCTTATATACGCAAACTTCACGCCATCGGCTGCAACCTTCTCCCAGTCAATATTCCCGTTATATTTCGAAACATCGATACCCTTGATGGATACAACCTCGTCATCCTGAATATACTCCATATCACCATCAGAATTCTGTCTGAAGTTTGATGCCAGATAACCATTTTTAGCAAGATTTTCCTCTATCTGCTGAAAAAAGAAACTTCCCTGATCAGTATATATAAGCTCGTCCGGAAAGAAATACTTGATAACCTGTGTAGTACTGCTTCCAGACTGCAGCATACTTTTCATTTTCTGTCTGAATTTTGCCCCTGTTGAAGTTTCGTTTAAAAGATTGTTCTCTTTTTGCAATACCTCATTTGCCTTAGCAAGCTCAGTGTTTTCCTCTTTAAGTACCTCAAAATCCGCGGATACACTTTCTAAAAGCGCGTTTACCTCGCGTGTCTCCTCCCCACACAACAGATCTTTACGTACTGACAAGAGCGCTACAACTAGCAAAACAGCTGACGCAAAGGTCATAAAAACCGAATATGCCGCAAGTCGGGCATTCCTTCTTTTTCTTCTTTCACTCATGTTCCCATTATAGCACACTTTAAAGTAGAAAACCCAGTGCTTTTACGCACTGGGCTTTTAATTTATACAACTCTTCTTATCGTTGAAATTGTCCTGTATGTTGCCGGTGATACTTTTATACCGGTAGCTTCTGTCGAAGCGTGGACAATATTTCCATTTCCAATATATATTCCGACATGTCCCGGATAGCAGACCAGATCTCCCGGCCTTGCATCAGAGAATGACACAGCCGTACCAATAGCAGCCTGTGCCCCGGAATTACGTGGTATGCTTATTCCAAAGTGAGCATATACCGACATTGTAAATCCCGAGCAATCCGCACCATTTGTAAGACTTGTACCACCGGAAACATAAGGATTGCCGATAAACTGCGTCGCATACGAAGCAATAGCGCTTCCCGTAGCACTGCCGCCGGAGCTTGATGAGCCTGAAGATCCTGAGCTTTTGGAATCATTTTTAGAAGATTTCTTTGAGGAATCATCATCCTCATCATCTTCCTGCTCGCTGTCATACTCTTTTTCAGCAGCTTTCTTCTCTTCCTCAGCTGCTTTACGTTCTTCTTCATCCTCAGAACGCTTGGCATCCTCAGCTGCCTTCTTTGCCTCATCCTCAGCTTTCTTGGCAGCATCTTCTGCTTTCTTGGCTTCATCAGCTGCTTTCTTCTCAGCATCTGCTGCCTTTTTCGCCTCTTCTGCCGCTTTCTTGGCCGCCTTTTCCTCAGCCTTTCGCTTAGCTTCTTCTTCAGCTTTGCGTTTAGCTTCTTCCTCAGCGGCTATCTTACGGATTTCCTCGTTCTGTGACTGGATCTCCTTTTTGTATTTTGCTGCTTCTGACTTCACCGTTGCAAGCTCACTGTCAAAGTCATCAACTACAGCCTTTTGCTCCTCTATAGTCTTTTTCAGCTCTCCTGACTGCTCCTCATAAGTTTCCTTGATCTCAGACATTTCATCAAGCTCATTTTGAAGCCTGTCTTTGGTCGCCTTGGTGGTTTCCTTAGTCTGCCTGTATTTATTAAGGAGACGCTGGTCATACTCATAGAGCTGCTCTGCATAGCCCGCTTTATTAATAAAATCCGCAAAATCCGTTGCTTTCAGGAATATCTCAAAATATGAAGAATCTGTCCCGCCATTTTCATACATATAGCGGATTCTTTTTTTAATAGCATCATACTGTGCTGACTCTTTCACAGCGGCATCATCATATGCCTTTTCAGCTTCTGCTATGGCATCTGTTTTATCCTTTATCTCATCTTCTATAATGTCAACGTTAGCCCACACTTCTACTAACTTCTGACGGGATGAATTCACAGCAAGCTGGGCATTTTCCTTTTCTTCCTGGATAGCATCAGCCTTTTCCTCTACAGTCTCCAGCTTCTTTTTTGACTCTGCCTGCTCCTTTTCAATCTGTGATGTAGTTTTAGATGCCATGACATTTGTAGCAAGTGAAAGCGCCAGTCCCACACTCAGTAAAGCACAAACTTGCTTTTTCATCTACTCACACCTCAAAAATACTTACAGCTCACATGTGCCAACTGTACGAGGGAATGGAAGTACGTCACGGATATTCTCCATACCAGTAACATACATTACAGCTCTCTCAAAGCCAAGTCCAAAGCCCGCATGTCTTGTTGAGCCATACTTTCTAAGGTCAAGATAGAAGTCATAATCTGACTCTCTCATACCGAGCTCTTTGATCCTCTTAAGGAGCTTATCGTAATCATCCTCACGCTGTGAGCCGCCGATGATCTCACCAATGCCAGGTACAAGACAATCCATAGCAGCAACTGTCTTTCCGTCTGGATTTTCCTTCATATAGAAAGCCTTGATCTCCTTTGGATAGTCAGTTACAAATACAGGACGCTTGAAAATATGCTCTGTAAGATATCTCTCATGCTCTGTCTGAAGATCGCATCCCCATGATACTTTATACTCAAAGCTGTCGTTGTGCTCCTCGAGAAGCTTAACAGCCTCTGTATATGTAACACGGCCAAAGTCGGAATTGAGTACGTGGTTAAGTCTGTCAAGAAGTCCCTTATCAACGAAATTGTTGAAGAATGCCATCTCTTCAGGAGCCTCTTCAAGAACATACTTAATGATGTACTTAAGCATATCCTCTGCAAGCTGCATATCATCCTCAAGATCAGCAAATGCGATCTCAGGCTCGATCATCCAGAACTCAGCTGCATGTCTTGTTGTGTTAGAATTCTCTGCTCTGAATGTAGGTCCAAATGTGTAGATCTTCTTGAATGCCTGCGCAAATGTCTCACCGTTAAGCTGACCTGAAACTGTAAGGTTGGTTGGCTTTCCAAAGAAATCCTCTTCAAAGTCAACACTTCCGTCCTCTTTCTTTGGTACTTCTGTAAGAGGAAGTGTTGTTACCTGAAACATCTCACCAGCACCCTCTGCATCAGAACCTGTGATAAGTGGTGTATGTACATACACAAATCCTCTCTCCTGGAAGAATCTGTGGATAGCGTAAGCTACAAGTGAACGTACGCGGAACGTTGCCTGGAAAGTATTTGTACGAGGTCTGAGGTGTGTCATAGTTCTAAGGAACTCAAGAGTGTGACGCTTTTTCTGAAGCGGATACTCCGGTGTTGATGCACCTTCAATAACTATTTCCTCTGCCTGTATCTCGAATGGCTGCTTTGCATCAGGTGTAGCTACAAGCTCACCGGTTGCAATGATAGCTGCTCCAACATTTATCTTTGCAATCTCCTGAAAGTTTGACATCTTGTCATTATAAACGATCTGAAGTGTGTCAAAAAATGTACCATCGCTGATAACCGCAAAACCAAAAGTCTTTGAATCACGGTTTGTACGGATCCATCCGCCAACACTGATCTTCTTTCCGATGTAGCTCTCTCTGTTCTTAAAAAGCTCCCTGATCTCAACTAATTTTTCCATTTTTATCTCCTCCAATTTATTCTACTGTCCAGCCTACCATTTCAGGGTTGGTAATATTTGCATTCTTAAAAAGGAACTCCTCTACTTTTTCAGTAAAGACTGCTTCCTCAAATGTGCTTTCTCCGCTGCGGTTCTTTATAGCTTCCTTAAATGAATCAGCTGAATCATAGCCATACTGATCTGCATATCTCTGATATGCCTCTGATATATCATCAGAAGTGATCTCAATATTTTCCTGCTGAGCGATAGCTCTTACAAGAAGCTGCTGCTTTGCGATAGTCTCAGCATAGAGAGTGATCTGCTCATTAAA
This sequence comes from Lachnospiraceae bacterium MA2020, assembly GCA_000746015.1. Classification (GTDB taxonomy): domain Bacteria; phylum Bacillota; class Clostridia; order Lachnospirales; family Lachnospiraceae; genus NK4A144. The sequence goes on along the minus strand of JQKK01000019.1, from coordinate 73,978 downwards.
CTCGTCTTCTGTCATTCCAACATTTGAAAGATAGCTGTCAAGCGTCATACCGTAAGCAGAAAGGTTTGACTCAAAACTGCTCTTCTCTGAATCAGCATTTTCCTTCACAAGCCACTTTGGAAGCTTATTTCCAGAAACGATCTCTGCATTGTCAATAGCTGTCTGAAGCAGATCAGAATATACCATTGTCTTTGCAGTTCTCTGCTTTGTATCCTCAAGATCCTTTCTTACAGCTGCACGGTACTCATCTACTGTAGATACTTCAGAATTGATCTCCTTTGCAACTTCATCAGTAAGCGTAGGTACAACGTTCTCGCTAATTGAATTGATAGTAACATCAAAAGTTACAGCCTGTCCTGCAAGCTCCTCTGTTGAATAGTTCTCTGGAAATGTAAGGTTAAGAAGTACTTTCTCACCTGCCTCATGTCCGATAAGACCATCCTCAAAACCATCTATAAATGAGTGTGAGCCGATTGAAAGGTTGTATCCTTCGGCTGTACCACCCTGGAATGCAACACCATCTTTTTTGCCCACATAATCAATATTTACTGTATCGCCGCTTATTACTGCCCTTCCGGTAACAGGCTCTAAAGTAGCCTTTGCCTCAAGCTCTGAATCTATTTCTTCCTGAACATCCTCATCTGTAACAACAGTATCATTCACAGAAACCGTAAGACCTTTATATTCACCAAGTGTAACATACTTTGATGCCTTAACATTTGCAAGGGACTGATCCCCACATCCCGTCATGAGAATAGCAGAAGCGCATACTGCTCCCATAAGAAGTGATAATTTTTTCATGATATTCCTCCACTGCCGCCTGTGAAGCAGCATTTCTAGTATTTATAGTAAACGAATCCACGTTCGTTTGCTTTTCCGCGTAAAACGCGCAACTATACTATTTATAGCACAAATCTTGTATTATTAAAAGCATTTCCACAGAATTGTCAAAGTATTTGATCTATAAAATAAAAAAAGGGCTGACGCCCTTGTAATAAGTGCGTCAGCCCTTATAAATCATTACTTAGTTAATTCCTCTCCAGATCTTATAAGCAATAGTATACTCTTTCTGAGCATCCTCAACATACTTTTCGTAAGCAGCCTTTACTTTCTCGGTTGCTTCATTTGCTGCCTTAACAGCAGCCTCAGCCTCGCGGTTTGCCTTATCTACAGCTTCTTTCTTTTCAGCTGTAGCAGCATCTATTGTTTCATTTGCAAGTCTCTGTGCCTTTGTAATAGCCTCGATTGCAGCTGCATTAGCTTCTGCAGCTTCCTTCTTTGCAGCATCATAAGCTTCTGCAGATCTTCTTGAAGCAATTGTTGCTACCTCAAGCTTAACTTCATTTGCTGCCTTAGTGCTGGCATTTGCCTTATCGATCTTCTCTGCAGCCTCTTTTGCAGCCTTAGCTGTTGCTTCAGCAGCAGCTTCATTAGCTTTCTTTGTCTGAACATATGCTGCATATGCTGCTTCTGCTGCTTCTTTGTTTGCAGCATAGATCTTCTCGTCTGCTACACGTGAAGCTTCAAGTGCTTCTTTGTCAGCCTTTGCATACGCTTCTTTCTTATCATGCTCTGCTTTGTTGATCTTATCAGCTGTATCTCGTTTTACATCTTCAAGATTCTTCTCAAGATTTGCTATTACAGCTGCAGCCTTCTTATCATCATTAGCCTTATCAAGCTTATCCTTTGCATCATCGACAGCATCCTTAGCCTTCTCGATCACCTTATCAAGGTCTTCAACTTCCTTATCGGCATCTTCCTTTGCCTTCTTAGCTGCGTCTTTTGCATCATCTCTGGCCTTCTTAGCGTCCTCTTTAGCCTTATCAGCTGCATCCTTTGCATCATCAGCAGCCTTCTTTGCGATCTTCTCAGCCTCATCAGCTGCATCCTTTGCAGCTTCCTTAGCTGCATCCTCTGCATCCTTTATTGCATCCTTAGCCTTCTCAGCTGCTTTGTCAGCCTTTTCCTCTGCATCTTTCTTTATCTTGTTCTGAGTCTTCTCATAATCCTCAGCCTTCTTCTTAGCATCTTCAGCTATCTTCTCAGCCTTATCTTTGGCTTCTTTTTCAGCCTTTTCTACAGCCTTCTTTGCGTCGTCTCGTGCATCCTTAAGTTCCTTTTCAGCTTTCTTTACAGCATCCTCGGCTTTTTTCTTAGCCTTCTTTTCTGCCTTTTTGGCATCATCCTGTGCGTCCTTCGTAGCTTCCTTAGCTTTCTCCTTTGCATCATCCAATGCTTTCTCAGCGTCTTTCACACGCTCTTCTGCTGCTGAAGTTCCTCCAAACGCAGTTACAACTAACCCTGCGGTAGGCACATTGGCCATCATTACAGCTGCAACAATTCCTACAACAGCCTTATTGAATTTTTTGCTTCTCATTGAATCATACCTCCTATATGTTTTTGGTCGTACACAAAACACAAACACGAGACTATTTACTGTGTAATTATAGCATATATTATCAATTTAAATAGTTCAAAATCTAATACTTTAGGTTATTGTTTATACTTTTGTGCACTTAAATGTCTAATTGAATGTCAATTTATACAAAAACCAAAGACAATCTTTTTTAAACTAAGAAATCTTTCTTTACCACAAGGTTAAAACGTGGTAAACTAACTTTTATATAGGCTTATAAGGAGGTTTTTAAGTGAATACGGTAACAATTGTTCTACTCGTTATTTTGGTGGTACTTATCGCTGCCATAGTTGCACTTTATTTTCTTGGGCGGCGTTTAGAAAAGAAGCAGGCAGAGGGGCAGGCTGCAATCGACGCCACATCAGTCACCATGCCACTTCTCATAATTGACAAAAAGGTTATGAAGATTAAAGATGCTGGTCTGCCTGAGGCTGTCACATCACAGATACCAAAGTGGAGACAGGGCGCAAAGGTACAGGTCGTTAAAGCAAAGATCGGTGGATTCCAGACAATGGTCAGCCAGAAGCAGAATCGTATGGCAGGCGGTCCACAGACAGCTAAGGTACAGTCACAGATAGTTACTCTTATCTGCGACAGCAAAGAGGTTTTTGATGCTATACCTGTTAAAAAGGAAGTTAAAGCTACAGTAGGTGGTGGTATCCACATCACTGCAGTTAAGGGTATACACGGGAATACTACAGAGAAAGCACCCGAGAAGAAAAAGTCAAAGTTCCAGCTTTGGAAAGAAGATATCCAGAAAAAAGCTGGTGCTAAGCCATTATAATGAAACAAAAAGAAGGCCGATGATGATCGACCTTCTTTTTTATATATTAACCTTTTTACTCATCCTTAAAGGCATCCATCGCCTCTGTGAACTGTAGTACGTTCTTTTCAACCATCCTGCACGCACCAAGCGGATAGCTGTCAGGTAAAAGTTTTTTGCATACTGCCGGTTCCCAATAGCAAATGCCCAATCCACGGTTTTTAGGAACCATCTCGATCGACTCCATTACCTTACTGATCATCTCGCAAGTCTCTTCAGGCTTATCTTCAAGACCACCAATCTCACAGATCATGACATCCTTATCATATTTGGATGCACATTTCATAAGATTCATAGTCAGATCTTTGATAGTTTCCTGATACGGCTTTCCTGTCCAGTATGGATAATAGGACATTCCTATAACATCTGTCTTTGCACCATATGTCAAAAGCATATCATCAAAGAATTCCTGGAACTTAGCCTTATCCTGTCCTTCTGCAAGATGCGTTATCACCTTTGCATCCGGAAATACACCCTTTACTGCGTCATACCCTGCAGCTATAAACTTAGCCAAAGTACGCTTTTCTTCAGGATACTTACCGAGTGGCCAGAGCATACCGTTATTTATCTCATTACCGACCTGGACAAAATCCGGTGAAATTCCTTCATCGCGCAGAAGCTCCATGAATTTCTCCGTATGCTCCTGAATAAGCCCCCATGCCCAGACATCATCTGCAGCTTCCCAAAGCTTAGGTATATCCTGATGCTCCGGATCAGCAAAATGATCGCTATAATGCAGACAGATCATGATATACATGTCCTTCTCTGCAGCACGCTTAGCCATTTTTATAACATTTTTACGGTCGCAAAAACCAAGCATCACGCGCTCATCATTTGTCTTTTTCCAATAACAACTGCTCGGTGGATCAACAAACAGGCGCAAACGCACAGTATTGATCCCATAACTTTTCAGCAGATCCAAAGGATCTGTCTTATCCATGTTTTCGTCGACATAGGTAATGCCAAGTGCTTCGAGCATAGATACCCAGCCGATATCGGCACCTTTAATCATACCTTACATCTCACTCATATTTTTAAATACGCTAAATATCCTGAGGAGTCCTCAGGATTTAGCATTTCGCGGTGTTATTTTAGTTTTAAGCCTGCAGTCTGCAATGAACTCATGGTTGAGTTCCAATGAGTACTCTACCATGATATCTATGCAGTCTTCAGTCTCTTTTACAACATATTTAGTCGTGTCTACGCCAACCAAAAGTGACCCAAATGGTGTAGCATAATTTGTCATGGTCTTCTGCCCCTGCAGAAATGCCATGTGAAGCTGAACCGCTCCGCGCCTGGTCACTTCAAGAGTATGCTCGTCAAATGACATAACGGTTTTTGTAGCTCCCATCTCCGCAGAAACTTCCTCATATCTGAGAAAGCTCTTGTTATCTTTGCGGGAGTACTTGCCGTTTGTTATGACCTCAACAGTATCATCACCGGTATCAGTCATCTGCAAGCCACTTACCGTGACCATAACGTCTTTTTTCATCTGCGATCAAACTTCTCCTCGACTTTTTCCTCGTTCTTAAGATGATGATAGATACTAAGCTCCTGTGTATCAATGTGAAGCTTAATGATCTCTACTGCTCTGTCGTTATTGCCATGCTCAAACTCATCACAGATCATGTTGTGCTCAGTGATAAGGTTGTCATAGTCCTGAGTATCCTTAAGATATTCATACTGATAACGGAAAAGCTGCTCCTTAAGTCTGTAAAGGATATCCTCAATCTTTGTGTTGCCAGCGTATCTGGCTATTGCCTCATGGAATATAAGATCAGTCTCAGCAATCCTGATGACATCTCTTGCCTTGATAGCTTCTGCACAATCTTCATTCAGTCTGCGAAGCTCCTTGAGCTCTTCGTATGTGATACGTGTACATGCGGCATTTACTGTAAATGTCTCAAGTGTACGACGTACTTCGAGCATTTCCTCAAGCTGCTTCTCATTAATGCTTGCTACATGTGCGCCACGTCTTGGCAAAAGAACTGCAAGACCTTCCTGCTCCAACATTCTGATAGCTTCGCGTACAGGTGTCCTGGAAACTCCAAGTCTCTCTGCAAGAGCAACTTCCATAAGTCTCTCACCCGGCTTAAGCTCACCGTGCAGAATCTGAAGTCTGAGCTGGTTGAAAACAGTGTCTCTCAATGGAAGAAATGCATCGTTTTCATCCTGCTTGTAATCATATTCGATTACTTTTTTGGTCATCATCATAATTACCCTCCTTAAAAATATAGAGCCCCTTTAATATTCATAATTTAGTAAACGGATAAACTCGCTCACTTATATACAAGTAGTACTGATAACTGTTGTATCAGTAAAACTCTCTTTGATCACATCTACAGCCTTATCAATCTTATCTTTGTCATCAAAGATACCAAAAACTGTAGGTCCGCTGCCGCTCATCAAAGTGCCGACAGCACCAAGGTCAAGCATCTTGTCCTTGATCTCTTTTATCTCAGAAACCATAGGGATCGTCACATCCTCAAGTACGTTTCCAAGATTTTCAGCTAAAAGTGGCAGATTTCCACTCTCGATAGCCTCTTTTACAGCATCTACATCAGGATGAATCTCGTGCTCGGAAGAATCATATTTCTGATATACTTCCTTCGTAGATACACCTCTCGATGGCTTAGCCAGTAATATATATGCAGCTCCTAATTTTGAAGGAACAGGAGTAAGCACCTCTCCTATACCCTCAGAAAGCATAGTATGACCTACTATGCAGTAAGGAACATCAGCACCAAGCTTTAGTCCGATATCCTGAAGATCCTCAGTAGAAAGACCGAGTTCAAACAACTCGTTCATTCCCTTAAGGACAGCAGCAGCATCTGAACTGCCGCCCGCAAGTCCTGCTGCTACAGGAATCCTCTTTACGATGTTAATATCAATATCATCTTTTATATCAAATCTATCACACATGATCCTGGCTGCCTTATAACCAAGATTATGTTCATTATCTTCTACAAGGTCTGAATCTGTGTGTATTGTAATCTTATTAACTTCTGAAGCTGATGGATTTTTCTTAATGCTGACAGTATCATGCAGCTCTAAACTCTGCATGATCATCCTTACAAGATGATAACCGTCGTCCCTTCTTCCAACGATATCGAGCGCAAGATTAATTTTAGCGTGAGCTTTAATATCCATAAAATCCCCATATAAACAAAATGTATATGTATACATATTGATACATTCTCAATCAAAAGTCAATACATAAAATTAAATTTTGTAAAAAATTGACAAAATGCACATTGTAGTTTGTACACAACAGGTCGAATAATTCCAAATAAATTTTATTGACTTCTCATTATGTCAACCCTGTTTTCGAAACACTTTTTGTTACCTTTGACCAAACCACCATTTTATTGGTATGATAAGATATTATAAACCAAAAATTTCCTAATTATGATTGTCATTAACGTTTTACAGGAGGCTCGTATTATGTACAATCTCACATCAAAACTCATCATCTACCGTTCTATCCCATCTGACAGCATACTTTTCAAGCTCTCTGACATCTGTAGGGACTTTGATAATGATCATTATGACAAAGACGTGCTTATCACTAAAATTTTAGGTGAGATAAACAGGCTATTAGACACTGCCACCAAATATGGTTTCAATAAAAATCTCTGGCACAACTATCTTGCTTATCTCCTTGCAACTACAGAAACTCCATTCACTCTTGTTTCCGAGAAGGTCGGAGCTTCAGACGGCTCAGTTAAGGAATTTGCCAAAAACGATCTGGTCATTTTCAAGCAGCTTTTTGACTATGATTTTTCTGCTATTGAAAAAGTACTTAATATAAACTGCTTTTCCATCATCGAAAATTACAAAGCCGTAATGAAAAGCGAGCAGATATACAACAAAAGTGTAAGTGAAAAAGTGCAGGAGCTTTCCGAGAAGTTCGAAAAAACATCTGATGCTGAAGAACTTTATGAAACCGTTACAGACTTCTATCGCAGATATGGTGTAGGCAAGTTCGGTCTGAATAAGGCTTTCCGCGTAAATGACGACGAGGATGGTGAATTTCTGCTTCCTATAACGAATACCGGAAATATGCAGCTTGATGACCTTGTAGGATATGAGATACAGAAGAAAAAGCTTATAGAGAATACAGAAGCCTTCATTGCCGGCAAAAAAGCCAATAATGTTCTTCTCTATGGTGATGCGGGTACCGGAAAATCCACCTCCATCAAGGCGATACTTAATCAGTATTACCCTGCCGGACTGCGTATGATAGAAGTTTATAAGCATCAATTTAAGGATTTATCAAGAATAATAAATGAGATCAAGAATAGGAACTACCGTTTTATCATATACATGGACGATCTTTCATTCGAGGAATTTGAGATTGAGTACAAATATCTCAAGGCTGTAATAGAAGGTGGTCTCGAGCCCCGTCCAGACAATGTACTCATTTATGCCACATCCAACCGTCGTCACCTCATACGTGAAACGTGGGGCGACAGAAGCGACATGTCTGACGACGAGATACATCGCAGTGATACCATGCAGGAAAAACTCTCACTCGCTGCTCGTTTCGGTGTAACGATCAGCTACTTCAAGCCTTCACAAAAAGAGTACTTCAATATAGTTACTGAGCTTGCAAAACGCTACCCTGAGATCACTATCCCAGAGGAAGAACTTATAGCAAAGGCAAGAGTATGGGAAATGAATCATGGCGGATTCTCCGGAAGAAGCGCACAACAGTTTATAGACTATCTTGCAGGTACAAGCGAGTTATAAGCCATGGCTAAAAATACAGCAAAACATTACTGCTACATCCTGCGCTGCGCTGATGATACACTCTATACCGGCTACACTACAGATTTGAAGCGCAGACTTACTGAGCATAATACAGATGACAAAAAAGGCGCCCGCTATACACGCGGGCGCCGTCCATGCAACCTTGTTTATTTTGAAGAGTTTGATAATAAAAACGATGCCATGTCAAGAGAATGGCATATAAAGCAGCTAAGTAGAAGTGACAAGGAAAAACTCATAGAAACTTTACCTATAGTCACCTCGTGAAACTACAACTTTATAGCCTATGCTTTCCATACGCCGTTCCATACAGGATCTGCACTCTGCTGCTTCGTCGCCTGTGCAGATCTTTCCATCATAAAGCAGATATTTACCACGTACACTCTTAGGCGAAAGATTTGGCATTACAACATTCGCACCTGCAAGTATGCCCTTTTCCCTGCCACGTGGATCAATCGTACCAAGTGCAGTAGTGGCAGGAAGCAGTACATGAGGAAACATTATCCTGACTATCGCAAGCAGACGAAGTGTGTCCTCCAGTGTTCCTGCCTTTTCATCCTTAAACGGCGTATCTTTATGCGGTATAAAAGGGCCAAGCCCTATCATATGCGGCTCAAGCTCTTTCATAAATATCAGATCATCAACTACATTGTCATCAGTCTGATATGGCGAGCCTATCATTATGCCTGCACCAACCTGATATCCTATCTCCTTTAAGTCATAAAGGCACTTCTTCCTGTTTTCTACAGAAAGCTCTGATGGATGAAGCCTTGCATAATGTACAGGATCTGCCGTCTCATGCCTCAGAAGATATCTGTCCGCTCCCGCATCGTAATATTTCTGATAGCTTTCCCTACTTCTCTCACCTATAGAAAGTGTGACCGCACAGTCCGGGTGCTGCATTTTGATGGAGCTTACAAGATCACACACGTCCTCATCACTGTAAAACATGTCCTCTCCGCCCTGCAGCACAAAAGTCCTGAATCCAAGCTCATATCCCTTGTCAGTACAATCCAGGATTTCCTCTTTAGTAAGGCGATATCTGTCAGCGGCTAAATTGCTCTTGCGGATACCACAATAGAAGCAGTCATTGCGGCAATAATTTGTGAACTCGATCAGACCTCTCAGATAAACATCTTTTCCATAGTGTTTTTCCCGAATTTCCCGGGCACAGCTATATAATAACTCTTTATCTTCTGAAGTCATCTCGCCCAAAAGGCACTTAAACTCTTCTCGTTCAAGGATACCTTCTGTTTTAAGTTTTTCTATTAATTCACGATTATTCATAGATTTAATGGCTCTAAACTTCTGTCAAGGATACCATGAAGATATGCTATGGCAGTTCCATAATTTGTAACCGGAACCCCCTGACTCTTTGCTTTTTCTATCCTTGATACGACTTCTTTTTCATTGAGCATACAAGCTCCGCAATGGATCACAAGCTTATATACTCTTAAGTCATCAGGAAATGAAAGCCCGGAAGAAGTCTCAAAGCAGATATCCCTTCCTGTAAAATTCTTTATCCAGTTTGGAAGCTTTACTGTTCCTATGTCGCCACATTGCCTGTGGTGGGTACATCCTTCGGAGATCAGCACCTTGTCGCCATCTTTGAGCCCTGCAAGAGCATGTACACCTTCAAGCTGTGTTGCAAGGGTGCCCTTGTATCTTGCCATAAGAATAGAAAAAGATGTCATATGAACTTCACGAGGAACGATGCTCTCTATCTTGCCAAAGGCCTGACTGTCTGTCACAACCATCTTTGGAGCCTTTCCAAGACTCTTAAGTGTCTTATCAAGCTCGGTCTCACGCGTACATATAGGAAGTGCTCCCACCTCCAAAAGATCACGTATGACCATCTGCTGTGGCAGTATGAGTCTGCCCTTAGGCGCCGACTCATCGATCGGTATGACAAGCACGACCACATCACCACATTCAACAAGATCAGAGATAAGCTTTCGCCTGTTGACAGTACTCTTTCCCGTAGCAGCTATACACTCTTTCAGATCCCATATTCCCTGACCTGTGAGAGCACTCACATTGACAGCCATAGGAAGCTTTTCGCCCGTTCTGCTATCATCTGTGACCACTCCTGCTTCAAAACCGGTCAGATCAGACTTATTGTGCACGATTATATATGGAATCTTCTTCTCATCGAAAAGTCCGATAAGCTCCTTATCACATTCTGTGATGCCCTTTGTCCCATCAAGCACGAGAACAGCAACATCTGTGCGCTGAAGTGTCTCTCTTGTCTTACGGACTCTTTCCTCGCCAAGCGCTCCCTCGTCATCAAATCCAGGAGTATCAATGATCACGACCGGTCCCATCGGCAAAAGCTCCATGGTCTTGCGAACGGGATCAGTCGTAGTGCCCGGAGTATCCGAAACTATTGAAAGGTTTTGCCCGGTAATGGCATTTACAACACTGGACTTACCAGCATTTCTGCGTCCAAAAAACGCAATGTGTACTCTTTCAGCTGCAGGAATTTCGTTCATACTCATAACAGGCTTCCTCCTATATTATTTCTTTTGACTTTTATCAAATGAAATATACTTATAGCTCTGCAATATCTTCATATATTTTACGAGCCTTGGATACAATGGCTCAGCCGCTTCGCCAAAATGATCTTTGACTGACTTGCCTATTTCATAAACACTTCGTCTGCCATCAATGAGGGGAAGCACGAAGCTTCCCATCTCATCAAGCTCGATCTCGGAGACCTTGCTGCGCCTAAAGAACATCTGAGCTATCCTATTGTAAAACCCTTTGTTCTGTACAACCAGCAAAAGCTCGCCTTTTTCATTGCTGTCAAAACTTACCCATTCATTGCAGACAGGTACAAAATCTAAAAAATTCTTATTACTTACCATTACCTGAATCCTTAAGTCCTGCTCTCATAACAAGTGCAACGATCAATGCAAGTACTACTACTGCACCAACTGTACCTGTATTAAACTTAGCTGACATATCAATTACCTTATCCCATCCGATAACTGCAAACAATGCAAGAAGGATACCGATAAGACCTTCTCCGGCGATAAGACCTGAGCAGAAAAGAATACCTCCATTTGCCTCAGAATTCTTATCTGCAGACTTAGAATACTTATCAACGAAGAAACGGGCAACACCACCGAGCATGATAGTTGTTGAAAGCTCAAGTGGAAGATAAAGTCCTATAGCTACAGGAAGTACCGGAATATGAAGCACCTCCATAGAAAGTGCAAAAAACACTCCCATAAATACAAGTGTCCATGGAAGATTTCCGTCCATAACACCCTCTGTAAGCATCTTCATGAGCATAGCCTGTGGAGCAGAAAGCTCTTCTGTTCCAAATCCCCATGCCTTATCAAGAAGGAGAAGTACTCCTCCAATTGTAAGAGAAGAAACCACTGTACCGATAAGCTCACCAATCTGCTGGTTTGCCGGAGTAGCTCCGAGAAGGAATCCAGTCTTAAGATCCTGTGAAGTATCACCTGCAACACCTGCGATAACGCAGATAACAGAACCGATGCAGATAGCACCAACCATTCCTGCTGCACCTGTAAGACCTGAAGCCTTAAGAATAAGTGTAGAGAAAAGAAGAGTAGCTATAGCCATACCTGATACCGGGTTATTTGAACTTCCTACAAGTCCTACCATTCTTGATGATACTGTTGCAAAGAAGAAACCAAATACTACGATAAGTATCGCTCCGAGCAGATTAACAGGAACTGCCGGAAGAAGCCAAAGTACAACAGTGATCGCAAGTACGATCAAAGCAAGAAGCTTTGAATCAAGGTTTTTATTTGTTCTCTTTGAATCTACACCGGAACCGCCCTTGAGATCCTTCATAGAGGCTCCGAATGTCATAACGATAGTTGGAAGAGACTTGATAAGACTGATGATACCACCACATGCTACTGCACCAGCGCCAATATATCTTATATAAGTACCCCAGATTTTGCTTGCACCGCCTGCCTCATAGAGAGCTGCGATAGTGTCTGTACCAGGGTAAAGCACTGTATCTCCGCCAAAAGTAACGATTGCAGGGATAAGCACAAACCATCCAACTAAACCACCTGCAAACATGAATGAAGAAATACGGGCACCACAGATATAACCTACACCGATAAGTGCCGGATAGATCTCGCCTGAAAACTCAGTCTTCATGCCCTTAACAGGGATAGTGATAACACTGCTTACAACCTTCCATCCATCTACAATAAGCTTAACTACTGCAGAAACTCCAAGACCTGCAAGCACCGACTTAGCACTTGATCCGCCCTGTTCACCTGCCAAAAGAACCTCTGTGCAGGCTGTTCCTTCAGGATAAGGAAGTACTCCATGCTCTTTAACAATAAGTGCGTTACGAAGAGGTATCATGAATACTACTCCAAGGATACCACCGCACATAGCGATCGCTGTGATAGTAAGCTGACCAGGCTCTTCTATAAGTCCCTCTTTTGCCCAAAGGAAAAGAACAGGCATTGTAAAAATAGCTCCGGCAGCAACAGCCTCACCTGCAGATCCGATAGTCTGTACCATGTTATTTTCAAGTACAGAATCACGACGCATGATAAGTCTGATAATTGTCATTGAAAGTACAGCAGCAGGAATAGATGCTGACACTGTCATACCTACTCTAAGACCAAGATATGCATTTGCAGCACCGAAAACTACAGCTAATAATACACCTACTACTACTGATGTTACCGTTATCTCAGGCACAACTTTATCAGCAGGCACAAACGGCTTAAACTCTTCTTGTTGCATTTTAATCACTCCTTAATATAAATCCAATGTCTCATCTCTTTCTAAATGAGAGACAATTTAAAATTATAACATATCAACTTTGTCTGTTCAACGCTTTAACCAATTAAAATACATCAATTTTTATGCATATTTTTTGTATATATTGTCAAAAAGCCTGATACAAAACTGTATCAGGCTCTCTAAAAAACTTATATTTATTATTTTATTGCATCTTTAATAAACTGCTCTACGTTTTCCTTTGGCTGGAAACCAACCTGTCTTGAAACTTCCTTACCATCCTTCAATACTACGAGAAGCGGAATGCTCATTACACTGAACTCCTCAGCCTCATTTCTTGCCTCATCCACATCAATATTGAAAAAGCTGACATCAGATATTGACTCAGAAACTTCCTCAAGTACAGGTGCCATCATCTTACATGGTCCACACCACTGTGCTGAAAAATCTATAACTGCGAACTTTGCTGCCTTAGCCTCTACGAGATCATTAACCTTTTTTACCATAATTGCTCCTTTCATCGATCATATTATCTATAATACAAATCAAATACTATTTTTCTTGTGAACAATTACATTGTATCAAATTTTTATCTTTTGTCAACATAAATTCCGCATGTCTTTTTAAAAGAACAGTTTTGTAAATTGTTTACTCTACTTCCTCGTACATCTCAGACTGAAGGATAGTCCTGATAACTCTTTCAGCACATGCTCTTACATCCTTCTCCTCAAGAGTACCGTTTTTAAGCTCCTCTCGAAGATTCTCATCATCTCCAGGTGTACCCGGCATGATAAGATCATTGCCTGCTCTCATGCATCCTGCTGCGCTGCATCTCCTGGAGTTTGTTGTGAACCAGTCAGTCATAACAAGTCCCTCAAATCCCCACTCATATCTAAGGAGCTGAGTGATCAGATCTTTGCTGTTTGCTGTATGAACACCATTCACGAGATTATAGCTTGTCATGATGCTGAGTGGCTGTGATTCCTTTACAGCTGTCTCAAACCCCTTTAAGTATATCTCTCTAAGTGCTCTCTCAGAAACACGGCTGTCTGCCTCTGTCCTGTTGTCCTCCTGATTGTTACATGCAAAATGCTTAATTGTTGTACCGCAACCTGCATGCTTCTGTACACCCTTTGTCATGGCTGATGCCATAAGTCCGGAAAGGAGCGGATCCTCTGAGTAGTACTCAAAATTTCTTCCACAGAGTGGATTCCTATGGATATTCATGCCCGGTGCAAGCCAGAGAGTAACTCCAAGTCGGTGCATTTCGTCACCGATCATATCTCCAACCTCTTTGATAAGATCCAGATCAAAGCTCTGAGCAAGAAGTGTACCAACAGGAATAGCTGTGCAATACTGGTAGTAGCGTGTTCCCTCAAGGTTCTCTGCTTCAGGATAAAGGACTCCTCCCTCGATATTAAAGAGGAAAGGAACATCTACAATATTTCCATCCTTTACATAGTAGTACTTCTGAAGTCTGATACCTGCAGGGCCGTCTGCAAGTATGATCCTTGCAACGCCTTCATTAAGTGCTGCAGCAGATGTTTCACCGGCTGCTCCCGGCATACTGTCTCCGGCAGCTCCGAGATTTCCACCAGACTGTACATCACTGTCACCCTTTACCATATGGCAGAGCTGATCGATGCTGAGCTTCTCAACTATATCAAGTACTTCCTTATCGTCGATCTCTTCATTTTCAGCGATCCTGGTAAGGTCACTGCACTCAATACTGAGATTTTCAAATTTTACAATTTTACCGCTCTCGTGCACCTTTTTAAGAGCCTTTTCGTACCTTTCTTCAAGTTTTGCTTCAACTTCAGAAAGGTCAAGTCTGTCAAACTCATCCTTTACAGGGCAGATAGCTCTTACCTTTGAAAGAACAGTATCTTCCTTGATCTCTAAACCATAAACCGGCTTTGAATCATCTAAAGATTCTCCGATCCAGACAATATATATGCCCTTTTCAAGCTTCCACTCATGTGTGCTTTCATCAAAAGATGCAAGTCTCTCAACCGGTATATTTACGTCAATCTCCGTTGAACGGTCATTCTTAAGTGAGTGTGTCTTTGTGAAACCTACAAGCCTTCTGAACTCCTTCTGGAGCTTCGTACGAGGTGCGCTCACATAAACCTGAATAACGTCTTTTGCCTCAAATTTACCGACATTTTTAATATCAGCTTTTACCCTGAAGCTCTTTCCGTCCTCACCAAGCTCGAGACCTGTAGCAGCTACGCTAAAGCTTGAATAAGAAATACCATATCCGAAGCCATACCTGTAAGGTACGTCAAATGTATCAAAATACCTATATCCCACATAAATATCTTCTGTGTAATTATCATCATCAACATTTCCGTTGTTGTGTGAGAATGTTGCTGATGATGGATAGTCTTCATAGTCAATAGCCCATGTATCTGTAAGCCTGCCGGATGGAGATACTTTTCCGGAAATAACATCCGCAACAGCATTTCCTCCCTCCATACCCGGCTGTGAAATATGAAGGACTGCATTTATTGAAGGCTCTTCATCAAGAAAAGACAGATCGATAAGTCCGCCGGCATTTATGACAACTATAACATTGTCATAAAGCTTACATACCTCTCTGAGCATCTCTCTTTCACCGTCATTAAGGTAGTAGTCGCCCTTCTGTGCATCTCTGTCTGCGCCTTCTCCTGCGTTTCTTGAAATACAATACAAAGCAACATCTGCCTGACACTCTGTCGGACAGTCGCCTACCGGTCTTTCAAAGACATTATCTGCATAGTACTGGAAAAACTCTCCGGGATTCTTCTTTGAGAAATCTCTCATGTCGTCTATCCAAAGCTGACGCTTCTCATCATAAAGCTTCTGATAGCCGTCACACCACTCTGGATTTGCGATAGTAAACCCAGCTTTTTCCAAGCCTTCACGTATACTTACGCAGTAACGCTCATTTACATCACCGGATCCCATACCGCCCTTTATGGTAACAACTGTGCCGGATCCATATAATGCGATCTTAGTCTCTTTTGCAAGCGGAAGGATAGAATTTTCATTCTTGAGCAGTACCATGCCCTCTGATGCAGCCTTTCTTGCAAGTGCTGCGTGCTCAATCTCCCACTCCTGGATCTCTGGATTAGTCGTTGTTTCCGGTAGTCTTTTCTTCATTGTCTTCATTTTAATAGTACCTCTCTCCTTTACATCATATCAGTCTTTACTCTTCAGTATCACTTACCCTTTCTATATGCATAGCAAGATAGCCGATCTCGGCTTCCTGATAGCTAACCTTCAGACTTGATGCCATAGCATCACACACTTCCTTTGCGATTGCAAATGTCTCCGGAAACTTAACCTGCATATAGTCATTCATATCAAGCTTAAGCTTTTCACCGGTAGTCATTCTTACAACCATATATCTGATGTGATTCATCAGACGGTTATATCCAAGTGAAGTAACCTCGATCGTGAGGCCCGTCCTGTTTTCAATTTTAGAAATACATTCCCTAACCATTCTCGCTGTCTGCATTGCCTGCGAAACCTTCTCATCTTCTATCGCAGAATGTACATGCAGTGCAAGGTAACCGATCTCATCATCGGTCAGATCCAATCCCATTTTCTCCTTCACGAGCTCAAGCGCACACATTGCTGTTTTGTACTCCATATGGAAAAGCACTTTTATATCGCTCGTAAGAGGATTCTTGATTATTTCCCCCTGCTGCATACGCTGGAGCGCAAACTGCAGGTGATCTGCCAGTGAAAACAGTATCTTTCTGTCAACACTTCCAAAGTTTTTCTCAGATTCGCTCAATATGGCATCTGATATCTCAAGGCACATCGGATCGATGTGCTTTACTATGTCCATAGCCTCGCCTCTGTCTGTAGTATTCTGAAGCGAATAAACCGTACTTCCTTCTCCCACTTCAAAGCTCTCAGAGATCTTTTTGCCAAATCCTATGCCCTTGCCCATTACAAGATACTCTTTTGCATAATCGTCTACAGCTATGACCGAATTATGATTTAATACCTTCGTTATTCTATACATTTTGACCTCAAAAAAGAATCGTTTAAACATGTTAAAGGACAGGAACACTATATACTCCGTCCCTGTCCTTTGTATAATAGCAACTTTTACTAATTATTACAATCGTCATATTGTTGTAAATACGACAACTTTAATTAGTCATAGTAACCATCAGTCATAAAAATCAACTGCAATAAGCTCTTCACCAGCCTTAACCTCGCCAGTCTTTAAGAGACGAACCTTCTGATTGTCTTCAAGATCTGTGCAAAGTATAGGTGAAACGATTGATGGTGCATTAGCCTTGATGTAGTCGATATCGAGCTTGAGAAGTGGGTCACCCTTCTTGACCTTCTGTCCGTTCTCAACAAGTGCTTCAAATCCCTGACCACCAAGCTTAACTGTATCAACACCGATGTGAAGGAGCATGCTTACGCCGCTGTCTGTCATAAGTCCTACTGCATGCTTTGTATCAAATACATAAGCTACTTCTCCATCTTCAGGAGCTCTAACGATAGGATCTACTGGTGTCATTGCTGCACCAAGTCCCATCATTCCCTGTGAAAATGCCTCGTCAGGTGTTGTAGAAAGATCTGCTGCTACACCTGTGATAGGGCTTGAGATGATAACAGTCTTTGTTGGCTTTGCATTAGCTGTCTTGTCCTCAGCCTTTGCAGGAGCTGCCTCTGCTGCTGTCTCTTCTGCGTGATACTCTGTATTTGCAGCCTTCTCAAGGTAATCCTCAAGATTTGACTTAATAACTGTTACGTGTGGTCCGTAGATGATCTGTACGCCTGTACCCTTGTGGATAACACCAGATGCACCTGTTGACTTAAGCATGCCATCGCTTACAAGCTCAGGCTTCTTTACTGTGATACGAAGTCTTGTTGCACAGCAGTCAACATCAGAGATGTTTGCCTTACCGCCAAGACCCTTCATGATCGTGTCGCTAAGTGTGTCGTCGCCAGCCTCAGCTGCCTTCTTTGCCTTGTAATCTGCCTTTGTGAAAAGCTTTGTATCCTCGTCATCATCTTCACGTCCAGGTGTCTTGAGGTCAAGCTTCTTGATAAGGAATGTGAAAATGAAGTAGTAAAGCAGGAAGTAAACGATACCTGCAGGAACGATAAGCATCCAGCTTGTCTTTGCATTACCCTGGAGAACACCGAAAAGGAAGAAGTCGATAAGTCCGCCGGAGAATGTAAGTCCAACTGCAATGTTGAGCATGTGAGCTATCATGTAAGCAGAACCTGCAAGGATAACCTGTACTACAAAAAGGATAGGTGCTACGAACAGGAATGAGAACTCGATAGGCTCTGTGATACCTGTGAACATGCTGGCAAGTGCTGCTGAAAGAAGAAGACCGCCTGCCTGCTTTTTCTTCTCAGGTCTTGCTGTACGGTACATAGCAAGTGCTGCACCAGGAAGACCAAAGATCATGAAGATAAACTCACCTGAGAAATATCTTGTTGCGTCTGCACTAAAGTGAGCGATATCGCCTGAGTTAGCAAGCTGTGCAAAGAAGATGTTCTGTCCACCCTCTACTACCTGACCTGCAACTTCTGCTGTACCACCAACTGCTGTCTGCCAGAAAGGCATATAAAATACGTGGTGAAGACCGAAAGGAATAAGTGATCTCTTAATAAGACCGAAGATAAGTGTTCCAACATATCCGCTTCCTGTAACAAGTCCGCCAAGTGCATAGATACCTGTCTGAACTGATGGCCAGATGAAGTACATTGCGATACCTACAAATGTGTAAACAAGTGTAGAAATGATAGGTACGAATCTTGAACCACCGAAGAATGAGATTGCTGGTGGAAGCTGGATCTTGTAGAACTTATTGTGAAGCGCTGAAACTCCAAGTCCTACGATGATACCACCGAAAACACCCATCTGAAGTGTTGTGATACCGCATGACTGTGTGATAGTTCCTGAAAGAACATCAGCTGCGATATTACCATCTGCATCAACTTTGCCCATGAGTGAGAGCATTGCGCTGATAGCAGAGTTCATAACAAAATATGCGATCATAGCTGAAAGAGCAGAAACTTCCTTCTCTTTCTTTGCCATACCGATTGCTACACCTACTGCAAAGATGATAGGAAGGTTTGCGAAGATGATGTTACTTACTTCGTTGAAAACTACCATGAGTGCGTGCATGAATGTTCCGTTGCCGAAGATTCCCTGCAAGCCATAAGTTGCAATAGTTGTTTCATTTGTGAATGAGCTGCCAAGACCGAGCAGAAGACCTGCTACCGGTAAGATTGCGATAGGGAGCATGAAGCTTCTACCTACGCGCTGAAGTACACCAAAAATTTTGTCCTTCATTTTTTTCCTCCTGATATTCGTGTGGGGAGCGTTCATGCCGAATAGCTGAAATTTAGAAATAAAAAAAGCAGCCACCAACAGAATAAACGTATCCCATGTCGTTTATATCAGTTAATGCCTACTTAAAGTTACATACTGTGATAGTGATGATAGCACTGAGATAAACGTTTGTCAATAGATTTTCCAAAATTTTCTAAATCGTTTTCGCATCTTTTAATTCTGTACGACCGGTTCCTTATCCCACTCAATGTTTTCCCCATCAGATGTCATTGTTATGATTCCCTGGTAACCTGTAGAATAAACCTTTGCACCTTTGTTCGACATCACTGCGAAAGGCTGCCAGTTTACAACTTTCACAAGCTTGGTAAACTTAGGACCTGTGCAAATTGAATATGTAGGAGATGCTGCCGCTATAAAAGCATCATTTGAAGCATTTTTGAACCCATGATGTGGTACCTTCAATACATCGCAGCCAATTTCAACCTTACTGTTAAGGATATCATTCTGTTCCTGTACAAGTGCATCTCCTGTAAAAAGTATACGCTTAGATCCGTGCTGAACCATGATAATAAGAGAGTTGTTATTCACATCATCATGATTTCTTTTCGGATAATATACTGTAGGACCGATCACAGTCAGTGTAGCACTTCCAAGCGTAAGAACGTCGTCCTTGTATAAAGGCTTGAACGTCCCTCCCTTCCTGTTTACTGCCCTAGCCAGCTTTTTATTGTGTCTGTCATCAGGAACAAGTCCATTGACATATACATCCCCATATTCATAATTTTTGACAATGTATCTCAAGCCTCCGGCATGATCTTCATGAGCATGTGTGTTGATCAGAAACTTAAACTCCTTTATGCCCATCATATCAATAGTATTTTTAATCTGCTTTCTATATCTGTAAAATCCCCCATCTATAACAGCTGCCTCGCCTCCGCACTCAAGTATCGCACAGTCTCCGATACCTACTTTGCCAAAATTTATCGTAAGTTTATCTGTAACTTTAGTATTACAACTTGAACTATCCGGAATTTTGGAGTTTTGACTTGATGTATCGCGCATTTCCGGCTCATCTTCAGCCAGAATGATCTTCTCTACATCTGTAACATCTTCTGCTGATATGACTTCAGAAGAAAATGCTGTAACAAATGTAATAGCAAAAGCTATAAATAACGATATTAAGCGCTTAGTCTGTTTGTCTGCCAGATTATATAATCCTTTTCTCATATGCTTCAATTCAACCTTTCAAAACACAAGTTTATATATCATATATCGGTATGAGATTTTTCCTTCAGCATATGTACACTGTATTTTGTATCAGACAATCAACTAAATTCAGCTTATACCTTCACTTTTAACAGGTATTAAATTTTAAACACCAATCATAGATTGTATGATATAATCAATCGTGGTGCATTGATCGGAGGTTTTGTATGCTTCTTATTAAAAATTGCAAAATATGTGATCCATATAGTATATATGAAGATCAGCAGGATATTTTGATAGAAAATGGCACAATTAAAGAGATTGCTCCTGACATCGCTGTCAATGATGGCGAATGCAGTGAGGTAATAGATGCTTCAGGGCTGGTGGCAGCTCCGGGCTTTGTAGATGTGCATACTCATTTTCGCGATCCCGGATTTCCGAATAAAGAGACCATTCATACAGGTGCTCTTGCGGCAGCGCGGGGCGGATATACAAGCGTAGTATGTATGGCCAATACTTCTCCGGCTGTAGACAATGCTGAAACATTAAAATATGTCATGGAAGAAGCTGCAAAAGAGCAGATCCATATATATCAGGCTGCAACAGTTACCGTCGGACGAAACGGTGAAGCACTCGTAGATATGGAAGATCTTAAAGGACACGGTGCGGCAGGCTTCACAGATGACGGCTCTCCTATCCTTTCAGACGAGGTAACTTTAGCCGCCATGGAAAAAGCAGCCAATCTTAATGCTGTGCTCTCATTTCACGAAGAAGATCCTGCATATATAGGTGTAAGCGGCGTAAATGATGGACCCGCTGCCGAGGCGCTTGACATAAAAGGTGCCGGACGTAAGGCAGAGACTACTATGGTAGTCCGTGATCTTAACTATGCACTCAAGACAAAGTGTAAGATAGACATACAGCATGTAAGCGCAGCCGAGTCAGTTGAGTTTATCAGACAGGCAAAGTTAAAAGATACTGATGGGCTCATACATGCAGAAGCAACACCTAACCATTTCACTCTTACAGAAGATGCTGTATCAGAGTATGGTACATTAGCCAAAATAAATCCGCCGCTACGTACAGAAGCAGACAGGCAGGCTATAATTAACGGACTTGTCGATGGAACAATCGATATCATAGCTACAGACCATGCCCCGCATACTTCTGCCGAAAAAGAGCAGGAGTTTCCAAAAGCTCCAAGCGGTATTATCGGTCTTGAAACAGCATTTTCACTCGGTTTCCGTGAGCTCGTACAGAGCGGACGCATGACTTTGACAGGTCTTATAGCATTGATGAGCACCAATCCTGCAAATCTATACTCGTTAAATGCAGGACGCATCAAGATAGGTGCACCGGCCGATATAGTACTTTTATCGACTGAAACAAATACAAAATACGATCATTTCGAAAGCCGCTCAAGTAACTCTCCATTTTTAGGACAGACTCTTCCGGGCGCAGTATTTGCTACGATCTGTAGCGGAAATGTCGTATTCCGGAGGAAGATATGATTCGCAGTTTTTTTTGTTACGCAGCAGTAGTTCTTTATTTAGTATTTCTTATCCCGTTTGCACTTGTACATTGGATTCTTGAAAAAATCAATCCAAAGGCTGCAGACAGGCTGTCTTACTATGTTGTTATCGTTGGATTTAATGCGCTTCTTGCAGTATCGGGTGTCAAGGCAAAGACTATCGGATACGAAAAAGTTCCAAAGGATGAACCGGTTCTTTATGTAGGTAATCACAGAAGTTTCTTTGACATTATACTCATCGGATCTAAATTTATCCGTCCGACAGGGTTTGTAGCAAAAAAAGAGCTCGGGAAAGCTCCACTGCTCTCCATATGGATGAAAAATATCCACTGTAAGTTTCTTGACAGAAACGATATGAAAGCTGGACTTCAGATGATAATGGACTGCATAAGTGATATCAAGAACGGTATTTCTGTTGTCATATATCCGGAAGGAACAAGAAATAAAGATGAAGAAGGTACTGTCCTTCCATTTCATGAGGGAAGCTTAAAGATTGCAGAAAAGAGCGGCTGTAAGATCGTCCCGGTTGCAATGTCAAACACTCAGGCAATTTATGAAGCTCACTTCCCATTTATAAAAAGCACGCATGTCGTAGTTGAATACTGCGATCCAATAGACATCAAAACGCTCACAAAGGAGCAGAAGAAAGCTATCGGCGCTGAAGTGCGTGAAGTCATCCTGAAAAAGCTTCAGGAGCATAAGGAAAATCATCTATATTAATTTATTGGAGGAGTAGAAACAACATGGATTACACTAAGTTACAAAATGGCAGTGATATCCGCGGTATCGCAATGGAAAATGAGACTGGTGCGGTAAATCTCACAGAAGATGCAGTACGTCACCTTGCTGCAGCATTTGCTTCATGGCTCAAGAAAAAGAGCGGTAAGAGCTCTCTTAAGATAGCTGTCGGCAGAGATTCAAGACTTACAGGCGAAAAGTTTGTCCTCACAACAATAGAAGGACTTAACAGTCAGGGTGTAGAGTGTTTTAATTGTGGTCTTGCAAGCACTCCTGCAATGTTCATGACAACTGTAACAGAAGGCTACAAGTATGACGGAAGTATCATGATCACAGCAAGCCACCTTCCATGGTATAGAAACGGCATGAAGTTCTTTACTCCTGCCGGTGGACTTGAGCATGATGATATAAGCGAGCTTACTGCTATCGCTGCAGATATCACATTTTCAGAGCCATTTGATGCTTCAGCTCAGGAAATAGACTTCATGAGCGTATATGCTGCACATCTTTGCGATACTATCAGAGCTGCAGTTAAAGCTGATGACTATGAGCATCCATTAAAAGGACTTCACGTAATCGTTGATGCCGGCAATGGCGGCGGTGGGTTCTATGTATCAAAGGTTTTGGAGCCACTTGGTGCAAATACTGAAGGAAGTCAGTTCCTCGAGCCTGACGGACACTTCCCAAATCATATCCCAAATCCTGAGAATAAAGAAGCTGCAGAGTCTATAAAGTCTGCTACACTGGCTTCAAAAGCTGACCTTGGTATAATCTTTGACACAGACGTAGACAGAGCCGGTGCCATCCTTCCAAGCGGCCGCGAGCTTACAAGAAACGCTCTTATTGCTGTACTCTCACGTATCGCACTTTCAGAGCATCCTGGCACAACTATCGTTACAGACTCTGTAACTTCAAGCGGTCTTGCTGAGTTCATCACAAAGCACGGTGGAGTTCACCGCAGATTTAAGCGTGGCTACAAGAATGTTATCGATGAGTCTATCCGCCTTAATAAAGAGGGTACAGACAGCCAGCTTGCTATCGAGACTTCAGGACATGGCGCATTCAAAGAAAACTACTTCCTTGATGACGGTGCTTATCTCATGGTCAAGCTTCTCATCGAGATGGGTAAGGGCCACAAGCTTGACGAGATGATCGAGGACTTAAAAGAGCCAAAGCAGAGTGTTGAGCTTCGTTTCCCTGTACTTGCAGAGAACGTTCCTGTAATAGCAGATAATGTTCTTGATGTAATTACAACTTCTGTAAATTTAGTTGATGGATGGAGCCTTGCACCTGATAATCACGAAGGTGTAAGAGTAAATGTTGACGCAGCCCACGGAAACGGATGGTTCCTCCTCCGTAAGTCACTTCATGAGCCTATCATGCCGCTCAACATCGAAAGTGACGATGCTGACGGATGTCCTATCATTGCAAAGTCTATCTACGAGATACTTAAGCGTGAGGACACATTAGAGCTCCAGCCTATCATCGACTTTATAGGAAGCTCACTTTAATTTAATTCAAAAAATTAATTTTTTATTAAATCTTAAAAATTGTATTCATTTTTGGATAAAATAAGCCGATAAAAGAGTAAAGTTATTATGACTATGTGTAATAACTTTGCTCTTTTTTCATTATAAACTAAACCGCACGACACGGATGTCCGGGGCGATCAAGCCAAGGAGGAATGAATATGAGTAGCATAAATCAAATATCTTCCATAACAACCAATAATGTTACAGCCAATACTGTTACCAATACTCCGTCAGGCAGTAAGGCTGATGAAAAAGAAAAAAACACCGTCATAAAAGAGGAGGCAGCTGCCGTTTATGAGCCAAGCGGTGATAAAAATGCAGATTCTGTTACCAAGAAAAAGGGAAATGGCAAAGTAGACGCTAATACCATAGCCCGCCTGCAGGCAGATGCAGAAGCACGTACAGCACAGCTCCGCTCCATCGTAGAAAAGCTCCTGATGGGACAAAATAAGAGCTATGCCATTGCCAATGATGATGACTATTGGAAATTCCTGGCTTCCGGTGAATTTGAAGTTGACGAAGAGACAAAGCTTCAGGCACAGGCTGATATTGCCGAAGATGGATATTGGGGAGTAGAGCAGACTTCCGACAGAATTGTCGACTTTGCGATTGCTCTGTCCGGCGGAGATACCGACAAAGCTGATGAGCTTTTGGCTGCTTTTAAGAAAGGCTATGAGCAGGCTGAAAAAACCTGGGGCAAAGAGCTTCCTGATATCAGTAAACGTACCTATGAGGCTGTTGAAAAGAAATTCGCTCAATGGAAAGAGGGAACCTACGTTTCCGGTTCTGCATCAAAAGCTGAAGAATGATAAAAACGATTCAGGAGCCGCGCTTCACAAGCAGCGTGGCTCCTGTTTTTTCACTATTCCATTAATTTAAATACAGGATTCTTGATCATTTTTGTAGCAGTTTCCCAATCTACGGGTCTACTGTAATAATATCCTTGAGCAATATTGCATCCAAGATTTAAAAGCTCTTTTCCCTGCTCAACAGTTTCCACGCCTTCTGCCACTGTTGTCATATTTAGTCTATTAGCTATACTTATAATACTTTCCAAAAGTACCCTTGACTTTGTATCATCAGGAAGCTGCCTTATAAAACTTTTATCTATTTTAATAACATCTGCATCGATACTATGTATAAGTGCTAAAGAAGAATAACCCGTCCCAAAATCATCAATTGAGATACGCATACCATTATCCTTTAGATTTCGTATAAATTCGATAAGTCGCTCCGACTCAGCTTCTCTTACGCTCTCCGTTATCTCAATCTCCACATCATCAAAGGTAAGCCCGTTATTTTTTATGATCTCCATGATCGTATACTCAACCTTTGGTACAAAAAGATTCTTCTTAGAGAAGTTGATTGAAACTGTAGGAGGATCGAGACAGGATTCCTTCCATTTTTTGATAAGTGCGCAAGTTCGGTCAAGTATAGCCAAATCAAGCTCCGGTATAAGACCTTCTTTGTCCAATATCGGGATGAACTGGTCTGGATATATCACTCTTCCGGCATGAAGCCAGCGACATATAGCCTCAAATCCTACCAGTGAGCCATCCCTCATATCGATCTTAGGCTGAAAATAAGGATGGAACTCATTATTTCTTATAGCCGGACGGAAGTTTGCGATTATATCATGTCCCTGATTGACGATTTTCGAAAGCTCTTCTGAATATGTCACAACTGATTTCTTTAAAATTGTCTTGCCCAAAACACAGGCTACGGAAGCTTCGTTAAATCTTTCAAGAAATGGCTTATCTCTGCCTTCCTCTAATTCCGAGATGCCTACCCATGCTGAAATTTCAAAACTCTGCTTAGGAGCTGATTCAAGTTGCGTTATCGTAACTCCGCTGATCTTTTTTAAGAAACCATCCAGATTCTTTTTGAAAATAAAAACAATAAAATTGTCTCCGCCAAGTCTCCCAACAGCCTCATCTTCATCAACAAACTTAACTATCTTTCTTGCATATTGGACTATGGCCTCATCGCCGCACTTAGGCGATGCTACCTCATTTATATACTTAAAATTTTGGAGATTTACGCGCATTAAGACCAGATCTGAAGGTGAAACTTTTTGGATCAGTTGGTGATATTTTCTGTTAATGCAAGCCATATTGGGAATTCCTGTAGTAAAATCAGTATTTTCAGCATATTCGAGCATATGCCGCATGCTTTTATGACTTGTAAATAAATAGACAGTATCAGTGATGAATCTATAAAAATCGTAATCTATAGAAGAATTATCAATATCTTTGCAAAGCTCCATATAAGCGTGGACATACTCCTGCCCATTCATGTCATAAACGTAGTCAAGCTTTTCACCGCTTTCCTGCGCACTATCGTAAAGGATGATCTTTTGATCCTCCTCTTCATTTGCAACTACCAGCTTACCGGTACGATAGTCACGATAGCGATCTTTACTTCCAAAATTAACGGTATAATACATTTTCGCTATATGAAGATGTTCGCACAGATACTTATATGACGCAGGATCAAACTTCTCATTTGCTGCTTCATGAATAAGCTGCTGCAGGTATTCACTTATCTGTTGCTTTATTTGCATCTATCTCCCCTTTGCATAATCCAACCTAAGATCATTATACTATGTTTCTGTCTCCAAAGGAAAGACATTATTAATGTATACTATGCAAAAAAAGATCCTTCGCTACGCTCAGGATGACATATCATTCCAGGCGATAGCAAAGGACCTTTTTATATTAATATTTATATCATGTACTTAAAGTTTAAAGAACTCTACCTCCTGATGGAGTTGCTCAGCCGTACCTCTAAGATCATCAGCAGACTGCGCCAGCGATGAAACCGTCTTTGAAAGCTCTTGCATAGATGTTCCGGTCTGTTCAGCCGAAGCTGCATTTTCCTCCGAAATAGCTGACAGTGAAGTCATCGAGTCTGCAACTACATCCTTTGAAGTAACGCATGTCTGTGCATTCTGAGAAATAGTCTTTACTCCGGCTACAGTCTCATCAATATCTGCAAGCATTCCATTTACAGATTCAAATGCTTCTCCAAGAGCCTTCTGCTGCTCAAGATTGCTCTTGCGTACAACATCAGAAACTTCAACTGCAGCGTTACTCTGCTCAAGAAGGATATCCATGACACGTCTGATATCATCTGCCATTTCCTTTGAATCATTAGCAAGCTTACCTATCTCCTCAGCAACAACCGAGAAACCACGTCCAAATTCACCTGCTCTTGCTGCCTCGATAGAAGCGTTAAGTGAAAGAAGGTTGGTCTGTGTTGCGATAGATGTAATGCTTTCAACCTTTTCATTGATATTTGATACAGCATCCTGTGTAGCTGCAATAGTCTTTGAAATCTCATCGATCCTGGAAGTCATGGTATTACTTGACTTCTGAAGGTTAGCAAGCGAATGTGATGATGCCTCCGAAGCCTCTTTCATTCGATCTGAAAGCTCAGAAAGAGTCTCTGTCGAACTCTGAACCTGAGAAACAGCATCATCAATATTTGAAACATTCTCCGTAGCACGCTGTATCTCGTTTGCCTGCTGCATTGCTCCTGTAGATATTTCCTGCACTGCTCCGGAAACTGTATCTGCAGTGTCAGAGATATGTGCAGATGTATCCGAAAGATGCTCAGATGATACCGCAACCGTCTCCGCAGACTCTTTGATACTGGCAATTATGCCAGTCAGTTTATCTATAACCGAATTCGTATTGGTGACCATTTCGCCAAATTCATCTTTTCTGTCACCAAATCGCCTTACTCTCGCAAATGATCCATCTGCAAGCTTAGCTATTGATGCGTTTACTTCAAGTATAGGTGCTATGAACGACTTTGCAGTCAGTACACTTACAAAACTTGCTATGATCAGCATGATCGCGCCGACTACGATGATCATAAGCGCTGACAGTCGAGCCATTGCCAAAACATTTTTCGAGCGCTTTGCTACAACTACAGTATAGTGGCACTTAGGCTCTTTGATATAGTACATCATAGCCTTATAATTGAGCCCCTTCGGAACAAGCTCATAATATCCTTCATCAAGGCCGGATGTCATAAACACAGAATCTTTACGGTTAGGCTCGTCATCCCCTATCTCATACTGTGAATGAGCCATCATATCACCGTTTCTGTCTACCACAAATGCCTCTTCTGAATTTTCAGCAAGAAATGTGTGAAGCTCATCAAGATGATACTGACGCATTATAAATCCAATATAATTTTTATCTCCGGCATCAACAGGAACGATCAAAACCAGCACTCTCTTTCCGCTGGATCTGGCTACTATTATATCTGAGGCATATGCAATGCCCTGACTTGCCTTTTTGAAATACTCTCTGTCACTGATATCTACACATTCACCTCCGTCAGAGCGGACGATCTGTACGCCATCAGTTCCTACTAAAGCAGTGAAACTGTCGTCTCCCATCAGCTTATCAATGCCTTTAAGATCGGAAACCATCTTTTCTGCAAGCTGTGAATTATTGGGGCTTTCCAAGAAAGTGATCGTAGCATCGGCTCCGGCAAAAGATTGAAGCGCCGTCATATTCCTATTCAGCATTTCAGTCAGATTAGAGCATATATATTTTGCCTCCCATGCCATACTTTCTCTTGTATCCTGTAAAGCCTTCCTCGTTGCTGACATATAGCTTACCCAAAGACATACCAGTATGGGTACTGCTGTCAACATTATCATAGCTGTGATAAGCCTTGATTTGATACTGTTTCTCCAGCTGAGACCGGAAGATTCCTTTTTCCTTTTTTCTTTCTTTACTTTCTTATCATTTGTTTCATTTGCCATAGTAACCCCCTGATAACGACAACTAAAAAATGTGATACTATATCAAATATATCGTTTTTTTGCCATTAATTGAATACAGTTTATTATCTTTTAAGGATTTTATTCCATACAAAAAAGCCACCAAGATATGTATCTTAAATGGCTTTTTCTTTTATGATAATTCCTTATCCGGGTTTGCAAATTTTGTATAATTTGGCAGCCATGCAAGCTCAACTGTACCGATGGCTCCATTTCTCTGCTTGGCTATGATTATCTCAGCAATATTCTTCTTCTCAGTATCCGGATGATAGTAGTCATCACGATAGATAAACATTACGACGTCCGCATCCTGCTCGATAGCTCCAGATTCACGCAAATCCGAAAGCATCGGACGGTGATCCGGTCTTTGCTCAACTGCACGGGAGAGCTGTGAAAGCGCGATAACCGGAACCTGCATCTCACGCGCAAGAGCTTTAAGAGATCTCGAAATGTCCGAAATCTCCTGCTGGCGGCTTGCCTCTTTGGAAGATCCACTTCCGCTCATGAGCTGAAGGTAATCGATAATTATCATATCAAGTCCCTTCTCAAGCTTCTGCTTACGGCACTTTGATCTCATCTCGGCTATGGATATGCCAGGTGTATCATCGATGACAAGATTAGAGCATCCTATGATACCGCCGCCTTCCATTACCTTGTCCCACTCAGAATCCTGCATGTCACCGATCCTCATCTTATGAGAATCCACATAAGACTCCATTGCTATAAGACGATTAACAAGCTGCTCATTTGACATCTCGAGCGAAAATATCATTACATGCTTGTTTTTGCGGAAACATGCAAACTCAGCAATATTCAGAACGAACGCTGTCTTACCCATAGAAGGACGCGCAGCTATAAGTATGAGGTCGGATTTCTGAAAACCGGCTGTTTTGAAATCGAGTCCCTTAAATCCTGTTTCAATACCTGTAACGGTACTTGAATTTTTTGCCGCCTCCTGAATTGCAGTAAGAACATTCAAAACGATCCTGCTGATAGGCACCAGATCAGAAGCACCCTTATTTTGTACTATCTCAAATATCTTTTTCTCTGCATCAGCAAGCAGATCTTCTGTCGTATATTTACCTTCATAGCAGGCATTTGCTATTTCTTCATTTACCTTTATAAGTCTGCGCTTAACCGCATTATCATGCACTATACGCGCATATGAGCGGATATTTGCACTTGTAGGCACTCCGTTGATAAGATCTGCAAGAAAAGTGACGTTCCTTATCTCAGGAGGCGCCTGCATCTGCTCAAGCCTCTCAAGGATAGTAACTTCATCTACAGGCTTGCCCTCGTCAAAAAGGCCTGTGATAGCCTCAAACAGTATGCCATACTGCCTTGTATAAAAATCATCGCTCGTGAGCATCTCCTCAGCGACAGTTATAGCATCCTTTCCCATAAACATAGCGCCGATGACCGACTGCTCGGCCTCGGCGGAATGTGGTGGAACTCTTTTTATTATATCTTCATTAGCCATAAGTATTACTTCGCTTCTACCTTTACTGTAAGCTCTGCTGTTACTTCAGGGTGCAGACGCACCTTAACTTTGTATGTTCCTACATTCTTGATAGCTTCGTCAAGAACTACCTTCTTTTTATCAATTTCAAGTCCGTGCTGTTTTTTAGCTTCCTCAGCGATCTCCTTTGAAGAAACAGATCCAAATGTCTTGCCGTTCTCTCCAGCCTTGATAGCTACGGCTACAGTGACAGCCTCAACCTTCTTTGCATACTCTTTTGCATCAGCAAGGTTCTCTGCCGCTACCTTTGCATCATTAGCCTTCTTAAGCTTTACATCATTTAAATTCTGCGCAGTTGCCTCTATGCCAAGTCCCTTTTTAAGCAGGAAATTTCTTGCGTATCCGTCGCTTGCCTCGATGATATCTCCCTTTTTGCCCTGTGCCTTAACGTCTTTTAATAAAATAACCTTCATCAGTTAAAAACTCCTTCCGCTTCCATTTGATCTAGTGTGTCTTTAAGTTTCTGTCTGGCTTCGTCTATGCTCACACCCTCCAGCTGTGCACCGGCGATGTTCATATGACCTCCTCCGCCAAGTCTCTCCATTATTATCTGCACGTTTATCTCATCAATTGAGCGCGCACTTATATATATCTTATTCTGATGGTCAGTCAGAACAAAAGATGCCTTAACAAGATTGATATTTAAAAGCTCATTAGCAGCCTGGGCAGCTGTAACAGTAGGCGTATCTACATTATTTGGACATACGCTGATAGCATACATTCCCTTATAGAGCTCTGCTGTATGGACTGCCTCTGCCCTCGCCTGATAGTCTTCGAGGTCATTTCTAAAAAGCTTTCTGACTTTAACGATGTCAGCATTACTGCGCTTTAAGTATGCCGCCGCTTCAAAGGTCCTCACTCCCGTCTTTGCCATAAAGTTGTTTGTGTCTATCATGATACCTGCATAAAGGCAGTTTGCCTCGATAGCAAGCGGCTTTGTATCATCAAGGATATACTGCAGTATCTCAGATACCATTTCGCAGGCACTCGATGCATTTGACTCTACATAAGAAAGTGTTGCGTTATTTATGCGCTCAGAGCCCATGCGGTGATGATCGAGCACCACGACTGTCTTGGATTTTTCCAAAAGCTCAGGACATTCAGTAAGCATAGGCTTATTTGTATCTACCACTATGACTACCGTACTGTTTGCATCGCAAAGCTGCATGGCATCAGCACTGTTTACAAATATATCTGCATCATATGCCTTGTCTTTAAGTACGCTGTCACTGAATGGCCTTATAGATGCCGTCACCTCATTGATAACGATATGACACTTCTTATGACAGTGATCTGCAAGACGGTATATACCCATTGCTGCGCCAAAGGAATCAATATCCGTGATCTTATGTCCCATTACAAGAACTCTGTCCTTTGACTCAATGATCTCCTTAAGCGCATGTGCCTTAACTCGTGCCTTGACCCGGGTGTTCTTATCGACCTTCTGACTCTTTCCTCCGAAGTATCTGATATTATCAGGTGTCTTGATAACAGCCTGATCTCCGCCTCTTCCAAGCGCAAGGTCTATGGCATTACGCGCATACAAACCATCCTGTATAAATGAATCCGTACCTAAACCAAAGCCTATGGATAAAGTAACCGCCATCTGATTACCAATATTTACAGTCTTTACATCTTCAAGTATATCAAAACGGCTTTCCTCTATTTCATCAAAGGAAACTTTTTTCATTACGACAAAATACTTGTCATTTTCGAGCTTCTTTACTATTGCATCATAGCTTTGGAAATACTTGTTTATCTTTCTGTCTATCAATGCTGTAAGAAGTGAACGCCTTACGTCCTCTACACTTTCCAGAGCTTCATCATAATTGTCGAGATATATAAGACCTGTTACCAAAGACTGCTCTTTATTGAGTCTTATGTACATCTTTATGTCTGTTTCATCAAAGAAAAATACTGCGATCAGCTTTCCCTCAAAACCTGTAGTCTCCCCCACTACCCGGCTTTCCAGGTCTATCTGTCTCATATCTACTCTGTAATCACGATTTTCATATCTGAGCTCAAGCGTAGTCACCTGATCAGTAACCGGAAACTTATCCTTTGTAATTTCAGGGAAAAAAGAGGTGATAGACTTCGAATAAAACCTGTCCTTATGGATAATTGCAGCAAATCCGGCATTACTCCAGACAAATCTGCCGGATTCATCCAAAAGTGCATAAGGTATTGCAAGACCTTTGAGCAGTCCCTTCTGCACCTGCCCATATTGTGTTGCAAAGCTTATGATATCACGTCTCAGTGCTCCTTTGCTGTAAAACAGTATAAGCATCGCTATGATAACATATACTATCCAGCCAGCAAGCACAAGGAAAAAAGCCTGTGGCGCCATAAATGCTACAAGGATTATAGGCACTATAAGCCATAAAGACAATATTATCGGCCATTCCGAATACAAGCGAAATGCGCCTCTTATCTTAACTTTTTTCATATCATACAGCCTCTCAAGTATTTTTGTATTTATGCAGGCTATACGAGGTAGTATGCCTGTCTCTCAGCTCTAAGCTCATCCAGCAGCGTATCCAGATCACGCATAGGTGTTTCGTGTGAATCTACCAATACACCCTTTTCGTCGTACATAGGATGTACCATAACCTCAACCAATGAGTTATCCGGTATGCTTCCCTTCAAGTTTCTGAGATCAGCGTAAGAGCCAAAATAGTCCGTCGTAACAGGAACCTTGGACTTAAGCGAATTGTTGAAAGAACTCTTGTATATCCGCTTTAAGAAATTCATTTTCAAGAAAAGATTACGGCTAAGCCTTACAGACCTGAAATTGTACTTATGTACAAGCGGCATGAGCACCTGCATGACAGATCTGTCTGTATGCACATGGTGGTGCGAATCAAGATGCCTCTCCGCAAGACCCAACTCAAAATACCGCCTCATCTGCGCCTCTATCTCCTTTTCAACGGCGCGGCTCTCCTCTTTGGTTATCGAAAGTCTCGACATTGTATTTTGAGCGAAATGTGCGTTAAAAGTACCATTCTTTCTGCAGAAGCGCTTACATCTCTTTATATCCTCTGTAAGCGGCATACCACTTGTAAGGTTAAGATGAAGACCTACAGCCTCATGGAAACCATATTCACGAGCCATCTCGACAGCTTCTTCTGCATAAGGCATATTTACCATCAGGGTCGTCCCCGTAAGATAGCGCTTAGCAAAACATTCACATATTGCCTTGTTTACATTCTGACTTATCCCAAAGTCATCTCCATTGATAATCACTCTAATCATAACTTTTATTGTAAACTTTCCAGGCAATTATATCAAGCTATGGATTGACTTTATTATCCTATAAGCATACAATATTATAACCCTTTGTAGCATTTAAGGAGGATTTCAATGGAAAGAAAGCTTTTCACCGAATGGGCAATGGATATTGCCGAGGATAGTAAGATCAGAAGTACCTGCCTTTCACGTCAGGTAGGTGCCGTTATAATAAAGGATAAGCAGATCATAGCGACAGGATACAACGGAGCTCCTGTTGGAGCAATACACTGTACCGATATAGGCTACTGCGAGCGTCGCCACCGCGGAATCCCATCAGGACAGGGACTTGAGCTGTGCCGTGCCGGACATGCAGAGGCAAACGCCATCGACCAGTGCGCCCGCCGAGGTACAAGCTGTCTTGGCGCTACTCTCTATGTTACAACACAGCCTTGCGTTTTTTGCTGTATACATATTATCCAGGCAGGTATAAAAAAGGTTATCTTCAAAGGTGAATATCCGACAGGTCTCGGACTTGAGCTACTGCAGGAGTCCGGTGTCGAATATGTCAAGTATGAAGATGCTCTTCTTGCAGAGCAAAAAGAACAGCAAGAAAAGCACGCGCAGGAAATGCTGCGCGTGCAGGAATTCAAAAATAAACCAAAGAATTATTAAGCCTGATCCTGGTTTTCTTCCTTTAATACTTCACCGATGCGTCCGATAATGGCCTTGAGCTCGTGAGCGTCTTTCTCAATATCTCCATAGATAACGCCTGAGTTCTTGGACATTTCACCCATCTGGTGTGCAACAACAGCGAAACCTGCGCCGGCTGTACCGGCTCTTGCAGCCTCAATTGATGCATTAAGCGTAAGGATATTCTGTTTTGAAGCTATCTCTTCGAGCTTTCTTGCTCTGCCTGTAATGTCATTTACACTTACAGATGCCGCCTCTATCTCAGGTCTTATGACCTCAATAAATGCCTTCTCGAGTTCTTTTAATTTACCGGAAACGATCGCATCTTTAACACTATACGCCAGATACGAAGCTGCTGCCTGAAGTGCCTCATCGGAACGTCCATCGCTTGAAGGTACAGCTACTGTTACACGACCGACTCTGTCATTTTCGACAAGGATATTCTCATTAGCCTTGGTACAGTCGTCATCCATTGTACCTGAGGCCTTTATTACAGGCTTACCTGATGCGTCCTCTATCAAAACTATAACGCCACATGCCTTTGAAAAATATTCCTGCATGGCAACAAGTTGTTCCTTACCTACATGATCCAGAATCTTCATTGTACCTTCCCTCCAAAGTATATATTGATATATTTACCGTTTAAATCACCCCAAAACAAATTGTCAGTTACTACATAGTAAACGAATTTATATAATTCGTTTACTATAATACTATTATACCTTATTTTCTAAAAAATATTGTTCAAAATCAAGTTCCGAGACAGGTTTTGAGAAATAATATCCCTGGGCATATTCACATTCAAGATCTGCAAGCATTTCAAGCTGTTCTTCCGTCTCTACTCCTTCTGCAACTACCGGCACCTGCATCCACTTTGCTATCTCCATGATGTATTTCATAAGTCCCGGATTTTCCTTGGTTGCATTCTCCTGCTGAAGAAGATTCATATCAAGCTTAAGGATATCTATCGGCATCTGGGTAAGCATATTAAGCGATGAATATCCACTGCCAAAGTCATCCATCTCGATCACAAATCCTTTTCCCCTGAGCATATTTACAATGCTGATAAGCTGCTCAGGATCTCTTGTATACGCAGACTCCGTGATCTCAAGATGTAGATTGTTTTTACTGATCTCATATTTCTTAACAAGTTCATCCAAAAACTCTGGAAGTCTTGGATCGTATACATCTACTCTTGACAGATTTACAGAGATTGGAAATTCCCTTTTATATTTATCCTTCCACTTTCTAAGGATCCTGCAGGTTTCTTCCCATACATATCTGTCAAGAACATAAATGAGACCATTCTTCTCGTAAAGCGGTATAAAAAGCGCCGGAGAAATAAATCCCATCTTTGGATGCTTCCACCTCACAAGAGCCTCCGCTCCGTAAAGCCTGCGGCCCACCACGCTGTACTTAGGCTGGAGAAATACCTGGAACTGATGCTTCTCAAGTGCCTCCCTAAGTCCATCGATCAGCATCTGGTCATACAAAAGCTTCATCCGCATTTTATCATCATAATAAACGCAATTATTATTGTACTGCCCTCTGGCTTCATCCGCTGCCATTGACGACCTGTCTATAAGTGTCGCTACCGGCATCTTCAGGTCAGCATGTACATAAATGCCATAACGAAGCTTAAACTGTGGTATATCCTCACGCAATGCCAGCGGTCCGAATATCCCATCAAGAAACTCTTTTGCATCGTCTCTGTGCGGGACAAAAATTGAAAATACATCCGCGCCTGTCCTGCACGCTATACCTTTTTTCTTTGTAATTTCTTTTAGGATCGTCTCAGAGATTGCCGTAAGCAGATCATTTGCCCTTGTATGTCCATACAGATCATTCATCAGCTTAAAATTATCTATATCGACAGTAATAAAATCTGCATCTATCATAGGATCAAGAGATATTATCTGATTTACATACGTAACAAAGAAATCTCTTGTATAAAGCCCTGTCAGCGGATCTCTCTCTGCCTTGTATATTATCTCGGAGGACTCTCTAAGCCTTATCATATTTGAAAGCCTGTATCTGATGATCTTTGGATTATAGGGCTTTGAGATAAAGTCCATCGCTCCTGCTGCCAAAGCTCTCAGCTCAGTTTCTTCATCCTCCTGCTGAGTCAGCACTATAACCGGAATTTCTTTAAGGTCATCTTCCTCACGTATCCTCATGAGTACCCCAAAGCCATCTATTTTAGGCATGACAAGATCAAGAAGTATTGCAGACAATCCTCCCCTGACATCTCCTATGACTTTAAGCGCTTCTTCTCCATCTTCAGCATATAATACTGTATACTCATCCTCTAAGATACTCTCAAGAAGCTTTCGGTTTATCTTCTGGTCGTCAACGATCAATACAGTCCTTCGTATGTCCGTTACTAATGGTAATTCATATTTATCTGCCATCAGCGTGCCTCCTTGCAGAGCGAATCAGCAAAATCAGAGTCGCTCTCTATTTTGTTTATCGGACAGTTTTTCAAAATTCAATAGTGCAAATTTTGTTTGTGTTTAAACACAGTAGGTCAAACACATCCAACAATGTCGTTGATATCTTCAATCCCGGTCTTTTTCATATATTTTTCTATGCCTTCGATAGTATCTATCATAGCTGTCGGCTTATGGAAATTGTACATTCCTACAGCCACTGCTCTGGCACCTGCCATCATAAACTCTACAGCATCCTCTCCCGATGTTATGCCGCCCATACCGATGACAGGTATGGAAACTGCATGTGAAGCCTCATATACCATCCTTACAGCAACCGGTCTTATTGCAGGACCCGAAAGTCCGCCTGTCCTGTTTGCAAGCACAAACTGCTTTCTGTATATATCTATCTTCATGGCAGTAATGGTATTTATAAGTGAGATTGCATCAGCGCCTGCTTCTTCTGCAGCCTTCGCCATCTCTGCCACACTTGTAACATTAGGTGAAAGTTTCATGATCACCGGCTGCTTTGCATGTTTTTTCACTTCTCTTGTCACTTCTCCCAAAAGCTTTGGATCTGTTCCGAAAGCAATACCGCCAAACCTTACGTTAGGGCATGAAACATTTATCTCAAGCATCGAGACACAGGATTCATCAGAAAGCCTTTCCACAACAGCAACATATTCATCTATAGAATGTCCGCAGACATTTACTATGATATTTGTGTCGTATTTCTTTAAGAACTCAAGATCTCTTTTGATAAATACATCTATACCGGGATTCTGAAGGCCTATTGCATTCATCATGCCAGATGGTGTCTCTGTCACGCGTGGTGTAGGGTTGCCTTCCCATGGAACACTTGCCACGCCCTTTGTCACTACTGCTCCAAGGCGGTTTAAGTCCACCATGCTGCTGTACTCCATACCACTTCCAAAAGTTCCCGAAGCATCCATTACCGGATTTTTGAACTTAACTCCACAAATCTCTACTGCCGTATTCATCAGATGTCTACCTCCTGAGCTTCAAAAACGGGACCTTCTGTACATATTCTTGTATTATTTACATGTGAATGTTCGTCTTTATCCTTTGTTTTTACCACGCAGCCAAGACATGCACCCACGCCGCATGCCATCCTCTCTTCCAGAGAAATGTATGCCGGTATGCCCTTTTCTTCAGCAAAGCCCTTTATTGCCCTGAGCATCGGCATTGGTCCGCATGAATAAATGATATCTGCAGCGATATCTTTCGCCCTGAGTGCTTCAACAACATTTCCCTTAAGGCCTTCACTGCCGTCATCAGTCGTGATCACGACATCTGCGACATTCTCAAATTCATCCTTAAGGAAAATACCTGCTTCCCTGCTCCTATAGCCAAGTACAGCGGTAATCTTTTGGACACCGGCAGCTTTCAGTGCACATGCAAGTCCAAGGATAGGCGGTGCTCCTATACCGCCGCCCATAAGCACTACATTTGAATCTTTCTCTGCCTTTGACACATCAAAACCATTACCAAGTGGTCCTAAGATTGTAAAACTGTCGCCTGTCTTTGAAGATGCAAGCTCATCCGTACCATAGCCGACCACTCTGAATACAAGTCTCAAAAGACTCCTGTCAGCATCTATCTCGCAAATGCTTATAGGACGTCCTAAAAGATGCGCCTCTGACCTTGGATTTACCATCACAAACTGACCCGGTTTAGCCTCTTTTGCTATCTCCGTCCGAAACCACATGCTATACACTCCATCTGCAATACATGTGATTTCCTTAACTGCCGCTGTAGTCTGATTCATTAAAGTTCAATCTCCTTCAACTTATTAACTATTTCCTCAAAATGCATACCGTGTGACGCCTTGACAAGTATTGAATCGCCCTTCTCAAGTATTCTGCCCATGACTTTGAAAAAGTCATCTTTTGTATCAAAATGGAAGACATCGGCAATGCCGGCTTCCTGAGCACCATTAAATATATTCTGTGAAAGATTTCCGATACAGACAACTGCATCCGGATCTATCTTTGCACAATATCTGCCGACTTCCTCGTGAAGTGCCGCCTCAGTCTCGCCGAGTTCAAACATATCTCCAAGAATGCAGATCTTCCTTCCATCTGCAATTCCCAAAAGATCTATAGCAGCCTTCATTGATGCCGGATTAGCATTGTAGCAGTCATCAATTATCGTAAAGTTGTCTGTTGATACGATATTTGACCTGCCGCTCATCGGTCTGACTTTATCTATTCCTTCTGCTATAAGCTTCTCTGAAATACCCATTTTTGATGCGACAAGTGCTGCACAGGCCGCGTTCAGGGCCATGTGATTGCCCGGAAGGTTGATATGGGCATCTATCTTCTTTCCGCCAACTGCCTTGCTTGCAAGTCTGAAATTACTTCCACGAAGTCCGCAAGGCTCAAAATTCTTTATAATGATATCATTCTTATCACCAAAGCCGAATGTATATATCTTGTGTCCCTTGGCACTTCCAAGCTTGGAAAGAAGCGGATCATCACCATTTACTACACCTATGCCGTCACTTGGAAGGAAGTCAAAGATATGGCTCTTTTCCTCCAAAATCCCCTCCTGTGAGCCAAGATTCTCCATATGGCTTGTGCCGATATTTGTAATGATCGCGATATCCGGCCTTGCCGCCCTGCTCATCCTTACCATCTCATCAAAATGGCTTATACCCATCTCAAGTACGGCAGCCTCATGCTCTTCTCTGATAGAAAGTACCATGAGAGGAAGTCCGATATTGCTGTTAAAATTTCCGGAAGTCTTGAAAACGTTATACTTCTGCTCAAGGACAGCGGCAACTGTCTCCTTAGTACTTGTCTTGCCTACACTTCCTGTGATAGCAACTATTTTGCACTTGAGCTGTTTTCTGTAAAACTCAGCCATTTTTTCAAGCGCAGTAAAAGAAGAATCTACAAGTATATACGGTTTTGAATCATCCGCCGGACGCTTCTCACAGATAACTGCAAGTGCGCCTTTCTCATATACCTGACCGATAAAATCGTGCCCATCAACTCTTTCGCCTACTGTAGCTATAAAGAGGTTGCCCTCCTCTATCTTCCTGCTGTCGAGCTGAACTCCGCTGATCAGCATATCACCCTGCTCGGCACTTGCTACAAGCTCTCCGTTCACTGCAGAAGCGATATTTTTTAATGTCATGTTCTTCATGTTATGTAAACTCCGTATTGACTTTTATTATTTTTAAAATTATAAGGCATATCCCTTTTATAAGCAACAAAATAGGAGGTATTAAATACCCCCTATTATGCCATTTTTTATTCGTATGTTTCTCATATTCCTTTGAAGCTGAAGCTAAGCTTCATAGGCTTATCATTTTTAAGCAGGAACTCTTTGTGAGTCAGTGCGCCCCAGGTATCGTCGCCTCCTACTCCCATCTGACTGCCTACTCTTACCCACGTTTTGAGGCTTGATGGAAGCTCATTTGGGTGAAATGCATTATCAAGCTCATGTGGTGAATATGGAAGTGCGGAAAAACCAAAAGTATCTCCGTCACACACAAACTCAAGTCCTCTGCCGCTGGCATTTGTAACTGCGGCATATCTTACATTTTCCTTATTGCCAGTCTCCTGCGGAACAAGATATCGTGCCATATTTTCAGAAACCAAATTTGAATATAAACCAAGCTTGGCATGATTTCTGTCAGCATATGTCTCATCCGGACCAAGTCCGTACCACTCTACATGGTCAAACTCGGCATCAAGCGGGAAGATCATTCCAAATGCAGGAAGCTCTCCAACTTCACTTGAAGCAGGCATATCTAATGTACACTTGATCCTTCCGTCTCCAAAGACTTCGTATGATACTGTACAGTCTGTAGCAGGTCTCACAGGTAAGTGATAAGTAAATGTCACTACTACGCTGTCTTTCTTTTCTTCTACAGTAGGCTCTGTGCCTTTACGTCCATGCTCATATTTGTGTGAAGCGTACATACTTGCTATCTTCCACTGACCCGCTCTTACTGCAAGCTGATTAGCTATGTCATTTTGTGTCATAGCTCTCCAGAAATTAGGCTTAGGTGCAGCTGCAAGCATCTCTTTGCCGCCGTACTTATATGATGCGATACCACCGATAAGCTTGGAGAAAAGTACTTCAAATGAATTGCCTCTCACACCTATAACATTCCAGCACTTGCTGACTGTGAGCTTTTCATGGCTTACTTCCGGAAGTCTGAACTTACCATATACCTGCTGTCCCCACGCTACCTCATGGCCTTCCTCAGCCCATATGGTGCTGTCGCGAAGCACAAATGATACTGTAACTGTATACTCTGCATCATCCGGTATTTCAAAAGGAATGTCAAACTCTGCCTCTGAAAGCGGCTCTACCTCAAGCATATCAAATACCTGCTCGATAAGCTCGCCCTCTTTTTCAAGAGATACTACACAGTCATACTCATCGGTATTGGTAAACAAATTCTTATTTTTTACCTTAAATTTGCCCTCGCTAAAGGTTACATCGATGTTCTGATATACGCTCTTTACTTCCTGCATCTTTGGTGAAGGCTCTCTTGTATCACCGTACACAAGACCGTTTCCGCTGAAATCGTAGTCACAAGGTCTGTCGCCAAAGTCTCCGCCATAGCCCTGATACTCTACTCCGTTGCGGTCGCGTGTCGTGATGGACTGATCGATGTAGTCCCAGATAAATCCGCCCTGATAGAGCTCCTCTTCCTCGGCAAGCTTTGTATATTTTGAGATCGCGCCGATAGAATTACCCATCGCATGTGCGTACTCGCAGCTGATATAAGGTCTGTCTAGTGTCTTGATGACTTCTCTTATCTCATCCACCGGACGATACATAGTACTTTCTATGTCTGTAGACTCCGGATGGCGCTTATCCCACCATACACCCTCGTAGTGTACAAGCCTTGTTGCATCAGACTTATGGAAGAATTTTGACATCTCAAGGACATCCTTTCCGCCATAAGATTCATTTCCGAGTGACCATATAAGTATGCAGGTGTGATTCTTATCACGCTCAAACATAGACTTTGCGCGGTCAAGCACCATTCCAAGGTACTCTTTTCTGTCACCCGGCAGTGCAAATGACAAATCTTCATATCCTTTAAGTATTGCATCCCATGTAGCGTGAGTTTCCATGTTTGTCTCGTCAATTACATAGAAGCCATACTCATCGCAAAGACGATAAAATACTGGCTGATTAGGATAGTGGCTTGTCCTTATTGCATTGATATTGTTGCGCTTCATGGTCTCAAGGTCTTTTACGATATACTCAGCCGGAAGTACACGACCGGACTGTGCGCAAAATTCATGACGGTTTGCACCCTTGAAGATAATGCGCTTACCATTAATATGCATTACCTTGTTTTTAAGCTCGAATCTGCGGAAGCCTACCCTCTCAGATATTACTTCCTGCTCTTTGCCTTTCTCATCATAAACTCTGATAAGAAGTGTATAAAGATAAGGCTTCTCTGCGCTCCAAAGCTCCGGCTCCTCAACCGGTATGGAGATATGTGTATCACTGTCAAGCGCACCCGATCCCGATATCACAAGATCTTCGTCGCCATCCAAAAGCTCCATCTTGTATGAGCCCTTTGCAGTGCCCTTCATATCTACCACGAGATCTGCATTTTTGTACTCATCATCGAGAAGTGTGCTTATCCTGAGATCTCTCACATGGACATCCGGAACTGTATAAAGGTACACATCTCTAAAGATTCCGGAGAATCTGAAGAAATCCTGATCCTCGCACCAGCTGCCCGCGCTGAATCTGAATACCTGCACGGCAAGTTTATTCTCACCGGATACGATGTAAGGAGTTAAGTCAAACTCTGAAGGTGTAAAGCTGTCCTCACTGTATCCAACATATTTGCCATTGAGCCATACAGCGATAGCGCTCTCTGCTCCCTGAAATGAGATATATACCGGACGCTTTTTCATAAATTCCGGGACATTAAAAAATTTTACATAGCTTGCAACCGGATTAAATCTTGTCGGGATCTCACCCGGCATAACTTCCTCATGTCCTTCCCAAGGGTACTCGGTATTTGCATACTGAGGAGCTCCATATCCCTGCATCTGTATGTGCGCCGGAACCGGGATATCATCCCAGCCGGTCACATCATATGTTCCTTCATAGAAGTTTTTCGGAGCAAGTTCAATGTTTGTTGCATAGTTGAACTTCCATATACCGTTTAAGAAATACTTAAAGTCCGAAACTCCTTCTGCTGTCTTTGTGTCATTTGAATACCACTCATGGTCTGAGTGTGCTTCCATCCTGTTTTGCTGGAAAATTTCAGGATTCTTTATAATATCGTAATCAAAGTTCTTCACCGAACTACCCCCCTTATTTCACAGCTCCTGTCAGACCCTCTGCGAAGCTCTTCTGTAAGAA
Organism: Lachnospiraceae bacterium MA2020; assembly: GCA_000746015.1. Taxonomy (GTDB): domain Bacteria; phylum Bacillota; class Clostridia; order Lachnospirales; family Lachnospiraceae; genus NK4A144. The sequence continues at coordinate 30,849 of JQKK01000019.1, read as the reverse complement.
GAAGAATATAAGCATTGTAGGTACTGAGCAGAAAAGTACGCCCATCATCAGCATACCGTAGTCTGTTGTATATCCTGATGCAAGGTTTGCTATAAGCATTGGCATTGTCTGTGCTCTGTTATCAGTCATTACTACCTTTGGCCACATGTATGAATTCCATGCGTTCATGAATGTAACAACAGTTGCAGCCGCATAAGTTGACTTCATTATCGGCACATACATTGAAACAAAGATCTGAAACTCATTAAGTCCGTCAATTCTTGCAGACTCCATGATAGCAACCGGGAAGTTACGTGAGTTCTGTCTGAACATCATTATCATGAATGGTGTTGAAATTGATGGAAGTATGAAAGCCCATACTGAGTTGAGCAGGTGTGCCTGTGATATCATTCTGAAAAGAGGTATCATTGTTGCTACCTGTGGAACCATCATTGCAAGCAGAAGCACTGCAAAAAGTCTGTCCTTGCCTGCATCGTGATAAAGCTCAAAACCATATCCTGCAAGTGAGCAGATGATGAGGCAGAGGATAGTCTGTACTATCGCATAGAAAAATGAATTTCCCATTGTGCCCCAGAGGTTCTGGTTTGCCAGCAGATGCTGGAAGTTTTCAAGCGCATGAGTACCTATAGTAAGCTTTCCTCTTGCAACTTCTACAGTAGTATTAGTAGCTGCAGATATCATCCAGTAAAATGGAAATACCGAGATGAAAGATACGATTATAAGAAAGATATAACTTGGTATGAGCCTACGCTGTATATATGAATGATTTTTCTTAGTCACGAGTATCACCTACCTTCAAATTGATGAATGCAAGGATTGCAACAAGAATGAATACGAAGAATGACATTGCTGATGCATATCCAAAGTTTGCCACACCCTGTCCAAATGAATTGTTGTAAATATAATGTGACATTGTGATAGTTGAATTTGCAGGTCCTCCGCTTGTCAGGTTGACTGACTCATCAAAGAGCTGAAGTGTACCATTGATCGACATGATGAATGTCATGATAATAGTAGGCTTAAGAAGCGGCACTGTGATCTTCCAGAATGTCTCCCATGCATTTGCACCATCGATCTTTGCAGCCTCGTATACCTGATATTCGATATTCTGCAGTCCTGCGAGATAAAATACCATGTTGTAGCCTGTCCATCTCCAGAGCAGTGCAAGTATGATGACAACCTTTGCTGTGCCCGGAGTACCGAGGAAATTGATATTTTCATGTGTAAGTCCGATATTCTGAAGGATCTGATTGATAAGTCCCTGTGTAGCAAAAAGTGACTTAAAGATCAAAGCATATGAAACAAGTGAAGTTGCACATGGCAAAAATACCATTGTTCTGAAAAGTCCTCTGAACTTAATATCCTTATTGTTCAGTATCTGTGCCAAAAGGATAGCAAGTATCAGCATTATAGGAACCTGTATGATTAGATAAAGGAATGTATTTCCTACCGAACGCAAAAATAGCTTATCAGCGAACATTCTCTTGTAGTTAAATAACAATGGAGCCCATTTCATATTTGCGCTTGAGCCTGTCTTAAATGATATAAGAAATGCTTGTATCATTGGATAAAAGCTTAAAACAAAGATCAGGAGACTGGCAGGCGTAAGGAATGTCCATCCGGCAATACGCTGCTTTCCCGTAACGGTTAATCCTTTCTTATTCACGATTCTTACCCTCCGTTTAACATAGATAATTTAGGTATAAAAAGGGAACCGGCAATCTATACCGATTCCCCTGATAGTTTCTTATGTATTATTCGATGCCCATTTCGAACTTAAGCTGGTCTTCAGCATTCTTAAGCTCTGTATCAACGTCTGATCCGTTGATGATGTTGATGATAGCTGCTGCAAGATATGCACGTGCTCTGTAGTGATAGTCGTTCTGCTCAACTACAGGAACATTTGCGCCCATTTCTACGATCTTTGAGTAGATTGGCTGGTTGTTGAAGTACTCAATGCCCTGCTTATATACATCTGACTCGCCTGCGCTGATGCATGTTGTGATAACACCACCGTTTGTAAGAGCTGCGTCATATGTCTCCTTGCTTCCGCCGAATGTCTTTGCGAGAAAGTCCTTAGCAAGATCTACGTTCTTGCAGTTACCTGTAATGTAAAGTGAAGAACCACCGTTTGAAGCATAACCATCGCCGCCGTTAAGTGTTGGCATTGTTGTGATCTCCCACTTACCGTTGTTGTCACCAACCTGCTTGATTGTTGGGATGATCCAGTTACCATTCATAACACCTGCAACCATGTCGCCTACGATTGTCTGATCTGTGTAGTCTGACCAGTCATTTGCAAGGTAGAGAACCTTGTCATTTGCAAGCTTAACGATTGTCTCTACAACCTTCTTAAGTGTCTCATTATCTGTGATAGATGGCTTGCCATCCTTAAACTGTGACTGACCTTCAGCCTGCATCATCATGTAGATAAGGTCATTTCCGTCACCGTCCATTGAAAGGAGGTACTTGCCTGTCTTTTCCTGTACTTTCTTACCGATCTCGTCAAACTTATCCCAAGAGATACCTGTTACATCATCAAGTGTATAGCCGCACTCTTCAAGGATGTCTGTTCTGTATGCGAAGATTACTGTTCCGTTATCTACAGGGAAGCCATAATGCTTACCATCAATTGTTGAGTATGAAAGCTTTTCCTTTGAGAAATCGTCCCAGTTGACATCTGCATCATTTACATCCTGCCATGCATCCGGATAATCAGCTACGAACTTCTGGATGTAGTGATCCTGGAAAAGAACGATATCAGGAAGTGTTGTGTAGTCACCTGCTGAAGCTGCCATTGTTACAGCGTTCTCAACGTCTGATGACTGTGACTGCTCGATTATATTAAGTTTGAAATCAGGATCTACATTTTTCTGGTAGTCAGCCTCTGCTGCCTCAAGTGCCGGGATATTGAAGCTCTTGTCCCATGCATATACAGAAAGAGTATGTCCATCAGCTCCTGCTGTATCACCTGCTGCCTCAGAACCTGCCTCTTTTGCACCTGCATCTGCTGCCGGAGCACTTGATGCTGCGCTATCTCCTGATGAAGATGCACCAGATCCGCATCCTGCAAGCATTGTTGTAACCATAGCTACCGCTAAAACTGCAGAAACAATTTTCCTTCTCATAAAAAAATCCTCCTTAATACATGCATATAGTAAACGACTTATACGTCCTTACCATACATCCGGAACCCTTCATTGTTCCGTTCTTGTGATATATGCATTATATACTAAAGAGGATTTATATTTTGACTATTTTGTTATGATATTTTTGCAAATTCGACCATTGTTTCCGTTTGTAATACTTTTCGAAAACGATAATCGACACATTTTATTGTGCATGTTGTATAATCAGAACCTCCAGCCCTGCAATGCAGAAATTCCATATGCCGGAAATTCATGATTATTATTGCGCGCATCAAGTTTCCACTGATAAGGTGTCATATGTGTAATGCGCTTAAAGTTGCGATTGAAGGTCGATTGTGACTGAAATCCGACTCTGATCGCTATTTCTTCCATCGACAGTTCCTTCGTGCTTATAAGCCTGCAGGCCTCATCAACTCTTACATAGTTTACGTAGTCTGCAGGCTTCATATTCATAGCGCTTTCAAAACTGCGTCTGAAATGAGTCTCGCTAAGTCCGCATGCACCTGCCATATCGGCAACCTTTATATCCTCATGCATATGGTCTTTTACATACATGAAGACCGTCTTGATGGTCTCATTTGCCTTCGTATCAAGACTTTTCTGGCTGTACTCTCCTTCAAGTCTCAAAAGCTCTATAACAAATGAATATACCTGACCATTGACGCTTTCCTTAAAATAAGGTCTTTCTTCCCTGCATTCTTCAATTATTAAACGGATTATACTATCAAGCCTTTTATTATTATCAGCCGCTAAAAGCCTGCCCCTTTTGTTTATGGCACTGATCACATGCTCTCCGAATACACTGTTCATCTGCATCCTTTTCTTTATAAATTCGTCCATATCAATGTAAAGAAACTCCCACTTACATATATGCCCCGGATCAGAGATTGTTGTGTGGGGGATATATGCAGGGATGATGGTGAACATACCTCCGGTATATCTCAGAGTTTCGTCTTCAAATACAAAACGCCCGCTGCCATTGTAGCAGTAACCTATCTCCAAATAATTGTGAAAGTGCAATGTATTTCCCGTATCAAATCCATACTCTCTCTCCCACGCTTCTCCCAAAAGCGACATCACGTAGTCGCCTGCAGGTATGGTATAGTATCTGAATTCCAGTGGGTGTTTTGATTTTGCCATAAACTTACTTCCTTATTTCTGCCTCTATTGTATCAAGTACCGCATCGCTGTCATCGAGCCAGTCGAGCGCCCATATACGTTTGATCTTCCATCCAAGTCCCCTGAGCACGCTCTCCGGAGACACAAATCTGTCGTATGCGCCATCAGCCGCGTGACAGTTTTTGCCATCTATAAGTATACCGAGCATGTATGTATCCTTATCTTCGGGATCCATCACTCCGATATCGACTCTGTACGCTGAAGTTCCGATATTGGTATCTACGCTGTAGCCGCGTTCCCTCAAGCGCTCTGCGATGCTTTTGACAAGTATATCCTTCTCTCCATCAACACTCTCGCTACCCTGCAGTGAAAGATTTTTGCCGTTTCGGGCAAATTCCAAAAAGCCCTTCAGCCCTGCCACACCTTCCGAGTGAGTACGGTCGAGATCTATCTGCTCAGGTCTTAAGACGCTGTATATCGTCATAGCCTTACGAGCTCTTGTGATAGCTACATTGAGTCGTCTCCAGCCGCCATCCTTATTCAGCGGGCCAAAGTTCATTGAAACTTTTCCTTCCGCATCCGGTCCATATCCTACTGAGAAAAGAATAACATCTCTTTCATCACCCTGTACGTTCTCAAGATTCTTGATAATTATAGGTTCCGGTGAATTCTTGTCATATTCATCAAGCTCAGGATATTTAGCCAGCTCATCTGTAAGCATATCTTCTATAAGTGTCTGCTGTACTGAACTGAACGTAACTACTCCTATGCTGTCTTTTCTTCTTTCTTCATCGCTTAGTCTCTCAATGATGTCTTTTACGATAGCCTCTGCTTCTGCACGATTCTGCTTGGTCTTTCCCTTATCATAGACACCGTCAAGCTGTACAAGCCGTACTTCTGAAACTCTGTCCTTTGGAGAAGGGAAAGTATAGAGCTTACCTTCATAGTACTTCATGTTACTGTATGCTATCAGACTCTCATGCCTTGAACGGTAATGCCATTTTAAGTGCTCCTCAGGCATGGATATTGCAAGACAATCGTCAAGCAGGCTCTCAAGGTCTTCATCCTCAAAGTTTTCATCATCAATCTTATTTGCTGTAAAGAAGCTTGTAGGAGGGAGCTGCTTTGGATCGCCTACTACGATCACATTCTCTCCCCTTGCTATAGTTCCTACCGCCTCACTGGTTGGAAGCTGTGATGCCTCATCAAAAACAACAAGATCAAACTTCGGGAATGAAGTATCTATATACTGCGCAACAGAAAGCGGGCTCATCAGCATACATGGGCACAGCTTGCGAAGCAATGCCGGGATCTTTTGGAAAAGCTTTCTTACAGGCATCATTCGTCCATTATTCTTGATAGCTTTTTTAAGTATGCCAATCTCCGACGAAGCCGGATCTGATTCCGAAGAAACAGGCACATTTGCTGAAAGCTTTGCGACAAGCTCTTTTACAGTAAGCTCCTGATAGTCACTTATGAGCTTCTTAAACTGCAGCAAAAGATCATCATACTGCTTGCCCCTAAACTCCTTGCATGCCGGATCGGTTGATGTCACTTTTAGTATGATACCATAATAGATCGCACACAGTCCTGCACCCTGAACATTTGCCGCAGTAGTTTTTCCTGCCTTGTAGCACTCACATACTTCTCCAAGCCCTGCATCCGCCAAAGCTTTTGCTGCTTTATTAAATGTAATGATATCCTTAAATGATCTCGGATTGTCAAGGATATCCATTGCTATCGACTTAAGTGAAGATACAATATCAGACGGCTGATGCACAGACATATCAATGTCATATTCTTTCAAAAATGCCGCTGCCTTTGATGCATATTTTCCTATCTTTTCAAGATATCTGTCATAGTCGTCACCAGTCTTGTCAGAGCTTATAAGATTCTCCCAGTCCGTATCGAGTTCCTTAAAAGCGCTGCCGAGTATAACCCTCAGCTCATCAGGCACACTCGTGATAATTTTTCTTTTATCATTAAAATCTATAAGATCTGCATAAATCTTCTCTATGCTGTCTTTAGTAACATAGTCCTGATTTTTAGCCAGTGCTCTGAGCTCCTTGATAAGCTTTGACTGCCCCAGCATCTTTGGCAAAAACCATGATACTTTTGCCTTGCCCCATTCTTTTCTCGCTTTGGCTGCATCCATATCAAATACTGAAGGCTCAAAATTTTTAAGTATCTCAGACTTTAGTGCATTGTGGTCAAGCCCTGTCTTTTTGAGCGCTGCACAATATAGCGCAAATATTTCCTCAGCATCACGGCTGAGCTCGACTATCTCCTGTGCTGCAAGTCTTACATTCTCCTTGGTCTCAAGTGAATAGTCTACTCTCCTGCAGCACTTCACAGGGCTCTCTGCATAAACGCCCACTGTTTCTGCGCTTATGGCAAAATCATGAAGGAGATCTTTCCATTTTTTTATCTTTTCTTCATCTGCAGAACCTATTGTCTCTGCAGATAAGACAACTTCGCCTTTTCTGTCCTTGTACTTTTCATATATTTCTATCGCTTCGTACAAAGAGCAGCCCCACATGCGTCTCACATGAAGCGCCTCTATGCTCTTATTCAGCTCAGAGCGCATCTTTTTCAGTCTGTCCGCGCTCTCATGATAGCTGATCGGAGGATTGCTGCGTCCTACCTCAAGAGCTTTCTCAAGCTGTGAAAGTACCGCTGTCTTATTTGTCTTATTTGAATGAAGCTCAAGACAAAATGGTCCAAGACCGATTCTTTCCAGTCTCTTTTGCACTACAGACAAAGCAGCCATTTTTTCTGCAACAAATAGTACCGACTTACCATTGTACAGTGCATTCGCTATCATATTTGTGATAGTCTGTGACTTACCTGTTCCCGGAGGTCCATGCAGCACAAAACTTTCTCCCCTTGAAGCTTCTACTACCGCTAGAAGCTGGGAGGAATCTGCGCTCACAGGAACGGCGATAGAATCCGGAGCCACTCTTTCATCCAGATTTGATGCGGTAATGTCGCTCTTTATAGATTCCCACTGCTTACAGCCCTTTATAAGACTTGCAACGACCTTATTGGCTTCTATCTCCTCAAGCCTGTTATGAAGGTCATTCCACATCACAAACTGACCAAATGAAAAGAGACCTACAAAGGCAAGATTGACTATCTTCCATCCCTTTTTCTCTGCGCACGCATTCATTACACGTATGAAGATAGCTGTAAGATCAATACCATGCTCATCTTCCGGAAGTGGATCAAGCCCATCTATCACAATGCCATGATCCTGCTTCAGATACTCAATGAGCGTGATGTTTATCTGAGCTTCCTCCTGACGGCTTCTCAGTATATATCCTCTTGTCTTATTATTTCTGACTATGTCCACCGGGATCATAACGATAGGAGCATACCTCTTATTCTCAGAGCGTTCGTTTTCATACCACTCTAAGAAACCAAGTGCCAGAAAGAGAGTATTAGCTCCATTTTCTTCCATACTTGTACGGGCACTTCGGTGAAGGTGCTTCAGATGCTTTTCAAGCTCCTCTTCATCAAGAAATGTTCTGATATGATTATCATTAAATTCTTTTTCAACTATAGAATTGATATTTTCATCTTCTATGTCAAATTCATGGATCTTATTCTCAAGCGCCGGAATGTCCAGATCTTCTTTTGCAGGAATTATGCTAAACTCCTCTTCATCAGAAAGTCTGTCCTCCAACATTCCAAGATCTGTAGCCAAAAGCTGCAGTGAACTTTTTGTAACCCTGAAATTAAGCAGAGAATTTCTCAGACTAAAATCCAAGAGTTTTCTCTCCCACATTTTCGTTTTAGAAATATTCTCAGTCGGCTTTAATTCCCCCAAAACCTCCTGAGGCCCCATATTCTCCTCGCTCATTCCCTTCTTTCCTCTCTAATATACCTGTTCATTTCCTTCAAATTATCTGTTTTTATTCTAGCACAAAAATTGACGGTAGGCATTACCTACCGCCAATTTATTGCGTATACAATTCATCATGCCATCATTCCTCTGTTTACTCCGGAAAGATTTTCGTTTGCTCCATTTTTACCGTATGTAAGCCCACTGTATACCATCTCAGAATTAGCCATCATCGGATCCGAAGTATCCTGCTTTGCAACCTCCTGGAAAGTCTCGTGCATGCTCTTAAGAACCATCTCACAGTCATCAAGATAATTCTGGTCTTCTTTCATGACTGCCTTGTCCATCTGAAGTGTGACATAATTATAGAGATTTGCCAGTGGTACAGAGATATTTGCATAATTCATATCAAGTGCATCCCTGAGCTGCTCTACACACTTCTTAGCCTTTCTTACACTTTCATCAAAAGAATCATTATCCGCTGCCGCACGTGCATCTGCCAGATAGTCAAGTGCTATCTCATACGTGATAACTACAACCTCAGTTCTGTTTGCCTGTGCGATCCTTCTTGTGTACTCCTGTTTCCTCTCGTCTGTCATAAGTATTCTCCTCCTCTTATCATAATTACATCCATGTTATTATGTATATTTACTGCAATAATTCCAGAGCCTGCTGAGGTTCTTTATTGGCCTGAGCCAATATTGAAGTCGCTGCCTGTACGAGTATCTGTGAGTTTGTATAGTTGACCATCTCCTCTGCCATATCCGTATCAAGAATTCTTGAATATGTCTGAGTCAGATTTTCATTAGATGCATCCAGATAACTCAATGACTGCTCGATTCTGTTCTGATATGCACCTATCTTTGAACGGGCACTTGTCACATAAGAAAGAGCGTATTTAACCTTATCAATAGCTGCCTGTGCACCTTCCTGTGTTGTCATGTAAAGACCATCAAGATCAAGTGAAGTAAGAGACATCTCCGGCAGTTCCATGCTGATATACTCTTCGATATTTGGTCCCACCTGTATCCTCATAGCTCCCTGACCGGTAAGAGTGCAATCAAAAGTATTACTACCGCCTACAGCACTATTGCTAAGCTTAAACGTTATTGACTCTCCATTCTCGCCATTGATGGTTATATAATGTGAACCATCTTCTGCCACCTTCAGTGTTCCCTTGCCCGAATCATCTGTATAAACTCCTTCATACACTTTTTGCTTATCGGGATCTGTATCAAGCTCCTCATCTACATATTTAGGATAATCAAATGTCATTGTAGTTGTTACTCCATCAGGGAAACCCTGGCACTCAATAGTTATCTTATCTCCTGCATCAGTTTCATTTAACTGTACGCCAGTATATGTCTTGATCTCAGTCTTATCGCTGTATCTAACAACCTGAACATCTTTGTTATCGGTATAACCTTTATTAACAAATGTTCCATCAAATATCTTCTGAGAATTCAGTTCAGCAGTATTCGCAATCCTCTTTATTTCTTTTGTAAGCTGATCTGCCTCTTCCTGTATGGTCTGTCTGTCAGTATCTTTAAGAGAACCGTTTGCAGCCTTTACTGCAAGTTCATTAAGCCTCTGAACTATACTGTCAATCTCAGAAAGTGCTGCGTCAGCAGTCTCACAAAGAGACTTGCCAGTCGTTGCATTTGTCATACATCTCTCAATATCACTCAGCTGCTGTCTCATTCTTCCTGAGATAGCGTATCCCGTCGGATCATCACCTGCCACATTGATCTTAAATCCGGATGCCAGCTTTCGACTGGAGTTTGCAAGCAGCCTTTCATTCACATTTAGTGAATTATACGTAATAAATGCTGTTTTGTTGCTGTTTATCCTCATAAGCTCCTCCTCATGTTCTTACATTCCTATCTAAGCTGGTTATAACAGATATAAACGACTTGGCCACTTTGTAAAGCTCTACACTGTCAGCTCTGAAATTCTCATTACCAATAATTGTTTCGTCAAATATCTTATCGGTCAATTTATTCTCAAACATAACCCCTACATTTAAAACTTCAAAATTTTCTTCTTCCAATCTTTCTCTGACAGCTTCCCCGATGTCATACCATATACCAAAAGCTTCTCTATAATCTATCGCTATAGCACCTTCTACACTGTTATCCTTGATAGTAAAGGCTGCATTTACTTTACCGAGGCTCTCGCATTCCATAGATATATCTACACGGCTTTTTAAGAAACCATGTACGATCTTCAGATTCATGGTTGTCAGCTGCCCATCCATAAATATCGGTACCTCATAGTTTTCACTCTGGGCCAATTGTCTTGATACCGACAATCTCTTATGCATCTTTTGGATTGCTCTGAGCTCCTTGAAACTTACTGCCTCAATTTCCTCATTTGCCAGCACTTCCTCTGCAGCTTCTGCAAATTCCTCATATGCACCTTTGACCTTTTGTTCAGTATCCTCTTCTTCAAATGCTTCATGTACTTGTCTGACCTTTTCTTCAAGAAGCTGTTTTTCCTTAAAAATAGCCTTTTTGTACATATCAGCATAAGCATTCATACGGTCTTTTATCATCTCATTGACCGCATTTACATTGTCTGCTGTGATATCTACATCAAAGTATTCAAGCAGCTGATATATCCTGTTGTCTGCGTCACTTGCTTTTTTGAGGTCTTCCAAAACCCTTTCAAACTCAAGTTTTCCAAGTTCCGCATCCTCTATACTTGCCTCTCTCAATATATCCAGAAGCTCATAAACAGTTGTATCCTCAGTGATATTAGAATTATGAAGTACATTTGCATCGAGTTTTTCATACACTTCTTTTGAAGCATGTCTTAAATAGTCCTGATTAAATGCAGCATTTATCTGCACATCGATTTTAAAATCTTCTTCTTTTTCTGTCTCATCAACTCCTGCAAAATCCTTATCAAGTGTGTAATCCACCTTGCCCTGTCGTCTCTTGTTTCTTATCTCGCCCAAAAGATTTTTTACAGTAAGATCTCTGTCAGCGTTCAAAAGACTTCCGATCACAGCTCCATCTGATTTTTCTATAGCATGGAAAAGTCTGTATATTCCAATATATGAAGTTGCCTCTTCGTCTGTGATCTCATTATTTTTCTCGAGCTGAAGCAGGAATTTTGCATATCCTTCAGATCCCGTTGAACCATCATTATTATTCTTTGTTACAACATCAGAAATTTCATCAAGACTCATTTCAAGAGGATTCATACGATTCTTGATGATATTTATCGTTGTTGCAGGTGTCATTTTTTCAATGATACCTCGAACCTGGATATCAAGGCTCCGGACCTTTTCAATATTCTCCGGAGTGATCTCCATACTGTTATATCCAAGTATCCTGACAGCTCTCTGATTATCAGATGTTATCTCGTATCCGATATCCTCAAGTAATTTATCAACATTCCTGAAAGCTTTTTGTATGTTGTCACCAAGATCTTCTCTGACGTCGGTTCCAACTGTCTCGTAAGTTTTATTCGCAGCATCATACTTTTCCTTAAGAGGACGGCCTGCTCTCTCGATGGATTCAAGTGTGACCTTCTCATTAGTATCAAGCTTACCGATGAGTTCCACAGGCATCTGCTTTACATCGCTTACCGTACTAAGTGTCTTTTCATACAATGCAGCACTCTGTCTTACGTTTAGATTCCGCTTTGGAGAGTCTCCAAATACAGCTCTGTAGTAATTATTTTCCTTTATCTTCAGGTTATCTACTTTATTTTCAAGCTCAGATGTATCAAGGAAATAATCACCTTCAAGCATCGAATTATTTGCTTCATGCGTCATCTTGAGACGTGTTTCTTCAAGCAGTCTCTCGCTTTTTACTGTTCTGTAATTCTTGATGAGATATGCATCTGTTGCCTTGTATCCGTTTGACATTGCATCGGTTATCTCACTGAGAACAATCGATTCATCAAGCGGAAAGACAACAGACTTCATATCTTCATATAGCTGAAAGGTCACTTCAGTCAGCGGAACTCCGTTCTGCACCAACCACTGTGCATCCTTTACAGTATCATCGTTTATTAAAAATCCTGACTTTCTGATTATCGCATTTATCTGGTCCCGTATTCCCGACAGATCTTCAGCATTAGTAGCAGTGACCATGTATCCGGTATTATCAGCTTCGAAATATTTACCGGTATTTGTCGGCAGCACACTTCCTGCAGAATACTGTGCTTCAAATACATTCTGGATAGTAGGCTCAAGCTCATTTTTAGTCATGTACAGTACTGTTGACTGACTAAGCGGCTCGATCTCACGCACTTTATCCAGAGCTTTTTCCACTTCCCAGAGGTTCCATTCGCTCTCTGGAAGGTCTGCATTTTTCAATGCTTCTGCTATATCTTTTTTATCTGCCTGATTAATTGTATTAGGTGTATCTGCAGCACTTTTATCATATATATTTTTATATGTGATTTCCTTATTTGTAATGCCCTTATCCGGCATGTCTTTATTCAATACTTCTTTTTCTGAAATATCTGTTTTACTGATCGACCTTGCTGTTTTACCGGCATTTGCTATAGAGTTTGCCATGGTAGTGCTTCCGGTGACTTCTTTTGCAACATCTACATCTATATCATCATTAAAGCCTTTAACAACTTTTCCACTCTTTGCAAGCACGACCTTTATCCTGTCAAGACTTGTAACGGCTTCTCCAACAGGCATTTTCCCGGGATCATAGCCATCTTTTACAAGCTCTGAAAAGTCATCTTCTGACATCGTATTTGACATGACCGCCATATATCTGTGAGCAGTATTTGCATCATAGTTTTCAGCTTCTGCCAATCTATCCGACAGATCTTTCCTCTCCTCGTGTCCTTCCGGCTTAAAGCCATAGACTGACTTTCCGCTTTTATCACTTTCATATGCTGCACTTTTTTCCGAGAAAACAGTATATGCATTGTTCGCCTTACTGCTTATACCACGTCCTGTCTGCCTGCCTCTACTCTGTTCTATATTTTCTAACTGTTCAAAAGAAATTTTCATACCAAACTCCGTTCTTGCATAACCTTTTCTGCTTATTATTTCGGTATCATTTTGATATTTCTTAACCTTTGTATTGAAAAAAAGAATGACAAATAATGTATGAAGATTGACAAAAAGTGCCCTAGGGATCTCTCCCTTGGGCACTTATACTTATGGCAGCATCTTTAATACTGTATTATTTATTTTACTGGACTGAGCCATGATAGACTCACCCGCCTGTGATGCTATATTTCTGCAGGAGAAATTGACCATCTCTGTAGGTACATCAAGATCCCTCTGCTTAGTCTCGTTAGCTGTATGCTCCTCTTTAGCTACTTCATTTTCTCTCAATGAATGCTCAAGCTGGTTTTGCTGTGCACCCAGATCGACTCTGAGTTTGCTCACCTGACCTATCAGATCCTTAAGGACATCTATCATAGGATAGTTGAGATCACCGTACCAGTCAGGGATATGATGGATTTCGCCTGGAACAGTCTCCATTTCTTCTTCATCCCATGCTTCTTTTGACCACGGTTTTGTTCCTACCTGTACCTGTCTGGTCCTTCTTTCTCCATTTTCGTAATAAACTTCAGTTTCATATATAGGAGTTTCCCCACTCTCTGCAGGATGATGTATTATATTTCCTGTTGGCACTTTAACCGGATCATCCTGCTCATCATGAGCCGGAATATACTTCTGCAGGGTTAAGGAGTCCTTTATTGTCGCATATCCATAGCTGCTGTATATATCAAATATTTTCTTAAGTTCTGGAAGATTGATCTGAGTATTATCCGGTGCATCAGCACTATGCTGGATATTCAAAGCAGCCTTGCCATAGTATTGCTCAGATGTAATCTCGTCAAACCTATATACAGTAATTGTTCCCTCTATACTTCCAATTTTACCTTGAAGATTTTTTCGATTAATATATCCCTGATCGTGGGAACTGTCATCTCTAAAATCATATACAAACAGCTTATAAGGATCCGAATCAGTAGTTGCAACCCTCGAATAATGAGAACTCATTTTACTTTTAGCTGCATCTGCCACCTTCGTTACAAGCTCCTTAGCTATCTCTGCCGGATCTGCAGTTGGATCAGCAGCCTTGGTCAAAAGAGAATCAAGATTTACCTTAGCCGTAGTACTGTCGTAAGACCCAAAGTTATAATCGCTTACATCCCCTTTATAAAAGCCAACCTGATACCTTGTACTACAAGTATTACATGTCGTATAGAAGCCATTTCCGATCATCTTTTCCAGCTCTGTATATATTTTAGGAGTACCATCTTCTTCTGTACCGGTTATCGATGCAAGCCCGGAAAAATCTAAATACAGGCCATAATTATCTGCAAGAGTTGATGACCAGTTATCTTTAGATTGATTAGAACCATTTATTGTTGTCCATGCAGTATCAACTCCGGATGGCTGTGTTACAGAGTTATTATTAATCACACTAACACCCAGAGTACCCATAAGAACAGTTTTTTGGCTTGCTCCCGGCGTAAGAGCAGTGCCATTAACCGTGATTGAAGACGGTAATCCCGTTGCCGGTGTAGGTACAGGGACCTTATCAATCCTTGGCGGATCCACCTCTCTTGTCATCAGCTTTGTCGGATTGCCCTGCAATACCGGCATCTCATTATACTCTGTCGTATCTGCGACTCTGATTATCTCATCGTAAAGTCTGTCAATTTCTTCCTGGATATAACGCCTGTCCTGATTAGACATTGTACCCGTGAGTCCTCTGACCGTGAGCTCATTCATTCTCTGCAGCATGTCCTCTACTTCATTTAAGGCACCCTCTGCAGTCTTGACAAGGCTGATACCTTCCTTGATGTTCTCACATCCTTTGCCAAGACCTCTGACAAGTCTCCTTGTCTGTTCTGAGATTGACAATCCTGCCGCATCATCAGCTGACCGATTGACTCTGTAGCCTGACGCCAATTTCTCAGTGGACTTCGTCCTTGCATTTTTACTTATGTTTATACTTCTGTCAGTAAACCTTGCGGTCATATTATTTTTGACAGAATTAGCCAAACTACCCATACGAATCCCTCCAACATGTACTACCATAAAAAACAATTGAATCTACAATTATTATCGGTCAAATAAAGCTTTAATTTATGTCAATCATGTACTTTATAGAATACATGTTAAGGATCTGATATTATTTTACTTCTGAATACTTCTTTATCGCCGGCTGATCTTCCTCATGTTTTCCGATAAGTTTCTCCATCCAAACCATGTTATACCAGCGTCCAAACTTGTAACCGCATTTATAAAAGTTACCCACAAGCTTGTAGCCAAGATGCTCATGAAATTCCGCGCTGTTTGCAGTTAAATGCTCATCTTCTTTCTCCGGATATCCTATACATGCATAAAGATTGATAATGCCCATCTTCTTAAGAGCATCCTCCATCGCTTCATAGAGTTTTCGTCCCATGCCACTCTTTCTCTCATCATGGTCAAGATAAATAGTCATCTCACATGACCAGTCATAGGCAGCCCTTCCCACAAAAGCTCTTGCGTAAGCATAGCCTAAGATTTTTCCTTCATTTTCAATAACAAGATACGGATAACGCTCCATAATGCCTTCCATCCTTGATCTGAACTCATCAACAGATGGAGTCTCATATTCAAAAGTTATAGCCGTGTTTTTTACATAGTAGTCATATATTTCTACAAGTCTTTTGGCATCATCTAATCTTGCATCTCTGATAATTATTTTATTGTCCATATTTTCCGCCTTTCTATAGTTTTATACTATACACTAAAAAAGATTTTGCGCAACTCATTTTCAGCGTATGTACTAAATATAGAACTTGCCGTATTGCATGTCATTAAGTATAATTTTTAGTTGGTTATTACAGTTTTGTATACAATAGATTAGCATAAGTTTTATAAGGAGTTTTTATGATGGCTATAACCGAAAAGGATAAAAATACACTACTTGATATTCTTAAAGATATAAAAGAGACTGGAAACGATGATTCAATTCAGAACATCCAGAAAATGATACGTGTTGAACTTGAGGCACGCGATATTGACCTTAGTGACCCTGCATATGTTGAAAGCATAAGCAAAGATTTTATAACCCCTATGCTTAAGGAGCTCATATCTGAAAAAGAAGCCCTCAGAAAAAGAGCTCTGGATATACTTATCAAATCCGGGGCTTCAAAAAGACAGATTGATTCAGGTATTACAGATGGTGTTTCTATGAAGCCATCCGATAGAAAAGAGTATAACAAGATCATTTCACGACTTATAGAGATTAAGATCGACACTTATCCTATCACATATCTTGGATATGAATTAAAGAAAGTTAAGCGTAAGTTGGAAGTAACTATGGTTGCCTGAATTATCGGCAATTATATACGTATAAAAAATGCAGCACCTCATTTTTGATGAGATGCTGCTTTTTTTCACATGAGTCCCTTGATAAGGACTACCATTATCATAACAGGCAGTACATACTTGATGTACGGCTTTAACCATCTTGGCATTTCAATTCCTTCGCCCTTGTTACATTCATTTAAGTACTTATCAAATCCCCATCCAAGCTTTGTAGAGCAGAAAAGCACATAGATGAATGAGCCGCCCGGCAAGATTATATTAGATACGATAAAGTCCTCTGAATCTAAAATATCCCTTGCTCCAATAAGATGAATATCCTTCCATACATTGTAGCCAAGCACGCAAGGTATGCTGCCAAGCAGGATAAATGCTGCGTTGATAATAACTGCTTTTTTTCTTGATGAACCAAAATTGTCGATACATGATGTTATCAGGTTTTCAAAAACAGCTATTACTGTTGAAAAGCTTGCAAAAGTCATAAAGAGGAAGAACAGTGTTCCCCACAATCTTCCAAACTTCATGTTTACAAAAACTCTTGGCAGAGTGATAAAGATAAGTGCCGGGCCTGCATCTGGCTCAATGCCAAATGAGAAACATGCTGGAAATATGATAAGTCCCGCCATTATCGCAACAAATGTATCAAGACAGCAGATATTTATCGCCTCAGTTGCCAGTGTATGATCATCAGACATATAGCTTCCAAAAACTTCCATAGATGCCATACCTACGCTAAGTGTGAAAAATGCCTGATTCATAGCTGCATTAACTATATTCAAAAGACCAACTTTTTTCATCTGTGCCAGATCCGGCATAAGATAAAAGCTGATACCCTCAGATGCAGCGCTAAGTGTAAATGAATGAATCACAAGCACGATAATAAGTCCCAAAAGACAGGTCATCATGATAGTTGTGATCTTTTCGATACCCTTTTGTATTCCAAGCGAACATACCAAAAATCCCAAAACTACTGTCACACCCATTGCAAGTCCCATTACCTGCGGATTTGCCATCAGGTTGTCAAATATCTGCCCGGATGCTTCCGCAGGCACACCATCAAATTCACCCGTGACAAACTTCCAAAAATATGTCAGCATCCATCCGGATACCGTTGTGTAGTACATCATCAAAAGATAACATCCGGCAATGCAGATCCATCCATGCATATGCCACTTCGTACCCTTAGGTTCAATCTTTCTATATGCCTTAACCACGCTCAATCGGCTTGAACGTCCTATCGCAAGTTCCATAGTCAGCACAGGCATTCCCATGACTATAAGGAAAAACAGATAAAACAGAACGAAAAGACCGCCTCCATTCTGTCCTACCATATATGGAAATTTCCATATATTACCAATACCGATTGCGCACCCCGCACTTACCAATAGGAACCCAATTCTTGAACCAAATCCTTCTCTTTGCATTATTTAACTCTCCATGTTTTATGTTTATTGCTTTGCCGCGTCAACGCAGCATATTCATATAGAATACACAAAAAATTAAAAAAAGTCAAAAGGCAGTTCTCAAAAACGAGAACTGCCTAAAATAAGTCAATATATTATGTTATCTTCATCATTTGGATTCCCACTGCCCCTAACCGCGATATAATTCATTTTCGGAACAGTAACGATAGATGGTGTGCCCTTAGGCATATAGAATTCCTTGTATTCCTTCTTGTAATCAAACGCCATACCCTTTTTCTCCACTTCGTTTCGGTCGGTGCTAAACGATCGTCCACCGGACGATCAGCACCCCTCCGTCAAGTCTTTTGTTTCATAAGACTTATTCCAGGAACCGATCTCTATCAAGTTGCCTTCCGGATCAGCGATATAGCAGGTTCTCTGTCCCCAAGGTTCAAGTTCTGGTTCCAGCACGGATGTCGCTCCATTTTCCACGGCCTTCTTATATGCTTCATCCACCTCTTCAAAAGTATCGACATACAGCGCTATTTCAAAATGACCGTTCAGTCCTTTTATATACTCATACCGCCGGCTTGTCATCTTCTCAAAATCCTTCCTGCCGTAAAGCAGAAAAAGTGTTCCATCCTTTACAAGATAAACATTAGAAGTATTCTCTTCTTCCTTGATCTCAAATCCGAGAACATCCCTGTAAAAGCGAATCATCTTCCCCATGTCTTCTACAAGTAACCCAAAACCATCTAATCTCATGCTCTGTCTCCACTTCGTTCCGGCCCGCGCTAAACGATCGTCCAACGGACGATCAGCGCCCTTGTATGATCAGTATACCTGTTTAGAAAGTTAATATCCTGTCATTTTATGTACGGATCTGTCCTGATAAAGTGCCCTTCCTGAACTGCCGCAAAAGTCGCAACCGCGCATACCGGAATCGCTGAATACTTTAGCGAAACTATAGAAAATGTCAAAGGCAGTATAAAAAGCGATACCCCTGTGACTTTATTCATCACCGAATGAACCGCCATAAACTTCTTTTGTACTACGTATCCCGAAATGATGTTAATTATCTTTATCAGCGCAATCAATACGATCCATACATACAGCCACGCTGGTATGCTTATCACCGGGAGCAGCTTTATCAGACAAACCACTACAAATACAAAATCTGCGGCAGTATCAAATCTCGCTCCAAACTCGCTGACCGTATTCGTTCTTCGTGCAATGGTTCCGTCTATCATATCAGATAAGCCTGCGATCAGATAAAGCACATAGAATACCGGCGAAAACATCGGGCAGAACAACAATGCAATACTGATCAGCACCCTGAAACCTGTTATTATATTTGCCATCACTTAACTCTTTGGAACATGACCGTCTCTTCCTTCATTGAGATCTTTCCGACACAGAAGCCATATTCCAACAATTCCTTCTTGTATTTGAGAAAAGAATGGTCGATCGGAACCCCTGTAATTTCTTCAATCTCAGCATATGTCAGCTTGAAGTTGTCCGTTCCATTATCCCGGATCCATTTCCAAAGATGTTCGTATTTACTCATATCTGTTCATCCTTCACTTTACCATTGCAAAACGCAGCCATATCTATATTTGTTGTTTTCTTTGCACCCAATAAAATCGATATAATTCTTCGTTTGCAGCATTGATACATCTCTAATTATCAATCTACCATAGCAGTCCATCCTGGTCTGCAAGATATGAATAGCCTCCCTTTCCATGTCCAAGAAGTTTAATAATCCGGTATTCTTTTCCACACACGGTTATTTCTTCTCTAAGACGAATCTTGGTCCTTCCTCCCCCACTTCACCGGTTGGAACAAATCCAACATTAGCCAGTATCCTCTTTGATGGCATATTGTCCGGATCAGTTTCCGCCTCGACTCGTGATACTTTGTTCTGGGATAATGCCCATTCAGTTATAGCCCTTACTGCCTCAGTCATATATCCATTCCCACAGTAGACTTCCTTAAGGCCATAGCCTATTTCTACCATTCCGTCATCTGTGATTCCCTTGAAGCAAAGGTCTCCCACGATAGTTTTAGGCTGTTCCTTAAGTTCCATGTTCCAGGTTGCAAACCATACTCTGTCTTCTGGGTTATCAAGGCATCCTTGAAGCATCTCTGAATATGCCTTCTGCATTTCCGGATTTTTCTCGTCATCTATAATCTTCTGCATTTCCTCATCTGATATCGGATGCAGGAGCAGCCTTTCCGTCTCTATTTTTATCATGTATCTCCTTACTTGCCATCCTTTTTCCAGAAAAATGAATAATGATATTTCTTCCTGAAGCCAAGCCTCTCATAGAATTCCATATCGGAAAAAAGCACAAGGCCTCATAATCAATATCTTCCTTATAGTTTACTCAAAAATCTGTCCGGGCAGCTTAAGCTTTTCTTTTGGCGGAAAGTTCTTATCAAACTCTTCAACATCAGCATTTTCAACATAGTAACCCTTTGGAGTCTGGTACACACCGGTGATCCCATCAAGATATCCAGGAATCAGCTCCTTGCACAGGAAGAATGAAGAATCAGCATCTTCCGGAAGGTCATGGTATCTGATTCCGAACTTGCTGGCATAGTCAAAGCCGCTGTGTCCATAGAAACCAATATTTCCTTCAAAAAGCACCGCTCCAAAGCCCATTTCTGCAGCCTTTTCAAGAGAGTAGTCCAGGATTGCCTTGCCATATCCTTTTCTTTTAAGCTCAGGAGCGATGCCGATCGGTCCCATTGTAAGAACGTCGATAGTCTTTCCATCATCTGCCTCAATGGTGGTTTTCATAAATATGTTCTGACCGATAAGCTTGCCGTCTTTCTCCATGACAAAATCAAGTTCTTTTACAAAAGCAGGATCATCCCTAAGGACATGTATCACATAATGTTCACTGCATCCCGGGCGATACACGTTCCAGAAGGACTCCCTTACAAGGTTTTCAACTTCTCTGTACTCTTCTTTTCTCTCAGGTCGTATTGTATAATCATTTGAATTCATCTCTAAAAATCTCCTCATATAATTCATGTTTTCTCTCGTTTAAGTAGCAATAATCCTTTTATGGTCATCAAAATAAAGGTTACAGATGTAGCATACGCTGCCCTGGTGATAGCAAGCACAAGCACTGTTACTATACTGATTCCCATGGATAATGTGATCATTACCCTTTTTGCTTTTTCAAACTTAAAATGGTTTAAAACCACTATTACAACTCCGGTTGCCACAAGGGATGCAAACAATATCCAGTAAATCAGCCTTATGGTAGCTGAAACATCGCTGTATTCAATAAGACTCACTGCGTAAACCATCTTTTCTACCGGGTGCGGGAAAAGCGGAAGGAATATCAGCCCACACGCCAATAGGTCATTTAGCCCAAGAAGATAATCCAGTACCTTGCGAATATTTGCCCTGTTTTCTTTTTCAGCTATAGTCACCAGTTTTTCACCGGATAGAAGCTCATCTATGGATACAGAAAAGAACTTTGATATCTCTTTTAACGAATCGATGCTTGGATAACCTCTGCCCGATTCCCATTTCGAAATCGCTGTCCTTGAAACGAACAAAGCTTCTGCCAGTTCCTCCTGGGTCATCCCATTGCTATTTCTCAGTTCCAACAGTTTTTCGCCAAACTCCATAGCTGCCATCTCCTCTTATGCCTCTTTTCTGCATGACAGAACACATCCCTTATACAGATAATACAAGCCGATGCTTAAAAGTACCGAGCCCACGATATCAGTAAACCAGTGGACTCCTGAAATAAGTCTTCCTATTACCATAAATAGTGAAAGTAATACTGCAAAAATAGTGATCAGTTTCTTTATCAGGTCATCACTTAGCCTTCTGCCAGCCTGTTCCACCAGTGTCGGCATCACACTAAGTACCAGCAGCGTTGTAGAAGATGGATACGATGCCTCCATGACCCCTTCAATAGGTATAGGTCTGTAGTTGATTGGTATCATCTCAAATATAATGTAAGCCATGATGACAATAATGTAGTAGATTCCGAGAATGATAATATCCTTATCCACCTTAAACAGGCTCTTTCTCTTAATCAGCTGTATAAAACCAACGCCTCCAAATATCATACAGATAAATATTGGTACCAGCCCAAGCCAGTCTGTGATGGTATAAAGTGTCATGTTAACTCCCGTCATCTCATGGAAGCCCACGTTAAATCCAGCAAATCCGATATCTGTTCCATTTTGCCCGACCGGCTGAACATCAATTGTCATAATAAGCAAGGTTAATAATGCAAACAATGTTATAAAAGTGCCCCCTGTCAAAAAGCAAGTTTTTCTGTTTCTCATTTTTCTAATTCCTTTCCTTTGAAAAATTTCCTTCCGGCTGATTTCAAAGTATCAAAGGATATGAAAAGCAGAAAGAATCTTGCCGTCACATGAGCGATACGCTTCGTGTCATCAGCATAGATACTGGATTTGTGCAATGTCACGGCAGAAGCATTATCAGGCTAACAATAGTCATCTCCTATACTGTTCCATACCAGATATCAGTACATTCATAGATATCTCGAAGCTTTCATCAATAGAAATCGGATTGCCAAAAGAATTATGGATCTGTAGCATGATAAATCCTTCAAGAAAAGCTCTGTAAGTTCTAAGCAAATGATTTGCCACCTCTCTATCTATACCAAGACTATCTGTTTGTTCAAAGAAGAATGAATACAAGCCCTCTGTAGCTTCAAGTAAAGTTTCATCAGAGTATTTGTTATACCAAAGCATCGCCTCAAATACACCCGGATTCTCCATAGAAAATCTGTAAAATGCTATGCCATAATTTTTGAGTTTTTCTTTTGGACTGGTTGAATCAATTCCTGCAACTATCTCATCCGAAACCTTCTTCCAACCATATATCATAAGCTTATAGTGCAAATCATCTATTGACTTTACATGATTATAGAGAGACGGTTTTCTGATTCCTAAATATTCAGAAAGCGTTGTGACGCTCAAATATGATAACCCCTTTTCATTTGCTAATGTAGCAGCTTTTTCTATTATTTCTTCCTTAGATAATCCTGTTCTTGGCATATTTACTCCCATTCCTCACAAACTAACGTTGTTAGTCTTATTATACTAACACTGTTAGTTTTGTCAATAATAATTTCTGTACGAACCACTTTACAAAACATTTTTTAATAATAGAAAAAGGACAGGTTTTTTATTCCCTGTCCTCAAACTTATATCATCTTAAAAAACTTTAGTGCCTCAGTAATAGCATTCTCCTTTTCTGGTGTTGTTCCAAGCTGTCTGCTATTCTCAGATTTTGGCTTATTATAGTTTACACGCTCTATAATTCCATGCTTCTGCTTTACCTGCGCAATATTCAGATTTGTCACTTGAAATCCATAGTGTTCCTGCACCAATTCCTCGATCTCTTTGTATGTTGCCTTAGCTTCTACACTTGTCAAATCAAGCTCGTCCATATCTACCTTTACATTGATATGATGCTTAGTCAATCCATCCTCTGTCTGATATATAATGATTTCTCCATAATTATCCATAATGTTCAGCTCCTTAGTTTTCATATACTTGTCAAAAATAATACGAATGATTTCAGCCTCATCTTCTGCAATTATGAGTTCCCCATTAACAAGCGTATATCCGTAGGGAGCAAAGCCACCATTCCAACGACCTTCTCTTGCTTTCTGTCTACGGCCTTCCATTGTTTGGACGAGAATATTTTCTCGCTCAATTTCAGCGACAGCCGATAGAACTGAAATCATAAGCTTTCTTGCTTCCTTAGAACTATCTATTCCATCTTCTACGCAGATCAGATTAACACCATAATCCTGCATTAGCTGTAATGAACTGAGAACATCAGCTGCATTTCTTCCAAATCTTGACAACTTAAAAACGAGAACGTAGCTTATTCCATCCGCACCACTTGCGATTTCTTCGAGCATCCTTGAGAACTCCGGTCTACCATTTATATTCTTGCCGGAGTGGCCTGCATCAGAAAACTCTTTTACAACTTCCATATCCTGATATTCAGCATATTTGCTTAGCTTAT
Source organism: Lachnospiraceae bacterium MA2020 (assembly GCA_000746015.1). Classification (GTDB taxonomy): domain Bacteria; phylum Bacillota; class Clostridia; order Lachnospirales; family Lachnospiraceae; genus NK4A144. Next base: position 6,977 of record JQKK01000019.1, on the reverse strand, counting down.
CTCGTTGGGCGTCCAAGCTATAACCGTCAACCTGAATTGCTGTAGAAACACGGGTGTAGATATAGCATTTTGTTTGTTTCTTCATTTAGAACATCCTCCTATGGAAGTTGCAATAATCCATTTTGCAATAATTTCTTTATCATCGGTTTATACTTATCTATTCCAAAATCTTCTACAATACTTGTGATACGACCACCTGCATCTTTTGACGATGCACCGCACAGAAATACACGTTCATCTTTTGTTCCGTAATCAAGAACAATAAATCTGTCATGAAAAATTCCACCGGTACGTTGCATTGTAATTTTTAATGTCGGGTATTCTTTGCAGAAATCTTTGTATTCAACATTGTGGAGTTTTGAAGTACCTACATTATCACTAAACACCTTGATCTCCACTCCCGAAATAACATTTTTCAAGTGTACCAACGTTCTAATTCCAATATAATTATCAACAAGATATACTGATTTCTTGGCTTTACTGTATATTGAAGAATATGCCACATCCGCACTGCAATACTTGGTATTATACATGAGCCAGCCATTATCCTCGTCACTAACAAAACTATTCATCATGTCTGCAAGATCAGATTTTGTCACAACATCGCTAAGTCCATCCATGACATCTGACATTTGTTTTTCCACAGAAACAAGATCCATTCGGAGCTTTTTTATCTCGACCACATTGCTTGCAGTTTGCATTGATAGCTGCATCATTTCACGCTGACCAATAAGACTCTGATTATCAATAATATAGTCCTTCATCTTTTTGAAAGTACGAACTAAATCTATACTCTGTTTTTCTGCCAGTGTTCCTTTTAAAACTGTCATTAACATATACAATCCTTGCTCTGTAAAAACGTATGGATTACTACGCGACATTGAATTAATATTTGCGGTCGCATTTTGCGACCACAAAATTTTCACTTCTTCATCAGTCACTTGAAACATAAAGTCTTCAGGAAATTTTCTTATATTTCTCTTTACCTGCTCGTTTAACCTTTTAGTTTCATATCCATATATTTCTGCCAAATCTGCATCAAGCATTACCTTTACGCCACGAACTTCATATAGTTTTTCTCTCAAAAATTCTTCTGTAACTTCTACTGGAACTAATTCAGTATTATCCACCACTTCGTTCTTTTTTTCGCCCATATTTTCCTTTCCAATCTTGAGGTGAAAAATTTTGACCTCAAGATTCTCCGTTTTAACCTTTTTTCTTTTTAACCCCGTCGAATTCGACCGGTTTAAACTTTATAGTTAAAGTGTTCACTTTTGAACACTTTTTGAAGTCCCTACAATTTTCTGCAGTTCTTTATAATATGCCAGATAGCGATAGGCTGTTCTTCTGCTGACATCCCCCTCTGCAACTATCTCCATAAGAGTCATGCCACTCTCATACTTCAACATAAAATCATTATATGCTGCCATCCAAGCTTCATCATGTTTTTTGCGACCACCGAAGTTACGGTTACGGAGCGTTTCATTTTCCGCCTTAAGCTCTGCAACCTCTTTTTCTAATTCCTTTATTCTTTCAAGGGCTTTATCAAGAGTTGTAATCTTCATCTTGTGCCACCTCGCTTTCTGACACCATTGTAATTCCGCACTGTGTCACTGTCAACTTGCTTTTTGGCACATGCTCTTTTCTGATTTCATCCCTGAGTCTTGATTTTGATAACATTGCCTATAATAATCTTTGAGTCGATCACCCAAATTTTTGTATGAATAAACAAGTGTGACCGGCGTATTGCCAATATATACGCAATAGTCATAGCCTATATCATCCATAGCAAACTTACCGGCATACTTTTCAATTAGCTCAGTAACTGTAGATTTATTAAAAAGTAGAAAGCTCAATGTCCGATTGATATGTGAAATGATTAAGCATCCGGATTTTATAAATTTTCTTTCAGACATGGAAATCTATGTTGATAATCTTGCCGGAATGCAATTTCGAAACATCAACAAAATGATTGAACAGACAAGAGTCCGCCTTCAAAACAAAGGCATTTCAGATGAAGATCATTACATTAAGACTTTAAAGGCTGCTTCTATTTCCGAAGAGAATTACTTTAACAATCTTATCGGAAATGATGTATTAAAAATTGCAAAAGATATAAGGGATGCACATAGTAAAGACGCAGAAACCGGTGAAGCTACGACTCCTGTTGACGATATACTTGACTCATTTGAAGAACTAAAGACTGCCGACAATGCAACGCAAGCTCAAATGGTCATGTATAGCAAACTCTTCAAAATTAATTTTACCAAGATGGATCCCTATGAGTTTAAGACCTTTACCGATATCCTTCAAAGATACTCGGATCTCTGTAAACCGGTAAAAGGCAATGGTCGCGGCAAGAGGAAAAGGTAGTACAAAGTCTATAGATTTATCCAAATACCGGTCGCAATCTCTTTTCGCATAGTAAAAGTGCACTCGTACCTACTATTTACGTAAAGTACGAGCGCACACTAATTTTCTACTGATTATTATACATTCATAACAAGTTAAATTTCATCTTCATCCTCAACTCCCGTAGTGGAAAAACCAATACTTTCATATAGCGCTTTGGCTACATAATTATTTTTATTACAGGTTAGTGCAATTCTGCTAGAATCACCGAATGGTTTTGCTTATGTCCATAAAGATGTTATAAACATTGGCGATGCGTCATTACTCTTTTCAAAACCACAGTTCTGGTAAAAATGCATTTCATTGTCATAAGCAATTACAGCTATTCTAAGATAGTCCTGATACTTATCTTTAATCTTATTGATTAGTGTTCTGCCAATCATTTGATTATGATATTCGGGATTAACTAATAAATAATGGACATATGCATTCATTATTCCATCATCCATAGCACATACCATTCCAACTAACTTATCCCCATCATAAGCAGAAAAAACGGTTTGAAAATTTTTCATTGCAATGCATAGTTTTTCCGGATAATGGCCTGATGACCAGTCAACTGACAAAAATAAGTCTTCTAGTTCATTTTTATTAAAATCATGTTTATCTGTATATTTGATTCCCAACATAACCTCCTATATTAGTTCCATTTCAGATTCCATTTTAGCAAAACCATATTTCTCATATAAAGGTCGCCCCATATCTGTTGCCTCTAATGATATCTGTTTAACTCCACGTTCTTTTGAAACATTAACAAGCATATCTAATGTTTTGTACGCAATTCCTTGTCGTCTATAGTTCGGATCTGTATACATATTCATGATGTAGGCTTTCTTGCCACTGGAATTATGATAGGTCGGCATAACATTATAAAAGAGCCATTATTATCAGCTTAACCCTAAATAAAAAAAGTCAGAACCTTGATTTGCACGTGCAGAGGCAATCGCTAATGTTTTCTTTACATTTCTAGGATTCTCGTTAATTTCCATGGTTTCACCCTGACGATCATATCCATTTCCATAAATCCCCTGATTAGAAAGCATATTATAACTTCCTACCATTCTAAAGCAATCATCTACGACAAGTATCTTGTCATGAATAATGCAATCACCATAAATAATCATTTGTGATGATCTTTTTGTAAATCGACTTTTTATTTGCTCAATCATGAATCGAGTTTCTTTATCTTTATCTCTACCACTCTTAGAACTATTGTTACTTGACTTTGAAGATGCATCTCCGCTATTTCCAGTAACAATATAGACTTTTAAATCTTTATTTTTATTAATAGCGCTTGTAATTACGTCTTCAAATGAAAACTTATAATTTCCCTTCTCCTCCCACGCTTTCTGAGTTATCCAAGGAACAGCTATAACAATCTGCTTCTTTGCTCTTTTTATTTCGTCAAATATTCTGTATTTTAATTCATCATCAGCTAATATTGGTGCCTGAGTAAGTTGCGTTTTATACCTATGATATCTATCTTTATCCTTATTCCATACATCAACACATTTTACTGTAAAGTTATTTCCTTCCAGTAAACAATAAGCTTTATATCTCTTATCCCTATAAATTACATATTTTCCATCTATCAATGGAACAATAACTAACCCATCTAGTTTGATATTAATTCCACTTTTCAGAAGCATTTTGAAGTCATCAAGAAATATGTTTAAATCTTCATCTTTAAACAGAATTAAATCTTCCAATCCATCCATTAGTTCATCCTTATCACCTACTGCTGTTGTTAGTCTTAATTTGTTTTCTCCAAGATGTACGAACTCGTCTAATTTTGTGCATATATCCTGCTCTAGCTTTGCTTTTCCATCAACAATCGGAGTTTTTAATTTCAAGTCTTCAATTTCATCTTTTAACTTAGAATTCTCTTCAATCTTTTGTTCCAACTCTTCCTGCTTTTCTGAAATAGTTCTCTTATATTCTTTCTCAGCAGTTTTCTTTTCACTCTTTAATCTACTAATTTCAGATACTTTTTCATCGTTAGATTTTTCAAGTTCACCTTTTTCTTTCTCTAATCTCTTTATATCTGCGACCTTATCACTTAGCTCATTTTCTTTATCATCTATAGACTTATTTAAAGCAGCTATAGCAACTTCGTTATTTTTCTTATCTTTTTCTAACTCAGTTCTTTTTGCCCTTAAATCACAAATTTCAGATTCTTTTTTCTTGCAGTCTTTGGATAGTTTTCCTATCTCGCCATCCTTATCGGAAATCTGTGATTGAAGCAAAAAATTTTCAGCCACCAAACCATTTATCTTTTCATCTCTATCACGAATTTCATTAGAATGACTTTTCTTAATTTCAACAATCTCAGATGTTAATCCATTACATTCTTGCTCTAATTGTCTATTTTTCTTTCGTAGATTAATTTCTTTGTCCGTTGCATCATCAGAAAATTCAATAGATGAGATAAATTCTCTTAATTCAGCAATTATAGTATCACAATCCTCTATTTCATCTTGGTATACCTTGCCCGTTGGAAAATATAACTGAATATCCGAATCGATACTTGCCATATAAGATGCAAAAATTTCTCTATCATGATCTTCAATTCTACTGATACAATAATCCGAAACGGTATTACCAAAATTTGATATTTCCTTTTCTACAGCTCCACGAATAGCTGATTTAGTAACTTCTCTTTTCTTTTTCAAAAGATAGCTTGTTAAAATCAGTCCACCAGCAGCCAATGGTAATCCTGCTGTAAAAGCTGCACCGGCTAGCAAAGCAGAAGTAGCATCAGCACGTGCTCCTAAAACAGCCTCATAAAACGACACAAACCCTGCTACTCCAAATGACCATTTAACGCCATTATCTCTAAACGCCTTCTCACTCTGCCCTATATTAGTAATTGCTTCAACATGAGCTTTGCTGATGTTAGTAAATGACTTATTATCTAACAGACAAATCATCATTCCCTTATATTCAGTCGCCAATTCAGATATTTTTTCATTCCACAATTCGTACTGCTTTTCAGTAACTTTTTTTGAGAGTTTTTCCATATACTCTTCAAGATAATTTGTTGGAAGAATTCTAGACAAAATTACATTACGCTCAGTATCATCTTTTTCCAAAGACAATTCAATTACCTGAACTATATTCTCTTTATGCTCGGCATATAAAGTTTTTCTTACATAATCTTTAATAAACACGGATAATTTATCATTAACAATTTTCTGATAATGAAAAAACTGATTTTGAAACTCACTCTTCTTGGTAGTGATTCCATTAATCTCACCTTTTAATTTCTGATAAAATGATAAGATGCTATTACTTTGCCTAAACAGATTCGCCTGCTGTGCTGCTTTTCTATGCTCTATTTTGTTTATCTGAACTTTTCTGCACAGTTCAACCACTGTATCAAAATAACTATCATCTTCGCCTTCTAAATAATTTTTTACTGATATCGGATATATGTCTGCAATGTCGAATCCGGTATGCTTCGCCACCATTTTCTTAACACGTTCATATTCAACATCTTCAGCTATGTCATCATCGTACTTTGTTGCAATACAAACTATCGGTATCTTTGACTCTCTCATTTTGTTAACAATAGCCTGCTCTCTCATTTTTCCAAGCTTGTTGACATCAACCATATAAAATATCAAATCAGCATCTCCTACTGATTCTATAGCTCTCAGTTCATTTTCTTCGCTAGCTCCAAATCCTGGAGTATCAATTAATGCCACATTACATTCCGTACTCTTGTAACCTATATCTACACGATAAATATTAGATAGGTATTCTCCATCATACACATCAGCCTGCGTATTTTTCACAAACTCAGATATAGCGATTTCTTCAATACTTCCATCCTTTTTTTCTATATGACAAAATTCTTCATCAGATGGCCAATATCTGGCTACCCAAGAAGTCTTTTCAAATGGTCCAACCGCAGCAAGTTTTTTACCTGTAAGTGCATTTACTAATGTTGATTTACCGGCATTAAAACTTCCAAACATCAGTATTCTTGGCATGTTTTCATCATAAAACCCCGCCTTTTTTCTTCCGATTCTTAAATTAGAAAAAACATTGTCCCCTAGCAATTTTTTCTCAGTATCTTCGTATCGAACAAGGTAGTCATATGATTTTTTTAATATTTTATTTTCCATTTGACATCATCTCCTTTACTTTATTACTTATTTCCTCTGACCTTGACTTGATATATTTTCTCGCATCATCATTTATTCGAGTTCCATTTGAAAGGCGGAGTAAATTTACTGTAGGATTTGAAAGGTAGACTATACCCTATGATCAGTTTAGATGCTCAAACCTTACTCATTATACTGCTTAATAAGATAACAGTTCAAGGATATTTGTGCGTTCCGACGCACTTTATTCAAGGGCAGAGGCGTCAGCCTCTGGTTTCCTTTAGAACAGTTTCCAGATATAATTATGCATTCCTATGCTCATCCATTTCTTCAATTCTGCACTTAACTCTACTTGCATGCTGTCATAGTATTTTCCCCATGCCGGCTGCTTATGCATACTTTTTCTTACTTCTTTTACAGTTACTTCTTCTGCACCTGCTGCTTTTGGGAGTATTG
>JQKK01000018.1 GCA_000746015.1 Lachnospiraceae bacterium MA2020 | reverse complement strand
ATGTAGCCATTCGTCATAAATCCGAATAAAACTGTTTTCAGCATGCTGACCGGGTTATATCTGAGTCTTCCCGTATAGTGTTTCGGGATGCTTTTCAGATATTTCTCCAGTTCGATTTCTCCCATAAATCGGTCAAAAGTCAGCACCGGATCACAGATATCCAGATAATCTTGAATTAGCATTGGCAAAACTGCCTGTTTTGGGTTAGAATAAACTTGTGTTGGATTTTTCATCGCAAGTTAAATTTTAACACAAAAAGAAGAACCGTGGGCTCTTATCGAACCCTCGGTTCTTCTTTTTTTATGGACTATCTTTTTTCACAGCCCCATCCGGAGGGACGAGCAGACGATGAATTGGCGGAACAGGTTGGTGAAAGCCGAGGGCAGTTGCATCGGTATCTCCGCCTGGTAGAACTCATTCCTTCGATCTTGGCACTGGTTGATAAGAAAGCCTTGGCACTTGCTACAGCAGTTGAAGTATCTTTCTTGGATCACGAAGTTCAGCAGATACTTTACGAGTACATGTGTGAGAATGAAATCTGCAAGACATTTCAGATCTTTGCACTGAGAGATTATCTGAAAGAAAATGATACCATCACTAAGATGGAACTCATGCGGATCCTGAATGAGAATGCCCCCAAGGATGAGAGCAACAGATTTCAGCAGCTCACGATAACAAAGAAGAAGCTTCAGGAATACTTCCCACTTTCCTATACCAAGTCTCAGATGAAGAAGGTGCTGTTCAAATTGCTTGAAGACTGGAAGAAACAGAGCGAACAATCGGAGAGACGAATCTGATCATGATAAAGATATTGTCAAATAAGATTAGTGTTGAGCGCATCTACATATGATTTACTTTGTCACTATTACCAAGGCCTGGCGAAATCGGATGAATACCTATTGATTTCGTTGGGCTTTTTTATGTTGAGTTTTTTTAGTTGACATTTTCTTTGTTTTTCAGTAATATATTATCAGCACCAATAATAACGTAGTCTGAAAGGTGGTAGACATGCTAGTAACAAAAAGGATACAGATAGAGTTTGCTGATCCGACAATAAAAGCGATTGATTATATACAAGATATTAGGAAGGCTGCAGAAAATGCTGGCTTGAATTTATTTTCTCGTTATGATGTACAGCTACAGTATCCAATGCCAGATGGAGACAGGGTCGTTGTAGAAATCAAGATACCGGAAGAAATTGCTGATACATTCGCTGTGGGGAATCATTTACGCGGAATATCCACTTACCTTCTCAGTAAAGGTAATAATCGTTATCATCAATATCTAATAGGGAAGAGGCTCCTAAATTACATTGAACTTGATGAAGCGGAAAAAAAGGAGTCTGGTTTGGCTACAGTGGACCGTCTTGAGGCAGTGGCGGCATTTGCTAAGCTCTTGGAACGCAATGATGAAGAAGCTATGGATGCTATCAGTAGGATAATTTTAGTCCTCAATGAGGTAAAACAGCCGTGGGAATGAACTTCGGGGATTGGAGACACTGACATGGAAGAAAACAGTTTAGCTATTCAGCAAAATACAGAAATTTTGGCATATGATGAAGCTGTATATGACAGAGAGAAGATGTCTGGCTTAATGGATGAGATTGTTTCGTCGGTAAAGGATTATAGACTTAATACAAAGAGAGCTATATCTGCTGACATAGTATCGACAGCGCGTGTACAAAACCAATATGGACAATATGTCGCCACTTGTGAAAGAGAATTACATAGAAAGGATCTTCCTGAAGAACTACGACAGAAAATTATGGATAGTATGTTTGAGGCTAGTAGGGCATCAGAAGAAGCAGGGGCTGAGAGCAGAAGGTTTCAAACAGAACAGCTTAATTATTCACGGAAACTTCCGTGGGAATTAGTTGGCGTGATGGCGCTGATTATTGCTGCAGGCTTTGGCGGTAAAGCGATATTTCATGCGTTAAAAGCTTAGAAGCTGAGGTGATTTAATGATTTATTACAGAGCGCTTAAGGACACCGATTCAATTATTATCGAACCAGTTGCTGTAAAGCATGAGCTCATCGATCTGATTTATTCCAACTCCATGCCCTCGCATACTTTTTTAAGGAAAAGCGGCAAGTCTGGAGCTTTGCAAAAACTCCGGAAGCGGCTTTGGACTGGTTTGGGCCTCGCGGGAAGGGTAAGTATAATCGTCTGGCATATTATGATTTTGAACCTCAGGATGGGGAATTATACGATCTTACAGAACTTGCGACTTGGGTATCGCTAATTGAGAAATCACAGAATGGGCTTCAGATACATAATCTGAATTGTAATATATTTATTGAAGCGGTTAGAAGCATAATTCCATGCATGAGATCTGCATATTCGATGGCGAGGGCCTGCGAGGAAGTTGTATTTATACCTTCTAAAAGGGTTTGTTTAACGGTTGTAGAGGATTTAGCTAAGATGCAGATCCCACGGAATGCGGAAGATGCTGAAAATGTTTTGGCTGAAACACAGTTTAATAATAAGACAATCGATGATTTGCTGTTACAGCTACAAAGCTACTCCATTAGGCCGCTTCTTAGAGATGCGTTGAAAGCATTAAAAGCGGCGTGGTAGGTAAGTTAATGAATACCAAGGAGAATAACTGAATTAATAGAGCGGCTACTATATAAGGGCTGTTCTTTTTTACCTTGATATGTAGTCAATGACTACATATAATAAAGATAAGAGTACACGCAATGACTACATATGGAGGCGCCTATGAAGAAGGAAATATATAACCTCGAAGGAATCGAGATTGAAGTAGAAAAATATGACAAAAACGACAAGGATGCTGAGCGTCGTCGCCTGGCTTATTGCTTCAAGATGATCAGAGAAAAGTCCGGTATGAGCAGGACTGATTTTTCTGTATGGTTGGGGGTGCCATATCGTACCATGCAGGAATGGGAACTTGGCCGGAGAGCGATGCCGGAGTATGTTTTACGCTTGATCGCTTATAAGGTGATGAATGAGCTGCGTGAAGGGAGGATTGGTTAATATGTTTGTTTTAAGAAAACTCCTGAAGCTTTTGCTGTTGCCGGTTGCTTTTGTTCTGTTCTTTACGAGGTGGGCACTGGAAACTTCAGTGAAGCTGACTGAATGGGCAGTGGGGTTGCTTACCTTGATAGTTGGGGCAGCTATTATCTATAGCATCGTTATCCATAGGTGGGGGGATCTGTTTCTTTATTCGCTGATATTTGCAGGTATCATGGCTATACTGATGGCGGTTGTTGTTGTACAGGATTTTTGTGATGCCATGCTTGATAAAATTAGCATGTTGTAATTTTACGAGGTTATAGAAATGATTTATTTTATAGCTGATATGCATTTTGGCAACAGGGCCATAATTAATATGCAGAACCATCCATTTGAATCTGTTGAAGAAATAGAAAGAATGATATAGAACTGACGTATGTGAAGAGGGAGGAATAAAAACATGGCAGATGATATTACCAAAAAAGAACATTATGTGCCACAGTGTTATCTTAAAAACTTTTCAATAGCTGGTAATCCGGAAAAAATACATGTATTTGATAAAGTAAAAGCGCAAATAAGAAGAGACCAAAATATATTGGATAATGCGCAGGAACGCTATTTTTACGATATAGATATAGATAAAATTCTTGTAGAAGCATCAGAAGAAAATAGAGCAGCAATAGTGAAACAACTTGGAGCTGATTATGAAATGCTTCATAAGGATAAAACACAATACATTGAAAAACTTTTTGCAGAACAACTTGAAGGTGGATATTCTCAATTGTTGAAGGCGATTATAGAAAAAGCGTGTTCTGCAACTCCTTGGTACATTTCAAATTGTTATTGTATGAGCGAAGAGCAGAAGATAGCATTTTCCATATATTTGAGTGTACAGTATCTTCGAACAAGAAAAACGAGAAATATGATTGAAGAGGGATACACAAAATTATATGAGACTCTTTTTAGGAAGATTTACAATCAAAAATGTGATGATGAATCGAAACTCAACCCAGGTGATGTAACATTCGCGATAGGAAAAGAAGCCTTGAAGATACCTCATGCAGAAATGATTTTGGATATGGATGCAACGCTTGACTTATCAGTAGCTTTTCTTAATCATATTTGGGTAATATACATCAATAATACGAAAGTTCCTTTCTGGACCTCTGACAGTCCAGTAGTATTAAATAATATGCCATCTGGAATTATGGCCAATAAAGGAATTATGTCAAAGGGAATAGAAATATATTTACCGCTTAGTGGAAAAGTGTGTTTAGCACTTTATGATCGAGAAGCATATGGGATGGCATTCGCACTAAAGACATCATTTGAAGATAGATTTTATCTACAGGCAAGCAAGGAAATAGTAGAGCGTTGCAATATGATTCAAGTTAAGGAGTGCAATAGATGTGTATATGCTGAGGATGATGATTTTTCAGTTGCTGAAAAGATGTGCAAAGACTATCCTTCGTTAATGCAAAAGAACAGAGAGTATTTTGATGTTGGATAAATTCCGAAATGATTTTGAAAAAGTAGGTTTTCGGTAGGTTTTTGGTAGGTTTTTGGTAGGAAAGTGGTAGGTTTTGAGTATTCTTTTTTCAAAATAGGTGTGTTATATTTACAATGGACAAAGCGAACGGGAAAACAAAAAACACCCGAGCCGCCGAGTCCATTTTCTTTTGCAAAAGAATACCGGCAATGATGAGCGTCAGATCATGACTTCGAAAGAGGTTGTGAGCCTGGCGCTTTTTTCATGCCATCAACCCAAGGCCGAGGATGACGATCCGGAGCCGACACAAAAAGCGAAAGGATAAAACACACTATGGATTATGAATCATTCAAAGAGAAGTTCGTAGAGGACTTAAAGGACAGGCTTGATGAGCAGGGCGCTGATGTAAAGGTTTCGGTCAACACCGTAAACAAGCTCAACGAAAGCTACGAGGCTGTAACGGTCACGCCGGAGGGCAGCAACATTGGAGTGAACATCGGGATCGATAAGTTCTACGATGCGATGGAAAACGGCAGATCTTACGATGAAGTCGTAGATAAGGCCGTAGAGGTTGTGAACAGCGGCATCACCCAGAGACCTGACTTCGATATCGATTCCTTATCTGATTACTCTCAGATGAAAGAGAAGCTTGCGATGGAAGTTGTTTCTGCGGAAGCCAATAAGGAGATGCTTGAAACTGTACCTCATCAGAATATGGAAGATATGGCGGTTGTTTACCGCTTCGTCTTAAATTCCGATGATGAAGGCAGAGCATCCATCTTGGTTACCAACCAGCTGCTTGAAAGCATGGGCGTTACTCCCGAACAGCTTCATGCTGATGCAATGGAGAACGCGCCGCAGATCAAACCCGTTGAGATCAAGGGCATGAGCGAAGTCATGGCCGAGATGATGGGAGTTGAGCAGGCTGAGATGATGGGAATCTTCCCGGTGGCTCCTGAAGATGAGAAGATCTTCGTTGCAACGGTACCCGACAAGGTACACGGTGCCGGGGTTCTTGCATATCAGAACTTCATGGATCAGGAAGCGGAAAGAGCAGGCGGAGACTTCTATATCTTGCCGTCGAGCATCCACGAGGTCCTCATCGTTCCTGATAACGGGGAGATGGGGCTTAAGGATCTTGAGGCGATGGTAAAGGAAGTCAATGCGACTCAGGTTGCTCCTGCGGATAAGCTTACCGACAGCGTTTACCATTATGACAGTCAGGCAAAGATCTTCGAGCTTGGTGAAAAGTTCGTAGCACGCCAGGCTGAAAAGGAGGAGGAACACGTTGAGGAGAAGGGTGAGAAGTCCGTTCTTGGTGAACTGAAAGCCAAGAAAGAAGAAGTTGCCAAGGCTCCTAAGAAGGAAACCATCAATAAGGGTGCGAAGGCCAAGGGTGGCGAAGCACTCTAAGCAGAAAACAAAATCAAACGTTTGAGGCTTAAGGCGTCAGGCTGTGGGAAGTTCCCCGGCTTGACGCTTCTTTAATAGACACGATAGCGTATCAGATAGTGTTTCAAGCAGTGCTGCCGGCGCTCTGGGAGGTCTTGCTTCTATTCCGCTTGCATTGGTCCTTTCAGCTGTTGGGATTCTCATTATGAGGATTGATATCCTCAATGCTGCCAGTGCTGGCTTTATTCCATTATTCCTTACTCCTTACTCGTAACATGGGATTGGATTCAAAAACTTGTCTGATTATATATGGGGTAACTGTAATTGCTACGCTCATTCTTGAACACTGTTTTACTATTGCCAAGATTATGGGAAGTATTATCGGCTGTCTGGTTGTCGCTTTTCTATGCTATGAACTTAGTGATGTGACACCTATGAACACACGGCTGATAATTACCGGTGTTGGAACAGTTATAACTATTTTGCTTAATATCAGCTTTTGAAGAAGGTAATATATTTGAAATAAACAATGAAAAGTAATGTTAATTGATTGGTTTTTAATTTGAGCTTAATCATAACCACCTTTGGCGATATAATTGGTATATTGGGGATTTTGAGAAGAGGCTAAAAAATATACGTGTAAGGAGAGTATGAAAAATGTTACAAAGAATAAAAAGCATAGAAAACGTTGGGCAATATGAGACATTTACTAGTACTATCAATTTGGAAAATAATGTTGAGTTATTTGGGTTTAACGGGGCTGGTAAGTCTACGCTGAGTGATATTTTTTATTCATTGGCTAGGGAAGGAAAAGAAGATGGCATAATTAGGCGTAAGACCTTGCAGAAAGCAGGAGAAGATGATGAGAAGGATATAAAAATTGAGATAGAGTCTGACGCAGGAGATTTATATACGTTCTCAGGGCTAAAGTGGAGTTCGAGACCTAATAATATGTTTGTATTTAATGCACAGTACATAGATGAACATGTATTTGTGTCAAGAAAATTAGAGGGCAATTACGCTACTATTGGAATGGGGAAAGAAGGAACATTATTGCTTAAGCAGAGAGATAAGCTTTTGGCAGAAAATGTTTCATTGATTTCCGAAATAAACGATAAAATTGCAAATTTATCTAAAGCGGATCTTCATATGATGCAGCTGGCATATATAGGATCGATGCAGAGATTATTAAGGGGAATGCATCAAAACTATTAAAAAATCAGGAAAAGATTGCTGAAGTTAATATCAAAATAGACGACTGTTATAACCAAAGCAGGCTAAATAAAGTTAATGATTTTTTGAAAAAGCTTAATACACATTTAAAAATTGAAGTGAAGAACAACAGGTATTATATTAGGTTGAAACAATATAATCCCAAGGCACTAGAAGGCTTGAAAGATACTATTTTTAGTGAAGGGGAAAGCAAGGCTATAGCTTTCGCGTATTTTTTGGCTGAGATACTTGATGCGGATAAACCATCAAATGACAAAATCGTAGTTATAGATGATCCTATAAGCAGCATGGATCATTCAAGGCAATCAATTGTTTCACACCAAGTTGCAGATATTATGAATGATCATGATTGTCAGGTTATTCTTATGAGTCATGATATTAGTTTCTTGGAGAGAGTTGAGAGCTATTTGGATAGCAGTACATCCAGTCAAAAGCTTGAAATTAGGGCTGAAAAAAGAGATTTCATACCTTTTAACATATCCGATTATTTAACTGATGATGAAACTGTATAGGAAAGATGGTACCGTGTACCTTTAAAAATGTATTAAAAATAAAACAAAATATTAAATAGGGGTTGTCTCTTGACAGCCCCAAACATTGAAAATAAAATGGCTCGCAAATAGATTTAATACTTGACAGGAAAGACGATATAATTATTATCTACAAAATGAAACATACCATGAAAGAATTTGCCATAGATGCATAATATGAAAAGGTACTGATGAAGAAGCTGGAACTATTCAGACAGGAAAGCAGAAGCTCTGAATCGCTGCGGAGGATTTGTTCAATATAGCTTCTTAAAATATATTGTAAATCTGTGCTGTGAATGGTACTCTTTAATTGACAAATGATTATTAGTTAGATTATTTATTTGCATTTATGAATACGCGTAATGAATATATGTATATGGGAGGGCGTGTATGAACAAAAAAAGTTATCACTTGCAGCACAAATTTTTATTGCCCTAGTCTTGGCTATTATTGCAGGTCTTGTCATGCAGGGAGTATCTGAATTCACTGTCACATATATCAAGCCGTTTGGTACAATTTTTCTTAATCTTGTAAAATTCATAGTTGGGCCGATTGTTCTTTTTTCAATTATGTCTGGTATTGTATCAATGAGGGATATAAAAAAGGTTGGTATAATTGGTGGAATAACTGCTGTATATTATTTTTGTACTACAACGGTTGCAATCACTATAGGTCTTGCGGTTGCTAATTTATTCAAGGGTAGTTTTCCTATGCTCACGACTGCCAGTCTTACTTATGAGGCACCGGAGGCTACTTCGGGAATGGATGTACTTGTTAATATATTCCCTTCAAATTTCCTTGTGCCGATTACAGAGGCTAATATGCTTCAAATCATAGTGATGTCAGTGTTGATAGGATTTTCGGTTATCCTGCTTGGGGAAAAGGCTCAGAAGGCTATAGAGGGCATAA
The DNA here is from genome assembly GCA_000746015.1 of Lachnospiraceae bacterium MA2020. GTDB lineage: Bacteria > Bacillota > Clostridia > Lachnospirales > Lachnospiraceae > NK4A144. The sequence goes on along the minus strand of JQKK01000018.1, from coordinate 94,684 downwards.
CTATCTGCAATGACATTTTTATGAAGTGCATGGAGCTTATTTTGAAACTATCACCTATTGGTGTGTTTTGCCTTTTGACACCTGTAGTTGCGGTAAATGGAGCAGCTGTAATAGGTTCATTGGCTAAAGTTTTGCTTGCGGCATATATTTGTTATTTTATTCATGCAGTTGTCGTTTATTCCTTCACGGTTTCTATACTTGGTGGCATAAGTCCTTACAGGTTTTTCAGGGGGATGCTTCCGGCGATAATGTTTGCATTTTCTAGCGCATCATCAGTCGGAACACTCCCGCTCAATATGGAGTGTACCCAGAAGCTCGGTGCATCAAAGGAAGTCTCAAGCTTTGTTCTTCCGCTTGGTGCTACTATCAATATGGACGGTACAGCAATATATCAGGGCGTATGTGCTATATTTATAGCATCATGCTATGGTATTGATCTTACATTTGCGCAGATGATCACTATTGTACTTACAGCAACACTTGCATCAATTGGTACAGCTGGAGTTCCTGGAGCAGGAATGGTAATGCTTGCAATGGTTCTGACTTCAGTTGGTCTTCCAGTAGATGGTATAGCACTTGTAGCCGGGGTTGACAGAATATTTGATATGGGAAGGACAACTCTTAATATTACGGGGGATGCATCCTGTGCAGTTATCGCTTCAAATATCATGAGAAAGAGACAGGAAAAGTGAATCAAAAAGTGTTTGCTTTTTATATGCTACACTCAAGTAGGAAATTGAAATATAAACCTACTTGGGGGGATTTAGTAAGCTAAACATAAACCACCGTCTGTCATACCTTGGGGTTTTAGACTAAAATTCTGTGCTAAAATTCTGCATATGAGACGTTTACTCCAAAAAACATCCAAAAACATTCAAAGTAACAGACATGATAAAACATAAGTTTTTGTAGTAACTATAAGTTTGTCAATGAGAATATGTTACAATATGATATTAGGAAGGTGTAACCGTGTCTAAGCGATTAAATATTTTTGAAAATGCAGAAAAGAAAAATAGATTTTGTGAGCTTCAATATAAGGATTATTGTAAATTACAACAGCTATATGAAAAGTTTATTTTTTCGTTAGATAAAAAACAATGGGTAAACATCATAAATGAACTATCAAATGTTATAAAAAAATGTGATGAAATTGATTATCATGACTACAATACAGCAATTGCATATTCTATATGGCATTTTTTGGACAGATATCACCGGTGGCAAATTATATTATCCTATCTTGCACAGAAAAATTGTTTAAATTACTATAAAAAAAGTGGATATAATATTCTTGATATAGGAACGGGACCTTCACAAGTATTATTTGCTTTATCAGACTATTTTTCAGAATTAAATATAATTGCTGGTAGAGAAGATTTTGTCATAAAGTCTGAATACGTTGAACAAAGCGATGGATTTAAGCATTTTTTACATTTGTTTATGGAATTTGCGTTAGTTAATAAAGTATAAATAATTGCGCTAAAACTTTGGAATCATATAAGCAAGTTTCTGACCAAGGGGATGGAATAAAAAGTTTTACGGGTATATTATTGTATTTAATGCTTGATTATTACCATACTTTTTTAATTGATGAACCAGAATCGTTTTTGCATCCACCACAGGCAAGAATTATGGGTCATATTATAGGTCAAACATTAGGAGATTATCAGCAAGCGTTTATTTCAACACATAGTGAGGAAATCGTTAAAGGGCTTTTGGATGTGTGCGAAGATCGCCTCAAGATTATTCGGATAACGCGAGAAGATGATATTAATTCTTTTTCAATTCTTGACAATAAAAATATAAAAGAAGCATTTGGGGATCCGTTGTTGAAATACTCTAATATTATGTCAAGTATTTTTCATAAGATTGTAGTTTTATGTGAAAGTGATTCTGATTGTAAAATGTATTCTGTTATGGGACAAGTTCCAGTTGATATGTTCTCATATGGTATAACTAAAGTGCCCCAGATACGATTTGCATAATTAGTGAAGTTTGAAATGGAGTACGAAGTAGAATCTGTGAAAATCAAGGACTGAAGGATTATGTTAAAATTGTATTGTGTAAACGGAACGAAAGCGCATACTGGTGATCCAATTATCAACGGGCATCAAACACGAGAGATGATTCTTGAAGAGGTGAGGGAGGTGTCGGCATCATATGTTACTCGCTTGGCCTTAGCTATAAATCATCTAAATCCTCTAGTGGAAAATGTTTATCGGATTAATACTGTAAGGGATTCAGCTCAAGAGTTCAAGGATACGCTTTCCTCACTGAACAACGATAATGTTGAAGCTTGTTTAACGGCAGATAGACGGTTTCGTGCCTATGTGCTTGAAGTTGATATGTTTCTAGATTACTGGGAAACGTCGATTTCCCATTATAAGAATATTGGTGTAACTACTGAGAATCCTGGGGTGGTGACGATATACAAGCAATTGTTCAGGACTCTTACAAGTGATGCCTATGACAATAATTTAGAGTACCAGCTACTTGATCTTATTCGAAATCAAACAGCTCATGTTCAGAGTCCTGTAAATAGAATTCACATTGGAATTAATGGTAGCGAAGCATATTCATTCCGTGATGTGCTGCTGAAAGATTGCAAGAGCGGAGAGAATAAAAAGAAGATATTACGTTCACAGCCAGAGGAGATTGCTTTAAGTCCGCTTGTAGATGTGACTGAGCAATGCTTGGAAAATATTCATGCGGGACTAATCGATTTTCAGATTGATAATCTTGTAATGGAAGAAATAAAGTGCATCAGAAGCTTTTTTGATTATATCATATCAAAAGGGCATCTGTGCAAGCCTTTGATACTTATGGATGATAAAGAAATCCCGCCGAATCCGTATCACATAAGAGACATGAGAGCTTATGGATATCTTTTGGATAGAGCGGGGAAGAAAGAGGAAACGATATGAATTATGATCTTGAACATATAAAAGAATTAATGGGAACACTATTTACGTTGGATGATTCTGCTGTTGTGCAGGATGTGTTTATGAAACTGGATTCTTCTACGGCTAAGAAGTTGGCAAAAGTACTACGTAGCCGTAAGGTTACAAGAGAAGAACAGGATTTATTCTTCCATAAAATTTCAATAAACAAGAACAGTCTGTCTGTGTTCACTAAAGGGCAAAGTAGTCTGGTTCAGGACGGCAATCGTTACATCATGAGTACAAATCCGTGTAATCCACAGAGATTCAAGGGAATGATGCAAGCACCTGTCAGAGGAGCTGATGGAATTTACTATGCTTTAAGTATAGAGATTGGAAACATTGATTTTAATATCGGAGATAAAGCGCCGATAATTTATGATGATGTTGCTGTTTTTGAGAATGTTTCTGCTATGATTTATCCATACGGAAACTATAGGGCAAATGTTCTGCAAGACTAGTAATGAGATAGTTTGAAAATATTTCTCGATGTTTAGAAAATTACAAATTGATATATATGGTGATAATGTATGGGATTTTGCAAAGAATATGCAGAAGAAATTAGAGCGACATGATGTTTTATGGAGCAGATGATAAAGATACTGCATTGGCAGAAGTTGGTAGGAACGGTGATTTTCCTTCATATCCAGCTACTATTGGAACCTTTTTTAGTAATAAGCAGTTACGAATTCTTGATTTATCTCGCATAGATATAGATAGTCTTCCAAGCATTTTTGATATAAATCAGGAGGAAAAGAGAAGTGCTTGATTCTTTTTGAAAGAATTTATGGAACGGATTTCACAGGTTAAAGCGGATTATAAGGATTTTTATAAGCCAATGCAGGTGTTTACAAAATATATTCAGCGGAACACGGATCTAAAAGGTTTGAAGTTTAAGAGTTCTAAAGGAAAAGGTAACTGTTATACATTGTTTGTTGTCAATCGCGATTGTTTGGACTATGGAGATAAAATTGATAGTAGTCGGAATCAATTGATTATGGAAAGAGTTGAGCAAATAAAGTTTCTATAAAAAACTTATGTACTGTGTCTAATTAAGGGTTTTGCACAATGTAATCAACGATTTATCAATATATGTTGGGAAGTATCATAATGACAGATAATAACAACAATCTTGCGGTTTTATTCCCAGGAATAGGATATAATAATGACAGACCGCTTTTATACTATGCAAAGAGAATTGCAAAACAGAAGGGTTATGACATTATCGTAATCAATTATACTTTTCCGGAGAAGGCTAATGATATAAAAGATGATGCCGACAGAATGAGACAGGCTTTTGAACTGGCAATATCCCAGACAAGTCCACAGCTTGAGAAGGTCGATTTTTCAAACTATGATAGGATTATATTTATCGGGAAAAGCATAGGGACTGCTGTGGCTGCATATTATGACATGGAACATGAAGTTAATGCAGAGCATGTGGTCTTTACTCCGGTTCCTTACACTTTTGAAAATTTGAGAAATCATTGTGGAATAGTATTTCATGGTACTGCTGATCCGTGGTGTGATACCAGGCTTGTGGAAGATAAATGCAGAGAGTTGAATTTGGATCTTTATAAGATATACGATGCAAATCATTCTCTTGAAACGTCGTCAATTGACGCTGATATCAAAAATCTTGCACAGATAGTAGAATATTTGGAAGATTTATTTTAAACATAAAGTGAGCTTGCAACTATGGTAGATAGTCTTTAGAGGAGCGGTTAGGATGAGTACGTATATTTGGTGCGAAGACTCAGGATCAGGTTTTTTATTTTGGAAAAAATTATTCAATGTACTGTATGAGGAATTTACGGTTGAGACTAAAAAGAATAATTCTGAATTGTGCAAGGCAGCATTAAAAGTTGGCAGTGAGAATGAATACTATATTATTATGGATTATTTTATAGATAATCCAAATGTATTGAGGGAAACAAAAAGATTATCTGATATAATTAAAGACAAGAAGAATGTTCATACTATTAAAATTCCCTCATTTGAATTTATAATTTTATCATTTACATTGTTAGAAAAGTGGATTTTTACAGAAGAAGATGAGCTGCGAGATAAGAGAAAAGAACATTTGCAGCTTAAGGACTTGCTAGTAGACAGCTTGATTAATGAAAATTATGAACTTAATGAGGGGAAAATATCAGAATTAAGAGAAAAGCTCAATTATTCAGACTCTTTTTATTTAGAACAGTTATTGGCAAAATTACTATATGAAATAACCAGAAATACCGGATTAGAAACTTCAAAAGGAAAGCTTGGAGAATGTTTTACCGTTGACTGCTGTACTTGGGAGTCAAAGCAATCGGATGATCTTTGCGGACTTGAGTATAACCACCTTTCTTATGAAGAAAAAATGAGGCTAATAGCAGATAATTCTGTTATAAAGGATTCTTTTGTGAAAGCAGGCTTATAAATGATTACAGTATATAAAAAAAGTAAGCTACCTAAAGATGTTGAATTAATTAGATTAAACGACTCTTACTTTAATAAATTTACGGCTGCACTATTGAATGACAATGCAAAGCCGATTATAAAACAAATAGACAGATCGGAACTATTAAATAAATATTCATTTGCATCAAGGTTTGATGGAACGGGATTGAATATTGATAAGTTATCTACCGGGTGCAAAACGGCATTAAATATTTTCTATAATGCAGACAAGGTTTTTGATATTTCTGAATGTGGGGAGAATGCACTTGAACTGATATATTCTTTTGAAAAAGGGAAGGTTTACTGTGATTATCCTATGATTCCATTTAATCTTATTCGAGCAGAAGCGTTTGATGGTGGTAAAGCTTTAGTTTTTAATGACTATGAAGAATTGAAAAAATGGTGGGAATATGAAGATTAAGCCAGTAGTTCTTGAAAAAATAAATACAAGGCATACCAATTACTTGATTGACTTTGAATTTGAGACGAATATAACTTTTATAATAGGAGATTCCGGAACTGGAAAATCGGCGGTCTTTTCTTTTATCAATGAATTTTCGTATGAAGAAAAGAGATTAAGATGTTTTAATTACATTGATTATAATAAAAACTATAAACAGTCTATTAGAAAGTCAAAAAATAAAATTTTTGTTATTGATAATGCAGATATATTATTAGATGACGGAATGAGAAGATATATTTCCAAAGATGTCATGAATCAGTATGTTATCATTGGAAGGAATCCTAGAGGATTGGCGCTTTCTTATGATGAAATTTATGAAATAGAATCATCTGAAAGCAAGGATATTATTTGTTTCAGGTTGAAAAAAGCGCTTATTTAGTACTTAACTTTGGAAGAGATATTGATTTGCGTTATATATAGCTTTTTTGAGGTTAATCTGTAGTGGCAAAAGAATTAAAAAGAAGTGAATATGATATGGCAGAGCTTGCTGAGAAGATCAGGTTTTTCAGGGAGTAACTTGGCTTGACCAGCAAGGCTTTTGGTGAGGGAATCGGATATTCCGGCAGCTATATAAGTCAGCTGGAGCATGAGACAAGGGATATTCCTGAAAATATAGTTAATCTCATTTGCAATGCTTATGGAGTTGACGTTGAGTATTTTGCCGGGAATATTTCTTTGGAGGATGCAACTAAATTTATCCCAACGCAGGCTGACCTTGATGCGGAACGTGCTGAGAGAGTAAAGGCTCTACGAGAGAAGCGAGGTCTTAATCAGACTATGCTTGGAGATATTGCCGGCATAGATCGTAAAGCTATTTCAAAGATTGAAACCGGAGCTTGTCCTCTGGATATGGAGCAGGCTAAAAGGATAGCTCAAGGTCTGAATATTGGTTTAGATTGGCTATTATATGGTGATGAGGATAGAAAATACTATCCGATAAATGATAAGATTGTAGATTGGCTTTGGAGCAGGAAAGACATTCGAAAGATGATATGGGAGCTCTATAATGCCAACAACGGAAAATGATAAATTTGCGAAATTAGAATTTTAGGGGAGTGCGATAGATATTATCGGCACTCCCCTAAAATTGTATATGGGTTACTTAAGTTTATATTCTCTTATATGCTGCCATGCTTCTTCTTCAGTCGGGAATACTTCGGTTTCGCTTGTAGGCTGGATGCAGTCTGCAATGGCATAGGCTTTTTCATAATCATCATCACAAGAATTTATATAGTCTAAATCTTCTTCATCGATGTTATGGTCTTTTGGATTAAATGTATCAAGATCAACGTCGTATATATAACTCTGATAGCCTTCGTTGACTACTATGATATTATCTGCAAAAAGGTATCTTCTACCGCCGGCATAGCACCACATGCGGAAATCATCTGGCTCTGTGAATTTCCAATTGAATAATTTTATATCGTTATTTTTCAATGTATTTTCCTCGTTTACATAATATACAAACATGAAAAGAAAATTGCTGCAAACAGTGCCTTGCGGCTACTTTTCATGCTCTTCGTGAAGATCATAAAAAGTATATATAATTGCATGATACATGTCAAGGTTGCGGTAATTTTGGACTTGGTTTAAGTATTTCATATATATGTCACATATGTTTCATATATATTTCATATACATAAGTGAAATAACAGGATAGATATATATGATATATACAAAGAAAATGCAATATATAGCATACAATTATAAATTTTGTATTACAAATGTACTTAAAGAGGTACAAATATTGTATATAATGTGCTACAATACTATTAAGAAAATGTTACAAAATGAGAGGGGAAATACATTATAGACATTATATGCAATTAGTTTTACTATATTTTGACTTGGAGGAACATATGTTATGGAAAACCTTAGAATGACTAAGGAAGTTAAAGCACCATCAAGATCAGATAGCAGGAAAGAAAATATTGCAGCATGCTGTGTAAAGTGTACGAGTCCTATGGGCGAGGCATTTATTGCAGACGGAATTATCAAATGTCCAAAATGTGGGAGACTTATGAAAGTCTTGATAAGAAGGGGGATTTTAACGGTTCATGAAGCGACATATAAGGATATTGTTAACAGTGTAATGGCAAATTGCATATAGTATTTAAGAGAAGCGTGTTTTTTGAAAACTTAATAGAATGAGGCAGTGTGAACAGAGCTGTATCGCATCATGGCGGAGAGGCCAGGACATTACTTTATGTAGTGGGTATGTATAAGTCGAAAGAGCGAATCACATAAGCCAAGAGTTTGCCCAGTGCTGAGTAGGCTAATTATGACAATATGGTGATCATAATGATTTAATAGCACGAAGAGGTCTGCAAAACGGAAATATGACTATTATTTACGATAGTTTGTTTCATTATGTTTTGCAGGCTCTTTATGCTATTTTGGCATTGGGCAATTGTTATATTTCCGTTTTCGGATTTCGGAAAATTTTGTAAGCAGGTCAACTGTTACAAATATTGAATCGGGGGTAAGAGGTTTGACTATTAATGCTGCCATTGAATATGCGGAGCTTTTTGATGTAACAATTTTTAAGGGGGATTGACGAGAAAGACTATTACAAAAACGTAATTCTTTCTGCCAGGAAAATTAGACAAGATTATTCGGAATTGGAAAGGACTATAAGATGTATTCCTGCTTCAAAACGTGAAGTCTTGGAGGCTGTACTTCTTGGGAAAAAGAGCATTTATGATATAGCTGATATGAAGGGCATTCAATATGAATCAGCAAAGATGATGCTTTACAGAATTCGCTTTGACGTTAAGAAGCAGGCTGCAGCATATATCCGTGAGGATGAAATGGAAGGTGCGTGGTCTTATGGGAAAGAAACTATATGAAGAACAGCTTGAAATAGCTAAGAAGGAGAAGGTTAAGTGGCTGAGAGTTCAGGCAGCTACTAAATACTTTGGTATAGGCAGAACGAAGCTTATGGAGATTGCAAAAGATGCCGGTGCAAAATCTGTTATGAACAACAATATGGTTTGGATTGACTGCGATAAGATTAACGACTATATAGATAGTTTTAGGGAATAACTCAGCAACGGGAATAATGGGGCTTGACGTTTCTGATTTGGTACTTGCTAATAGATGTGAATAGAGTCATAATGATTATGATGAAAGCTTTTCAGAAGCAAGCCGAGTCCTTTCAGACAGAAAGGAAGGAAATATGGCTAAAGCTAGAAAAGACGATAAAGGACGAGCTCTCCATCAAGGAGAGTCTCAGAGATCAGACGGCAGATATCAATATGCCTACACTGATCCATTTCATAGGCGACATTTTATTTATGCTTATGATTTGCAATCACTGAGGGAAAAAGAGAAGAAACTGATAAGAAATCAGCTTGATGGCCTCGATGTATATGCAGCAGGTAAGTGTAATGTAAATACAGCTTATGACAGATACATATCTGGTAAGATTGACCTGAAGGATACTACCCGAAGCAATTATGATTATACTTATAATCGCTATATTAAGGAGAAATTCGGGTGGAAGAAACTTATCGATGTTAAGTTTTCAGATGTACTTCAGTTTTACATTCACCTTGTGGACGTTGAAAAACTTTCATTAAGCACAGTTGATTCTGTTCATTGTCTGCTTCATCCAACATTTCAGCTCGCGGTAAGAGATGATATTATCAGGAAGAATCCTACGGATGGAGTTATGAAGGAACTCAACAAAATAGCAAGTGGCGGAACAGGTGTCAGACATGCATTAAAGCCGGAAGAGGAGGATGCTTTTTTAGGATACGTTGAAGAGCATCCTATATATCATCATTGGTGGCCTATATTTGTAATACTCTTCAGAACAGGAATGAGAATAGGCGAATGTCTTGGACTTATATGGGATGATATAGATGGTGACAATATTCATATCAATAGAAATCTCGTATATTATCCTGATAGCAAGACTAGAAAGTCAGTTATGAGGATCAACACTCCTAAGACTGATGCCGGAAGAAGAACCATTCCGATGTGCATGAAGGTAAAGAAAGCTCTCAAGATGGAAAGAGAAGAGCAGCTTACTACAACGGGGCTCAATACTTCTGAGCTTTGTGGAGTTACAGGATTTATATTCCAAAACCGCTATGGTGGTATCATGAGTCCTCAGAATGTTAATCGAGCCATTAAGAGAATAACAGATGACTATAACGCTCAAGAACTTTTGGCGGCATCTAGGGCAGGCAGAGATCCGGTGATAGTACCGAAGTTTTCATGTCACATCTTGAGGCACACTTTCGCAACAAGGTTATGTGAAGTTGAAAGTAACATGAAGGTTATCCAGTCAGTAATGGGGCATAAGAATATCGAAACTACGATGGACATTTATGCAGAGGCTACTGACAGAGGTAAGCTAGAAGCATTAGAAAAGTTATCAAAGAAGTTAGATGGTTTGTCATGAGAAATGACTCATCAAAACCAGTTTTGACATCAAGATTTTCGTTTGACATCAAGATTTTCGTTTGACATCAATTTGACAGCAAATTTGATTTTTCAGACAAACACAAACGGTAGCAGACGGTAAGCCTGCTACCGGGATGAATTTAGCAAATGAGAGCATACGGGCGCAAATGAACAAAGTTGATAATTAGTCCCGACGTTAAAATCGACAAAATTATGACCTTCTACGAGGCTGTCCGTGGTTCTACGGAGATAGATGGATTCAGACGGGTTGACCCTATCTGACCCGCTTTCTGAAGAAGGTTACGGAGTTTGTCGGAAGCCTATGTAAGAATTGCCCGGATTCAGTACGCAAGCTTTATATAAGATATGGATGCAGCATTACGCTTCAGGGTTAATGGAGATTATGATATACCTTTACCCTGTCGGAACATACAACAAAATAGACTGGGAGAATGAAATCCCATGTGAGTTGGGAAATGACTATTTTACATATCAATTTAAGCCATCAGATGAAAAATTAGATGGAATTGATATTGCAAATGGTCTTGACGGCGAGCCTGTACTTAGGGTAACTGAAACCAGGAGATATATCATTAGGTTGGAAGGCAATGGAAAGGACATAAATGAATTGCCCGTATTACAGAATGAAAATAACAAATCCCTTAAAATTGACAGGGATGAAAACTCTGTAACTTTCCAATTCATAAATTATCTTGGAAGAACAAAAGCATCGTTTATAGATCACGATCAGCGTAGAGACCTGATATTTGAAGTGGTCCCTAACAAAATGAACTATGAAGACGATTATATAGAATTGACGGAATCCTTAGCTGAAAAGTGCTCTGAGCTTCTTATGGAATATTCAGGAGCTACTTCAAATGTATTCAGCCAGTCGGACGATGATTCAAAGACTTTGCTTGAGCAATTTATATTTTTGCGCAGGTTTTGTTTCAGTGAGAATCTTTTGGGATTGTTTGAGGCAATCAAGAGAAATCTCGATCGTATGCTGGTCGAGGATCCGGAATTTAAACCGATAGGATGTGGAGTGCCTTCAAGGAAGGTTTTTACACATCCTTTTAGGTATGCACAGAAATGGAACAGATATGAGTCTGAAGATGGACAAAGACATTTTCTTCCTGCAATTGTTGCTGTTACACAGAAAAGGGACAGCATAGATACAGTTGCTAACAGATTTTTGAAGTTTGCATTAGAGAAATTTCAGTATATCTGTGATGAACTGATTAGTTCGTTGAACCAGGATGGGGCATCGAAGCAGACGGAGTGTTTGATCGAGGCTTCATATATACAGCAGATGCTTGATGAAATTCTTCACGACCGATTTTTTGAAGAAATTGGCAGACTTGAAATGATGCCACAGAATAACCAGGTTTTGCAGAAGAGAGAAGGCTATTCTGAGATTTTCGCAGCATATTCTATGGTAGATCTTGCTCTTCAGCTTGACTGGGACGGTGAAAATGCTGTATATGATGCGGAATCTAAAAACGTTGCTTTGCTGTATGAATACTGGCTGTTCTTCGAGCTTGGTAGTGTAATTAAATCCATAGATGGGTGTGATGTTATTACAGATATTGAAGATCCGTTTGTGAAGTTTGAATATGGAAAGCTCAATATTTCTCTAAAAGAAGGGGATAAATCCTGTCAGGCATTTGTTATAGATAGACTTGGAACAAGAATAAATCTTTACTATAACAGAACCTTTTCGCCAACAGCATTCAGAACTACGAGATATGAAGGATCTTATTCGAGACCATTCCGGCCTGATTATACTCTTGCTATTTTTCCGAGTAGTTATACTGGCGGAAAAGATGGAGGAGAAAGTAAGGCTGTAAATGATGGTGCGGTCAGTTATGTTCATTTTGATGCAAAGTACCGTATAACGGATCTGACAGCATTTATCGGAAAGGGAAAAGATGATGCTGACTTTGATGAAAATGAACTAATAGAAGAAAAGGCGGCTGAGGTAACAAATACATATAAGCGTGGCGACTTACTGAAGATGCATACCTATAATGATGCAATCAGAAGGACAATAGGCAGCTATGTTCTATATCCTGGTGATGTAGGTACATCTGACTGGAAAAATAAAGTATTCAGTCTTTATGATGAAATACTTCCGGGAGTCGGTGCCTTTGCAATGAAACCGAGTATCAGCAAACTTGGTGAGAACGAACTGCGGCAGTTTATTATGGGGCTGATTACGGAAAAGAGTCAGAAGAATTCCCGTCTCAATCGACTGAAGTACTATGCTGAGATGATATATCAGGAACCGGTTGCTTTTAAGCATCATAATGATGACGAGCGTACACGGAAAAATCTTTCGGATTCGTTGTGTGTTATCGGGTATATCAGAGCTGATAAACCGACAGATTACTATTTTTCATTGAAGAATAACGGACTTCTTGAGAACGGTAAAGAATTTATTTTTTACTATTATGCAATAAAGGGAAACACTGTTTATTCTCATCATCATGACATTGCGAAAGCTGGTATGTTCCGCTTTTACAAGAACAATATCTATACTTCCGGTACATATGATTTGGAACCGGTATTGTGTGAGATAAAGGAGAACGAGCTTGTTTCAAGGCAGGAGCTTGTTGAACGCTTAAATAAGCAAGGATACATAACATCGATTGAGGATCATCATGCAGATTTCTATTACATGATGAAGGTCAAGGTTGTAAATAATTTGCTTGAAGCTGAGATCCGGAGCGTGAGGGAGATAAATGGTCTGAATGGAAATGACAGCTTTAGTCTGCATTCACCGAGAGTAGTACAGTTTTAACGGAGGCTGATTATGGCTGATGTATTGACTGCTGAGCAACGAAGAAAGAATATGCAGCACATCAAATCAAAGGATACAACGATTGAAGTGTTGCTGAGAAAAGCTCTTTGGAAAAAAGGTTATCGATATCGGAAGAATTATAAAGCTCTTCCTGGCACGCCGGACATAGCAATCACAAAATACAAAATTGCCATATTTTGTGACGGCGAGTTTTTTCATGGTAAGGATTGGGAAGTGCTTAAACCAAGACTAGAGAAAAGTAATAATAGCGAGTTTTGGATAAAGAAGATATCTCGGAACCGGGAACGTGATATTGAAATAAATCAGAAACTCTTCTTCATGGGATGGACGGTCATTCGGTTTTGGGGGAATGACATAAAAAAACACATTGATGAGTGCTTGAAAGTTATCGAAGAGACGATTTTTGAAATCGAATGTGAAGATGGTCTGTGATTGCTTTTTATAATAACAATCAAATTTACCGCTAGTATTGATGGAAGGGGTTATATGGTTAGCGACGTAAAAAATATACTTGAAAAGATAGATAGCAATGGGATTTGGGCTGTAAAGTTGTTGAAAATTCGTTCTTCGAATAGAACTGGACTTTCTTATACGGCACGAGAGATAAAGTTTTCACCAAATGAAATTGTTAAAAATCACATAGATGAATTAGTAGAAAGATATGTGGGAAGGGACAATGCGATTGGAAAATACACAACGGTTGTTGAATATGATGGAACTGCAGATGCATCAACAATATATACTTTGGACAGTGATAACAGCCTGATAAAAGAAGCCAATACTTTATTGATGGATGCATTAACGGATGCAGATCAAGAATCAGATCCTACAAAGGAAAAATATAGTGCGTATGTTATTGTAGGTACAGTAGAAGAAAAGCGAATATATTTATTTTCTATGCAAAGTCCTTTTGTAAATATGAAAAGAAAGCATTTTTGGGATAATTCTACCTTTAAGCGTTTTACAAAACCTGTATTATCTTTGAGGCTAAATATAGATGTACTTATATATGATAATAAAGTGTATATGTTTTCGATGGCTGGCGAAAATCTTTTTAATATGGATAGGGCATATAAAGCAGTTTGCTCTGACCGTATTATTCAAATTGAACAGAGTGGAATTTTATTAGAAGGCGGATTGTTTGAGAATGTGGCATCTTCAGGAAGTAACCCAAGAAAATTTGTGAGTTTTAATGAACATTATTTGGATTTGTTAAAAGATAAACATATTCGCAAGAAAATAGGAAAAAAATTTGATATTCCTATGAGAGAAGGTAAGTTTGATACGGAACAAGATGGAGCTGCAGATAAAATAGTCAAGTTGTTATGCAAGAAGGGAATGCTCGATCCGTTTGATGATATTCCAGTGGAGGTTTCGGGATCAAAGAAATGGAGTTAACATGTCTCGCATTATTTTATTGGCATCATTTTTTACATCGTTTATGCCTTTATGGATTTCTATTCTTTTTATTGAATTTAAGAGTATTTATGAGAGCGAAGAAAATATTTGCACAGAGATCTCTATGATAATTGTTATTATTCTGATTAATCTGATTTCGTTGATTGCTATTTTGGTGTGGATAAAAAGTGCAGAATACAGGGCAACAGAGGAAATGGTATTAGAGGAAGTCGAGGAAGAAAAGAGCATATCTGCTGAATACTTATTATCATATATTTTACCGTTGTTTGCATTTGATTTCACAAGATGGGATTCTGTTGTTCTGTTTGCTGTTTTTTTTGTAACGCTCATGTATATATCTGTACGACATAATTATATGAGTATAAATATAATATTTGAATTGATGAATTATTCGTTATATTCATGTGTATTAAGAAATGAAGATGGAAATAGCAAAAGTAGAAAGATGATTATCTCTAAAGTGAATCTGTTATTACACAGGGGACAAATAGTCCAAGTCAATAATATTAATAATGCGTATTCTTTGATAGGTAACAATTCTATTGAGAATGATCTGATTTTGTGAGGAAATAGATTTCAAAAAATGGAAGGATGGTCTAAGAAAAGAGGAGAGCACTATTGATTAAACGATTCAAAGAAGTCAACGGACTTTACATCGAAAAAATAATCGGTCAGGACAGGCTTGCTTATGCTATGTCTGATACGGAAGATTTATATGATCTTATAGAATATGCAGAGCGTGGCGGCTATCAGGGTTCTGTTATAAAGTTCTATGATTTTGACAACGGTAATGTCTATATGCCTTTTGAAAAGAAAAGGGATGTAATTTATGGTAAGCCGGTATATACAGACGGATTTTACTATTTTCTTCAGGCCGATTATGGATTAAAGAAAGTAATGTTGTATAAATATTTTCCTGAAACTATGCTTAAAGCCGTTGCAGAGTTTGGTATGGATGAAGTAAATCTGTATAATCTTACAATAATCGGAGGAAAGGTGCATGTTATAAGCCATGATGGTGACAAGTTTTGTTGTTATTATCCCGAAAAACTTTCATTAACGCTTAGGGATCATGAAGCGGTTCTTTTGATGACGGAGGATGAAATCATCTCAGAGGAATGGATTGAAGAAGGTTGGGATGATGAGAATGATTGTGCCACTGATAGCTACAAGCTTTATTACAAGGTAATCATAAGAAATTTTGACGGTATTATTATCTCTGAAGAAATCGGTTCGATACATCAGGCACCGGACGGAACTTATTGGATAGCCTAACTGTAATATATGACCGGGTAAGGAAGTATTATATGGATTTTGAGTTGAAGAAAATTGAAAGTAAAAATTTGCCTTTATTCAAACATAATATGCAGGAGGCATTTCAATTAGGAGCTGCTGCCTGGGAAGAGGATTTGGATGAGGAGATCCTTCCGGAATCACATATAGACAGATCACTTAATGCAAAGGGCTCTATTGCGTATAAGGCGGTAGTCGATGGGGAGCTTTTAGGCGGAGCTATTGTCGTTATAAACGGTTCTCAGGGTCATTTGGATTTTTTGTATGTGAAGAGCGGAATCCAGAGCAAAGGTATCGGACAGAAAATCTGGAATTCAATTGAGACAATGCACCCGGAAGTTGTACTTTGGTACACCGTACTTCGATGTGCGAAATCTTCATTTTTACATCAATTGCTGTGGTTTCTCGGCGGTGGAGTTTTATAATCCGAAGCATATGGATTCCGATGCTCCTAATGGGGATGAGGGTAAGGATTTGTTTTTCAGATTTGAGAAATATATAAAACGAGATGAATAATATATGAGTAAGCATATAAAAGTTGATGGTAAGCTCCTTCAGGTAAATAAAAGTTACAAACAGCTTAAGAATAAGCAAAAGGTGAAAATCAGTGAATGGATGTTTGAAGCATATAAGAAGCAGATCGCCACTGGAATTTCTGACGAAGAAGCCGCATGGTATGTCAGCGATAAGATTGATGAAGCTGAGATATGGGTTCCGAACTTTAATATTGAGAAGAAATATAAGTCGATGAAAAGCCGTTTTAAGAACAGGCTTGCAGCAGAGAAAGTACCGCAGCATATTTATCAGATGGAGTCATTGCTGGATAAGGCTACAACTCGCTTGGATACTCTGAAGAAGATGATCGCAGAATATAAAGAATTTCAGTCAGAGATTCAGAAGCTGGAGGAATATTATAAAAGCCAGCAGTGGAAAGATGATTTTGCTATGGATGAAGCTGGTGAGTTTCCGGATAAGCTCAAGCGAGGAGTGCTTTCACAGGACGGGATTTATAACCTGCTTGAACGCAATAAGGAAATGATGGATTGGATAAATGAGTTTTATAGTTAAGCATTTTAGGGAGCTTATGGAAAGTATTTTGGAGTTATAGATATGTACGAGAAGCTTTTGGTTTATGCACTTTTATATGTGACTGGCTATGATACGATGCAAATGTATCGTAATTTGCTAGATTTGATAGTCGTGAACAATCCGGAAGACTATGAAATAATAGAACTTCGGTACCTTTTTGACAAAGAGGCAATATCGTATACTCTGGAAATTATGAATTCGATTGATTTTGATAAAAATCTTTTTGGAAAAGAGCTGATGGTAGCTCTTAAAGAAATCTATTTGGAACAATCGGATATAAAAGAGTTTGGCAATTGCATGTATAAACTGTGGGGACATTTTCCAGGTAAGATTAACATGGAAGAACCATTTTACACGCTGAACTATGCGGATGATTGCTTATCGTTTGGAGATGAGAAGCAGTGCCGTGAATTATATGAAAAAGCCTTTGACTTTTATGAGAATGGTGAGTAAATTATGTACGATAAATTATCAGCATGGATTGATGAAGCATTAGAACAGGAAATGCCGGAAGGTGTAGTGGCAGCGTGTTTTAACATTTACGAGGATGGAGATAATAATTGGTCAATGGAGTTGGTTGGATGTAGTTCTTTTGATCCGAGTGATGATGACTGGGCTTGTGATGAAGTATCAGATTTTGAGACCAGAGACAATCCTTTTACTTGGAGTTTCGAAGGCGATTGGGAAGCTGTACTTGTAGACATTGGAGCAAAGCTGACTAAGTACCTTGAGACAGAGACTTACGCTGATAAGTTGAATACGCTTTCTGGTGTGGCAGTAGGATTTGTTGATGGAGATTTGGTCATACTTAAATGAATACTTCAAAAAATGAAGGATTAGATAAATGAATTATAAATTACGAAAAATGACAGAAGCAGATAATTCTGTGGTTGCGGCTCTTGTACGGGATAATCTGAAACAGTTTGGTCTTGATATACCGGGAACAGTGTATTTCGATGAAGGATTGGATCATCTCAGTAACTTCTACAGTAGTGAGGACTGTCAATATTATGTTGCAGAATCTGACGGAGAAGTTATCGGAGGAATTGGTTTTGCTCCGCTTGCATGGAAATCTGATACTGTTGAGCTTCAGAAACTGTATCTGAAGGATGCTGCAAAGGGAAGCGGAATCGGATATGAGTTGATAAACTTTATTGAGGATAAGATGATTTATGCCGGTTTTAAGCAATCATACCTGGAAACGCATGATAATTTACAGGCGGCAATACATATCTACGAGAAGTCAGGATATCGTGAGATAGAGCGACCGAAGGAAGTAGTACATAGTACGATGAACAAGTTTTTCGTGAAAGAACTTATAGTTAAGCATTTTATGGAGCTAAGCACCACCGAGCATTTCTTTTGACAATGTGTACAGGTTACAAGAAAAAGTAATATTGGAGAATAGGTTAAATGACAAATAATCGTGCAGAATGGGCAAGAAGCAAGGACGAGCTTGTTGAGGCGGTAAGAAGTCTTGGATTTCCTGATGAGTTGGGAGAACAGATTGCAAAGCAACTTGGAAGTCCGAAGGCAATGAGCAGAATGATGGCATATCTTTACAATGTCAAACCTCGCAGTGCAGAGCTGATAGTAGATGAAATGCTTGCTATATGCAGTGAGATAGCTGCATGGAAAGCCAAAAAAGAAAGTGAAGAAGCCAATGCAAGGTACAATGAGATGCTATATTATGGCTTGGAAACTTTGGACGAGGAGGCATAAAATGTGCCAAAAAAATATGGAGCAGGAAGATTATCATGAATAATAATAAATTAGCGGTCATATTTCCGGGAATTGGATATCACAGTGATAAGCCTCTTCTGTATTATTCTAAGAAAGTGGCTAAGCGACTGGGATATGAAATTTTAGATATACGATATGACATTCCAACTAACGCTGGAGATATTAAGAATAATCAATCGAAGATGCAGGAAGTGTTTGAACTTGCGGTCAGGCAGGCAAGAGAGCAGTTATCATCAGTTGATATAAAATGCTATGACAGGGTAGTTTTTATAGGCAAGAGCATAGGAACTGCTGTAGCTGCCAAGATAGTTCTTGAAGATGAAGTGGGTGCAGAGCAGGTAGTGTTTACTCCTGTGCCACAAACATTTGAGCATATAGGTGAAGGCAAGAATATAGTATTTCATGGAACTGCAGATCCTTGGTGTGATACGATACTTGTAGATGAGAAGTGTGCAGTGTTGGGGCTTAGACTGTATAAATATGAAAATGCTAACCATTCCATTGAAACCGGCGCAGTTATTAAAGATATAGATAATATACGGAAAATTATGGAAGAGGTTGAATGTTTTCTGAAATGACCTTGGTCTTAAGGATATATCCAGATTCAAAGGTGATCTGATAACTGAGAAAGTAGCTAAAAGATCAGCGATAATGTAACTTCTGGTAGAATTCATTATAAGAAAGAGGCGATATATATGTTGACACTACTTTTTATGATTTTGTTCTTTGGAATATTTGGAAGGCTTATAGGATTTGCATTTAAGGCAACATGGGGATTGTTTAAGATTTGTATGTATGTGGTATTTTTACCAATGATCTTGATAGCAATGGTTGTAGGTGGATTGGTCTATATAGCATTGCCGATACTTATAATTGTTGGTATTATAAGCTTTATTGTAAGAGCATGAAAAGAAAGTATTCCTATGGTTGTCTGCATAGGAGATCTTTTTAGAAAGATTGCAATCATGTAATGAGAGAATTTATAGCATAGTCCATCCCGGTGCGGATGGGCTATTCCCAAAGTTTAGAATTTCGCAAATGAAGATGTAAAAGAGATGCTGCTTGTGGATGATATAGAAAATAAAGAGTTTTTGAGAGAGCTAGTTGAGGCAATGTATGAGGAGCTGCCGTCACCAAGAGAGAAGGGAAAATAAAATCATAGAACACTAAGAATTCTCCCTTTTAATCCAATGCATTGCCTTGGAAATTGGATGATACAGTGCCAACATGATGATAAAGTTTCCAAAGCAGTGCACAAAATCCCATGGAATACCTGCAATCCACCATGTAAATGCTGCAATTAATCCAGCAGACAAACTACCAGTAGATATTCCGATAAAAAAGTACGGGATGGAGCAGAGCGCACCGAAACAAAGACCAAATATTCCGGATATAATTGCCCATAACATGGCAGAAGTGTTTTTCCTTAAAAGCCAAGTGATCAGTACTAACATCGGCCATGAATACAGATACATTATCCACCATAATTGAATTCCGTAAATTGCTCCTTCTATTAGGATAAACACGGGTACGACGGCAACAATCTTCCAATTAAAGAATAGGGTGAACATAATGAGCCAGAAACTTGTGAGTTCGATATTAGGAAGCCCGCTCAGAGCGAGCTTTGAAACCTCAATGACAGCCACCATGAGTCCGATTTGAGCTATGTCTGTTATGGAAAAAGATTTATTATTGTGTTTTTTCATATGTCCATGAATATGTTGAGCCATTTTCAACAATCTGTGAGTCAGCACCATACTGACCATATTCGCCATTTACATAAAGAGCCCAGTAAGCTCCGTCTTTGTCATAGTCAGCCTTTTCTCCATTTATAATTTTAATCATAACGCCATACTTATCATCTGTTCCTGAATAAGAAAAGCCTGAGCCATTTGCTGAAAGCTCGTCCATTGCCTGAATAAGAAAGTCAGCATCTGTTGTGAGATCATAGTCCGTTGTTTTTCCATTACTTCCGACCACTTCGATTACAATATCTTTGGAACCGACTTTTGCAGCAGGCTTATTAAACAGATATGCGGTTGCAAATATTATAACTAAAGACAGTAGAAAGCTTGAACCGACTATGAGTCCCTTTTTCTTGTTTGATATCATAAAGTTATAGTCCTTTCAGAATTGTTTTCTCGAACTTGTTTCAGTATAAAGCTTTTGCTGGATTTTTTAAAGTTATGTATTTGAAGAGATCGTAGATACATAATATCTTGAACGTGGTATAATCGCATTGTATATGTTTTATGAAATTAAACAATATATTAGAAAATAGCGGTATTCCAATGTGTATTTTGAGCTCACCAACCTAAAGGGAGGCATGAGAAAATGTCACAATCATGGAGTAGTATAAGAAAATACATATCAACATGTTGTGGATAAGTAAGTGGATAGCATGTTATTAGTATGTGGGTAAATATAAAAAAATGTGGATAACTACAAGAGGATGCGGGTGCAGAGCAGGTAGTGTTTACTCCTGTGCCACAAACATTTGGGTATATAGGTTAAGGCAAGAAGATAATATACGGAGGATGAAATGAGTATCAGGCAAGCAAGAACCGAGGACATATCTCGTATTGCAGAAATGATGGTTGTAAATTACAGGACCAACTTTTATCAGTATTTTCAAAATGATGAATTTTACTTTGGGGAACTTAATGTATTAAGCGTGGCTAATGAGTATTTTGATAACCCGCAGTTACTTGCTAATTGTTATGTCTACGATGATGGAGCGGTAAAAGGTTTTATAAGGGTTAATGGTGATGAGATTGAGAAATTGTATGTAGAGCCTCAGTTTCAGAGTCAGAAGATAGGTGCTCAGCTTTTGCATTTTGCTTTGCACGAATTAAAGGCTAAGTGGTTGTGGGTATTAGAACGGAATTCACGCGGGATCTCATTTTATAAAAAGAATGGATTTGACTTTTCAGGAGAAAAGCAGTTAGAGGACGATTGGATACCTTTGCTTAAAATGGTTAAAGCTTGACATAAGAAATGTGAATTGTTACAAAGGAGAGATTTTATGCTTATTCTTGCGATAATACCAAGTTTGATATTGCTGTTTGCTGTATGGAAATTTGATACGGTGGAAAAAGAGCCGATCGGGCTACTAGCAAAGCTCTTTTTAGGTGGTGCGCTCACCATAATAAGCACGCAGATATTTGGCTTTTTAGGTGAAAAACTATTGCGGATGTGTAATAAAAATATAGATTCGCTTGTGTATTTCTTTATTTTCGCGTTTTTCCTTGTGGGACTTGTAGAGGAAGCGGGGAAATTTCTGGTACTTAGGTTCCTTACATGGAAAAATAAGGAATTTAACTATACCTTTGATGGTATCGTATATGCCGCAATGGTGTCGCTGGGTTTTGCAACCATAGAAAACATCATCTATGTGATCGTGAATGGCAGCGGAGCCAGTCTGGTGAGAGTTCTCCTGCAGGCACCGGGGCATCTCATCTATGCGATATTCATGGGATATTTTTATGGACTTGCCAGATTGAATAAAGGACTGGGTGACAAGAAAAAAGTCATAATGCATACTGCAGAGGCTATAATGGTTCCATCTGTGATGCATGGACTTTATGTATTTTGCCTGGGAACGAAAAAGAGCATCTTCTTTATCCTGTTTGCGATATATGAGATCGTGATAGCATCATTTACAGTATGGCAGTTTTTGAAACTCTCAAAGAACGATAAGTTGATTCCGGGAATGGAATTTACGATTGATTGGGATGATGACGAGCAGGAGGAAACAGATGAAAGTAAAATGTGAATACTGCGGTCAGCAGATAGACGATAGCCAAAAGTTCTGCCCAGCCTGCGGAGCGCCAATGCCAACTGCAAATCGAGTTGCTGGAGGTCAGCCTAAAACAATCGAAGAGCTGAAGCAGTGGTATATCGATCATAAGCTTCCGCCGGAACAGATCACACGATTCTTTATCGGTAAGGATATAAAAGAGCCCAAGGCATTTGGAATCTATAAAAACAGCGCGGGTGACTTTGTCGTATATAAAAATAAGAGTAACGGTGAAAGAGCAATCCGTTATCAGGGAACAGATGAAGGCTATGCTGTAAACGAGCTGTATCAGAGACTCAGAAGTGAGATCGCTGATCAGAAGGCAAATGGCAGAGGCGGTAGTAACAACAATAAGAATAAAGACAATGGCAAAAAGGAAGGCACTACAATCGGGGATATAATTTCAATGATAATTCTTCTTCCTTTTGTATGTCCTGCATTTGCAACGGTATATATTGCTATTGCGATATTTATAATAAGCCTTTTTGATCATTCTCCTGCAAAGGGATACTATAACTACAACGGAAAAGATTATTACTATCAGGGTTCATCGTGGTATTCCTACGATCCGGTTCTGGATGACTGGTCATACGCTTCAAATAAGGATGAACTGAACGAAATCATTAATAGTGATACCGATAATGATTACCGCACAGACTACAATGAGGGAAAGCGTTTTGAAGATACGAACTGGTATGACAGTGGGACTTCTGATGACGATTCCGACTGGGATTCGGATAGCTCCTGGTGGGATTCCGATAGTTCCTGGGGAGATTCCACGTGGGATAGTGGCAGTTCGTGGGATTCGGGAGGATCTGACTGGGATTCCGACTGGTAAAAAGAGATTATTATGGGTTGAATTTTTTTGCGTCTGAAAAAAGTGCCAAGGCTTACAAAGATGCTTCGAGTTGGAGATGATATCATGCCTATAAGTGAAAAAGAGGAAGATGTCATACGCCGCCTTATAAATAAAGAACATATCGTAGAGATGTCCAGAGGCTATATCAAGGGAGACAAGGTCGTAGTAGAGGAAGGACCGCTTGTCGGACTTGAGGGAATCATCAAGCAGATAAACCGACATAAGCGTACTGCAAAGATAGAGCTGCAGCTTGAGGATAAAACAATCAATGTAATAGTCGGACTGGAGATCGTAAGTAAGACAGAGTGAGAAACGGATTTGACTTTTGGCCTGAATTTGCTATAATCAAGATAGGCGTAGAAAGAAATTAAATAGGTCGATGCAAAATATGGAAAAGCCGGGAGTTGGGAGCTCCCGGCTTTTCCTGTTCCGTTAGTTAGGTGTAGACAAATTGCAAAAAAATAGTATGATATAGACGCTGTTTATATACAAATGCAAACTATTGATATAACAAGAAGTTCGTGAAGCAAATTATTGCTCAGCATATTTGTGGATCGAGTGGACATATAAGGTAGGCTTCGCCAGACGGCATTGTGAAAGACATTGTCGGGTGGCGAAGCCTACCTTTTTTGTTTTGAGCAGAGCACTTAGCGAGGTGTTTTCGAGCTTAGTGCGAGCCATGCAAGTTCACTTGGCGAGGTTTTGTCGAGCCTAGTGAAGCTTGCTTAAATTTAATTTGTTTGCATTTGTATAATTATTTGAATTATAGATATTTTGAAGTTAAATAAGTGCGGAAATGTAGTGGAAGAGCTGATGGCTGAAGTGTAGCTGTTGGCTCTTTTTGTTGTACAGACCAATATTGCTGTCGAGGACTGATCTCGGTTGGAGAAAGAGTACCGGTTTCAGAAATTAAGGTGGAATTTATGGGGGAAAAAACAGTTTTTCATTTAGGAATTGAGTTTTTGACAAACACAAAGAATTACTATGAAAAGAGGAGTTGCACCAGTGAGTAAAAAAAAATTATTAATATATGCCCACTATTATGCTCCTGATGTGGCTTCTACCGGACAAATCCTTCAGGATCAGGCAGAAGGCATGAAAGACGAGTTTGATGTAACTGTAGTCTGTACGGTTCCAAGCTATACTGGAACTATTGAGGAGAAGTATAAAAAGAAAAAGTTTTATAAAGAAAAAATAAATGGCGCAAAAATCATACGTGTTCCGGTTCCGGAATTTACAAAAAGCAGTAAGATAAGCCGTATCAAAAATCTTGCAGCATATTACATAAATGCTAGAAAAGTCACGAGAATGATTGAAAATCAGGATTATGTGTTTACTATATCGCAGCCTCCCATTTTAGGTGGAATGCTTGGAGTTTATGGTAAGAAGAAACTGAGAACTCCTTATGGTAATCATCCGAAATTTATATACTGGTTACAATGTACACTCAAAACCGCTGAATCGTGAGAATATAGTGCCTGTAACTGCTAAAGCCCCAGAGTGTACGAGACTCTGGGGCTTACTCATTTCCCCTACTTCCACATTTCTTCAGCTTTATTATAATACTCCATCAGTACCGGCTTGGTTAGACGATTTATCTCAACACCGGTATCTACTTCGTCTCTGCCAAATTTAAAAAGGGCGGCAACATTATCATTTGTAATATACTTAGTATCTACATTAAAAGATATTTCTTCTGAAAGCTCTTCCCGGCTGGCCATATTGAATCCCCAGTCTCCGAAAGCCGGCACTTCTACATGATAAGGTTTTACATTAAGGCCTTCGCTCTCAATAGTCTTGTTTATACACCAAAAAGCTTTTGTAGCATAATAAGGACTTGTAGATTGAACGACCAGAACGCCCGAGTCAGTGAGACAAGTGGAGCACATTCTGTAAAATATATTGGAATAAAGCTTATTAAGAACCTCGGTATTAGGATCAGGAAGATCCACTATTATCACATCGTACTGCTCCTTACAGTCTTCAAGGTACTCGTAGGCGTCCTCGTTATAGACATTGAGCTTATCCGAAAGCAGGCTGTTCTCATTAATCTCTGTGACGTTTACGTTTGTACTGCAGATTCTGATCATTTCTGAATCAAGATCTACCAGATCTATCTTTTTTACATCAGGATATTTCAGAACCTCTCTTACGGCAAGTCCGTCTCCTCCACCAAGAATCAGAATATTTTCTCTTTTTTTTACTTCATTCATAGGTATATGTACCAGGGCTTCATGATATCGATACTCATCCTGAGTTGAAAACTGGCAGTTTCCATCGATATAGAGTCTGGTATCATCTCTATGCTTGGTCATGACTATCTTTTGGTACTGAGTCTGCTCTATGAGCACCACCCTATCCCTATAAAGACCACTTTCGATGGATTCTGATATATTGTCTGCCATTATCATACCTATTAGCATAACAAAAGATAAAATTATAGCGATAGTCCGAAAGATCTGGATATGGTCAACCCTTTTTCTAAATCTCCACATGATGAGTAGAGCCGCAACTATATTCAAAAATCCACATAAAAACGAAGTTGCAAAGTAACCAAGTTTCGGAAGAAGAATCAGCGGAAATGCAATGGAGCCAACGAGACCTCCGATATAATCAAAACTGAATATAGATGACAGCGTGACCTTCAGGTTGTTTTCATCCTGCTCTATGATCCTTGTCATAACAGGGATTTCAGCGCCGGCAAATGTTCCTATAATTATTATCTCAAGGTACATTACCAGCGCATAATTGGATATATAGATATTTGCAAGGAAAAGGATAAGGGAGCTTATTCCTCCGATAATGCCTATTCCCAACTCGATGGTCACGAAAATGTTGAATAGATTTTTTGAAAAATATTTGGAAATATATGATCCAAGTCCAAGTGAAGCCATGTAAAGACCAATGGTTACCGAGTACTGAAGGGTACTGTTTCCTAAAAGATAAGAACTTACTGCGCTGATTATAAGTTCGTAACACATAGAGCATCCTGATATGATCAGTGTAGTCAGCATCAGGAGTCTGTACTTTTTACTCATTAAAATGCCTTTCTAACATTAAAATATGCGTGTATCACTGTATCACGCCGCTTACTATGAAAGCTACTCCCATAAATATTCCAAAGATCATGATACCTGCTGCCTCATTCTTCTCGCCAAGCTCAACTCCGAAGTTGAATTTTGTGTTTACGAGATCAACGATGAAATAGCCTATAACAAGAGCTACCACACCTATCCCGGCAAATTCTGCAGTGCTTATGATCCCGGGAAGAAGATCATGGGCTTCCGATACATCAAATGAAATGATTGCCGAACGAATGATAAACCCAAGGCTTGCATAGATTCCGGCTGAAACCCAGCCAACAGCCTTGTTACCAGCCTTTATCTCCTTTGGAAAATCAACAGGTATAAGTAGATCAATGATGCAGTATGCGATCATCATAAGCAAAAGTCCCACTGCTAAATAAACTAAAGTTTCAAGTACTACCATAATATTATCCTCCGATCAAATAAATGATTATATAACACTCTTATTTTCCGCCGTTAAGTCCGCCACCTGAAGAATCTCTGGAATTGATGCTACTCTGTCTGACTGATGAAGAATAGCTGTCAAAATATCCGTTTCCTATATTGTGAATAGTATCGCCGCTATAGGATTTATATGCAGACGGAGTTTTACTAAATGATGAAGAATCCTTGGTATAGCTGGAGCTGTAATAATGACTTCTGTACCAGTGAGTTGTCGCTGCGGAGCTCATATAAGGAGAGCTGTCAGATGTATAATTATACTTTCTGTCTGATATCTGAATATAAATATTATCCGGATCATCTTCCGGATGATAGATGAGGCAATATTCTTTTTTAGTGACTATGGCAATGTCTCCATTGTGTTCTTCATCTTTTTGAGTGACAGACTCAGTCTTTCCTTTTATCGCATCAATAATGTTCGTTGCCGTTTCATCCGTTGTTGCGTTGAATACTATATTTTCATATATATCCGCCTTTTGCTTTTCATTACCGGTAATAGATGTAACATAACTGTAACGAGAATCATCCTTCAGAAATTCGCTAATCGACTTACTTCCATTGCCACTATCTGATAATAGTATGAGCACGGCTGAAATAAACATGATCACTAATGAAAATAAAGATATATAAGCTGTAAACATACCAACTTTTGGTGTTTGGTCAGGATTTTCAAAACCTACAATTTTTATATCATCAAGTTCGATATATTCACCAAGCGAATATTCGGTACCATCATCCCATATCTCTGTAGATAGTATTTTGTCTTCCGACGAATCTTCAAATTCTATAAAATCAGCGGCATCTCCGTTTTCTACGTCAACATCTCCGCTATATGCAACTACTACCTGATGCCCCTTGTCTACTTCGTGCCATTCAGGACCAATATTGCCGCGGATATTATTGGCTGCCCATGAAATAGAATACTCCTTATAGTAATCATCTATCGACAGCCATTTTTCCCCGGCATTTGTTTTCAATCTGTATTCAACCCAGGTTTTATTACCATCCTGAGTGTTCTTGTACCTGACCAGTCCGATAACCCTAGCTTCCTGGCCTTTTATATTAAGTATAGACCCTACTTTTATTTCCATTTTATCGGCTTATGTCCCTTTCAATAACTTGAATCTTTACCTCTTGTGCCTGAAATAAGTCCCTTAGTGTATCTGTGATCCCATCAACCACAGTATCTGTACAGGAAAAAATATCTATTGCCGCATAGCCGTATTCCGGCCAGGTGTGAATAGAAAAATGGGAAGTTGTTATCACAGCAAAATAAGTGACTCCTATGGGTTCAAATTTATGGATACATTCTTCCACTATATCGGCTCCCACGAATCTTATCGCTGTATGAGCAGCATCTTTTAATGCCTCTGGATCATCAATGATTTCTCCGCAACCATATAGATCTGCCACAAGCTGTTTGGCCATTTAATGTCTCCTCTATTTAAATTTATTTTGAAGTGTTGCGTAGTCATCCCCCGATTTATCTTTGGAGGCTCCACATGTTATGCAGTATTTTGCATCCGCTCTGTTATAAGAATCACAATATTCACAGAGCCAGTCAGGATTGTTAGTTGTCTTTGCTGCCTGTTCTTCTGTAAGAACTGAATCATCAATGTTGTCCGGCAGGTAAAAAACTGTATCAACTCCACGGGATTTACCGCAATTCGGGCAGGCAGCAAATCTCGCTCTTATAGCTTTGGAACCACAGAAAACGCAGTCCCATCGGCCTTCAATTCTTTTCTGTTTCATATCATCTTTGCACCTACAACTATTACAAGTATGATTACTCGAATTGCCTTATATTCAAGCATATTCAAGAACCTAGACCATGATATCACGAATTATGTCACAAAGCTATTAAATAATTAACGAGGAAAAGACAATAATCTCCTGAACGTGATATAATAGGCAGGAATAAAGGTTTAATTTATGAGGAAATTATGCTATGGATTATCAATCGTGGATTGAGGGAATAAATGGTAAGGCAAGTCTGTACTCTTTTGACATCTTGCCTGATGGACAATATAGTGAGATCCGCTTGATGGCTGTGAATCGTGCAAGTGAGGGAATGATTCTCATGAATCCTGATGCGCCGGAATTTTATCCCGGAATACCGTACAGGACTTATTGGATGGATTTAAATTTTGAAAATTTTGTATATAAAAGTGCGGAGACGCAGGAACCTCTATATTCATACGTGAATACTCGCGGTATATGGCTGAAGGGGTTTTATATTCCGATTTCTGATATTTGGGATGAAGAGCCTAAAGAACAGAAGCCAGTGGGAGCACGTACGTTTTTTTGTCTGTATGTTGTTCACTTTGAAGAGCAGGCGAATGCAGACTCGATGCTGCAGAGATCCACTGAAGTGAGTAATGCAGTTTTGAATATCGGTATCAAACTACATGAGTCAAAGGATTTCTACCAGTCAATGGGAGAAGTGATCTCAAGCATCATGGATTTTTGTGGCGCGGAAAGATGCTCTATTTATACTGTAGATAAATTTAGTAAGGAGTGTATCTATATTAACAGTGAGGGGATTCAGGATCAGCTCATGGATGAGCTGTCATCGGAAATGGGTCGTACTCCGCTTGAAATAGCCGAAGCGTGGGAGAAAGATCTGGCACTTTCGGATTGCCTGATACTCGATGATCTCAGTGTGATAGAGGAACGGGATCCGGTGTGGTATAAGTCTATGAAACGGCATGGGGTTCATAATATCGTGCTCTTTGCAATTAGGCATAATCAGGAAATAGTAGGTTTTATCTGGGGTGCAAATTTTGATGTAAACCGGAGAGAACGGATAAAAGAAACGCTGGAATTGATAACGTTCCTGCTTGCTGCCGGGATCGCAAATCATCAGCTTCTTTCAAAGCTTAAAATAAAGAGTACAGTGGACTCGTTGACTCAGATCGGAAACCGCAATGCGATGAATGAGTTCATTTTGAAGTTTGAGAAGGGGGATAAGGAACGTCTTAAAAGCTTAGGTGTTGTATTTATCGATCTGAATGGATTAAAAAAGATCAACGATCAAAAAGGACACAGTGCCGGTGATAAGTTGCTGAAACGTGCTTCATCTATCATAAAAGCTGTATATAGTGATGATCATATCTTCCGTGCCGGGGGAGATGAATTTGTTATTTTTTGTCAAAATACAACGGAAGAGGAAGTTGCAGAGAAAGTAACACAGTTAAAAAAGATGGCAGATGCTACATCAGATGTGAGCTTTGCGGTCGGAAGCGTGTACTGTAACGGAGAACATGATATAAACTATGTGATAAAGACCGCTGACGAGCGTATGTACCAGGATAAAAAGGCGTTTTATAGCAGTAATCCGGAAAAAAGCGGAAGAGGAAAATCTTTTTCGAAAATCATTGAATAAATTCATTTTTACAGATACAATTATAAAGATATGATTAGTGAAAGGGGAGAAGCATGAGAATCGGAATCGGAGAATTGGTTGTTGTTTTTCTGATTGCCCTTGTTGTTATAGGACCGGATAAGCTTCCGGAATATGCGCGACAATTAGGTAAAGCTCTAAGCGAGCTTAAAAAGACCACTTCAGGGCTGAGTGACGAGATCAGAAAAGATGTGATCGTGCCATTAAATGAGGCCGCGCAGCCCTTAAAAGATGCAGTAGAGCCAGTCAATGAAAGCGTCTCTCAGATAAAGTCTGAGATGCAAAAAGTTTCAAAGACGATCGAAAATCCTGCGGCAGCGTTAAAAGACGCTGTAGTAGAAAAGACCGAACCTGCTGAAGGTTCAAAAGACGATGATGCAGTTGAGGAAAATAGCGTTGTTAAAGGAGAATTGTCATGAGAATAGGAGTTTCAGAGTTAGTTATTGTATTAATTATTGTTGTATTGATCTTTGGACCAAGCCAGATCCCGAAGCTTACACGTATGTTTGGTCAGGGTGTTAAGAGCTTCAAGGAAGGAATGGAAGGAAACGAAGATAAGAACACTGCTAAAACCGAGGCAAGTGCCAAAAACGAGGATACTAAATGAGTGAATCGGTAAACGATGGAGAAATGTCCCTAAGAGGACACCTCAGCGAGATGAGGAACCGCATAATAAGAGTCATGGTGTTTTTCCTGATAGGATTTATCGTAGGCTTTTATGGTGCCTCAATTATAGTTGACTGTCTCACCGCTTTAGGGACCAGGTACGGCTATAGCTTTGTTTATATAGCACCACAGGAGCTCTTGATGGTCTATTTCTCCGTCGCTTTTATAGCTGCACTTGTTATAAGCATACCTGCGGCAGCCAGAGAAATATACGAGTTTGTCAAGCCGGGTCTTTACCATAAGGAAAGGACAGCTTTCAAATTCACACTTGTATTTGGCACGATCTGTTTTTGCGTGGGAGTAGCCTTTGCTTACAAGATCTGCCTGCCATTTATGCTGTATTTTCTTATTAACTTCAACACTTCCGGAGTGATAACAGCATCAATAAGCATACAGGAATATATATCTTTCCTGCTCACAGTTTTTATGGTTTTCGGGATAGTTTTTGAGCTTCCTGTTGTTGTAGTTATCTTCACTATGTTGGGGATAATAAAGCCAGAATACCTTATCAAATTCAGGAAGATAATGATCGTTCTGATATTCTTTGTAGCTGCGATTATCACACCTCCCGATCCCATGTCTCAGATCATGGTCGGCATACCGGTGTGCATTTTATATGAGATCAGCATAATACTATCAAAAATATTCTATAAAAAAAGAACACAGTCTGAAGTTACTTCAGAAACAAAATAAAAGTCATTTCGGGTAAACGTTACTGCTTGCCCGAAATGACTTTTTTCTTTAACTATATGCTTTAATTATAAGCTAGCTATGTAGTTTACAGCATGACGTGCAAATGTCATTGTACGTCCACATGCAAGACCTGTGAAGAGGTTTGGATAGTTGTTTGCAAAGAAGCCGCCTGAGCAGTCTCCTGTTGCATAAAGTCCCTCGATAGGATCTCCGTTCTTATCGATAACCTGCATGTTTGTATTGATGCGGATACCGTCAAGAGTTGTAAGATGCCATGCAACAGTACGTACACCATAGAAAGGAGCTGTATCTACAGGTGTAAGTCTGTGAGGTGCCTTACCATAATCCTCATCCTTGCCCTTTGCACAGAGCTCGTTGTAGCGCTTAACTGTCTCAACGAAAGTATCTTCAGGAATGTTAAGTCCCTTTGCAAGTTCTTCAAGAGTATCAGCCTTGATGATATAACCCTTCTCGATCAGCTCTTCGTTTGACTGCCAGCATGAGTCATAATCACGGTTAGAAATAGCACCGTTATCAAAAGGCCAGAGTCTGCAGCATCCAACTTCCTGGAACTGCTCTGTGTACTGCTTGTTGTTTGCATCGAAGATGTCACAGTATGTGTGTCCAGGCTGCATCTCCATAGAGTGAAGCATGAACTCATAAGGGCCTGACTCGTTGCAGAAACGCTCGCCCTTGAGGTTAACCTTAAGGAATGGCTGCTCACCGAACCAGAACCACTCACCTGTTGTCTTGTAGCCTGCTGTCTCATCAGGCTTTACAGCGCAGCGGTTAAACATCATTGACTCGTGGATAGGATCCATAAGTCCGCCTGCCCAAAGCATAGCCTTGATACCAGATCCATCAGCTGTTGAACCGATACGGCACTGTACCTTCATCTCCTGAGTCATAGGCTGAAGAGCATTCATCATATCAGTGTTTGTAGCGTATCCGCCGGTAGCCATAAGGACATTCTCAGCGTTGATCTTTACATAATGATTGTCGGTCTGATCCTGTGCGATAACACCTGTAACCTTACCTGAATCATCCTGTACAAGCTCTACGATAGCTGTAGAGAACTTAAACTTGATATTGCCCTTCTTTTCACAATACTCGGTGAATACTGATGAAGTAGTAACATCCTTATCATCAGCATACTCTTCTGTCTTGTGCGGTGAATGACCTGTTGCGTAAGCTTTATCACGCTCTTTGTATCTTGTATCGCCTACGCCGCCTTCATGCTGCATGTAGTACTTGCCTGAATCCTCGAGAATTCCGCCAATCCAGTCTACAAGCTCACCAGACTCATTAGCCCAGAGCTTGATAAGGTTATAATCAACATAGCCTGTACCGTATCTAACGATATCCTCAACTGCTTCCATCTTATCGATCTCAAACTCAGGGAACTTTTTGATTGATTCCTTCTGCCACTTAGAACCGATACCACCTATATCCTCACGTATTCCGGTAGGTGTTTCCTTTTTCTCGATGACAAGAGTGTCAATGCCGGCATCAGCAGCAGCAAGTGTTGCAGCCCATCCGCCTGTTCCGAGTCCAACGATAAGAAGCTTTGTATCAACTTCCTCTGTGATGTCGCCTGCAGCGATCTCTGGCTTTGTTCCGAGCCAGTCAGCGCCTGTTGCAGCAGCAGAATCATCAGAAAGTGATACTTCCTGACCTGATGCCTGAGCTATACAGTCAGCAGCAGCCTTCTTAACTGCATCACTTGTAACAGTAGCTCCTGATATTGCATCAATATCAGCAGTCTGTCCATCAAGGATCTTCTGTGCAACTTCATCAGATATCTTTCCGCCGATCTCAGGTGTCTCACCTGATGTATCAACTTTGACATCCTTGATAGATGTTTCGTCAAAAGTCATAGTAACCTTGACATCAGAAGCGATACCCTTTGCTGTAGCCTCATAAGTACCTGGTGTGAAAGTCATTCCTGCAGCCTTTGCAGCTGTGTTTGCAGCTTCCAAAGCAGCCTCAGTAGCAGCGGCTGTAGCAGCTGCAGTTGAAGCAGCTGAAGCAGCTTCTGTAGAAGAAGATGCCGGCTGTGAGGAATTATTTCCACAGGCGTTTAAAACGCCGAGTCCTGCCAGTGATACAAAACTGGCTGCGAAGCCCTTGACGAAGCTTCGTCTTGAAATTGTTTCTTTAGACATATAACGTCTCCCCCTTGTAAAAAATGGTTACTTATAATTTTAACGTAATTTTTACAATTTGTACATGATTTTCGAAAACTAATATTGCACTAATATTGCACTAATTGGAGTTACATAATAAAGATGGGATTTTTACAGACAACAAAAAACCACAGGCATCTACCTGTGGTTTTTAGCTGGGCTAGAAGGATTCGAACCTTCGAAGTGACGGAGTCAGAGTCCGTTGCCTTACCGCTTGGCGATAGCCCATTAATATATGCTGAAACAAAACAGCTTTTATAGTATACTGCACATCTAAAAATAAGTCAATACCTAAATTTTATTTTTTATCTGATGCAAGAAAAACAGGTGACATAATATTTAAAAAGAGTTATAATACAAAACGCTCTGCATGGCGGCAGGGTAGATAGATTTATAAAAAGGAGAAGTGGTGTATTCGAGGGTGAGTGCATCAAGAAAGTAGTAATGAAAGAAAAGAAACTTGGACTAATGTCCCTCATTTTGATGATCTTTACGTCAGTCTATGGATTCAACAACATCCCAAGATCTTATTATCTAATGGGCTATGCGGCAATCCCGTGGTTTGTCATAGCAGGTATCCTGTTTTTCATCCCGTTCGCATTCATGGTAGCAGAGTTTGGTTCGTCATTCAAAAATGAAACAGGTGGTATGTATTCATGGATGTGCAAGTCTGTAGGTCCTAAGTACGCATTTATAGGAACATTTATGTGGTACACATCTTATGTACTGTGGATGGTAAATGTTTCTTCCGGTATATGGGTACCTGTATCAAATCTTCTGTTTGGAGAAGATAATACATCAACATGGTCACTGTTTGGCTCAAGTCTGTTATCAGGCTCAAGGCTTCTCGGTATCATGGCAGTCATATTCTTTGTATTTATAACATATTTTGATTCAAAAGGTATAGATAAGATCAGCAAGGTAACATCTGTTGGAGGTTCAGCAGTTCTTACAATTAATATCTTGGTAGTGATTGGCTCTATAGTTATGATAATTGCCCGTCATGGTCAGCTTGAGCAGCCTTTTGCCGGCATGGAGTCCTTGAAGGTTCCGCTTAATGCAGCATACCAGGGCAGCCCGATCATGATACTGTCATTTATCGTTTATGCGCTTTTTGCATACGGCGGAATCGAGGCAGTAGGCGGTCTTGTAGATAAGACAGAGAATCCTGAGAAGAATTTCCCAAAGGGAATAGTTACAGCAGCAATGGTAATAGTTGTAGGTTACGCACTTCTTATCATGCTTGTAGGTTCATTTACTAATTATAATGAAATCCTTGGTTCAGATAATATTACACTTGGAAATGTTTCTTATGTAATAATGTCAAACTTTGCAGCATCATTTGGTAAGGCTTTTGGATTATCTGAAGCGGCTCAGGTAGCACTTGCGCACGGTTTTGCAAGAGTATATGCGCTGATAATGCTCCTTGCTCTTATGGGAGCTATGTTTACACTTGTTTACTCTCCATTAAAGCAGCTCATTGATGGTACACCAAAGAACCTCTGGCCTGGCAAGATGGGTGAGATAGCAGAGGACGGCATGCCAAGAAATGCTATGTGGATCCAGTGCGCTATCGTTTGTGTAATGGTCCTTTTGGTATCTTTCGGCGGTGACACAATGCAGCAGTTCTTCGTTATCCTGACAGCTATGGTAAATGTAGGTATGACAGTACCTTATATGTTTATCTCATTTGCCTTCCCTAAGTTTAAGAAGATGAAGGGTGTCGACAGAAGCTTCGTGGTTTATAAGTCACAGAAGTCAGCAAATTTCTGGGGATACGTAGTAACACTTACACTGTTTTTCGCAAATGCATTTGCGATAATCCAGCCAGCGCTTGACGGCGACTTAAAGACTACTTTATGGTCACTCAGTGGTCCTGTAATATTTGGATTGGTTGCGATGGCTATCTATACACGTTATGAAAAGCGTATCGCATCAGGCGTTATTGAAAAAGATGAAAAAGCTGATGCAGCTGCTGCAGAATAACGCACATTTGACGTATAGGATCCCGGGGAGTATGCTGATGACTGTTGATACTTATTAAGTGTATAAAACGAGGTGACTTGAAGTGAAAGCAAACGATAAGACAAACGTAATGCGAGTACTTGATGGCAAGAAGATTGAATACAGTAGTCATGCGTATGAGCCGGATGCAAGGCTGACAGGCGAGGAGATCGCCGGGATCCTTGGAGAAGAGCCTGATAAGGTTTTCAAGACGCTGGTAACCCAAGGCAAGAGCAACACCTACTATGTTTTTGTTGTGCCTGTCAAAGAGGAGCTAGACTTAAAGAAGGCTGCAAAGGCTGCGGGTGAAAAGGCTGTAAGTATGATAAAGCAAAAGGAGCTTCTTCCACTTACAGGATATGTTCACGGCGGATGCTCACCTATCGGAATGAAAAAGCAGTTTAAGACCTTCATTCATGAGACAGCGACCGGATATGAAAAAATATATGTAAGCGCCGGCAAAGTCGGACTTCAGATAGAGATTTCACCTGATGATCTGATAAAGGTTGTCGGATGCGCTTCGGCAGATCTGATAGTTGAAAATAACTGATAAATAAAAAATGCTGAGAAAGCAGGTTATCCCTGACTTTTCTCAGCATTTTTTTACTTTATCACCGGTCTTATACGTCTTGCTATTATGAGAGCTAGTGCGAGTTTCAGAAGGTCCGGAATTATAAATGGAAATACACACCAGCCTAAAGCTGCCATTATCCCGATAGCTCCGTTTGCCTTTGAGTATACATTTATGAACCATGCAGTACCAAAAGCGTAGCATGCAGCAAGTCCGAGCACTAGAGCTATCGCTTCAGTTACGATAGTTCTGCCAAAAGCTTTTGTAAAGAAAAGGTAGATGATGCCGATAAAAAGGAAGCCTACGATATATCCGCCTGCTGCACCGAAGAGTGCGCCCACACCACTGCTGAATCCTGCAAATACCGGAAGCCCGACAACACCGAGAAGCATATATACGAGTGCTGTCATGAAGCCACGCTTACCTCCGAGAAGTGATACGAGCAAAAATACCGCAAATGTCTGAAGAGTGAAGGGCACCGTGGTCGGTATGCTTATCCATGAGCATATCGCAATCAGAGCCGCACCCATTGCGACATATACAAGATCCAAAGTCTGTGTCTGAGTCTTTACTGTAGTTGCCTGCACGTTTTCCATTTTCCGCCGTTGCCTCCAAAAATTGTTTTAATTTGACATATCATCTTTTCCCCTTAGAAGATATGTGATATAGAAGGTAGGATAGCACAAGAAAAATATAATGTCAACCATTTAAAACAACCAATGGGTGACAATATATACACAGCGTTGACAAAGCCATGGATTATATATTGTAAGTGATTTATTTATGCCTTATTATATTTAGTAGGAATAGTACTTAAGCCTTTATCTAAGACCAGACAGAAGGGAGATTTATGCTTACATATAATCTCATGGAAATAGAAGGAAGCCTATACGAAAACCTGTATAGGCTCATTAAAGAAGATATATATTCCGGCAAGCTGAAACCCAATGAAAAGATGCCGTCAAAGCGCATGTTTGCGACAAATCTCGGAGTAAGCACTATTACTGTCGAGAATGCATACGAGCAGCTTATCAGTGAGGGTTACATTTATTCAAAACCAAAGGTTGGATATTTTGTCTCAGAGATTTCCAATATTCCAAAAGCAAAAACACAGGAAAAAATTAGCCTGAATATCGATACGGGAAATAAGGAAGAAGACATTTTCTTTGACTTTTCTACTAATAGAATAGATGCGGAAAATTTTCCGTTTTCGATATGGGCAAAGATTCTGCGTGACCTTATCTCTAATCATGAAAGCGACCTCATGGAAATGTCTCCGAGCACAGGTATACGAAAGCTCCGTGAGGCGATAGCTGAGCATCTATACTCGTTTCGAGGTATGAGCGTAGATCCGGATCAGATAATAGTCGGAGCGGGGACAGAGTACCTCTATGGACTTTTGATAAAGCTGCTCGGCAAGGACAGGCTATACTGCGTGGAAAACCCGGGATATAAAAAGCTCTTTGACATTTACAAAAGTTATGGAGTGAAGTGTCGTCTTGCAAATGTTGACTCAGATGGCCTCATGGTATCTGAGCTTAGAAAGACCGGCGCCGAGATCGCGCATACCAGCCCTAACCATCATTTCCCGACAGGTATATCCATGCCGATAAAACGCCGCTATGAATTGCTTGCGTGGGCGGGCGAAAAAGAGGAAAGATATATAATAGAAGACGATTACGACAGTGAATTCAGACTAAACGGCAAACCGATAGCGCCTCTGCAGAGTATCGATGAAAACGAAAAGGTCATATATATGAATACCTTTTCAAAAACACTGGCATCCACTATCCGTATAAGCTACATGGTGCTGCCGCCGCATCTGGCTAAGCAATATTTTGAAAAGTTGTCATTTTACTCGTGTACTGTGTCAACTTTTGAGCAGCATACTCTTGCGACATTTATAAGAGAGGGTTATCTTGAAAAGCATATAAACCGTATGCGCCTTTACTATGGAAAGAAGCGTGCAAGGGTGCTGGAGCTCTTAAAGAGTACACTTGACGGTGAGTGCAGGGTTATCGAAAATGACTCCGGTCTTCATTTCCTTATGGAGTTAAAAACAGATCTTTCGGATGAAGTAATTAAAGAAAAACTGCGAAAAAAAGGCATAAAGATCGTTGCTGTAACGGACTATGATATGTCCGGCAAGGCCAAAGACAATCACAGATTTATCCTTAATTACACAAATATAGATGAAGGCAAATTAGCGGAGGCACTAAATATTGTGAAACAGATCATGGATAATGCTTGACATATTGCACGCAAATGATTAACATATTCCTAAACTTTGCTTTAACGCATTACTTTACAAAAATATTATATATATGAAAGGATAGGACAATGAAAAAGACACCGTTTGTAACTAACGATAAGATCCACGAGATAATTAAAGAGTTTCCTACACCATTCCATCTCTATGATGAAAAAGGCATAAGAGAAAACTGCAAGGCTGTCAAAGAAGCATTTGCATGGAATCCTGGATATCGCGAGTATTTTGCGGTCAAGGCACTTCCTAATCCTTTTATTTTGAAGATATTTCAGGAGTATGGTTTTGGATGTGACTGCGCATCTGAAACAGAGCTCATGATGGCAAAGGCACTCGACTTCAAGCCTGAAGAGATCATGTTTTCATCAAATGATACACCGGCTGAGGAGTTTAAGTATGCATCAGATCTCGGCGCTATCGTTAATTTTGATGATATCACACACATCAGCTTCTTTGAGAAGGCTGTTGGCAAGTTCCCTAAGACAGCATGTTGCCGCTACAATCCGGGCGGAGTTTACGAGATCAGCAATGGCATCATGGACAATCCGGGCGACTCTAAATACGGTATGACAAAGGCACAGCTTTTTGAGGCATACAAGATGCTCAAGAGCAAGGGCGTAGAAAACTTCGGTATCCACTCTTTCCTTGTAAGTAACACCGTAACAAATGATTACTATCCGACACTTGCACGTACTCTTTTTGAGCTTGCAGTAGAATTACAGAAAGATACAGGCTGTCACATTGGATTTATCAATCTTTCCGGCGGCGTAGGAATTGCCTATAGGCCAGATCAGACACCAAATGATATCAGAGCTATCGGCGAGGGTGTAAGACGTGCCTACGAAGAAATCCTCGTGCCGGCAGGTATGGGAGATATCGCTATCTATACAGAGATGGGACGCTTCATGACAGGCCCTTATGGCTGCCTCGTTACAACAGCCATTCATGAGAAGAATATCTACAAGAACTACATCGGTGTAGATGCCTGCGCAGTAGATCTCATGCGTCCTGCAATGTATGGTGCATATCACCACATCACAGTCATGGGTAAGGAAAATGAGGAGTGCGATCACATGTATGACATCACCGGTTCACTCTGTGAGAATAACGATAAGTTTGCGATCGACCGCATGCTTCCTCGTATCGACATGGGTGATGTACTTGTTATCCACGACACGGGCGCACATGGCTACTCAATGGGATACAATTACAACGGAAAGCTCAAGTCAAAGGAAGTACTTCTAAAGGAAGATGGCTCAGCGCAGCTTATCAGACGTGCAGAGACTCCAAAAGACTATTTTGTAACGTTTGATTGCTTCGACATTTTGAAATTTTAATCAGAACTAACATAGCCCTAATTGATAAAGTTTATCAATTAGGGCATATTTTATACAATTTGATATTGACAATCATTCTCAAGAAGTGCATAATAGTGACGCTAAGTAGTTGATAATGATTTTCAAAATGATGAAGCAAAAGCACAACTCGGGATGTGAAAAAGCTTCAGTGAGGAGGAATATGATGCCTTTGACAATGGCAAATGCTGGAGAATCTTTAAGAGTGATCAAAGTCGGAGGACTGGAGGACACAAAGCGTTTTCTTAACAACCTTGGTTTTACAGAGGGTGCTGAGGTCTCCATCGTTTCGAAAATTGCAGGAAATCTTATAGTTAATATCAGAGATTCCCGTATAGCGCTAGACAACGAGATGGCAAAGAAGATCATGGTCTAAGAGCCGTGAAAGAAGGAGGAAAAAGTGCGTACTTTAAGAGAAGCTAAGGTAGGCGAGACAGTAAAGGTTGCTGCTATCAGAGGTGAAGGTGCCCTCAAGAGACGTGTGATGGACATGGGTATCACCAAGAACAGTGAAGTGTATATCAGAAAGGTTGCACCACTTGGAGATCCTGTAGAGATAACAGTCAGAGGATATGAGCTTTCACTCAGAAAAGACGACGCTCAGATAATCGAGATAAACTAAAGATGCAGATATCGTTTTGTATCTGCATTTTTTAAGGAGATTAAGTTAGTATAATCTAACTAGTATGAGAAAATATTTTGGAGGATGAAATGGCAGTACGAATAGCGTTAGTTGGAAATCCAAACTGTGGAAAAACAACAATGTTCAATGCACTTACAGGAGCAAGTCAGTATGTGGGAAACTGGCCTGGAGTTACAGTTGAAAAGAAAGAGGGTTACCTCAAGGGAGATAAGGATGTTATCATCACAGACCTTCCGGGTATCTATTCACTTTCACCTTATACACTCGAGGAAGTTGTAAGCCGAGACTATCTCATTAACGAGAAGCCTGAAGCAATCATCAATCTCGTGGATGCCACCAATATCGAGCGTAACCTTTATCTTACTACACAGGTACTTGAAGTAGGCATACCTGTAATCGTAGCTCTTAACATGATGGATATCATTAAGAAGCGCGGAGACAGGATTGACATAAAGAAGCTCTCTGCACAGCTTGGCTGTGAAGTAGTAGAGACATCAGCTCTTCATGAAAAGGGACTTAAGGAACTTGTAGCATCCGCAAAGAAGTTAGCAAATGCTCATAAGTCTGTAAAGCCTGAAAAG
Source organism: Lachnospiraceae bacterium MA2020 (assembly GCA_000746015.1). GTDB lineage: Bacteria > Bacillota > Clostridia > Lachnospirales > Lachnospiraceae > NK4A144. Next base: position 53,503 of record JQKK01000018.1, on the reverse strand, counting down.
AAGTTTTCTGAGAGCGTAGAGAAGGCAATCAGCGAGGCTGAGGCGCTTCTTCCTATGGGAACTATCACTGAGGCTCAGAAGAGATGGTATGCTATCAAGTTTATCGAGCGTGACAGCAAGGTTCTTGAGCAGATCGCACTTAATGCATCAGCAAAGAGCTCTATCACAACTATATCAGAGAGACTTGAGAAAGAATTTGACGATACAGCAGAGTCTGTTATCACAAATGAAAGATATGAGTACATCGTAAATGTTGTAAGCTCATGTGTACAGAAGCCAAAGGGAAAGGTTTCTACATCTGATAAGATCGACCAGATCGTTACAAGCAGAATTTTTGGTATCCCGATCTTTATCGCGGTAATGGCATTTGTATACTGGATCTCAGTAGGTGCCGGCTTTGGTACAATGGGTACTGACTGGATAAATGATTCTCTTTTTGGTGACATCATTCCTCCAGCAGTTACAGAGGCACTTACCAATGCAGGCGCAAGTGAAGTACTTATCGATGTAATCGTAAACGGTATCATCGGTGGTCTTGGATCAGTGCTTGGTTTCCTTCCTCAGATGGCAGTGCTTTTCCTTTGCCTCTCAATCCTTGAGGATGTCGGATACATGGCACGTGTGGCATTCGTTATGGATAGACTTTTCAGACACTTTGGTCTTTCAGGAAAGAGCTTTATACCGCTTATCATCGGCGCAGGCTGTGGTATCCCTGGTATCCAGGCTTCAAGAACTATCGAGAATGACAATGACCGTCGTCTTACTATCATGACTGCAACATATATCCCATGCGGAGCTAAGCTTCCTGTTATCGCACTTCTCGAGGGCGTAATCTTTGGCGGAAGCTGGTATCTTGCATCCATCATGTACTTCGTAGGAATCGTAGCTGTACTTGTAGTAGCAGTTATCCTTAAGAAGACAAAGGCTTTCCACGGACAGGCAGCACCTTTCGTTATGGAGCTTCCTGAGTACCATATCCCTGCTGCAAAGACAGTTCTTATGCACGTTTGGGAGAGAGTATGGTCATTCCTTAAGAAGGCTGGTACAGTGCTTTTCCTTGCCTGCATCGTAATGTGGTTCATCTCATCTTATGGTGTTGAAGATGGCTCATTCGGTCTTGTAGAGGATGCAGCACACAGTATCATTGCCGGTATCGGCTCTGTATTTGCACCATTGTTCACACCTGCAGGCTTTGGTTCATGGCAGGCAGTTGCTTCTTCACTTTCAGGATTTGTTGCAAAGGAGTCTATCGTATCAACAATGTCTATCCTTGCAATGGCCGGTGAAGAGCTTGCTGAGGATGATGCAGCTCTCTGGCAGGGTGTACAGGCATTCTTCCCTGCAGCAACAGTTGGTGTGGCAGCATTCAGCTTCCTTCTCTTTAACCTGCTCAACTCTCCTTGCCTTGCAGCTATATCTACAGGCGCAAAGGAAATGGGTTCAAAGGGCTGGACAGCATTTATGATCATCTTCCAGAATGTATTTGCTTACCTTATGGCTGTAATGGTTTACCAGATCGGATGCTTACTTGTATATGGCACATTTACACTCGGCACTGTAGTAGGCTTTGTAATACTTGCAGCATTGCTCTTTGGATTGTTCCGTCCTGATCCATACAAGGATGCAAAGTTAGAAGCTCGCCGCTCAGTTTCATAACGAGGTAACAATATGGTTAATGACGTTGCTAAGCGAAAAACGAAATCTGCATCAGATAGCTGTGCAGAAGTGATCAGATTATTAAGATCCAGCGGATATCGTATCACCAGACAGCGTCGGCTGATAGTCGAAGTCATTATGCGCAACGACTATACAACGTGTAAAGACATCTATTATCAGGTGCTGAAAGAAGATAAGACTATAGGACTGGCGACAGTCTATAGGATGATAAGACGGCTAGAAGACTTAAAAGTAGTAAACAGGATAGAACGGATAGAAGTCTGCACAAATATCAAATAATAAAAAGGCGCTTTTTACAGCGCCTTTTTTATTATGTACTTATATATAGGATTTCCCTTTGCGGAGAACTTTGACTCGTACTCGGTCATTACGTTGTCCTTCATAGCCTCTGCGTCAGAATGAAGGTCACGTGTCTGGAAAAGGAGCTGCCATCCGGCCGGCTCAACTTCCTCAAGGGCGAAGTCAAAAAGATCCATATTGTCGGTCTTAAACTCGATAACTCCGTCAGACTTAAGTATAGGGGCAAAACGTGCAAGGAACTCTCTGGACTCAAGACGGCGGCGTGCGTGTCTTGCCTTTGGCCATGGATCAGAGAAATTAAGGTAGATCCTGTCTGCCTCACCTTCCTCAAACCACTGCCCGATCTCCTCAGCGTTCATGCGGATAAAGCGGAGATTGGCGGGCTGGCTCTCCATCTTGTCGAGACGCTGCAGGCCCTTGATCATTACACTTTCGTACATCTCTATACCTACAAAATTGATATCCGGATATTTCAGTGCCATATCGATGATGAAGCGTCCTTTACCCATGCCTACCTCTACGCGGACAGGATTGGAGTTGCCGAACACTTCACTCCATTTTCCTTTGCATATCTCAGGACTGCTGATACATCTTGGATCAGCCGCAACAGCTTCTCGCGCACCCGGAATATTTCTTAATCTCATATTTATAAAACCTTCCTTAAAAATCAATAATTCTTTTGCAACTCAAACTCATTTAGTGTATGATAAAAATGTTGTTTTTTCAAGATATTTTAAAGAGGTAAGTATATTGTTTGAAAAATTAAAAAAGACATTAATAGCAGGAGCAGCTTTTCTTCTTGCTTTTACAAATATAGCAGCATGTGCGGTTTATGCAGATGAAGTAACAAGAGAGGATATCAACGCAGCAAGGCAGTCTATCGCAGCTGCAACAAATCAGATCCCGGGCTGGCCGACAGCGCCGCTCATCAATTCTGAGAGTGCGATACTTATGGATGCCGACAGCGGTGTGATACTCTACAACAAAAATATGGATGAGATCCACTATCCGGCTAGTACGACAAAGGTCATGACCTGCCTTTTGGCAGCTGAGAACTGTGCAATGGATGAGATAGTCACATTCTCGAAAGAGGCGGTTTTTGGCATTGACAGGGGCTCATCAAATGTGGGTATCGACGTGGGAGAGTGCCTGACGATGGAGGAGGCTATCTACTGCGTAATGCTTGCCTCTGCAAATGAGGTTGCATCTGCCATAGCAGAGCATATTTCAGGCTCGGTAGAAGAGTTTGCAAACCTTATGAATAAGCGTGCTGCAGAGCTTGGCTGTACACACACTCACTTTATGAATGCCAACGGTCTTCCAAATGATGAGCACCTTACTACAGCCCACGATCTTGCACTTATAGCGCAGGCATTCAATAAAAATGAGACACTTAAGCGTATTGCGAGCACTCCGAGATACGAGGTCAAGGCGACAGTGTCACAGCCTGATACATTTACGATCCCAAATCACCATAAGATGTATCCGGGCAACTCAAATGCGTATGAGTATACTACATGGGGCAAGACGGGATATACAAATGTTGCACGATCAACTCTTGTGACATGCGCTGAGAAGGACGGCATGAACCTTGTCTGCGTAGTCATGAAGTGTGAGCCGACATATCAGTATGGAGATACAGAAAATCTTTTTGAGTATGGATTTAATAATTTCCAGAAGCTCAATATCGTAGATAATGAGACAAAGTATACCTTTGAGAATTCCGACTTCTTTGAGACAGACAGCTCGATATTTGGAAGTGCCAAGTCTCTTTTGAGTCTTGATAATTCGGGATACTGCATCGTGCCTAAGTCAGTTAATTTTGATGAGCTTGTATCTTCTGTTTCATATGATACGAATAATGAAAAAGAAGTAGCAAGGATCAATTATACTTATGAGGATTATTACGTTGGAAGTACAGCATTGACGCTTGCTGCCAATGATACTCGGGACTTCGCCTTTGGTACGGCATCAGTCTCAAGCGATAGCCCGGCAAAAAGCGAGACAGTATCAGATTCGGCAGATAAAGGCGATGTGATATATATCAATGCCAGCAGGCTGAGAATAGCCGCGATAGCAGGCGGTGTGGTAATAGTGATACTCATCATAATGTGGCTCCTCATGCGTAAGAATCACTACTCCAATAGACGTCGAAAGAGTATACTCAAGAGGAATAAAAGGTATTCTTCTGAATTCGATGACTTCGACTTTTGAGTATTACTCAAAAGTCGAAGTCATTAAAATAATTTCTTCTTTCTTCCAGACCGATTACGCCTCATCCTCTGCTCCATGGCGGCCAGCTTGGCAGCCTGGACTTTGGACTTGCGTTCCTTCTTTACGAGCTCGTCGATATCTTCTTTTGTAGCCGAGCGGACGGTTTTTACAATGTAGACCTTTCCGTTTTCTGTTTTCTTTACACGAAGCTTGCCACGCATGGCACCGTGTTCTTCACATTTTCCGGCACAGTAATAGTTTTTTGAATTAAGAGAAAACCACTGCATCTGCTTTTTGATCTTTTTGCCGCACTCAAAGCAGCGGAAAACATAAACTTCCGCATCTTTCATGGCATCAGCCTTGGTCTCAAACTCACGCGATATATACTTTGAATATGTGTCAAATTTGGCATGTACTTCATGCTCAGCATCCTTGGGAAGATGGAATACGTCCAAAGAGTAAAAACTCTCGACATCCGGACGGTTCATCTGCTGCATGATAAGTGCTGTATAGTAGGCGTCGCTGTCTGCCTGATGGAACATATCGTTCTTTTCAATATGCATGAAATCAACAGCAGTTTCGAGAGCACGTCTGGATCTGCCGTCAGAGTAGACTATACTGAATAATTTCTGTATGTCGAGATACTTAAGCGGCCCGTCAGAGAGCGGATCTAAGCCATAGTAGCGCATGTTGGTCTGCAGCTCTACGAGGTCGAGATTGCCCCATGTACAGAAGATGTAGTCTTCTCCGCACCATGCTAAAAATTTGCGCATTACAATAGGGAAGATCTCGGCCTTTTCAAGATCCTCCATATCAAGGTGTATGACCTTTTGAGTCATGACATTCATTTTGTGGTAAACCTGAGGACGCACGTAGCTGTCAAAGGTATCCACTATATTTTTGTTTTCGTCGAGCTTCACGGCACCTATTTCAACTATCTCAAACGGGATATTTGGGTTTTCGGTGAGCGGTGAGCCCTGATTCCATTCTAAATCCATTACAATATAATTCTTCATAATCAAAAGTATAAATCCTAGTCATACCTATAGTCAATGGGTGGGACGAGTGATACAATCATTTAATGATGTTTGGGAAATTTTTAGGAGGAATAAAGTTTTGGCAGAATTAAAACAGCATTATAAATACTTTGATATAGCGAAGGGAATCGGCATAATACTTGTGGTCTTAGGGCACATTGAGTATATAAGTACAGACTTACGGATATTTATCGTATCCTTTCACATGCCTTTGTTTTTTGTAATATCCGGCATGCTGATGTACATCACGGGTGAGACAAAAAGAGACTATGCGCAGCTTTTCGCAAAAAAACTAAGGCGCATGATGCTGCCGTATCTCGTATTTTCGGTACTTGATATGATAGTGTATTTTGGCTATTTTACACTGACGGGCAGAGATGGAGGAATGGCGACTATAATGTCGGATATCGTGCAGACGGTGACATTTTATGGAATATCTGTACTTTGGTTTTTGCCGGCGATATTTGGAGCCGAGATGCTGCTTGTATATATTATGAAGAAAACACCGCTTGCAATTGCTTCAGCTATCACAGTAGCTATCGTGGCACTGAGCTATATACTTAATGGTCGTCTTGAGGCAGCGAATGCCATGTACGGCTTAATCCCGTCATTTGCGGTATTTCATTTATTTGCGGTGGCTGTCCTTAGGATGTGCTTTTGTATGGGATTTTTGCTTGCGGGATATCTGGCAGCATTATTTATAAGTAAGCTCCGTGTAGGTGGAGTATCATGGGCAGCGGCAGGTGTTGCACTATTTGTAGTGACATATTTTGTGAGCCGCGTGAATGGTGTGACTGATCTTCATTTTATGGTATTTAATAATCTTGCACTTTATCTTATAGCTGCTATATCGGGAAGTTTTGCACTGATAGCACTGTCGGGAGTGCTGGAGGCAGCAGCGGAGACTTTACCGCTTAGGCTTATCAGATTTTATGGGAAGAATTCACTTGTTATCATGGCTACACACCTTGATTTTTACATATTGTATGCCGCAGAAGTCGGCGGGCTTCACTTTTCGAAACCGCTCCTCGAAACTCTGCAGCACGATATGGTGCTGAGTGGGCTGAGCCTTCTGTTTGTGCTGATGGCGGAAGTGGTAGTGTGCGGTGTATACAACATAATAGTTAATAGATATTTTCAAATCCGAGTTAGAGTAAATTAATTTGAGTTCGAACAAATGTTGCCATTCTATTGCTTTGGTGTTATAATTATCTTATAACAAACAAATATAGAAGGACATAAGTACTTGAGTAATACAAAAGAAAAGAAACCGTTTGATCAGCTGACAATAACAGATAATTATATGTTTCAAGCGGTAATGAAAGATCCTAAGCATGTGAAACCGCTGTTGGAAATGATCTTTAATAAAAAGATAAAGAAAATAGTTATTGTAGAGCCGGAAAAGACGGTGGAAACAGGATATAAAACAAGGGGCATCCGAATGGATGTATATGTGGAAGATGATGAGGATACCGTATATGACGTGGAGATGCAGGCCTTTAAGAAACCATATTTGGGGAGGCGTTTCAGGTATTATCAAAGTGCGATAGATGTCGATATAGTTAACAAAGGTGAAGGATTTGGGAAACTTAAGAAAAGCTATATCATATTTATTACCACATATGATCCGTATGGTAAAGGATGGTACATGTACCCATTTGAGACAATTTGCAGTTGGGATTCTGAACTAAAGATGAACGATGCAACAATGCGGATAGTGTTAAACACAAAGGGAACAAAAGATAAAGAGGGGCATGAAGTTAGTGAAGAAATCAAGCAAATGCTTGCGTATATGGATGGAAAGGCACCCGAGTCAGAATATGCAAGGTTGCTTGATGAAGCAGTAAAGGAAATTAAACAAAGTGAGGAGAGGAGGACTGAGTATATGAGTGTTAATATAGTATCTGCAGAAGATAAGGAACTTGGAGAGTATAGGGCGTATGTGAGGTCAATTCGAAATAGCACATATCCTGATGACGTTATTGTGGATATACTTAGGATTAAGGGAGAGACGCTGAAATCAGTCCGAAATGTTATATCTGAGCATCCTGATTGGGATGATGAAGAAGTAGCAGAGGAGGTCCTTTCCAGAGAAGAATAAATTTTAAAACGAAGATTATTAAAACCTCGAAATGCTGATGTAATAGCAATTTCGAGGTTTTTCTTTTTAAATATAAGTGTACACAATAAACACAAAAAATTAAATTGTACTTTAGATAATTTATAATTTAAACAGAATTGTGCTAAATAATAAACATACCTTTTATATATTGCTTATACAATTAAAGGATAGTAAAATATAATGCATTGAGAGTCATTGCTTTGAGAGGTGGCAGTTGGCTGTAAACTTTATTTGTTTTTTGGAGGGATTCCAAAAGAAAGGAAGGATTATGAGGAGTAAAAAGGCGTTAGCACTGCTTTTGGCAGCGTCTATGGTATTCACAATGAATACCTCAATTTTTGCAGGGGTTAAAGCAGCTAGTGATGATGATGGAAAAGTAATTACACAGTCGAGTCCAGATTCACATTCTCCAGATGAGAAGAAAGATGATGATGATCCTAGTGGACCAGATACTCCTAGTGGACCAGATATTCCATATATTCCTGAAGAGCCTACTAAGACAGTTTCAGCAGGTGAGATTTCTGAACCTGATAAGGATGGCAAGTCTACAATTGATGCTAAAGAAACTAATGAAGCTGTAATGAATACAAGTGAATTGAGGAAATTCCTTACTGAGAATCCAGATGTAAAGAAGGTTGAAATCCAGTTCAAGGATTCTAAGGTTAATCTTCCTAAAGCAGCGCTTGATAGCATTTTAGCAAAGCTTAATGCTAAGGGAGCTTATGACTTTACTATTGATACTGGATTAAGTGCGATTACAGATACTGATGATTTTGAGGATGAAACGGGAATTAAGTCAGCTACACAGCTGTATCATATTAGTCTGGAAGCTTCTTATTATACATCACCTTCACCTTATACACCATCTCCTGATGATGACGATGAAGAATTTCCTGAGGAAGAGAGCGTAGATGCTCAGGATTATAATTACATTTATGATCTTGGCGAGTTTAGCGAGCCTGTAGATATATCTTTTGATGCTTCAGAAGAAACAAAGAAACTTTCTGTAGCAAATGTTTATAGCCTGAATCCAACAACACAGATTAAGACAAAAGAAGATGTATCTGATGGTACAGTAAATTTTGAATCAACAGATATTTCATACGCTAGTTTTGCAGTTGGTGCTGATTCAGAGGCAAAGGGCTGGGTTTCAGCTAATTTCGCAACAACTGCGTATACAGAATCTTCAGATGGAATTCTTAAGCGTGCTGGATCTGTTGAATTTATAGATAGCAGCGAAATTATAGCGGACGGAGATTATGAAGGATACCTTATTAAGACAGGTAATAAGGCAAATGGCTTTAAGATCACAGCTCCAATAGCAGTTGAGTCTGGATATAAGTTTGTAAAGTGGGCAAGGATAACAACATCAGCTAATGGCGCGCATATCATTAATCTCGGCGCTGAGAATCCAACTATAGCAGCTGGTGCCTCAGCAACATTCGAGCCAGTTATCGATGGAGGAAATTGGGTTACATATTGTGCTGTAGTTACTAAGCTTAATGATTATACTTCTAAAGTAATTAAGGACGTAAATGGTCACACTGTTGAAGTTGCTTACAATAAAACACCTGCATACACAGGTAAGAAGCTTAATGCGGGTGCTCTTGGTGTCACAGTTTGGCTTGACAATCAGGATGTAACAGATCTTACAAAGTTCAAGATCAAGGGCAGCAAGACAGTTGGATCAGATGTAACAATTACAATTAAGAGCATTAAGGGTCTTGATAAGGATACAAATAATGCACTTAAGGATAAGGAAATCGGTACAGCAAAGATCCGTCCTATCGAAGTTAGTGAAGTTACACTGTTTAATTCTAAGAACATCATAAATAAAGAAGGTCAGATTGCTGTTAAGCTTAAGGGCGATACAGTTAAGAAGGTTTCAGCTATCGTTGCAAAGGGATATAAGTTTGATAAGAATACCGGATGGATTCTTACAAAGGGCAAGAAGCTTTCTGTAAAGAAGGGTACATATGAGTATGATTCTTCTACAAAGTACATCAAGTTTGATGGCTCAGTTCTTAGCGGCACAGTAAAGGTTGGTATTCGTTCTAAGTAATTGAATTATCTTAATTAATTTTAAGTGAATTTAAGTAGTAGAAAACCTCTCTTTCAAAAAGCAGAGTCGGGTGATGAGTACACACATCACCCGATTTTGCTGTTTTAAATATTGCCCATTGACAAGCAAGCTTGTCATCGATTAAGACTTTTGACCCTGGTATCATCAGATTGTACATATTAAAAATCATTACAAAAAGATTACATACGATTGAGAGAACTTCTACTATGTGGTATACTAAATAATGGTTATCAATGAGGGTAGTATCATATATCTTTAGGAGAACTGATTTTGAATAACGAAGAAGTAAAAGAAAAGCCTATTATAATAGGCATCGCAGGTGGCACAGGTTCAGGTAAGTCTACTTTCACAAACAGGCTCAAGGAGAAGTTTGGGGATAGGGTTACAGTCTTGTATTATGACAATTATTACAAGGCACAGGATGATCTTCCTTTTGAAGAGCGCAAAAAGATGAACTATGACCATCCTTCAGCTTTTGAAACCGAGCTGCTCTTAGAGCATTTAAGGGAGCTCAAAAACGGACATGTTATTTATTGTCCTGTTTATGATTATACGAAACATAACCGTTCTGACGAGGTCATCGAGGTACATCCAAGCAGGATCATCCTTCTTGAGGGTATCCTTGTACTGGCAGATGAGCGCCTTAGACGGATGATGGATATCAGAGTTTTTGTAGATGCTGATGCGGACGAGAGGATTCTTCGCCGTGTACAGCGAGATGTAAAAGACAGGGGAAGAGATATTGAGAATATAGTCGATCAGTATCTTACGACTGTAAAACCGATGCATTACTTATATGTTGAGCCCACAAAGATGTATGCGGATATGGTCACAAACAGCGGTAAGAACGATGTTGCCCTTGATCTCATGGCTACAAAAATCCAGTCCATCCTTGATGGCGGCGAGATAGCAAAGCGTCAGGATAGTTATGGTGAGGAAGAATACTTTTCAGAGGCAACCAAGCAGTTGTCTAATGAACCATATTAACCAATTTAATGAAAATTGAATACGGAGGTCAAGGTATGAAGATGAAGAAAATTGCGGCTATTGTCCTGAGTGTGGCACTCTCAGCAGCGTCTGTTATGAGTGTTTCAGCAGCGGCGACGGACGGTATCCTGACTGTGGGGACAGGAAAAGTTGTCTGTATAGACGCAGGTCATCAGGCTAAGGCAAACTCAGAGACCGAGCCTATCGCTCCGGGATCTACAGTTACCAAGGCTAAAGTTGCCGGGGGTACACATGGCGTGGTATCAGGTCTCACTGAAGCTCAGCTCAATCTGGCTGTAGCACTTAAGCTACAGGCAATTTTGGAGGCAAGAGGCTATACTGTAGTTATGTGCCGTACAACAAATGATGTAAATATCAGCAATGCAGAGAGAGCTGGTATTGCAAATGCCAATAAGGCAGATGCTTTCATCAGAATCCACGCAAACGGAGTTGCAAACAGTGGTGCTTCAGGAGTAGTTGCTCTTGCACCATCAGCATCAAATCCATATTGTGCGGGTATAGCAGCGCAGAGCCAGCAGCTTGCACAGAGCGTTGTCAATGGACAGTGCGCAGTGACCGGTCAGAAGAATCGCGGCGTAAGTCTCGATGACACTATGAGCGGTATCAACTGGAGTCAGGTTCCGGTTACTATCCTTGAGATAGGCTTTATGACAAATCCTTCAGAGGATTTAAATATGGCAAATGCAGACTATCAGGCAGGTATCGCAACAGGTATCGCAAATGGTCTTGATGTTTATTTCTCAAATTTAGTTGTTACACCGTAAAAAGATCCTTCGCTAATGCTCAGGATGACAAAAAAGATCCTTCGCTAATGCTCAGGATGACAGTCATCCTGAACGAAGTGAAGGATCTTTTTATTTATAATTATAAATCTTTGCCTGTAAGGAGCTTGTAAGCCTCTAAATACTTGTCTATTGTCTTGTCTATTACATCCTGTGGGAGCTTGTAGTCGCTGTCTGGGTTAGCCTTGAGCCAGTCACGTACAAACTGCTTGTCAAATGATGGCTGTGACTTACCACTCTCATAACCCTCAACAGGCCAGAAACGGCTTGAATCCGGTGTGAGCATCTCATCACCAAGTACAACATTGCCATTTTCATCAAGCCCAAACTCAAACTTTGTATCAGCGATGATGATACCCTTTGTAAGTGCATAGTCAGCACACTTTTTGTAAAGTGCGATAGTGTTGTCACGGATAGCTGTAGCGTACTCAAGGCCGTGACCCGGGAAGTCGCGCTCAAGCACTTCTACGCTTCTCTCAAAGTCGATATTTTCATCGTGATCACCGATCTCAGCTTTTGTACTAGGTGTGTAGATCGGTTCAGGAAGCTTATCGCATTCCTTTAGTCCTGCAGGGAGTTTAATACCACAAACTGTGCCGTCCTTTTTGTAGCTTTCCCAACCGCTGCCTGTGATGTATCCGCGAACGATACACTCGATAGGAAGCATTGTGAGCTTGCGGCAAAGCATGCTGTTGCCGTCATAGTTCTCATTCTGGAAATACTCCGGCATATCTTTGACATCAGTGCTTATCATGTGGTTTGGAAGGATGTCCTTTGTGTAGTCAAACCAGAAGCGTGACATCTGGGTAAGAACGGTACCTTTCTTTGTTATCTTGTTCTTGAGGATAACGTCAAAGGCAGAAATCCTGTCTGTTGCAACCATGATGAGTGAATCACCGTTGTCATAGATCTCGCGTACTTTTCCTTCTTTGATTGGCTTGAAGTCTGTCATCTTAATAATCTCCTCCTTGCAGGAAACAAAACAATATGTAATTAGGTGTAGTACAGGGAGCGGTGCTCGATGCACAACAGGTTTAGTATACCGTTTTATTTTTGATTGCGCAATGGGGAAATGGCAATTGATGTATTTTGTTCTAAGATATGCTATGATATCTATGGAGGCGAATTATGATTAAAAATAAAGCATTAATAGACAGATTTATAAGTTACGTAAAAATTGATACCCAGTCAGATGAGGAGAGCGGTCTCTCACCATCAACTGCAAAGCAGCATGATCTTGCAAAGGTGCTCGTATCAGAGCTTGAGGCGATGGGCGCAAGCGAGATCCACTATGACAAAGAGCACTGCTACGTATATGCATGTGTACCGGGAGAGCAGCCGGCTATCGGATTTATCGCTCACATGGACACTTCACCTGCAGTAAGCGGAGCAAATGTAAAGCCTCGTATCATCGAGAACTATCAGGGAGAGGATGAGCTCTTAAAGACAGAAGATTATCCGGAGCTCTTAAATCACTTTGGTGAGGATCTCATAGCAACTGACGGAACAACACTTCTCGGAGCAGATGATAAGGCAGGAGTTGCCGAGATCATGGATATGGCTGAGTATTTCCTTACACATCCTGATGTTAAGCATCGTGAGATCCGCATAGCATTTACTCCTGACGAGGAGATCGGTGCGGGCACAGATCATTTTGATATAGAGGAGTTTCAGGCAAAAGAGGCTTACACAGTAGATGGCGGCAAGCTTGGCATCATCGAGTATGAAAACTTCAATGCGGCTGCAGCCAAGATAAAGGTTCACGGAAAGAGCGTACATCCGGGCAGCGCAAAGGGCATCATGCTCAATGCACTTACACTTGCAATGGAGTTTAATTCACTTCTCCCTGCCAGTGAGAAGCCTGAGTTTACAGAAGGCTACGAGGGATTTTACTTCCTTGAGAGCATGAAGGGTGACGTTGAGGAGACAGAGCTTTCATACATCATCCGTGATCATAACTTTGAGAAGTTTGAGAGCCGTAAGGCGCTTATGCAGAGCACAGTTGAGTTCCTCAATAAGAAGTATCCTGCCGGAACATTTGAGATTGAGATGAAGGATCAGTATTACAACATGCTTTCACACATGAAAGATCACATGTCTCTGATCGAAAATGCAAAGAAGGCTTTTGAGAAGCTTGGAGTAAATGCCAAGAGCGAGCCTATCCGCGGCGGTACGGACGGTGCAATGCTCACATACAAGGGCGTGCCATGTCCTAACCTTTGCACAGGCGGCTACAATTACCACGGCAGATTTGAGTATGCAAGCATCCAGGAGATGGAGAAATCAGCAGAGCTGCTCAAAGAAATTGCAAAAATGATCTAAAGACTATTGCTTTTTTTATGTAGTTGTGACATAGTGATTTTGTTACAGACAGAGTAGGTGACAAAGCGTTAAGTGTCTGCTGAACAGGGAGTTGTCAGCGGAACGAAAAGAGAAGAGCTAAATCAGTGCTTCTCTTGCGGTTTTGCCATCGCATCCCGCTGCTGCATAATAGAGGCCGACAATACCTCCTATGCAGGAGAGGAAACTGCATAGGAGGTTTTTTATGTCTAAATTTAGAAGCTCGAAAACTATCACCACCGCTGCAATGCTGATTTCCATCGCTGTTATTTTGGGATTCTTCAAGATCCCGGTCACTCAGGTGATCGAGATCCGTTTTGGCTCACTGCCGCTTGCAGTGGCAGGTTCTTTGCTTGGACCTGTTATAGGCGGTGTTGTCGGTGCACTTTCTGACATTCTTGGCTACATCGTTAAGCCAACAGGTCCATTTTTCCCCGGCTTTACATTTAATTCAATAGTAAGCGGAGTAATCTATGGACTGATGCTCAAGCCCGATTCAGAAGGAAATGTCAGCATTAAGCGCATTGTTTTGTCAAAGGTCATCTGTACCGTTATCGTAAACATGCTGCTTAATACACTTTGGCTGTCGATGCTGTACGGCAGCGCATTTAAGGCGCTTTTCTTTACACGTCTGCCAAAAGAGCTTATCATGTTCCCTATCAACACAATTCTACTGATAGCGGTCATGAAGCCGATAAAGAAGTTCAAGTTTTTAACCGATGAAGGAGCTGCAAATTAAAAATGAATTACAAAGAATCACTTGATTACATATCAAGCCTGCCGAGATTTTCACCATCAAAAGTAAGACCGGGCGAAGAACCATTTAACCTTGATAGTATCAGAGAGCTTATGAAAAGGCTCGGAGATCCGCAGGACAGCCTGAAATATGTGCATATAGCAGGTACAAACGGCAAGGGCTCTACTGCAGCATTTATAAACCAGATACTGATAGAGGGAGGCTATAAGGTAGGTCTTTACACTTCACCTTTTATAGAGCATTTTACTGAGCGTATCAAGATAAACAATGAGGAGATATCTGAGGAAGTACTTGCTGATATCGCAACTGAGGTGCGAGCAGTATGTGACGAGATGATAGCTGATGGCATCAAGGCTCCATCAGAGTTTGAGATCGTCTGCGCCATAGGCTTTGTTTATTTTGCCCGCGAGAAGTGTGACATAGTGGTACTCGAAGTGGGACTTGGAGGAAGGCTTGACGCAACAAACGTGATCAAGTGTCCGGAGCTTGCTGTTATTACGACAATAAGCCTGGATCACACAGAGATACTTGGAGATACTTTGGAGAAGATAGCGGCAGAAAAGGCCGGTATCATCAAGGAAGGCTGTGAGGTTTTATTATATCCTGCAAGACCTTCTGTAGAAAAAGTATTTGAAGATGTGTGCACAGAGAAAAATGCCCATCTTACAAAGGCTATCATGCCTAAAAGCGTTGACAGCGCAGATGTAAATGGACAGATCTTTGATCTTGGATTTGGAGGTCACAAGTTCAAGATAACCATGCTTGGTACATATCAGGTCAATAATGCGTCAATGGCAGTACAGGCTGCACTTGCACTGCAGCTCAAAGGCTTTAAGCTTACATATAAAAATATCCTTGAGGGACTTAAGAAGGCTAAGTGGCCGGGAAGGTTTGAAGTACTTCAGACTGAGCCTGCAGTGATAATCGACGGAAGCCACAATGAGGAAGGCGTAAAAGCACTTAAAAAGAGCATTGAAAGCTACTTCCCTAATGAAAAGCTTATCTTTATCACAGGTGTACTTGAGGACAAGAACTACCAGGATATGATGCTTGATATCGCTCCTTTGGCAAAGCGTTTTTATACTATAACACCACCAACTCCCAGAGCGCTTTCATCAGAGAAGCTTGCATCGTTTTTGCGTTCAGTAAGCAAGGCTGAGGTCCACAGCTGCACAAGTGTCAAAAGTGCCGTTAAGAGGGCTCTCAGCGAAGCTAACGACGATGATATAATCATTTCATTCGGCTCACTTTATTACATAGGTGAAGTCAGGGCAATGAAAGGAAATATACTTAAATGAACATAGTTTTACATGAACCTGAGATACCATTGAATACTGGAAATATCGGGCGCACTTGCGTAAATGCAGGTGCGTCACTGCATTTGATCGAGCCTTTCGGATTTATCCTGAGCGATAAGAACATCAAAAGAGCCGGCATGGACTATTGGGAAAGGCTTGATGTTCACAGATATATGAATTATCAGAAGTTTCGAGAGGAGCATCCGGGCGCTAAGATATGGTATGCGACAACCAAGGCGCACCAGTGCTACAGCGATGTTTCGTTTGGACCGGATGACTTCATAATGTTTGGCAAGGAGAGCGCAGGTATCCCTGAGGAGCTTTTGGTCGATAATGAGGAGTACTGCATCCGTATCCCTATGCTTCCTAATGAACGCTCGCTTAACCTTTGCAATTCGGTCGCAATAGTATTATATGAGGCAATGCGTCAAAATGGATTCCCGGGACTTGAAAAAAATGGTGAACTCCACCATGAGCATTGGAAGTAAATACGACTTTTTAAAGGGCTGTTCTTTGGGAACGGCTCTTTTTGTCTTTGATTTGACACTACAAACCCAAGGTGTTACGATATTCAATATATCTAATTTTAGATTTTAGGAGAATTTATTTTATGAAAAAGCCATACTACATTACGACGGCTATTGCCTATGCATCAGGCAAGCCGCATATTGGAAACACATATGAGATCGTTCTTGCAGATGCTATCGCAAGATTTAAGCGTCAGCAGGGCTATGATGTGCGCTTCCAGACCGGTACAGATGAGCACGGACAGAAGATCGAGCTTAAGGCTGAGGCTGAAGGCATCACACCAAAGCAGTATGTTGACCGTTCTGCAGGTGAGATCAAGCGTATCTGGGATCTCATGGACACATCTTATGACCGTTTTATCAGAACTACTGATGAAGACCACGAGACACAGGTTAAGAAGATATTTAAAAAGCTCTATGACAAGGGCGATATCTATAAGGGAGCATACGAGGGACTTTACTGCACACCTTGTGAGTCTTTCTGGACAAAGTCACAGCTTGTAGACGGCAAGTGTCCTGACTGCGGACGCGAAGTTAAGCCTGCACACGAGGAAGCTTATTTCTTCAAGATGAGCAAGTATGCTGACAGACTTATAGAGTACATCGAGGAGCACCCTGAGTTTATCCAGCCTGAGCAGAGAAAGAATGAGATGATAAACAACTTCCTCAAGCCGGGACTTCAGGATCTCTGCGTTTCAAGAACATCATTCAAGTGGGGTATCCCGGTTGATTTTGATCCTAAGCATGTTGTATATGTATGGCTCGATGCTCTTGTAAACTATATCACAGGTATCGGCTATGACTGCGACGGCAATCATACAGATATGTACAATAAGTACTGGCCTGCAGATCTTCATCTTATCGGTAAGGATATTGTACGTTTCCATACAATTTACTGGCCAATCTTCCTTATGGCTCTTGATATCCCGCTTCCTAAGCAGGTGTTTGGACATCCATGGCTCCTTCAGGAAGGCGGCAAGATGAGTAAGTCAAAGGGCAACGTTATCTACGCTGACACTTTGGTTGACTTCTTTGGAGTTGATGCAGTACGTTACTTCGTACTTCACGAGATGCCATTTGAGACAGACGGTGTTATCTCATGGGATCTGATGATCGAGAGATTTAATTCAGACCTTGCAAATACACTTGGAAACCTTGTAAAGAGAACTATCTCCATGAGCAATCAGTATTTTGGCGGAGTGCTTGAGGATAAGGGTGCCAAGGAAGATGTTGATGACGATCTTTACAGCGTTGTTCTTGCTACTAAAGCTAAGGTTGAGAAGGATATGGAGAAGCTCAGAGTTGCTGATGCTCTTACAGATATCTTTACTCTCTTTAAGCGCTGCAACAAGTATATCGACGAGACAGAGCCATGGATCCTTATCAAGGACGAGGCAAAGAAGGACAGACTTTCTACAGTTCTTTACAACCTCTGCGACTGCATCCTTATCGGCTCTACACTTCTTGCATCATTTTTGCCAAACACAGCAGAGAAGATCTTTGCTCAGCTCAACACTGCTATGCCAGAGCTTGAGGCTGCTGAGAAAAGAGGTATCTTTGCATCAGGCACAAAGGTTACAGATGCACCTGAGACAATGTTTGCCCGCGTAAAGGCTGACGATATACTGAAAAAGGTTGCTGAGATGGAAGCAGCCAACGCACCAAAGCAGGAGAAGAAGGAAGAGAAGAAGTCTGAAGCTAAGGCTGAGAAGGCTGAGGGCGGTAAGGACTTCATCACTATAGACGATTTTGATAAGTGTGACTTCAGAATAGGTGAAGTACTTGAGTGCAGCAAGGTAGAGAAGTCAGAGAAGCTTCTTTGCTTCAAGCTTAAGTTTGGCGATGAGGAGAGACAGATCCTCTCTGGTATTCAGAAGTATTATCCGGAGCCGGAGAAGCTTATCGGTAAGAAGGTTATGGCTGTTCTTAACCTCAAGCCACGTAAGATGGCAGGTATGCTCTCTGAGGGTATGCTCCTTTCAGCGCTCGACAAGAATGGCAATCTTGCACTCATGACAGTAGAGCATGATGTAGAGAGTGGCGCTGAGGTTGGATGATACTATTTAAGTGAAAAACGATGCCAACGGATTGTTGCGTGCTTTGCACTCTCACAATCCTACCAAATATTCGTGTTTTCGTGTTGCTTTGCATCACTTCACACTCATATTTGGGCGGGTCATAAAGTCTGTTTTCCATTAGCAAGCTAGCTTGCTATGGAAAAATACTTTTGACCCTGGCATTAAATTATATGAGGGGGAAGGATCATAATGGTAAAACATGAGGAGTTTACATTTGATTCTCGGGACATGAAAACTAAAATACATGCAGAAAAGTATGTCCCAAAAGGCGAAGTGAAGGCTTGTCTTATAGTGGCACACGGCATGGGAGAGCATTTTGGATGTTATTTTGAGCTCGGCAGATTTTTTGCTGAGCAGGGAGTGCTCGTTGCCGGCTGTGACCATTTGGGACATGGTAAGACAGCAAAAGAAGAGTCAGACTTTGGATATTTTTGTGACATGGATCCGGCTACGGTGATCGTCCGTGATATACACAGGCTTAAGAAGATCATACAGGCTGACTATCCTGCAGTGCCGTTTTTTGTGATGGGGCACAGCATGGGCTCGTTTATCATCCGTAATTATATCGAGATGTATGGCACCGGCATAAAAGGCGCGATACTCATGGGTACCGGAGATATGAATGAGCTCAAGCTCCTCGCAGGCAAGACATTGCTTGATATACTCATATCAATAAAGGGCGGCCATTATATCAGCAGGGCGGTGACTAAGGCAGGACTTGGCGGCTACAGCAAAAATCCACGCAGTGAGGAGTATCCGTTTAAGTGGGGATGCTCGAGGAAGGAGTCGCAGGACAGGAAAGCGGCTGATCCACTCTGCGGACATGAGTTTACTATAAATGGCTACAGGACGATTATGGAGCTTGTGGAGAGAGGCAATGCGGCGGCAAGGATGAAAGATATTCCTAAAAATCTGCCGATATTCCTTGTTTCCGGAGCAGAGGACCCGGTAGGCGGCTATGGCAAGCTTGTAAATAAAGTGGCAAAACGGTATAAGTCTATCGGAATGCAGGATGTTACAGTAAAAATATATCCGGATGACAGACATGAAGTTTATAATGAGGCTGACCGCTTCGATGCTTTCTTAGATATACTGCATTATATGGACAGAGTTATGGCCGGTGGGTGAACCGGGGATTTAAGTAGCTCTTCCGTATTGGAGGATTATTTATGAAAAAAGTGGTTGCGCTGATGATGGCAGGATTACTTACTGTGATGCCGGTAACTACAGCATCTGCTGGTACTGTTACAGACATTACATGGGATGAGACAGCGAGCAGCACTGCACCTGCAGGGGCACAGGATAGCGGCACACAGGAATCTTCAAAATCCAAGCCATATCTTGCACTTGGTGCAGATCTTTCATCATCACAGCTTGCAACAGTCATGTCGTTTATGGGACTTAATGGTACAGATCTGTCAGCGTACAATGTTGTTTATGTGACAAACGCTGATGAGAAGCAGTATCTGAGCAGTTATATAAGCAGCTCAGTCATTGGAAGCAAATCTCTTTCATCGGTCCTTGTAAGACCGGCGGAAAGCGGACATGGCATAAATGTTACGACTCACAATATAAACTATTGTACAGAAGGAATGTACAAAAACGCACTACTGACAGCGGGAGTCGAGGATGCAGACATTATCGTGGCTGCTCCTACATCGATCTCGGGTACGGCAGCACTTATCGGAGCACTCAAAGCTTATGCAGAGATGACAGATACTACCTTGAACACACAGGCACTTGATACATCACTTGATGAGCTTGTGACTACGGGTAAGCTTGAAGAGGCAGCTTCAGCTCTGGACGGGGTATCTGATGAGGACGTCGAGGCGCTCATGGCCTTTATGAAGGCTGAGATAGCCAAGAGGGATCTCCGAGACAGGGCAGGTATAGAGGATGCTGTACGTGGATCGATCGCAGACTTTAATAGTCAGTATGGCAAAAATATCACACTTAGCGAAGAGCATATCAACCAGGTTGTAGAGCTTATGCTTAAGATAAATAAGCTTGGGCTCGACTATGGCTCACTGCTCGATCAGGCTGAAGAGCTTTACAAAAAATACGGTAAAGACCTCAAAGGCAGCGATATCGCTGAGGTATTGGAGAAGAATAAAAAGGAGATCGCAGGCTCCGTTGTAAAATCTGCACTTAAGGGTATTGGCGATAAGTTAGCCAGCTTTTTCAAAGGGCTGTTTGGTTAAAACTAATAAATGTGTTGGGGGACACAAATATGAGGGTTATACGGGCGGTAAAGACTCAGGAATGGGGAGACGCTATGGCACTTGTCTGGCGCGTTTTCCTTAGATTTGAGTCCGATATCTATTCCCAGGAGGGAGTAGACAATTTCTATAAGTTTATCACGGATGACATGCTCTACAGGATGTTCAAGATTGGCGAATATCGAATGTTTGGGTGCTATGATGATGACGAGATCCGTGGTATAATTTCAGTACGTAATAAAAATCATATCTCACTGCTTTTTGTAGATGAGGCATATCAACATCAGGGGATAGCTGCCGCTCTCATGCGGTATCTATGCGACTTTCTTCTGACCGAGGCAGGTCAGGTTTATACCACGGTTAATTCTTCGCCCTATGCAATAGGGTTTTATCACAAAATGGGATTCAAAGATACCGCAAAGGAACAAAAATCTGGCGGCATAACATTTACACCTATGCGGTTCTGGTTATAGATATTTTGTGGGGGCACTTATGGATGATGTGATCAGCAGCAAAAATTTATGTTTTCTGATAATAGGGATTTTGCGGCTTATTGACCGGCGCATAGTGGATCATGGATGCAGGGTTGCATACATGATGCAGTGTTTGCTTGAGCTTACAGGTAAGTACAAGCGCTATCAGATAGCGGAGTATGCATTTATCGCGGCACTTCATGATATCGGTGCGTATAAGGTGGAGCGTGGAGTAGACATGCTCAAGTTTGAGATGCAGACACCTATGCCGCACTCGATCTATGGCTATCTTTTCTTAAAGAATCTGTCACCGTTTGGCGAGAGATCAAAGATATTGATGTATAGCCATGTAGACTACCAAAAGCTTAAGGGAATCGATTTTAAGGATAAGAATATCGCGAATATGCTCAACTTTGCAGGAAAGGTTGACCTTTTTAAGCGTGCAAAGGGTGATAAATACGATTACAATAAGCTGAGACAGTATATAGGCAAGATATATTCACAGCAGTGCTTTGACCTTTTGGACGTGGCTGCAAAGAGGTATGACATATTTGAGAAGTTTAAGACCGGCGCGCACATGGCTGAGCTTGAAAGCTTATTTGGGGATCTGATGTTTTCTGATGAAGAAAAAGAGAAGATGCTTGAGATCCTTGTGTATCTTGCAGGTTTTGATACTGCTAATGCTGCGATGAAGTCTCTGACCTGTGCCTGCGTTGCAGAAAAGATCGCTGACGAAATGGATGACATGGGTAAGTACGAGAAGACGAGGCTCTACTATGCTTCGCTCCTTCACAATATAGGTATGGCAGCGGTACCTCCTGAGCTCAGGGAGGAAGATAAGCTTACCGATGAAAAGGATATAGCGATCTACAGGCGTCATCTTGCACTTGCCGAGAATCTTCTTGAAGGCAAGATCGGCGACGATATAATCAAAGTGATAATGCGTCATCATGAGAGAATAGATGGAAGCGGCTATCCGGAAGGACTGGAAGGTCCGGAGATGGAAAAGATGGAAAAGATACTTCAGGTATCTGACAGGATAGCTGAGATAGCTTATAGAGGAGAGGATACAAAGCAGCGTCCTTCAGAGTCTATCGCTACTATCATTACTAACGAGATGAATCGCAACTGGTTCCATAGGCCTATAGTAAAGATCTTTACGGAGAATCATGCAGAAATAATGGAGTATGCAGAAAAGCGTATAGCCGAGATCATGGCAAACTTCAATAAGCTGAATATGCAGTACGAACAGGTAAAAAAGGCTATGGGAGTATAAAGTATCGTTTGACAAGCAAAGCAGTGATATGTATAATAGTAGAAGTGTCCGTTTCAGCGGATACTTCAGGCTCCGGTCCCACGCAATGGAAATCTGCGAACCGTGTCAGGTCGGGAACGAAGCAGCACTAAACAGAACCTTCTATGTGACGTGGGGGTTCCGGGGTCTGAAGTATCTTCTGAGGCGGTTTTTTACATATAAAACATATTTTGAAAATATTAAGAATTTCTTAAAATTTTTTAGATTTAAACATTTTTTTAGTAACAAGTGGTAAAATGTACTAGATTTAGTTCAATACGACTGGCTTAGTGTGGTAAAACCAGTCGCTGTGCGGTTTTAAAGACATTTTTATTCCTGAATGTCTTTAAATTGTATGCAAAAAAGGACTAAATCTTTAGCGTGGGAGTGGTATGCTAAATAGAGAATGGTTAATTGTGTGTATGTTGATTATTGCAGTAGGAATCGACATATGGAGGATTGTTATGAATTTTAGGTACAAGAAGTCATTAGCATTATTGCTTACGGCAGCTTTGGCATCGACTTCAATTTCGATGATCACTTTTGCGGAAGAGGATGTTTATACTCAGAGTCAGAATGCAATCGGAGCGGGAGAGTCTTCAGAGGATTATTTATCAAACAGCAACAATTCCAACGAGACGACATCAGATAATGTTGTTTCAGGGGATATGATATCAGATAATTTTGCTGCAGATCCTTTTGTTTCACAGAGTGCAGGTTCAAAACCGATCAAGTTTAATTTCCCGACAAATTATACTTATGGTGTTGATTCTTCAGCGTGGTCTTCTATCCAGTCATATAATGGCAGGGTCAGAAACGTAGTCAGCGGAAACAGTGATTCACTTGAGTGGGCATGGGCTTCAATGATGGCTGCTAAGGACGGAGATGCAGAAGATCTTGCAAAGGCTACATATGATAGTAAGAATGATCCGCTCGGTCTTTTTGATGATGATGTTACAACAGATAAGACCGGTATGAGATATGGAAACAGCGCACTTGCAACGTTTATCCTTTCAAACAGCACTTCAGGAAACGGCATCGGCGGAAGACTTAAGAGTTCAGCATGGGTTCCAACATCAGATATCAATGCGATAAAGGGTCTTATTTATAAGTATGGCTCAGCTGTAGTTGATGTTTACATGAACCTTGAGGTACCTTCAAGTGCATATATGCCAAATGATGGCAATCACTTCTTTACAACAGTAAGTGATGATTATGCAGAGCCAAACCATGAGCTTGTACTTGTAGGATGGAGCGATATCATTTATCCGGAGAACTTCACAAATACAATTACCGGTGCAAAGCCATCAAAGGCAGGTGCTTTCAAGGCACTCGATATGAATGGCAAGGAGATCTGGATCTCATACGAGGATGCTACATTTACTGCAACTACTAATGCAAATGAAAGACGTGCAGTTGCTTACGATTTTTCATCTGAAAAGGGATATGACAATCTCTATGCATATGATGGTGCTCCGGATGTAACAACAAGAGAAGTTGCTTCTATTGCAAACATCTTTACAATAAGCGCTAACGCAGGAAAGTATGAAGCTATCAAGGAAGTAGGATTTGCAGTGGCTGATCCTGGTAAATATCAGGTACTCGTTTACAGCTATCCATATGCTACTACTTCAAAGGGTTCACCTTTTACAGCAGATAACCTTATAGAGACAAAGACAGTCGATGTAAGTTACACAGGATATACAACAGTTAAGCTTGATATGCCGGTACTTATGGTTGACGGTACATCTACTACCAAGAAGTCCGGATCAGTAAACAAGGTTACAACTACTGCAGGTAAGAGCTTTGCAGTTGAAGTAAGACGTGCGGATGAGAGCAAGTTTAACGCTTTTGTAAGTGCAACTGATAAAACAAACTATTCAAGCTGGGCAACATTTGAAGATCTTGTTACAGATGCATTTAATAAGAAGAGAACAAATTCACTTTGCTTCTATCGCAACAGCATTGGCGGAAGCGCATATGTTTCATCAGCTACACCTAGAATTAAGGTATTTACAGACAATGTAAATTCAATTAAGAAGGTTTCTGCTAACGGCGTAAAGGTTGAGCTTCCACACTATGTTTACAAATATACAGGAAGCAATATCACACCTAAGGTTATCGCAGAGGTAGGCGGCTACAGACTTAATTCTGACAGCGGACTTATCTCAAGGGTTCTCGTTGGATGTAAAGACTATGGTATCGCAAGAATACTTGTAAGCAGTAATGTTCTTTTCAATAACTATCAGGGAACTACCTTTGGTATCGTTTCAGCTAATGGTGAGAGCATTACTAAAGCCAAGGTTTATGGTGTAGAGAATAAAGAGCTCCGCGATGATGCCAAGTATGACCAGACAGATATCTATCTTACATACAACATAGGCAGCAACACTTACGTACCACTTATAGAGGGTATTGACTATACTGTTCAGAGCCAGTTCAAAGGTAAGAACATCAATAAGAAGAAGCTTGCTCTGGTAGTCAGTGGTAACGGAGCATTCCGTAAGACAAAGAAAGTTAAGTTCAGTGTAAGAAACGATAGAACTCCATTGGCTGATGATTCTATTCAGGTTACAATGACTTATGAGAACAAAGAGCTAAACAACTTTGATACTGTAGATTATACAGGCAATAAGATCAAGCCTTCTGTTGAGGTAAAGGATACCAGAACTGGTGAAACACTTCAGGAAAATGTAGACTACAAGGTAAGATACATCAAGTGCAAGAAGCCGGGTGTTGCAACAGTCAAGATCACAGCGATCAAAGAGGCTAAAAAGACATATTTTGGTGATGTTAAGAAGTTCTTTAAGATAAAACCTGTATCTATCACAGGGGCTACTGTTAAGGACAGATTCTCATCATACAAGTATACAGGCTCAAAGGTTTCACCTTCACTCAATGTTGCATTGAATAAGAAGAAGGTTTCACCTTCCGGCTACAATGTTTACACTATCAACAATATCAGCTCAAAGAGTAAGACTGATTCAGTTGTAAAGAACAGACCTACAGCTTATGTATTCGGAGTAGGAAAGTACGAAGGATACGCAGGTCAGGTATATTACACGATAAGTACAACTACAAATAAGTAATTAATAAAAGATCCTTCATTATCGTTTGAAACGAGATGGAGGATCTTTTTTGCCTATTTAAAGATTATAAAAGGTAGTATTTTAAATACAACTTTTTTATAAAAAGCTGAATTTATATAAGTTAAATTGCCTAAAATTTGATACAATTAAACCATAAATAACATGCTGATCTGGGGTGGACAGCGGAAAGGTATATTTATGGGAAATATAGACGTTAAGGCTGCTATTGAGAGCGGCAAGACAGTACTTGGTATCGAATTTGGATCAACAAACATCAAGGGCGTACTCGTTACAGAGGATTTTGAAGTTGTAGCATCCGGCAAGCACAGATGGGAGAACCGTCTGGAGAACAATATCTGGACATACAGCGAGGATGACATCTGGACAGGTCTTCGCGACTGCTATGCAAAGCTTGCTGAAGATGTAAAGACTAAGTATGGTGTAGAGCTTAAAAAGATCGGTGCTATCGGCTTCTCAGCTATGATGCACGGCTATATGGTATTTAATAAAGAGGGAGATCTGCTCGTACCTTTCCGTACATGGCGCAATACCATGACAGAGCAGGCTGCAGCAGAGCTTTCAAAGCTTTTCAATTTTAATATTCCACAGAGATGGAGTATCGCACATCTCTATCAGGCAATACTTAACAATGAGTCACATATTAAGGATATCGTGTTCCAGACAACACTTGAGGGATATATCCACTGGAAGCTGACCGGAGAGAAGATCATTGGTATCGGTGAGGCTTCAGGTATGTTCCCGATCGACTCAAATATCAATGACTATGATAAAGATATGATCCGTAAGTTTGACGAGCTTATTGCTGATAAGAATCTTCCATGGAAAGTTGAAGACATACTTCCAAAGGTACTTGTTGCAGGTGAAAAGGCCGGTGAGCTTACAGCTGAGGGTGCTAAGCTTCTTGATCCTACAGGAACACTTGAGGCAGGCATACCGCTCTGTCCTCCAGAGGGTGATGCAGGCACAGGTATGACAGCTACAAACGCTGTTGCCGAGCGTACAGGTAATGTTTCTGCAGGTACATCAGTATTTGCCATGGTCGTACTTGAGAAGGCACTTTCCAAGCCTTATGAGGCCCTTGATATGGTTACTACTCCATCAGGTAAGCCGGTTGCAATGGTACACTGCAACAACTGTACATCCGATCTTAATGCATGGGTAGATCTGTTTGCAGAAGTGCTCAAGATGGGCGGAGCAGAAGTAGACCTTGGAGATCTTTACTGCAAGCTCTATGATGCAGCTTTACAGGGAGAGACTTCCTGCGACGGACTTATGATGTATAATTACTTCTCCGGCGAGTCGATCACAGGCTTTGAAGAGGGCAGACCGCTCTTTATCAGGAAGCCGGACGCAAAGATGACACTTCCGACTTTCATGCGTACAGTACTTTTCTCTGCACTTGCTACACTTAAGTACGGCATGAATATCCTTGTCAAAGAGGAGAAGGTCAAGATCGATACACTTACAGGACACGGCGGCTGGTTTAATGCTAAGGGCTCTGGACAGAGAGTAATGGCTGCTGCTATGGGAACCCCTGTTTCTGTAATGGAGACTGCAGGAGAGGGCGGACCATGGGGCGAGGCACTCCTTGCAAGCTACATGCTTCATAAAGAAGATGGCGAGACACTTGAAGCTTATCTTGCAAATAAGGTATTTGCAGGATTTAAGTCACAGAGCATGGATCCTGTTGCAAGTGATGTAGAAGGATTTGACAAGTTCCTTGAGAATTACATGAAGGCACTTCCGGCAGAGAGAGCTGCTGTTGAAAATTTTTAATTATAGCGAACGTCTAAAAATTTGTTGTTTACTATAAGAAGATATTTGTGAAAATTGGGCTGATTCATTTAAATAGGTAGGAATCGGCTCAATTTTCTTTATTGTTCTAAAGTATTGTATACATAATATAATTTTGTATACAATATACGAATTGCATCTTTAAAAAAGCATATTGTATACCAAACATGCAAAAAAGTATACACAATTGGGATAGACTAAGTCTTATTTTTTAGGTTAAAATTACGATAAAGAATATAACAATAATTATTGTGGTCGAGTGCACCTATGAAAGGTGATGTAGTTATAGTCTTAGTCTTAGTTGGAGGACATAATATGAAGAGAAATGCTATTTACAAAAAAGGAGTGGCCATTATCATCTGTGTGGCATATCTCTTTCATATTATGTCAACATTAGTTTTTGCAGGTGTGGAGCCGATGAGCGATCCCAGTGCTACAGAATGGGGAACTACGGCTCCAAATTCATATGATGAAGAGAGTGCTCAGTCAGAAAATAGCAAAGATGAAGAAGAGAGATCAGATAAAGAAGATATATATGAAGAAGATGAGCACAATGAAATAGCAGATGATTCTCAGTCAGAGAATAGCAAAGAGTACGAGGAAGAGAATACAGAAGAAAGTACAGAAGAAAATATAGACAATAGAGATGATGATGACGACTCTGATGAACATTCAAAAAAGGATGAATCAGATCATAAAGAAGAAAGTGAAGAAAACAGCAGTGAGGAACAGGGTGAAGTTTCTGATAATGAAATCTCTCAGAATGAAGTATCCCAGAATGAAGTTTCTCAGAACGAAGCTAAGAGCGTAAGCGAAAATGCTGAAGAAAAGATCCCAGAGGATGATCTTCACGTTGAAAAAACAATAAAGGCTGAGATATATAAAGATGCTAAGTATACTCCTCTTGATAAGGATTCAGAGGAATACGCAGCAGAGAAAAATACTACTATCAGATTAAATGGTATCATGCCAAAGACAGCTTATGCAAAAGCATATCCTGTATCAGTGGAAATAGATGAAAAAGAACTTGTTTCCGCTTATGATATCAGCATTTTCTATCTTGATGATAATAATGAAGAGCAGATCTTCCAGCCTGATAAAAGTACAGGAAATATCAGAGTTGACATTATGAGCGACTCCATAAGAGAAGCAATCAAAAATGAAAATGAACTTTCAGTATATCATGCAGAAAATGATGAAGTAGCTCAGGAAGAGATCAAACAGCTTGACGAGAAAAAGGCAGACGTTGAGGTAACTGATAAAGCAGTCAGCTTTGATGCAGAGAGTTTTTCAGTATATGCAGTAGTTAAGGCTCCTGATCCATATGTTCCGGGAGCAGAGAAAAAAGTAGCATCTGCTTCAGAACTGGCAGGCAGCTATGATAATTCTACTACAGGCGGCAAAGGTTTCTATATTTCCTATATTGATGGAAAGGAAAAGTATTGCACAAGCACACTCAATAATAACAATGCGTTTGCTGAAACAGAGAGCATAGCAGCTTCAGCTAAGTGGTTCTTTGAAGATGGCGGAGCTGAAAATACTTATTACATATATACCTATATCAGCAATGTGAAAAGGTATATGCACAACTCAAGTGGCAATTTAATGGCACTTAGTGAGAGCGATAAAACTGCATTTGTAATTACAGATGTTAATGAATCTGATCCAGACGGAAAGCTTTTCTTCAAGGTTTCTAATGTTAATAAGTGGTTTCAGCATTCAGGTTCTGGTAAGGGAATGAGGCTCTATACTGACAACGATAATGTTAAAAATGCCAGACTGCTTCTTACATACGCTTACACTTTTGATGCACCTGATGATTATTATGAACTTGACGGAAAGACATATAGCCTCGCTTATCACGAAGAAAGTGTAAAGGGCGCAGGTCTTACATCTACAGAAACAAATCAAAAAGGACAACAGGCACTTGAAGCTATATCACTTCTGGTACGTCCGGATGTACTTAGCCACAAGGGCGAATTACTTATTTCTGAAACTTCAGATCTTGCAGAGTGGACATTTACAAATGTAGGGTCAAGCAGATACTATATGACAACACAGATTGGCGGAGCAGTAAAATATCTGAAACTTGATGGCTCAGGACTTACACTTTCAGATGCTCCTGCATCAGTTGTGGTAGAGGCAGGAACTGATGAAAATGATGGAAAATACAGATTTAGCAACGAAGGAAGATCCTTAACACTTATGGGCGGCAAGGCTGATAACGGTTTTGTAAGCTCAAGTAACGGAGGAGAATATTGCTGGCTGAGTCTTGTAAGCAAATCTCCACTTTTACAGAATGACGACTTCCAGATATACAGTGCAGAAAAGGTTGACCTTGCAAACAATACGCAGGTTCCTGATGGACAGGTTGTAGTCATCTATACGCGTTTGTGGAATCCTACAACTAAGAAATATGAATTCTACGCTATAAATCATGATGGAACCCTTATCAGATGCTTCGAAAGCGGCGACATGATACAGTGGGTTGGAAGTACAGTTAATACAGCACTTTGGAAATTTACAGAGTATTATTACGATCCGGCTGCAGTACCTAAGGTACCTAACTATTATTACCAGTTGGAAAACACATATTCAGGTGACTGCCTCCGTCCACAGAGTAATGGTGGAATCCTCAGAAATGAGACAAACTTCCCGAATTACTTTAATAGAAGTATCAACTTGAACGGACGTCGCTACGGATATTATTACTCAACAGTTCTTGCATGGGATGATGACAGCTATTCTTACATAGGTATAAAGATCAAAGATGATTACAGCGGTATAGAAACTTGTGCTATGGGTGATTCGGAATCATTCTATTTTGCAGTGATGAAGGAAAATCCGGAGCATGCAAGCAGCTCAGAGTACGATACCGTTACAACAGTTGATCATGAGCAGTATGGTATCAGCGTTAAGATGGCAGATCTTAATGATATAAACCAGATGAACAGCATTCTTGGCAGTACTGAACAGGGTGCAGCTACAACAGAGCTTCATCAGGGATATCTTTCAACCAATATAGGTAATGATGGTTATCCTACAGTAACAAATACCGGCGGATCATTTGCAGCGATGTATGCAGGAGCCAAGAAGACCAACCATCTTTTTATAGAGAATACATATTATTCCAGCGGATACTATGAATATGACAGTACTCAGAATTTTGCATCATTCTATAAAAAAGATGGAACTTATGACCCTAACAATTTTACAGTATATACTCAGCTTGGTACAAATGACTTAAAGTCTACAGATACAATGAAGCATAGTCAGTTCCTACCATACAATAAGCTTTCTGACACATATGCTGTTAAGAACCCATACAACCTTTATGATGCTAATGCAAAAGAACTTCCTGACAGTAACCCACGTAAGGGTGAGAGGCTTCATTTGGTTGATGGTGATACTGATTACAATTTCGCAGTAGAACTGGAAACTTTCTTTACACAGACACCGGGCGGAAATGATGCATGGGGACATGACATTATTTACGAGTTCACAGGAGACGATGACTTCTGGCTTTATGTAGATGGAGAGCTGATCATAGACCTTGGCGGTATTCACAGTGCAGTACCCGGATCAGTTAATTATCGTACCGGTGAAGTAATGGTAAACGGAAAGAAACTTACACTTCGCGGAATATTTGAAGACAACTTTAAGAAGCGTTATAAGGCTGAACATGGAAGTGATCCATCCCAGGCAGAGATAGATGAATTTTTAGCTAATTATTTTGAAGGCGATGCTACAATCTTTAAGGATTATACAGATCACACAATGAGAATCTTTTACCTCGAGCGAGGCAGAGGAGCTTCAAACCTCCACATGAGATTTAATCTTGCAGCAGTTAAGCCTGGAACAGTAGAGCTTCAGAAGGTTATATCAGGAATAGACACAGTTGAATCTTTCATAGCTGACTATCCATTCCAGATCTTCTATAAGACTAATGAGGAAGGCGCAGTAGAGCAGCAGCTGACTCCTGGAATGAGCCAGATAAATGTTAAGTACAAGGACACAACAAGAAATGTAACTTATTTACCTACATATACTGCATCAGACGGTGTGACAACATATAATAATGTATTCGTACTTAAGCCGAGTGAGACAGCAGTTATAAAGTTCCCGGATGATACATTCACCTATCGTGTTGTAGAGTGTTTCGTAGATAAAAGCGTATACGACAAGGTATATGCAAACGGAGTGGAGATCTCGGGAACAGATGCCGGACAGGCAGGTCCTGGAGGAGCATACAGCAGAGCTGATTATGATTCGGGATATGGTGAAGTACTTAGACGTTCCCGTCTTTTCTTCACAAATGCAGTAGATCCAAATGCAAAAGGCACATTGACATTTGTAAAACATCTGTATGATGAAACTGGAAATACTCAGATACCTAACAGTGAAGACAATACTTCATTTACATTCAGACTTTACCTTGGAACAGAGAATGACCCTGATAATGCTATCCCTCTCGCTGATATGCACAGCTATCACGTAAAGGATGCCGAAGGACACTACTGTTACTGGGATACAACTTCAATGAGTATGAAGTCATACAGTGTAACAAACTTTGACGATTTAAGTCCGGAAAAGAAAAAGAGAGCAACATTTAATACTTCAATGAGCGGAACGATCGCAAACATTCCGGTTGATTACACAGTAGAAGTAAGAGAGATCGTATCCGGTACAAAGTATAAGGTTGAGGAACGTGAAAAGGAGATTCCGGATGGATATTCACTTCAGTATTACCTCAGCGAAGCAGGTGATGAGAGCACAAGGACAGAAGATCCTGTTTCCGGCAGAATAAATGCTGAACACGACTCAGAAATAGAGATCCGTAACCTTAAGGGATGGGGACTCAGAGTTAACAAAGAGTGGTCAGATAAAGACTGGATGACAGAAAGAGATCCTGCATACTTCGCAGTATACAAGGTAAACGGAGGATCAAAAACTCTGGTTTCTGGTACAGTTAAGCGTCTTGCCTATGGCGATACATCAGTTTACTGGCTCTTTAATACTATAGATGATATCGATCATGATGGTGTAAAGGATAAGGATGACTTTAATAAGTACGAGGTACGTGAAGTAAAGCTTACCGGCGGAACACCAACAGTAGATCCTTCAAGCTCAGTAGTAACAAATGCTGATTCACTTACAAAAACTCCTATAGCAGTTGACGGATCAGGACAGTTTGAACTGAACGGAAAGCAGGTAGGAGAAAGCACATCAGATTCATACACATATAAGTGTGTGAAATATGAAAAGGGAGAACTTCCGGATGGTTCTAATGTAAGACTTGATACTATGATCAACAAACGTCCGGGACTTAACCTGTATCTTACAAAATGGGACGGAACAACTCCTTTGGCAGGCGGAACATTTAATCTTAAGGATTCTGGTGGAACAGTAGTCGACACATTTACATCAGATGCAGACGGACTTATAACAATAGCATATCTGCATAAGGATGAGGACTACACACTTGAACAGACAAGATCAACTGCCGGATATATAGGAATGGTGGCACCAATAACTATCAGATGCCATGGCACAGATGTAACAGTAAACGGAGGAGACAGCAACTGGTATATAGCTGATGATAGAGATGAAACTAACGGAATGGAAATCCGTATAGGTAAGATCACTATCAAGAATAAGCCGGTTACATTGACAATTAAAAAGACACTTCCTGATAACACAACAGGACTTGATAATGTAACATTTGCACTTTACAGGCAGGTTGCAGGTAATGACGGAAATCCAAGAAGGGATTACACACCGATCGCAGGATACGATAATCTCAAAACAGCCGGCGGCGGAATAGTTCCACTCATTACAGAAAGATTTGAGAGCGGGGCACTTGTTCCAAATACTTACTATCTGTATGAGACATATCCTCTTGATGGATTTGCACCACTTGAAGGCGATGTAGTATTTACATATTCCAATAATGGTGAAGTAACACTTGGAGATCATCCATCAGGCGTAACAATTGAAAACAGTGATACAGATGGAAATCAGGATGTCAGAGCTTATACAATAGTTGTTCCAAACCGAAATGAAGGCAGAGTAGAGCTGACAGTAAAGAAAATCGTGGAAAACGGAACAACAAGAGATATAAATGGCGGTTCTACATTCAACTTCACAGTTAAGCTGTATATGCCAAATGGACTTACTCCTTGGGATTCTTACACAGGAGATCATGGCGAATATACAAACGGAACAATGTCATTTGCACTTGCACACAACGCAGAAAAAGCAATTGAAGTACCACTTGGAGCAGTAGTCAGAGTAACTGAAGATGCTAACGCAGGCTACACTGTTAAGGGAGCAGAGATGAATGTGACAGCATCAGGAACTACAACAACTACATGCGATTATGACGCAGCAAGCAGGACAGCAAGGATAGATATTAAAGATCAGAAGGCTGTAACACTTACATATACTAATACCAGAAAGACAGTAAATGTTAAGGTTCAGAAGAAGGTTGAAGGAGAAGGCGGAACATTTAATTTTACAGCTACACTTAAGGACGCTGACGTTATATGCAACGGATATACTCTTAACAACACAGAAAATCTGATCACAGACAGCAACGGACAGGCAAGTTTCACACTCAGTCCTGCAAAGAACGGTCA
The DNA here is from genome assembly GCA_000746015.1 of Lachnospiraceae bacterium MA2020. Classification (GTDB taxonomy): domain Bacteria; phylum Bacillota; class Clostridia; order Lachnospirales; family Lachnospiraceae; genus NK4A144. The sequence continues at coordinate 19,752 of JQKK01000018.1, read as the reverse complement.
AAAAGAGATAATACTTACAATACCTTATGGATCAACACTTAAGGTAGAAGAAACTGAAGATACAAATTACAAAACAAAAGTTACTTATGGAAGCACAACAAATGAGAGTCGCGAATATACTCTCGAAGCAGCGAATACTAAAGCTGATGCAACTATTAAATTTACAAACACAGAGAGACTTATGGTAGCACCTACGCTTTACAGATCCGACAGACGACCGTTCGTATTTATGGTCATATTTGGAACGGTTCTGGCTATAGGAATTTACATGAACGGAAAGAGAAAGCGCGAGGAAGATGAAAAGTAACTTATAAACATTGGTCTTTTGGTTTTATGGTCTTGGGTTTTTGATTTGAAAGGAGAAAAGGTTATGAGGAACGGGTTATTAAGAAGAATTGCGGCAACGGTCGTTGCCGCCGGATTGGTATTCATTAACTGTACAGCAGCAATGGCTGCAGAATCACTTACAGATGGTAAAGTTGGAAGTAATGCCGGAACAGCACTGGAGAAGACAATTACGATCACAAAGGATCTGGTTGCTTATAATCCGGAGGACTTAGCAGTAGCTGCACCTGAGATAAGCTATACGTATACGCTTACAGCAGGCACTGCAGACAAGCAGGTCAAGGATAATACAACACCTATTCCGGCAACAGCATTTACAAAGGCTGGTGTACTTCCAACGACAACAACAGCAACTGTAACATGGGCTAATACAGAGGATTTAACCACTGCAATTGCTGGAGCATCAAATGAAAAGACGTTTTCTTTTGACTTTTCAACAGCTAATTATACGGCAGCAGGAATTTATCGTTACGTGATCACTGAGACTACCACACCTGCTACAAAGGCTGCAGCGGGAGTTACAGATGGCGGTCAGGTAAAGTACCTTGATGTATATGTAAAGGAGCCAGGAGCAGGAGAAAGTGGATTCCAGATATACGGATATGTTATGTTTGGAGCAGATAATGACATTGATGGAACAGATGCATCTTCTGTTACAGCTGCAGCAAAGACATCAAAGTTTGTAGATCAGTACTACACATACAATCTGACAGTAAGCAAGACCTTGGTAAATGATACGGCAATGGCAACAAATCAGTTCCCGTTTAAGGTAGACTTCACAAATGATGCAGTTACAGGAAATGTTCTTCTGAAGCAGAATCCAAGTGGAACATGTACTGCTAACCCTCTGGCAGCGGGAGCAATGAGCGGTCTTGATATTACAGAAGAGAATCTTAAGATTGCAGGAGGAGCAAGTGTTAAATACATAGGAATTCCGGCAGGAACATCAGCAGCTGTATACGAAATAAACAATGTTACAGGTACTACATATACTTCAGTATATTCAATTGATGGTGGAGCAGCAGATGGAAGTAAGAATATAACCTGGGATAGCGCAGGTGATGCTAATAAATCAAATGTAGCAAGTATCACAACAACAGCCAATGCGGCTGAGAACGCACATACTATAGCCTATACAAACACACTGACACTTATCTCACCTACAGGACTTGCATTCAGATATGCACCGTATGCCCTCTTGATTTTTGCAGCAGTTCTTCTTATGATGGTAATGAACAGACGTAGGGAAGATGCAAAAGCATAAAAAAATTAATTCGAGGGGAACAAAATGGGTGAAACTGAATTGAAAAATACAGAAGGTGTTGAGAAGGGTACAGAGCTCACGGAAGAGACCAAAGAAGAAAAGGATGTTAATGTAATGGTCAAAGATGACTCACAGGAGGAGACGGTGGTATTTAAAAAGCACACTACTCCTGTGAGGAAGCTGAGATATGCAAGGGCATTTGTAATGGAGCTCTTTTGTGTGGTACTTATCGTATATGTATTTTTCAATTTTATCTTCGGAATCTTCGTTGCTCCGAATGATGATATGTATCCCGTGGCAGCATCGGGAGACCTGATGATGTACTACAGGCTCGACAGGGAGGTTCTTTCAAAAGATATAATCGTTTTTAACTACGATGGTGTCATGAGGACGGCCAGAGTGGTCGGCAGAGGCGGGGATACAGTTGATATTACAGACGATGGCAGTGTCATCGTAAACGGAAACACTATTATTGAAACGAATATCCATACAGCAACTTACAGATATGAAGGGTACATTGATTATCCGGTTAAATTAGGGGAAGATGAATGTTTCGTTCTCTGTGAGGCGCGAAATGGTACTGAGGACAGCAGATACTTCGGACCTGTGCATAAAAGCATGATAAAGGGAACGACGATATTGATTTTGAGGCGCAACTCACTTTAAGAATGGAGGCTGCTGATGAAACATGTAGATTCTATTTTTAAATTAGCCCATGCATTGCTTAGAATGGTAGTAGTGATGGCAGCTGCATCATTTCTTATTTATGGTGCATACGTTATATTTGACACGCTGGGCGTAGAACAACATGCTTTTGTATCAAGCGACCTTCTAAAATATAAGCCGAAGGCGACATCTACTGTAGAGACAGTAAGCTATGATCTTGAGGACTTACAGGAAATCAATAATGATGTAGTAGGTTGGCTTGAGATCAAGGATACCAATATAGATTACCCTGTACTGCAGGGCAAGGATGAGCTGGAATATGCAACAAAAGATCCTTTTGGAAACAACTCCATAACGGGATCTATATACCTCTCATCAGCAAATAACAGGGATTTTGATGATTTCTACAATGTCATCTACGGTCATAACATGGATGTGGGGGCAATGTTTGGAGATATAACAAAGTATCTCGACGAGGATTATTTTAATTCTCACAGGACAGGAGTTCTTTATACAGATGATAAGAGCTTCAACTTCAATATTTACGCTGTACTGAAGACCGATGCCTATCAGGAAGAAATATATACATCAAATGTTCAGGAGAAAGAAGCAGCTATAGCACGTGTAGACTACATAAATGCAAATTTGATACATGGAGAGCGTAAGGGGCTTGATGATTTAACTAAAATTCTTGTATTTTCTACATGTGAATCTGCAGAAACAAATGGAAGAGTCGTAGTGGTAGCAGATGCCATCCCGTCAGGCAGGATAAAGGCTGGTGCAGAGCTCACCGGAAGCGGCCAGTTGGGTGAGAGAGAGAAGGGATTATTGTCGCATAAAGTTGCATATTGGTCGCTCTTGAATCTGCTGTGCATGATAGGTGCATTTTTAACACTTTGCCCTCTTACATTCGTGGTAAAGAAAATAAAGATGTTTGGATATTCAAAGAAAGTTAAAAAAGAGATAGATGAAGATTATGAACTGCTCGCACCTTATATCACAGACGAAGATGGATCTGATAAGATGTGGCAAAAGTTCCAAAAAGAAGTGAGAAGATTCCGAAGAAAAATAAATATAGGTATTGTCATTGAAATACTTATGAGCATAGCAACTATCGTAGTTTTCGTTTTATATGAAGATATGACCAAGAAAGTAGTCCTTTCAGATCAATATACACCATTTATGTTGGCAGCCTTTGGACTTTCATTAGTGACAGACATTATATGCTTTACATACAGAGGACTTGAGCTGCCGGAGATAATCGATACTATTATCGGCATAGGTGTATGACCAAGACCAAGAATATGTGATAAAAGACTTGCAGGTTTGCCCTGCAAGTCTTTTTGCATTATAATTACCTCAAAAAATGTAAGGTATTTGGGATTTTATGAATAAAAAAAGCGGTAAAGTTACAATTTATGATGTCGCAAACGCTTGTGGAGTGTCGGTTGCAACTGTTTCAAGGGTTATAAATCATCCGGGAACCGTATCTGATGAGACCAGAAATCTCATTTTGAAACAAATGGATGAGATGGGATTTGAAAATAAGGATACAGACAGGAAAGACCGTGCCAGATCAAGAGGTGTTATCGTAGTTGACTGCCCTTCAAATGTGAATCCTTTCTATGATCAGGTAATAAAGGGGATACATGATTATGCAGGGCGGATAGGCTACACAGTGACCTCGTTTACGGATTCTTTTCTTATGGAATATGCAAAGCCTCTTATTAGTTTAGCTAAGAAAAAAGCAGTGGTAGGGTTTATATGCATGGGGCGCCGGGAAGAAAAGATACTAAAGGATCTGTCGTATATCGTTCCGGTCGTACAGTGCATGGAATGGTATGACCCTATTGTTCCTTCACTTCCATCTGTATCGCTTAGCATATATGGAATGGTAAACAAGGCGCTTACACATCTTATAGAAGAAGGTGCTCAGAGAATAGTGCTGCTTGACTATATGCTCACGACGGAATACGGCAAGCAGGTCTATACAGCATATAAGAGCATCTTGAAGACTCGTGGCATAGAGTACTCTGATGACATGGCTTTCTTTCTGCCGCCCGGTTTTGACCAGGCATATCTGCAGGCGATGAGCTGTCTGAAAGGCGATATGCCGGACGCTTTTATCTGTGCCGGAGATGAGTTTGCAGCCGCATCTCTGAGGGCTGCAGACCGACTTGGTATAGAAGTGCCGGAGGATCTGAAAATTTGCGGAATAGGTGACTGCCCTTACTCCGGCATACTGTCAGTACCTATAAGCACGGTATCGGGCATGGGACAGCGTCTGGGTGAGGCTGCATGCAGACTGCTTACGGAAAGGATAGCAAGCCCGTATGACAGCGTTACCCACGACGTTATAAACAGTGAGCTGGTGATCAGAAGCTCTACCTTACTTCCTTCTACGGAAAATTGAAGAAAACAGATGGGAGACTGCCTCAGTGTAATCTGTAGGCAGCTCTTTTTCTGTTTCATGATCCTGCATACGGGATGTAGATTCTCTGAGTATCAGTTCTGCGTCACTAAGCAGCATATGCTTAGGCGGTATCTTATGATCCTGTATGGACTCATTTAGCAGCTGATATGCTGAATATGTAATGTTTTCCAAAGAAAAGCTGAATGTTGTAAGTGAAGGAATGGAATACTTAGACAATTCTGTATTTCCAACTCCCATTACAAGCATATCTACAGGAACCGAAATCCCTGCTTCCATGGCCAGTTTCATAAAGTAAACAGCCAGAAAATCATTACTGCAAAATACGGCATCCGGAAGATATTTCCTTGAAAGAATACCGGAAGCCGCTTCACGGACTGACTCTTTTGTAGTATCAGTGAGCGTGATGATATTCGTTGCGGTATAGAGTTTATTAGAGCGCAACGCGTCTATGACAGTGTCCAGCTGTTTGTCAGTATATGACAGATCCAGCGGCTGGCATAGATATACTATATTTTTACAGCCCCTGTTCTTTAAGTGTATTATTCCTTTCTGCATCACATCTTTTGTATCATAGTCAAGAGTTGGATATTTTGAATTCTCAGGGACATCACATAAGTAAATGATGGGAACACCCACATCTGTTTTTTCTAAAAAGTCGTATTTCGCACACATTAAGGCATATATTCCTATAGGGCGGTAAACCGCTACAGCTTCTTCAAAAGCCTGCTTAGCATGTGTTTTGTCAGGCAGAGCCAACAACACGATCATTCTGTTATCTTTTTTGGCATAAGTACGAAGAAGATCGGCATACTGCGCTACAAACCATGAATCTGTTACGGGATATATGAGCAGGATAATACCGCTTTTGACGTAGTTTTTGTGCTTACTCATTTCCAGATCAAAATTCATTCGCTCCATGGCACTGTTTACTTTTTCGCGAAGAACATCTGAAACTGATGACGGGTGATTTATCACGCGGGACACGGTAGAGGCTGATACACCGGCCTCTTTTGCAATATCGTATATAGTTGTTTTCTTTTGATTATTCATATAGGCTACCTTTTATAGTAAATATTTACAATAATTATAGCATAGTTCCAAGTTTCTGAAACATTTTGAAGAAAATTATTGTCTTTTTTGAAGTATTTTTGCGGATTCCTCAATTTAAAAATAGACAAAAATGATAAATTTCAAATTGTTACATAAGTTTCTGAAAGGTTTCTTATTGCAATACAAACCGACAAAACTTATATTAAATGTTGTGAAAACACAAAACAACTTTTGTATTTTGGATTTTGTTTGGGAGGACAAAGTGACATGGGTAAGTACAAAGAACTTGCTGAGTACATTGTAGAAAATGTCGGAGGCAAAGAAAACATTTCAGATCTCTTTCATTGCATAACAAGACTTCGTTTTACATTAAAAGATGAGTCTAAAGCAAATGATGAGGCATTTAAGAATCACGCAGGAATAGTTACACTTATGAAAGCCGGCGGTTACTATCAGGTCGTAATAGGAAATCATGTTCCTGATGTATATGCAGATGTCTGCACAGTAGCAGGACTTGCAAATAAGGATCTTGGAGGCGGCGGTGCAGCCAGTGAAGGTCCGGACAACAGAAAGTTTTCAGAGAAGGCTCTTGATATGATAACATCAATTTTCATGCCTTATCTGAGTCTGCTTTGCGCATGCGGTATCATTAAGGGCTTTAATACCATAATGAATCTGCTCGGTATCATTCCTTCAGATTCTACTTTAGGTGTAGTATTTGGTGCTGCCGGAGATGTTATCTTCTATTTCCTTCCGGTATTTGTTGCATACAACCTTGCTGTAAAGCTTAAGATGCAGAAGTTTACAGCTATGGGCATAGGTTTATCACTTATATATGTACCGCTCTATGCTGCAAACAATGGCTATCAGCTTGATAAGCTCTTTGGTATCGATATTTCTTCTATAGGATACAGCTCCACAGTACTTCCTGCTATCGCAGCGATCGTATTTGGATATTATCTTGAGAAGATGTTCAAGAAGATCATACCTGATGTAGTAAAGAATTTCATCGTACCATTCTGTGTACTTTTGATTGATATACCGATCACTTATGCAGTTATCGGACCGGTTGCAAATTCTATTTCTAACGTTTTGGCATCACTTTTGAATACATTGCTTGCATTCTCACCTGTTATCGGTGGCGCATTTGCAGGATTCTTCTGGCAGATATTCGTAGTATTTGGAGTACACCAGGCACTTACAGTACCATCAATGATCAACCTTTCATCAGGTACACCTGATCTGTTCTTAGCACTTATACAGACAGCACCTTTTGCACAGGGTATCATCGTACTTGGTATGTGGATCAAGTCAAAGAACAAGGATAGAAAGGAACTCATGGCACCTGCATGGATCTCTGGCGCATTATTTGGTGTAACAGAGCCTGCTATCTACGGATTTACACTTCCTAATCCTAAGTTCCTTATTTTAGGATGTATTTCAGCAGCATGCGGTTCTGCATATCTTGGACTTACAAAAACTTATCTTTTACAGATGGGCGGCTTGGGAATTTTTGCAATTCCTGGATTTATCGACAATACACCTGGTGCTGCAAGCCCAATGAGAGGTGTTATCAACCTTCTTATCGCATGGGCTATCACAGCAGCTATAGCTCTTATCGGAACACTTGTTATGTACAGTGATGAAAGTGAGCTTAAGATCGATAAAGAGATGGCTACAAGAAAGGCTGTTAAGCTTGGCGGTAAAAAGGAAACTGTAGAGCGTGTACAGGATGAGGAGATCTCAGCAGTAGTAGCAGGCACAGCTATCCCTCTTGATCAGATGAAAGATGAGGCTTTTGCAGCACTTGGAAAAGGTGCAGCAATTATTCCGGATGGAGATAAATTTACAGTAGTTGCACCTGCTGATGGAACACTTTCAACTATGTTCCCTACAGGACATGCATTTGGACTTAGCACACCTTCAGGTGCAGAGATACTTGTACATGTTGGTATTGATACAGTAGAGCTCAAGGGCGAAGGTTTCAGACCACTGGCAACACAGGGTTCATTCGTAAAGAAGGGTGAGCGTCTTATCGAGGTTGATGCAGCCGAGGTAAAGGCTAAGGGATATGATCTTACAACAGCAGTACTTGTTACTAATCCGGACGATTATGCTGATGTTATCTTCTCAGACGGCAAGGTAAACGCAGGAGATCGTTTGGTACAGGTTATTGATAAGTGATTCAGGAGGAAAGACGATGAGTTTTAAGGAAGGCTTTTTCTGGGGCGGCGCTACAGCCGCCAACCAGTATGAAGGTGGATGGAATGAAGGCGGCAGAGGTCCGGCTCTTACAGACTTCACAACAGGCGGAAGCGTTAAGGAAAGAAGAAAGGTTACCTGGGTTGATAAGGAAGGAAAACCTCATGTAACAGATCAGATCCCGTTTAATGATGCATTGCCGGAGGGCGCTGATCACTACGCAACATTGGACGGATATCTCTATCCAAACAGAGAAGCTACAGACTTTTATCATCATTATAAAGAAGATATCGCTCTGATGGGCGAGCTCGGATTCAAGATGTTCAGAATGTCTATCTCATGGTCACGTATCTTCCCAACAGGAATGGAAGATGAGCCTAACAGAGAAGGTCTCGACTTTTACCGCAAGGTATTTGAAGAGCTCAGAGCTCATAATATTGAGCCTCTTGTTACTATGCATCATTTTGATACACCACTTGGACTTGTTGAAAAATATGGTGACTGGCAGGATAGAAAATTCGTTGACTATTTCGTAAAGTATGCTGAGACAATTTTCAACGAGTATAAAGATCTCGTTAAATACTGGCTTACCTTCAATGAGATCAACAATACAATAGCTATGGCTATGTTTGGCTTTAAGTTTTCTGATGAGGAATATAAGCAGCGTCTGCAGCATCTGCATTATCAGTTTGTTGCAAGTGCAAAGGCTGTTATCGCAGGACATAAGATCAATCCTGATTTTAAGATCGGATGCATGTGCAGCGGTATGATCGTATATCCTCATACATGTGATCCAAAGGATGTTCTTTTGGCTCAGCAGACTTTTGAGGATGGAATATATTACTGCGGTGACGTACAGTGCTTCGGTGAGTACTCACCATTTGTTAAGCGTATGTGGCGCGATCACAATGTAACAGGACTTGATATCACTGATGAAGACAGGAAGATCCTTAAAGAGGGTAAGGTAGACATGTTTACCTATTCTTACTATATGACCAACAATGTTACTACTCACGAGGTTAAGGATACTGTTGGCGGCAACTATGCAGCAGGTGTCAGAAATGAATATCTTGAATATTCAGACTGGGGATGGGCAGTAGATGCTACCGGACTTCAGTTCTCACTTGAAAAGCTGTATGACAGATACCGTATCCCGATCATGGTTGTAGAGAATGGTCTTGGAGCTTTTGATGAAGTTGAGGATGGCAAGGTACATGACGACTATCGTATAGACTATTATATCCCACACATCGAGGCAATGAGCCGTGCTATAGATAACGGAGTAGATCTCATCGGATACACAACATGGGGATGCGTAGATCTTGTTTCTGCCGGTACAGGTGAAATGAGAAAGCGCTATGGCTTCATCTATGTAGACAAGCACGATGATGGAAGCGGTGATATGCACAGATTTATCAAAGATTCCGGATACTGGTATAAGAAAGTCATAGCTTCTAATGGAAATGATTTAAGTAAGTGAATTTGAAATACATGTGTTAGGTTTGGGATTGGTTTTAGAAGGCTTGCAGGTTTGCCCTGCAAGCCTTTTTGCGGTATAATATAATGGATTATGTATAGATTGATTTAGAGGAAGTATAAGAATAGATGAACGAAAAAGTATTACACGTACTTGAATTTGACAAGGTCATTGATCGTCTTGTGAAAAATGCCTCTACAGAGCGTGGTAAAGCAATGGCAGCCTCACTTGCACCATATGACAATATGGCGGATATCGAGCTTGCGCAAAGTGAGACAGCAGATGCTCTGCAGCGCATTTTGGCCCGCGGCTCAGTTTCGTTTGCCGGCATAAGGGATGTGAGAGGTTCACTCCATGCAGCTGAGGCAGGAGGTATCCTCAGCACAAGAGAGCTTATGGATATTGCATCGCTTCTTGAGACAACTGACCAGGTTAGACGATATGGCATAAGTGACAATGACGAGGAGCGTATATTTGATTCGCTTGATGACAGATTTAATTGTCTTGCACCGCTTAATCATGTTGCAGGCGAGATAAGACACTGCATCCTTGATGCAGATACGATCGCTGATGATGCGAGCTCAACGCTTAAAGATATCAGGAGAAAGAAGGTACTTGCTTCAGACAAGATACATACGACCCTCCAAAATATGATCAACGGCTCGCTCAAAAACTATCTGATGGAAAATATCATCACCATCAGGGACAACAGATACTGCGTGCCGGTAAGGGCAGAACATAAGTCACAGGTGCCCGGTATGGTACACGATCAGTCGTCTACCGGTGCTACACTTTTTATAGAGCCGCAGTCGGTCGTAAAGCTTAACAACGATATACGTGAGCTTGAGCTTCTTGAAAGAGAGGAGATTCAGGAGATACTTAAAGGTCTCTCCTTTGAATGTGGCACAAATGCTGAAGTTATCAGGGCTGATGATACTATCCTTGCGGAGCTTGACTTTATTTTCGCAAGGGCAAAGCTTGCGCTTGATATGGAAGCTACGAGACCTGTATTTAATTCAAACGAGATCATAAGACTTCATGGAGCGCGCCATCCTCTTATCGATAAGAAGAAGGTAGTTCCGATAGATATCCATCTTGGAGATGATTTTGACCTCTTGATAGTTACCGGACCTAATACGGGTGGTAAGACGGTTTCGCTTAAAACAGTGGGACTTTGTGAGCTTATGGGACTTTCCGGTCTTCATATCCCGGCGCTTGACCGCTCGGAGCTTTCATTTTTCCGTGAGGTATATGCCGACATAGGTGATGAGCAGTCGATCGAGCAGAATCTTTCGACATTTTCATCACACATGAAAAACATCATAGAGATACTTGCAAATGCAAATATCACAAGTCTCTGTCTTTTTGATGAGCTCTGTGCAGGTACAGATCCGACAGAGGGTGCAGCTTTGGCTACATCAGTGCTTGCGTGGCTCCATAAGCGCAGCATAAGGACTATGGCTACCACGCACTATAGTGAGCTTAAAGAGTATGCGCTCACTACAAATTGGGTAGAAAATGCCTGCTGTGAGTTTGATGTTGAGACTCTTAGCCCGACTTACAGGATACTGGTGGGAGTACCGGGAAAGAGTAACGCTTTTGCTATTTCAAAAAGGCTCGGTCTTCCGGACTTTGTGATCGAAGATGCAAAAGAGCGTATGGATGAAGAGGACAAGAAGTTTGAAAATCTTCTTGCAAGCCTTGAGAAGAACCGTGTAGAGCTGGAGAAGCGTAAATCTGAGATAGCCAAGGCGGAGCGTGAGGTGCAGGAGCTCCAGTCAGAGCTTGATTCGGGCAGACAGAAACTTGAAGATTCCAAGGAAAAGATCCTTGCAAAGGCTAAAGAAGAGGCAAAGGTACTTCTCAGCGAGGCAAAGGCTACTGCGGATGAAACTATCCGAAATATGCAGAAGTACGCTGATTCTGACACGATGAGAGCAGCTGAGAGAGACAGAGAGAGACTGAGGCAGCAGCTTGGAAAGACCAAGGGCAAGCAGAAGTCACTCGGATCTTCCGGTTCCGGCAAGGCAGGTATCGATCCGCGCCAGATCAAGATGGGAGACGAGGTACGTATTGTTTCGCTCGGTCTGCACGGTACTGTTAATTCGCTTCCGGACAGCAAGGGAAATCTCTTTGTACAGTGCGGCATTATCAAGTACAAATCAAATGCTTCAGATCTCATATATGAGAAGGACAGCAAAGAGGATACTAAGAAAAAGGTTAAAAATGGTCAGAAGTCGCTTTCACATGCGCAGACTATCAGCACTGAGTGCATGCTCATAGGTATGACGGCATTTGATGCAGAGCAGACACTTGGGCAGTATCTCGACGAGGCATATCTTTCACATCTTCCACAGGCACGTATCGTGCATGGAAAGGGTTCGGGTATACTTCGAAAGGTAGTACATGACTACTTAAAGAGATGCAAGTATGTGGAGAGCTTCAGACTGGGTGAGTTTGGTGAGGGTGATGCAGGTGTCACCATTGCGGTATTTAAAAAGCCAAAGGGGAAATGATCAAAATGGTTGAAAAACAAAAAGTACTTATCGTTGATGATGACAACAATATTGCAGAGCTCATTTCACTGTATTTTACAAAAGAGTGCTTTGATACAAAGATTGTAAATGATGGTGAGAGTGCAGTAAGGGAGTTTGACGCTTTTAAGCCAAATCTCATTTTGCTCGACCTAATGCTTCCGGGAATGGATGGATATCAGGTCTGTCGTGAGATAAGACAGAAGTCACAGGTACCGATCATTATGCTTTCTGCAAAGGGAGAAGTTTTTGACAAGGTGCTTGGGCTTGAGCTTGGCGCGGATGATTACATGGAAAAGCCGTTTGACTCCAAGGAGCTTGTTGCAAGAGCAAAGGCTGTGCTGAGGCGTTATCAGCCGCAGAGAGTTGAGGAGCCAAAGAGCAACGTTAAAAAGGTCGAGTATGCTGATCTTGTTATCAATCAGACCAATTACTCGGTACTTTACTATGGCAAGCAGATAGACATGCCGCCAAAGGAGCTTGAGCTTCTCTATTTCCTTGCATCATCACCAAATCAGGTGTTTACAAGAGAGCAGCTGCTTGACCACATATGGGGATATGAGTATGTGGGAGATACACGTACTGTAGACGTGCATATCAAGAGACTCAGAGAGAAGATCAAAGATCACAATGCATGGAAGATATCTACTGTTTGGGGCATTGGATATAAATTCGAAACTATGTAAGTACCGATTAGGGGATGACTATGGACGATAAAGATTCAGAGTTTCAGTTTATTAAAGAAAAGATCAAGGATAAGCCGATAAACAAGCGCAGAGTTCTTGAGATAGGAGCACTGATCGTGCTTGCGGCAGTTGTTTTCGGAGCTATTTCTGCTTCTGTTTTCTCTGCTATGGTAAGAGACTCCATAAATACCGAGCAGATGCGGGAGGTAAGCATAGCCGAAGAGGATGAGCAGCCGCAGGAAGTGACGGTATCCCAAAATACTCTCTCAGAGACGAAAGAATCTGATGAGAGTGTGAGTTCTGCAGAAGCTCCGCAGATAATAAATAACATTACGGAGAAGGTATCGCTTACAACGGAGGACTATAAGGATCTTTACCGCTCGCTTAGCGATGCGGCTGAGGATGCGATGCGGTCAATGGTCACAGTTACCGGAGTGGCATCTGACACAGACTGGTTTGAGACCACATATGAAGATACAAGCAGCGGTGCTGGTATAATTCTTGCAAATAATGGCAAGGAGCTTTTGATCGTTGCAAGCTCTGATGTGACGGAGGATGCTGACAAGATCACGCTGACATTTGCTGATGGGACAACTGTAGAGGGCAAGGTCAAGCAGGTCGATCAGGATACCGGGATAGAGATAATTGCGGCTCCTATGGAGTCTATAAGCAGTGAGACCCTTGAAGCGATAAAAGAGGCCAAACTTGGAAGTTCCAGATCATCAAAGCTTCCCGGGACTCCTGTCATGGCAGTCGGCAGGCCGCTTGGCAGCAACGGAAATGTAGCTTACGGACTTGTCACGAGCAATTCGCGTGTCATGAATATGACAGACCGTAACGCACATATAATTTCTACAGACATCTATGGCAGTAAGGAAGCAAGCGGAGCTATATTTAATTACGAAGGACAGGTCCTCGGTATAATATCGAGAAAGACTACTCCTAAAGATGTGGAAAACCTCATTTCCGGATATTCGATATCTGACATGAAGGATATTATCGAGAGCCTTTCTAATGACAAGAGCACGACGTGCCTTGGTATAAAGGGTACAAACGTAACAGATGCTGCTCATGAGGAGCTTGGAGTTCCGTACGGGGCATATGTAACAAGTGTTATAATGAATTCACCTGCAATGAGCGCAGGTATCCAGAGCGGCGATGTTATCACCAAGATCGGTACTAAAGAGATCTCTGATTTTGGTGATTATACTGAAACTATCATGTCAAGCCAGCCGGGCGATGATGCGGTAGTGACAGTACGCAGGTATGCCCGCGGCGAGTATGCCGAAATGAGTTTTGACGTGACATACACTACACTGGATAAGGATTTAATTGAATAAGTTTTATAGATTTATAGATTTAAGGAGATTTTAATGAAGTACATAAAAGACTTGAATGAAGGCGACAACCTCAGTGACATCTATCTTTGCAAGTATAGGCAGCAGGCAGTGACAAGGAATGGAAAACCATACCTCAATGTCATTTTGCAGGACAAGACAGGAACACTTGACGCAAAGATCTGGGAGCCTAATTCAAGCGGAATAGCAGAGTTTGATTCACTCGATTACATACAGGTAGTAGGAGAGGTTGCAAGATATCAGGGTGCGCTGCAGGCATCACTTAAAAGGGTAAGGGTAGCGAAGGAGGATGAGTATATCGCTTCTGACTATCTTCCTGTAAGTAAGTATGACATGAATGCGATGCAGAAAGCGCTTAGAGAAGTTATAGACACTGTAAAGAATACTTATCTGCACACACTTTTGGTCAAGCTCTTTATTGAGGATGCTGATTTTGTAAAGGCTTTTAACATGAGTTCTGCAGCTAAGAGCATCCATCATGGATTTGTAGGAGGACTTTTGCAGCACACTCTTGCAGTGACACGTATCTGTAAGTTTTTCACAAAGGCTTATCCTATACTTAACCATGATCTTCTCATCACTGCAGCACTTCTGCATGATGTGGGTAAGACACGCGAGCTTTCACCATTCCCGCAGAACGACTATACTGACGCAGGACAGCTCCTTGGCCATATCGTTATCGGTACCCAGATGGTCGAGGATCTTGCAAGGGACATCCCGGGATTCCCTCAGAAGCTTTTAAGGGAGCTTCAGCACTGCATAGTTGCACATCACGGCGAGCTTGAATTTGGTTCACCAAAGAAGCCTGCGCTGATGGAGGCTATGGCTCTCAATCTTGCTGACAATGCTGATGCAAAGCTTGAGACTATGACAGAGCTTCTTGAGACAGCTACACCGCAGGAAGGCGCTGAGGGATGGCTTGGATTTAACAAACTGATGGCTTCAAATATCAGAAAGGCCGGAGAATGGAATTAAAGAAAAATATGGAGGTCCGCATTACTATCGCGGACCTCACAAGTACTGGGGAAGGTATCGGCAAGCTTGATGGCTTCCCTCTTTTTGTTAAGGATACTGTACCTGGCGATGAGATCATTGCTACTGTTATGAAGTTAAAAAAGAATTATGGCTTTGCAAGGCTCAAGGAAGTGATTAAGCCCTCGGAGGACAGAGTTAAGCCGGAGTGTGAGATAGCGCGTCCCTGCGGCGGCTGTCAGCTTCAATCGCTTTCTTATGATGTAGAGCTCGCTTATAAGCAGAAGAAGGTGCATGACTGTCTTTTGAGGATAGGCGGTATACCGGAAAAGATATTGTCTGTTGCTGAGGAGCCTATCATCGGCATGGAGCGTGAGTGGAGATACAGAAACAAGGCTCAGTACCCGATAGGACTCGACAAGAATGGACGGATAGTGGCGGGCTTTTATGCGGGGCATTCTCACAACATTATAGAGTGCAGGGACTGCAGACTGACACCGCCTGAGTTCCAGAAGATCCTGAGGATCGTCATTGGATTTTTGGAAGAGTATGGCATCATGCCTTATGATGAGACGACAGGCAAGGGAATAGTAAGGCATTTGCTCTTGCGCAAGGGATTTGGCACAGGAGAGCTTATGGTATGCCTTGTCGTGGCTACTAAGAAATTTCCACATGCTGAGGAATTTGCGGCAGAGATGAGGGGAATCCCGGGCGTAAAGTCTGTCACATTAAATATCAATCCGGACAAGACAAATGTGATTCTTGGTAAGGAAATCGTAGTGCTCGATGGTGACGGATATATCACAGATGTACTTGGCGGACTGAAGTTTCAGATCTCTCCGCTTTCATTTTATCAGGTTAATCCTGTGCAGGCTGAGAAGCTCTACAATAAGGCTTTGGAGTATGCAGGGCTTACCGGAAACGAGGAAGTATGGGATGTATGCTGCGGCATAGGAACTATAACGCTTTTCCTAGCGAGAGGTGCAGCAAAGGTACATGGTCTTGAGATCGTGCCGGAGGCTATAGAGGATGCAAAGATCAATGCAAAGTTAAATAACATTACAAATGCAGACTTTGTAGCAGCGGCTGCCGAGGACTACATGCCGTCACATCCGGACATAAAAGCTGACGTAGTAGTTGTAGATCCTCCGAGAAAGGGACTTGATGCATCAGTACTTGAAACAATAGTAGGCATGTCACCTGACCGCGTAGTCTACGTCTCATGTGATCCTGCAACTCTTGCCCGCGACATGAAGATCCTTCTTGCCGCAGGATACAAGCTGCAGAAATATGCGGCGTGCGACCAGTTTAGTCGAACGGCGCATGTTGAGGCAGTACTATTGATGACAAGAGATGAACACAGTTAATTGAAAAAATATAGGGCTACAAAAGGCTTATTTACTGGCTATCGTTGAATGATAGATTTGCTCAGAGATAAGCCTTTTTATTTTTGCTCAAAAATCGTCCGAGAGAACTGGTCTGTAGCTGAAAATTGAAGCAACACTATGGATGTCGGGTAAGTGAACACAGTTCAACGATAGACAGAATAGTTATGATGTTTATAAAAAAAAACATGGCATTGATATGTTTGAAAAAGTCTATTATTCCGAAATATACATATGAGAAGAAATGGTATTAGGGGTACGTTATATGAAAAAAGAGGATATTCGTAGACGATTGCAACAATTAAATAGTATATGTCAGGAATATAATCTTAAGAATTTATCTGAAAGAATTGATAGCCAATTAAAATTAATTGATGAACCTTTACGAATAATGATTGTAGGTGAAGGAAATAGTGGTAAATCATCATTATTAAATGCTCTAGTTGGTGCTACTGTTGCTGAGGTAGATTATGAGCCTAAAACCTGGTGTATTGGAGTGTATGAATCAACAAAAGGTGAGCCATATGCAGAAGTAGTATATCAGGACAATATAGTCCGAACAACTGTTGAAGAAGCAAAGAAATTGATGGAAGAATATGAAGAAAATTCTGAAAGTAAAGATTCTATTGATGAGATAGTAAAAACCAGAGAAATTGAGGAGATACGTTGGCATCTTAACAACATAAATTGGCCAAATGATGGAATGGTTATAATTGATACTCCAGGTTTTCTTCAAGGTCGTGCCGATACAGAAATAATAGAAACTCAGATTGATGGTGCAGAAGGAGTCAGGTTTGTTGCTTCGGACGGATTTGAAAAATACTATTCTAAATCAGATTTGGTTCTGTGGTGTTTTGAAGCAACAGATGTAGGTGCTATTGATGTTGAGAAGAAACTTGAAAGTGTAAAAAATCAGGATAAAAGCATATATGGAATCGTAACTAAATTGGATAAGTGTGACTCGGATTCTGAGAGAGAGAAATCCTTTCAACTTAATAATAATCATTATAAAAAATATATTAAGCAGTGTTTGAGGAGTCAGCTTCCGCCCATAAGAAAAAAGGATGTGGGGGATAAATTACAGAAAAAATTACAACTAAGACAAGATACAGTTGATGGAATAAAAAGATGCATAGAGTATTTGCTTAATGATAACAAAGCTGCAGAGCTTAAACTAAAAAGTTATGAAACTTTTTGTGGCAATGTTGAAAAGTTACTAGCTGCTTATTTGGGAAAGTATATTTGTTTTTATTATTCAAATCTACAAGTGTACAGGCAGGTAAAAGATAAAGTTAATAAAGATATTGCTTCTATTAGGAAGTCATCAATAAATAAACTATGTCAAATTTTACTAGATAAAGAAAATAGTTTTCTTGTAGGGACAGAATATGATGCTTTATGGTATCAGTGTGATGAGCAACCTAAGAACTTCGCATTCGTATTAAAAGCACAGGAAAAGAATAGTGGTTTCATGGAAACATGTAATTCGATACAGAAAACATTTTTAGAAGATATACAAAAAACAGTTTTATATTATGGCAATGATATGAAGTGGAATGTTATTAACATTGGTTCTGTCGATGATGATTCTACAACCGCAGAATTTAAATTTAAATTAACAGAGAGAAATATAGATTTTAATGACTTAGTGATTAATATTCAAAATGGTTTCTTAGATGATTTTCTTATGCTGTTTGATAAAAATGGTGTTGTATATTCTGTTATTAATGGTTTGTTAGGCAATATGAGAAAGGAAAGGACCTTCACAAAAATTAGGGATGCGTTTGTTTCTGAGATAGAATCTGTAAGAAAACAATATCTTGATCAGATCAATGATAATTATCAGCATTGTATAAATGATTTTGAAAATACTCTTGACGATTTGTTTTATAGAATAAATGGGATAAATAGTGGTGAGGTTGATGCATCAATTCTTAGGATAGATGAAGTGATGACATCTATGCATTTGTATCCAGATAATTTGCCTTATATACCATATCTTAAAGAAAACCGACTTTGTTTTGCACGAAATGAATTGTTATTAAAGATTGAAGCATTTCAAGAAAAGACTCAGGCAGAAAACATTGTAGATTATGTAAAAATAAACTATATACAAAAGGCTTTTGCTTTAAGGTTGAACAATGATGAACTAATTATTCAAAACGAAATGTCATCTTATGATGGTACGAAAGGGATACAAGTTAAATTCGATACTCCGGATTTTTATCATGATAAGCATATAATATCCATTCTTGAATGTTGGGATAAAATTCGATGGGGAAAAAACGAGAATAAAATTAAAGAAGCATATAAAAATGAATTGAATCAGTATTTTATTACGAGAGACGAATTACAGAAGGATTATTCACAAAAAGCTATTGAGCGTGTTTTATCGACATATATGAAAGAATGGGACAAGGCCTGGATAGAGCCTATAAAGCTATTTATAGAAAGATGGAGAAGGCAATGCGATTACTCTTTTCAACAGTGTAAGCTATACAAGAATTATGTAATGACACCTCAAGAATGGGATGTAAAAAAATATTATCAGTATGATCAGATGTACAACGCAAACTATGCTAATTATTTTTTTATGCAGTACATTAGTGATGGAACGATTAACTCAAGTATGCTGCCTATTGTTAGTATAGTTACTCCGGATGGAGAAGATGCTTCTACTGAGGTGAAGAAACAAATAGAGAAAAAATTTTCAGCATATGCAGCAGCAATAAATTCAATTCAGATGATGAA
The DNA here is from genome assembly GCA_000746015.1 of Lachnospiraceae bacterium MA2020. Taxonomy (GTDB): domain Bacteria; phylum Bacillota; class Clostridia; order Lachnospirales; family Lachnospiraceae; genus NK4A144. The sequence continues at coordinate 628 of JQKK01000018.1, read as the reverse complement.
CTACGAACTCTGGGATAAAGAAGTTCAATTTGAAGTAAATCAATTTATGAAGTCTTTGGCAAATAGTTTTGATGAGATCCAGCGACTGGTTGAAGAAGTGATTTTCCCAGAATATTTAAAATATTTAGTTGCTCTGAAGGGAAGTAAGCACAGAAAAAATATATCAGAGTACATTGTTACGTGTGGAAAGCTATCTAAGCCAAACACTGAATTGATGAGTGGTAATATCCCGACGGGGATATATGGAAATGTAATAAATTATATGTTTTCAAATGGCTAGCGTAAAGTTTTTGTAGGATTAAATAAAAAAGGGGATTCCTTCATGATATAGTTGTATACGGTGTCCAAGCCAATACAACTTAGATGGAGGAGTCCCCTTATGTTAAATAGTATACAGCATTTTATCGAGAATGGCATACCAAATCTTCAGAAAGCATCAAAAGATTTTTCAGATAACCCAATGGACTTTGCAGGATTTGTAAGCAGAGTAAGGAATGAAGCATTACATATGGCATTGGATTATATATCAGAGACACTCACTACTTGCAATCAGATCCTTAAAGACAGTCCAATGAGAAAAGAAAAATGGGAAATAGTAAGAACAGATGAGAAAACTCTGATTACATCA
>JQKK01000017.1 GCA_000746015.1 Lachnospiraceae bacterium MA2020 | reverse complement strand
AACAGAGAAATACGCAGTATTTACAGAAATCAATTATCCTTATGGTTTGAGAACATCGTTAAAGAGACTGACTTCAGCAGCTTCAATATGGCTATTCTTAATAAAAATACCGCTGAAATGGAAAAGTTTATTTCAAACCTGCTAAAGAAGAGTATAAGCACTTTTGACAGTTCGGAAAGCTTTTATCATGGTCTCATGCTTTCACTGCTCTATGCTCTTCCGGATTATACACCAAGATCCAACCGAGAGTTAGGTGATGGCCGTCCAGACATAATACTCTGTCCTGAAAATCCGAGAGATCCGGCATATATTTTTGAATTTAAGGTAAGGAAAAAATTCAACGAAATGGATGCCGGATTAAACCAGGCGTTGGAACAAATCAGAGATAAGAAATATGCAGAAGGTGTCCTGGAAGATGGATATATTGGCTCTATCTCCTACGGAATCTGCTTCTGCAAAAAAAGCTGTATTGTTGGATTAATTGAATAACATATCTATATGCACTAAAAGGCGACTGCGATTTCACAGCAAAGGCGACTGCACCTGCAGCCGCCTTTGTCACTCCCATGCATTTATGCCATTGTCCTGTTTTGCTTTTGCTTCATCAATGGATATTGTTATTCTGTCATTACGCAGGTATTCTAAAAGTGCATCAATTCCTTCTCTTGTCTTATTGTTCACTTCAAAAATCCTCTCACAGCCTGCATTTTCCATCCAATTTTTTACTTTATCTACATTCGCATGTGGTGAATCTATTTTTGTAATTATCCCTATCAAAGGTCTGTTTATACAGCAATTAAGATTGTTGCCAAAAATACAAAAAGGTTCATCTGCAGCACACAGCATGGCTATCACATCGGCGTCAAACGAAAAACAAGCCAGTCCGACTGAGGCTGACTTGGTTTCCGCATATTCTCCAGGTGTATCTATTGTAGATTCATGTGAATAAGTATACTGTGTTTTTTCATAATGAAGTTCTTCACCCTTCATAGCCTGAGTCAAAGATGTCTTTCCTGCTTCACTTCTTCCCATTAAAAATAGCTTCTTCAAAATCACAGCCCCCTAAAATCAATAATCTATCAGCTATTTCTCCGTGACCTCACAAACTGTAAAACCCAGTCTGTTCTTAAAAAAATCTCGCACGCCGTGTACAGCACTTGACACCATGCTATACTTTCCGGTAATTATAACTGTTCCGGAAAATCTGTCCATAAAACCAATTTCCACATCTCCGTATTTCAAAGCAATATCTGCCGCTATCACTGTGCTCTCCCAGGGTGTGACATCGATAATACCTATAGACTCTCCCTTATGATCTTCTCCTTCATGTACTCCAATATCAAGAGCAAGATTTCTATACACTTCCTCTCTGGAAACCCTTATGATATGTGCCAGTGACATCTCTTTTCCATTCACCCTTACTCGCACGATCCTGAGTTTATCTATATTCTTCGGATGATATCCTTCTCGATATATTTTCTCTATTAATTGATTGTTAGTCAGTCTTTCGTCCATAATCATCTCTTAGTTATCTGGCATGTTACATATCCCAGGCTATCATGAAAATAATTCACAACCTGATTCAGAGCTGCCGTCACCGAATCAATCTCGCCAGTGATTATAAGGGTTCCTGTAAAACGATCAGCAAATCCAAGATAGACATTTCCGTTTTTTACCGCTATGTCAGATGCAATAATAGCAGATTCCGGCGGAGACATATTCATTATCCCTATAGCCGCGGAATGATAATCTATCGAAGGATCTAGTCCAAGTTTTTTATATATGATCGGAGCCGGTCCTCCTATTACATGTGCCAAAGTAATCTCTTTGCCACTTACCGTCTCCTGTACAATTCTTATCTGTCCCTGTTCACTCATAACAACCTCTCAAACTGTTACCTGGTTACTGATATGAACATTATAATTTAATGCTAATCCGTATTAAGAATAAAAATTTGAACTTTTAGTTGTGTTTTTTTGAACTTAAAAGGCAGCTGCGATCTCACAGCTGTCTTTATAAACCTATTATTTAACGAATACAAGACCTATTTTTCTCTCCCTTAGCTTGTAAAAATAATCCAATTTCGCTAAACTATCAACAGGAGGATTTTGCTATGCAAAAGATTGGTATCGGTTATGAAAACTATAAAGATTTTATAGATGATAATCTCTATTATGTAGATAAAACACTTTTAATACGTGATATTCTTGAAAAAGGCGGTAAGGTTAATCTTTTCACCCGTCCGAGGCGCTTTGGTAAAACACTTGCTCTTTCAACGATACGTACATTTTTCGAGCTTGAATATGACAGGGATGGAAATATCATAGATAAGCAGCGCTATTTCGATGGAAAGAAGATCATGCAATGCGATGATTCCATTCTTTCAAAGATGGGACGCTATCCAGTAATAAAATTATCTCTGAAATCTGCCAAACAGTCGGATTTCAAAACAGCTATTTTCAAGCTTCGTGAGGAAATAATATATGAATTTGCTCGGCATGAATATCTCCTTAATTCCAGCATTCTCAATGAAGATGAAATAAATAGCTATAAAGAATTACGTTCCGGTGAATCAATATGGCAGGAAAAAATAAGGCTAATAAAAGATCCAGATGAACGTGAGGCTGCTTTTAAAGAAGAAGTAGGAAAATATTCTACAGCATTAAAAACGCTTTCAATGCTTCTTCAAAAGCATCACGGTGAAAACGTCATTATATTGCTTGATGAGTATGATGTTCCTCTTGAAAATGCATATTATAGTGGATTTTATGATAAAATGGTCGGTTTTATCCGTTCACTGTTTGAATCTGCCTTAAAAACCAATGATGCTCTTGAGCTTGCAGTTGTTACCGGATGCCTGCGTATCAGCAAGGAAAGTATCTTTACCGGACTTAATAATTTAACCGTTAATTCCATTAGAAGTACCGATTTTGGTGAGTATTATGGTTTTACACCTGAAGAAACTCTCGAAATGCTTGATCACTACGGTCTCAAATGTAACTATGATATTGTAAAAGATTGGTATGACGGCTATATATTCGGCAGCGCTGAAGTATATAATCCCTGGAGTGTTACACACTACATTCATGAGCACGTAAATGCCCCGGACCGCCTTGCAGAGCCCTATTGGTCAAATACTTCTTCTAACTCGATAGTTAAGGACATGATAAAACTTTCAGACGACACTACTAAAGAAGAACTGGATCGTCTCGTAAATGGCGGAACGATTGAAAAGAAAATACACGAAGATATAACCTATGACGACGTTCATGCTAATCAGGATAATCTTTGGAATTTCCTCTTCTTTACCGGATATATGAAAAAGGTTTCTGAAAGGGCTGTTGGCGATGATATATACATAACCATGTGTATACCAAACAGAGAAATACGCAGTATATACCGAAATCAAATATCACTTTGGCTCGAGGATATTGTAAAACAAACAGATCTAAACAACTTCCATAATGCAGTACTTAAAAAAGATACGGAGACGATGGAAAACTTTATTTCAGACCTTTTAGAAAGAAGTATAAGCACTTTTGACTGTTCAGAAAGCTTTTATCACAGATTCCTGTTGTCACTGCTTTATGGCACACCAAGCTATACCCCAAGGTCAAACAGAGAAACCGGAAACGGTCGTGCAGACATAGTACTCTATCCTAATCGGCCAAAAGATCCGGCATATATTTTTGAATTCAAGGTCAGGAAAAAATTCAACGAAATGGAAAACGGATTAAACCAGGCATTGGAGCAGATCAAAGAAAAAAAATATGCAGAAGGTGTCCTCGAAGACGGATATATTGGCTCTGTCTCCTACGGAATCTGCTTCTGCAAAAAAAGCTGTATTGTTGGATTAATTGAATAACATGATTAATGCCCTGGCTTATCCAAGTCAGGGCATTAGTTTCATTCAGCTTTTCATCCAGCTTCCCTTAAATCTACCGATGAAAGTGAGTGCTGTTAAATCATCTTCTGATAAAATTGACCGAAACTGTATTTTCATACTTTTTAAAAGTATGATCAAATTCGAAACTTGTGCTATTCTGAGCCTTGTCATTGACTATTCTTATATATCCCTTGTGATTGCTGAATTTGCTGATTTTATCATCTTCAACACCATATTTAATTATCACTTTTTTGCCTGTAGGATCCGGTCCATAAACATATAAGAAGTGTTCCCCTTTTACTATAAGCCCTTCCTGAGATATGCAGAGCGGATTTTTAGCATCATCACCCTTAAGGGTTTTCAGCAGCTTCAGTTTGCCGTTTTGAAGCGAAGAAATATCACATGCTGTCACATTAACTTCATATTTAAGTTCTGGATTCAGGCAATCTTTTTTCTTGGCAATAAGTATTGGTGGTATCTCGAAATTAGGATTATCCCATGTAAAATAATAATCATCTTCGGAAAGTGATTCTAAAATATCTGAATACAGATAGTATGAATCAGGACGACACAAAACTTTGCCTACTGAATACTTTCCCTCTCCTTCATAATTTATCGGATAACAGAGAATAACTTCTGCTCCTTTGGAACTTGATTCATAAAACATTGGATTATCCTTCAGCCATAGTTTCCCATCATACAAATCGATATAAACAATATTTTCGAGATATATTCCTGGAGTTTTTTCATCAAGGGGATCAGGATAATTTTCTGAAATTGATGCTCCTTCTTTTTTCCCATTTACATATAAAGCTGCCTTACCATTTATTATCCTGCCCTCCACCTGCTTTGCAATTTCCGGCATATACTTTTCAGGATTCAGCAAGTATACTTTCCAATCACCATTCTTATCATTATCTGCTATAAGCATTATATCTTCATAGTATCCTGTACCATGAAAAAGTCTGGACGGCTTGAATACAAGCTCTGCTTTTCCATCATCATCAATGTCGAGTTCTTCATATTCAGGTACATCTCCAAGATAATTGATAGAAGGTACACTAACATCCAGATAATCAGATTTTCCAATTTTCAAAATCGTGGTACCAAGTTTATCACCATCTCCTGCATAAAATACAGTAAAATTATCCGTCTTGCCTGTTAGCTGATAATATTTTCCCTTGGATGCATAAACCATAGGCGAAAAAGATATTATTCCAGCCTTTTCCGCTTCATCCAGCATTTTTTTCGTTTTAAAATCCGGTTCAAAGGGTTTACTTACTATATCAGGTATCGAGCCGTCATATAAAAACCATTGTTTATAATAAGTGTCATAATGCTTAGTCAATGTTTTGGTATTATTTGTGGCTGCTAAAGGACTTATCCCAGTAGTAGAAAAAGTTATGACATAAGTTGCCATTGTCAGACCAATAACAAATTTAGACAAATTTCTCATTTCCTTACTCCCTCATTACACAAATAATTTTCGAACTAACTTAGTCTTATACTTTGCTGCTCCGATACCGTTGTCTGGTCTGGGCAATACTCGTCCAAATCTGCATAGCTGTCAATCCCCCTTTAAGATTTTACTTCTCTAGAGTTATATCAACATTTGATTTTATATATCTATCTATGCTTGATGAAAAAGTGCAGTATACATATACAATCACTGCTTTTTATCCACCTCTTCAAACAATTCATTAATAATATCATCATCATAAGAATAACTCTCCTTAAGATCTTGCCTGATATCATCATCCGAAGCATTGTACTTACGACTAGATTTAATCTGCTTTATTGCATTTTCTCGCGAAACTTCAGCTGTTACTTCGGCAGTTACTTTTGCCGTTACTTCTGCCGTTACTTCTGCCGTTACTTCTGCCGTTACTTCTTCTTTTATCTCACGTCTTATACTCATTTCCCTATCCCACTGTTTCATAAGACTCCTCGTGACCTCCGTTTTGGACTTTACCTTTGTGACAATCTCATCCAATACCCTTATGTCATCGTTTTGAGTTGAACACTCTCCAGACACTATATATTTTAGCAGTTCCTGAACCTTTTTTCCATACACCATGTCTTCAAAATTTGGCTTTCCATCTGCATAAAGCAAAATAAAGGTTCTTCCATCATCATAATTATAATCGGGATGTGTTGAGAGATGCATTTTGGCTTCATAATACATATCGCCAATAAGAAATGGATCATAAGATAAAATTACAACAGAAATGAAATCCGGCATATTTTGATAGTCTTCTCTCCTATTGTTAAAGGCAGCTGCGATCTATATGATTCACAGCTGCCTTTAAATTACTCTTATTTAACTACTATCTTTGTCTTATACTTTGCTGCTCCGATACCGTTGTCATAAGCTATCGTGATCGTTGTGCTTCCCTTTTTAAGTACTTTGATCTTTCCGGTATTGAAGTCAACCTCTGCTACTTCCGGCTTTGATGACAGGAAGTAGGTTGGCGTTACTGACATCTTGTTTGTTACGAAGCTCATTGCCTCTACAGTATCATCTACGTGAAGTGTTTCTACCTTCTTTGTAACTTCAGGCTTTTCTACTGTAAACTCATGCTCCTCAATCTTTTCCCAAGAGCCACCTTTAGCCTTGCGATACAATGCTACCTTTGCAGTACCGGTATCCTTTGCCTTTATCATGTCCTTGGTCGCACTAAGGATCTTCTTATGCGATTTGTCATCAACCTTGAACTTGTACTTATACTTTGACAATTCCTGACCGTACTCTGTGAAGTAGTTCGCGCCAAAGACTTTCTGCTTGCTGACAAGTATATTTACCTGAACCGGTATGATCTTCTCCCACTTCGCTGTAAGTTTGATCTTTCCGGTAACCAGCTTTGTGAAATCATACTTTTCATCACCTACATACCATCCAAGGAATTTATAGCCTTCCCTTACCGGAGTTTTCGGCTCAGCAATTGTTGCGCCATTTGCAACTACTATCTGATCAACATTTCCGTTGCCATCATCAATGTCGATCTGATATGACGGTACTGTTGTATATGCTATCGAGTATGTTGAGAAATACTGTGCATAAAGATATATTATCTGGTTCTCTTCATCAACATAGAAAGTCGCATCTTCCTTATTGTTTGCAGCACGGCTGTCAAGTCTCTTAAACTTAACTACTTCGCCATCGTGCTCTCTCATTATTACCGGATTGTATTTTCCTCTAAGGTCATAGGAAACCGCTATCTCGATAACTCTTCCAAGATCTTTTACTTCCGTCTCTGCTCCACCGTCTACGCTCTTGGTGATTCTGATATCAAGATACTCATTCTTTACCTCATCAACGCCCATTCCCTCGTAGGTCTCACCAACCATTTCCATTATGAAATTGGCTGTCTCAGAGTCTACTGCTTCTGAAGTTTTTGAAGTAACCTTCATGGTAACTTGAACCTTTTCACCGGTCTGCTCGTCGGTATATGATGAGAGGTCTTCAGATTCAACCTTTTTAATATTTTCATCCACATCTGCAAAATCAATATTCGCGCGCTTGTCTTCATTTGACGGCTTATCCGGGTTGTCTGGTGTATCCGGATTGTCTGGATTCTCCGGTGTTTCAGGTGTGTCTGGATTGTCCGGATTCTCTGGATCATCCGGTGTCTCTTCATCTTTTACACTGATTATAACTTCTATATTCTTTACTTCTTCATAATTTGCAGTGTCATTTGGAACAAAAGTTGCCGTAAACTTATTATCTCCGATTTCTCCTACTGATGTAGTTTCAGCATCAACCCATTTCCATGTACCATTATCAGCTGCAGGAAGCTTCACATCCGCAAGTGTCTGTCCCTTGACTGCTGTAATACCTGTAGGAGCTGTATAGGCAGGTATTGCCTTACCTATGGTTGCAGTTATGCAAGCCCTGTAAACATCATTTCCGTCACCGTTAGTAATCCTATACCATACATAATATGTTCCGACATTCTCTGCTGTAGGTATGCTGTCACTCCATTCACCTGCCGGAACATCAGTCGCATTATCTCCAAGCACATAGGCAATCTTATAGCCTTCAGGCAGCTTTTCAGTTGGAGTATTTACAAGCTCCACAACTGTTCCAGTATATTTAAGTGATGATTTGACCGATGGTTTCTGATCATCTGTAAGTCCGTCTCCACCGTTATCATCAGCAGAAGTTATCTTCCACTCGGCAGCAGCTGTACCCTCGTAATTACCTTTACCGGTCACTGTAACTTTATAAGTGCCGACTTCAGTTGCGGCTGTCGTTCCGCTTACTTCATAGTCATCTTTTGTAAGCTCAGTTTCACCAAGCATTACTTTGTTTACAGTTACTTTTTGTTCTTCACCGGTATATGTAAAGGATGAATTATTAAGTGTTACTGTGGCTTCATTAAGCGATGTCTTCTTAATTTCAACGGTCACCTTGTCGGCAGCAGAGTCATCGTATCCTTCTGTTGTACTTGCTGCCTTATACCATACATAGTAAGTGCCAACATCAGTAGCCACAGGCAATGCTTCTTTATATGCATCCGCGTCAGGCTCAGCATCAGTTGTAGTCACTGCATATTTCATCGTTCCATTTTTATCTGTTGAGCCTGCTTTAATCAATTCTTGTGATTCGCCTGTATATGTTAAGCCGGTTATTGCTGTTGGCTTGTCAAGTACTTCCAAAGAATCCCATTCATTTATATTAATCAGTGCATCTACATAGTTATCGTTTGTATTTCCCATTTCATAAAGAACGCTATAAGTCGTATTGGGCTTTAATTCTATTTCACTTGGTGTATAAAGCTGGAGCGTTTCTGGTCTAGTATTACCATTAACATAATAATAATTACTATATTTTTTTTGAAATTCTGTCCACTCTAAAACAGAATCTCCATTAAAAAAGATGTTCAAGCAATTTCCAGACCCAATATTGGCATAATATAATCGCCCTCCGTTTTTTCCTGTTTTCAGAGTAGATACAGTTCCTGAAACTGCCTCGCTACCAGGTTCAGCACTTTTTATAGTAACTGTATCAGATGTCTTTCTCATTATTTCTGCTAAATTAATATATAATATGTCTTGTCCATTATATTTTTCGGTAAAAGTCTTATATTTCTTGCTTTCATCTACATCTACGAACCATCTATTATCATCTTCATCAAAATCTATGCTATATTTCCATTCATCGCCATCTTTATCTAATAATGTTCCCTTAAATTCTGTGCCTATGTAGCAAATATAATTATAGTCACTGTCTCTTTCTATTTTTACTTTTTCAGGTCCACCTGCATGATTATCATCAACTACAATATTATCAGGTTTATTTGATTCAGACATGTAATAACTTGCCTGACAAGATATACGCAAATATTCATCAAACCAAGAAGCCCACCTACCAGCAGCTCTGAAAGTATCAATAGAATCCCCTAATCCCTCAACGAGAACTCCACTTGTAAATTCTATTTTTGTCGGATTTTTCCATCTAGGGCTAACCTCTAAATAATATGTATTGATTTCCCCCTCCTCTGCCTTCACCTCCAACATTGGAACCGCGGTAATACTCAGCACTCCTGCCAGCAAAATTGCTGCAAGCCCTTTAATTCGGCTTTTAATATCTGCCCTTTACTTCGTTCTGCTTTCATATAAAAGCTCCTTCCTCATAAGCGCTAATGCGAAGTCCTAACTCTATTCCTTCTATTAGCATTAGCCAATATCTTAAAACTATTCTCATAAACAAAGAATAGAAAAACACTTATTGACACCATCTGCGCACGATAAGTAATAAAAAAATGAATATACGAATGATTCGAAAGCACCAAAAATCTCGCATATGGTATCATTGCTATCAATGTAAGCGGAAAGAATAATCCCCATTGTATTTTGTCATGGAAAAGATAAACCATTCCTAATCCGACTATCAATATCAAAAGACTTGTCAGCCATGCCAACGGCTCTTTCATATTTTTCGTCGAAATAGGATAAAGACAGGCAAGATTGTGCCATATTGCCCCATCAAATCTACCTAATGCATTAACAACCGGGGCAATTGATATATTACCCTGCCGTACTTCTCCACCTACTCTTAAAAACCCTTCTGCTATAGATGATTCAGCTACCTCCTTTCCAGATATAGCAAGAAGAAATAAGACCTTAGTTATAAACATTCCGAAATATCCTGCTATCCAACAGACACCATTTTTCAATATATATCTGCATTTTCTTTCAACTCCATTATTTTCTACCAGCAATATCATCATTGGCAAAGTAAAAGTTAACGTCTCTGTAGTAAGAAAATCTACAAAAAAGGTTATAACCCCTACTGCTGCAAAAAACGGCATTGTATCGATATCTGTTTGTTTTTTCTTTTTCATAAGTATAGCCAATTCCACCACTGTTGCTGTCAGAAATGCTGTCGAATACTCAAGTGATGTAAAGAACATCCATGGCTGGACTAAAATAAAAGAAATAATATAGCAGCCACAAAAAGAAATATGACCTCTCTTAGCCAATATAAAAATGATCAATGCCTGAAGAAGAACTATCGCTGTACCAAAAATAAATCTAATAGTCTTTATCGAAAACAAAATCATCAAAGAGCGCAGCAACAACATTGTCCCATGCCAATAGCGACCATACTCAGCATTAGCCTCAGTTTCTCCCCTTACAACTTTTCTGTATCCCTCATAGTTTTCCTGATCTGGCTCTTGTGCATACTTTGCTTCTATCACTGACTTCAATGGCTGTTGTGTGTCGATACAGTAAATAATGTTGCAAAGTACAGTATCTGAATAATTATCCTGCATAGAATTGATATAATCCCCTATCAGCACCTGAAAAGGAGCCTTTGTTGCAAAATATTCAGCACTTACCTCCGACTGTTTCTGTATCATGGATCTTGGAATACAAGCTGTAGTCACAAGTAATGCCACGCATACAAAAATCGTCAGGATAACTGTCAAGATCGTCTTTACGATCACTTTTAATATCCATTTACTCTCCATATCACTGCCCTCCAAAAACAAAAAACCGCCGAAATAACAGGGCCATAATTGCCCCCGTTATTTTCGGCGGTTATCCGTCATTAAAATATTTTACTAGACACAAAAGAGCATAATCAACCCTTGTCTTGTCTTGTCTTGTCTTGTCTTGTCTTGTCTTGTCTTGTCAATTGTGCTTCCCTGCATCATAGCTGTCAAGTCCTTTCCGATAGTTTCATAAACATCATGTCATAAATTATATCGGGAAGTTTATCAAGATTTTTTATAGTTTATTTGCACTTTATAAAATGCAGTTACTTTTGCCGTCACTCGTAAGTTGATCAAGTATGTCCTTAACGCAATTTATGATTTCCCTTATACTTACTGTATTGGCAGACATCTTCTCAGTCGACTCAGCGAGATTATGAGTCATGCTGTTTATCTGGTCGATGCCCGCTGCCAGTACTTCAGATTTTTTCATGATATCAACCACAGCACCATCAATCTTTGACTGATTTGTTGTGCTGTTGCTTGCAGTCTTTTTGGAATTTGCCGCCAAAGTACTTATCTGTGAAGCTACTACCGCAAATCCTTTTCCTGCTTCTCCTGCGCGCGCAGCTTCGATCGAGGCATTTAGTGACAGCAAATTTGTGCTGTTTGCTATTTCCACTACTTTATTGCTGTCTACAGCAAGCTGGTCTATCAGACCTCTGATATCCTCCATAGCGTCTTTAAGCTCTGCAGTGAACTGCGATACATCCGTAATCTTTTCAGCAATACTTTCAGAATCCTTTGCGTTTGACTTGTTACCATTCATCATTATATCTATTGCCGTATTAAGTTCGTCAAACTGCGTATTTATGTCAGAGATTGCCTCCACAAGCCTGTTTCGTTCTGCGATTTCTTCATCATGACGCTTTTCAACTTCTTTCGCCAACTGCTCAGCTCTCATAACTTCCTGCTGTACAAGATCTTTCTGATAATGTATGCAATTGTCTTTTACATTAAATCCGTTGAAAATTGCTTTTGCCATATCCCGGCATGTATCATATCCACAGCAGGTACAGTCTATTTCTCTTGACTCCCTGGTCGTTTTTCCCATAGAATCAAAGATCTCATTTCTCTGTTTTTCCGTAGGCTCTTTGTAGGAAGCCTTTGAAGATCTGTCTGTATATTTACGCAGATAATCTTCGAGTCGCAGATTCTTAAACTGTTTATTAAGATTTGCCAAACGCTTTTGAGGAGTATCCGGTCTTGACCATGCATCACCTTTCTTATTCTTCTTTGAATTTTCTTTTATTTTCAGAATATTGTATAATGCATCATCTGTTTCGCTCATCTTTGGATCTACTGCTGTTCCGCATAGACATCCATTTTCACAATTCAAGGCGTCAATAAATACAAATGGAGTCTTTCCACCCTTGATGCGGTCTTTATTGTTCTGAAGCCACTCATATAGTCTTTTTTCGCCCTCTATCTGGCGGACAGCTACATCTTCGCCCAAGAACCAGTACACATTTTCCTTGAGTCCGCCCGGAGTAGGATAAATTGAGCCTAATCCATACTCAATTTCATCTGTTGCATCAGGACCGTAGATGTTGTTTTCTTTTACATAATTCATCAAATGAGTAAAAGCCACATTGTACTGAACCAATCCTGCATTATTCGGATCCTCAATTTCCATCTTTTTTGCGATACAAGGAGAAATAAAAGCAAGTTTATCTTTTATTCCCAAAACTTTTCTCATATATATTGCTCCGCACATAAGCGGGGACTGCACCGGAAAAAGCTTTGGCAGAAGCTCCGGTGTATAATTTTCAATATACCTTACAACTGCCGGACATGGTTGTGAAATGCCGCCAATAAAATCGTACTTTTGGATATAATTTAAGTATCCCCATGTACATATATCAGCGCCAAAGGAAATAGAGATAATCCTGTTTACTCCGCATTTTTTCAGCCCACCAAGTACCGGTCCGTATTCTTTCGGATAATTTGCAAGAAAAGCAGGAGCGATTACAACTGAGATCTTTTCACCCTTTTTAAGATCCTCAAAAAATCGCTCTGTATCATCATAAAACTTTCTTGCTCCATGTTTACATGCATCAATACACGCTCCGCACGCCACACAATAATCGGCATTAACCTCGATCTTGCGCCCATAGCCTGCCATTTCATCGACAGACATGCACGCCCCCATTGCAGGACAGGCGTTAATACACTTATTGCAGCCTATGCACTGATCATTTGTGTATACTAGTGATGACCTATCAGCATAATCCATAGTTTGTCCCCCCATATAAGTAAAATCCAAACTGATGCATTTAAATTATACTATATTCTATCCATCAAAATATAAGTTTATAAAAATTTTAATTCTTCGTTTTTTCCCATATTCCGGCTTTATTTTCCTTTGTATTTAGCCGATATACAGATTAAAGTATTGATATAATGAAAAACGAAAAGAGGTATCAAAATGGACAATAAGATGTTGATTGAAATCGCCGGCTATACCGGTTCAGCGTTGGTTCTTATATCATTTCTCATGGTATCGGTGCGAAAGCTCCGAATAGTGAATACTATAGGAAGCTCTATATTTACAGTTTATGCTGTTATCATAAAGTCATATCCCACTGCTTTCATGAACTTTTGCCTCGTATTGATAAATATCTATTATCTGGTCAAGATGAGCAATACCAATAAAGAAAACAGGGAATACGAACTGGTAAAGGTATCCCTTGATGATTCCATGCTTAAATACTCTATAAATAGAGCAAAAGAAGATATTTTAAAATGGTTTCCGGGATTATCCTTTAATTTTGACAAAGCTGATACAGCATATATTACCTGCTACAACGGCAATCCGGTGGGAATCTTTATAGGAAAAAAGACTTCGGATTCAAATTTAGATATACTTTTAGACTACTCGTTTCCAGAATTTAGAGATTTTTCAATAGGAAAATTCATTTTCTCCAAGCTTCCGAATGAAGGTTTTACTTCTTTTACCTACTCCGGTCCTGATATACATCACAAGGATTATCTTAGCAAAAACGGATTCGTTAATAAAAATGGGCGTTATGAGAAAAACATATGATAAAAATATTACAGGGCAGAGAAAATTAATTCTCTGCCCTGATATTATTCTCTTTAGAGAACGTCTTTGATCACATTCTTTAATGTATCAGCTGATGCTCTAAGAGCTTCGATCTCTGCGTCATTCAGACTGATCGGAACTGTACACTCGACACCATCTTTTCCTACGATTGCAGGCATACTGAGCGCAACATCCGATATGCCATGATTATTATGCTGAATACTTGATACAGGAAGGATAGTCTTCTCGTCTCTGACTATCGCCTCGCAAATCCTCTTTACAGACATTGCGATACCATAATATGTAGCACCCTTCTTCTCAATTATCTCGTAAGCACTGTTCTTAACATTTTCTGCAATTGCTTTCATTGAAGCATCGTGCTCAAAATGTCCTCTCATCTCACAAAAATCATTAAGCGGTATACCGGAAACATTTGCGCTGCTCCATGCAGCTATTTCGCTGTCACCATGCTCACCGATGATAAATGCATGTACAGATCTGCTATCCACTTCAAGATGACGCCCGAGCAGATACTTAAGTCTTGCTGTGTCCAGTGTTGTTCCAGAGCCAAATACTCTGTTCTCAGGATATCCCGAAAGCTGTCTTGCAGCATATGTAAGTATATCTACAGGATTAGCAACTATAAGCATGATAGCGTCCTTGTTAACCTCAGCTATCTGAGGAATGATCGACTTGAATATACCAACATTTTTCTTTACAAGGTCAAGTCTAGTCTCGCCTGGTTTCTGACCTGAGCCCGCTGTAACAACGATCACGTACGCATCAGCTATATCCTTGTAATCACCTGCATAGATATTCATAGGCTTTGCGAATGGAAGTCCGTGACTGATGTCAAGAGCCTCACCTTCTGCCTTTTCTTTATTTGCATCGATAAGGACCATTTCAGAGAATAATCCGCTCTCCATAAGTGCAAACGCAGAAGCAGCACCAACAAATCCACAACCAATAACCGCTACTTTTCTGTGATTTAATACAGCCATCATAGTCCTCCTTATTGAGTTTATCATTATATCTTCGTTTCGAGAAAATCATATGACATTGTTAATTTAATATCATTGCTTCTAATCAATAATTACTAAATGTAAAAGTACAAAACAACAAACAATGAATAATATGTGATTTATGCACTTTTTTCTTGCAATTTTTATCAATCATATTTACAATATGAGAAATGGTTTAAAGTGAATGTCAGATAAATCTGCCATTCACTTTAATGCTCCGCGAGGATGCACACAGATTTTGTTAGGATATATGCCGCTTTCAGCGGCCAAAATCTGGCGCAGCAAACGACAATAGTCGTTTGCTATAAGTTGATCCTAAAAATTATTAGATTTGAGAGTGGTTTTATGAGAAAAATTTTGACAACTGTTGGTACCGTTGCAGTATTGACTACTGCTATCGGTTGTTATTTGATTGCGAATAATCAAAATGTTTTTGCAAATATCGCTGAGGCCGGTGCTGAGTTATTTTCAACCGAAGAATATGAAACTACAGAATCCGGCACTTTAGCCGAAGCTTCTGCCCCAACGGACAGCAATCCTTCAGATATTGAAAAATCCTCAACATCTGATGACGACGCAATAGTCGTTGTTCCTATCGAAGCTGAACCTTCCGAAAGCGTTTCAGAGGATAATGCAGCTACAGAAGAACCATATAGAGCTGTAAATGATCCAAACCTTGTTATATATGGTCTTGATACTTCTGCTACCGCAGTAAATGTATTTCATACTATCGAGCCTTCTCTTTTTGTAAAAGGCAATAGTACTACTGTAGCCAGAGCTGCAGAGCTCATTAACGATTATATTTACGATAATGAGTCTGAAGCTTCTGAATTAACTGAAGATACTGATATTAAGGAATACTATGAATACTATGGTGAAAGCGGTAAACTTTCATTTTCGATCACAATATTCAACAGCGGAAATCACGCCAGAATAAATACTTCTGATGGTGAATCTCATGACTATATCATAGAAGCTCAGTCCGGCGCGCACTGCTATCCTGTATTTTCATTGTAAGGGCATTAAGCATATTAAAACCCTTACCTTGAAATATATACTGCTGTACTTCTTGCTTTAAGCATGAATCCTTTCTGATCCAAAGCCTTTATCTCTTTTCCGGAAGAGAAGGACTTGCCCACGCTGCAAGCGCGTAAATGCCAGTTCAAAGGCTTTGGTATGATTGGGAGTTCGTAGTAGCAATCTTCCCAATATGCATTGACTGCTATAAATATAAAGCAGTCTTTTTTCTTTTTAAATTTCTTTGCATCTTCAGCATATAGATATGCAAAATTCAATGTTGGCTTATTTTCATCAAACTGCCATACATTTTGAGAATGGAATGACAATTCCGGATAGCCTGTACCATTTTTCTCATAAAAATAGTTTCTGTTTCGCATTACAGGATGCTCTTTTCTCAGAGCTATCAGATTTTTAACATATTCAAAAAACTCCCTGTTTCTTCCAAGATATGACCAGTCTATATATGAAATCTCATTATCCTGACAGTATGCATTGTTATTGCCCCACTGCGTATTGGCAAACTCATCCCCCGACAAGATCATGGGAACACCACGGCTTGTAAAAAGTATGGTAAGCATATTTTTCATCTGTCTGAACCTAAGCTCATTGATTTCCCTATCCCTGGTATCTCCTTCTGCTCCACAATTCCAGCTATCGTTATTATCACTTCCGTCCTTATTGTTTTCACCATTGGCTTCGTTATGTTTTTCATTATAAGAAACCAGATCATACAAAGTAAAACCATCATGGCATGTGACAAAGTTTATCGAAGCTTCAGCACTTCTATGCCCATAAAGGTCATCAGAACCGCGTATTCGTTTATACATTTCCGGTGCTCTATCGCCATCTCCCTTTATAAATCTTCTGAGACAGTCACGATACTTACCATTCCATTCAGACCATCTGTCCCATGATGGAAAAGATCCAACCTGATATAGTCCTCCCGCATCCCATGCTTCTGCTATCAACTTCGTCTTACTCAGTACCGGGTCCTGTGCCAGAGTTTCTATCAATGGCGGTGTCAGCATAGGTGAGCCCAACTCGTCCCTTGTAAGTATAGAAGCAAGATCAAATCTAAAGCCATCAATATGATACGTCGAAACCCAATATCTGAGGCAGTCAAGAATCATATTTCTGACTACCGCGTTATTGCAGTTAAGCGTATTACCACACCCGCTGAAATTATAATACTCGCCATTTGGAGTCAGTAAGTAATAAGTCCTATTGTCTATTCCTTTGTATGAAATATATGGACCATCTTCATTTCCCTCAGCTGTATGATTAAATGCGACATCAAGTATCACCTCTATACCATTGCGATGCAGATGCTTTACAAGATTCTTTACTTCATCAGACTGCATGCCAAAAGGAGCCGATGCCGCATATCCTGCCTTTGGCGCAAAGAAATCTATCGTAGAGTAACCCCAGTAATTATAAAGCGTCCTTCCATCAACAATACGTGAATTTTCAAATTCATCAAATTCAAATATAGGCATGAGTTCTATACAATTTACCCCCAATTCCTTTAAATAAGGAATCTTTTCAAGTATGCCTGCATAAGTGCCCTTATATTTCACAGTACTTGAAGGGTGTTTGGTAAATGATCTGACATGCATCTCATAAATGATAATGTCCTTCTGCCTGTATTCAAGCTGCTTGTCCCCTTCCCAGTCATAGTCCTCATATATGAAATTTCCCCTATGTTGAAATGGATTTTTAGGATCAGGCTTTACGCCCCAAAATGTCCTGCCTGAAACAGATTTGGCATAAGGATCAAGCAAGATCTTACTTTTATCAAAAAGTAACCCCTTCTCAGGCGCATATTCACCATCGAAACAATATCCGTACTCAGTAGTATCGATATTTATGCCATACACCATCATGGTAAAAACACTGCCTATACGAAATTCTTCCGGAAATGGGATCTTTACGAATGGCTTTCTTTCTCCATGATGAAAAAGCAACAATGTACAGCTTGTTGCCTCTTTCGAAAAGACACTGAAATTAATTGCATTGTCAATGATAGTTGCACCAAATGGAAATACCCGTCCTATACGGTATTCCAAGTCACCTATCTTATTGGTTGGAAAAGTATCGATATCTATCATACAAATATTTTTCTTTCCTTATTTAAAAATCCTCATAGCATTTGCCATTGGTCCGATAGCATCCTGCAGGTCAGTGATGGCTTTATTAAGTCCATCGATATCCAATGTAGTAAGCTTTTCAACAGATTCTGTAAGAGGTGCTGCATTTGCTGAAACCATTGTGCTTACCTGAGTAGTTGTATCCTTTATCGTTACAAGTACATCTTCTGCCTGGAACAGAAGATTGTTCACTTTGGCTAATAGTGAAGCTGCAATCGGTATCACTATTATTCCGGCTATAACAATTATCGCCATAAAGCACATAAGTATGATATTGGTAGCCCTCTGCGCTTTCATGGTTTTCTCATTAGCCTTGATAAGTTCCTTCAACAATTCTTCACTTCTTGAGTCCATACATTACCTCCGTTATTTTTTTGACTAATTATGCTTTCATAATAACATCTTATCATGAAAGTAGCAATTATTTGTCATTTTGCACAAAAAATGCAGTGTATATTCTACACCAGAATTGAACGAAAATGATTGAAATTGAACGTTTATATATTTTATAATGACTATAGTTGAACGAATATGAACGGTTATGAAAGGTTCAACTGTAATTTATTATTTACGAAAGGAGGAATTTATGCTTGCAGAAGAAAGACTTGCAAGGATAGTGTCGCTCGTAGATACGAAGGGCAGCGTTACAGTCGCCGAGCTGATGGAAGAGATCGGTGCTTCGGAATCTACTATACGTCGTGACCTGCTTACACTTGATCGTGAAGGAAGGCTTAATCGAGTGCATGGTGGTGCGACTACAAGTCAGGGAGCTTTGTTTACTCAAGATGACAGCGTCAGTGTCCGTATGGGACAGCATGTTGATGCTAAACAGCGAGTTGGCTCTTATGCCGCTTCTCTCATTACGGATGTTGATTTCGTTTATTTAGATGCCGGTACTACTACCGCACAAATGATACCGTCACTTAAAGCAAAGGGTGCCATATATGTTACCAATTCACTTCCACATGCGATGAGGCTCGCTTCCATGGGCTTCAAAGTACAGATTCTCGGCGGTGAGTTTAAGAGCCTTACTGAGGCTATCATTGGTGAAGAAGCAATTGAGTCACTTCTTAAATACAATTTTACGAAGGGATTTTTTGGTACAAATGGCGTCAGTGAAGAAAAAGGCTTTACCACACCTGAGATGAAGGAAGCTATGATAAAACGTGCGGCTATGAGGCAGTGCAAAGAGAGCTTTGTTCTTTGTGACGAAAGCAAATTTGACATTGTAGCATCAGTCACTTTCGGGAAATTTAATTCTGCGACAGTCCTGACCGATAATGCGAGCCCCAAGTATAGAAAAAATAAAAATGTAAAGGAGGTGTAAAGTTTGATTTACACTGTAACTTTTAATCCTTCTCTGGACTATATCGTATCTGTTGACAATTTTGAAGTTGGCAAGGTCAATCGTACCAATACTGAGCTCATGTTTCCCGGCGGAAAGGGCATAAATGTTTCAATGGTACTCAAAAATCTCGGATTTGAGTCAATGGCTCTCGGTTTTATGGCCGGCTTTACCGGTAAGGAGATAGTAAGACTTCTTTCCACTAAGCAGATAAACAGCAATTTCATTGAAGTAGCTGAGGGTATCTCACGTATCAACGTAAAGCTCAGAAGTAATGAAGAGTCAGAGATCAACGGTATGGGTCCGGCAATCGGAAAAGCAGATATCGACAAGCTTTATTCCCAGCTCGATGAGCTTAAGAGCGGTGATATCCTTGTACTTGCAGGCAGCATCCCATCTGTAATGCCTGAGTCAATGTATATGGATATCATGAAGTACCTCGAGGGTAAAGACTTAAAGATCGTTGTAGATGCTACAAAGGATCTGCTTCTCAATGTACTTGAATATAAGCCATTCCTCATTAAGCCAAACAACCATGAGCTGGGCGAGATATTTGGCGTGAAGCTTGAGACAAAGGAAGATGTTATCCCATATGCAAAGAAAATGCAGGAAAAGGGAGCAAGAAATGTCCTCGTTTCTATGGCCGGTGAAGGTGCTTTACTTGTAACTGAAGACGGACAGGTATTTGAAAGCAACCCACCAAAGGGAAAAGTTAAGAATTCTGTAGGCGCAGGCGATTCTATGGTTGCGGGATTTTTAGCCGGTTACATCAGCAGCAATGATTTTGAAAAAGCATTTTATATGGGACTTTGCACCGGAAGTGCTTCTGCTTTCTCAGATTATTTTGCTACTAAAGAAGAGGTTTCTGAGCTGCTTAAACAATTTGGCAAAGAAAGCTACTTACAATAAATACTAAACTAAATTGGAGGGAACAACGGCATATATGTCGTTGACACAGGAGGATTTTCTAATGAGAGTAAGAGATTTACTTGCACCACAATGCATCGAGCTTAACGGCAGTGCATCTGGCAAAAAAGAAGTCATCGAAAAGATGGTTGACCTGATGGCAAAACGCGGAAACCTTTCAAATAAAGAGGTTTATAAAAAAGGTGTTTTCGCACGTGAAGATGAATCAACTACCGGTATAGGCGATGGTATTGCTATTCCTCACTGCAAATCAGACACAGTCAAAGCACCGGGTCTTGCAGCAATGGTACTCCCTAAAGGAGTTGAATATGATTCTCTTGATGGCGAGCCTGTAAATATTGTATTTTTGATTGCAGCGCCTAATACCAAAGATAACGTGCACCTTCAGGTGCTCTCACGTCTCTCTGCTCTTCTTATGGATGAGACATTTGTAAACAATCTTAGAAATGCAAAGTCTACTGATGAGTTTCTTTCAATCATCACTAAAGCTGAGGATGCACGCGAGGCAGAGGAAAATGCAAAGGCATCATCTCAGAATTCCGGCTTTGACGTAGTTGCAGTTACAGCCTGCCCTACAGGTATTGCACATACATATATGGCTGCTGAAGCTTTGGAAAAAGCAGGCAAAGACATGGGCATTAAGATAAAGGTTGAAACACGCGGCAGCGGCGGTGCCAAGAATGTTCTCACTGATGATGAAATAAAAGGTGCCAAAGGCGTTATCGTTGCAGCTGACACAAAGGTTCCTATGGAGCGTTTCGCTGGTAAGCGCCTCCTGGAAGTCCATGTTGCAGATGGTATCAATAAGCCAAAGGACCTTATCACAAAGGCTACAAATGGTACAGCTCCTCTTTACACAGCTTCTGCTTCATCAGATGAAGCTGCATCATCAGCACCAAGCGGAAGTATCGGACATCAGGCTTATACACACCTTATGAGTGGTGTTTCACACATGCTTCCATTTGTTATCGGAGGCGGTATCTTAGTTGCTATTGCATTCCTTATAGATACTCTTGCCGGTTATGGTGCAACAGCAGGCGGATCTTTCGGTTCTGCTACACCACTTGCAGCATTCCTTAAGTATGTCGGCGGACAGGCAATGGGACTTATGGTTCCTGTTCTTGCAGGTTACATTGCATACTCTATCGCTGACCGTCCGGGTCTTGCTGTAGGTTTCACCGGTGGTATGCTTGCATCAGCCGGAAATGCTGCTTTAGCAGGATATATTGACAGCTGGACAGGATTTGGAAGTAACACAGATGCTTTCAGCCAGTTCATTCAGAAGTTTGCTTTTGCGGGCGATGGTGTTAACACTGTTTCCGGTTTCTTAGGCGGTATTGTTATCGGTTTCGTTTCTGGCTTTGTTGTAAACTGGCTCAAGAAAGTTACTGAAGCTCTTCCAGAGTCACTTAATGGTATTCGCCCAACACTTATTTATCCACTTTGTGGTGTTTTGATCATTGGTATACTGATGTGCTTTATCTTCAACCCAATCATCGGTCTTATCAATACAGCTCTTTCAAACGGACTTAATTCTATCTACAACAGTGGACAGATCTGGCTTCTTGGACTCCTTCTCGGAGCTATGATGGCTATCGATATGGGAGGCCCGATCAACAAGGCAGCTTATGTATTTGGTACAGGTATGCTTGCACAGGCAGCTCTTGATCCATCACTTGAAAAGGCAGCATTTATTTCAATGGCAGCAGTTATGGCTGGTGGTATGGTTCCTCCGGTTGGTATCGCACTTGCATGTAAGATATTCCCTAAGAAGTTCACAGTAGCTGAAAAATCTTCATGGGTTTCAAACATCATCATGGGTGCATCATTTATCACAGAAGGTGCTATCCCATTTGCAGCAGCTGATCCTGGACATGTTATCCCGGCAACAATGGCTGGCGCAGGTGTAGCCGGACTTCTTTCAGCACTCTTCGGATGTACACTTCGCGCTCCTCACGGTGGAGTTTTCGTATTTGCTACAGTTGGCAATCCTCTCATGTACATCGTTGCATGGCTTATAGGTTCTGTGGTTACATGCGCACTCCTTGGAGTTCTTAAAAAAGACATAAATAAATAAGTAAGATAAAAGAAAACGAGTAGGCTCAATCGCCTACTCGTTTTCTTTTATCTGCACTTCTGTCATCAGATCACTCATTAAAGTAAGATATCTTTCAAATTCCTTTAATTCTTCCTCTGAGAGTTTATCTTTTACTCTGCGCATGACCTCCATTAAATAGTCCTGATTGATAGCAC
Organism: Lachnospiraceae bacterium MA2020; assembly: GCA_000746015.1. Classification (GTDB taxonomy): domain Bacteria; phylum Bacillota; class Clostridia; order Lachnospirales; family Lachnospiraceae; genus NK4A144. The sequence continues at coordinate 86,207 of JQKK01000017.1, read as the reverse complement.
AGTAATCTTTATATCTGTCTGTAACCTCAAGATGGAACTCTCTCCTGTCTTCCTCTGACTGGACTTTCCTTAAATAACCCTTTTTTACAAGATTATTTATCTTATATGCAGCATTTGCTGACGATATATTGGCCATCTTTGCAAACTCATTAACTGTCGGCGTTCCAAGATTATATATGATCTCCATACAAAATGTCTCTACAGTTGTAAGTGAGACCTCACGCTCTTTCCATTGTCCAAAAAAATGCTGATATGAGTATAGCTTAAATTTGGAATATATCGTTGTAAAACATTTCTGAAGCATAGCTTCTCTCCTATAATCAAAATGTTATTCCCTCAGGAAGCGCTGCATTGCACTCGTTTACAAGCTCTTCTACAAGCTCTTTTACGCTTACGATCTTGTCAACGCGGGCAGCATTCTCTCCACAGAAGAAAAGACCTTCTTCTTTATTTCCCGTTACAGCTGCTATAAGCGCACGGCTTATACAGTATGGAACCTTATCGCCCTTTGGGCAAGCTGTAAGACAATTATTACATCTCTCAGCATATAATGTCTTACCCTCCTCAAGTCCCTGAAGCATAGGAGTGAAAACAGCTCTTGCAGGCATTCCTACAGGACTCTTTATTATCTTTATATCCTCTTCCTTAGCCTCAACTATAACGTTCTTAAATACTTCGCTTGCATCGCATTCATTTGTAGCAATAAATCTTGTACCGATCTGAACTCCGTCTGCACCGTGCTCTATAGCCTCAGCAATATCACTTCCTGTGAATATACCACCTGCAAGGAAGACTTTTATCTCTCTATTGAATTCCTCTTCATAAGGCTTGATTGCTTTCTTAACATCTTCCAAAATATTAAGATTTTCCTGGCAGGTTCCCTTTTCAAGATCATTTGCCTTGAAACCTAAATGGCCGCCCGCCTTGTGTCCTTCAATAACAATAAAATCAGGAATAGACTGATATTTGCGTGCATAGTTCTTACAAAGAAGCATTGCTGCTTTTCCGCTTGATACTATAGGCGCATATAAAGTATCACTGTCTTTAACAAGCTCTGCAAGATTAAGAGGAAGACCTGCTCCGGAAATAATAGCATCTGCGCCTGCCTCTACTGCACATTTAACTGTCTCATCATAATGACTTACTGCGACCATGATGTTTACTGCTACTAAACCATTAGCACCTGCGATCTCTTTTGCACGCTTTATATGTTTTGCCAAAGCACGAAGATTAGCCTCAACTGGATTTGTGAGGAAATCTTCTTCTGTATAACCGATATTTACTGAGCTGATAACTCCCATACAACCCATCTTTGCTACGTTTCCAGCAAGCTCTGAAAGAGAGACACCTACTCCCATTCCGCCCTGAATGATGCCATGTAATAACTCTTTTCCGTTGATATTCATAACCTCTCCTAATCCCGACAAAAATTAAATAATTTTAGTTAAATTTCTTTAGTTAAATACTTTTAGATATTAATATTTAAATAACTATTTGTCAAGGTTTTTGGCGCAATAAAAAATGGTTTGCAACACCACTCTACGTAGTATTGCAAACCATGTACGATGCCAGGGTCAAAAGTCTTTTCCAGTTAGCATCATTTTGAATTTTTAATTATGGTCTCAGCCAGTCATACATATCCTGGTACTGTCTTGCTGAGTTCTGCCATGAGAAATCTGTCTGCATTCCTCTGTCGATGATCTTATTCCAATCTCTTCTATGAGCTACGAATACACCTCTTGCATAGCGGATCGCATTAAGCATCTCATGTGCATTGTAATTCTTAAATGAGAAACCTGTTCCCTTGCTCTCATACTCATTGTATGGTTCTACAGTGTCCTTAAGACCACCTGTCTCACGAACGATAGGTACTGTACCATATCTAAGAGCCATGAGCTGTGAAAGACCACAAGGCTCAAAGAGTGAAGGCATCAGGAATGCATCACATGATCCGTAGATCTTGTGTGAAAGCTCCTCTGAATAGTATATATTTGCTCTGCACTTGTTGTTGTACTTCCAGTCAAAGTGGCGGAACATATTTTCATACTGCTCCTCACCTGTACCAAGGATAACTACCTGTACATCTTCCTGCATGAGCTCATCCATAATATATGCAACAAGGTCAAGACCCTTCTGACTTGTAAGTCTTGAAACGATACCTATCATAAATGCACCGTCATTTCTGTCAAGACCGAGCTGTGTCTGAAGAGCTCTCTTATTCTTTATCTTTTCCTTACGGAATGTCTTGAGATTATACTTATGCGGCAGGAACTCATCAGTCTCAGGGTTATAAACATCATAATCTATTCCGTTTACAATACCTCTGAGATCATGCTCTCTTGCCCTTAAAAGACCATCCAGCTTCTCGCCATAAAACTCAGTTTTGATCTCCTCTGCATATGTATCACTTACAGTTGTGATCGCATCTGCAAAAACAAGACCTCCCTTTAAGATATTTGCATCCTCATATGCCTCAAGCTTATCAGGAGCAAAATAATAATCTGAAAGACCTGAGAAAGCTTTGATCGTCTTTACATCCCAAGTTCCCTGGAACTTAAGATTGTGAATTGTTATGACAGACTTCATATCTCTGAAGAACTCGCCCTGACGGAATGAATCCTTAAGGTAAACAGGGATAAGACCTGTCTGCCAGTCGTGGCAATGAATGATATCAGGATGGAAATCTATAAGTGGAAGTGCAGAAAGTGCTGCCTTTGAGAAGAATATAAATCTCTCAAGATCCCACTTCATATCGGTTGTATAAGCACTTTCACCAGAGAAATAGTACTCATTGTCAATAAAATAGAAAGTTACACCATTCCACTGTGTCTTAAAGATACCAACATAAGTGCTCTGACCATTATAATCCATATAGAAATTTGTGATGTACTGAAGCATATCCTTGTACTTCTGATACATACAGTTGTACTTAGGAATCATAACTCTTACATCAAAATATCTCTTGTCAAAACAAGATGGAAGCGACCCGACAACATCAGCAAGTCCACCGGTCTTAATAAATGGAACTGCCTCTGATGCTACAAACAATACATTTTTCATAACAATCTCCTCTCAATCCCCTAATTTTAGATCATCTGCAAGCTTTTTCATCTCGCTTGCACTGCGGAGCACGGTATCTGTAACCTCTGCACCGCCAAGCATCCTTGCTAGCTCGAGAGTAATATCTTCGTTCTCAAGTTCCTTTATTTCTGTAACAGTATGTTCACCCTTAACCCTTTTTGCAATAAGGAAATGGTGATCTGCCATAGCAGCGATTTGTGGTAAATGTGTAATACAAATGACTTGATGTCGCTTTGAAAGCTTGGAAAGACTTTCTGAAACCTTCTGTGCTGTACGACCGCTTATACCTGTATCTATTTCATCAAATATAAGTGTATCAATAGAATCAGTATCCGCAAGCACTGTTTTCAACGCAAGCATAACTCGCGACAACTCACCACCTGACGCAATATTCTTAAGCGGTCTAAGCGGCTCTCCGGGGTTTGTTGATATCATAAACTCAACATTATCCCCTCCGTATACAGTATAAGCCTTTGAAGGTGAAACGTCTATCATAAATTTAACATCTAGAAAATTGAGGGCAACAAGTGCCTCCTGCAATTTATTGCCTAAAACATTAGCAGCCTTGGAACGTATCTTGCTGAGCTTTGCGGCATTATCCTGCATTTTCTTTTCTTTATCAGATATCTCCGCCTTCAATTTTTCAAGATAGATATCGAAGTTCTCAATCTTTTCAAGACGTTCTTTTCTTTCCTCAAGTGAATTGACTATTTCATCATAGTCCTTGCCATATTTGGTCTTAAGCTGATTGATCACATCAAGTCTTGACGTAACAGATGTAAAATCATCTTGAGAAAAATCAATATCCTTAAGATAACTTTCTATATCACGTCTGAAGTCAGATATCATCGAATCTATAGACTCGAGTTCAGAATAAAGATTTCTTGTATTTTCATCAAAATCTGATATTTCTGAAAAACTTCTAACCGCACGCCCAACCATATCTCCGGCGGACTCGTCCCCTCCTATGAGCTCAGATACTGTCCCGATAGCTTCAGCTATCTTTCTTGAATTGTTCATCAGATGGAATTGCTGCTCCAGTTCTTCGTCCTCGCCTTCCTTAAGAGAGGCGCTTTCAATTTCATCAATTTCGTATCTGAGCAGATCAGCTTCTCTGACTCTGGATGCTTCGTCTGTATCCTGCCGCTCAAGTTCTTCCTTTAATGCTTTATACTCATTATACTGAGTCAGATACATGTCGTATGCCTTGCTGCATTCTTCTCCTGCAAAGCTGTCAAGTATCTTCATATGATTTTTTTCATAAAGCAATGACTGGTGATCGTGCTGACCGTGGATATCTATCAGAAGTGAACTTATCTCTTTTAACGCCTGAAGCGTAACAGATTCTCCATTTACCTTGAAAACACTTCTTCCGTCTTTGATCCTCCTTTTGATGATAACTGTCTTTTCATCATCAAAAGGAATATCAAGTGCCTCAAGCTTTTCCTTTTCTTCTTCAGAATCAAGAGAAAAAACAAGCTCTATTTCAGCTGGCTTAGAAATATCTCTAACTATATCTTTTCCGGCTTTTCCGCCGAGGCCAAGATTTACAGAACCTATCAAAAGTGACTTACCTGCACCGGTCTCACCCGAAAAGATATTGAGTCCACGCGAAAAGTACACTTCTTCCTTCTCAATAAGAGCGAGATTTTTTACGTTTAAACTTATAAGCATGATACTTTAACCTCAGTTCCCCATACACGTTCGTATTAAAGTATAGAATTTATTTTTTCTTTTACTTCCTCTGCATCTGACCCATTACGGATTGCGCAGAAAATCGTATCGTCGCCTGCAATACATCCCAAAACTTCTTTAAGCTTAAGATTATCAAGCGCAGTTGCGACTGCCATAGCCATGCCGACTACGGTATGTATAACAAGAAGATTACCGGCGGCATCCTGAGAGACCATTCCTTCTTTAAGTACTCTTATATACTTTTCAGAAAGGATACTGTCACCCGTCGGCGCCTGGATATACTTAACTTTGCCATTTGAGCCAGCTACTTTTGAAAGTCTAAGCTCCTTAATATCTCTTGACACAGTTGCCTGCGTAACTTCAAAGCCTTCAGCTTTAAGTCTGTCGGCAAGCTCCTCCTGTGTATCTATTTCGTACTTCTCTATAAGAGATAGGATCATTTGCTGTCTTTTTTTCTTCATTTACTATTTCCTTATAATCAGGATTGAAATTTTGTACTCAGAACAGCTAAGAAACTGCCCTTTTCTATCCTTACAATCTTTGTAACTTTGCGCGATGGTCTGACAACCACGTAGTCCCCTTCATCTAATGGTAAAGAGTTGTGACCGTCAAAACTCACCTCGCTGCCCGAATTATTAACCCGGATACATATTTCACTTTGCTCAGATAATACTATACTTCTGGTATTTAAAGTATGCGGACAAATAGGAGTCACCGCCATCATCCTTGCAGTAGGCTCTACGATAGGGCCCCCGGCAGACATTGAATAAGCAGTAGAGCCGGTCGGTGTGCAAACGATCATTCCATCAGCTCTAAAATCACTGAGCTCTGAATCGTTTACAAATAAAGTATAATCAGACATCCTTATACCGCCCGAAGTATGAAGAACTACATCATTTAATGCTCTTGTTTCACCTTTCAGTGTTCCGTTTTTGTGAAATGCCTTTCCACAAAGAAGCATTCTTTCTTCAATTTCGTACCTGCCATTCATAAGAGAATCAATTGCTGTATCAAGCTGAGATACTTCGATATCTGTCAAAAAGCCAAGTGTTCCTAAGTTTACACCGAGCATAGGTATTTCACGCTCAGCAATATCTCTGGCGGCAGCAATGAATGTACCATCACCACCAAGCACAAGAACACACTCAACTCCTTCTTTTATATTGATCAATGACGAATATGAACCATCCGGACAGGCTTTGGTAATGTGAAGATCAACCTCTGCACCACGTTCTTCAAGCCTTTCCTTCAGATCACACGTGACCAGCAATTTTTTATCTCTATCTGCATTTGCCACTATCAAAAAATGATTCATCTCATTTATCCAGTGCCTCGTGAGCCTCTCGCACTGTCTCCTCTATGTTTGGAGTGAACTCCTCAGCCGGTTCACTCTTTACAATATGCATCAGATACTCAATATTGCCCTCCGGTCCTCTGATCGGAGAATAGCTTAAACCGGCAATATAAAAGCCTATTTCTTTAGTAAAAGCTATAACGTTGGAAATTACTTCTTCGTGAACTGACTTCTCACGTACAACACCCTTTTTTCCAACCTTGTCTTTGCCCGCTTCAAACTGCGGTTTGATAAGGCAAACCATTTCAGCATTGTCAGAAAGTATATTATATGCTGCAGGAAGGATCTTTGACAAAGATATAAACGAAACATCTACTGATGCAAAATCAGGTCTGTCCGCAATATCTTCTCTGGTAAGATACCTGAAATTTGTCTTTTCCATACAGACAACTCTCTCGTCTGTACGAAGCTTCCATGCAAGCTGTCCATATCCTACATCAATAGAATACACTTTAACTGCACCATTCTGAAGCATGCAGTCAGTAAATCCACCTGTAGAAGCTCCTATGTCCATACATACAAGCCCGTTAAGGTCGATAGGAAAAGAATTCATTGCCTTTTCAAGCTTAAGTCCACCACGACTCACATACTTAAGGGGCTTTCCCTTGTATTCTATTGTAACGTCATCTGCAAATGTTGAACCGGGCTTATCTTCCCTTTGTCCATTTACAAATACTTCGCCAGCCATGATATAGGTCTTTGCCTTTTCTCTTGACTCAGCTAATCCCTGCTCAACAAGCATCACATCAAGTCTTTTTTTTGCCATTTAAAACTTCCATAATCCTATTTTCGATTGACTCGGCATCAATACCTACAATCTTTTTTAATATATCAACGTTGCCATGCTCTACATATTCATCAGGGATACCGATATTAATAACTTTGATACCCTTATCAAGAGAATCGACAAAATCTCTTACTCTCTCACCATAAGCTCCGCAAAGCACGTTTTCTTCCAGTGTTACAATCAGCTTAGCCTTATCACATGCCTTTTCTATTGCCTCTGTATCTATCGGCTTTACAAAACGGGCATTTATGATAGAGCATTGTTTTCCGTTCTTTTTAAGTCTTTCTTTAACATCAAGTGCAGTCGCGATCATTGAACCAACTGCAAAGATATAAATATCTCCATCTTCGCAGATTACTTCTGACTTGCCATACTCAATTGGTGTCCTGAGCTCCTGCAGTCCATCGTATGCCTCGCCTCTGCCATATCTGACGGCAATAGGTCCATCATACTTGATAGCATACTTGATCATATCTGCAAGCTCCCATTTATTCTTAGGAGCAAGTATAGTCATATTAGGAGCAGATGACATAAATGAAAGATCAAACACACCCTGATGTGTCTCACCATCAGCTCCAACAAGACCGGCTCTGTCTATTGCAAATACAACATGAAGATTTTGCATGCATACATCGTGTATCACCTGATCATATGCTCTCTGCATAAAGCTTGAGTAAATAGCAACAACCGGAACCATACCGCCCACTGCAAGTCCTGCTGCAAAGGTCACAGCATGCTCTTCCGCTATGCCTGTATCAAAAAATCTATCAGGATAGAGATTCTTAAATCTGTTAAGACCTGTACCGTCGGGCATCGCTGCGGTGATTGCAACGACTTTATCATTCTTAGCCGCGGTCTTGATCATCACAGTTGAGAAAATATCAGTCCATCCGGCCTTTTTCTTATTTTTCTTAGGTAATCCTGTCTCGATATCAAAAGGCTCCGTACCATGAAAACGTGCAGGATGACGCTCAGCCGGAACATAACCGCGTCCCTTAGTTGTCCTGACATGTATCATAACTGCATGATTGATCTTCTTGGCCTCATTTATTGTCTTCCTGATAGCCTTGATATCATGACCATCAATAGGACCAAGATAAGTAATACCCATATCTTCAAAGAACATTCCCGGAACAAAGAGCTGCTTTATAGAACTCTTATATCGCTTAAGATGATCTACAACTTCATTTCCCATAGGCATTCTCTGAAGCTTATTCTGAAGATTTACCTTGAAATCCTGATATCCTTCAGCCGTTCTAATGCTCTGAAGGTACTTGGAAATACCACCTGTATTCTCAGCGATAGAACGATTGTTATCATTAAGTATAACAATAAAATTGCTCTGAAGTTTTGAAGCATTATTAAGTGCTTCGTAGGCCATACCACCGGTTAAAGCTCCGTCTCCGATAACAGAAATAACAGTGTGTTTCTGTCCCAAAAGATCTCTTGCCTTTACAAGACCAAGACCTGCTGAAATGGAGGTTGAACTATGGCCCGTATCAAAAGCGTCAGCATCGCTCTCTGCCCTTTTTGGAAATCCGGCTAATCCACCAAACTTTCTGAGAGTATCAAATTCCTTCCATCTTCCTGTAAGAATCTTATGCGTATATGACTGATGTCCTACGTCAAAGATAACCTTATCATCAGGGAAGTTAAGTGACAAATGTATAGCCATCGTAAGCTCTACCGTACCAAGATTTGAGCCTAAGTGACCACCATTTTCAGAAATCTTCTTTATGAGAAATGTCCTGATCTCCTGCGCTAAAAGTGCATATTCATCAGGCATTATCTTTTTTATATCATTTGGTTTTTTTATTCTGTCAAGAATCACTTTACTTCACCCGGTTTATAAGATATTCGATGACTTCATCCAAAAAATCATTTCTGGCTGACAGCTTCTTGGTAAGCTCGATAGCTTCCTGTGATAATGTTTCCACATCCACCCTTGCCTGCTCAAGTCCTTTAAGCGTCACATAAGTAGATTTTTGATTTTCAGCATCAGAGCCAACATGCTTTCCAAGTATTTTTTCATCGCCCTCTACATCAAGTATATCGTCACGTATCTGGAACGCAATTCCAACTGACTTTCCGATTTCTTCAAGCTTATCAACTTCACTTTGAGGTGCACCTGCAAGCACAGCACCTATCATGAGTGAACATTCAAGCAGCGCAGCTGTCTTATTTCTGTGGATAAACAAAAGCTCTGCTTCATCAATAAAACGCTTCCTGTCCTCAGCATCGACATCAGCTGCCTGACCTCCAAGCATGCCATGGATACCAGCTTTATCAGCAAGAATACGGCATGCCTTGATTATCTCTGTAGTCTTATCCGGAGATATTTCAAATGCCTTAAGGGCAACCTCAAAAGCCATATTCAAAAGTGCATCACCCGCAAGAGTAGCCATACCCGGACCATAAACAGCGTGGGTAGTCTTTTTCCCGCGTCGATACATATCGTTGTCCATAGCAGGCAGATCATCATGCACAAGAGAATAAGTATGTATCATCTCAATAGCTGCTATAAAAGGCTCTATTACCTTATCCCTGCCACCATACATCTCGTATGTTTCATTCATCAAGATAGGACGAAGCCTCTTTCCTGAGCCAAGTATGGAATAATTTACTGCCTCAGCTACTCTTTCAGCATATCCTTCTTCCTTTGGGAGATAATCTTTAATAATTTTCTCTACGTGTTGGACGCGAATATTCATTGCATCATTGAAACTCTTCTCTAGCGCCATTTTCTTTTATCACCATCACTTTCTTCTCTACTTCATCAATTTTATCATGAGTTTTTACAGCAACTTTCATAGCCTTCTCATATAAGGCAAATGCCTCTTCAAGTGAAAGAGGTGATTCTTCTAAAGATCTGACTGCCTCTTCTAGAAAATTAAGACTCTCCTCAATACTCAATTCATTTTCAGAGATTTCTGAATTTGTCTTTTTCTGTCTTGGTGACATCTGAATAAACCTTTCCGTCTTTTAAGTATATCTCAAGGTGTGAACCTTTCTTTAGCTGCTTTATACTGCTTATCTGATTACCACCATCATCCTGAACATAAGCGTATCCGCGTGAAAGAGCAGATAAAGGCGAAAGGGTTTCCAATCGTGTAATACTCATTGCAAATCGATCTTTTACCTTCATCAAGGCATTATCAAATGATGACGAAATCTGTGCCTCATAATCTGTCACTTTGCTTTCCACACTGGTCAGCTTATCATCCATGATACGTATGAGCCTGTCTTCAGCATTTTTCAACTGCATTCGCATAATCTGAAGCTTATGCACAGATGAATGTCCCTCGACACGCAGCTTTAGACTTTCTAATCTTTGCCTGTATGAATTGATCTTTGCATCCATTGCATCATTCAATTCATCCATATATCGATCTAAAGTAAGCTCAAACGAATAATAATCAAATACAGCTAATTCAGCGGCTGCAGAAGGCGTCGGAGCTCTTAAGTCCGCAACCCAGTCAGCTATAGTTGTATCCGTCTCATGACCTGTACCTGAGATAATAGGTTTTGTACAGTCAAATATTGCCCTTGCCACGATCTCCTCGTTAAAAGCCCATAAGTCCTCGATAGAACCGCCGCCTCTGCCAACGATTATGACATCTGCTTCGGTCTGCTCAAGCGCCTTGATTCCATTAACTATAGACTGTGCGGCGCCATCTCCCTGCACCTGCGCCGGATACAACAAAATCTGAATGAACGGATTTCTTCTTTTTGCGACATTTATGATGTCTCTGACAGCTGCACCCGTCGGAGCTGTCACTACACCTAATGTCCGTACAAATTGTGGAATGGGCTGCTTATACATCTCGTCAAACATGCCCATTTCTTCTAAAGATTTTTTTAACTTTTCGTATTTTTCATAAAGAAGGCCAGCGCCCTCGCGGGAAATAGATTTGGCATAAATCTGATATTTGCCATCACGTTCGTAAACCCCGATATTTCCGGTAACAACTACAGCCTGACCTTCCTTTAACAGAAAGTCAAGCGTATAGGCGTTTACAGCAAACATTATACCGGACATGGAAGATTTACTGTCCTTCAATGTGAAATAGATATGCCCGGAAGAATGGTATTTGACATTTGACAGCTCTCCCTTTATCTGAATGTCAGAAAGGATCATATCTTCTTCTATCAGTCCGCGTATATAAGCATTAACCTGATTTACAGAAAAGACTTTCTGCATTTTACACCAGCCTTGCAAGTGCTCCGTTTACAAATGCGGCTGAACCATCCTGTCCATACTTCTTAGCGAGCTCAACAGCTTCGTTAATAGCTACCTTGTCAGGAATATCATCATCATACTTGATCTCATATGTTGCAAGGCGAAGAAGAGCAAGCTCAACCTTGCCCATTCTGGAAGTCTCCCAACCTTCAACCTTTGCGTTGATCTCTTCATCGATCGTAGGGATCTTGTCAAGCACTGATCTGAAACGACTCTCGATAAGCTCCTCAGACTCATCATCTGTAGGCTCCTCGAGCTGATCAAAGTACAGTCTCATCTGATGCGGCATTTCATCTATGGAATTAAACTCAACCATAAATAAAAGAATAAAAACGTGTTCTCTTAATAAACTTCTTGAAATCTTACTACTCATTTTACTACTCATTTCCCAGACTCAGATCCCATGTCTACACCTGCTACCCTGATGTTGACGTCAGCAACTGAAAGTCCTGTCATTGTTTCTATTGCGCTCTTAACTTTTTCCTGAACTCTTTTACTTACTTCAGGAATACTGTACCCGTACTTTACATTGACTGCAAGCTCAGCTGTAACAACGCCATCGATAACTTCAACGTGAACGCCCTTATCTGCCGTCTTCATGCCAACATAACCCATAAGTGTCTTACCAAGGCCGGCAGCCATAGTACCAACACCTTCAACTTCCTGTGCCGCAAGGCTTGCGATAACTGCAACTACATCATCAGCTATCTTAATCTCACCGGCAACACCGGATTCCAAAGTAAATACATGTGTAGATTTATCCTCTGCCATTGTATATCGTCCTTTCGAAATAACATACTTATTAATGATTATAGCAGAATTCTCAACTTTTGCCAACAGCACAAACCGCATAAATTAGGGATTTTATCGAGATTTTATCGAGATTTAAGCCAAAAAGTCATTGTATGTTCCACTTCACTCATTGCATAAGTGACCTTTGTTGCATCAGGCATCATCGAGAAAATAAGCCTGTCATCCAATAACAACCTTTTTAACTCATCATACACTTCTGCTGTCTCACATCTGATAGTAAAAAACTCTGCTTCATTTGAAATCTGATTATTAAATACCGCCTTAAGCCTTTCTATATCTGCACTTCTAAAAAACAGACCTTCCATAACATAATAGTATTTGTCAAGAGAAGTACATTCCGGCAGCTTAGCCGGACTGGAAAGCTCATGAGTAGCATTTAATATGTCATCGTTACATCCAAAATAATTGTAATTTATACCGTTTTCAACATCATCTTTTTCAGCACTCTTAAATGACTGATCTCCCCATGTGGCATCAATGTAGCAATATGTACCATCAAGTTTTACAAGATTCCATGCATGAGGTGTATCATTAACCTCTCCATATACTACTGCACACGGTACATCCAGTCGATCTAAAAGATACTTTACAGCCATACTATATCCCTGGCAGACACTTTCCTTATTAAGAAATACTGAGCAGATATTTTGATTATCTTCGGCATCAAGATTATATGTTGTATTGTTTACAATATATTCGAAAACGTATTTTGCCTTTTCATAATCACTGTCATCCTGCGGAGCATCAGCTAAAATTTCCTTGACCAGATCATTGATCTGAGCTCTTTTACTTTCGACCATAGAAGGTGACATGGTATAGCGTCCACTTACCCTTATCTCAGTGATCATATTTGCAATTTTAGTGATCTTAGTGCTATATCCATTAACGAAAAAGATTTCAGGATGATCCATAATACAGTAATTAAAGCATTTATCGATCATATCCGTATTTTTTGTTGAAACTACAACATTCTCTCTCATGTTAGCAAGACAGCTATATATCTGCTTATATATCTTTTGCTCGTTCTGCGGCAAAGTACTATAGGCATAGTATTTCATTTCTTCCATGCTTACATCAGTATTTTCAGAAGCACTTTGCTCGTCAGAACCATTTCCATCCGTATCATATTCCTCCGGATGTTCCTTAAACCAATCGTCTACAGACAATGCCTCATCACTCGAAAGCTCTGTCGAAGAAGCATCATTGTCACTAACACCAAAATGTGAAACAATCCTGTCGATAACGTCGTAAAACGTTTTCGCTGTTTTACTTGCACTACATCCCGTAAAAAGAGACAAACTCAAGAAAAGCGACATAATAAATGCCGCTTTTCTATCAATGGATTTAAAACATTTTTTAGTTTTCAGAATATTCTTCCAATTCAAGGCCATCATTCCTATCCAATGTCATACCAATACTCCATGAATTAACAAACAGGAGCAATGGACGACCCTTCAGATCTCTAACCTTCTTCATATCGGATGTACCGTTGATCGAGTCAAGATCTGTATCCACATCCTTGATCCAACGTATAAACTCATAAGGAAGCTTCTCAAGGATAATCTCAACATTGTACTCACTCTGCAGTCTGTACTGCAAAACTTCAAACTGAAGCTCACCTACTACACCAACGATGATCTCTTCCATACCATAGTTTGACTCCTGGAATATCTGGATAGCTCCTTCCTGAGCTATCTGCTCGATACCCTTTACAAACTGCTTACGCTTCATGGTATCAACCTGTCTTACCCTTGCAAAGTGCTCAGGAGCAAATGTAGGTATACCGGCGTATCTGAATTTATCCGGAGGTGTACAGATCGTATCACCAATTGAATAAATACCGGGATCAAACACACCTATGATATCTCCGGCATATGCCTCTTTTACTACATGTCTATCATCTGCCATCATCTGCTGAGGCTGAAGAAGACGAACCTGCTTGCCTCCCTGCACATGATAAACATCCATGCCTGCCTCAAACTTACCGGAACAAATACGCATGAAAGCTACACGGTCACGATGCGCTTTGTTCATGTTAGCCTGAATTTTGAAAACGAACGCTGAGAACTTATTTTCAACCGGGTTGATAAGTCCTGCATCAGCTTCTCTTGGCAATGGTGGAATAGTCATCTTAAGGAAATACTCAAGGAACAGCTCTACACCAAAGTTTGTAAGAGCCGATCCAAAAAATACAGGTGAAAGTTTACCGTTGTTTACTTTCTCCTGATCAAACTCTTCAGATGCACCATCTAAAAGCTCGATTTCGCTCAAAAGCTGCTCTCTTGCATCCTCACCAATAGCAGCTGTAGATGCTTCAACATCATCGAGACGGATCCTTGTCTCTGTTCCTTCCTTAGTACCCTTTTGAGTATCTGCAAATTCTACGATCTCGCCGGTCTGTCTGTCATAAACACCTTTGAAATCCTTACCCGAGCCGATAGGCCAGTTTACAGGGCAGGTTGCTATACCAAGCTCCTTCTCAATTTCATCTACAAGATCATAGGTATCACGGGCATCTCTATCCATCTTATTGATAAATGTAAAAATAGGGATACCTCTGCGGCCGCATACTTTAAAAAGCTTTCTGGTCTGCGGCTCTACACCCTTCGCTCCATCGATGACCATGACAGCTGAATCAGCCGCCATAAGTGTTCTATAAGTATCCTCTGAGAAATCCTGATGTCCAGGTGTATCAAGGATATTTATACAAAATCCATCATACTCAAACTGCAGTACCGAAGAAGTAACAGAAATACCTCTCTCCTTCTCGATATCCATCCAGTCAGACACAGCATGACGTGCCGTCGCCTTACCTTTTACACTTCCTGCGAGGTTTATCTGACCTCCATATAAGAGAAACTTCTCCGTCAAGGTAGTCTTACCTGCATCAGGATGTGAAATGATAGCGAACGTGCGCCTTTTATTAATCTGTGAAGCTAAATCTGACACTAAAAAAATCCTCCGTATATAACCAAATTAGTCTTTTTCCCAGATAACACAAGCAGTTGCGTAGGTAAGTCCTGCACCAAAGCCACAGAGGATGTATTTCTCACCCTTCTTGAGAAGTCCCTGTCTATTGTACTCGTCCATAATACGTGGTACAGAAGCGGCAGAAATGTTTCCCACTTTGTCCATGTTAGTAGGGAACTTTTCAAGCGGCTGCTTCATCATCTTTGCAACTGTTTCTATTATCCTATAGTTTGCCTGATGTAAGAAGAATTTGTCAATATCATCCGGGGTAAGTCCGAGCGGATTTAATACTTCTTTAATACTTTCAGGCACTTTGCGGCAGGCAAACTTAAATACAGCCTGTCCGTCCATATATAGATAATCCTTTATATCATCTTCCTTATGCCATGGATTGTCAATAGGACGATCCTTCATAGTGAGTGACATACCGTTCTCACCAAGTCCCCTTGACATGATACCCTGAATACCTACACTATCATCCTCACTTGCACCAAGTACATAAGCACCTGCTCCATCACCAAAAAGCACACATGTACGTCTGTCAGCCCAATCTACAAGCTTTGATATGATTTCAACACCTACAACAAGTGCATGCTTCACTTTACCACTCTTTATGAAAGAGTCAGCAATATCAAGTCCATATACACATCCTGCACATCCGACAACAATGTCAAATGTCATTGCCTTTTTATTTCCGAGCCTTTCCTGTAAAATACAGGCACAGCTCGGAAATCTGTACTCAGATGAAACAGTTGATACAACTATAAGGTCAATATCTTCAGGATTAACATTTGCATTCTCAAGAGCATTTCTTGCTGCATCCTCACAGAGGCTGGTTGCTGTCTCACTAGTTGCTATATGCCTTGTCACAATGCCGGTTCTCTGTCTGATCCATTCATCAGATGTATCAACATACTGAGCAATATCGTCATTTGATACAATCTTTTCAGGAAGAGCTGAACCTGTTCCTAATATAGTCGCTTTCAATACTTAGTCACCTCAATATTTTCTGAATCGCTGATAACGCTGCTCTGCGAGGGCGTCACCGCTCATCACCTCATACTTTTTAATAAATTCCTGAATATTATCCTTAAGATAATCAGCTATTTCAGCGATAGTCTCTTCTGACGCTTCGCCATACTCAGGAATGATCCTTTCAATAATACCAAGACGCTTGAGATCTTCAGCTGTAATGCACATAACCCCAGCTGCTTCAGCTGCTCTCTTACCATCTTTCCAAAGAATTGACGCAAATCCTTCCGGTGAAAGTACAGAATAAGTTGCATTTTCCATCATCCATACTTCATTACCGACTGCAAGACCAAGTGCTCCGCCGCTTCCACCTTCACCTATCATAAGTGCAAGTACCGGAACCTTGAGTGCAGACATCTCATAGAGATTTCTTGCGATAGCTTCGCCCTGACCATTTTCCTCAGCTTCCATACCAGGGAAAGCACCAGGTGTATTTACAAATGTGATAACAGGACGATTAAACTTCTCAGCCTGCTTCATAAGTCTGAGAGCCTTACGATATCCTTCCGGAGATGGCATACCGAAGTTTCTTCTCTTACACTCAGCCATATCCTGACCTTTTTCAATACCGATAACTGTAACGCTCTTTCCATTAAGAGTAGCGATACCGCCAACTACACACTTATCATCAGCAAAGTAACGATCACCGTGGAACTCAATGAAATCGTCAAATACTGTATTGATATAAGCAAGTGCTGATGGACGCTTGATAGAACGTACAGCCTTTACTTTATCCCATGCTGAAAGAGGAACGATATCCTTCTTTTCACCGTTCTTCTCATAACGAGGCTTAAGATTAGCAGGAAGAGTTCCATTTGTGATCTTCAATATCCTTGTAAGTGTATCCTTAAGATCCTTACGCTCTACGATAGCATCGCAGAAACCGTGCTCAAGTATAAACTCTGAACGCTGGAAACCATCCGGAAGCTTCTGACCGATCGTCTGCTCGATAACACGTGGGCCGGCAAATCCAACAAGTGCTCCCGGCTCAGCTAAAATGATATCTCCAAGCATTGCAAAAGAAGCTGTAACACCGCCAGTAGTAGGATCTGTAAGTACAGGGATATAAAGAAGCCCTGCATCAGAGTGACGCTTAAATGCAGCTGATGTCTTTTCCATCTGCATAAGAGAGATAATTCCCTCCTGCATTCTTGCTCCACCTGAGCATGTAAACATGATCACCGGAAGTCCAAGCTCAGTAGCCTTTTCTACAGCAAGAGTGATCTTTTCGCCATAAACATGTCCCATACTTCCCATAAGGAAACGTGAGTCACATACGCCGATAACAGCTCTCTCTCCTCCGATGCGACATTCACCAACCGTAACACCCTCGTCGAGACCTGTCTTTTCTCTAGTTGCAGCAAGCTTGTCATCATAGCCTGGGAAATCAAGCGGATTTACAGCTGCAAGGTCCTTAAACCAAGGTGTGAAGCTACCTGCATCTGCTACCATCTTTATACGGTTATTAGTCCTTACTCTATAGTAATGTCCACAGAATGTGCATATATAATTGTTTGCAACTATATCATGCCTCTCAGCACGTCTGCCGCAAGTAGGGCAAACAATATAGTCAGGTGCCTCTTTACTCCTGAATAAATTAAGCAATCTCATATTTCTTAAACTCCTTATGATGCTGATACAGCAAACGTAAGCTCAGCAGTCACTGCAACCTTGTCTCCAACCTTTGCAGTTGCCTTTCCTATCCCCATAGGACCCTTCTTCTCTATAATCTCAGTTTCAAGTATGAGCACATCACCCGGCTCAACCTTACGCTTAAATCTAACTTTATTGATAGCCGCAAAATATGCTGTCTTGCCCTTATTTTCTGGCTCAGAAAGTATTGCTACCGCACCAACCTGCGCAAGAGCCTCGACAATAAGCACACCAGGCATTACAGGCTCTCCCGGGAAATGTCCGGCAAAGAAAGGCTCATTATAGGTAACACACTTTGTACCTACAGCTCTTTTGCCCTCTTCAAGCTCCTCAATAGTATCAACCAGCATAAAAGGCTGACGATGAGGAATTATCTCCATTATATCCTTAGCTTTCATTATAGACATAATGTACCTCACTCACTATACTTCTTAACAAGAATAGAAGCATTGTGACCACCAAATCCAAGTGAATTTGAAAGTGCATACTCGAGGTCTTCTTCATACGCTTCCTTACAGTAGTTAAGATCCATCTCTTCATCAGGTGTCTCATATCCAAGTGTCTTATGAATATAGCCTTCCTCGATTTCCTTAACACATGTGATAAACTCAACTGCACCGGCTCCACCAAGGAGATGTCCAATCATAGACTTTGTTGAATTTACCTTCATATCATAAGCATGCTCACCAAAAAGCTTCTTGATAGCACGTGTCTCAAAAAGGTCATTTGCATGAGTACTTGTTCCATGCGCATTGATATATGTAACATCCTCTTTCTTGATGCCTGCATCATTGATCGCATTTTCCATAGCTCTTGCAGCACCTGAGCCATCCTCAGCAGGAAGTGTGATATGGTATGCATCTGATGAACAGCCATATCCTACTACCTCAGCGTAGATCTTTGCGCCACGCTTCTTAGCATGCTCAAGTTCCTCAAGAACAACTACACCTGAACCTTCTCCCATTACAAATCCGCTTCTGTTCTTATCGAATGGAGTTGAGCAGTGATCTGGGTCTTCTGATGAAGTAACAGCAGTAAGCTGTGTAAATCCTGCAAGTGCAAGTGGAGTTACAGAATGCTCAGCACCACCGGCAACCATTACATCAGCATCGCCGTACTGGATTGTTCTGAAAGCTTCTCCGATGCAGTTTGTTCCTGTAGCACAGGCTGTAACAACATCGATGCTCTTACCCTTAAGACCAAAAGCGATGGAAACATTACCTGAAGCCATGTTTGAGATCATCTTTGGGATAAAGAGTGGATTGACCATCTTTGGGCCTCTTGACTTAAGACGATCATACTCTGACTCAAGATCCTGCATAGAGCCGATACCACTACCTACACATGTACCGCAGCGAAAAGCATCCTCTTTCTCCATATCAAGACCTGAATCCTCGATAGCTTCCTTTGCTGCTGCAATAGCGATCTGTACAAATGGAGCCATACGACGTGCTGACTTTGGATCAACATAATTCTTTGCATCAAAATCCTTGATCTCAGCAGCTACATGGCACTTAAAATCTGTTGAGTCAAATCTTGTGATCTTAGTAAAACCGTGCTTGCCAGCCTTGATACCAGCCCAGAAATCCTCTACAGAAAGTCCGATAGGTGTGATGGCACCCATGCCGGTAACTACAACTCTTCTCATCTCTTTAGTCATCCCATACCTCCGTTAACCTGTATTACCTGTCCTGTAATATATGATGCCTTGTCTGATGCAAGGAAAGCTACTGCATTTGCAATATCAGCAACTGTACCGCCTCTCTTCATTGGAACAGTTGCAAGAATAGACTCACGTACCTTTTCTGAAAGCACCTGTGTCATCTCAGTATCAACATATCCCGGGGCTACAGCGTTTACAGTAATGTTGCGGCTTCCAAGCTCTTTTGCAGCTGCCTTTGTAAGACCGATCACACCGGCTTTTGAAGCGCTGTAGTTTGCCTGTCCTGCATTGCCGGCAACACCTGAGATAGAAGAAATGTTGATGATTCTTCCACCTTTATTCTTGATCATATACTTTGAGAAATGACGCATTGTATTAAAAGTACCTTTAAGGTTTGTATTTATTACTGCATCAAAATCTTCTTCCTTCATAGCCATAAGAAGGGTATCTCTTGTAATGCCGGCATTATTTACAAGCACATCAAGATGACCATACTCTTTAATAATATCTGCAGCAACCTTTTCAACTGCTGCAAAATCAGCTACATCAAATCCCATGCTTACAGCGTCTCCGCCTTCAGCCTTGATCTCATTAACAGCCTCATCTGCTGCTGCAGATGAATGTGCATAGTTTACGATCACAAAGAATCCGTCTCTTGCAAGAGTCTTTGCGATCTCGCGTCCGATTCCACGTCCGGCACCTGTTACAAGTGCTATTTTCTTATCTGACATTAAAACCTCCATTCAGTTAAGCTAATGTCTTCAGCTCCTCTAAAGCCTTTTCAAAGTCCTCGTACTTATCGATATTAATAGTCTTGATATCACGGCTCATACGCTTATTGAAACCGGCAAGAGTTTTTCCCGGTCCGATCTCGACAAATGTATCAACACCATCTGCAATAAGCTTTTCCATTGTCTTTATCCACTGAACAGAACCACTTATCTGCTTCTCAAGGAGACCTGCAATATCTGAGCCCTTAGTAACATACTCAGCAGTATAGTTAGCAACATAAGGAACCTTTGGATCTGTAAAAGTAACCTTTGCAAGCTCAGCTGCAAGCTTCTCACCTGCAGGGATCATAAGCTCAGAATGGAAAGGTCCACTTACCTTAAGAGGAAGAACCCTCTTTGCACCTTTCTCTGTAAGCTTCTCACCTGCGACCTTTACAGCTTCCTCAGCACCTGTGATAACAATCTGTCCTGGGCAATTGTAGTTTGCAACTGATACGATACCTTCTGTTTCTTCGCAAACTGCTGCAATAGTATCAGCATCAAGACCAAGAACTGCGCTCATAGCTCCTCCTGTTGGAACAGCTTCCTGCATATAAAGACCTCTCTTGCGCACAAGTGCACATGCATCTTCTACGCTCATTGCGCCTGCTGCAGCGATCGCTGCATACTCACCAAGTGAATGTCCTGCAGTATAGTCAAATCTGATGCCATTCTTTTCAAGGCACTTAAAAAGAGCAAGCTCAGTTGCAACCATAGCAATCTGTGTGTACTGAGTCTCATTGATATCAGTATTCTCTTCAAAGCAGATTTTCTCTACATCGATACCTGATGCCTTTGAAGCAGCTTCATAAACTTCCTTTGCCTCAGGCTCATTGTCATAAAATCCCTTGCCCATGCCCACATACTGTGCGCCCTGACCTGGAAATACGAATGCGATTTTTCCCATGTTCTCTCCTCTTTTTTTCTTAAATTTTCAAAAGCTTTTCAGCATCTGAAACAATACCTGAAATAATGTCCTTACAGCTCTTAACCTCTTTGATCATACCGGCGATCTGTCCTGACATAAGTGAACCGTTATCGATATCACCATCCATAACAGCCTTTCTAAGACTACCAAGTGTAAGCTTCTCAAGCTCTTCAAATGGAGCTCCTTCCTGCTCAAGCTTGAGATATTCTTTTGTCATCTTATTACGAAGTACGCGAATAGGATGTCCGGTTGAAAGACCTGTAACAACAGAATCAATATCTGTAGCTTTGCAGAGCTTATTTTTGAAATTCTCATGAACGATCGACTCTTCGGCAGCTACAAAACGTGTACCCATCTGTACACCTTCTGCACCAAGCATAAATGCAGCAGCCATTCCACGTCCATCAGCAATACCACCAGCAGCAATAACCGGGATTTTTACAGCATCAACAACCTGTGGAACAAGTGACATTGTATTTGTTGATCCAATGTGTCCACCTGCTTCAGCACCCTCTGCTACGACAGCATCAGCTCCGGCTCTTTCCATCATTACTGCCATTGCAACTGATGCAACTACAGGGATAACCTTAACTCCGGCAGCCTTCCAATCAGCCATAAACTTAGCCGGGCTTCCAGCACCGGTAGTAACCACCTGTACACCTTCCTCGATAACAACCTTTGCAACCTCAGGTGCGTTAGGGTTAAGAAGCATGATATTTACACCAAAAGGCTTATCTGTAAGCTCTTTAACCTTTCTTACCTGCTCTCTTACGATCTCTGCAGGAGCACTTGCAGCACCGATGATTCCAAGTCCACCGGCGTTTGAAACTGCAGCAGCAAGATGCCATTCAGCAACCCATGCCATACCACCCTGTATGATAGGTGCCTCTGTTCCTAATAACTCTGTAATCCTAGTCTTCATAGATTTTTTTACTCCTCTTCACTTATAGAGCCTCATCCCATATAGCTTTATTTGAGAAGTACTGCTCATTAAGGCATTCTATTACTTGCTGCCTTCCTTCCTCTGTAAATGGGAAATAAAAACTCTGCTTTTTTTCATCAGGTGTATTTTCAAACGAATGAGGCTCAGGCCAGACCGTGACCATAAACTGCCCCTCCTGGCGCTTTGCCTCATCTGCAAATACTACTTTTTCTAAAGGATCACGCGCTACACGGTATCGCATCCCTTTATATGAGCCATAGTAGGCTTCGCCATATAAATAATGCTCATATCCGTATAGTGCCTGACTTGTAATGATCTCTTTTTCCATTACTTTATATTTTCGGCTTATTATGCCTCTATATCCTCTGCTTTTAATGCAATGTGAACATCGTCAAGCTGCTTCTGCTCTACTGTAGATGGTGAGCCCATCATAAGATCCTGGGCATTCTTGTTCATTGGGAAAGGGATAACCTCTCTGATAGAATCCTCACCTGCAATAAGCATGACCATTCTGTCTACACCAGGAGCGATACCAGCGTGTGGCGGTGCTCCATAGCAGAATGCATTGTACATAGCAGGGAACTTCTTCTTAACATCTTCCTCGCCAAGACCAACAAGCTTAAATGCCTCAACCATGATCTCAGGATCGTGGTTTCTGACAGCACCACTTGAAAGCTCTACACCATTACATACAAGGTCATACTGATATGCCATAATTGAAAGTGGATCATCATTCTTAAGCGCTTCTACTCCGCCCTGAGGCATTGAGAATGGATTGTGGCAGAACTCAAGCTCGCCTGACTCCTCACCGATCTCATACATAGGGAAATCTACGATCCAGCAGAACTCATAGCAGTCCTTCTTCATGTGACCTTCAGCCTGTGGTCCGATGATCTTTATAAGCGCACCTGCTGTCTTCTGTGCAGCACCCTTATTACCTGCTGAAAGAGCTACAAGATCACCAGCCTTGAGCTTAAGCTTTGTTGTAATAGCGTCATGAGCTTCACCAAGGAACTTAGAAATTCCGCCTGCGAATGATCCATCATCGCCAACCTTGAACCAATATCCCTTATTTCCTGAAACAACCTCAGCATCAACCATTATCTTATCGATGACTTTTCTTGAACCATTGAATCCTGATACAACAATAGCCTTGATCACATTACCTTCTGCAAATGGCTCAAAACCGCATCCTGCAAGCTCATCTGTAACGTCTTCTGCTGTAAGGTCGATTCTGAGATCTGGCTTATCTGAACCGTACTTCTCAAGAGCATCAAGGTACTTAATACGTCTGAATGGAGCTGATGAAGCTGTCTTATAAACACCATACTTAGCAAATACAGGAGGAAGAACTCTCTCAAGAACTTCGAATACATCTTCCTGTGATGCAAATGACATCTCCATATCAAGCTGATAGAACTCTCCCGGAGAACGGTCAGCACGTGCATCCTCATCACGGAAGCAAGGTGCGATCTGGAAGTACTTATCGATACCTGATGCCATCAAAATCTGCTTGAACTGCTGTGGAGCCTGTGGCAGTGCATAAAACTTACCAGCATGAAGTCTTGAAGGGACAAGGTAATCTCTTGCACCCTCAGGGCTTGAGCAGGTAAGGATAGGAGTTGTGATCTCCATGAATCCTTCATCTGTCATAGAACGGCGAAGATCAGCAACAACCTTGCTTCTCAAAATGATCTTATCCTTAACTTCAGGATTTCTAAGGTCAAGATAACGATACTTAAGTCTTGCATTCTCATCAGCTTCCTTTGAACGGTTTACCTCAAATGGAAGCTCATTATAAATGCACTTACCCAGTACTTTGATATCTGTTGGAACAACTTCAACCTCACCTGTAGCCATGTTTGAGTTCTTTGAAGAACGCTCTCTTACTACACCAGTGATCTGAAGAGTTGACTCACAATTCACATCATTGATAACATTCATCATTTCTTCTGTCTCAATAACGAACTGTGTCTTACCATAAAAATCTCTGAGAACCAAAAATCCAAGGTTCTTACTTACCTTACGGATATTCTCAAACCATCCGCAAAGTGTTACTGTTTCTCCTGCATTGCTGAGCCTGAGCTCGCCGCAATTATGTGTCCTAGACTGGAACATGATACAAAAATCTCCTCTAACTAAATTATTTCTGTAATTATTTATTATAAAAATCCCTTATATCAGAATAGCCATCTTTTTCAAGATTATCCTTTTGGAATTTTTTATTCTTCATCATCTGAGTAACAAGTACTGTCTTTCCTTCACTTCTAAGCTCAGCTGCCTGCTTCATGACGTCTACAAGACCCTCTGATGTCATCTTTTTATCTACAAGAAAAGCTATCTTGTCAGACTTTGATGGAACCTTAAAGTCTGCATCCAGCATCATAGTGATAATTCTCTCGAAACCGATTGAGAAACCACATGCCGGAACGTCATTTCCTGTAAAACGGCCTATCATGCCGTCGTATCTTCCGCCGCCGGCGATTGAACTGCCAAACTCAGCTATCTCGATCTCAAAAATAGTACCTGTATAATATGACATACCCCTTACGAGTGTAGGATCAAATTTGATGTTAAACTGTCCTGCCTTAGAAGCATTAACACTGTCAATAATAGAAATGATTGACTCAGCTGTTCCCTCTGCAAGATGCTCTCCAAGAGCTTCCTTCATAGAAAGGACTGCAGCACTGTCACCATTACTCTCACGGAAAAGCTCCATGCATTTATCAACAGCTGCTGCATCAAAGCCGGACTTTAAGAGCTCGTCTTTAACTCCGTCAGAACCAATCTTGTCCATTTTATCAAGAATGATAAATACTGTATCCCAGCTGCTTTCATCAAAACCACAGCATGATGCGATTCCTTTAAGGAATCTTCTGTCAGATATCCTTACTGTAAAATCTTTGAATCCAAGCTTTGAAAGCAAAGTAGTAGTTGCTGAAACAAGCTCGATCTCAGCAAGGCTCGTACCATCCCCAAGAATATCTATATCACACTGCATAAACTGACGGAAACGGCCTTTCTGCGGTCTGTCAGCTCTGAAAACGCTGCCCATCTGCAGAGCCTTAAAAGGTGATGGCAATTCACTTGAATGATTTGCATAATATCTTGAAAGAGGAAGTGTAAGATCGTAACGCAGACCTGAGTCAGAAAGATCTGATGAGTCTTTTGCGTTAGCAATATCAAGCTTCTCTCCTCTTTTCATAATCTTGAAAATAAGCTTCTCGTTTTCGCCGCCCTGATTAGAGCAGAGATTCTCAATATGCTCAACGCATGGAGTCTCAATCTGAGTAAATCCAAAATGACCATATGTTTCGCGAACAAGATCCATTACATAATTTCTGATTTCCATTTCGCGAGGAAGGATATCCTTCATTCCAGTAACCGGTTTTTTTAAAAGTGCCATTAGTTTAAACTCCTATAAGTCATGTAAGATATGGATTATATTTCTTTTCATCGGCAATGGTCGTTTCTTCACCATGTCCGGGTAAAACTATCGTATTATCCGGCAAAACCATAAGTTTTTCCTTAATCGAACGCACAAGTGTACTCATAGAGCCTGTCGGAAAATCTGTACGTCCGACAGATCCTGCAAATAAAGTATCTCCGGAAATAAGTATGGCTTCGC
Source organism: Lachnospiraceae bacterium MA2020 (assembly GCA_000746015.1). Lineage (GTDB taxonomy): Bacteria > Bacillota > Clostridia > Lachnospirales > Lachnospiraceae > NK4A144. The sequence goes on along the minus strand of JQKK01000017.1, from coordinate 60,650 downwards.
TTTCTATATAAAAGCACGCTCCGCCTGCTGTGTGACCGGGGGTTGCTATGCACCTGATCTTGAGACCTGCAATATCCAGCATATCTCCATCATGTACATACTCATCCGGGGCAACAGTATATCCTTCACCGAACCCTCCCATTGAATTGGAAAGATTCAGTGAAGGATCCTTAAGGAGCCTTTCCTCTTCATCAAGCGCATAAACACGAGCGCCCGTCCTCTCTCTAAGCTCATCAACCCCTTTAATATGATCAAAATGACCATGAGTTAAAAGAATTGCCTCAAGCTTAAGACCTTCTTCTTCAATCCTGTCAGCGATCAAGTTACCCCTATCACCAGGATCAACTATGATCGCCTCTTTAGTCTCAGTGTTTGACAAACAGTAACAATTTGTTGACACAACACCCAAGACCATACTCCTGATCTCAATACTCATCCTGTTGTCCTTTCAATATCTATCACATTAGGAATAGCCCGCAGCTTTTTGATAATGCCATTGAGCTCATCAGTATTGTGGATATTGAACGACATCGAAATCGTTGCAACGCCCTGTTTACTGGTTCTTGAATTGATCGAAACGATATCTATGCCCGAATCGGTGAATGTACGTGATACATCAACGATAAGACCACTTCTGTTATTTGCAAATATATCAATATCAGCAAGATAACGCTCGTTCTTTATATTTGCATTCTGCCACTCAGCCTCGATAAGCCTGTGCCTGTCAAGCTCAGACATATTCATGACATTTACGCAATCAGTCCTGTGAATAGAAACGCCACGGCCTCTTGTTACATATCCGACAATCTCATCGCCGGGAAGCGGATTACAGCATTTTGAGAAATGAACCGAAACATCTGTAATTCCTCTTACAACGATACCGCCATTATTTCTTGTAGTAACAGTCTTTGTATTGCTGTCAATTTCAAGAAGTGCTTCATCATCAGTAATGTGCTTTTTATGGTCTGACTCATATCGCTCGACCATTTTATTGACAACCTGGCCTTCCTTAAGTCCGCCATGTCCGATAGCCGCATAAACTGCATCAAAGTCATGAAATCCATACTTGATCATTACAGCTTCCATGTACTCAGGCTTCATGATGGTGGAAGGAATAATGCCATGTGCTTTACAGTAATCAGCAAAAGACTCCTTGCCTCGAACAATATTGTCTTCTTTATATTCATTCTTGAACCACTGATTGATCTTTGATCTGGCCTGTGTACTCTTGATGATCTTTAACCAGTCTCTGCTCGGTCCTTTTGAATTCTGACTTGTGATGATCTCAACTCTGTCACCGTTCTGAATAACATAGTCGATATTTACAAGCTTTCCGTTTACACGCGCTCCCACCATTTTGTTGCCGACAGCAGAATGAATGCTATAGGCAAAATCAACAGGAGTAGATCCTGCAGGCAGGTTTTTAACATCACCCGAAGGAGTAAAGCAATATACATAGTCTGAGAAGAGATTCAAGTCACTCTTCAAAAGCTCCATGAACTCCTTGTTGTCAGAAAGATTTTTCTGCCAGTCAAGGATCTGTCTGAGCCATGTAAGCTTCTCTTCCTCACCAACATCAGGATGACGTCCGTCAGAAGTCTCTTTATACTTCCAATGAGCTGCAATACCATACTCAGCAATGCGGTGCATCTCCCTCGTCCTGATCTGGATTTCAAAAGGATGGCCATCCGAACTGATAAGTGTCGTATGCAAAGACTGATATCTGTTTGCCTTTGGCATAGCGATATAATCTTTGAATCTGCCCGGTATAGGCTTATACATCTCGTGTATAACACCTAATGCTGCATAGCAGTCCTTGACAGAATCAACGATGATCCTGACAGCAAAAAGATCAAATATCTGGTCGAGTGTTTTGTTTTGGTTAACCATCTTCTTATATATTGAGAAGAAATGCTTAACTCTTCCGTTTACCGTGGCCTCGATGCCTGCTTCATCGATCTTTTCACTTACTTCTTTTACTATCTCTGCAACAAACTTTTCTCTCTCGCTCTTACGGGCTGAGATTTTTTCAACCAGATCATAGTAAACATCATGCTTGAGATACTTAAGCGAAAGATCATCAAGCTCTATCTTGACCTTTGATATACCAAGTCGCTGCGCGATAGGCGAATAAATATCAAGCGTCTCACGCGCTATCTCCTGCTGCTTCTGCTCCGGTTGGTACTTAAGTGTACGCATGTTGTGAAGACGGTCAGCAAGCTTGATCATGATAACTCTGATATCCTTTGCCATAGCAAGGAACATCTTTCTGAGATTATCAGCCTGAAACTCTACCTTATCACCCTGATACTTAAGCTTACTCAGCTTGGTAACACCATCTACAAGATGTGCAACATCAGAACTGAACTCCCTTTCAATGTCCTCGTATGTCATGATGGTATCCTCAATGACATCATGAAGAAGACCTGCTACAATGGTCTCTTTATCAAGCTCAAGATCTGCAAGGATAATAGCCGTGCAGAGTGGATGAATGATATACGGCTCACCACTCTTTCTAAACTGCTCCTTGTGTGCCTCGTAAGCAACTCGATAAGCTTTGTCAATAAGTGTTGTATCATCCGAAGGGTGATACTTATGAACACGTTTAATTAGGTCTTCATAAAGTTCATCAGGAGTTGTGTATTCCTGTATCTTACAAATTCTACTTGTATCAAAAACCTGATCTGCCAAAAGTATCACCACCTTTCTCTAAAAGTATGCACAAAGATTTTACTCTTTTTTTGTAGAAAATGCAAATTTTAATTTTTTGTCTATTTATAGACATCGTGTTCATTAGTCTGCAACCCTAGTATTCATCGTTATTTCTGGCGTTTTTTAAATTAAATGATATTAAATTCAAAAGGATGCCAACGGATTGTTCCGTGCTATGCACTTCCACAATCCTATCAAATATTCGTGCTTTCGTGATGCTTCGCACCACTGCGCACTCATATTTGGGCGGGTCATAAAGTCTATTACCCACTGGCAAGCTAGCTTGCCATAGGTAAAGACTTTTGACCCTGGCATCATTAAATTGCAACCGGAATCTTGTGATCAAAATCACTGTACTCATATCCATCAAGTCTGAAATCATTTTTGGTAAATTTATAAAAATCATGTATATCAGGATTGATCCAAAATGATGGTGCATCATGTTCTTCTTTTTCAAGAAGCTCTTTTGCAAGATCGATATGCCTGTCATAAATATGCGCCGACCCTATAACATGCACAAACTCGCCTGGCTCATAGCCATATGCAGACGCCATTGCATAAGTGATAAGCGCATACTGCACGAGATTCCATGCTGATGCAGTTATAATATCCTGTGAACGCTGATTAAGTATTGCATTTAACTTATTTCCATTTACAAGGAAAGTCATGCTGTATGCACAAGGTGCAAGTGCCATGTCTGCAAGATCCGGGATATTATACATGTTTGTCATGATCCTTCTCGATGCAGGTGTATTTACAAGCTGGTATATAACCTGATCTGTCTGGTCAAGAAGATACTTTCCGTCAGAATTTTTTTCAAAGACTGTATCTCCGAAAGCCTTCTTAAGTCCTTCTTCTGTGATACCATTGCATGCTGTCTTGCGTCCCATCTGATAGCCATAAGCCTTACCGATAGAGCCGCTTTCATCAGCCCATGCATCCCATACTCTTGATGAAAGATCGTTTACATTGTTTGACTTTTTCTGCCATATCCATGCAACTTCATCCCATGCAGACTTCCAATATGTCCTTCTGAGGGAAAGGATAGGAAACTCTTTCTGAAGATCATACCTGTTTACTACTCCAAAAAGCTGAATAGTATGGGCAGGTGTGCCATCTTCCCATCTTGGTCTTACCTCAAGATTCTCATCCGAAATGCCATTTTCAAGGACATTTCTAACCATGTTCTTAAATACTTTATCTGCGTAACTCAAACTCTTCCTCTTTCTTTTAATTTTAATATAAATTCTTCTTCAGGCATAGCCAGTGAAAACAGATTGCCCTGCACAAGCCCGTACCTTACATCTGCAAGCTCTGCAAGATTTGTTTCCTTCTCTATGCCATAGATTGTGATAGATTTGCGAAGCTCAGCTGCAATATGTCCTACAAGCGCTACCGCATTCTTCATATAGTTATTTGAAAGACACGACAACACTATCCTCGCATCAAGCTTAACACCATTTATAGGCAGATCAACAAATGTACGTATATCAAGATTATCCTGCCCATATCTGTCAAGCACTACATCACATCCGGCGGCTGTAAGTCTGGCAATATTGGTACGTGCTACTGCACCGCCAAATGCCAGCGATTCACTTGCCACTTCAAAGCAGAACAGCGTAGGTGAAACTCCATAGCTTTCCATTGTAAGTATTATTGAATCTGTAAGTTTCTTCTGAACACACTGGAAAGCCGAAAGATTTACACATATCTTTTTTAAGCCATAACTGCCCGGATGAACACTTGCTACCATGCTGCAGACCTTTTCAAAATGTCTCTCTGCTATCTGCAACATGAGACCGGAACGCTCAGCCGCCGGCATCAGCTCCGCATTTTCTATATAATTACCATCTTCATCCTGCAGCCTCAAAAGCGCTTCCGCCCTTTCTGCAACCATAGTTTCTTTATTAAAGATGAACTGGTAATGTGAACTTATCCTGTCGTTGACAAGAGCCTTCTTAAATACCTCCTGTATATCGTCTGATTTCTTCTTTTCTTCAAGCTCACTATTTCCAACATATATTGTGCTGCCCTCCGGAGCCCTCAGCATCTCATCTCTGAAATAAAACAGATTATCTCTTGCCTCCTGAGCTGTATCGGGCAGATTTGTAGATGGATATATGACCATCGAAACAGAAATATTGACTGAAGCACCGGCAAATTCCCAGTCCGCATTAAATTTGCGTCCCAGTTCTTCTCTTGCCTTATCAAACCCTTCCTGATCAAAGAATGTGATCGTAATTTCATGATCATCTGTCATAAAAATGTTTGCCGACTTAAAATGTCTCAGGTACTCAGCTATATTTCTTCTGAATTGTTCATATTGGACTGCTCCAAAAAAAGTCCTGAGATACCTCATATTGTAAAAATGCATGATGATCGTGGAAAACTTACGTCTTTCCTGATATCTTTCACTTACAAAAACATCAAAAGCCGTCCTGTTATATGCAGTGCTTTGGCGATCCACATATTCAAGAGGATTCTCCAGTCCAAAGAATATATATACCATAGACATAGCAAGATACAGGCTTGTAAGCTCAAGTCCATGATCTACACCTTGTATCACTGCAACGACAACAAATCCAATGCTTGAAAACAGTATTGATTTTCTTTTTCTGGCATTTATCAAATCCCAGGAAGTAATAACGATATAAACCGTACCTAAAAGGTATGCAAGTGTAAAGATCGCACATACATCTGTCGAATCACCAAGAATATATACATTTCTTTCATCGTAAAAAGCGTATGTACTTGTTGCAAAAATGCCTATTGTTGCAGCCACAAGCGGAATTGCAGATATATACAACTCGTACCATTTCGAAAAACCGTCAGGATGTGCCTGAAGATTGACATATCGAAAAATCGAACTTGCCACAACCACAAGCGAAAGCAGATATAATCTACATGTAAGAAGATTAACCCATCGTGGTATAAATGTAACAAGATTGGTCGTTACGATCGACAAAATATCAACTACTATACTTGCAAAAGACTCCCAAAACAAGATAAGATATGCCTTGTATGACATACTCATGAAAGACTTGCGCCAACTCGACATAGTAAGAAGCATGAGCATCAATGCAAGGCCAACAATATGAAACCCCAATTTGAAGTTGTACACAACGATCCCCCATCGAACGAATAGATAAGTAATTATATCTTATCTATTATACCTATGAAATGAACTTATATCAATAACACTTGAATTTTTTTTATTTTTAATTATAATAGTAATGTTTTACAGTATTGAATATATTATAACCAGAAAGGATTTTACATGATCGCAGCAAATAATGTAACCTACAGAGTTGGCAAGAAAGCTCTTTTTGAAGAAGTAAATATCAAATTCACAGAAGGAAACTGCTACGGTCTTATCGGTGCCAACGGTGCCGGCAAGTCTACTTTCCTTAAGATCCTCTCAGGACAGCTTGATACTTCATCAGGCGAGATAGCTATCACACCAGGTCAGCGTCTTTCATTCCTCGAGCAGGACCACTTTAAGTACGATGAATTTCCTGTTCTTGACACAGTTATCGGAGGCAATCAGCGCCTTTATGAGATAATGAAAGAAAAGGAAGCAATATACGCAAAAGAAGACTTTTCTGATGAAGATGGTATCCGTGCATCAGAGCTTGAAGGTGAATTTGCTGAAATGAACGGCTGGGAAGCTGAGTCAGATGCAGAGACACTTCTCAATGGTCTTGGTATCGATGCAGAGTTCCATCATGAGCTTATGAAAAATCTTGATGGTCCTGTAAAGGTTAAAGTACTTTTGGCACGTGCCCTTTTTGGTAATCCTGATATACTTCTCCTCGACGAGCCTACTAACCACCTTGACCTTGATGCTATCGAGTGGCTTGAGGAGTTCCTTATCAACTTTGAGAATACTATCATCGTAGTATCCCATGACCGTTATTTCCTTAATAAAGTCTGCACACATACAGCTGATATCGACTACGGCAAGATCACTCTCTTCGCCGGCAACTATGATTTCTGGTATGAATCCAGTCAGCTTATCATCCAGCAGAGAAAAGAAGCTAATAAGAAAAAGGAAGAAAAGATCAAAGAGTTGCAGGAGTTCATTTCAAGATTCTCTGCCAACGCTTCAAAGTCAAAGCAGGCAACATCAAGAAAGCGTGCTCTTGAAAAGATTGAGCTTGATGACATCAAGCCTTCATCAAGAAAGTATCCTTATGTTGATTTCAGACCTGACAGAGAGATCGGTAATGAAGTTCTCACAGTTGAGAATCTTTCAAAGACAATCGATGGAGTTAAGGTTCTTGACAACATAAGCTTTGTACTTGGTCATGATGACAAGGTTGCTTTTGTTGGAGCTAATGAGCGTGCGATCACCACACTTTTCCAGATCCTTATGGGTGAAATGGAGCCAGATGAAGGAAACTACAAGTGGGGTGTTACTACATCACAGGCTTATTTCCCTAAGGACTATAATAAAGATTTTGATAATGACTATAATATTACAGAGTGGCTTACAGGCTATTCTCCTGTAAAGGATGTTACTTATGTTCGTGGTTTCCTCGGACGTATGCTTTTCCCAGGTGAGGACGGAGTTAAAAAGGTACGTGTTCTTTCCGGAGGAGAAAAGGTAAGATGTCTTCTTTCAAGAATGATGATCTCTGGTGCTAACTGCCTCGTACTTGACGAGCCTACAAACCACCTTGACATGGAGTCTATCACAGCCCTCAACAATGGTCTTATCAAATTTAAGGGTGTTGAGCTCTTCACATGTCATGATCACCAGTTTGTCCAGACAACAGCAAACAGGATCATGGAGATCACTCCTGAAGGAAATCTTATCGATAAGATCACAACTTATGATGAGTATCTTGCATCCAGTGAATCTGCAAGAAAGTCAATCGTTTATACTGCTGACAGAGAAGATGATGATATGTAATTAAAATCTGTTTTAAAATATCAATACCCAATGGCATATATTTTAGCCATTGGGTATATTTTTTATAGCATGACAACCTGATTTCTACCATTACGTTTTGCTCTATACAAAGCTTCATCTACACGGTTTGAAACCTCATCATTATTTGAGTCATCTCGTCTAAGCTCTGTGACACCTATACTTACAGTCTGCTGCTCTCCACATGAAAAATCGTGTGATTCAACTTCTTTTCTGATCTTTTCGGCAACCTCTACAGCTGCATCGGATTTGACTCCCGGTAAAACAAGGATAAATTCCTCACCACCAAATCTACCCGCAGAGGCTTCACCATATTTGGAGCCTGATACAGCTGCTACTGTTTTTAATATAAGTGCCAATGAGCGCAGCACGTCATCACCAGCCGCATGTCCAAAGGTATCATTAATATGCTTAAAATTATCTACATCGAGCATAATAAACGAAATAGGATAATTTTGTTCTTTTGCTTTATTTATGCCTTCTTCTATCTTCCTTTCAAGTGCACGTCTGTTATATACCTGTGTAAGTCCGTCGATAACAACAGCCTTCTTCAAGCTGGTATTGACTTCTTCCAATTCCCTTGTTGTCGCCTTGGCAAAATTCACAAGTCTTTTAACTACTGACAGCTGCCCACTGAGCACAGATTCATCAACAAACACAGGAGGAACAGGTCTGACCATTTCATTTCCTTCCCTAAATGCAACCGCTACAAGGCATACATTGTGCTCATATATCGTATTACCCTCTCGCCTGATCTCACCACCAGAGAAGAATCCGGATGTCGGAGCGATTTTTTGGAAAGGCTCCATTTCCTTATTTACAAAGTATGACAGAAATTTTTTACGTGCAGAACAAGAGAATAACAATACAGCTTGCGGAACAAACAATCTGATATCATTGCACATCTTTGTAGTGGCCTGTACAATGCTTTCAAGATCACCATATGCAATACGCACTCTTTCGCCTTCAAAAAGGTCTGAAACAATTTTTAATGAGCCTTCGCGGTTTTTATTAAACGGTTCTCTTAATAGAGTGACCCCGCCTCTATCAAGAATAAGCGGAAACTCTAAAGCATTAAGATAAAAATTCTCATCCTGTTCTATGCCAAGATATTTCTCATAAATATCTGCGGCTGGTATTCCATCCAGTTCTGCCAAAGAATTGTTTGTGATCTTTGTAACGCTCATTTCACGGCCCAATGGACTCCATCCAAGAGAATGCCCAAGCATAACATGCAGCCCATTTCCATAATAGATTATCTCAACTACACCGCTGTATATGATATCACTATTATTAGCAAAGACAAACGGCTCATCGTTTATCTGATCATGCCCCATAGAAACGCCGCCAAAAACCTTGATCTGTGAGTCAAGCTTTCCAAGTCTCTTTTCAATTTTCCACATTTCCATGTTTTTCTTTGCTGCAAGGATCTCAACCGCACGTGTATAATATTCACTTGCATCAGCGAGCATCTTATCAGCAAGATCTTCTTCCTGCATATCACTAAATCTATAGCATTTTACCGCTACCTTCGCCGAATCAAAAGCATAAGCTGTGATAACGATCTCAGGCTCAAGCAATCTTCCTTCATATATCTCGCCATTTGACAGGCATCCAACAACATTTGCATCCGGAAATGTTCTCTTTATGGAAACAATGACACTACTAATCTTATTTTTGTCCAAAATACCGCAAAATATATGAAAAAGCAGGTCACTGCACGAATTTTCATCTACATATTCTTTTATTTCTGTTAAATCCTTCTCTAATTCCTTTGTATTAAAGAATTCAAGCTGAAACTGTTTCATACCCATACCCCTCAAATGATACTTATATCACTTTAAATATATTTCAGTGCCTCAAGCGGATGATCTATGATCGCGTCCGCATGATTCTCCTTAAGCTCTTCAACCGGCCTGAATCCCCAAGTAACACCGATTGTAAACATACCTGCCGACTTTCCCGTCTTCATATCAGTATTTGTATCGCCAAGATATATGCACTCAGAAGGCTCTACCCCAAACTCCTTTGCAATAGCAAATGCCCCATCAGGAGCTGGTTTTTTAGGGCAGCCATCTATGACACCTCTGATAAGATCAAAACTTCCCTTTGGTAAAATACCATCAACTGTCTTGATCGATTCCGGATGAGGTTTATTTGATAAAACCGCTGTCTTGATCCCCTTTTCTCTAAGCGACTTCAAAAGCTCAGGGATTCCTTCATATGGGTGAGCATTGTAAAGGCAATCTACAGCAAATATCTCCATGTATCTGGCAAATACTTTTTCAACCGTATCCTTATCTTCTACTCCCCTGCCTTTCAAAGCACGTTCTATCAAAGTATGTGCCCCATCTCCTGCGAATGTCTTAAACTGATCGATCGGATATGCTTCATATCCAAAATCACCAATAGCCATGTTTGCACAATGCGCTATTGCTTCCAAAGTTGCTGCTACTGTTCCATCCAAGTCAAATATTGCTGCTCGTTTCATCTTCATCCAATTTCATCTCCGGTACAAATACACGGTCAGAAATTATATCCTTTCTCTGTTTTGCCAAAAGTCTGGCTTCTTCTTCAAAAACTTTTTGTGAATCGATGAGTCTTCGGCCTCTTCTCTCCGGCCTTACATAATCGCCATTGCTCTGCAGAACTGATGCCTTAACATTGTCTGCAAGCTCGATCTCAAGGAAATGTCTCAAGTCTTCCCTGAGTTCTTCCTTTTCTACCGGGAAACATATCTCAACACGCCTGTCAAGATTTCGTGGCATCCAGTCTGCAGATCCCATATAAAACTCTTCATTTCCATCATTGAGGAAATAAAAGATCCTGCTGTGCTCAAGGAAATAACCTACAATAGAGCGGACTGTAATATTCTCAGATATCCCCGGTATTCCAACTTTTAAGCTGCATATACCTCTTACTATCAGATCGATCTTTACACCCGCAGAAGATGCTTTATATAAAGCCTCAATAATATCCGGATCACATACGGAATTCATTTTTGCGACTATATGCGCTTCCCTTCCGGCACGTGCATTTTCTGCTTCTCTATCGATCAAATATATAAACTGTCCTTTGAGCCATAGTGGAGCAAGTATAAGCTTATTCCACGAAACCGGCTCGGAATATCCTGAAAGCATGTTAAAAACAGCAGTTGCATCTTCACCAATACGTGATGAGCATGTCAAAAGACCCATATCTGTGTACTGCTTAGCCGTAGAGTCATTGTAATTACCAGTTCCCAGATGAACATATCTGCGTATGCCATCTTCCTCACGCCTTACAACAAGCGCTATCTTGGAATGTGTTTTTAGTCCGACAAGTCCGTATATAACATGACAGCCTGCTTTTTCAAGAGTCCTTGCCCATGTTATATTGTGCTCTTCATCAAACCTGGCTTTAAGCTCAACAAGCACGGAAACCTGCTTTCCATTTTCGGCAGCCTGCGCCAGTGCGGCGATTATAGGTGAATTACCACTGACTCTGTAGAGCGTCATCTTTATCGCAAGTACATCCTTATCGCGAGCTGCCATTCTGATAAAATTAACTACAGGCTCAAAGCTTTCATAAGGATGCTGAAGTAATATGTCTCCCTTTTTAATTTCTTCAAAAATATCAGTATACTCAAGAGGCATATACTTAGGCGGCTGAGGTGTCCATTTTGGTATTTTTAAATTATCAAATCCATCAAGCCCTGAAACTTTCATAAGAAAAGTCAGATCAAGCGGACCGTTTATAAAGTAGATATCCTCATTTTCAACATGCACTTCTGTTTTGATGATATCGAGGAGCTTTTTGTTTATAGAGTCCTCAACCTCAAGTCTGATAACTTCGCCCCACTGACGACGTTTCAGCTGACGCTCGATTTCCTTTAAAAGATCTTCCGCCTCATCCTCATCAATTGAAAGATCGGCATTTCTCATGACACGGAACGGATGAGCACACACGATATTGTAATTAAGGAAAAGCTTTTCGATATTTCTTTCAATTATCTCCTCAAGAAGTATGAACTCCCGTCCTCCTTCTGAAGGGATCTCGACAAGACGCGGCAACACATTCGGTACCTGAACCATTGCAAATTCAGTCTTTTTCTTTTCCTCCTGTCCCGGGTCTTTGGCCGAAACAAGCGCTGCAATATTCAGCGTCTTATTTCTTACAAGCGGAAATGGCCTAGAAGAATCAACCGCCATTGGTGTCAAAACCGGATATACTTCCTCGCCAAAATACTTGTCAACATACTCAGCCTGAGCTGCATTGAGGTCTTCATGATGCCTTACAAGGCGAATCCCGTTTGGTGAAAATAGCGGAATGAGTGAATCATTATAGGTTGCGTATTGTTTATCTACGAATTCATGAGTAACCTTATTTACAGCTTTGAGCTGCTGCTGCGCCGTCATACCGGCTATATCAACTTTAGCATATCCGGCATGTACCATGTCTTTAAGTGAAGCAACTCTTACCATGAAAAATTCATCAAGGTTAGATGCCGTAATTGCAAGCATCTTGATACGCTCAAAAAGAGGCAACGTTTTATCCTGAGCCTCAAGTAGAACTCTTTCGTTAAATTTAATCCATGAAAGCTCTCTGTTTGTATAATATTCAGGCAGGCGATAGTTTATTTTATCACCCGTCTTTTTCTGATCAGCTTTTTTCATTTCATGCTCCACCCTTTCTTGGTCTTAAGTACCGGTCTTATTCCAAATACTTCCTCAAACAGATCTGTACTAAAACCAAATAACCCCTTCTCAAGTATCATAGAATCTTTTGACTCAACAGTTATCACAAGCTCTTTCTCGTGAAGCGCTGCCTTGACACTTCTATAATACTTCTTTGGACTTCTCGACATACCTACTGCCACTCTGAGGATCGCCGTAAGCTTGGTGACGATAAGATAGACCTTATTATCAAACTCTTCCTCATTGAAGTCCTCGTAATAAAACTCTCTAAATCTTGAATTTCTAACAATCGTAGCTATTATTTCTCTTTCAATATGCGAGATACCGATGATCTCCGTGCCCATAATAATCTGATAAGAGCACTCTGCCGGAGAAGACATCGACACAAAGCATCCCACATCATTAAGCCTTGCAGCGAGCTCAAGCAAAAGTCTCTCACGTTTTGACAGGCCATGTATCTTCTTAGTTCCGTCAAATATTGCAAGAGCACATTTTACAAGCTCTTCTTCTATAGACTTGCTTCCTTTATATCGCTGAGAAATACTGTCCGCACACGAAATGATGTCCTGAGAGAAATCATGATTAGCTTCTATAAGCTTATTTTTATCAGCATAGTCATAAGCAATACCATCAGAAAGCGTAACACCCGGAAGCCATAGTCTCTCAGCTCCGGTCATACTTATAAAATGCTTAATGAGAAGTGCTGAGGGAAGGAGAAGTGATGCATTCTCCCTGTGTACTCCAACAAGCCTTGCGACCTGTCCCTGCGGAACATGCTTCATTTCTTCTATTTTTTTAAGAAATCGCTCTGCAGAAAAAGAGCCATTTGCAGCACTTTCATCAATCTTACGTGCAATATTGGGCAGATAGTCATCAACGACTATAAGATTCTGCACTTCAATATCTTCAAGATAAAACTTCTTAAAATGATGAAGCTCATTGCATATGGTTTCCGTAAGGAGCTCTTCATAGCTGCCAAGACCTGCATCAAGCGCATTCATCTTTGACCGAAGTCGAAGTATGCCAAGCGGCAGGTTTACAGTAGATACAAGGCGTGAGTCACTAAAAAGCGATATCTGCGTACTTCCTCCGCCTATGTCTATGATAGCAGTACCTCTTGCGATTATATGGCCAAACTCCTGACTTTTAAGCGCTAAAGACTTGTAGTCGAGAAATCGCTGCTCAGAATTACCAAGAACCTGCACATTAAGCCCTGTCCTAAGCTTGATCTGATCTATAACGACCTTTGTATTGACCGTCTCACGTATAGCAGATGTACCACATGCTCTGTAATCATCAACCTTATAAGACTTCATGATCTCAGTAAAGCCCTTCAACGTTTCACAAAGCTCATCCATTCTTTCATAGCTGATACGACCGGTATTGTAAGTATCGGTTCCAAGATCTATACGATGACGAACATAGTCGATTTCACGAACACCTATTTTTTTTGACAGCTCAAAGATCTTCATCCCTATCTCATATGAGCCGACATCGATAGCAGCAAAAGTCTTAATTGCCATAACCTTATACCCCTCAATAGTTTCCTAATATACGCAGATTCCTTGCTTCCTCCCTTATCCCACGAAGTGCATTTCTAACGGCGGCATCAGACAGATTGCCTTCAAAATCAAGGAAAAATCTATAATGCCACGGTCTGTTTGCAATAGGTCGGCTTTCGATCTTGGACATATTAAGATCGTTATAGATCACGTGGGAAAGAATAGAATACAGCGTTCCGCTCTTGTTTTCAATTTCAAAGCAGATGCTCACTTTTTTTGCGTTTTTCACAAAAATCTTCTGGTTTGTAACAATGATAAATCTTGTTGAATTACCATCACTAAAATTAATATCTCTTTTTAAGATCTCAAGGCCATAAACATCAGCAGCTCTTGAACCTGCTATTGCCGCCTGAGTTTTGTCATTATCATCATGGATCTTCTTTGCAGCCATGGCTGTATTTGAGAAGCTGATAGCTCGCCACTGCTTATTACTCTCAATAAACGGCGCACACTGCATAAGTGCCTGTGGATGTGAATAAATAGTCTTGATATCAGCTATATCAGTGCCCGGAACACCCATGAGACAGTTGTCTATCTCGATAACCTGCTCAGCCACTATATAATTTTCAAACTCAGTAAGAAGGTCATAGTTAGCACTGACTATCCCTGCAGAAGAATTTTCAATCGGAAGCACAGCAAAATCAGCAGTGCCTTCATCGATAGAACGCATTGCATCTCTAAATGTATCAACCGGATGTGCATTTACATCCTCTCCAAAAAACTGAATCATAGCGGCCTCAGAATAAGCACCGTTTACTCCCTGAAAAACTACCCTTGCATTTTTTGTATCGAGACTGTCTACGGGTATAAAAGGAAGTCTGACACCAACATTATGCTCTTCGAGTAAAGCATACTGCTTTTTACGGCTTTCAGACATGATATGCAGTATAAGCTCAGCTGCACCTTTTGCATTAAACTCATTATGGGCAAGATCACGGATCTTATCAAGCTTAGCTGCTTCTCTCTCCGGATCATAGACATTTCTATGATTCTCTATCTTATAAAGCGCAACCTTATCAGAAACTTCCATACGCTTTTCATATAGCTCAACGATCTGTTTGTCTATAGCGTCAATTTCTTTTCTGTATTCTTCGAGACTCATGCTCGTCCTCCTGCATTCAATTTTCCTTATTGTATTTAATTATATATTCTAATATGCCAAAAAACAATAAGCAAAGGGCCTCAATATGAATTCGTTGTTGAAAAATCTCAAAATTATGTTTATAATGTTTCAGATATATTTAATCTTAAATACAGAAAGGAACGTCTATTCAATGAGAAACCTAATGAGTCCTCTCGACTTTTCGGTTGCAGAGCTTGATGCACTTATGGACACTGCCTCCGATATCATTGCAAATCCAGACAAATATTCACATGCATGTGATGGCAAGATCTTAGCCACACTATTTTATGAACCAAGTACACGTACAAGACTTTCATTTGAGGCCGCAATGCTTCGTTTAGGCGGCAAGACACTTGGTTTCCATTCCGCTGATTCCTCTTCCGCAACAAAAGGTGAAACCGTTGCTGATACAATTCGTGTCGTTTCTTCATTTGCTGATATCTGTGCTATGCGTCACCCAAAAGAAGGTGCTCCATTAGTAGCTGCAGAGAAGTCTTCTATTCCAGTCATTAACGCCGGTGATGGCGGTCATCATCATCCAACTCAGACACTTACAGATCTCATGACTATCCGTTCCTTAAAAGGAAAATTTGACAATCTCACAATCGGCATGTGCGGAGACCTTAAATTTGGCCGCACCGTTCATTCTTTAATCAGTGCTTTAGTCAGATATACAAATATCAAATTCGTATTCATTTCACCAAAAGAATTAAAATTACCCGAATATATCAAAGAACATCTTGATTCTTTAGATAATGTTGAATATAAGGAAGTTTCAAAGCTTGAAGATGTTATAGGATCTCTTGATATCCTCTATATGACAAGAGTACAGCGTGAACGTTTCTTCAACGAAGAAGACTATGTAAGATTGAAAGATTTCTATATCCTCGATAAGGCAAAGATGGCTCTTGCAAAGAATGATATGCTCGTCCTCCATCCACTTCCAAGAGTAAACGAGATTTCATCCGAGATTGATGATGATCCACGTGCGGGTTACTTCAGACAGGTACGTTATGGAATGTTTATCCGAATGGCTCTCATACTTAAGCTGCTCGATATTACTGTATAAGGAGGCGGAAAAATGACTGCAAAAGATCGTCAGGAATATAAACTTAATGTAGGAAAGATTGAAGAGGGATTTGTAATCGATCATATCCATCCGGGACGCGGCATGGAGCTATACTATTATCTTGGTCTTGATAAAAGAGATGACTGCGTTGCCATCATCCAGAATGCCTACTCAAAAAAGATGGGTAAAAAAGATATGATAAAGGTTGAATGTCCTATACAGCAGCTTGATCTTGATATAATCGCATTTTTGGATCATACTGCTACTATCGATGTTATCAAAGACGGTGAGATCATCAGCAAGCCAAAGCTTGAGTTTCCTAAAAAGATCGTTAATGTTATCAAATGCCGTAATCCACGATGCATCACTTCAACAGAGCATGAGCTCAGCCACGTATTCCATCTGACAGATCCAGAGAACGGAACCTACAGATGTAAGTACTGCGAGACAAAGTGGACTCCAATATCCGGCTAATATAGCTAAAAATCGCCATTTCGTACTTAAACGAATACACCCTTCAAGGTATAAATCGGGTATAATAATACATATAATGCATTGATTTTACCTTGAGGGGAGGTAGCTGCGATGAAATCAAGTACGTTAATTAAGATAGCAATAGCTGTACCTATAATAGCTGCACTGGCGATCACTGTACACAATTTCGGTAAGATTGAAAAAAACCCTGAAAATACAATCGGGAACAATGCCGGGAATCTCTTGAATGATGGACTTATCTGCGAATTTGAAAATAAAGTGTATTTTCATAATGCCGCTGATAATGGTTCTCTGTGGAAAATGAATATCAATGAGACTGGGCTCGAAAAGCTGTCTCCAAACAGGGTAAAATTTTTAAATATTGCCGGAAAGCATATATATTACTATGAAGCCGGTGACAATAACAGCGGTGTTCTTTCATTCATGGGACACCAGATGGGTATTTATCGTACTAATATGGATGGTAAGCGCCCATTATGTCTACAGCAGTCTCCTACTGATAATCTTACACTTGTTGGAAATACTGTATATTATGAATATTTTGCAACAAAGCATAATGGCGACAAAGAAGATAAAGGACTAGGCTTCTACTGCATAAATACCGACAGACAGGGTAGAAAGCAGCTTAGCGATGATCCTGTCATCCCTGCCAACTATTATAACAATGAATTTTACTATGCAGGGCAGGTGAAAGACCACAATCTACATGCTTTTAACCCTAAGACAAAGGCTGACCGCATAGTCTTCAGCGGCAGCTTTTGGAATCCACAGATATCCGGTCAGTATGTTTACTATATGAATCCCGATGACGGCTATACTCTTTATAGAAGACCTCTATCCGGCGGTGCAGAAGAAAAGCTGACTGATGTATGGGTTGACTGCTTCAATGTAGTTAAAGATACGTGGGTATTCTACCAGACTAATGATGGCGGCGACAGCGGACTCATGAGGATGTACACAGATGGATCAAATAAAGAGATCATCATGACAGGAAGATATAAATCTATAAATGCATCTTCCAAATACGTATATTTCCTTAGTTTCGATAATAATCGTATGATGTTCCATCAGGAAATTGATGGTCTGGCAGGAGGATCAGTTTTTAATCCAAAATAAAACCACTAAAGAACAAAGATATAAAGGGAATGCCCGACAAAAGGCATTCCCTCATTTTTTACACTGATTCATTAATGTATTCACATATTTTTCCGGCCATTTCATAATAAACATTTCTGCTGAAATGATTGATGCAGTCTTCAAAATCATCCTGCGAACTGATAAACTCTGTAGAATCTATTATCCTAATCCTGTCATGCTCACGTGCATAGTCCTTAATTATAGGATTTACCTCTCTATATACTTCAGCAAGACCTGCAAATTCCTCATTATGCTTCTCACATTCGATCTCACTGCCAAGTATCAATACTATCAGTGGTTTTCCGGGTGCATTTTCATATATGTAGTCGAGATTACGCAAAAGAAGATCTATCGGAGTCGTCCCTACAAACTCCCACCTCTCAGCAAATTCTCTAATTACATCTTCCGTGAAGTCAAAACCATGTCCCTGAATCTCCTTATTGATAAATCTCTGAGAAAATCCAGTATCCGTAAGTGGAAAATTCTTGCTGCTAAAGCTTATATAAACACCTGTTTTCTTATTTCGGTATAGTCCCGCGCTTAAGTCCATCAAAAGACTATAGCATATGACATGATACTGCCTTGAAAAAAGCTTTGTTTCAAAATCACCATCAATTATAAACGGTACTTCATCAACTATATCATTTATCTCTTTCTTGCTCAGATTGGCACTCTCCCATATATGCATGGAATGATTCTGCCCTGTTGTGACAAATCCATCAGAATTGATATAATTAAACTCCGTCGTTACACTTGCACCCGCAAGATAAGGCTCAATAGAACTCATATCACAAGGGCCTTTAAGCAAGAGTCTCACAAGTCTTCCGGCTTTTTTATCAACCAGAATCTCTTCGTCATACTTTTCGCTTATCCAAGGTGTCCTCTTATCTTTTATCAGCTTTGTTGTTACAGGCTCCTTAACATCAATATGCGGGAACCCTAGCTTCTCATAGATATATTGCTCAACTCCCATTCCAAGGATCCTGCAGGAAAACAGAAAATGCTCCATCTTCTCTTCGCGGGTGTTAAAACAGTAAAAACCGACTATTCCATAGTCTCCAAACTTGTCCTTAACACAGATATAAGCGGAATCATTCCAGTCGTTTGTCAGAAGTTTTACAAGGAAATCCTTATCATCCCGATTCTTAGTATAGTTTAACTGATTTGTCCTCTGAACAAGCTCGCAGATTCTGTCTATCTCTTCAAGGCAGTTTCGATTAATTGTCACAGAAATATGGCTGTCATATAAAAACTGCTCCTTTGAGCTACTTCCCTCCATAGCCTCTGCCTTGCGCTCAAGTAATTTATATCTATCCAGTCGTTTATGAGCGAGATCACTTCCATCAAGAGCATTTGTAAATTCAATCAATGCCGGAATTATATCCGGTCCCGCAGTCATAAGGCTTTCCGAATAGTATTTTGCTTCTTCAAGATTTCTCACATTGTCATCAAGAAAAAGTACATTTTCCGCACGAAGTCCCATAGACTTGATCTTGTCCGCGATCTGAGAGCCCTTCTCCTCCCAATTTATATTGTTGAAAACAAAATAATCATCAATCCCGGCTTTCTTCAGTTCATCAAGTACAGGAGCCTCATCATTTTTAGACGAAATGCTGTTAATAATCCCTTCATCAGTAAGCCGCTTAATAAGCTCAATATGCTCATCTGAAATCACAACTGCTTCCTCGCTCAATGTACCGCGCCAGAAAGTCTCATCCATATCCCAGATGATAAGTTTGATCTTGCTAAAATCCACCCCTCTTTGATCCATATGCAGATCCCCCCGTTGTAGGCTTCTTTACAATCCTTATTGATAGCACATTATTTAGCCTTACATTGAACCACTTTAACCAGTATATTTTCAAGCTCAGGATAATCCCTTTCCCAGATTGCTTCTGCTTCCTTGTAATCCTCTTCCTCAACATTTTCTTCACGATAATTATATTCATCTCTTAAAACGAAAAGTCTGTCTATATCGCTTCTCATTTCATCAGTAATGCTTACATTATCCAGTATGTCAGCAAGAAAGCCACTCTTTTTACTTTCCCTATTAAAATAACTTATCAATGCATGATGTGAGTGATATTCATTTCCTGTATCTATTATAGAAATACCCTTAATTATATGGTATAAACTGTAATAAAAGTTTCTGATCAATTGCGCCTCCTTCGGCTCATTCATTCTAGATTGATATAGTTCATTAGCAATATTCCCTGCCATATTTAACTCTTTTTTAGCCTCAGCTATACGTTCATCAGCAGATTCATATTTTTTATTCGCATTAGATGACACTGTCATATTTGATTCTCCAATGATTCTCTAATTATCTTATAATCATACTTCAATAACCGATTTCCTGCAATAATGATATTTATACCAGGGATTGTTACGCACTTCGTGCTTTCACAATCCCTCCAAAAATTTATAATGTTTTAATTTTTAAAATCTTCATTTTCAAAAAAAACTTCCGATAAATACAATGAGACTATCTATGCGGAAGGATCCGCTTACTAGCGAACGTCAAATAAGTGTGGGCGCAGTAAACGAACAAAAGCAAATTCACTTTTTTCGTTTACTAGAATAATTCAGATGGAGCTGAGAGTATGATAGTAAAACACAATTTAATGGCAATGAACTCAAGCAGATACTTTAACAGTAATAAAAGTAATCTAACTAAATCTGCTGAAAAATTGTCTTCAGGTTACCGTATTAATAAGGCCGGTGACAATTCTACCGGTCTCGCAATAAGTGAAAAAATACGCCGTCAGGTCAGAGGACTGAGTCAGGCTACCCGCAATGCTCAGGACGGTGTATTATGGGTGCAGGTTGCAGATGGAGCCATCCATGAAGTACAGGAAATGCTACAACGTGGCAACGAACTTGCAGTAAAAGCTACTAATGGACTTCTTTCAGATACTGATCGAGAATATATTAATCAGGAATTTCAGCAGCTTAAGGACGAACTAAATAATGTAAACGGTAATACAGCCTTTAACGGTCAGAGTATTTTCACAAACGAGAGCTCTTCAATCACAGGAAATGGATTAAAGATCTTCTCGGATAAGGGATCTTCCTTTACAGAAACTACCAAAGCTCAAAATGAACTTACCGATCTAATCGCAAATGAATATATTCCAACAGCCATGTCACAGATTATGAAAAAAATGTCAGGCTCAGGATCTATCGCAAGTGCCCTGACTTCTTTAAAAAATAATACCGACGACAAAGATGCTTTTGGAATTACACTAAATATGAAATACCTTGATGGTCCAAGCGGTACCATAGCCTCAATGGAAGCCGGAATTGGAGCACATAACTTTGGCAGAGATGTATTTATGCCGGAAACTCTTACATTAAATATAGACTCTGCAGACTTTTCTTCTGCAGATCTAAGCGACAAAGATAAGCAGGTTCTTCAGTCAACAGTCGCACATGAATTAATGCATGGCGTAATGGATGTACTTCTAACAGAGGGAATGTCATTATCCGATCATGCTGACGATGAACATGGAAATCTTCCAGAGTGGTTTATAGAAGGTTCTGCACAGCTGATAGGTGGAGGATATACTACAGGCTGGAATGCAGGTCTTATGCAGATAGCGATGAGTAAGGACAGCGACTCTGTAAAACTTTCGTCAGTCAAATCTTACCTTAATGATGGTACTTATACTGTAGGATCCTATAAAATGTCTCAAGGCGGCTCTTTCACTGTAGAAGACCGTCCTTATGGGCATGGCTATTTGGCGTGTGCATATCTTTCTCAGATAGCCAGTGGTGCAGGAGAATCTGTCACTCAAAACAGCCTTATCAAAGGTGCAAATAAAATATTCAATGCACTGGTCAGCAATGAATCCAACTACGAAAACTTTGGCGTTGCCTACTCCTTTGAGCAGGTTATAGACTCTGTACTTTCGGATGCACATTCTTCGCTCACACTAAATGATGTTGTAGACAATATCAATTCCGGTGAAAATGATGCTGCAAAGTTTGTACTTTCACTTACAAATGCAAGCAAGAATACAGACCGCTCCGGTCTGTATGGAGCGGGCTCTCTTATTGCACCATCACTCAACTCAACATTTATAATGGATTCAACCACTACAAAAGACCAGATTCTCTTTGTAAAAGATGTAAACAGCTCTGCTATCGATAGTGCCGGTGGAAGCAATTCAAATGATCTATACTTACAGCTAAGCTATGAATCAGAAAGTTCAAATGACCTGAATCTTCAGCTGGGCTATGATTCAGGAAGCAGTAATTTTATAAGACTAAAAAAATTCTCAATTACCTCCGATTCACTTGGTCTGACAAATGCAAATACACTTACACAAGAATCTTCAGCCGAAGCAATTGATCAGGTGCATAATGCACTTGTTGCTGTAACCACAATGCGATCCTACTATGGTGCAGCTCAGAACAGACTTACACATGTTATAAGCAATCTCGATAATATGGTGGAAAATACGATTTCTGCTGAAACCGCAATAAGAGAAACAGATATGGCGACAGAAACTATCAATTATTCAAATGCAAATATACTTGCTCAGGCCGGACAATCAATGCTCACTCAGGCCAATCAGAGCAAAAATGGAGTAATGACATTGTTAGATGTGATGCCATGATGATATATAAAAATCAACGAAGTATAGTAAACGAAACCAGAAAATTCGTTTACTATACTTTATTATTTCCTTCTTCATACTTTGAGCTAACTGCCATAAATCTGGCATAGCGCTTCATATCATTTTTACACTTGAAATACACAGCTATGCTGTCCAATATAAACTTTCTTTTACGGTATAAAGAAATCTTTGAATATAAAATTTCAGAAATCATAAAAGCGGAAATATCATTCTCATCAATAAACTTGAAAGCCTCAAATGTCCAATCTTCAGCAGGGCACACTTCTATTCTCCATAGAAGTGAAGCAAGACGATCATATTTATCCTGTAATTTCGAAAGCGAAGAAATATCGCTCATAAAAGTAGTATCTTCAAGACTTTTCTCATATGAAACAGCCTTAATGACACTAATAATTTTAACAAAATCAGATGAATACAAAATCTCATCATTCGATACAGCATTCATGATGATATTTCCAATAGAAATAAAGCCTTCCATGTTATGTTCAGAAAGCTTTTCATCTATCATTTTATAAATATCCTCAGCCTTGGCAGATAATTTACTGCTTAATCTATTAACATTTTCCAGTTTTATCACGTAATCTGAAGCTGCTTCAAGATTTATATAATTATCACCATATTTTGAAAGGTTGCTCGCAACTACAAACTCTTCCTTAGAATACTCTTTTAAAAGCTTTTGTCTATTAGGCTCATATCCCATCAGATTCATGATAACGCCATCGTCATGAATGCACCAGGCAGAAATTTGTTTAGGGACTACCACTTTATACCCTTTCCGACGATGCTCCAGACTTTGCGAAACATCATAAAAATCAAAGCCATCAAAAATATCATCACGCCATCTGATATCTTTTGAAGTCACCATGATAGCTCCATCCACAGCAGCAACTTCAGTAAAAGACAGCTCATCAATACTCTCATCATAACTTTCCGGTGCAGTTTCATTCCACAGCTTTCCTACCCGATGACCATTCCACATGATTGCATTATCCGGCAGTATTGGCGAACCCATCATGCCTATCATGCTAATAGAATCATCAGCTTCAAAAATGTTAAGAATATTGTATAAAAAATACCTATTAACAATAAAAAGATCCTGATGAAGATAAATTTTATACTTAGCATCACTCGAGACTATAGCCCGATTGTAGCCTTCAGCCATCGAAGCAGCATCACCGATCAAAAATGTCTCTACCTCATATCCTGCAGGAATATACAGCCGCTCAATATACTCTATGCATTCCTGCAGCAAAATTAAATTATTAAAACATGCAATAAAGCAAAATTTATTCATGTCAGATCCTCATACGAAATAATCATCACATTCCTTCATCATATTTATATAATAAGGCTCTATCCTTTTAAGCATATACTCATTATCATCATAATCAATGGATACTATCTCTTTCTTTAGCTTTGACATTTTTTGCAGCATATTAAAACCGTCTGAGTCTATATTTTTAATAGCATTATCAAAGCCTTGCCATTCATCCTTATAATTAATTCGCTTATTGCCTTCATATAGACATCGAACAATAAAGCTATAGTAAATAGACAAAATCATGCTCTCAACAGCCATCCTGCAATCTTCAAAATCAGGAAAATCCTTACACCTATCATACAATGCTTTCATGGCTCCATAAGTACATTCAAAAAAAGGAGCTACATCCATGATCTCCTTAGATGCAGAGTCAGAATTGTTGCAATACTTATAGAGGATCTGCTTTACATTTCCTATACTTTTCGCCTTAAAAAGTAAATAAATAAGTATTTCACAATCCTCTAAACACTGGACTTTTTCGCGCATTCGAAGCTTGGGTTCATTCCACAGATGCGACTTAAAAATCTTTGTAACGAGGTAGCCTCCATTGGCGATCAAAATACCCTTCTTTTCGCTGTCTAAAATGCCGGTCACATTATCACCCGTATGTAATTTGGCAATATCTGTCTGCTCATTGTAAAACCCACTGTCTACAATGTCATAATCTCCCTCTTTTGCTTTTTGATATAAGAGCTCATACATATTTAGGACTACATAATCATCAGCGTCAGAAAGGCCAATGTACTCCCCTCTTGCAATATCAAATCCGAGGTTACGTGCTCCTCCGCTTTTCCTGTTTATCTTACTATCAATGACAACAATCTTGTCCGGATACCGCTTTTTCCACTCCAAAGCAATCTGCAGTGTATCATCCGTGGATGCATCATTAATAATAATAATCTCAATTTCTTCAAGCGTCTGCTGAACCAATCCGGCAATACTTCGCGATAAAAACTTATGCGCATTATATGCCGGAACAATTATACTTACTTTGATCATAGATAAATCCCCAATCAAATATTTTCGCTCAGATTTAAAGTGTCTTTAATAGCTTTAGGAAGATCTCCAACAATTTTTTGAACAATTTTCTTCTGCAAATAATTATCATTCAATGTAGACTTATTGTATTTCAAATATGTATCCGCGCTTTTCTCAATTAATAAATTGGTAAAGAACCTTTCCCAGCTAAAATACTGTTCACTATCAATATAGTTCTCAGGATTCTCAAGTATTTGCCGAACATCAGCATCATCCAAAACATCTGAATCTAAAAGAATCCTTTGCCGTTTGCTGACAAACAATTAATCCTTTCCCCACTTAGATGCTTAAAAAACTGATAGCCAGAATTGCTGTCTTCTACAATTATGTTTTTGATATCAGAAACTTTACATTCATCATCCCCATAAATCCTATATAAACTATGATAAACAGGTTCAAGTGAATTATATTTCCCTGAGCTGTGAATACCATATATCTCATTGACACTATAAGGTAATGTATTTAAGCTTTCACGTGTAATAATTACATAGTAGTTATCAGAATTCTTAATTGCATCTGCAAACTCTTTTGAGGCAACAAACTTATTTCCCTCATCGATAAAAACAATGCTCTCTACAATTGATTCCAATTGTTCCTTCCATGTATTACCCTCTATCAATCGACACTTTACCTTACAACTGATCGTAATTCCTGTATCACTGCCATTTAATATATATTCTCGGATCATGTCAGCCAATGTAGTTTTTCCGGTTGCACTGTCACCTTGTATAACAGTAATGTTCCTTTTTAAATCCAACTCATATTTTAAATGTGCACTTTGAACGATCAAATGATATGAGCCCCTCATCACACATACCTCCCTGCAATTCTAATAAGCTCATTCATATTTGAAACTATAACATCATCATTTAAAATCTTAATCTTAAACTCATCATCCCCAAAATTCATCAGATGTCTTAAATTTATTACAATATCGTCTTTTTCTGCAAGCTTCAAAAGCCATCCAGCACAGTTATCACCGCAATTAGAAGCATTAAAAATCTTATCTCTAACCTTATCAATAAGTATCAATGTTTTAACACCACCTGATAGGTTTGTCGGAGCAATTATTCCCATTACAGGACTATCAATTGCGCCATTTCCAAGCACTTCTGAATTATCAACATCTTTAATCATCTGAATAACTTCCGGCGAAGACATCCATTCTTTTTCATAATTAAACTTAAAATATACGGAAGTATTATATATAACGTCTTCCATATCACCATAATAAATATTCAGCATCAAAGCCACTTCCTTTTATGATCTTAATAGCCTTTTTCTCACAATTAAGCTACATTCCTTTATCTACAGCCTCGCTAATAATCATTTCAATTCAGCCATCACAAAATAATCATACTTCAACAAATAATTTCATGCAACTCTGCTTGTTTTCTTTTGCGATGGTGGTTGGTCTTCCAAGATATGCTCTGGCTTCAATACTGCATTTTCATGAGCATTATAATAAAAAATAATGCTTGAAATTTATAAAACAATATAGTATATTCAAAAAGCTGGTTTTACTCCACGCATCGAATGTGAAATATTCATTTCACAATTCCCACTTTTTACAAAATGTGTTAGTATTAATGTATGTTGCAAAATTACGAGAATACTCCGCAACTTTATCTACTTCAAAAGCTGTAACCCAAGCAATAGACTACTGTATAAGTCACAATATTCTTCGTGATTTTTTCCTTAAAGAAAGGAAGGCAATAACCATGGTAAGTTTATATGAATACGATCGCGCTGGTCACATGGCTCTTGTTAAAGAAGAAGCCTTTGAAGATGGAATTATTAAGGGTATTGAAGATGGTAAATCTCAAATGCAACAGCTCTTTGATATCCTCGCCTCCGAAAACCGTATAGATGATATACAACGAGCCTGTAGAGATACTGAGTTTCTTGATAAACTCTTAAAAGAGTATGATATCAAAAATTAACCCAAAATACTCTATTGTTTAATACTGATTAGATATATCCGATAATTTTACAGAGGAGAAAAGCAAAATGTGTAACTTAAGCCAAGGTATTTTAGAACGCGGTATTGAACAAGGTATTGAGCAGGGTATCAAACAAGGCATTCAGCAAGGCATCGAACAGGGTGTTGAACAAGCAACAGCTACAGCAATTGAAAATATGAATAATATTGGTGTTAGCATCGACAAAATATATGATTGCTACGGTGCCAAATTGGTAAATAAAGTTTTAAATATTAATCCTTTAGATAAGAAGAGCTAATGCTATATTGCAGGTATGCTCCGGATTGGAGCATACCTCGCTTTATCCAAAAACTATTTCCATCATCTGTCTGACTCTTATATCAAAAGTATGCTCTTTCGCAACCTTGTTATGGCCATTTTTAGCAATAGCTTCTCTCTCTTCGTCATGCTCCAGATAATAGGCAACTTTTCTCATAAGATCTTCTCTGTCTTCATAAAATTCAAAATCAACTCCCGGAGTAAAATACGAAAAAATATCACTTTGAAAATTAGTCAGTAAAAAGCCCCCCGCACCCATTATATCAAGAGCTCTGAGCGGTATTCCTCTCTCTATACTGCGTAGGGTGATATTCAGATTGATCTTTGAGCACTTAAAAACATATGGCATCGCATCATAATAATCAATTACT
Organism: Lachnospiraceae bacterium MA2020; assembly: GCA_000746015.1. GTDB lineage: Bacteria > Bacillota > Clostridia > Lachnospirales > Lachnospiraceae > NK4A144. The sequence goes on along the minus strand of JQKK01000017.1, from coordinate 33,309 downwards.
CCTCGATTATCCACACCCGGTGCGTTAAATGTAAAGTCTGGTGTATATAATGTAACTGGGTACTTTTCACCTATCATTCGGATAATCTCAGTCCTGTCCATTGATGTAATCTTTCTGCAGAGAAAATATTGTGAAAATATAAACTCCCGACTTTCGATACCATCAGCATGCTTATCATAAGGCATGGCCTTATTCATCCTCTCGATCACTTCAGGCTTTAAGCATCTTTCAAGAAAATTTTCACCATATATTAGCTTTTGAGCATTCATGAGAGCTTCAAGATAACCACGCGTCCAGTCGTCAAGCCTCGGTTCCATCCTGTCATAAAATGTATGTGACTCTGTATACATCTGGCCCACAAAAGAAATATCAGCTCCATACTTTTGTTGTATTTCTGGTGTAATCTTCATATTGTCCAAAGTATTTACATCCGCTGCCAATGGCAGATAATACACAGTATCTATCCTGCCTTTGCGAAAAGTTTCATATACCTTTGAATCAAAGACAAACACATAATTGCATGGAAAAGTAATGGTATACGAATACATAGATACTTGCGGACTGTCATAAACCCAAGATACATACTTTATGTTTACTTTATTGCAAACTTTAGAAATAATCGGATAAAAGTTGAAGGAAAAAACAAAATCCGGATGTATCTCATTTAAATCCTTCTCAAATTTATCTTCAAACACCTGATTGTTTCTACCAACAGAGTCATCGAAAGGATAACTTATGACCTCAGACGCACTCTCCGAATCACAACAGCGCTCAAATGCACTGATTATATATTTATTGCCAAAGGTTTTGACATCTAAGAATAAGATTTTCATATCGTTTTTAATAGTTCTACAAATTTAATTACTGATTTATCAAATTCTCTTTTCTCATTTTTTATGATTCTTCTATAGTCCTCAAATCTCTTCTGATGTACTTCAAAATTGTCGCATATATCATGCATCAAATTATTAATGTCATCAAGAGATTCCGTAGGATTAGCAAATTTATACTCATCATCTATTGGTACATCCTCATGATAAGCAGCCGATCCCTCCTTATTTGTTATAACGCAACAGCCATTTGCAGCTGCTTCTCTGGGGATACGATCTTTACCCGGATGTTTTCCAAAATCAACATAGATTTTTCCATACTGCATCATTAAAATCATTTTCTCTCTGCTCATATCTTGAAGAGGAATCCATTGTAACCAATTCGCCTTTTCTATTAATGGCTTTAATTTATCGTATCCTTTTTTAGGATTAAAAAAAGCAGTATTTCTTCTATATTCAGGTGGAAAAATAAACTGTCCATGCTGTTCATTTATGTAATCCGAAAGAAATAATCCTCTAACATCCGGTATCATTTTATTTATATATTCTTTCGCATAATTTGATTGATAAAGATGCAGATCAATATTCTTCGATAATTCTTCAATCTTTTCTTTGTTATTATAATGCACATAATTATCAACACTCATCCACCAAACAATCTTTTTCGCATTTTCAAACAATTCCTCAAAATCCGTAATACCTTCCGGTATAACCACCGCATTTTCTGTAGTGTCTATAGACTCAAAATCATTTAACGGATTTATACTTCTAGTTCCATACATTAAGTATTCTTTAGGAGTTGGAAAATTCGTAAATAATTCTTCCGGTGAATCAGTATCAATATTTATATATAACATAAATGCATGTTCGTCCGTTAAATTATTAATAGCACTACACAATTGATGCGCTAATTCGATTCCCCCCGTAACTCTATTTGCAGGACACAAAATATATATATTCATTTTTTCATAAACTCCCTTGCCTATAATCAATATTTTTAATCATATATTTTCCATTATCTTTAACAAATGTTCAATTATTATTTCTATACTATAATTCTCTTTAGCAAATCGATATCCATTGTCTGGAATATCACTATATTTTTCAGTATTTGAAATAATATCATTAATTATATCTGGAACTTCATTTGGAAAATCAATGTTATATCGGCACATAATATCAGCTGGAAGTTCATCAATATACTTACTTCTATCTGTTAATACTATAGATTTATTTAACATGCCACTTGCAATCCTGTCGTGTGTGCCATTTTTAAAACATGGCATAACATTTAATGTTATTTTGGAATTAGAAAATATATTTACTGTCTCTGCAAATGAAACTCCGCCATGAAAAGATACAAATCCGGAACCATGACCAAGTACCTGCTCATTATTTTTGCCACCAAATATATGTAAATTTACATTTGAATTAACAAGTGTCTTTAATACCCTTTCTCTATTGTAATGACGCATAAACATATTAGCCATCGAGGCACAAATACGTATATTCTCTATATCATCTTCTGGAAAGCTATTGTCTCCCCAAAAGTTTTTTGAAACATTTTCAAATGCTTCTATCATATCAACATCTGAATCAGACATCATGTAATCTATCATTTCTAAAATAAATAACCTGTAATATTCAGGATATGATTTTATCTTCTCATAGAATGAATTAGATGATATTACTGCTCCACAAAAACATACATCAAACTCTCTATTTTCAAATTTTGGAAGAAAAACAGATTCAATTCCTGGTAAGGGTAAAAAAAAAGCATCTTTTACATGACTAAAATTTTTTTTTATATAAGCTACATGATTTCTATCCACACAAAGAACATAAAAATTATTACAATTGCTGTCCCATCCCCCTGACAAATCAATAGGTGAATCCATTGTCCAATTAAAAAATGGAACCTCATATTTATCAAAAATACTTATTCCATTTTCGTCTATAATATTGTGCTGACCTGCAGTATTAAATGATAATGCAGCATCAAATCCTTTTATAAGGGTGTTTTCTATATTATCTTTTAAAATATCTGGGGGCTGAAAAAGATTTATTGTTTCATAAAAAATATTACATCGACCAAATTCTTTTTTTATCATTTCAGTTAAATCATTAAATGTGTTATTGCAAACATCAAAATGTTGAAATAATAATACTTTTTTTACCATAAAGTCTAAACTCCTATTAGTTCATTTTTTTATTGCATTTAACTCATTAAATAGCTTTAGAAGTCCCAATGTTCCTTCATCCCATGTAAGTCTGCTGCGTGCGTATTTCTGCCCATTTCGAGCTACTTCAAATAGTTTTTGCTTATCTGATAAAATATCTATTATCCTTTCGGATAAACCCTCATTATCTTTCAAATTGAAAAGATAGATTTCTCTTTTTCCAGATAGATTATATAATTCTTTCAAATAATAATTTTCATCTGATAATACAGCCGCTCCATTGATCTGTGCTGTTGGAATCCTATCATGTGATCCATACTTAAATAAAGGCAAAATATTTAAAGCCAATTTTGTATTTCTATATATCTCTGCAGTTTCATCAATTCTTACTTCACCATGAAACACAGCATTTCCATCACCTATAGAATCCCGTAAGCCGTCCCAGCCATCTCCAAATATATTAATTCCAACTCCATTTTTTATTAATCCTTCTACTATTCTCTCGCGAATTGCTGTCCTAAAATACGGAATTGCTATCCTACACTGACAGGCCACTTTTATAAATAACTCATCTGTAACGTTTTCTTTTCCAAACTTGTTTTCTAATACATTTAACAAACATGTTTCCGGTGCATCATCAAGATTTAGCTCCATTGCACTAACCCAATCAAAAATATACTCTTGAATCATTGCAGACATTTCACTAATCTTTTTATTCAGCAGATCCAGTGGATATAATCCCATAGTAATTGACACTTCATATTTTCTAGACATAAATGAATCATATTCAACTAATTCATCATTTTCAGTACCAAATCCCATCAGTGGCAAAAAATTAACTTTTTCAATTTCTTTCAAGTACCTTTTTATAAACTGCACATGACCTTTATCAATGCAGATAACATTATAATTTGAATTCTTTCCACCGGCCATCAGATTATCAGCATGTTCTAAAGGATGATCAATAAGATAATTAAAAAATGGAATACCATATTTATCCCAAATATTTTCATGTTCAATTGTAATCCTTTCTTGCCCATTAGAATTGAACACTATCGCTGCATCAATATTATTCTCAGCAAGAATTTTGGGAAGCTTTTTGCTCAGTTCTTCATATACAAACTCTATTTCAAAACAATCAATTCCATATTTTTCAAGGGATTTTCCTAGCAACTCGACCCAATAATTTAAGGAATTATGACATACATCATTAGATTTAAAAAGGATTATATTTTTCATTTTTGCCTCTTAACATAGCAATTATATTTGTATACTAAAACCTTAAACCCTACTATTATCAAACTATCCAATCTTCCAAATCTGGCTGAATATTAGCTTTTTTCCATTTTTTCAGAATAGGTTCTCCACAATAAGTACACCTTTCAAATGGCGTCACCAAAAATTTCTTTATTTGAGCAGTTGTCAGACCTTCTTCATATAGGTTTAAAGCTCCACTTTCAGGTATTTCTGTTCCGAAAGCTTCATTGAAATAATGTGTTGTAAATGGCAAAAAGCATGCCGCTATTCGTCCTCTATACAGATTATTACATTGAGCCTGAACACATCTATAGAAGGCTTTTTTCTTATCCTCTACGCCATCAAGCCTTTGCTTATAAGTAAACTCTTTTATAAGTGGTGAAATCGAATACTCTATGCTATTATCTTTAAGATATTGAATAATATCAGACATATTATTTTCCAATGGCGGATAAAACGAAATATCCAATCTAATGTCATATTTAAGAAGATTATCTATAAGCTCTCGACCATGCTGCTTAATCAATAATGCATTAGTTACTATATAAATATCGCTCTTAGGATACATTTCCCTAGTAATTTGCATAAATGAATAAATATCTTTATGAAGTAACGGCTCTCCACCTAATATACGTATCCTTCCAATTTCATAAATAAATTCTTTAAGCTTAGTTATATCATTCTTGAAAGAATCAATATCAGTAAACACTTCATCTTTAACAAGTGGAGAATAATGCTCACATCCACTGCAATTTAAATTACAGTGATCTGCAACATGATATTCAAGATATGACAAAGACGGTGCATCATAGTATGTCTTTAATGCCCCTAAAATATCCGTTAATTCATATTTCTGTTTTTCAAGTAAACTTTTGCTTACAAGATACACGTTATTTAAATCAAATCCATTAGAAAGAAGAAATGAAATTATAGACCATTGCTCTAAATAAACTGGTGATGGTAAAAGTAAAGCATCTATTTCTCCCCTTTCATACATCATAATAAAATCACCGAAATCAATTAGTTGAAGATTCTCAAAAGTACCTTTTTTTTCATCTAAGGTAATAAATGCTTTAATTTCAATTACAGTATTGTTTTTAGAAATAATTGTATTGATATATTTTTCAAATAGAAATTTTGTTTTAACGCTATACCATGAATAGCCATAAATAGCTACCTTTATCCTATCCATATACCAAGCCACCTTTCCCCACATTATAATATCGTGGTCTAATAAATTCAGACAATTAATTAGTCAGAATCCTAGGAAATATTTAGTTTAATCAAACATTATCTCATATAATTTAGATGCAAGGATATCCCATGTCATATTTTCTCTAGCAAATTTCTGACCGTTTAAGGCTACTTCATATATTTTTTCATCATTATCCGTAAGCTTAACTACTTCGTTAACTAGATTATCAATATCCTTTAATTGCTTTAGATTATATAGAAAAATTTTTTTATCATTATCCGATTCATACAAATCTCTTATATATTGATTACTGTCTGAATAAACAGCTGCCCCACTCACCTGTGCTGTTACAATTCTATCATGCATCCCATATTTAAAACGGGGAAGAACGTTAAGAGCAAGTTTTGTATCTTTGTATATTTTAGTTGTCTTATCAATACTAATCTCACCATGTAACTTTGTATTAACATTTCCTACAGCATCACATATTTTCTCCCATCCTGTTCCAAAAATATCAATTTTTATTCCAGCCTTAATCAGTCTTGTCACGATTTCTTCTCTCAATGCATTTCTAAAATATTTTGATGCGATATTGCATTTATCCGCAATGCTAAAAAACAATTCATCGCTGACATTATCCTTTCCAAATTTATTTTCAAGCATAAGCTGTAAGCACGTATGGGGAGATAAATCAATATTATTCTCCATTACTTCAATCCATTCAAATATATAATTTTGTATATCTGATGGCATATATGAGATTTCCTCCACCATATTTTCAAGCGGAGTACAACACATTGTAATAGTAAACCCATATTTTCTACTTATAAATTCAGTATATTCTATTAGAGGACTATCAAAATCACCACTTCCCCACAACGGCAAAAAATAGGATTTTCTTATTTTTTTAAAATATTTACTTGCAAACTCAGCATGTTCTCTATCTACACAAATAACATTGTATTTCTTCGGTTTTATTTCTTTTCTTAAATCTTCTATTCTATCCATTGGATGGTCAACCATATAATCGAAATATGGGATATTATATTTATCCCATAGGTTTTCATTTCCGATGGAAAAACATTCTTGTCCAAGCGAATTAAATACGATGGCAGCATCAATTTTTTCATTTGCCAAAATAGTCGGTATTTTCTCATTAAATTCTTCATATGACAATTCAATTTCAATACATCTAACATTTAGTTTTTTAAATGAATTACTAAGCAAATATGCCCACCAATTTAAAGAATTATGGCAAACCTCGCTAGACTTAAAAACAATAATATTTTTCATATATTAAGGTCTCTTTTCTTTTTCTATAGATTAATGCAATACCATATCATCGTTGTAATCCCCATTCTAAATATCCAATGGAACATGTTCTTTTTCATATCTACTGACAGATTCAAAATAGTAATCCCAATTATAATTAGCAATGTAGCCAATCTTCTCAAGCTCATGCCCAATATCAAATAATATCGAATAATACTTATCTGATACGTTATGCAGACCAACAACAATTAATGATATTAACGAAATCTTATTCTCGACAAGCCATTTAACTATATCATCAAGGCTTTCATAGTTAAACTCAAAGCGTATAAGACGCCACTTAATAAAATTAAAAATCTTCTTATCCTCATTATAGTCATTGAAAATATCACTCTCAAATCCCAAGATATCGCATGTTGTTTTAATTTCGATTAAAAAATAAAGTACAAGAAGATCTTGATGAAAGTAAATCCCGTTACCAATATCTTCCAATATCTCACGTGCTCTACTATATCCTCTTCTATTATACAAATCCTTTAATGTCATCGAAATCGAATCCAGCATTTTCCATACATCACCTGTATCATTAGATTCATCTTCCGTATAGTCATAACCGTACAACTTACAAAAGCATTTTCTATAGTCATCATAGCTTCCGACATTTAATGGACCAAAATCATGCAAAATCCAAGGATTATCCTGAGCAATAGTAGCAACTTTGAATCCTTTCTCCTTGAATCTCAGGCATTGACTTGCATCATAAAAATGGTATCCCTTTATTCTTTCATCCCAATCAACATCGTATTGGGTGGCAATCAATGAACCATCAACATATTCAACATATTCAACATTTTCAAATATCTGTTTATTCTCTGGGATAATACACGCATATCCCACATTAGAAAAAGTACCTATTGAAATCATTCCACCAGAATCAAGAGAATTCCAAATATATCCATCATTAGGTATTACTTTTGCCCCAGCTATCCCAAGTAAACCTAGTCTTTCATTTTTTCGAAAGCATTTTATGACATCACCGATAAAATTTCTATTAAGGATAAACACATCCTGATGCAGGTATACCTTATACTTAGCTTTTGAGTTGTACATAGCTTGATTATATCCAGACGTCATACTCTTGCTATCTTCAATTTCAATTATGGAAACCTTCATGCCCTCTGGAATATATAATGATTCAATGTAATACCTACATTCATCCATATAGTCTCTTTCATTAGTACATACGATAAATGCAATCTCACTATCATCAGCATCATTAAAAATGATATTCTCACCTATCATACTATTTTCTCACTTCTATAGTCATGTTTCATATTTTAGGATTATAGATATCCACTTCAACATATGAGTAACCATTTTTATCAATCCATACATCAAGCATAAATTCAGCTAAATATCCAATTACTCTTTTCTGCTCTCTCGTATATCCTGTCATGTCAATTAGCTGTTCAGCCTTAAATAGTATTGGAAATACCCAATTACAGTATTTTTCAAACAAAATGGCTGATGTTATGAACATATTACAATAATGACCTTCTACTGAATTCATCCTTTTTTCCCATGAATCATAATAGTCACCATATTCTTTTTTCATTAACTCATTCATTATATCAAGATCTTTTTTTACACCATTGCATGCATAATAATATTCCCCGGCTGTAGCAGGTAATAAAAATCTGCATGGTAAAATAAAGTCATACCTTTCTACTTCTAACAATCTTAATACTTCATCCTGAGAAATAATCTTTCCAGTGTCATATTGCATAGTCAAATATCTTCTATAATGGCAAAAGCCAATATATTTGAAATCTCTGCAAATGTTTTTCCAAACCCAATAAACAGCTGTCATTTCACAAAAAACTTTATTTTTATCGTGAATATTATCTCCTGCATCATCCCTATACATTCCGGATATTCCATAAATATTGTTATCACCAACAAAAATTGGCTTATATTCGTTTCTTACTGGATAAATATACTTTTTATGTCCTACAACAAAAATACCTAAATCATCTTTTTGTTTTATTTCTTTGACTATCTTTCTTGCAAAAATCGGATAATCTACGCCTGAAATTAGTTTGACATTATACTTAAAAGCAATGCTGATCCTATCAATAAATCTAATATCTCTGCCGATAACCATATAATCAGCATCTCTTATTAATTCCTCTTCAGATTCATTTGATACTTTAACTATATCTACATTTTTAACATTCAATTCTATCAAAATTTCATATAATGCTGGAATCAAATAGATATCGCGATCATTATCATCGTGATAAGCTAATCGTAAACGCACGCTATCATTCTTTAATTTTGATATATATTCTTCAACAATATTACCAAATGTTGAATAATCTGATTCTGCATCAACAAAGGCTAGAATTGTTGACAAACAGAATCCTTCCTTCTTTGGACTTTCGCCAATATTTTCTCTATAATACTTTTGAACGAAAGACCATACATCACCTCTCATATCATTTTCAATAATTCTAAGTTCACTGCCGGATAAGTTCCACCACTGTATACTCTGCAATTTTTTGGCGATTTCAGTAGGAAATCTTTCCTTTATCTGCCTTGCCGGATTACCTACCCAAATAGTATATGGCGGTATATCTTGTGTAACTATGCTTCCAGCACCAATTACAGCACCATCTCCAATGATACAATCAGCAACAATAGAAACATCATTTCCTATCCATACATCATTACCAATCACGATCATTCCTTTATTCGATGTATATCTATAATTCTGCCCCATCCGAATCCTATGTGTATCAGAATCCTCTTTTCTATATTCTGGAATAAGCCCTTGATATATAGAATTATAGTCATGATTCATATCAAAAAATACATTTAGATTACTTCCTATCGATGTGTATCTACCAACGTAAAATATATGTACTTCACACGATGAATCAATACTACTGTATGAATTAATTTCAGCCCTCTGAATATAACTTCCTTTACCTATATACAACAAAGGAAAGCCATCCTCAGTAGGAAGCATCAAATCAGAATTACATGTTTGTTCCGGTGTAATACTTAATTTCATTGAAGTGCTCCTCTTTCCTGATATATGGTATTAAATATAGAAATAATATTTACTTCCTAGTAAAAAAAATAGAAACTATATCATCCACAAATATATCTTTTTCTTTACGTATCTTTTCTCTATATTCATCAAACTCTTTAGAACAATTTGAAAAATCAAACAGTACATCCCAAAACATACTTATAACATCTTCAACACATTTTACATTTTCATCAAATTTATACTTTTCCGGAATACCTACATCTTCTTGATAGGCCGCACTACCATGTTTCCCAGTAATGACTACACATCCACATATAGCTGCTTCTCTTGGCATTCGATCTTTTCCAGGATGATTTCCAAAATCCATATATATTTTAGACTTTTTCATCAATTCCATTACTTCATCATTAGTCATATCTTTTATCGGTATAAACTTCATACCTTTTGCTGAAGCAATTATATTCTTAGTAGATTCAGCTCCTCTTCGAGGATTATATAGTATATAGTTTTCTCTTTTCGTATTAATATTTTTAAATTCATTATCAAAATAACAATCATTAATGTAATCTGATAAATGACTAATTTCATTCAATGCAAAACCATTATTTAATAAGTATTCTTCTGCATATTTTGACTGAACTAAATGCATATGCACATATTTTTTTATGTCTTCGAGCAAATCTTTTATCTTATCATCATTAAAGTTCGAAGCACATTCAAAATTATCTACTGATAACCACCAAATAGCCAATTTCGATTTCTTATATTTATAAATATAACTCGGATAACCTTCTGGAATAATAACAACATTATCCTCTCTATCCTCAATTTCCTCTTCATTTAATGTATGGTCATTTACATAATCTATAAAAACCGGATTACAATCCGGATACCCTTCTACGCGATTTATATAGGCTATATATGCATTACCGCCAAGCTTATTCACATGATAAACTAGCTGGTGTAGCACCTCAGTCCCACCAGTTTTGAAATATGCTCCACAAATAACATATACCTTATTGTATCTTTTGCTTAGTTCCATATCTTACACCACTCTCAATTGTAAATTATTTTCATCTATATACATATATCAGATAACACTCCATGACTTTCTATACAGATTACGATTTCTTCCATCCTTAAACCACTTTAATGGTGCAACCGTTATCCCATCTTCATAATCAGTCAAATACCCTGCCCACAAACTGAAAGTTGAATTTGCTATTATATGATGCTTTGTCTTAGACATAACCCAGTTGTCTTTATATGCTTCTTTCTTGTCCATAATAACTGTTTCACAACCACAGAAATCCTGCATCTCTTCTTTAACATATTCAACATCATCTGAAAACAAATACAACTTAGGATTTGTCCCTAATCTTTCTTTAATATGAGCTACTGCCGCCATATAGTATTCCATCTGTAGGTTTTCAAAAAGATTTGAGTTTACAGAATTGAGATAATCACTACGTCTTATATGCACAGAAACAGACTCACATGATTTCATATCATCTGCAATTCTTATCATACTCTCATCAATATATTCTTCTTTCAGTGTTAACTCTTTCTTTAATATATCAGACTGCGCATCAAAAAAATTAACATCATCCCAATATCCTTCATAATATACATAGTCATACTTTAAGTATTCATCAGAAAAATCCTTATCACATCTGTAATCACCCGGAATGAATCCACTGACCTCTGAATATATCGTATTATATTTATCTAATTCAAATTCTCTCTGAGTAGCAAAAGAATTATTCTTTAGTAAAATATCATAAAAATGTTTAGTTATAACTACACCCTTATTCGTATTTTCTCTAATATATCGATATAGAGCATACTGAAAAAACTGGTTTCCCAATCCACCCATTATAGCTACACAATTCATTTACTCACTCTTTCTTAAGTATGAATAACCCGCAATCATAATTGCCCAAATACCTATTTTGAACATCTCTGATGATATTTAATGTGTTATTGCTGTCTATTTCCTTTTCAAAACTGAATGTTTTATACTCACCATTTTTGATAAAGGTAAACTCCTGTATCTTCATTTCTCCACCGAACTCATAAATAATAGTTGTCGGAGAAAAGATTCTATGAGCATTAAACATTACCATTTCTTCTTTGCCTATCGGTACAGACAAGAATAGCAATCCACCTTTCTTAAGCACTCTTTTATACGACTGTATTGCTTTTTTATAACCTAAGTAATCAATCTCATCACCATATCTTCCCAATCCAAAGTGCTCCAAAGCATGAAGACATGACATATATTCGATTGACTCATCTTCTATACCTGATAGATCACATGCATTTCCCTGTACGAAGTCTAATCCTTCTATTTTTTCAGCTAGAGGTCTGACATCGATCATCGTCACTTTTATATCCATACTTAAAAGATGCGATATATATCCATCTACTCTTGAACCTATATCACAAATATGCTCAATTCCGTAGCTATGCACCTTCTTTGCCATATATATGTCTTGATAGAAATAATGTGCGTCTACACTTCCAGCTTCTTCACGGTAATCACTCAGACAAGGAAGTACATACCTGTCTTGATACAAAAAAACTTTATATCCCCTGGATTGAGTTATATATTTGCGTTTATCTCTTTCATATTTTTTTAAGTCATTATTATCGTCTTCAGCTTTATCATTCCATATACGCAGGCTGTCAGATAACCTGGACTTAAGCCAAAACTGCTTATAAACATTAATTGAGTCGACTATTCCATCCATAGAAAATCTCAAAAAGATAGGTATCTGTATGAATATTCCTTCTTCATATCGTTCCTCAATAAGATCGTATAGTATAACTAAAATCTCATTGATAATATTTACATCATCTATATTATCTACACCAATTAACGCACCATCAGTTACACTTTTACCTGAAAGAAAGTCTTCAATAAAAACCAATCTAAAACTATCTGCACTTTTCCTTAATTCAGAAATAAAATCATCTATATATGCTAAAATACTGCTTAGCAACTTATCCAAGTCATCATTGCTATTCAAAAAACTTTTATACTCATTAAGTAAATCAAATATAACTATTGTTTCTGAAGCTTTCTTACTAGTATTAGTCTTATCTATAGATAACGCTTGCTTTACATCATCATAATAATGGACACCACCTAAGAAAACAGCATTATTTAAATCAAACAATCCTTCTCTTCCAACTATGATTGCATTACCTCTAAATGTGCTTTTTCTTATTTCCGCATAAGCATCAAAAAAATTTTTCCACTCAGTGATTACGTTGCGGTATTCTTCATCGCTGCCTACATTCTTTCTTATTGCTGTAACCATATGATTTTCAAGTTGAGTTGCTAAAATATTTCTATGATCTTCATATAAGTCTCGCATCTTGAAATCATCTATTACTGTCGCAGGAACCCGTCTAATTGTATCTTTAATTGAATCCAAGCTCCTTCTTTTAGATGTAGTAATACTATCGCCATGAATGCAGTAATTATATAAAACACCTTCGTACTGTCTAGTGTGCCTGCTAAGAGTAAATAATAAGGAATATATTGCTAAATCTTCACCCGGGAGAACTCTGCTAAATCTAATATTGTTATCTTCAAATACGCTCTTTTTAGCAAAATATCTCCAAACAGAGACATCCCCATAACGCTCACGCATTTCATGCCCTAGCATTTTTGAAAGCATAACAAATCGTCCGGCATGTATCAGCTGTTCATCATCGGATAAGGCATTAAACTCAAATTCTACAACATCAGCGTCGGTAGCTTTTGCATAATCATATACACTCTCGATAGCATTTAATTCAAGATAATCGTCAGCATCACACATATAAACATATCTTCCGTTTGCCAATGCTAAACCCTGATTTCTTACTATCCCTAAATCATCCTTTACCTGATTAAATATCTGAACTCTTGAATCTAAACTAGCATATTCGTTACATATTTCACTGCTATTATCCTCTGAATCTTTGACTAATAGGATAATTTCCAGATTCTTATATGACTGATTTATCAAAGAATCCATGCAACGTTTTATATACTTTTCGGAATTATATACTGGAACAATTATAGAAATAAGATCATCATGAAAATCATCTGCATAAGCATTAACTATGTACTGACATTTTGAATTATAAGCTATGACTTTAGCACTGCGAACAAGCGTCTCTGCCAGGTCACACTTAAAATTATAAACATCTGGTCTGAACCTTATGTCCCTTATAATATCTCTTTTGTAAAACGCATGTTGATGATTGAGAAACCCTTGCAAATACAAATCTATCCAAAGATTACCTATTTCTTTATCTCTGCCTAATACAAACTTCTCGCAATCCCCATTTCCTGCTTTTAAATCGTATGATCCTATGCTCTCCATCAAAAAGAAGACATCAAAATCAAAACTGTTTATGTAGTCTGAAACGATACCAATTGATTCATCTGAAAGCTTATCATTGGCTCTTAGTATAATTATATAATCACCAGAAGACGCAGCAATTCCCATATCTACTTCATCAAATGAATAAGTCGTTTTCTCAATAACCTTTATACGTAAATCAGTAGTACTATATTCAAAGCACTTTGCAGCAATAGAATAATTCACATTGCAAAGAACAATGATCAATTCTATATTTGAGTATTTTTGTTCGATAATATACTCAATATTCTTAAGACAATTATACTCATCAGCATAAACTGGCATAATTATTGAAATCTTCTTTTGCATAGAGCCACCTTTTCGGTCAATTTTGGTAGTTCATATATACCATTTTTACCTTATAACAGGTCTTTATAGTTCAGATATATATAATCTTCTAAACATCCATATTCTTGTGCTCGTCTGAAGTTATCTTGTATTGCTTCCCACCTGCTTAAATAGTCTTGCTCAGAACAAGCTGATATAATCTCCGTAATATTTTGAATACTAACTTTGTCCGGAATAATAATTCCACCAATATTAAAATAATCACTTATATCAGTTGAACCCACATAAATCGGTACAGTCAGTGACAAAAAACAGTTCAATAGTTTTTCTGTAAAATACCCTTTAGTACACTGATTTTCAATAATTACTGAATATCTGTAATCATCCAGATAGTCTGAACACCTTACCCAATTTCCACCGTCAAAATCACCATAACAATCTGCCAACCCTTTATCTTTTAAGGATATAGCAAGGCTCTTTCTAAACCTATGCAACATGCACATTTCTTTTGCAGATGATACTATTGATACCATCTTTGTTTTATCTCTATTTTCCTTTATTTCTCCACCACCAGCATTAGTACCATACCATGGAGAAGCACTACCAGGAACAAAATATGCATTATCTAGCTTTTCTAAAAGTATATCTTGATTAGTAAATATAGCATCAAAAGCTTTAAGGTAATCTATATTCTTCAACGCTACGTCATATAACTGAGGAATAATTTCACGTCCTTCAAAAAACATCCCATAAGCTTTCTGAGGATTACCCTCAACACAAAAAACCTGATCATGAGAATACATGTGTCTGGGCAAAAAAGAATTGTATCTATCCCAAATAATATAGTTAGGCATCCTATCAAAAGAAAATGCGTAAGGCGTATGCCTACATAGATTATCCTTAAGATAGATCCACTCCATTTGTACTCCTGCTTTTGAATATACTACCGGTGGATTAAAGAAATTCATCTAGCCCCTCCAAATCTTTCAATAACCCTTATATGCTCTTATAACTCCGTGCCTGAAATCAATTTCTTCATATCTCTCATACTTTCCACACTGTAATACATGATATACACAATTAAAAGCCATAAATCCATTGCTAATTTCGTAATTATAATTGATTCTTTCAAAAAATTTCTTTAAATCCTCTAATTCACTATGATAATGATAAGCAGCACATACTACTTTACAATTATTATTTTCTAATGTTTTTATTGCTCCACGTAGAACTTCAACCGCCATTCCCTCAACATCCAGTTTAATTGTAATATTCTTACCGGAATAATTTTCTAATAGAGTATCCAGTGTGGTCGTTGTATCATTATCCTCTAAACCTGCATACTTAGGTATAAGATATGTTTTGTCACTGTATTTTTCAAATGTACACTTTAACGCATTTTGCCATTTTTCTTCACATTCCATCACATAAATAGTATTTGCTTTTTCCGTCATTTCTAATGCTGCAAACCCCTCTGCAGCGCCAACATCAACAAATACATCACAATCATCACATGAAACGGTGTCTGAGTAATACTTATGCGGACAATCTTTATCTTGTTCAACTAAAATACCATTGTAATACTTTTTGGCCACATCTATAGATTCAGTACAAAAGTACAATCTTTTTTCGTTATGGTAGGCATAGCACATCTGCGCTTTTTCATCGTATTCTACCTCAATAGAATCCTCATCATATTTATCAACAAATTTTCCCAAATATACAGAATCTGAATTGTCAAATAAATAATCCATCTCTGCCTGGTGTTCAGGATATTGTACTTTATCATAATATATTCTCTTAGTTCTGATACATAAATTTCGTGTTTCCTCAATATTACACACTTCTCTGCAAACTGAAGAAGCAAACTCTCTCATTTTATTATAAATGAGCAAATATAGATTATTTTCAATAGAAGAAAAATCATACTCCAAAATAAAATCAGTTAACTCTCTATACTGCTTCATTTTTACTAATTCAGAACATCTATCGCAATAATCATCAATTATATCTTTTAAATCCTCTTTTCCAGCAAAATCCGATACGCTATAAACAATCTGTCTTATATTGACCAAAAATTCTTTAAAATCATCCATATTAACGCATCTAGATATATCTTTTTCAGGTTGAAGTATTATGTTTTTCTTTATTTCATGTATATATACAAATGCCATATCCACTAATAAAGATAGCTTTTTTTCGGTTTGCTTCCCATTTAAATATACATCAATACTTGTATCTCTATCGTATAATAATCCATTACTAACGCAATAAATTCTTAGGTTACTATTCTTATTCACAGTTGTAGCTACACCAATGTCACTTTCGACAAGCAAAATTGCATCACTGTCAAAATAATACATAGACTTATACAAGGATATATTTTGTAATGTCCATTCTATGTTATCCGGCATCATTATTAGTTCCTGGTAGCAAATATTATTATTTTTCAACCAATCTTCTGTTTCTTTCCGGTACTTTTCATGACGCTGTGTAACTATAGCATAAATTGTGCATGATGGAATAAATAAAGCTTCAGCCTCTTTAATAAATGAAATATACATTTTACTGTCATCAATTATATCTATATCTGGTTTTTCACATAGTACACCATCAATTTCAAACATGACTCGCGATAAATCTATTTTGTTTAATGGATCATATATTCCTTGCATCATTTCTCTCCATATTTTTCATGCAATAGCTTGCTAAATTTAATAGCTCCTATTTCACTCAGATGATCCGCATCCATAAAATCTTCTTCGTTAAATAAATCATACACATTAAAATCAATGCACTCTATCTTATATGGTGATTGACAGATCAAATCCATACATGCTTCTTTAGAACTTTGAGATATATACTTATTATATTCTTTAGTAAATGGAGTTATTACAATTATAGGCTTAATATTTTCTGTGATAAGAAAACTAATATAATCATTAAAAATTTGAAGATTTTCCTCATAACTAACTAAATGTTTTTCTAACTTATTATGATCAGCAGCTCTGTTTATCGCAATATTATCTTTTTCTTCGTCATTTAATTCTTTCCATATCTTGCCATTTACAGTATGCCTTATATTAACTGAATTGTAATAATTATCTTCCTTGGATAATACATATATTGAGATATCCCTTATATCTTCCAAACTCGGACCGTTAATATAATTATTGAATACTTTCAACTCTTCCAAATATCCTAGAGTAAGATCATTCATATTTCTGATGTCATGTAAAACCGGGTACCAAACTTTTTGTATCATCATTCTGCCCCATTCACTTTTTCTTAAATCAGCAAATGCAATATAATATCCCATGATAATAAAGCATTTTTTGATTCTTGTGCCTGATTTTACACATTCTTTTGCCGCAACATAATCATAGTATAAATCCTGAGAATGCATAGAGCAGTTTACAATCTTCTCACTTCCCCAAGCATGAGCATAAATCGAATTCAACGCATGTGAACTTCCGGTAACAATGGAAATATCTCTAAAATCCCTAATTCTATCAAATCGACTCTTATACCAACAATAGTCATAATTATTACAAATAAAATTCAAACTCTCTTGAATATTTGATAAATTATTGTCCATAATCCCTCAATAAATAATTAACATCTCAACTCACCGCTTATTTAATAAGATTCTCGAAATCTTTATATATATATTCACTTGCTAACACACCATTCAGCTTTACATAGTCAAATTCGCACTCAAATATTTCGTTTCTTTTCTGAGCCAAGTAATCATTTCCATTTAATACTACATTATTAATAAAATCTTCTATTCCAAAATAATCTGTTCCTGATACCTTATAATATGTTTCCAAAGCCTTCTCTCCAATTGTTAGGAATCTCTGTTCAGGGCGTGTAAGAAATAGCAAAGGCTTTTTTGTATACATATATTCTGCTACAAATGAACAGCTATCCATTATCATTGCATCAGATGTAGCGAAATACTCAAGATAATCTGATTCCTGTACAACCCTGGCATTAGGCAGACTATCCCATTTCAATATATAATCATCATAATCTTCATATGAATCAAATAATCCCTTTGAAACTGCTACTTTCCTTAAGCTAGGATGTGGTTTAAAAATAAAACTAATTTCATTACTGTATTTTTTTGCTAGAAAAAGCAAAAACCATAGATTTTGATGAAAAGTAGAAAAGGCTACAATATTATCATCAACAATCGAGTGATGAGGTGCAATGATTATTCTTTTAACTTCAGAAGCTTTTTTTCCCTCAGGAATACACCAAATTTTTTCTATATCAATCTCATCCAAATTCTTTGCATTATAAAAGTAATCCATTTTTGCATAGCCTGAATATCTGACGTTTTTCCCACAAATAAACTGGTTATTCTTAAAACCATTAAAATTATCTATACACGCACAATACACCCTATATGCCATGTTAATTATTTGTTTGTTGTATACATAGTTTTTTACATAATCACCTGATTTATTGTTCGCCAAATATATGCCATATGGAATGTATAAAACAGGTACTGTTAATGGTAGTTTAATTAACTGCTGCCCTATTGGAAGTGATTCATACCATGATGAAACCTGATACAATATATCCGGATAGTTTTCAATATCTTCCCACGAATAAATCTTTTCATTTTCTAGATTTAATCCTCCAAAGACTTTGTACCCCTGACTCTTAAACCATGTATAAGTTTGCTTGTATGTATCCGTATAGCTCTCTTTATCATTGGACACCAATGGTGAAACTAGCAATTGTACATTGCAATCTTCACATTGTTCTATTTTTCTATATACATTCTCTGCCGGCCATTGTGCGGCTGAGTAACTCTGAAATAAAACATTAAGTTTATATCCGCTTCTTATTTTTTCTTTAACTTTATAAACACCAGCATCCACAACTACATCATATATTTTTTTATATAAATCAGCACCACCTTCTAAAAAGTCCTTTAAATAATACAGTGCCTCTAAATGCTCCCATCTATATTTTGAAGGAATGAATTTATAATCGCTAAAATCTCCGTTATCTATTCCGTTAACTAGTTCTTCTACTAATTTAAGCCATATTTCTGTATAATCTTGTATCATAAACATGCACCTATATAATTAAATTTTTTAACCACAAAGAATAGTTTTTTATCAAAATCTCAGAGTAATCAATTTATTTCAACATTAGCTATAGTAGCAATTGTGGCCTCTAAATCTACATCATCCTTAAACTTTGGTTTATCCAATAAGGCCATCTGAGTAATTCCAAGATTATATCCGCGTATCATTCTAGTGCATTGGTAATCATCACCTAAACAATCAATATAGTATATGACATCAGCGTATATTCCTCTATCAAATCCAAAATAAAGTGAATGATCCTTAATGCTATAAAGATCCACACATTCTGCACCCTGTACCGAACGCTCATCACAATCAGTCTTTAAATAATACTCATCTGTTTTCTTTACAAAACTAATATATATTCTGTATTCTTCTCTATATTTCTTCACTATACTGTCAATATCAACGCGTGTATCCTTGTTGCATATAATATGCATCACTTTGTCCCTTTTCTCTTCAAGTAATTCTTTTCTTAATGCATATATTTTCTCTTTCATCATTTCAAAAAACTTACTACCCGATCCATTTTTAATTACATAATAAGCAAAACTGTAAAAGGGATTACACGTATACCTGACTATCTCGTCTTTACCAAAGATCCTTTTCGTATATTGATTAACGAAAATTTCTTCCAACGTAGGTTTTTCAAAAGAAAACATGTCCTTTAATGGTTCTATTGCATTTGAAACAAGTGTTGTAATGCCACAGTTTTCCTTAAATTTTTCAAGGAAGAAAATGTCAAAGCCATATTTTTTCTCCAAATCCCCCATGATTTTAGGGTTATCACTACACTCTAACCATTTCTCTATACCAAGTTGATCATTAATTATCTCACATGTCGTCTCTGCACAAATATAGAGAAAAACTTTATCTGCTTCAAAATCTTCCTTTGTTTTGATGTCATAAATCAAGTGATTATAAAAAATGTAAAAAAAATCCTTTTTTGACAGTGTGCTATGAACATATCTACGAATATTATAGGCTTCGTTGTTTGTAGCCATCGCAGTATATATGCTTTCATGTGACAGATTATTACTGTGCCTTCTATAATAAACAAGCGGTTCTTCTATCATATATATTGGATAATTTAGCAATATATTTATCCACAATCTATAATCTCCAAGCCTTATATAATACTGATTATAACCTCCCATCTTATAGTAAACATCTTTTCTTATCAATGCAGAGCAAGTATTAAAGCAATTTGCATTTAGCAATACCTTTTCAAGCCATGCATGCCTTGATCTGTTAGTCACGTGTGAATAAGCATATTCATCACTATCACCATCGTTTTTTTCACCATCTTCAAATATAACTCTATCCCAAGAAAAGCACGCACCATACTCTGGATGATTATCCAAGACTGCTACCTGTCTTTCAAGCTTATCCAAAGTCCATTTATCATCAGAAGCTGTTTCAACCATATACTCACAATCCGACTCCATAACCTTTTTTTCCAAAAGAGATTGGACTCCAACAAGACGTGTATTTTCTTTAAAATCATAAAAATGAATTCTATCGTCCTTATAAGAAGATATTATTTTAGCTGATGAATCTTTCGACCCATCATTCGCTACCCATAATTCCCAATTAGAATAAGTCTGATTTATTATGGTCTCAATCGCCTCTGCTACAAACTTCTCACTATTGTAGCAGCACATAAAAACAGCTACCTTACCTTTTTTCATATACACCCCATGGTTTAAAACTTAGCAAATCCTCGAAACTATCTGCGACTCATATTTTTCATCTTTGATTTCTTCAATTTCACGCTTAAAACCAGGCTGTTCATCAGCTGTACAATACTTATAAGGAATAAATACCTCCCCTATTTCATTTAATCCTCGTAAATACTCTTCATAAATCAAATCTAAATGTCCGATGTCTACAGCATGATAACCTTCTAGATATAAATCATAAGCCAGTGCTGTTGCAGTTGGTCCCAATGCCAATAATATAGTTTTACTTTTATCCAGCTTCAATGCCTCTGACATTATATCATCATACCTTTCGATAGCATTTTCAGCAGGAGCAATTATACGTTCAATACTGTTACAATTATCCAACAAGTGATTGCCAATACCCATACGAGTATATTGGCCTTCGATAATTACAATATCTTTCTTATCCCATAACCTCTTCAGATCTTCTACATCATTATCTGAAGAAATACGATGTACATTAGCATCTCCATAAATATGATTTTCTTTTAGCCATCCTGAATGCAATGATCGTCTTTCAGGTGTCATAAATGCTCTGACTCCATCAGCACTTTCCTGTCTCAATGGACTTAAATTACTATAAAACCATCCATTCAATCCGACAATAAACCCCTCTTCTTCTGAATTTAAGACCTTTTTTAATTTCTCGGCCAGCTTTTCAGATGTTTCTTGAAAATTCCATCTCTTCAAGCCCTCAATAATCCCAAACTCTCCATCGCCAAATCTACCAATGGATTTTTTTTCATCAATAATCTTACTGCGTGTTTCTGCAATAGATAATATATGTGGTTTAAAAAATGGGAGTTTATAATCAGGATCTGCCAATTCGAATGGAAGACTATCTATTCTATTACGGTTTATTATCACATTTTTCTTTAATAATGAAATATTATTTTCGTAATTTTCCATTATTTCAAAATACTGCTTAAATATCTGTTCAAATTCATAGCAAGATTTTTTCAGCGATATGTTTTCTTTTTTTATTGCTTCAATTTCTGCATATAACTCATTTATTGTATGCTCATTGCTACTCATTCCATTCCCCCAAAATTATTCCTTACCCACTGTACAGCTTTTTCATAGTCGCCTATAGTGTCAATTTCACAAGTTCTGATTTTCATGAAACTAATAGGAAGATATGGCTCGATGAGTTGAAAAACATGACCAAATCCATTAAGCATTTTAGAACTCCTCATTTGCGTTATTCCATTCCATTCATAATTTCCTAAGCATTTGGAAAATGCACTTACCTTTTCAATTCCATCACCATCTTTGTAAGTTTGCATCATCCAAGGATCTTCGGATTCAACATCATTCCCGCCAACAAATTCATAATCACACTGAAGAATTTTCTTCATATCGTCCGGATGAACAAGCAAATCTCCATCCAATGAAAGAATATATTCATTTGCATACTTGGAAGCCAATGCTAAGCTTGCACCAGTTCCTGTTTCTCTATATCTATGATTGTAAACAAACAGTACATCATCTCTAAATTTTCTAACAACTTCAATGACCTTGTCTGCCTGATACCCTACCACTACCCTAATATCTTTTTCCTCTTTCAACATTTCCAAATGACTAATTATTAAAGGCTTACCTTCAATACTAATTAAAGCTTTAGTTGTTCCCAAACCTAATCTGTTGCCCATCCCGGCACAGCTTATAATTATTGTTCTTGAAAAAGACATTATACACTCCTATGCCAACTTTTTCAGGAAATTAACCAATGTGTCTTCATCATATACAACATGAGTAGCGCAAGTGTGAACCGATGGTGCAACTTCTCGCACTCCTCCATATCCGATACCAACTTCAGCGGCTTCTATCATTTCGGCATCATTATTTCCATCGCCAACAGCAACAAACGGTAACACCATTTGGCTAATTACAGCATTTTTATCCACTACACTTATTACATCCTCTAACATATCATTTTCAACAAAAGCTTTTGAACAAAACACATTCCGTTCCATCCCTATGCGTTTCAATAAATCTTCAATCCACACATCCAGATTTCCCGTGATAATATAGCTCCTGTCTTTATTTTTACCTATAAATTCAACTAGTTTTTCATTAAGAGAGATATTTCCCATTATTTCACGTACTTGACTCACCGGAACAGCTTTTAACATTTCAACCCTTTGTAAAAAGCTTTCTTTAAATGGAATTGTACCTTTCATTGTCTTCTCAGTTAGTTCAACCATTTTGTCATATATTCCCAATTCTTTTGCAACTGTTGGTAATAACTCCTGTTTGGTTATAGTTGAATCTAAATCGTATAAAAAAACTAATCTGCTCATTTATATCATTCCCCTTTCAAATATAAAATAGTACTGAGCAGTTTCTTTCCTATTATTTAGGGCATACTCTTCATCCTTAAATAAATATCCTTCTTCTTTTATTAAAAATCCATTTTTTAGTAAAGAATTATTAAAGAATACTAATAATTCGTCTCGTGTTCGATAAATCGCATTATAATCATCTTGTAATTCTTCCGAATAATAATTCTTTAATGTCAACCTGCTTTTTATTCCTATGGGTTCCCTAATGCATATTATTGCAGACTCTTCACAACACTGAACGATATCTTCTAATAATTCTTCTAGCTCATTTTCATTTATATACATTAAAATACCAATCATAAGAATACGATTATATTTTTTACCAATTCTACTTATTATTTCTTTTGTTCTAGTAACCTCACACTCATAAAAAAAATAATTTTCATGCGAATTTCTCTGTTTTGCTATGTCAATTATTTCTTTAGAAAAATCAAAGCCGCAATACTCATCAATACTACAGTCTATTGCATCTGCCCACCTACCAACACCGCAAGCAATATCAAGAATTTTCGATTTTTCGTCAAATTCTAGCTTAGGTAATAATTTATCTATTTCAAACCTATTTCTTTTATGTACCAATTCGGGATTATCATCTTGATACATGGTAACTGAATATGGATTTTGATCATTGTAAATTTTGGCCCTGTTGTCAAAAAAAATTTTTGCATTTTCCCTATCTATGTCAATTATTTGATTTATTATTCTCATTAGTTTTTATGTTCCTTCATATTTAATTCCAACACTTGCAAATTTAATGTACCTTTCAACATTATCTGTACATCTATAATATGCCCCTATCATATCCATTACCTTTTTCCTATTTGCAAACAATGAAAAATCTGAATATAAGAGTTCTGCGATCATAAAAGCGGAAATATCATGCTTTTCAATATATTTGTAAGCTTCATATGTCCAATTTTCATTAGTCGTCAATTCGATTCTTCTTAATAATATCCATAGTATTTCAAATTTTTCGTTTAATTCACTTATATTATTAACATCATCTATAAATGTATTCTTATCAATAGCTTTTTCATAAACTAAGGCTGAGATAATACAAAGGATTTTTTCAAGATTGCCATGTACAGTCAGTTTTTCTTTATTATATCTATTTATTATTTCCTGTCTTACGGATATAAATCCATCAATATCATTATTTGCAATCTTGCTATCAAGAAAATCATATATGTATTCTAAATTGTCTATTATCCTGTCTCTATTATCCGAAATATCTTTTAATTGATTTTCATATTGCTTCAAATTGTCTTTGGAAAAGCTATAATTAAAGGAATATCTCAATTCATCATTTAAGGAGAACTCATCTATCTGATAATTATCTATAAAAATATTTCTATAATCATCATAATATAAAAGATTAATTATTGATCCATCATGATGCACACACCATGTGTTATTCTGATGCGGCACAACTACCTTATATCCTTTTCTTCGATGTTCTAAAGACTCAGATACATCATAAAAATCAAATCCTCTAAATAAATCTTCCCGCCAACCAATATCTTTTGAAGTTGCAATTATAGCTCCATCTACAGCTATAACCTCATATATTGAAATATCTTCCATCAATTCATCATAGCAATCATCATTGATAGATGGGCATAACTTACCTATTCTATCAGCATTCCACATAACAGCATTTGAGGGAAGATTCTGCGTGCCTACCATACCGATCATACTGATATTACCGTCAGATTCAAAAATCCTAATCATATTTATCAAAAAGTATCTATTTATGATAAATAAATCCTGATGAAGATAAATCTTGTATTTCGCATCACTTGCATGCATCGCCCTATTGTAGCCTTCTGCCATGGAGACAGCATCCTTAATAGTAATAATCTCAACAATATATCCATCAGGTACGTATAACCTGCATATGTATTTTTCACATTCAGACATCAATATAGAATTGTTGGTACATGCTATAAAGCAGATTTTATTCATATATATAAATTATCCCATTTTATGAATGATAAATCTTGACTAGATAGGGTAGTATCTCCCATTCTCTGATAAAATACTTCCGTCTTTATATTCACCGAGTAAACCTTGCTCAAGAACAGTTTTATAAAATAGTTCAGGGCCAAGTCCTCTAGAAACAGGATCTCTTATCAATCCTGTTAACACACTTGCAGTACATTGAGTTTTTTCGAATGATACAGCATCAAAATCTAATCCAAACCATTCTATATCTTCTTCGTTTATATCTTTTACAGAAATAAAATAATTCAGATTTCTAAAAGATTTCCATTTTCTAATTTTATATGCATTGGTGTGATTAATAGCTGTCCAGGTTCCATATGTTTCAAACTCTGAAAAACCAGCAAAAAGATTATCTCTATCTATCGCATTTAATATCTTCTCGTAAAAAACAGATCCTTCTATAGACAGTTCCTCTATACTTTTAATCATTTCCAACATATAGCTTTTTCTAAACAACATATGCTCCGAAATGAATGAACCCTTAATAACTTTACCGACTCCAAATAGATTCCTAATAGTTTTAAAGTAATTTTCAGTATACTCTTCTTTTATATCAAAATATGGAATTCCATTGGTATCCTGCAATTCAACATGCCTTACAGGTATAGTATCTGCATCCCAGCTCAAATAGTATTCATCCTTACAAATATTACAAAACGCCATTTTTATGAACTGCTGCAAAAACCAGCCTACTCTGGGCACATACATTTTTTTATTAATACTTTTAATTATAGAAAAATATGCATTTTTAAAAACTTCATACGAAATAATAGTATTTTCATTTATATAGCTGACATTTAATCCCTTAAAGCATGTATTCCTGTCTTTTTCAATTTGGATTCCTAAAGACTCTGGTCCTATAAATATCAATTCTTTTATGGGAAGAAATCTAAATAACAAAGAATACTTATCTTTCATTCGTCCATAATCTTCCAATATCACCGGAATAATACACTGAAATTTATCCATATGATCTGCCTTTTATGTCACAGTACGCCTTCATTTTTTAAAATGTCTATCATTCTTTTTACTTGTATCGTATAAGAATATTTTTCTTTTACCGTTTTATATCCATTTATAGCAATTCTTAACCTTTCATCTTCATGTGATAAATAATATGCCACTTTCTCATCATATTCCTTAAAATCATGAAATACTTCCAGGTCCTTGCCCACTGTAAAATGATCATCAAGTTCCCTTTGATAATTGGTTAATACAAATCCTCCAGATCCCATAATATCAAATATCCTAAGCGGGATTCCTGCCCTGATTCCTCTCGAAGTAGAATTAAGATTGATCCTGCTTAAATAAAATACCTTTGGCATTTCTTCAAGATAACTTACCGGTGGACAGATATCTACACCTTCTATTGTCACACCCTCTCTTGTATAAAACTTAACATCATATTTAGCAGACCTTGCAATCATTTCTAACCGTTCTCTCATTGCAAGAAATGCACATACCACTCTTGAAGAAAACAATTCGTCCAAAAACCAATCTTCATCTTGAACAAGAATATCATCTACACTTTTATTATATGTTGATTTCAAATCCAGTAACGCTTCTTTAGACAGTTTATCGAAAATATGGTTTTCTCCATCCCATTTTCCATAATTCTGTTTGATTATATCCTGATATTCCTTTTTAGTACTTTCTTTCACAAGAGGATCAACTGCATAATACGAAATAAACTTTATATGAAGATCTCCTACAAAAGAAATATCACAAGTATATTTTTTTTCATCTTCCGGAGAAATATATAGACCTGCAGTTCTTGATATATTAGTTGCCATTGGATGATAATAAATATGCTTAACACCCAACTTTTTCACATTTTCAATCTGACAATGGTCAAAAGAGAAAATATAATTGCAATCATTTTTAACTTGCTCTGTATATAATGTATAGTGTGGAGAGTCATAAACCCAGGAAATATATGCCAATCCAATTTTTTGGCACGCAGATGATAAAGCAGGGCAAAAATCATAGCTGAATACTAAATCGCAGTTTTCTTCTTTTATTTTTTTTATAAAAAACTCTTCATCTTCAGCATTAGTACTGCCAATATCTATTTCTGTGATAATATGCGACACGTCAAATCCATTTTCATAAAATCCCCACATCGCATCACCAAGCTGAATATTGCTAAAACTCACATTTGAGATTTTTAACTGTTTGTCCACTATATTATTTTCCCTCTATATTTCTTACTTCAGCAATGATATCTTTATATGATCTGTTCTTTCCAAATAAAAGCTGCGTCCCTAAAACAAATCCCTTAACACCTAATGGAGCATAACTAGCAATTTTATCAATGCTGCATGCTCCATCCCAATATATATCAATATCCATCTCGTCCTTAAGAGCTAGCAACTGATCATATTTTTCTCTTACATATGGTAAAAAGATTTGTGAAGCATTTCCCGGATTAACAGACATTACAAGTACTTTTTTCACAATTCTTAATAGCATCCTGACATTCTCTACACTTGTTCCGGGATTTATCGCTATGCCCGGAATCATCCCGGCATTAACTATTTTTTGCAGAGTCGTTGAAGGATGATATTCTGCTTCCGGATGAATATAAATAACATCACCTGCTCTTAAATTATTTGTAAATAATTCAATAGTGTTATTTGGATGTTCTACCATCAAATGTACATCCAATGGCTTATCTGTAAGCTCACGAATGCATTTGAGATCATTTAATGACATAGCAAAATTGGGCACATAACGCCCATCCATTATATCTATATGGAAGGAATCAATACCCGCCTCATCAAGAAGATTAACATCTCTTTCAAGATTTCTATAATCGGCACACATCATAGATGCCATTAGCTCAAATCCCATACCCATCTCCATACATAAAATGTGATACTCCCTTATCACATTAACCGCTAAATCTATAAGACATCTGCATTTCTTGAAGGATTATTAGTCTTTAGGAAAAATTTTGTAACTATCTTTTTTGAATTCGAATCAACATCCATTTCCCTTATTTCTTTAATTATGTCCGCATAAGGTCTGTTTCTACCAAATAAAAGCTTAGTTCCAAGGACAAATCCTTTTACTCCCAAAGGGGCATAATGTGCAATCTTATCCTTGCTGCAAGCCCCATCCCAAATGATATCAAAATCCATATCATCTTTAAGCTTCAAAAGCTGATCATACTTCTCCTTTACATATGGTAAAAACATTTGGGAAGCATTTCCAGGATTTACTGACATCACAAGTACTTTTTTTACTATAGCAAGAAGCATTACGACATTTTCTACACTTGTTCCCGGATTGATTGCTATACCCGGAATCATTCCTGCATCCATTATCTTCTGAATAGTAGTAGAAGGATGATACTCTGCTTCCGGATGTATATATATGACATCACCTTTTTTTAAATTACTGGTGAATAAATCAATTGTATTATTTGGGTGTTCTACCATCAGATGAACATCCAATGGCTTATCTGTAAGCGACCTTACACACTTAAGATCATTCAAAGACATGGCAAAATTGGGGACATAACGACCATCCATTATATCTATATGGAAGGAGTCAATCCCAGCTTCATTTAAAAGCATAACTTCCTGGCGCAGATTACTGAAATCTGCACACATCATCGACGCAAGCAGTTCCATATGATACCCCCATGATTATCGATAATCCCATCATCCCCATTACATATCTTTCTATCATTTTACCACATTGTAAAAATGATTATTGCACTTTTGGATAGGCAGTATACAATTATAAAACCATCGTCCATCAAAAGTATTAGATATTTACTTCCAGAACAAACGTGCTATAATACAATTATAACACTAGTTAAGGAGTCCGCTTCTCAGTTATCATCCCAAGTAAAGGTCTGATTAAGCTTTTTATTAATATTGAGGCTCAGCAAAGTTACACTTTGGATACTGTCCCTCGTGGTATAGTATATGCTTCGCGCATGCTATCTGGACAGCTTGGCACAGAATTTAATTCAAAGCACTATGATGATGCCAAAAAGGTATATTCCATATGGCTATGTTTTAATTCTCCAATTAAAGACGCAGATACAATAACAGGCTATAGCATAAATCCTTATTCACTTTATGGTAATTGCCAAACTTATGGATATTATGATTTACTTTCTGTTGTGCTCATACGTCTAAGCAGAGATGACCGGCCTTTTGCTAAGGGTAATAAGCTTATTGATATGTTAAAAATTCTATTTTCCCATACAATATCAACTATCGAGAAAAAGAATATATTAACAGATGAGTACAATCTTAATGTAAAAAAAGATTTCTACGCGGAGGTGGATGAAATGTGCAATTTAAGTGAAAGTCTTATAGAGCAGGGTATTGAAAAAGGTATCGAAAAAGGTATTGAACGCGGTGAAGAACTTAATACAATAAATCTTGTTATTAAGAAACATTCTAAGGGAAAATCACCGGAAATCATCGCTGATGAACTGGAGGAAAATGTCGCTTATATAAAAGTTATCATTCAAGCTATTGATTCTGTAGATGGTACTGTCACTAAAGAGAATGTTTATGCAGTGCTTCATAGCTAATTTTTTAGGCGGATTGGGCAAATTAGCCCTTTCAAGTTTCAGGTTTTCTATCTTTCCTTAGAGAAAGGAAGGCTATAACCATGATAAATTTATATGAATATGATCGTGCTAGTCACATGGCTCTTATCAAAGAAGAAGCATTTGAAGATGGAATTCAAGAAGGTATTTTAAAAGGTGTCGAAGATGGCAAATCTCAAATGCAGCAACTCTTTGACATCCTATCCTCAGAAAACCGTATAGATGATATCCAACGTGCCTGTAGAGATACTGAATTTCTTAATAATCTCTTGAAAAAGTATAATATCAAAAAATAATTCAGAATCCCGATGTAAAGCATTACTCATACTTTATATCGGGATTGAATAAATAAAATAATAAGCTATATTATCTCTTCAAAATACTTTACCGTCTTTTTAGTCTTTCATCGAAAACTTATCATCAGTACCTTTTAATTACAACCAATTTGAATATTCCGTTGCGGCGGAGCCGCCTGTCCGGTGTGGCGTGAGCCACCTGTCCGGACAGGTATGAACCACCGCGTTATCTGTACATTAACAATTACATACGGTCAGTTGCTGATAGGCCATATACTTCTCTCATGGATAAATCCTTTGACGGATCTATAGGGACTATGTTGATTACATAACCATCATGAATGATTCTATCAAGGATTGCATCCGCTACAGGCGAGGCATCACCTCCGAGCTGTTCATACCATCCATCTTTAGTGTATTGTGAGCAAAAGATAGTAGAGGATCTCTTTCTTCTTCGATGGAGAAGCTCAAGAATGTCCGTCTGTTCATCCTGTGAAGGTTTTAAAAGAAGCCACTCATCAATAATGAGAAGAATCGGATTTGCGTACTTTGCCAGAATCTTCCTGTAAGTGCCGTTTTCCTTAGCTGCCTTAAGGTCAATGAGCAAATCTGGCAGGCGTACATACTTGGTGTTGTAGTAATGCTTGCATGCTTCCATGCCTAAAGCACATGCCATATAGCTTTTACCACTACCTGTTGCTCCGGTGATAAAGATATTCCTATGATCAACGATGTATTCGCAAGTGGCAAGGCGCTTGATCATATCCTTATTGAGCTTTCGTCCTGATGTGTAGTCTATATCTGCTATACTAGCTGATGGTTGGTCAAACTCAGCATTTTTTATGAGACGCTTCAACCTGTTACTCTTGCGATTACTGTATTCAGTATCAACAAGAAGTCCAAAACGATCTTCGAAGGAAACCTCTTTCATTGAAGGATCATCAACTTGTATGCGAAAAGCATCAGCCATTGAGGTTAGCCTCATTTCGATAAGTTTATCTATGGTTGCCTGATTGGTCATGATTATTTCCTCCTATAGTAGTCAGCACCTCTGGTGATGCTCTTAGAACTGCCTTTATGGGTGTCAGCACTGTTGTCTTTACTCTGTGTTGAATTATTATTCGAAGTGGCAAGAATGTTACTTACACTCTTGTAGCTAGGACTCTGAGTATAATTAAGTGCTTTTCTACATGCTTCTTCCAAGCGTGCTGATGAATATTTATCAGACATTTTTAGAAGGCCCATGCAGGCTCTGTATGATTGCTGTTCTACCCGTTTTGAACGGAGGATTGAATCTATGACTTTGGCTGTGTTTTTACCTATCCTTTCTGCCCACTTACGGAAGCGTTCGCCATTCCATTCAAGGTATTCTTGATGGTCTTTTGGCATATGCTCGGTAATGGTGCTGTATTGACCTTTACGCCCGTATAAGCGCATGTGAGAAGCAATACGGGTATAATTATAGAAAACTTCAATGATAGTGTTAGTAATTCTGACATCTACCTTTTTTCCGATGTATTCGTATGGAACTGAGTATAGCATTCCATCTACGGATATGTGATAATTGAATTGAACAGTGGCTTGCTTACATTCAGCCAGTTCGTATTGGGTAGCTGGTAGTGGTGTCAGTAATGGTAATTCTTCGTTGTGGAAGAGTTCGTATCGGCTACCCTCTTTCTTTTGGAAAGGACGATGATTGAATTCTTCCAACTTTGCAAATATAGCTGCATTAAGTTCAGATATGGTAAAAAACTGCTCATTACGCAGGGCTGCGATTATCCATGTTGATATGTTACCAACACTGCCTTCTGCGTTGGGTTTGTCCTTTGGTTTCCTGACTCTTGCTGGTATTATGGCAGTTCCATAATGCTCTGCTAACTCATGATAAACTGCATTGATTTTTTGATCATTCCACCCTTTGTTATGAACTACTGCAGTTTTACAGTTGTCAGGGACAAGGATTTTGGCTACACCACCGAAATAATTATACATGTGAACGTGAGCTTCAATCCATGACTGTTGCTTTTCGTCGGGAAAAGCTTCAACATAAGCATACTGACTGTAAGTCATTACACCGACGAATATATATGCTTCAGTAGTTTCGCCAGTATATGGATCTACGAGCTTTGCAGTATCACCAGCCCAATCAACTTCTACCTGCTCGCCGGGTTTACGATTGATATGCATGGTAGCACGACGTTTACTCTCATCCTGTTGTATGTGATAACAGAACTGGGAATACATCAATGGATCTTCACCTGCTTGCTTACAATCCGCCATATATTCTGTCCACAAGAGCTTTTTAGTAACGCCATTTTTCAGAAGCTCTTTGCGAACGTGGTCAAAATCTGGCATACGCTTTTGTGATACTAATGTTGGAGATGAGAATAGTTGTTTCTCCAAATCGGCATCAGTAGTGCCTTCAGGAAGTGGCCAGGATATATTTAATTCTTCGGCACGCTTCAAGACTTTAGACACTGTGTTACGCGAACATGGAACAGATAGAGCTATGTTCCGCTTACTGAATTTCAGACTATAAAGTCTGAGAATTTCACGATACTTTGTCATAGTCGTGATCCTCCTTAAAATGAATTTACGCAGTACGCGCATTAATATCATTTTAATTGGATCAAGTAACTGGCTCAATATGCTCCGGAATGGTGGCTCATACTTTAACGGAATGGTGGCTCATACTTTAACGGAATAGTGGCTCATTTTTAACGGACAGGTGGCTCAATCAGGTCAAGATTATTCA
>JQKK01000016.1 GCA_000746015.1 Lachnospiraceae bacterium MA2020 | reverse complement strand
TAAGGTTCGATGTTCGGTTTTTGATGTTCAACATCAATATTCCTCGATAGCTCAATGGTAGAGCACTCGGCTGTTAACCGAGGGGTTGTTGGTTCGAGCCCAACTCGGGGAGCTCAATAATAGAATATGGCGATGTAGCCAAGTGGTAAGGCGTGGGTCTGCAACACCCTGATCACCGGTTCAAATCCGGTCGTCGCCTCTAAATAAACCTCAAAGTCGAGTAGTACTTTGAGGTTTTTCTTTTTGTTCTAAAAATAATATTTGTTTAAATTTACTATTACATTTCAAAAGAAAACGTGTTCTAATAAAATGATTTTGTATAATACAAATGCGTGGCATGAAATATTATAAGATTATACAAAATAATATTAATTTGCGCACTAGCCTTGCATTTTCGAAAAAAAAGAAATATAATTAGTCACTGTGCACGAAAACAAGCAATTAAATTTGGTAATATTTTTAGCTGTATTGTGAAAAGTGCAACAAATTCTCGCTAGAATGATAGACGCATTTTTATCGTCGCGTTATAATCAAGTTAATTCTAACGGTCAAAATTCACCCAAAGAAGGAGGCGTTAAAAGTGGATATAGGAGAAAGACTTGTTGAAGAGTTGGGCGTAAAAAATGTTACGATTGGCTCTTTTGTTATCAGTGAGTCTATAGTCAACACCTGGATTCTAATGGCAATAATTTTAGTCGTTTGCTTATTGCTTACGAGAAATTTAAGCGTAGATAATCCAAGTAAGACTCAGGTAGCAGTAGAGTCGTTTGTAACTTGGATTCAGGGAATGGTCCGGGATATGCTTGGTGAGCATGCAGCAAAATATACCGACTATATTTGTACGGTGTTGGTATTCATTGCTCTGTCTGATCTGTCAGCTATCTTTGAAACAGAAACTGAGTTCTTGACGTTTTTTAAGCCGGCAACCAAGGATCTTAATGTAACAGCAGCGTTGGCTTTGATGACTATCACTCTTGTAATCTATACGGGAATTACATCTAAGGGTGTAGGTGGATGGATGAAATCATTCACAATGCCTATGGCGATAGTCACACCACTGAATATCATTGAAGTATTTACGAAGCCGCTTTCATTGTGTATGCGACTTTTCGGAAATATCTTTGGTGGTTTTGTGATTATGGCATTGATAAAAATGATAATGCCTATCATATTGCCAATCCCATTCAGTTTTTATTTTGATGTATTTGATGGTTTGATTCAGGCTTACGTTTTTGTATTCCTGACATGTATCTATCTGTCAGAAGCAGCTGAAGTTGAAGTTGAGTAACTTTTAAAATTTATTTTAATTCAAATATTAAGGAGGAACTAGAGATGAGTGTAACAGCAATTGGTGCAGGTATTGCAGCAATAGGATGTCTTGGAGCAGGTATCGGTATTGGTATTGCTACCGGAAAGGCAAGTGATGCGGTAGCTCGTCAGCCAGAGGCAGAGAGCAAGATCAGAAACATGCTTATTTTGGGTTCTGCCCTTGCAGAGGCAACAGCTATTTACGCATTACTTGATGCTATTATGATTATCTTTGTACTTGGAAAATAATTGACAGGAGGGTGGAATATTGTCTGGCAATATTATATCCATGGATGTGAGACACATCGGTATTACAGTCATTAATGTCATTGTCCTGTTTGGTATTTTGAAATTTTTCCTTTTCAAGCCTATAAATGATGTTCTTGCGAAGAGACAAGCAAGCATCAAGGAAGAGAAGCAGAAAGCTGAAGAAGCAATCAAAAATGCTGAGGAGAAAGTAAAGAATTACGAATCTCAGATGCAGGATATTGAGACACTTAAGGCTGAAGCGGTTGCTGAGTCTACTAAGAAAGCATCTGCTGAGTATGATCGCATTGTTGGTGATGCTAACAAGCGTGCAGCAGAAATTGTTAGTGAAGCTGAAGTTAAGGCTGAAATGGCTCAGAAGAAGAAGCAGGCAGAGGCAGAGAAGCATATTGCAGAGATCGTTGCAGCAGCAACTAAGAAAATTGCAGCTTCTCAGAACAGTGCTGAATTAGACAGCAGTCTTTATGACGAATTTATAAGCAAGGCAGGTGAAGAAGTTGACAGCTAATACACCTGAAAATAATAATTTAACAGCTATACAAGCTGAATTGGTATATGTAACTGCTCCTTCAGAG
This sequence comes from Lachnospiraceae bacterium MA2020, assembly GCA_000746015.1. GTDB lineage: Bacteria > Bacillota > Clostridia > Lachnospirales > Lachnospiraceae > NK4A144. Next base: position 107,107 of record JQKK01000016.1, on the reverse strand, counting down.
CCTCAGGTTGCTAAGATGAAAAGCTTTGTCCAGAAGAAGACAGGGGCAAAGGAAGTTACTCTTAAGCTCACAGAGGATAAATCACTTGGCGGTGGTTTCATTCTGAAGGTTGGAAGCAAAGAGTATGACTGGAGTACAGCAGGTCGTGTAAAGCAGTTTGAAAAGCTTGTTGCAAAGGGAGTTAGACAGGCTCAGTACAGTACAGATGATGTCATCGAGATACTTAAGACTGAGGTTGAGGAATTCCAGCTTCGAGCAGAGAGCAGCGAAGTAGGTACTATCATCGAAGTAGGTGATGGTATTGCGACTATCGTAGGTCTTGATCACGCAGTATATGGAGAAATCATCATCTTTGACAATGGCGTAAAGGGCATGGTCATGGATATCAGAGAAGATTCTCTTGGATGTATCCTGTTTGGTCTTGATGCAGGTATCCGCGAGGGATCACATGCTGTACGTACCGGTGAGAGAGCAGGTATCCCTGTTGGCGAAGCTTTCCTGGGAAGAATCGTTGATGCACTTGGTGCTCCGCTTGATGGAAATGGTCCGATCTCAACTACTGAGACTCGCCCTATTGAAAATCCGGCACCTGGTATCATTGACAGAAAACCAGTTACGGTACCTATGGAAACAGGTATTCTGGCTATCGACTCCATGTTCCCTATCGGTAGAGGTCAGAGAGAGTTGATCATCGGAGACCGTCAGACTGGTAAGACAGCGATAGCTGTTGATACTATTATCAATCAGAAGGGTAAGGATGTTATCTGCGTATACGTAGCAGTAGGTCAGAAGGCATCAACTGTTGCGAAGCTGGTTAATACGCTGAAGAAGAATGGCGCTATGGACTATACTATCGTTATGTCCGCTACAGCAAGCGACCCTTCACCTCTTCAGTACATTGCTCCTTACTCAGGAACTGCATTGGCAGAGTACTTCATGCATAATGGTAAGGATGTACTTATCGTTTATGATGATCTGTCAAAGCATGCGGTTGCTTATAGAGCAATTTCATTGCTTTTGGGACGTCCACCAGGCCGTGAGGCTTACCCAGGAGACGTTTTCTACCTTCACTCAAGACTGCTTGAGCGTTCAAGTCGTCTTTCTGATGAAAAGGGTGGTGGTTCTATTACAGCACTTCCTATTATTGAAACACAGGCAGGAGACGTTTCAGCATATATTCCAACTAACGTTATTTCTATTACTGATGGACAGATTTTCCTTGAAAGTGATCTTTTCTTCGAAGGTCAGCGTCCTGCGGTAAATGTTGGACTTTCTGTATCCCGTGTAGGTGGTGCTGCACAGACTAAGGCCATGAAGAAGGCTTCAGGTTCACTCCGTGTGGATCTGGCTCAGTTCCGTGAAATGGCAGTATTCACACAGTTTTCATCAGACCTTGACCAGACAACAAAAGACATGTTGACAAATGGTAAGGCATTGATGGAAGTTCTGAAACAGCCACTTGAGCATCCACTTTCAATGGCAGAGCAGGTAGTGACTCTTGTAGCAGCTAATAATAAGCTGTTTATGGATTTACATCCATCAATTGTTAAGGAATTCCAGATGGATCTCCTTAAGTATATGAATGAGAGTCATGCAGATATCATGAACGAACTCGCGACGAGAAAGACGCTTGAGGATGACCTCAAGAGCAGAATTATCAAGGCGATAGAGGAGTTCAAGGCTGATGGCAAATACAAAGGAAATTAAAGATAGGATAAACAGCATAAAGGAAACGCAAAAGATCACTAATGCTATGTATCTGATTTCCTCTACGAAGCTTCAGAAGGCTAAAAAGGATCTTGAGGCTACCGAGCCGTATTTCTTCGGTATGCAGGCGATGGTTGAGCGTCTTCAGCGACACCTTCCGGATATCAAGAATCCATATTTTGAGTCATACGATGAGCTTCCGGATGAGGAGAAGACCTATGCGTATCTTGTTGTAACTGCAGATAAAGGACTTGCAGGCTCATATAACCACAACGTCCTGAAACTTACAGAAGAAGAGATGAGTAAGCATAAGAATACAAAGCTCTTTGTTGTAGGTGAACTTGGACGTCAGTATTTTGAGTCAAAGCACATTCCGATTGATGAGCAGTTTCAGTATACCGCGCAGAATCCTTCACTTCACAGAGCAAGAATGATCTCATTGCGTATGCTTGAGCTTTTCACAAAACATGAAATTCATGCCCTATACATCGTATATACTGTTATGATAAACAGCATGCAGACAGAGACGATGATTCAGCCATTGCTTCCTTTGAAGGCAAGTATACCTGATGTCTCGATTCCGCTCGATGTATATCATGAGGAGTTCATGCTTAAGCCTTCTCCTGATGCGGTAATTAATGCTGTGGTACCAAACTGTACAAATGGTTACATTTACAGTGCGCTTGTTGAGTCATTTTGCTCTGAGCAGAATGCGAGAATGCAGGCGATGCAGGCTGCAAACAAGAGTGCTAACAGCATTTTGCATGATCTGAACATTCAGTATAACCGTGTACGTCAGGCTATGATCACACAGGAGATCACTGAGGTATGTAGTGGTGCAAAGGCTCAGAAGAAGGGGAAAAAAGCTCATGAAAGGAAACATACATGAATAAAGGTAAGATTATTCAGGTTATGGGACCGGTTGTGGATGTTGAGTTTGAAAACAAGAACAACCTGCCCTACATAAGAGATGCTCTTGTAGTGGACAATAACGGCAAGAGTGTCATGGAAGTAGCGCAGCATATCGGAGAGGGACGAGTACGATGCATCATGCTTGATGCAAGTGAAGGTCTCTATAAGGATATGCCGGTGCTCTCTACCGGAGGACCTATTAGTGTGCCGGTAGGTGAACAGACATTGGGAAGACTTTTCAATGTTTTTGGTGATACTATTGACAATGGTGAGCAGATCAAGACAGCAGATAAGTGGTCTATCCACCGTGAACCTCCAAGATTTGAGGATCAGTCTCCGGTTCAGGAAGTTCTTGAGACTGGTATCAAGGTTATCGACCTTCTTGCGCCATACGCAAAGGGCGGTAAGATCGGTCTGTTTGGTGGTGCCGGAGTTGGTAAGACAGTACTTATCCAGGAGCTGATCACAAATATCGCAACTGAGCATGGCGGATATTCTATATTCACAGGTGTAGGTGAGCGTTCAAGAGAAGGTAATGACCTTTGGTCTGAAATGAAGGAGTCTGGTGTTCTTGAAAAGACTGCTTTGGTATTTGGACAGATGAATGAGCCACCTGGAGCCAGAATGCGAGTTGCAGAGACCGGACTTACAATGGCAGAGTATTTCCGTGATACACAACATAAGGATGTGCTTCTGTTCATTGATAATATTTTCCGTTTTGTACAGGCAGGCTCAGAGGTTTCAGCTATGCTTGGACGTATGCCTTCTGCGGTTGGTTATCAGCCAACACTTGCTACTGATATGGGTGAGCTGCAGGAGAGAATTGCATCTACAAAGAATGGTTCCGTAACATCGGTTCAGGCTGTTTACGTTCCTGCGGACGACCTGACAGACCCTGCACCGGCTACAACATTTGCACACCTTGATGCAACGACAGTTCTTTCAAGAAAGATCGTTGAGCAGGGTATTTATCCTGCGGTTGATCCGCTTGAGTCATCTTCAAGAATCCTTGAGGCAGATGTTGTTGGTAAAGAGCACTATGAGACAGCTTTGGCTGTACAGAGAATGCTTCAGAAGTATAAAGAGTTACAGGATATCATTGCTATCCTTGGTATGGAAGAGCTTTCAGAGGATGATAAGCAGACAGTATTCCGTGCAAGAAAGATCCAGAAGTTCCTTTCTCAGCCATTCCATGTTGCTGAGAACTTTACTGGTATTCCTGGTAAGTATGTACCTCTTAAAGAGACAGTACGTGGTTTCCAGGCTATTATTAATGGCGATGCTGACGCATATCCTGAAAATGCATTCTTCAATGTTGGAACTATTGACGATGTCGCAGAGAAAGCGAAGACGCTGTAATGAGTGATACATTTTTTTTCAGAATTATAGCTTCAAATGGAATTTTCTTTGAAGGTAAAGTGCAGGAGATACTATTCCGCACCATCGATGGTGAGGTTGTATTGATGTCGCACCATGAAGAAATGATTATTGCAGTCGATGTGGGACCGTTGAGCTATAAGACACCGGACGATCAATGGCACAAGGCTATTGCGGGCGTAGGTACTGCCCAGTTTGCCAATAACAGATGTACTATCCTCCTGGATACCTGTGAGCTGCCGGAGAACATTGACCGCGCTAGAGCTGAAGCTGCGCTTGAGAGAGCAAAGGAGCAGGCAAGACAGAAGAAGTCTATTGTCGAGTACAAGATGTCTCAGGCTTCCATTGCAAGAGCGCTGACAAGATTGAAGGAAACTTCAAAACGAGGATTACAGTAATTATATCCGGTGGCAGAAATGTCACCGGATTTTGTCGTATTAATGCATTGATCTTTATGGATATTTAAGGAAAACGTAAGTAAGAATATTATTGATTTTACGAGCTATATCGTGTAATATATACTTTTAAGTTTATTGTACACTACTGTTTATGAAATGAGGTAGAATTTTGAATTCAGACATGATCATCGTTTTAGACTTTGGAGGTCAGTATAATCAGCTGATAGCTCGCAGAGTCAGGGAATGCAACGTATATTGTGAAGTTCATCCTTATACTATGTCATTGGATGAAATAAAGAAGCTTGCGCCAAAGGGAATCATTCTTACAGGTGGTCCTAACAGTGTATTTGCCAAGGATGCAGCACTTTGCTCAAAAGAGCTTTTTGAGATGGGCATACCTGTTCTTGGTATTTGCTATGGTGCACAGACTATGGCGCACGTACTTGGCGGAGAGGTTGCTACAGCTCCTGTATCTGAGTATGGAAAGACAACTGTAGAAGTAGATACAAAGTGCAAGCTCTTTAAGGATGTTCACGGCACTTCTATCTGCTGGATGAGTCATACTGACTATATAGCTCATATGCCTGCTGCATTTAAGAACACAGGTCGTACAGAGAATTGCCCTGTTGCAGCTATGGCAAATGAGGAGAATGGTCTTTATGCAGTTCAGTTCCATCCGGAAGTACTTCATACTGAGGAAGGAACTAAGATGCTTCAGAATTTTGTATATGAGATCTGTAAGTGTGAAGCAACATGGAAGATGGATTCATTTGTAGATACAGCTATCGAAGAGCTCAGAGCTAAGATCGGCGATGGTAAGGTTCTTTGTGCACTTTCAGGTGGTGTTGATTCTTCTGTTGCTGCAGTTCTTTTGTCAAAGGCAGTCGGTGAGCAGCTTACATGCGTATTTGTTGATCACGGTCTTTTGAGAAAGGACGAGGGCGACGAGGTTGAGGCTGTATTTGGCCCTACAGGTCCTTATAAGCTCAATTTCATCAGAGTTAATGCTCAGGAGCGTTTCTATGAGAAGCTTAAGGGTGTTACAGAGCCTGAGGCTAAGAGAAAGATTATTGGTGAGGAGTTTATCCGTGTATTTGAGGAAGAGGCTAAGAAGATCGGTAAGGTCGATTTCCTCGGACAGGGTACTATTTATCCTGACGTAATCGAGTCAGGTCTTGGAAAGTCTGCAACAATTAAGTCACATCACAATGTTGGAGGACTTCCGGATCACGTTGATTTCAAGGAAATCGTTGAGCCTCTAAGAATGCTCTTTAAGGATGAAGTTCGTGCAGCTGGTATCCAGCTTGGTATACCTGAGAACCTTGTTTATCGTCAGCCTTTCCCAGGTCCAGGACTTGGTATCCGTATCATCGGCGAAGTTACAGCTGAGAAGGTTCGCATGGTTCAGGATGCAGATGCGATCTTCCGCGAAGAAGTTGCACGCGCAGGCTGGGGCAAGAAGATCAACCAGTACTATGCAGCGCTTACAAATATGCGTTCAGTAGGTGTAATGGGTGACGGACGTACATACGACTATGCCGTAGCACTCAGAGCCGTAACAACAACAGACTTTATGACCGCTGAGGCAGCTCCGCTTCCATTTGAGCTTCTTTCAAAGGTAACAGACAGAATAGTAAATGAAGTAAAGGGCGTGAACCGTGTACTTTATGACTGCACTAGTAAGCCGCCGGCAACTATAGAACTCGAGTAACGAACGCATGTTCGGTGTTAAGGCAGTAGGTATAGTATCTACTGCCTTTTTTACATAGTTTTTGTAAGCACGAGTAAAGGGAGCTATGCTTATGATTATGATATTCATTTCATTTTTGATGACGATATTCCAAGAGTGGATTTCTTTACGGTTCCGCTCGTAGACATTTTTGCAACAGATAGTAATGGAGGCTTTTTAGGAACTGTTGGTGAGACAACAGATTTTCAAAGTGAAGCTCAGATATGTTATATAGACAATGCTCGTAATTGTTTTATAATTGCTGAAAATGCGGGTGAATTGATCCAAAAATCTTCAGACTGGAGGAAAAATATGGTGAAGTCAGCTGATATTGCTGTGCTTAGGACAAAAGCCGAGGCAGAAAAAATTTCAAGTTTATCAGCAGGTATGAAATAGAGCATTTCGATGGAGCACAAAATAACTCACACTAAACAAAAAAGAGATAATAATAAACTTGGAATAAAGAAAAAGTTAAGCCAATGTATTTAATACTTTTTCGCTACAAAACAATATAATTATAGCGAAAGGGGCTGCTTACATGGGAGATCGACTATATTCATTACAGTTTCAAAATTAGTGATAAAGCCCAGATAATGCTTAGAATATACATGAGGAAAAATATAGTAGACTATGGATAGACCGGAGTTTGACAATATAAAGGATTATGCTGAGTTTTGCAAGTATTATTGGTACAGAGAAGAATTGATAAAGATATGCAGGGATCATGGATTAAAAGCACCAAGCGGAAAGATTGAGCTGAACAAAGTGATTGAAGCGTATTTCTCTGGAGTAAAGATTCTTCCGGAAAAGAGACCGCGAAAGAAAAAGAAGCCTGTTATTACGGAACTTACGCTTGATACCGGACTTATAGAGTGTGGTTTCACTTTTGGCAATAGGTTTAGAGAGTTCTTTTCAAAACAAACGGGAGAAGAACATTTCAAATTTAATGTAGATATGGTGGCAACAGTTAAGAAAGTAAGGGAAAGTGAAGATGACTCCTTTACTATTAGAGATTTGCTTGATGTATATTATGGAAAGAAAACTTATGCAGTATATGATAAAGCGGCATTGCAATGGAATAAATTCCTTAAGGATTTTTGTGCAGACGATGAAACAAGGGTGTTCGAAAATCGACTAGAAGCAGCGGCAGCATTATGGAGGATAGTCAGGGAATCGGATATGGATAAGGTGTACTCAAGAGAATTGCTCGAAAAATACAGGGGTAGAATTTAATTTTTTTAGTTGACGGTAGATGTTAGGTTATTATAAAATCGTATAAACGAATTGTATTCGCTTTAACAATGATAGTTTTTTTATCGGTATTGGACATATGATAATAAGTGAAAGAATTTTCAAAATAATGGATGAACGAGGTTTGTCTCAGATTGAGTTTTCTAGGAGGACTGGTATATCACAGAGTACCATAAGTGATTGGAAAAGAAAGAAAACCAATCCGGCAGCGGATAAAATAATGACTATCTGCGAAGTCCTTAATGTAACTCCTTATGAAATATTACAGGAACCGGAGGGTAAGAACCCCGAACTTGATTATATTGTTTGCACAGCAGGTACGGAGAATTACGAATTGCTGCTGGAGATAGATTCTCTTAACCGGAAACAGAAAGAAAGGCTTCGGGGATATCTCAGTGCAATAAGAGAGGTATAGTAGGGCATGTCATATATGGCATGCCTATAAGTGTAATACAATTATCGTAAATACGTTTAAATAACGTTAATACATTCAAAGAGGAGATAGATTATGAAAGTTCTTGTTATTCCCGATGTGCATTTGAAAGCGTGGTTATTTGACAGGGCAGAAGATATACTTAAATCTGGTAAGGCGGACAGAGCTGTTTGCCTTATGGATATACCAGATGATTGGAATATGGAGTTTCAGGTTGAGTGTTATAAGGAAACATTCGACAGAGCAATACGATTTGCGAATACTTTTCCGGAAACATTATGGTGCTATGGAAATCATGATATAAGTTATCCATGGGGAAAACTCGAGACAGGATATTCGCCGTATGCAGAAAGAATTGTTCTGAGTAAACTTGAGGAACTTGAACGCAGTCTTTCAAATCCGTTCCAGATTGCTTTTATTCATAGAATAGATAAGGTGTTATTTATGCATGGAGGATTAACATCAGAGGCTGTAAAAAAGTTGGATGAAGATTTGATAGGGGCGGAAATTGATGAGGTCGTGGAAACTGTAAATAATGCTTCGAAGTCTTACTTGTGGAATGATGAATCACCGCTTTGGTTTAGACCACAATATAGAAATTTAGAAATGTTTAGAAGTAATCGGTATAAACAGGTGGTTGGACATACTCCTGTAGAGAAGATTTATGAGAATAATGGGATTATTTCAACCGATGTTTTTTCTACCTATCGCAATGGTATTCAAATCGGAGAATCTAAGATGATAGTGATTGATTCAGGGAGTGGTGAATATGAAAAGGTAGAAATTATGAGATGAATATATATAACAATTTAGAAAATATATGAGGAAATGCATAATGGGCAAGACAAATGAAATTGTATTATTTGAAACTGGGGATAATGAAATAAAATTAAGAGTTCCGATTGAACAGGATACTGTTTGGCTGAATAGGAATCAAATGGCGGAACTATTTGATAGAGATGTTAAGACAATTGGTAAACATATCAATAATGCTTTGAAAGAAGAGTTGGATAATTCAACTGTCGCAAAATTTGCGACAGTTCAAAACGAAGGAAGCAGAGAAGTAGAAAGAAATATAGAATTCTATAACTTGGATATGATAATATCCGTCGGATATCGTGTAAAATCAAAGCGCGGAGTGGAATTTAGGCGTTGGGCAAACTCAGTTTTGAAAGACTATATTCTTAAAGGTTATGCAGTTAATATTAAGCGTTTAGAGGCTTTGGAAAAGACAGTAGAGATTCAGTCTAAGATGCTTTCCAATGTTCTTGAAATAGATGGCTCTGAGGTTTTGCAGGCAGTTAATCAATATACGCAGGCACTGACGCTTTTGGATCAGTACGATCATCAGTCTTTAGAAAAGCCGGAAGGTAATGAACCAATCTATCGCATTACGTACGAAGAGTGCCGAAGGATGGTAGATAGAATGGAGGATTCTTTCAAGTCTGATGTTTTTGGCGTTGAAAAGGAAGCCGGAAAAGTTGAGGGAATCATAGCGGCGGTATATCAAAGTGTGTTTGGTGGTGATGTTTATCCGTCACTGGAAGAAAAGGCTGCTAATTTGTTATACTTTATGATAAAAGATCATCCGTATGCAGATGGCTGCAAACGGATAGCAGCATCATTATTTCTTGAATTCTTAAATAAAAATAATATGTTATTTAGGGACGGCAAAAAAGTGATTAGTGATGGGGCACTTGTTGCACTCACATTAATGATAGCGGAATCAAGACCGGATGAAAAAGATATAATGACGGCGTTGGTGATGAATATCATAGCATTGTAATAGGGAATGCTGCTATTGAAAAGAAACAGGAGTAAGTACAAATGGCAAAGATATCAGAGGATATGAAGAAAGAAATTAAAGACATATTAGAACGTGAAAGATGGCAGGGATATGTCAGCGGAAAAGTTGAGGGTGCATTAAATGTATTATATGAATTAGATTTAAGCAAGGATAAACGGATAGAGCTTCTTTCAAAAGCTGTTGGGCTTAGTCATATGACAGCAGAAGAGTTTTTGGAGCAAAGGGAGATTGAATATCGGATATATAAGAATGATTACTTGTCTGATGAGGAGAAGAGAGAGCTAAATGCATTGATGTTAAATGAGACAATGAAGGATGAAACTGTTATGGATCATCCGAGGCAAACATTGGCTTTTATATCATCATTTGGTGGAGGGAAAATTATCGAAAAATGTCTTCCGCAGATTGATATATGGGTCGAAAACGGTGAGAAAGTCTCAATGAGTCGGGTTCGAAACTTACTGATTGATAAATACGACTTGTTCTGAGTACATAGGCGGTGATTATTATGATGAAGGAAGAAATAGATATGGAACTTGAAATAGCAAAATAACATATTCTTGTTCAAATTTAGGACGTACTGCGTAGAGAATTGAGCTGAATACCTGTATTCTTCTTTCATTAGAAAAAATACTTGAATATGGAGATGTTATAAATATTATACAGGCGGATGAACGTAATCGTATAATGGAACGAAAAGAAGTCAGCTTGTTTGAACCCAATTCTTTTAGGGAGGCACTTATAAACTCATTTGTACATAATAAGTGGGTTGATGGTAATGCACCGATGATTACCGTATATAGCAATAGAATTGAAATTCTCTCTAGGGGAAGTCTTGCAATGGGACAGACAAAAGAGGGGTTCTATGCAGGTGAGTCCGTTCCTGTAAATAAAAAATTGTCAGATATTTTTTTACAATTACATATTAGTGAACGTTCCGGAAGAGGCGTGCCGAAAATCACGGAGGTTTATGGAGAAAAAGCATTTGAATTTCGAGAGAATTCCATAGTTGTGACTTTGCCGTTTAATTATCTTAATGGAGATGTGGCAGATAAAGTGGTATATAAACCGGTAGATAATTCATCATTAAATGTGACACAGCAGAGATTGTTACAGGAGTTGCGAAACAATCCGAATCTTACACAACCGCAGTTAGCTACTATTATGGGACTTGGAAAATCAGCTATTCAAAATAACATTTCGTTTTTAAAGAAGAATGGTTATATAGAACGTATCGGAGCAAATAAAAGAGGATATTGGAAAATCATAGAATAAAAGAGTATATCATTCGAATAACAATTCGAAATTGTAATACGAATAAATGTACCTTATAATAAAGAAAGAGTACGTGTGTTTTTCTCTTGTTGTCATTCTGTTGTCGCTGCGACAACCAAATGACAACCGAAATGAGAGGAAATCTATATAATAGATACAGAAACGAATATACGTTTGGATGATAAATTAAGCCCGATTTTCGCTTTTTGCGGGAGTCAGGGCTTAATTTGATATTGGGGAAATGTGTGTAATTTCGTGAAAAGTGGCTTTGATGAGAGAGGATAGAAAATGAGTGACAGACCGGAATTGGATGTATTGAATGATTGATAGCATGAAAAAATATATAAGGGATATGCCGATAGGTAGATGTGGAAATTGTACACAAAAATGTACTTGCTTTGTGCTGCTATATCTGATAACCTATCTTAGTCCGATGGACTTGTTCTGAATATTGTTCATGTTGAAGCATAGTTTATTTATAATGCTATGAACGATTTCATATATCTTATATAAGCTGGTCTAAACAACACATCTATGACTGGCATATCCCAAAATCTATGACAGATTTTCAATTATCACTTGGTGCACTACTGTGCCTTTTTTGTGTACGGGTGATTTATATTTTTTCCCTCTCTTTATAATTATATATAGAATATTGATTTTTATCGAAAAGTCATATCTTGTCATAGTGTCTGATTTATATTCTAAATTTATATTCAGCTTATATAAGATTAAAGAACAGTATAAAGGAGCCTTATTATGAAAAATAGGGATGAAAGTTCATTTGGAGATGTTAGTAGAAAATATGAGAATATTACAAAAACACTTATCCGTAGGAAGCTTTTGATATCAACCATGGAGAGCTGTACTTCCGGACTGATCGCATCGCTGATCACTGATACTGAAGGGTCATCAGCTATTATGAAGGGCGCTTTTGTAACCTACTGCAATGATGCCAAGATAATGCAGGGGGTGGAAGCGGATATCATTGACAAGTATGGCGTGTATTCTGCTGAGACAGCAATCGCGATGGCAAGAGCTTGCAAAGCAGCTTATGATACAGACGTTGCGATAGGGGTTACGGGTACATTAGGCAATGTGGATGAATACAATAGCGATAGTATTGTTGGAGAGGTGTTTTTTGCTATAATATATGAAGGAATAGATAATGTTTGGCATGAAAGACTGGAAAAGCGCTCCAGCAGGCTGGCCTATAAGCTTGAGGTAGCGGAACTGGTGGCTGACAGGCTTTTGGAAATGTTATCAGAGGAGGATGGGTATGAAGAAAAGAAGTATTTATAAGGTTGTTGCAGCTGCAATAGTATCTATGGTACTTTTGACCGGCTGTGGTAGTTCTAAAAGCAGTGCTTCTTATGAGGCAGATAGTGCGCGCTCGGCAGAGCCTGCGGCGGGAGCAGCATATATGGCTGATTCTGCCATGTATGAAGAAGCTGCTATGGACAATGGGGACATAAGTACAGGTGATACGACACCGAAGGAGGAGTCTACAGGCAAGATCGAGCTTTCAGAGGAAAAGATAGTTTACACAGCGAATGTATCTATCAGTACGAAAAAGTTTGAGGAGTCTGTATCTGCTTCTAAGGCACTTGCAAAGAAATATGGTGCGATAATTCAGTCTGAGCGATACTCTGACAATGATACGAGCTGGTACAGATACGGATATGATCACAGGCGCGGCAGCTCTCGCCATTATTATGTTTCACTTAGGATACCGAGTCCTAATTATGATGCATTTCTGAATGCAACAGGCGATATTGAAGGTGTGATCGATGAAAAGAGTTCGTCTGCTGAGAACATTTCTCAGGAGTATTATGACACGGCGGAAGTGATCGCTTCTTATGAAGAGGAGCTCGCGCGGCTTAAGGAGCTGATGGGACAGGCAACGGAGATGTCTGATATCCTTGAGCTTGAGCAGCGTATCACTGAGGTGCAGACTTCTCTCAACCAGCAGAGATCAAATCTTCGCCGCATGGATACGGATGTAGCATATTCATATGTAAATCTTGATATAGATGAAGTTGCAGTTTATGAGAAGGAACAGATTAAGGAAGAAACTTATGCAGAGAAGCTTGTTTCTGCGTTTGTGGAGTCTATCAGCGAGTTCAGGATCGTTGTTGGCAATATCGTACTTTGGGTTGTAAGACATTGGGCACTTTTGCTTCTTATAATTATAATTGTGATGATAATTATTAAGATCCGTGGGAAGGGACCAAGACCGCCAAGGATGAGCCGTAAGGAAAAGAAAGCTTTGAAAGAAGCTGAGAAGGCGGCTAAGATGGCTGAAAAGATGGAAGCTGATAAAGTTGTAAAAGATGAATGATTTGTGCTATACTCTTATAGACTATGACTATTTAGTCAGCCAATAAACTAGCGTTGTTAGAGGAGATATAAATGAAAGTCGTAATTTTAGCAGGTGGATTTGGCACGAGGATTTCCGAGGAAAGCCATCTGAGACCGAAGCCAATGATCGAGATAGGGGAGAAGCCGATACTCTGGCACATAATGAAGGAGTATTCTCACTATGGCTTCAACGAGTTTGTTATCTGCCTTGGATATAAGCAGCACATGGTCAAGGAGTTTTTTGCAGATTACTACTTATATAATTCTGATGTGACTTTTGATCTTGTAAATAATAACATGGAAGTACACAACAATTCGTCAGAGCCTTGGAAGGTGACACTTGTTGACACAGGTCTTCGTACTATGACAGGCGGACGTGTTAAGCGAATTAAGGATTATATCGGCAATGAGCCATTCATGCTTACTTATGGTGACGGTGTAGCTGATGTAAATATAAAAGATCTTGTTGATTTCCATAAGAAATCAGGGAAGATAGGTACACTCACTGCTATTTCAGTTGATCAGAGATTTGGAGTTCTCGACTTAAGAGACGACAATCTTGTACACGAGTTTGCTGAGAAGCAGGAGAAGGATTCGAGTGTAGTTAATGGTGGATATATGGTATTTGAGCCTGCTATTTTTGATTATATCGAGGGTGATGATACTGTATTTGAAAAGGAGCCGCTTGGAAATCTTGCACGTGAAGGACAGCTTTCAGCATATAAGCACAAGGGTTTTTGGAAGTGCATGGATACCCAGCGTGAAAAGGAACAGCTTGAGAAGCTTTGGGCAAGCGGAAAAGCTCCTTGGAAAGTGTGGGAATAAGGATGTTAGATCTCAGTTTTTATAAAGGGAAAAAGGTTTTGATCACAGGGCATACAGGTTTTAAGGGGACCTGGCTTGCCGCAATATTACTTCGTGCAGGAGCGCGTGTTACAGGTTATTCACTTGAGCCGCCGACGGATCCATCTCTCTTTGCATTGGCAGGCATGGCTGACAGGATGAATTCTGTAATAGGCGATATTCGGGATTTTAAAAAGCTTAGGGAGACATTTGAGGAAGTAAGACCTCAGATTGTTTTCCATCTGGCTGCACAGCCGCTTGTAAGACTGTCTTACGAGGAGCCGCGCATGACTTTTGAAACAAATGTCATGGGTACGGTTAATGTCCTTGAGTGTATCAGAGAGGTTGACTCAGTTAAATCTTTCCTGAATGTCACTACGGACAAGGTTTACTTAAATAATGATGAGGATATTGCCTTCAAGGAAGACATGATGCTTGATGGACATGATCCTTACTCTAATTCAAAATCATGCTCAGAGCTTGTTACTCACAGCTATGTGAAGTCATTTTTCTCTGAGGCTGATTCTCCGGCAGTTTCTACTGCCAGAGCCGGTAATGTTATCGGAGGCGGAGATTTTGCAAAGGACAGGATCATACCGGATTGCGTGAGGGCGGCGGTGTCAAATCGTGAGCTGATCATACGCAATCCTAAGGCAACTAGACCGTTTCAGCATGTGCTTGAGCCGCTTTGGGTATATCTTGAGATTGCAGAAGCCCAGTACGAAAAAAAGATGTATGCCGGATACTATAATGTTGGACCGGATCTTAGAGATTCCAAGTCTGCCGGAGACCTTGCAACAATGTTCTGCGATGCCTGGGGCGATGGAATGAAGTGGATAGACCGCTCTGACGGGGGTCCGCATGAGGCAGCTTTCCTTAGACTTGATTGTGCAAAGATCAAGCGGGTTTTCCATTGGAAGAGTGTATGGCACATTGAGAGAGCTATTGAAGAGACAGTTGCCTGGAGTAAGGTCTGGATGGAGAAAGGCGATATCTACGCTGAGATGCAGCGCGAGATTGAACAGTATGAATGTGACGTGGAGGATGCTTACGTCCAATTGAAAGGTTGATATATTTATGTTTGAAAATATGCAGGAAAATGAGGCTAGAGAGCAGATACTCAGCGCTGTAGCCGAGTATGCTAAAAAGTACCATTGTGAGAAGAAGCCATATAAAGATGGGGATAGGATTCCTTATGCAAGCCGTGTTTATGATGAAAAGGAAATGGTCAATCTTGTTGACTCTTCTCTTGAATTCTGGCTTACAGCCGGCAGATATACTGAGAAGTTTGAAGCTGAGTTTGCTAAATATCTTGGTGTTAAGTTTGTTTCTATAGTTAATTCAGGCTCTAGTGCAAACCTTAACGCATTTATGGCTCTTACAAGCCCGCTTCTTGGTGACAGACGCGTCAAGAGAGGCGACGAGGTCATCACTGTTGCAGCAGGATTCCCTACAACTGTCGCACCTGTGATACAGTATGGTGCAGTGCCTGTTTTTGTCGATGTGACCATACCTCAGTATAACATTGATGTTACTAAGCTTGAGGCAGCTCTTTCTGATAAGACCAAGGCTGTTATGATCGCTCATACTCTTGGAAATCCATTTGATCTTGGTGCAGTGAAGGAGTTCTGCGACAAACATGATCTCTGGCTTGTTGAGGATAACTGCGACGCGCTCGGCTCTGTGTATGAGATCAACGGTGAGGAGAGACTTACAGGAACTATCGGCGATATCGGTACAAGCAGTTTCTATCCGCCGCACCACATGACTATGGGAGAGGGGGGAGCTGTTTACACTAATAACCCACTCCTTAATCGTATTATCCGTTCTTTCCGTGACTGGGGACGTGACTGCATCTGCCCTCCGGGACATGACAATTTCTGTGGACACAGATATGATGGCCAGTATGGTGAGCTTCCTGCAGGTTATGACCATAAGTATGTTTACTCACACTTTGGCTATAACCTCAAGGCAACTGACATGCAGGCAGCTGTCGGATGTGCTCAGCTTGACAAGTTCCCTTCTTTTGTTGAGAAGAGACGTGAGAATTTTGCAAGACTTTACAATGGTCTTAAGGATCTTGAGGATAAGCTTATACTTCCAGAGCCTGAGAAGCATGCTAAGCCATCATGGTTTGGCTTCCTTATCACTGTAAAGGAAGGTGTTTCAAGGAATGATGTTGTAAGATATATTGAGGATCATGGAGTGCAGACAAGAATGCTGTTTTCAGGCAACCTTATCAAGCATCCATGTTTTGACATCATCAGAGGCGATGAGACAGCATACAGAGTTGTAGGTGGTCTTGAGAATACTGACAGGATCATGAAGGATACTTTCTGGATAGGTGTTTATCCTGGAATGGATGAAGCAAGGATCGATCGTATGATCAAGGTTATACATGAGGCAGTAGCTAGCTGCTGATGTTTATGCGCCCAATCGAATAAGGAAAATAGCCGCAAGCGGCATTCGATTGGCGCGATGTAAACGAAATAATTTATTTCGTTTACTATAATATCTTTGAAAGGATTATTGTTTTGAAGAATATTAAACTTATGGATTGTACTCTCCGCGATGGAGGGTTTATAAATGATTGGAAATTCGGGCATGGTGACATGGTAACGCTCTTTGAGCGCTCAGTTTCTGCAAAAATAGATTACATCGAGGTGGGCTTTCTTGATTCAAGAGAGCCTTTCGATTTTAATAGGTCTATTACACCTGATACAGACGGCATGGATAAGCTTTTCGGCGGTCTTGATCATGGTGATGCCAAGATTTTTGCAATGATCGACTATGGCACATGTCCTCTTGAGAGGATCGCTGATGCGAAGGATACCATTATTGACGGTATCCGTGTCATGATCAAGAAAAAGACAAGATATGAGGCGATAGCATTTTGCGCAGAGCTCAAGAAAAAGGGATATATTGTCTTTGCTCAGCCTGTATCAATTACCGGTTACACAGATGAAGAGATGATCGACCTTGTTGAGCATATCAATGAGCTTAAGCCTGCGTCTATGGCAATGGTTGACACTTATGGTCTCCTTGACAGGACAAAACTTTTGCATTATTTCCATATTATAGACAAGCATCTTGATAAGGATATTGAGGTGGGCTATCACGCTCACAACAATTTCCAGCTTGCATACTCAAATTCTATGGCGCTTTGTGAAGAAGATACAGAGAGGACCATCGTTTTGGACGGCTCTGCATATGGTATTGGAAAGAGTGCCGGCAACTGCCCTCTTGAGCTGCTTACAATGTATGCCAATGAGCATTTTGGCAAGAAGTATGACACAAGCCAGATACTCGAAATGGTGGATACCTGCATACTTAAGATATATGAAAAAAATCCTTGGGGATATCAGATGCAGTATTTCCTCTGTGCATCAAATGACTGTCATCCAAAGTATACGCAGTACCTTTTGCAGAAGAAAACTCTTTCTGTACAGTCTGTAAATGAAATACTTGGCAGGATCGATAAGGCAGAGAAGCTTGCATTTAATGAGTCTCACATTGAGAAGCTTTATCTTGATTATCAGAATAATGAGATAAATGATACGGATGATATCACACGTCTTGGAAATGAGATCGCAGGTAAAAAGGTTCTTATACTTGGACCGGGCAACTCTATGAATGATGAGAAGAACGCTGTACAGGCATTTGTTGCAAAAGAAGCACCGGTTGTGATCGCTATAAATTACATTCCGAATGATTTTCATGTGGACTATATCTTCCTCAGCAATGCTAAGAGATATATGCAGCTTGCCACACAGCTTTCACGCATGGGCGGTAAGGTGAAGGTGATCGCAACTTCCAATGTGACACCTGCAAGCGGAGAGTTTGATTTTTCCTGCGATTATGCCGGACTTATCGATATGAGCTTTGAGATCCCGGATAATTCTCTGCCAATGCTTCTGCGTCTCTTTAAAAAAGTAGGAGTGAAGGATGTTGCTTTAGCCGGATTTGATGGCTACAAGGCTGAGAAGGGCGCTAATTACATGAACTCTGACATGGAGTATGAGTTTGTGAAGGATTATGCGGTCAAGCTCAATGACTATACGGCTAAAGTGATACGAGATCTCAGTGGTGAGATCGCTATAGAATTTGTTACGAGGTCTAAATATGAAACAGTATAAGGCAGCGTTGCTGGATATGGATGGCACCCTTTTTGATACCAAAAAGGGCGTCATTGGTGCGCTTAAAGAAGCAATAAGAGATTATGGACTCAAGGAACTTGAGCCAGAGGAGGAAGATCAGTTCATCGGTCCTCCTATACAGAAGACTATAGAGCGCTTTTACGGGATTAGTGAGGCTGAAGCAATAGAGGCTGCTGATGTTTTCAGAAAGTACTATAGAGAAAAGGACTATGTTATCGTGTGCGATCTTTATGATGGCATGAGAGAGACTCTTGAATCGCTTCGCGCCGAGGGTGTAAAGCTTTGTGTTGCATCGCTCAAGAAGGAAGATATGGTAAAGCGTATCTGTAAGCACTATGGCGTAGAGGATCTTTTTGACAGCATTCACGGAACTGATGCAAGGGACAATCTTTCCAAGTCAGATATTATTAAGATATGTCTTGATGAGGTTGGAGTGGATCTTGATGATGCTGTGATGATAGGTGATACTGTTTTTGATGCCATGGGAGCTGAAAAGGCAGGTTGCAAGTTCTTAGGCGTAACCTACGGATACGGTTTTCGCACTGAATCTGATGTGGCAGAGTATGCCAATATTGGTACAGCGAAGAGCGCAGATGAGATTGCGGACTTCTTTTGCTGAGAAAGATCGATTGTGATTATGCTTGAATTTTGGAATTCCTTTAAGAAAAAGAAAATTTCGTATTTTATATGCTATACCGCGATGTTTGCGTTGGTAGCAGCTGTGGTACTTGGCAGATTTGTTATGTATCGCAAGACTATCATATGGTATCAGGATGGCTTGAAGCAGCATTATAATGCTATCCTTTACTACGGAAAATATCTGAGACAGATAGCAGGAACTCTCATTCGCGAGCATCGTTTTGAATTGCCGATGTGGGATTTCACCATTGGGTATGGCTCTGATATTATCACTACTTTTCATTATTATGCGATAGGTGACCCGCTTGCTTTGCTTGTGGGACTTGTGCCGGAAAGGCTTTGCCAGTATTTTTATTGTCTACTATATGTTTTTAGACTTTATCTTGCAGGCCTTTCTTTTTCAGCGTTTTCATTTTGGCATGGCAATAAGAGATTTCCTACTTTGGTAGGCTCTTTTATTTATGTTTTTTCTGCTTATTCGTTGGTACTTGGGCTCATGCACCCGTTCTTTGTGGCACCTTTAGTGTGGTTCCCATTGATATTGCTGGGGATCGACAAGATATTTGAAGGCAAGAGTCCGGTACTTTTTATAGTGTTTACATCTATTGCGGCAATGAGCAATTTTTATTTCTTTTATATGGAGATCGCTCTTGCATTTATGTATGCACTTTTTAGGTATTTCTGCATAAACAGAGGTTTTAAGATCAAGACCTTTGCATTAACCATCGGTAAGTTTGCAATATATGGCCTGAATTCATTTTTGATATCAGCAGTGATACTTTTACCAATTCTCAGAGTCATGATGACTTCAGCAAGATTTGAAGCGTCAGAGAAAACTTCAGTAAGGATACTATATTACTGGGATTATTATCTGAAGTTTATCGCTGGATTCACAAATATGCTCAATCCGGGCTCATGGACATTGATGGGATACACAGCGGTGGGTCTGATCGCGGTTATATTTGGCGCTATCAGATTTAAGAAGTACAGGCGCGAGATGATAGTGTTTGGGATACTTACTTTATTTGCAGTTATCCCGTTTGGAGGTTTTGCGCTCAACGGTTTTGCCTATGTGGTAAATCGCTGGATATGGGCTTATGCGATGACTGTCGGCTTTATCGTGTCGAGAGTGATCGATGATATGAAAAGTGCAGAAAATGGAGAGAAGCGTAAGATTGCTATTTCATTGATCGTGGGCGCGGCAGCATATTTTATGTGCGTATCAGCACGCTCTGAGCAGACTATGGCTTCTGCATGTGTACTTATGCTGATCTCAGCAGTCTTACTGGTTGTTGATATAGATAAGATCGACCTAAGAGTTTATAGGGCTGCAATTGTAGGTGTTTTAGTATTTGGTCTTGCAATTAATGCCTATTACAAGCAGTCTGTTAAGTATGATGATGGCGAGTGGCTGAATGAGTTTTTAAATATTAACGAAGCAGACAAAAAGCTGAAGGAAGAAAATTCTGATATGCTTTTGTCAGATAGCAGTGATTTCTACAGGACAGAAGAAGCTGGTCTTGACACCACTCAGAACAGCAGTATACAGAGGGGCAGCTACGGGACACAGTTTTATCACTCTATCACAAATCCGAATATTTCTGAGTTTATCAATAAGCTTTACTTAAACTGGCCAAAAGACTATGACTACGAGGGTGTTGAGTCGAGAAGTATTCTTGAAGCATTGGCTTCGGTAAAGTATTTCTTTGTAGGAAATGGTGCTGAGGCTGAGCTTCCGTTTAATTACAGAAATGAGGTCACAGAAGGCGATACTCCAATGGGCAATATAAAGCTCTATGCGGCTGACAAGGCCCTTCCGCTTGGATATACTTATTCTAAGTATGTGCCTCTGAGTGACTTTAATGAGATGGATGTGGTTACAAGAGCAGATGCAATGCTAAATGGAGCTGTTGTTGATAACAGCATTTTTGAGAAAGCTGAGATATCTTCTAATGCAGTAAATGCACTTGAAGCGGTTGAGAGCAAAGGTGGAATAGAGGTTTCTGATGGGCAGTTCTATGTAAGACGCAATGCAACTGTTACATTAAAAATAGATGCTGCTGAAAATGCTGAGACTTATGTTATATTCAAAGGTCTTAAGTATAAAGGGCTCAAGGCAAGCGACACTTATGATAGCGGTGAATGGGCTAATCTGACAGAGTATCAGAAGAACAATGTAAAGGCTGAGGATATTTATGATCATCCGGGCAACACATCGAGCATGCTTGTGACAGCAGGAGATGTGAGCAAAATCGTTGAAGTATATGCTCCGGGAGCTGATTTTTACTGTGGAAGATCTGATTTCCTTGTTAACATAGGCTATTATGAGACGGCACCAAAAGAGGTGACAATAAGCTTTAGAAAGCCGGGAATATATACCTATGAAAGTCTGGAGGTAGTGAGCAGACCGGTTGAAGGTATCAAAGAAGGCATCGAGGCTCTTGGCGAGGATACTCTTACCGATGTTGAAATTGGACTGAATAATGTTACAGGCAGGATCTCTCTTGATGAAAAGAAGATACTGGCTCTTTCAATACCTTATTCGGACGGCTGGCATGCTTTTGTAGATGGGCAGAGAGCTGAGATAAAGCGCTGCAATATCATGTATATGGCACTTGAGCTTGAAGAGGGCAATCATCATATCGAGCTCAGATATGAGACACCTATGCTCAGAACAGGCGCATGGCTTACAATGTTTGGAGTTTTGATGCTTGCAGTTATTGTTGCTGTTAGAATTTTTACTAGGTTATTTTTTGATTCAAAAAAGGTCATGGGATGATAGAAAGAATTAAGAAAAAGAAATATGCTTTGCTGCTGAGCTACAGTGCCGTATTTGCATTTGTGTTTCTTCTGTGCTTTTGGTACTTTCTCTATAATCATAAGACCATTATCTGGGAGGGTGATGGTCTTGCACAGCACTATCTTGCCATGCTCTATTGCAGCAGATTTTTTAAGTCGATTCTGCATGAGCTGATGGCGGGGCATGGGCTTGTTATACCGATGTGGGATATGTCTATAGGTTTTGGTGCAGACGTGTTTACCACTATGCATTACTATGGACTTGGTGATCCGTTCACACTGCTTACGGTGATAGTACCGGAGGCACACATGGATAAGTTTTACTGTGTGCTTTATTTTATCAAGCTTTACTGTGCAGGTTTAGGTGCGCTGCTTTTTATGCGGCATCACAAGGCAGGCAGGCTCGGCAGTATTATTGGCGCAATAGTCTATTGCTTTTCGGTATGGGGCATTTTTTATTGTCTGCACCAATACTGCTTTATGGTACCGTTGCTTTGGTTTCCATATGTTTTATATGGAGTAGACAGGGTTTTGGAAAAGAAAAATCCGGCTCCATTTATACTTGCACTGACAGGTGCGGCTATCAGCAATTTCTATTTCCTGTATATGATCGTTGTTCTGGCAATAGGATATGCGGTTTTTAAGTACTTTATCAATCAGCAAAAGCTTGATATAAAGGATATTGCGCTGACGATGGGCAAGTTTATCCTGTACGGCGCTTCGGCTATGATGGCATCGGCTTTGATACTGCTTCCAGCAGTCATGACTATGGCAACTTCCTCAAGATATAGTGCAGAAAGGATAGTACAGCCGGTTTATTCGCTAAAATACTATTTACAGTATCTTACAGCTTTTACAGGAAACACCGTACCTTATGACTGGACGGTTTACGGATATACACCGCTTGGTTTTTTGTCGGTCGTTCTTTTATTTACATTAAAAGGCAGATACAAAAAGGTAAAGATATGTTTTGCAGTACTTGCAGCTTTTTCACTGATACCTTTTGCAGGCTTTGCACTAAATGGCTTTGCTTATGTGGCAAACCGTTGGAGCTGGTGCCTGGGACTTTTGGTGGCATACATCGTGGCACTAATGGTTCCGGAGTTTGAAAAGCTGACTCATAAGCAGGGAATCTGCCTGGTAATATCTGCTTTTGCATATGTTATAATTACTTCTGTTTCTTTTGTTTCGAGATCAGAGGCAAATATGTCGATAAGTGCTTTGCTTGTGGCAGAGGTGATGATCATACTGTTGGCAGTATCTTCAGAGCGAAAATATAATATACGTATATTGATTTCGATGATGGCGATAGTCGGGGTAAGTGTTAATGCTTATTTCAGATTTTCAGAGAATGGCATTGATAGTGGTATGAAAGAATATCTTAATTTCTCGGAAGCCAATAAGATACTGATCGAGAAAAATGCAGATGATATCACAAGTGATGCATCCGGATTTTACAGGGTTGAGGAATATGATACACCGTACCAGCGCAATAGCTCAGAGATAAGAGGAAAATATACAACGAATTATTATCTCAGTATGACAGGGCCTTATGTGCCGGAGTTTATTATCAATATGGCACTCAATGCAGAGCGTACTTACATGTACAAAAACCTTGACAGCAGGAGCATACTTGAGGCGCTTTCGAGTGTGCGATATCTCCTTATAAAAGATGGAAATGACAAGGCGCTGCCTTATGGCTACAAGGCTACGGGCAAGTATGCTGATACATCAGACGGCAGGATAAATGCATATGAAGCAGATACACCTCTTGCGATAGGATATGCATATGACAGCTATGTAAGCACTGAGGATTTTGAGAAAATGACAGCGCCAGAAAAGCAGGAAGCTATGCTTTATGGAGCGGTCGTTGATAAAAGTTCTATTAAAAAAGCTGATTTTAGCTTTTCATGCAAGAGTATATTGCGTAGTATAGAAGAGAATAGTAATATTTCTATCAAAGATGGTAAGATATATGTTGCAAAAGATGGGGCATCTGCTGTACTTGATATAGATAAGGCTGAAGACAGCGAGCTTTATGTAGTGATGACGGGGCTCAATTTTGAAGGAACAACTGATCGAAGCCAGTATAGTGATGAAGAGTGGAAAGCACTTTCTCCGATCGAGAGAGATAATGTTTGCTCGGTGGATTTTAAGGGAAGAAAAAAGACATCAAGCAACATAGCTATTTCTATGGGTGAGCGTTACAGCTCGGTGAACTATATGAACCATAGGAATATATATTACTGTGGACAGGATGACTTTATTGCTAATCTTGGATATGTTGAGGAGCCTGATGACAGCGAGCTTAGGATACACTTTAAGAATGCAGGTGTGTATGATTTTGACAGCATAGATGTTGTTGTGCAGCCTGTTGGGACTATCACAGAGGGAGTAAAGTCACTCTCACGTGAAATGGTTACGGATGAAGTGATAGGCATGAACACGGTTACTGCAAAGATTGATGTTGATGGCGACAGACTGCTTGCTTTTTCCATTCCTTATTCAGAAGGTTGGACGGCATATGTTGACGGAAAAGAAACTGAGCTCAAGCAGGCTAATGTTATGTACATGGCACTTGAGATAGGCAAAGGCAGTCATGATATCAGACTTGTATATGAAACACCTTATCTTATGACAGGATTTTACTTAAGTATCGCAGGTATCATACTCTTTATTATCATAGAGTTATATAACACCATAATAAATGCACACAGATGCAAAATGTAATTGCTGCTGCGCAGCGTGCATCTGGCGCTGGTAAACGACTATTGTCGTTTACCATAAAACTAAGAAAGCCAGGGGGCAGAGATGAAGATTTCAGATTATATTGCCGAGTTTTTGGTAGCACATGGAGTTACAGACATATTTACAATTACGGGCGGCGGAGCCATGCATATGAATGACTCTTTCGGTCATCATGAGGGGCTGCATTGTACTTACAATCATAATGAGCAGGCTACTACAATGATGGCTGAAGCATACGGACGTCTTACCGGAAGATGCTCAGCGGTCTGTGTGACAGCAGGACCGGGAGCAACTAATGCTATTTCGGGAGTGTTTGGAGCATGGGTTGATTCCATCCCGATGCTTATCTTTTCAGGTCAGGCAAAGAGAGAGACTACAGTATGGTCTACAGATGTTCCTCTTCGTCAGCTTGGCGATCAGGAATGCCAGATCGTAGATATGGTGCAGCATATTACAAAGAATGCCTGCATGGTCACGAATCCTAATGAGATCAGATTCCAGCTTGAGAAGGCATGGTTTTTGGCAAATAATGGAAGAAAAGGTCCTGTATGGATCGATGTTCCGCTCGATATTCAGGCTGCTACAGTTTATCCAGACGAGCTTACAGGCTTTGAGTCACGTAATACTGCAGCTATTGAGTGCCCACACTATGATAAGTCATATACTGACAAGATCCTTGAAAAGATCAGAGAGTCAAGAAGACCGGTTATTCTGGCAGGTGAGGGCATCAGACAGGGAGATGCTTACAAGGAGTTCCTTGAGTGTACAAACTCACTGAAGATACCGGTAGTTGTTGCATGGAATGCAAATGACCTTCTTTGGGAAGAAAATCAGTACTTTGCAGGACTTCCGGGTACAGTAGGTACACGCGGAGGCAACTTTGTTGTGCAGAATGCGGATCTGCTTTTGGTACTTGGCTGCCGCATGAATATAAGGATCATCAGCTATAATAAGCATCAGTTTGCGCAGGATGCCTATAAGATCATGGTTGATATTGATAAAAATGAGCTTGCAAAGCCTACGGTAAATATTGATATGCCGATACATGCCGATGTAAAGGATGTTTGCCGCAGCCTTGCCAACTGTGTTGAAGAAGAAGTAGGCAATCATGCTGAGTGGCTTGCATGGTGCAGAAACATCAATAAGCGCTATCCTGCAGTACTTCCACGCTATTCTGAAGTGCCAAAGCCTATGAATCCTTATCCATTCCTTAGGGGACTTTCAGAGAGACTTGGGGATGGAGATGTTATCGTGTGCGGTAACGGTGCTGCATGCGTTCAGACTTTTCAGGCTTTCCATGTGAAAAAGGGCGAGAGAATGTTTACCAACTCAGGCAGTGCTTCAATGGGATATGGCTATCCTGCAGCGCTCGGTGCAGCAGTTGCACGTAAAGGCAAGAGAGTAGTATGCGTTGATGGCGACGGCAGCTTCATGATGAATATGCAGGAGCTTGCTACAGCTGTACAGAATAATTTAAATGTAAAGCTGTTCCTGCTTAATAACAATGGATATCATTCTATCAGGCAGACACAGACTAATCTTTTCCACGGCAGACCATATGTTGGTATCGATTCTGACAGCGGAGTTGGTTTCCCTTCATTTGAAAAGCTTGCAAAATCTTTTGGTATGCCTTATGTTAAGATAGATACACTTGAGAAACTGGATAAACAGGTTGATAAAGTACTTGAGATGGATGGCCCTGTATTCTGTGAAGCGGTCGTTGATCCTCAGCAGAATTTTGAGCCTAAGCTTTCATCAAAGGTTCATCCTGATGGTACGATCACATCTGCTGCATGTGACGATATGTTCCCATTCCTTCCAAAAGAGGAGTATGAGGCTGTAAAGGCAGAAGCGCAGCGAATTTGAGATTATGAGAGAAAAGATTACACGAAGAAAAAAAATAAGTATCATGATCCCTTGCTTTAATGAGGTCGATAATGTCGGCCCTATGAGCGAGACTATCGTAAAGATCATGACAGAGGACCTTCCGCAGTATGATTATGAGCTTCTTTTCATTGATAACCATTCTGAAGATGGCACAAGAGAGAAGCTTGAAGAGCTCTGCGATGGAAATCACAACATCAAGGCTATATTTAATGTAACTAATTTCGGACAGTTTAATTCACCGTTTTATGGTATGTGCCAGACCACGGGAGATGCGACTATTTCCATGAGCTGTGATTTCCAGGATCCGCCGGAGCTCATCCCACGTTACGTAGAGGAGTGGGAGAAAGGCTACAAGATAGTCAGTGCTATCAAGTCTACAAGTAAGGAAAACGGACTGATCTTCTTTTTACGTAAGTGCTATTACAAGCTTATCCGCAATATGTCAACGGTTAAGTTTATTGAAAACTTCACAGGTACGGGACTTTATGACAAGTCTTTTATAGACCTGATAAGACAGCTTGATGATCCGATACCTTTCCTTAGAGGAATCGTTGCGGAGTATGAGTTCAAGCGAAAGGATATATTGTTTGAACAGCCAAAGCGCCGTTCGGGCAAGACAAGCAATAATTTTTATTCACTATATGATGCGGCTATGCTTTCTATCACATCGTATACAAAGGTTGGTTTGAGAGTTGCTACGTTTGTGGGCTTTTTATCTGCTGCCCTCAGTTTTATTGTTGCACTTGTTTACCTCTTCCTTAAGCTTACTGACTGGCATCATTTTACAGCAGGTTATGCGCCGATGGTCATCGGTGTATTCCTGATAGGTTCACTGCAGCTGTTTTTCATTGGACTTATGGGTGAATATATCTTAAATATTAATACGCGAATCATGCATCGCCCTTTGGTAGTTGAGGAAAAGCGGCTTAATTTTGATGAAGAGGCTAAGACACAAGATGAATCTGAACGTACTATATCAGATAAATGATAAGTATGCCCCTTATGCCGGAGCGTCACTTACTTCTTTATTTGAAAACAATAAACATTTACCAAGCATTAGGGTTTATATACTTGGAGAGAAGCTGTCTAAGGTATCTGAGGCACGCTTCAGGGCCATGGCAGCGAAGTATGGAAGGCAGCTCACTTTCGTAAAGACAGATCCACTTGTGGTGATGATGAAAAAGATGGGCATGCCGACCTACAGAGGCTCGTACGCGGCAAATATGAGACTGTTTTTGCCGTTTGTACTTGCAGATGATGTTGACAGGCTCCTTTACCTTGATGCTGATACTATAGTTGACGGTCCGCTTGATGAGCTTATTACTATGCCTATGGACGGACACCCTATTGCGATGTGCCTTGATTCACTTGTAAGGCTTCACAAAACAAGGCTTGGTTTTACTTCAGCTGACTATTATTATAATTCCGGAATGATCCTTTTTGACATGATAGCATGGAGATCGCTCAGATGCTCGGAGAGGATCGCCAATCATGTAAAGAATGTCAGGGCTATGTATCCTTCGCCGGATCAGGACCTTATAAACGTTGTACTTAAGGGGGAGATACTTAAGCTGCCACCTAGATATAATATACAGCCGATATATCTTGCCTTTTCGATAAAAGATTATTTCAAAACTTTTGGCGGCAGGGGATTTTATGCACAGAAAGAAGTGCAGAATGATCTCAGCTGCCCGGTTATATACCATTTCTTCAGATTTGTCGGTGAGTTTCCGTGGAATGCTGAGAATGTACATCCGGACAATGATCTTTTTGATAAGTATATCAAGATGTCGCCGTGGAACGATTATATCAAGAGACCGGCAAACACCGGAGCTGTACTCAAATTTGAAAAGATCCTTTATAAAAATATCTCTAAGAGTGTCTTTATAAAGCTTTTCCGTCTGGCGTATGAGTATTTTATATACAAGGCGAATAAAGACTCGATGAAATGCAAGATTAATAAGTTAATGTAAAAATGAAAATTTCGATTATTATACCAGTTTACAATACAGATCATGACTATCTCGCCAAATGTCTTGAGTCATGCTTAAACCAGAGCGTGGCCGAGACGGTGGAGGTCATTGCAGTCAATGATGGCTCAACCAATGGCTGTGAGAAGGTTCTGGAAGAATACGAGGGAATATACGATGCGCTCAGAGTCATCCATCAGGATAATCAGGGTACATCGGTTGCAAGAAATGCAGGACTTGATGCAGCAAGAGGCGACTATATTATGTTTGTGGATGCCGATGACTGGATCGAGGAAAATGCATGTGAGGAGGCTCTGAGAGCCGCTTTTACGGCAAATTCCGATATTCTTTTCTTTGGATACGCGACTAACTATACAAATCGTCAGCTTGAGAGAGTATTGGAAGATCCTGATGAGAGGCTTTTTAACAGGGAGACACTTCAGCTTGCAATCCTTGAGGGTAATCCAATGCTCGGACCTGTTGAGGTAGGCGCGCCATGGGGCAAGCTTATCCGCCGCAGTGTCATTGAGGAGTATCATGTACGATATACCCCTGGACTTAAAAAGGGACAGGATACGGTGTTTGTACTTCACCTGCTGGAAAGATGCACAAGTTTTGCATATCATTCTTTTTTAGGATATCACTACAGGATGAGCGGGACTTCTATAAGTCACAGGTACAATCCGGATATTGTAGCGATCATGGAGCGTACCCTGAGTGCTTACAGGTCATTTACGGAAGTCTATAATAAGAGCAATCCATTTAAGCTTGCAGTCTCAAGGAAGTATTTCAGGGTGCTTACGGGAGAGTATCTGATGCTCAACTATTGCCATCCTGATAATAAGATTCCTGAGAGTGAAAAGCGCAGGGAATTTTTAGAGCTTTTGGAGTGTGAGCCATATTGCTTTGTCGCAAAGAATACAGAGGGCGCAAAGCTTTCTATATATGACAGACTGATGCTCGCGTTTGTAAAGCATAAAAATGTCAGGATGCTGTTTGGGCTTAAGAGACTTGAAATATTTGTCAGAGGAGTACTTATCAAGCAGTATAGTAAATAAAGGGATTCGACTAAAATGACAAAAAAACTTAAAGATATTTGCCGCAACAATTGGTTTTACCTAGTCTGCGGCATTTTGATTTTAATACAGATAATGTTTTCGCTTCATTTCATGGGTAGGCAGTTTTTTTCTCTTGATGAGGTAAGTCAGATAGGATTTATTGCCAAGAAGAATTCATGGGGGAAGATAATAGACTACTATCTTACGAGTGAAGTGACTAATCTGCCGCTCTGGCCTTTGCTTGCTGCCGTCTGGTATCGCATTGTGCCATACGGCGAGGGCTGGATGAGACTTATCACGGTTATCCTCACTACTATTGCAATTGTTCTCATGATAAAGATGGCGAAGGCATATAGGGGCGAGAGGACAGCTGTTATCATGGCAACTCTTGTGTGCATTTCTTCGCTTATCATGCAGAAGTGTGGTCTTACTTTTAGAGTCCACGCATTCTGGATAGCATTTACAGCACTTGTGATGTGGCGATACATCGAAAGGCTCAAGTATATTGGAGATGAAAAGACGCGTGATGTGGTGCTGCTTGGAATTTCTATGGCAGGGCTCGCATATTCTCATTATTTTGGCTGTCTTACTATAGTATATCTTTTCTGTATGGATGCGTGTCTTTTTGTGTTAAAAAAGATCAAGGGGAAATTCTTCATCTCCTATATGATAGGCGGCGGAAGTCTGATGCCATGGTTTTTACTCATGATAACTAAGCGCACTATGAACCTGGAGGAATTTTGGCCAAAGACACCTACATTTGCAAGTATTCCAAAGGCACTCAGATATATCTTAAGCCATGATGAGGTGATATATCTTTTACTGATACTGGCAATGATCGTTGCTGCTCTTTTGTTTATAGACTGCCTATTGAATGAAGGCAGGGATTTTGATGAGCGTTTTGTGCGTCTTGGATTTGCGTTTATGCCGCTTTTGTTTGTAGTGGGAGATTATATTTACAGCGCTCATATCAATACTAAGAGCGGAATTTTCGTACTTAGATATTTTCTCTCAGTGCTTCCGACAGCGCTTTTGTCAGTTTCCATCGTGCTTGAGGAAATACTGGACAGGGTAAGTGAGAAGTTTAGCGTTTCAAAGTTGCTGGTTTATGGCTCGGTACTTTCCTTTATGGTACTTTACTTAGGTACAGCAAATTATTATTATGATGTAAAGGATGAAGTCTCAGCACCGTTTGACAATACTTATGGAAATGTGCGTGACTATATAGTTTCTGAGGGCAGGCTTGGCGACAAGGATACTATGATCGCCATCAATGCCAATAGGGCAAATGCTGACGGTTTTGAAGAGTACTATCTGGAGTATGGCGGCAAGGGAGAGGACATACATGTCGTATCCAATGATGACAGCGATATGGCTGAAAGGATCGCAGCAGCTGAGCACATATATATCTATCAGGTGATGCATGGAAATCCTGACGTTTTTACAGATTTAATGGGAAACGATTTTAAGGAAACAGCTTTTGATGAAAACATTGGTCTTTATGTTTATGAGAGGGTAAGCAGATGAAACTGTTGATGCTTGGGGATTTATCTTATGATTTTGAACATGTTGCGGATGATATAAAGGCAATCGGAGATTTTATCCGTGACAGTAAGGCTTCTGTAATATTAAATCTTGAGGGAGCCTTAACTGATGGGAGCAGCAAAGAAATAAGAAAAAGAGGAAAACATTTAAGGCAGACGGGCGCTGTAGAAGCGACTTTAAGGGAGCTTAACACAATAGGAGTCACACTTGCCAATAATCATATGATGGATTATGGAAGCAAGGGGCTCAGTGACACTCTTGTAGCTTTAGAGGAAGCTAAGATAAAGTACGCTGGTGCAGGTATGATGCTGAAAGATGCACTTAAGCCGATGATAATTAATGATGGGGATAAGAAGATCGCCGTTTTCAACTTTGGATGGGATGCGGAAGAAACCGTATACGCCGGCAGGAAGAGCCCGGGATGCGCTCCGAGAAAAAATGATGTCGTGCTCAAAACAGTTGTAGATTATAGTCACAATAATCCGCTTCATTCGATAATTGTGACCTTACACTGGGGCTTTGAGTATAATCTTTACCCTCAGCCATATGATATCGATCTTGCACACAGGCTTTGCAACGTCAAGAATGTTAAGGCTGTTATAGGACATCATTCACACTGCCCTCAGCCGATGGAAATATATAATGGAAAGCCTATATACTATTCTCTTGGCAATTTCTATTTTGGCTCAAGAAGAATCAAATACACAAGGCGGATATTTGATTTCACACCAAAAGACATGAGTGACTACGGGCTTGGAGTGATGATAGATACGCAATCCTGGGAATCAGCGCCTATAGTGCATTTTTATGACAAGGATGCAGAGAGGACAGTGATTCTCGACAGTGATATACTTCCGGTAAAAATGCCGGATATGGATTTTAGGTCTGAAGCGTATAGAAAATTGGCTGTTAAACATGCAATGAAGGGCAATCCTATACTTGGAACAGATGAGAAGGCCAATGACAAGATCATCTTTAAGTATAATTCGGCACGAAATCTTATGAGATATTCGGGAGGCGCAGTTGCCTTTATGAAAAAGAATCCGCTGGGAAAGGCAGCTATAAATCTTGGACGAAAGATGGCGGGACTGCCTGTGGACAGAGGTATAGATAAATGAAAAAAGTAAGCTGTATTATTACAAGCTATAAGAGAGATATTTCTATAGTGAAAAGAGCGCTTAAGAGTATCCTCGCCCAAACATGGGAAAATATAGAAGTTCTTATAATCGATGACAATAGAGGCGAGGGGGCATATGAGTTCAGTGAGCCTATGCGTATGCTTGCCTATGAGTTTGACAAGGTAAGATACTTTCAGACACGTGAGCCACATGGAGCGCAGGTAGCTCGAAATATGGGTATTGATAATGCTACCGGAGATTATATAGCATTTTTGGACGACGATGATGAGTGGCTGCCTGAAAAACTGGAAAAGCAGGTCAGACTTATGGAAGAGAATCCTGAGGCCGGTATGTGCTACTGCAAGGGATATATAGTAGATGAGTCGAGAGCAGTGCCGGACAATGGAAATATATATGGCAAGGCATTTAAGCCTGCAGTAACATATAAAGAGCTTTTGCGTGACGACACAATCGGAACTACTTCACAGGCGCTCATCAGACGCGAGGTCTTTGAAAAGGTTGGCGGTTTTGATGTGAGATTTCCGGCAAGACAGGACTATGAGATGTGGGTGCGCATAAGTCATGATTTTAAAATGGTTGGTGTTGATGAGCCTTTGTTTAAGTACTACAAGAATATGCAGGGCGTAGGGCACGACCAGATATCACATAGTGCTGAGAAGTGCATTAAGGGCTATGAGCTTTTGTATGATAAGTACAAGGCTGATATCGATAAAGACAGCGCAGCAAAGTTTAATATAGTCTTTCATCTGGCACACTTTTACAGGATCGCCGGCAGGAAAACGGAAGGCTATCTTGGATATGTAAGATCATTTTTTACTTCTCCAAAACTTTTCTGCTACCAGGGCTGGCTTGGTGTGCGTAATAAATTTAAGCGTGGAAAAAAGAAAAAATAAGATGAAGAAAACCGCTGTCATGAAATATAATCATGGCAGCGGTATCATTTTTCCGAGCATTTCATCGGTTCCCTCAGGAATCCATGTACACTGTCCACTTGATGGGGTAAAGGTCATCTCTCCAAACTTGACCTGTCCGTCATCGAGCATATAAAGATCTACTCTTACATACGGGAAACCTTCGCATAGGACTTCTGCAACACGTTTCATCTCGTCAAAAGCTATAGGTCTTTCAGGGAGCACTTCGTAGAGAGGATATGCATTTGTCCTGTAAGGGACAAGCTTCCAGTCCATATCAAAGAAGGCGAGGCGTGACTCACCGAGGCGGCCGCCGATTATCTCTACACATACAGGCTTTCCGTTGAAGCAGTGAAACTTATAGTCAAAGAGGTCGTTTCCGCCATTTTCTATAAATTCTTCCGCAATTATCTTGCGTTTTATATCCTTATACTGGAGCTGATATCCGAAACGATAGGCAAAATTGTAGCTCATCCACTCCTTAAACTTCTTGCGGGCATCGTCTAAATCAAGCTTAGACTTATCGGTTACGATGATGTTTGTCTTGGAGGCGTGGTTTGCCTTGAGGACAAAGCGGTCAGGGAGTTTTGTGAAGTCGATCTCATCAAAACTGTCCCATGCTCCTAGCAGCCCGATAAGGTACTTTTCACCGATCTTTTCTTTTATCCACTCTCTTACAGCGTACTTATCAGATAGCTGGGTCATAAGTGGAGTCCTGCCATAGAGTTTTATCCAGTTTATCTTGTCACACCATGTGGTAGGATTTTCAAGATCAAGTGTACGCCCGTTGCATTTCTTAAACCATCGCTTTAAATCGGATGGTATCAGAAACGATGGCATCAAAAGCTCATGGTAGTAGCTTATTTTTCTTATTAATTTATTCTTGAATGTATTCTTTTTACTCATAGTTTTGTTTTGTTGACTTTGCATAACAAATATGGTTTATCGAAGCTATAAAAGGTGCCCCAAAGTGCGATAGCACCGCCACATATTGTATCATATATGCATTGTATTATAAAGAATAAAAATGGACCGCCATTCTTTTTCGAAATGTTTAGACAAAATTAAGTATTTTTGTGTAAAATAGATAAGTATGCATTGGAGGGATTATAGGAATATCGAGGTGAACCATGTTGACTTGTCTTTATAACATTTTTATTATGCCATTAGTTTTAGTAATGGAATTAATCTTTTCGGTTATGTACAGAATGTTTGGAAATGCAGGAATCGCAATAGTTTCGGTAAGTATTGCGGTAAATGTTCTGTCATTGCCTCTTTATAGAAAAGCTGATGCGATTCAGGATGAAGAACGCCGTATGCAAAAGCTTATGGCGGTTCCGATTAAACATATCCGTAAGACGTTCAAGGGTGATGAACGATTTATGATCTTACAGGGATATTATAGGGAGCAGAATTATTCTCCATTGTATGTATTTAGGGGATCGTTGCCTTTATTGCTGCAGATTCCTTTTTTTACGGCAGCATACAGATATTTGTCAAATCTGTATCTGCTTAAAGGAACATCTTTTTGGATAATAAATGATATGGGAGCTCCGGATGGATTGCTCACTTTATTTGGCATATCCATCAACATTTTTCCGATACTTATGACTTTGATCAATTTTATATCGGGTGTTATTTATACAAAAGGTTTTCCATTGAAGGATAAGGCGCAGCTTTACATTTTGGCACTTGTTTTTCTTTTCTTTTTGTATGACAGACCGGCGGGACTTGTTTTTTACTGGACATTGAATAATTTATTCTCACTTGTAAAAAATATTTTCCTTAAACTTGTTCCAGAGCCTGATAAGGTGCTTTCAAGACTTCTTAGTGCAGCGTCAGTAGTTTTTGTTGCTTATTTTGCAGCGATAGGCAAAATAGGAAATATGAAGAGAGCGATGTTTATGTGTCTGCTCTTTTGCATAATGAATTTACCTGCTGTAGTGAGGATCGCAAAGAAAAAGAAAGATAGTCAATCTGCTTTAAAGCTGAAAACAACGGCAAGATCAATATTTGGCAAAATAGAAAATGCCGGAATAATTGTACTGTTGTGCGGCATATGCCTTACGGTCGTATATGGTGTATTTGTTCCTATGTCTATAGTAAGTGCAGCACCGGAGGATTTTGTAAATGTCTATGATTATGTTAATCCTTTGTTTTATGTGGTGAGTACTGCATCCATAGCGGCAGGATACTTCCTTGTATGGGGCGGAGCGATAATTTATTTCTTCGGAAATAAGGCAGTTAAACAGATTCAGGCCTTTGTTATGACACTTTTATCAATCATATCTTTGATGAATTACATGTTTTTTGGCAAGAATTTTGGTACGCTGTCAACCAGTCTTGAGTTTTCGGAACTGCCGCATTATACGATCATAGAAAAACTGGTAAATCTTGCGGTGATCGTAATAGTCGCAGTGGTGATAACGGTAATATACACCTTACGCAAAAAGCTGATCGTTTCTTTGCTTTCATTAGTTATATTCAGTGGCGTGATTTTTTCCATTTACAATGTAGTACAAGTAAATGGAAAGATAAACGGAATTGAGTATATAGATGAAGCGAGGGTCAATGCGAAGGCGAGCGGAGATGTGGACGATGTTGAACCGATAATTCATCTGAGCAGGGATCAGAAGAATGTGGTTGTTATACTTTTAGACAGGGCTATAAGCGGATATGTACCTTACATATTTAATGAAAAACCTGAGTTAAAGGAAAAGTTTTCGGGATTTACATACTATCCGAATACCATTTCTTTTGGTGAACATACGAACTTTGCGGCACCGGCAGTATATGGAGGATACGAGTATACCCCGGCAGCTATAAATGCTCGAAAAGATGAATCTATGGCTGAAAAAAATAATCAGGCTGACCTGTTGATGCCGGTTCTGTTTTCGGAAAATGGCTACAAAGTATCCGTGGCAGATCCGTCATATGCCGGATATAAAGAGCTTTCTGATTTTTCGATATATGAAAAGTATCCGGATATTTCAGCTTATCATACCAAGCTTGGAGAATATACGAACCTGCTGACATCTGATGAGCTGGCGGCACAGCATGATGAGATAAAGTATAGGAATTTTTTCTGGTATAGTCTTTATAAGACTTCACCAATCATGTTCCAGCCGCTTATATATGATTCGGGAGATTATTTTGGAACTACTGTCAACAATACAGACCAGGATTTTCTTAGAAATTATGCTGTATTAAAAAATCTTCAGGCTTTGACAGATATTTCAGATGGCGGAAATGGAAGCTTTTTCATGATTCACAATAATACAACCCATGAGCCTTCCGAGCTTCAGATGCCGGACTATGTTCCAAGCGGAAATGTCAACAATACGAGATATGATGATCCTTCGAGATTCACACTCAATGGAAGAAGCTTTGATGCATACAAAGAAGAAAAGCCGGGAAAGTATCATTATCATGTAAATATGGCATCACTTTTGCAGCTTGGAAACTGGTTTGACTATCTCAAATCGGAGGGAATATACGACAATACAAGGATAATCATTGTTGCGGATCATGGATATAATCTTAAGCAGTTTGATGATCTGATCGTAAATGATGAGTTGGATGTCGAAGCAGTAAATCCGCTCTTGATGATGAAGGATTTTGGTGCAACCGAATTTACAACGGATGATTCATTTATGACAAATGCCGATGTACCGACGATGGCATTGAAGGATGTGATCGAAGATCCTGTCAATCCGTTTACAGGAAAGGCAATAAACTCGGATGCAAAGAATAATGAAAAAATGCTTGTTACATTGTCACATAATCTGCATCTTTCAAAGAATAGCGGAAATGTATACAATACAGGAAGTTCTTCCTGGTATTCTGTAAGTGGAAATATTTTTGACAGATCAAATTGGATATATGCTGGAAATGAAAGTGCAGGGGAATAAAAAATGAACGATTACGGAATATTACTTTATATCGATCCCGGCACGGGAAGTATGCTGTTCTCAGTCATAGTTGGCGTTGCAGCAGCAGTATTGTTTTTCTTACAGAAGATATGGTTGAAAGTAAAGTTTATGATAAGTGGAGGAAAGGTTGATAAAACCGATACTCACAAAATACCATATCTTATATTTAGCGATAATAAATGGTATTGGAATATCTTTAAGCCGGTTTGCGATGAGTTTGAAAGAAGGAAGATCCCTCTTGAGTACTGGACCGCAGCAGCTAATGATCCGGCACTTAATGAAAAATACGAGTATGTTAAATGCGAGTTCATAGGAGAGGGTAACAAGGCTTTTGCAAAGCTTAATTTTGCAAAGGCCGGAATACTCTTATCTACTACGCCGGGGCTTGACGTATATCAGTGGAAGCGTTCACAGAATGTGGACTGGTATGTTCATACTTTTCATTCGACGGGAGACAGTGCTCTTTATCGCATGTTCGGTCTTGATTTTTATGATGCAGTGCTTCTTTCCGGAAGTATTCAGGAAAAGAATATCAGAAATATGGAGAAGCTTCGTCCTACTATAAAGCGTAAAGAGCTTACGTATGTTGGTTCTGCTTACATGGATGTCATGAAGATAAGACTTAATGATGCAAAGAGTAAAAAAGATGGTATAAGGACAGTACTTGTGGCATCTTCATGGGGCAAGAGCTCTGTTTTGTCGAGATTTGGAGGAAAGTTAATTGAAGCTCTGCAGAAAACAGGCTACAATATAATTGTTCGTCCGCATCCACAGTCCTTTGTTTCAGAAATTCCGCTCATGGAATCACTGCAGAAGCAGTACCCGGAAAGCGAGAAGATGCATTGGAATCGTGATAATGACAACTTTGATGTTCTGAATGAAGCAGATATCATGATAACTGACTTCTCAAGTGTAATTTTTGACTATGCACTGGTTTTTGATAAACCGGTTTTATATGCGGATACTTCATTTGATCTGTCACCATATGATGCGTGGTGGCTGGAAAGAGAAGGTCTGTACAGATTTGATGCGCACAAGCGCATAGGACAGTTGTTTAATGAGAACGACTTTGAGAATATCAAGG
Organism: Lachnospiraceae bacterium MA2020; assembly: GCA_000746015.1. GTDB lineage: Bacteria > Bacillota > Clostridia > Lachnospirales > Lachnospiraceae > NK4A144. Next base: position 69,145 of record JQKK01000016.1, on the reverse strand, counting down.
AACTGATAGACAGACTTATAGTTGAAGATCCGCTGAGAAGTGGAAGAAACGAGCTGAGAAGTGAAAGATGGGAGTATGCCGGAGAGGCAGCTGTGCGTACAGTAGATTATCTTGTGGGTAAGCATGAGGAACTGGAGCATACTCGGAAAAAAACAGAAGAAGTAGTGGGAGAATAAAAATGCAGGCTTTGATTTTGGCTGCCGGAATGGGTAAGCGTCTGAAAGAATATACAAAAGACAGTACCAAGTGTATGGTTGAGGTTAATGGAGTATCTCTGATAGAGAGGATGCTTCGTGATCTTGACGAATTAAATCTGAATCAGATCATAATTGTTACCGGATATAGGAGTGGTCTTTTGGAGGAGTACATAAAGGGACTTGGCATAAAAACACCGCTTGTGTTCGTAGAAAATGAGATATATGACAAGACCAACAATATTTATTCGCTGTATCTTGCGGATGAGTATCTCTTAAAAGATGATACACTTTTGCTGGAATCTGATCTGATAGTAGAGAAGGGCATTCTGAAGGGTCTTGCAGAGGATAGCAGGGATTCTGTGGCTCTGGTTGATAAATATGATGACTGGATGGATGGAACGTGCGTAAAGCTTAATGATGAAGATGAGATAGTTGACTTTGTCCTTGGGAAATATTTCAAAGAAGAGGATGCTGGAGAGTACTATAAGACTGTAAACATGTATAAATTCAGCAAAAACTTTTCGGCGAAATATTATGTGCCTTTTATGGAAGCATACAGAACGGCAATGGGAGATAATGTTTATTATGAAACTGTCCTTGGAATAATAAAAGATCTGGAGGGACAGCCTCTCAGAGCCAGAAGACTGAGTGGAGAAAAATGGTATGAAATCGACAATGAGACAGATCTGAAAGCTGCCTCGAAATTATTTGGAGATCTTTAAGTGACGTTGTGTGCTGAAAGAGAACAGTAAAAATCGAGTAGGAGGAACTTTTCCTCCTACTCGATTTTTACATAAGTTTTGGCAAATTTGACATTATAACAATTAAAGTAATATAATCAATCGGATAAGAAGACGTAAACGTTAAGCACAGTCCGAAGCACTTGCTGCTGAAAGGAAACTATGGAACGATTTAATATTATGTGGACAGGCGGTCTTGATTCCACATATACAATGATTGTCTATTCAAGATATGATATAGAGATCCAGCCATATTATTTAAGAAATGGCAGGAAATCAGAAAAGTATGAGCTTGCAGCAATGGACGCTATACGAGAGCTCTTACTGAAACATCCTGAGACTAAGGCAAAGATATTGCCGTTGATCGTTATCAGACCGGATGAGATACCTGATGATGAAGTCGTGACGAACGCTTTCAGAGGAATAAAGAAGAAAGCGGATATGGGAAGTCAGTATGAGTGGATTGCCCGCTATGTAAGAAACCATGACATCAAGGGACTGTTTTACTCACCGGTTAAACCTATCTGTGATGCTTCAAAGCTTAGAAAATGCCTGGAAGATAATGGTGGAGTTCTTACAAAGACAAACTGCACAGGACGTACATATTACGTTATAGATATGGATAATGCGACCGAGGATCTTAAGGTTCTTTTTGGTGATTTCAATATGTCTGAGACATTTGACCTTACAAAGAGCGAGGAAGAGAAGATTCTTCGTGACATGGGCTATGGTGACATCGTTGAGAAGACATGGTTTTGCCATACACCTGTGCTTGGGCATCCTTGCGGATATTGCCATCCATGTGAGACTACTGTTGAGTCAGGGCAGGAGTGGAGATTTACCAAGGCTCAGCTCAAGAGATATGCGCAGCATAAGGCGGGAGTACCTGAGTGGAAGGTACGCCTTGGAAGTTACATAGATGTATTATTACATAGGAATTGAGGGAAATTATGGCATCATATTATAGAAGAGTTTTCAGACCGAGCATAAGAGAGTATCTGCATGTTATACCAGGCAAGAAGTCAGTTTTCGGTCTTGCAAAGCTTGTATGGAATCTTGTAAAACCAAACGCAGTTACATATCCTGTAATCGTATGCGTGCTTACAACAAAGTGCTCACTTAAGTGTGCGCACTGCAATAACCTCATGCCATGCTTTGATAAGCCTTATCATATCCCGGCAGATCAGGTTATATCAGATATCAGGACGCTTCTTTCACATACAGACTATTGCATCAAGCTTGAGCTTCTCGGCGGAGAGCCATTTGTATATCCTGAGCTTGGTAAGGTTATAGATGCATTTAAGGATCATCCGAAGGTTATGTGTATTGCGTTTACTACAAACGCTACAGTTATCCCGGATGAAGCACTCCTTGATCAGATTGCAGCACTTAAGTGCAAGAAGATAGTTATCAGTGACTATGGCGTGCCTACACAGAAGCCTGATGAATTTATGGCAGCATGTAAGGCTAAGGGAATACCATGCAGCCATACAGTGTCAGAGTATTGGGCAGATCCGGGAAATACAGAGTGCAGAGGCAAGGGCAAGGCACAGCTTGCTATGGAGTACAATCAGTGCTATTCCTCAAGATACTGCCGTACAATGCTTAACGGAAAGATTTATACCTGTGCAAGAGCATCATCACTTGCTGATCTTGGGCTTATGGATGGAGAGCATGACAGCTTTGATATCAGAAAGCCTCGCACAGATAAAGAGTTTCGCAAAGAGCTCCGCAAGTTCCTTACTATCGACTATGCGGATGCATGTAACTACTGTGATCATGCTAAACGTATCCGCATTCCTGCAGGAGAGCAGCTTCAATGAGTACAACGCCTAAGCCATACCATGAATGGGAGATGAAACATAATCTATTAAACGGTGTAAATGTAAATGGTTTTCAATACTGGAACTATATGCGCCGCGACATGTTCATGTCTTTCAATGATGAGCTCGCAGGAACAGAGCCTCCTTTTTACAAAAATATGGAGAAAAAGGGGCTTGAGCTTGGATTTGATAAGGTTAAGGATGTAATCTGGCAGCTGCTTCATACATTAAAAACAGATAAAAAAGATGTTGATGCGCTGTTTATCTGCCATCCGAGGCGTCAGCTTTTGGATGGTAAGATGGTAAGCATCTATACGGACTATATAGCAGATCATTTTCCGAATTCAGTGACGCTTGAGAGAGTTGGTAAGCAGCGTTTAAAAAAGGATGAAGTTTATTCTAAAAACGTTGTTTACAATTATCGTCTTGAGGTCATGAGTTATATCTACAGATATTTCGTAAAGACTTTCAGACCGGGGCTCTATGCAAAGGTTAGAGCAAAGATCGAAAATGATATGCGTGAGCCTTTCAATGATTTAAAGGACAATTACGGATTTAATCCTAAGTTCAAGAGCTTTTGCGAGAGAGCTACAGCACTGTATTTCTTTTATAAATTCAGATATCCAAGATACAGGAAATTTATAGAAAACTTAAATCCTAAGGTGATAGTTGAAGTTGTCAGTGGAAGTGTAAATACTAAGATAATAAATGAGATCGCACATGATCTTAAGATTCCTACAATAGAGCTTCAGCATGGCACCGGTGCGCTCTTAAACTGGTTTCCGGAAGGAACGCGCACAAGACAGTTTACGGACTGGTATTTTGCATTTGCCAGCTTTTGGAAGGATGCAACAGGGATACCGCTTGATGATGAGCATATATGTTCTCTGGGATTCCCTTATCATGATATGATGATGAAAGCATATCCGCGTGAGTCCTGGCAGCATGACAAAAATACTGTTATTTTCCTTTCTAGCAGGAAGTACGGCGCTCAGATGTCAGAGCTTGCTGTAAAAATGAAGGAACTTAATAATGATCTTCATATCATATACAAGCTTCATCCAAGAGAGATTGAAGGGTGGAGAGAGAAATATAAAGCATTGGCATCTTCTGATATAGAGGTAATAGATGAGGTCAAGACTCCGCTTTATTCTCTTTTTGCGCGGAGCAGCATGCAGGTCGGAGTAGAGTCAACGGCTGTTTATGAAGGTATGAGTTTTGAGCTTGAAACTTTCATCTGGGATATACCGCAGTCAGCTCCGATGAAGATTTTGTGCGATAAAGGCTTTGCAAAGAGCTTTAGAACGGCAGAGGATTTTGTGGAGATGATCTCTAATGAAACCGGTCATGTGAATTATGATGCAAGTGAATTTTGGGCGGAAGATTCAATGACTAAGATAGTAGAAAAAATAAAAGAAATAATTAAATAATATATGAGTAAAACAAAAACAGACGAACATTCAAAAAAAGCGTTGAAGGCCGGCGTGTGGTATACGGCGAGCTCCTTTTTGCGAAAGGGAATCGGGTTTATAAGCGGACCGATATTTGTTACGCTTCTGACGAAGAAGGAGTATGGAATACAGTCTAATTTTGCGGCCTGGTTTTCAATGGCGGCGGTTCTTTGTACATTAAATCTTAAGTCTTCTGTTTCCAGAGCAAAGTTTGATTATGAGGATAATTTTGATCAATATCTTTCGTCAATAACATTTTTTGGAACAGCGTCAACAGCATTCTTCTACTTTATTGTAATGCTGTTTCAGGATTTTTTTGTAAATCTATTTGGCTTTGACATGATATATATCCATGTGATGTTCCTTGAGCTGTTAATAGCACCATCACTTGATATATTGCAGGCAAAGCATAGGATACAGCAAAAGTACAAAGTACAGGTTGCGATTTCGATTTTTATCTCATTGAGTTCGACTTTTGTATCTCTCTTTATGGCATATTCGTGCCGAAATAGGCTCTTTGGTAAGATAATGGGTGCTGAAATCACTAATATGGTGATATATGCAGTTGTATTTTTATATGTAATGTACAAGGGACGAAAGCTCATTGACTTTAATGCATGGAAATATGCTGCGGCTTACAGTGTCCCAATGATACCACATCTTTTGTCAAATAATGTGCTTGGTTCTGGTGACAAGATGATGATCACAAAGATATGCGGAAGTGAGGCAAATGGTATGTACTCGCTTGCATATCAGGGTGGAATGATCGTAGCAACATTGATGACCTGCTTTAATCAGGCTATGGTTCCGTGGCTTTTTGAAAAGCTTCATGCAAAGGATTATGGTATTATCCGTAAGGTCAATAGATATTATATGGCAGGCTTTTCTGTTATAGTGCTTGGCTCAGTGCTATTAGCACCAGAAGTAAGATGGATATTATCTTTGGGTAAGAAAGATTATGCAGGAACTGAAATGCTTGTAGCGCCAGTAATGCTTGGTTACGGTTTTAAGTTTGCTTATACAAATTATGTAAATGTTGAGCAGTATGAAAAAAAGACAGCCCTTGTAACTATGGGTACATTTGTAGCAGCAGGCTTTAATCTGATTACGAATGCCATCTTCATACCTATGTTTGGATACATGGCAGCAGCATATACAACATGTGCAAGCTTTGTGGTGCTTCTTCTTATGCACTATCTTATTTGCCGTAAGAGTGGTCTGACAGTAATGTATGACAATAAGTTTAATTTTATAATTCTTGCAGTAATGTCTACAATTTCATTTTTCATACCGTTTCTCTATCCGTATATGATAGTCAGGATAGTGATCGCATTTATTATTGGAACAATAACGCTTGCAGGTATGTATAAGATCAAAAAGGCATATTTTTAAAATAAATTGTAAAAGGAAGGGAATTCTGAACCCTTCCTTTTTGTAATTATTTCTATATTATACAACCAAAACTTGAAAAAGATTGCTGTCACTGATAAAATAGATAAGTTGATGCGAAAGATTTGTTTGGAGGAATAAGATGGAACGTATAAACTGTCTGTGGACAGGAGGGCTTGATTCCACATATACAGTAGCATATTTTTCCAGGTTTGAGGTTGAGATTCAGCCGTATTACTTACTGGATAAGCATAGGGACTCCCAGAAATACGAGCTTAAGGCTATAGAGGAGATCGCGGAGATCCTGCGTGCAGATAAGGATACCAAGGCAAAGATACTGCCGCTTATAACATATCCGGTAGAAGATATCAAAAAAGATACTGAGATCAATGAGGCATATAAGCGTATCCGTGATAAGTCAGGCATAGGCTCACAGTACGGATGGCTTGCAAGATTTGCAAAAGAGCATGATTTGAGCGAGCTTTATGTTTCATTAGTTCTTTCGCCTAATTCAAAGGGAAGAAATACTGTTGCGAAGTATGGAAATGTGCAGCAGCATGAGAAAAACGGTTATACATATTTTGAAATAGATAATGATACAGCGGATGAGGACATCAAGACAGTTTTTGGAAGGATGCGTTTCCCGATGTCTTTTAATACTCTCAAGAAAGATGAGTTTAGGATATTGAGGGAGATGGGACTTGATGAAGTTGCAAAGAGAGTGTGGTTTTGCTTCACTCCGGTAAATGGGGAGAAATGCGGAACATGCAATCCTTGCCGTTCTTATATAAAAGATGGTTTTGAGGATATGTTCTCCGAAGAAGCGCTTAAGCGTTATGAAAGATTTGAAAAGACCCCGCACTGGGTACACCAGCTCAGGGATTATAGAAACCTTGCTTTGATTAAGCTAGGGTTAAAGTAAGGCATAATAAAGGTGGTTAAAGAGATGTCATTATACGAGGATATAGTAAATCATAAGGAAAAGCTTTCGCTTGTTGGTCTGGGATACGTTGGTATGCCTATAGCTGTTTCTTTTGCTGACAAGATCGATGTTATCGGCTTTGATATCAATGAGAGTAAGATCGAGAAATACAAGGCGGGCTTTGATCCTACAAATGAGGTGGGAAACGAGAGAATTAAGAATTCAAAGGTTGATTTTACAGCTGATGAGACAAGGCTCAAAGAAGCTAAGTTCCACATTGTTGCTGTTCCTACACCTGTAAATTCTGATCATACACCGGATCTTAGTCCGGTCGAGGGTGCAAGCCATGTGCTCGGAAGAAATCTTACAAAGGGCTCTATCGTTGTATATGAGTCTACAGTTTATCCGGGTGTTACAGAGGATGTGTGCGTACCTATCCTTGAAGCTGAGTCAGGCTTAAAGTGTGGAGTAGATTTCAAGGTTGGATACTCTCCGGAGCGTATCAATCCGGGTGATAAGGTTCATCGCCTTGAGACAATTACAAAGATCGTTTCCGGTATGGATGAAGAGACTCTTGAGGAAGTCGCAAACGTATACAGCCTTGTAGTAGAGGCAGGCGTTTACAGAGCTGAGAGCATCAAGGTTGCTGAGGCAGCCAAGGTTATCGAGAACAGCCAGAGAGATATCAATATCGCTTTCATGAACGAGCTTTCAATGATCTTTAACAAGATGGATATTGATACACAGGCAGTCCTGAAAGCAGCGGGCACAAAGTGGAATTTCCTTAAGTTCTATCCGGGACTTGTAGGAGGACACTGCATCGGTGTTGACCCTTACTATCTCACATACAAAGCGGAGGAGCTTGGCTATCACAGTCAGATCATCCTTTCAGGACGTCGTATAAATGATGATATGGGCAAGTATGTTGCAGAGTGTCTTGTAAAGAATCTTATCAAGGCTAATATACCGGTCAAGGGTGCAAGGGTGGCAATCCTTGGATTTACTTTCAAAGAAAATTGTCCTGATACAAGAAACACTAAGGTCATCGACATCGTAAATGAGCTTCGTGAGTATGGCATAGAGCCTATGATCGCAGATCCTGCAGCAGATGCGGCAGAGGCAAAGATGCTCTATGGTGTAGAGTTTGCGGATATGAAGGATATCAAGGACTGCGATGCTGTGATATTGGCAGTAGCACATGAGCAGTTCAAGGACTTTGACGTAGCTGATTTTGATGCTATGTATAAGCAGGATGGTGAGCATAGAAAAGTATTGAGCGATGTAAAGGGACTGCTTGATAAGAAGACATATAAGGATGCCGGATACATCTATTGGAGATTGTAAGATGGATTTTAATAAGCGTAAAGTAATTGCAGAGCTTGGCATGACTCATGACGGAAGTCTTGGCCAGGCAGAGGCTATGATAATAGCAGCGGCAGAGTGTGGTGTTGATGCAGTTAAGCTTCAGACACATATTTCTGAAGCAGAGACTATCCGTAATGCTCCTCAGCCACCATACTTCAAGGCTGAGCCTAGATATGAGTATTTTAAGCGTACAGCTTTTGATATGGATCAGTGGAAGCGTCTTAAGGCATGTGCCAAGGAGAATAATGTGGAGTTTATTTCTTCTCCATTCTCTATCGAGGCTATCAAGTTTTTGTTGGATCTCGGTATTGATGCGTTCAAGGTTCCGTCGGGAGAGATCACAAATATCCCGTACCTTGAGTTTTTGGCTGATGCACAGGTTCCGACTATCGTTTCAAGTGGTATGAGCTCTGAGGCTGAAGTTGAGACCTGCATGGAGATCTTCCTTAAGAAAAACTGCAACGTAGCGCTCATGCAGTGTACAAGTGAGTATCCATGTGATCCTAAGCATGTAGGATTTAACATAATTGACGAATACAGAGAAAAGTACAAGGGTATACCGCTTGGCTTTTCTGACCATACATCGGGAGAATGGGCATCTATCGGTGCATTCATGAAGGGTGCTAAGCTTATTGAGAAGCACTTCACTCTCAGTAAGAAGATGTACGGCCCTGACGCAAAGATGTCAATGGAGCCTGCTGAGATGGCTCAGCTTGTAGAGTCTATCAAGAATATCGAGATAGCTCTTAACAGCCCTGTTGACAAAAAAGATGTCTCAGCGTTTGCTGATATGAAGGAGATCTTCCAGAAGAGTATCGTGTCTATCACATGCATACCGGCAGGAACTCCTATCACAGCAGACATGCTTGGCTACAAGAAGCCTGGTACAGGCCTTGAGACACGTTACTATAAAGAGATCATCGGAAAGACTGCAAAGCGTGACCTTCATTTCGATGACATCATTCAGAAAGAGGATATTAACTGGTGAAAAGAAAAATTTGTGTATTTATCGGCGGCAGAGCCAACTACAGCTCAATTAAGTCTGCCATGCAGGCAATCCAGGCACATCCGGACCTGACACTTCAGGTAGTTTTGGGTGGATCAGGACTTGTTGATAAGTTTGGTGACCTTGAGAACATTCTGAAAAAAGATGGCTTCGAGATCGATGAGAAGGTTTACATGCAGGTTGAGGGCGATAAGCCAAACGCAATGGTTAAGACAGCCGGACTTGGTATGCTTGGTCTTGCTGATGTTTATGAGAGACTTGAGCCTGATTTCGTTATCGTTATCGGAGACAGATATGAGGTTATGGCTGCAACTATCGCAGCAGCTTACATGAATATCCGTGTAGCTCACACAATGGGTGGTGAGGTTACAGGTACTATCGACGAGAGTATTCGTCACGCTATTACAAAGTTTGCACACGTTCACTTCCCTGCAAATAAGGAGGCTGCTGAGCGTATCTTGAAGCTTGGTGAGAAGGAAACTGACGTATTTACTGTTGGCTGCCCTAGAATTGATAATATCAAGCGCATTCTTGATGCTGATTCATCAATGCCTATGGATCTTTATGAGACAGAAGGCGGTGTAGGTCCTAAGTTTGATCTTAGCGAGCCATTTATCCTTGTTTCACAGCACTCAGTTACTACTGAGTACACAGATGCAAAGGAGCAGATCACTGAGACTATCAAGGCTTGCATGAGAACCGGTAAGAATATCATCATGCTCTGGCCTAATGCCGATGCAGGATCTGAGGGTATCTCAACAGGTATCAGACGCTACAGAGAGATGTATCCTGATGCAAAGCTTCACGTTTTCAAGAATATGCCTATCAGCGTTTACGTTCGTCTTATGAAGAATACAGCATGTCTTGTTGGTAATTCTTCATCTGGTATCAGAGAGGGTGCTTTCATCGGTACTCCTTGCGTAAATGTCGGCACAAGACAGAATGGACGTGAGAGAGGCAGCAATGTAATAGATGCAGCTGATGAGGAGAATGCAATCTACGAAGCTATCATGAAGCAGATCGAGCATGGACCATATGAGTCAGAGCCGATCTATGGTGATGGACACGCAGGCGAGAGGATTGCAGATATTCTTTCAAAGGTTAATGTAGAAGTTCAGAAGATGATCACTTATTAATTAATAGGGCGGCTTTCATAGGAAGCCGTCCTATTTTTGAGGTATTAAAATGTCATTTCAATCATTAGAATATGCATTATTTTTCCCCTTATGTGCGCTGGTTTATTTTATTCTTCCGAAAAGTCGTGAGAATTTGCTTAAAAATATATGGCTCTGTTTGGCAAGCTACTATTTTTACATGAGCAGTAATCCGTTGTATGGGATTTTTCTTGTTTATGTTACGGCTGTCACTTATGGACTGGGGCTGTTTTTTGATAAGAAGAAAGATGGTTCGGCTAAGAGTAAAGCAGTTATCGTATTGTCGGTCCTTGTGACGATCCTGCCGCTTCTTGTCTTTAAGTACAGCAATTTCTTTTTGAGAAATGTAAATATCATTACAAGACGTATAGGACTTGGAAATTTCGCTGAGCTTGATATACTGCTGCCTGTCGGCATTTCTTTTTATACCTTTGCAGCGCTGGGATATGTGCTTGATGTAAGGAAGGGCAAGATAGTGGCAGAGAAAAACGTATTAAACTATGCACTGTTTGTATCATTTTTTCCTGCAATCCTTTCCGGACCTATCGAGAGAGCAGGGCATCTCATACCTCAGTTTAAGGAGGAGCATAAGTTTGATACGGATAGGATAAAGAATGGTTTTCTTCTTATGCTTTGGGGATACTTTATGAAATTTGTCCTGTCAAACAGAGTAGCGGTCTTTGTTGATAAAGTATTTAATGAAAATGCTTCATTTGTGGGAACTTACAGTGTGTTAGCTGTTTTGCTCTACTCACTTCAGATTTATTTTGACTTTGCAAGCTACTCATATATGGCGCTCGGAACCGGAGAGATAATGGGATTTCGTTTGATCTCAAACTTTGAAAGACCTTATCTTGCCGGAAGTATTGCGGATTTCTGGAGAAGATGGCACATTTCGCTTACTTCGTTTTTTAGGGATTATGTATATATCCCTCTTGGAGGAAACAGAAAAGGCAGACTACGTAAGTACATCAATATTTTGATAGTTTTTGCGGTGAGCGGGCTTTGGCATGGCGCTTCCTGGAATTTTATTTTTTGGGGGCTCTTGAATGGAGCGTTTCAGGTTATAGGAGATCTCTTAAGGGGCGTGAGGAAAGCGGTCGGAAATGTTATCGGTATGAGGGAAGATTGCTTCAGTCATAAATTTTTCCAGACGGTTGTCACATTTTTGCTTGCGTCATTTGCATGGGTATTTTTCCGCGCAGACAGCTTTAGAAATGCTCTTGTAATGATAAAGAGCTGCTTCGTTTACAACCCGTGGGTGCTATTTGATGGAAGCATCCTCGATATGGGATTAAAGGCTTTTGATATATTTATCGTTATAGCTTCACTTTGCATAGTGTTATGCGTGAGCCTTATGAATGAGAAAGGCATCGTCATCAGAGAAAAGATCGAATCTCAGGAGATTTGGTTTAAGTGGCTTTTTTACATAGCAGCCATTTTGACAGTATTGGTGTTTGGAATGTATGGCCCTTCATATAATTCCTCTGATTTTATTTACTTTAAGTTTTAAGAGGAGGATGAGATATGAAGAAGGCATTAAGATGTATAATTTTTATGGCTGTCCTTTTGGCTGTCATACTCATGGCATCAAATATTCTGAAAAAGAAAGAGAGCTATTACTACAAAGACCAGTTTTTTGAATCAGATCTCGACTATGATGTACTTTTCTTTGGCTCATCACATATGCATGAAGGCATAGATCCGATATATTTGTGGGAAAATTATGGTATCTCATCTTATAATCTGGCGTCTGCAGGAGAGTCTATACAGATGACTTATCATGTGGTAAGAGCAGCACTTGAGCATACTCATCCAAAGGCTGTTATCATTGATTCATTCAAGATCGCTGATGAAGAAAATGAGATAAACGAGGGATATGCATTTGTACATGAATCTATAGATTCACTTCCTCTTGGCAAGAACAAGCTTGAAGCGATCGACTATGCTTCCCGCTTTTTTGACGGCGGCAAGATGGCATTCCTTTCAAATATGTATGCATATCACAGCAGGTTTTCTGAGCTTGAAAAGAAGGACTTTGTAAAGACCATCACCTATGACAAGGGTGCTTACATCATGACGGAAGTTGTGAAGGCAGAAGCTCCGGAGGATGGATGCTATATCGAAGATACCACAGAGCTCAAGGGCGGAGATGGTGTAAAGGCATACAAAAAGATAGTGGAGCTTTGCCGTGAAAAAGGAGTCATTCCGATACTTGTAAATATCCCGGCAAACAAGTCCAACTATTCTGAAAAAGAGCAGAAAAAGCTTAATACTCTTATGGAATACACAAGGGAAAATGGTGGATGCACGATAAATTTCCTGCCTCTTTTAAGTGAAGTTGGTATAGACTATGACACCGATTTTGGAGATTCATCACATTTGAATCACTTGGGTGCGGCTAAGACTGCGGATTATCTTGCAAAGTATCTCTATGATGAACTGGGCATTGAGGATCACAGAGGTGATGAGAATTACAGCCTTGAGTGGGACAGAGATGTAAAGGCATGGAATGATCAGAAGATAGAGCTTTTGAAAGATAAAAATGATGCGGTATCATATATTTTCCTTGCAGAAGGCGAGGACAGACAGATAAAGGTATTTATGGCTGATCCGGATCAGACGAGCGGTATGTACGGCCTTGACTTTTGTCTTGAAAAGACGGGAATCGAGCCGGAAAAAGTTGAAAAGGATGATATAGGTGGGTTTGACATGAAGGTTGAAGTCAGACGGAAATCTGATGGAACCTGGCTTGCAGCGCAGTATTTTTATAGAAATGACAGTGGAAATTTCACCGTAAAATAAAATAGTGCAGAAGTGTCTGAATAAGGCACTTTTGCACTTTTTATTTTGCTCAGTTTTTGGGCGGCAATGGTATCATATCACCGATTATTGTTGCGTACTCTGGTGGATTCCAATGGGAGTGCTTGCCGCTTCCCGGTGTAAAGGTCATCTCGCCAAACTTGATGGAGCCGTCGTCCAATACATAGAGGTCAACTCTTACAAATGGGAAACCTGCACTGAGCTTTCCGGCAAGTTCGTTTAACTCAGCAAGACATGCAGGCTTAGGCGGAAGCTCCTTGAACTCTGGGTATATACCATCTGTAAATACTTCTGGAGTCCAGTCAGTGCTGAGAAAGAGTACTTTTGGCTGACCGGTCAGGCGGTCTCCGATATACTCAATAAACTCAGGCTTACCATTGAAGCAGTAAAACTTGTAGTCGAAGAGATTATTTCCGCCGTTTTCAATGAATTCCTCAGCGACTATCTTGCGCTTGATATCGTGATACTGGAGCTCAAAGCCCTCTATAAATGCAAAGTCTGTCTTCATCCAGCGGTTAAACTTGCGTCTGGCAGCATTTATATCAAGCTTTGACTTGTCCTGCACGATCATATTCCAACCGGAAGCGTGATTGGCTTTGAGGACAAATCTGTCAGGCAGATTTGAAAAATCAATTTCGTCAAAGCTGTCCCATGCACCGAGCATTGGTATAAGGTATTTTACACCGATCGTCTTGGAAACCCATTCACGTACAGCATACTTATCTGAAAGTGTAGTTTTGAGAGGGTTCTTGTCGTAAAGTTTAAGATATTGTATCTTTTCATCAAAGGTTTTAGGGTTATCGAGATCAAGCTCATATCCGGTAACACTCTTGAACCATCTTTTGATAGCTTTTGGATAACTTTTTTCACTAAGGGACTTATTGTAAAGGTAACGGATAAACATGAGGCCCTTATCTATTATTTCGTTTAACATATTTTACCTTTCTTTTATCAGAAAAACTACCAAACAATTATAAATAAAGAAATGGATTTGCGCAATACTGTGAACTGAGATATACTAATTAATTGGCGCTATACGTTGTATTGATGAGGTATATATGAGAGATAAGATTAAAAATAGTATAAATAGTTTAGCTAAAATAAAGTTTTCTGTAGTATATATAGCATTGGCTTTGTTCATGCTGATGTTTATGTTTTATCAGGGAGGGAAGCAGTCATTTTGGCTCGATGAGATGTCGCTGCTTGGTACGATCACAAAGGATAAGTCGGTTGGAGATATTTTGGGACAGTATCTTACGATAGATGTTACTAATCTTCCGATCTTTCCACTTGTTGCGGCATTATGGTACAGGGTTTTGCCGGCAAATGACCGTATCATGCTATTGCTACCGGAGCTTGCAGTCTTTGGGACAGTTATCTGGTGTGGCATGATAGGAGAAAAGGTTGCAGGAAAAAAGGGCGGACTTATTGCAGCCATACTTGCGAGCTTTTCAACAAAGCTGATTTTAAGCTGCGGTTTTGAGCTCAGAAGCTATGGATTTTTACTGTTTTTTGGAACTGGCACGATATATTATTTTCTAAAGCACATGGAATGCTGTGACCTGAAGGTCGAGATAAAGTTTGGCATCTTTTTAGCGCTTACGCTGTATACTCACTACATGGGAGGCATACTTATTGCAGCGCTTGGTGCTGCTGAGGTTGCATTGTTTTTATCCGAAAAGGCGAGGATAAAAAAGTTTATCCCGTACATTATATCCGGGGCATCATTTGTGCCGTGGTTTGCTTTGATGCTTATATACAAACAAAAGAGTATCACCTCATTTTGGCCGGATAAGCCTACACTTCCGGAGATCACCAGAGTTATGCGTAAGCTGCTGTCGTCTAACGAGGCGTTATTTGTCATACTGATACTTACTTTTTTATATGTCGTGGCAAGGACTGCAAGGATATGGCTTGAGGGCAACAAGCTTTCGTTTAAGTATAAGTCACTGCTGGTTCTGTCATGGGTAGTACTCTCAGTGCTTGGAAGTGTGTTTGTATATAGCACGGTCATCAATCCGGCAGGCGGTTTCTTTGTGCAGAGGTACTTCCTTGAGCTGGTCCCGGTGATGCTCGTCATCATATCTGCAGGTATTGCGGATGCGCTTGACTTCATCGCATCGGGAAGAAACAAGGCACTAAGACTTGAGATTACTGCGGTGGCTGCAATGTTTCTGATCCTTTATTTAGGGCTTACAAATCTCAGGATTGTACGCGACAGCTCTTCTAAAAGTTCTGAGACATTTAGGGAAGCTGCGGCATGGGTAAAGGTGCAGGATGGTCTTTATGATAAGGACGCAGCGGTCGTTTGCAGTGTAAATCCCAGAGCAACAGCCGGCTTTGTAGAGTATTATGTCAGAGAAGGTGCCAAAAAAGCCCCTGTTCCGATGATAAGCCTGCAGGATACAGATCCGGTTTCAGATCTGAAAAAATACGATAAGCTTTATCTTGTTTATGTACATCGTGATATGGAGAAGCTTGCAGATGATGTTAAAGAGTATCTTGCAGATAATTTTGAAATAAAAGAGAACTATGAAGATATAAAAGCAGCATTGTATGTTAGAAAATGAGGTTGACAAATATGAATATTCTTGCAATTATACCTGCACGAGGCGGTTCAAAGGGGATACCGCACAAAAACATGGCTATGCTTGCGGGACATCCGCTTCTTTACTATACCTTTGAAGCAGCTAAAAAAAGCAGTCTTATAAATAGGATAATCCTTTCAACGGATGATGAAAATTTTGCAGAGTTTGCAAGGGAAAATGGTATTGAAGTTGCCATGAGACCTGCTGAGCTTGCAGGCGACAAGACACCTATGAAGGATGTTATCAATTATCACCTTGATGAGCTTGAGAAGTCCGGCTATAAGAGTGACGCATTTATACTGCTGCAGCCGACATCTCCACTTAGGACAGAGAATCACATTGATGAAGCACTTAGGGCAATGATAGATGATGGGAAGGCTGATGCGACTGTCAGTGTGGTGGATGTTCCGCATGAGTATCTACCTATGAAACTTATGAAGCTTGAAGAAGACGGAGCGCTTAAGTTTTATCAGGCTGACGGAGAGAAGTATACGACAAGGCAGGAGCTTTCACATCTCTATGCGAGAAATGGTGCGGCAGTTTATGCAGTTTACACCGATGTTTATAAAGAGACAGGGAGCCTTTATGGCACACGATGCCTGCCATATCTTATGAAAAGAGAAGACTCTGTAGATATTGATGAAGAGTTTGATCTGTTCTTAGCGGAAGCTATTATTCAAAAAAGGAAAATGTGATAGAAAAGCTGGATGCGCTCGCAGGCAGTAAAGAGAGGAAAGAGCATGAAGATTATTACAAACAGATTGAAAGACTGGGTACTCTTTTTAGTCATGCCCGTAGTGTTGTTTTATCTGAGCCAGAATATGCTGACCAATGTCATCGGACGCGTCAACTGGCAGCTGCAGATAGCAAATATTGTTTTAATGATGCTGTTTGCGGTGTTTGTTTCGTCGCTGGCAGGTAAGTCTTCTTTGGGACTTAGGATACTTACAGTATTGGTGTGGCTGATAAGCACTGTTGACGCATACATTTATGAGTTTAGAGGCTCATACATCATGCCGTGGGACATTTTTTCGGTAGGTACAGCATTAAATGTTGCTGATAATTTCAGCTATGTCCCAACAACGCGAATGGTGATCGTAAGCATTCTTTTTATAGGTTTATTTTGGGCAGAAGGCTATTGCAAAGTTGATTTTAGTAAGCTTTTTAAGCGTGCGGCACTTAGATTTATAATTTCTGCATTAGCATTGGCAAGTGTATTTTGTTACACATGGCTAATTCATAGAAACACAGTTATAGAAAAGCTTGGTATATATACGATCCAGTTTGATGCGGATGGGCTTATAAAGCACAATGGACTTGGTGCAGGATTTATATATGAACTTAAATTTCTAAGTGTAGAGAAGCCGGCAGGTTACAGCTCTTCAAAGCAGAAGGAGATCCTTGAAAAGATTGATGCAGATACTACTTCTGCAGGCTCTACACCGGATATCATAGTGATAATGGATGAAGCTTTTTCTGATCCTGCTGTTGATGGAAAGATTGAAACAAACGAAGACTATATGCCGTTTATCCATTCACTTATGAACGGTGCTGAGAATACACAGTCAGGGTACATGAATATGTCGGTTATAGGCGGCAATACACCAAATTCTGAGTTTGAGTTTCTGACAGGACATTCGATGGCATTTTTGCCAAAAGGAAGTATTGCATTTCAGCAGTTTATCAGACATGAGATCGATTCCATGCCTTCCTACCTTAAGTCGCTCGGCTACTCTACGCTTGCCATGCATCCATATGATTCAAGCGGTTGGAACAGAACCAAGGTATATCCATTGCTTAAGTTTGATGAAATGTATTTCCTTGACGACTATTATGAGAATTTAAATCTGCCGGAAGTTAGAAAATATGTTTCGGATGATGCATTTTTTGGACAGATCGAAAAGGAAGTTGCAGCAAGAGCAGAAAAAGCAGAAAAAGGACCTGTATTTTCATTTAATGTGACCATGCAGAATCATTCCAGCTACGGAAAGGAGTTTGATAACCTTCCATGGACGATATCAGTTAATGGTATTGAGGAAATGAATAAGCAGGCAATAAGGATCACAAATTATGTGAATCTTATAAAGCTTACAGATACAGCTTTTGAGAAGCTGATAGATCATTATAAGAATTCTGATAGACCTACAGTAGTTGTTTTCTTTGGAGACCATCAGCCTGATCCTAATGTCTATGATATCATGTGGAGTCAGAATGGTAAGTCTGCAGATACACTTGATAAAGAAGATACTTTTAATACTTACAGGGTTCCTTTTATCATTTGGGCAAACTACGATATAGAGGAAAAGAGTGGACTTGAGATTTCGGATAATTATCTTGGAAATATGACACTCAAAGCTGCAGGTATACCTCTTACCAAATACAGGACTTTTACAGATGAATTTTCAAAAAAATATCCTGTGATATCAGCGATCAGAACAATGGATGCAGATGGAAATTCTTATGCGACAGATGATGTTGCATCTGAGCTTAAAGAATATGCAGCCATGCAGTATTACGAGATGTTTGACGATAAGGATGACTATGAATAAGATAAAAAAAATTGGGAGCTGGATAATTTTGCTTGCGGTTCCGGTGCTGATATTTTATGCAACACAGTACATCATATGTGATATAGCTGAGAATGTCAGATGGAAGATGCAGATAGCGAATGCGATTTTTTATGAAGTTACTGCATGGTTTCTTATACTTCTGACAGGCAGGACAAAGCTTGCATTGAGGATAGAGCTTGCATTTATGTGGTTTTTTGCTCTTGCAGATGCTTATATTTATATTTTCAGAGATTCATATATTCAGCCATGGGATATCCTGTCATTTCACACAGCAATGAATGTTGCGGGGAATTTTAGCTTTATCCCGGATCAGAGGATGATAATTGGTACTGTTATGTGCCTTGGTATATTTGTGCTTACATTCTTTTGTGATGTGGATATCAGAAAGACGATCAGGAAAGCTTCATACCGCATTGCAGCGGCGGTGGTTTTGTTAGTCTGTCTTGTGACCTTTGGAAAAGCGATGCAGTCTGATGAGTTTTCCAAGAGTATAGGCTTTCATGAAGGAAAGTTTAGATTATATGTAACAACTCAGTACAATGGCTATGTCATGGGATTCTTGAATAAGATGAAATATCTGTCAGTAGAGAAGCCGTCGGGATACAGTTCAAAAGAAGAGCGTAGTATACTTGAAAATATAAAAACAGATGAAAGCTCAATTAATGAAGATATGCCGGATATTGTAGTCGTAATGAATGAGGCATTTTCAGATCCACTTGTGGATGGCAGCTTTACAACAAATGTTGATTACATGCCTTTTATTCATTCTCTTGAAAATGGCGGCGAAAATGCCATTACCGGCTATGTAAACGTTTCAGTAAATGGTGGAAATACACCGAATTCTGAGTTTGAGTTTTTGACAGGCAATTCACTGGCCTTTTTGCCGGAGGGAAGTATCCCGTATCAGTCATATGTAAATGGCAATATAGATGCGCTTCCGTGGTACCTTGGCTCACTCGGCTACCATACCATCGGACAGCATAATTATGATGCCAGTGGATGGAACCGTACAACAGTATATCCGCGACTTGGATTTGAAGAAGTTCATTTTGAGGATTATTTTTATGAGTATGATCCGAGCCTTGTGAGAAATTATATTTCTGACGCAAGCCTTTTTGACCAGATCAGCTATCAGCTTGATAACAGGGAAGATAGTGATGCTCCGATCTTTTCATTCAGCGTATCGATGCAGAATCACTCAGACTATGACGGAGATCCGGAGAATTTTGAAAGAACGGTATTTGTGGATGGTCTTGATGATATTGAAGATAAGTATGTGAAGCGACTGAGTAATTACCTTTCACTTGTAAGACTTTCAGATAAAGCTCTTGAGGATTTTACGGAAAAGTATAAAAACTCTGACAGGAAGCTGATAGTGGTCATGTTTGGAGACCATCAGCCATCAGCATCTGTACTTAGAAATATATATGAGCTTAATGGTGGTTCGCATAAGGAGCTTGATGAAGAAGCAACAAACAATTTATACAGAGTACCTTTTGTAATCTGGGCAAACTATGATATAGAAGAAAAAAATGGAGTTGAGACTTCGCTTAATTATCTTGGTAACTATGTACTTAATACCGCTGGGATCCCTCTCAATAAATACAGAAGCTTTTTAGGGGAATTTGAGAAAGATTTTCCTGTTGTTTCTGCGATAAGGGCGGTTAACAGTAAGGGCGAGACAATGCCTGTATCTGAGGCAATGAAAGACCTTTCGAGTTATCAGAAAATGCAGTATTATGAATTGTTTGACGACAAGGATGACTATAAATGAGCAGACTATCAAATAAAATTTTGGCAGCGGGAGTTCTGATACTCTCGCTGTTTGCCGGTTTAGTGGGATGTGGTGCCGGATTTGATACTAAGGGAATGGATTATAAATGGGTTAAGCAAAACAGATATATATGTCATGCTCTTGGTGAGATAGACGGGTATTCCTATACAAATTCAAAAGAAGCTTTTTTAGAAAATTATAAAAAAGGATATCGCGTTTTTGAAATCGACTTAAAGCTTACAAGTGATGATGAGCTTGTTATGATACACAGCTGGCGAAACAGGGATTTAAGGAAACTTCTTGGGATAGAACGCGAGAAAGAAGAAAATAAGCAGCCTCTTTCATATGAAGAGTTTATTAGTGCAAAAATCTATGGTAAGTATACCACCATGTCGTTTAAAGATTTTGCAGAGCTGATAAAGGATTATCCGGATATCTACGTTGTGCTCGATGGAAAATATGGCGAGGACAATAAAGAAGAAGTACCTATAGAATATAAGAAGATATACAATATTTTATCTGAAAGTGCACCGGAATTATTAGATCACATTATCCCGCAGATATACTATGAAGAAATGCTCGAGCAGATAATGGATGTTTATAAGTGGAAATCTGTGATATATACATGGTATGGATTTGATAATGATCCTGACTTTGATGCCAAAAAGGAAATAGACTTTGCAGTCCGGAATGGAATAGAAGTAATAACCTTGAATGAGGGCCGATTAGAAAATCTTGAGAATGAAGGTATATTTAAAGAAGAACTATTAAAAAGAAAGCTCGTTCCCTATGTGCATACGATCAATGACAGCACAATAAGAGACGAGCTTAAAGAACGCGGGGTATATGGATTTTATACAGACAATCTATTTGATTGATCAGATCCATCCACCATCAAGACCGATTATCTGACCGGTGAGGTAGCTGTTGCCGTTTACAAGTGACGATACAAGCTCGGCTACATCATCGGGAGTACCCATACGACAGGCAGGTATCTCATCTATGAGAGCCTGCCTTTCTTCTTCGTCAAAGCATTTGTTCATATCAGTGTCTATTACACCACAGGCAATGGCATTTACCTGTATATTACTTGGTGCAAGTTCCTTGGCGAGAGCTCTTGTAAATGCATTGACGCCGCCTTTTGTAGCTGAATAGGCAACTTCTGTTGATGCACCTACATTTCCCCAGGCGGATGATATGTTAATAATTTTGCCATATTTTTGATGTATCATCTTAGGTATGGCGGCATGACATGTGTTATACAGAGATGTGAGATTGGTCCTTAAGATCTCGTCCCATTCGGAAGGCTTCATGTCCTGCAGCAGTCCTATCTTTGATATTCCGGCATTGTTGATCAGATAGTCTATACGCGGCATTGAGTTTATTACATTAGAAACAAATTCAAAGTCGCCGATGTCACCGGCAAAGTGAGTGCCGCTGAGAGGCTCCAAAGAGTGTACATCTTTGTGACAAATGAGGAAAAGCTCTACACCTTCCTTTTCCAGATGTTCGGCAATAGCACGCCCTATGCCTCGTGAAGCGCCTGTTACCAGTGCGTATTTAGGGTTATTCATATAAAATTACCTCGGATTCTGATTAGTTATTAATTAGTTTAATTTTGATATATGCCCAAAGTGGTCATTATTTACCAACATAGTATCAGAAATACTTCAAAAATGACACTGAAATATTAAGCCATATTAATATGTATCAAATTTTATATTACATTTTTGTACAAAATGCCAAAAAAATCTAAATAACGCTAAAGATTTTGTGTTTTTATTGTAGTACACATTGACAAAAAGAAGTTTAGATGCTAATATTTAACTTGTTTTAACATAATTGTAACATTTAAGGTTGCGTAAAGAATACAGAACGCAACAAAGACACAGGAGAATAAATATTTCCATGAAAAGAAAATTAGTTATCAGGCTTATCGCCTGCAGCATTGTGGGGGCAATGCTTATTTCGGGAAATGCTTTTGCTACAGAAACTGCAGCATTGTTACTTCCGGTTGCCGGCAGCGCAAGGGTGCTTGGCGAAGGGGTACGAGTAGCATCAGTTGCAACAGTAGTAGAAAGTTCCGATGACGAAGCTGTAGAAGTAGTTGAGGATGTTGCATCAGAGGTGCCTGTTGAAGAGGCAACTGACACAAAGTCCAATGACACTGCTGAGGACAGCGGGGATGAAAAAGAAGCAACTAAGGAAACACAGGATAAAGAGACTGAGTCAAAGGAGGAAAGCAGCAAGAAGTCTGATTCAAAGTCTTCAGATGCACTTCCAACAGCCGGGGCAGGAAGCGATGTAACAAGCAGCAATTCTGCAAAGGACGATGATGATAATAATGATAAGTCATCATCAGAAAAATCTTCTTCCAATAAGAAGAAAAAGACTACAGTTTCTGCAGACACAGCGGAGAGTATTTCAGCTGGCGCAGGTACAGCTATCGAGACATCAGATGATGATGATGGAGACATGAACCTTGTTGATGCAGTTACAACAAATCCTAACGAAGAGGATGAGGATCTTTCTGATCTTGTAATTGCAAAGGTTAATGACTATGTTTATGTACGCTCTGAAGCATCAGAGGACAGCGAATATGTTGGAAAACTCTATAATCATTCTGTAGGTAATCAGCTTTCAGTAGAAGGCGACTGGATCAAGATCAAGTCAGGTACTACAGAAGGTTACGTAAAGAAAGAGTACGTTGTAACAGGAGACGAGGCAGAGGCTCTTGCTAAAGAAGTTGGTACACGTACTGCTAAGGTACTGACAACAACACTCTATGTCAGAACAGAGGCATCAACTGATTCAGATATCATTGGTATGGTTCCGATGGACGATCAGCTTACTGTTACAGATGAGACCGAAGGATGGGCAAAGGTTTCAGTCGAAGAAGGTGAAGGCTACGTCAGCACAGAGTTTGTAAAGCTCTACACTGATTTTGTACGCGCTGAGTCTAAGGCTGAAGAAGAAGCTCGTCTTGAAAGAGAAGAAAGAGAAAGAGAAGCAGCACGTAAGGCGGCTGAAGCAGCTGAGGCAGCAGAGAGAAAGGCCAGAGAGAAGGAAGCAGCTAAGAAGAATGCTTCTAAGGGCTCTAAGGGTGCCAAGGGCAATGCCGGCGGAAAGAGCTCAGGCGGATCTTCGGGCGGCTCTGGATACTCAGCAAGCGGCAGCGGAAGTGGTTCTGCTGTAGCAAACTACGCATTGCAGTTTGTAGGTAACCCATACGTATACGGTGGTACATCACTTACAAATGGTGCTGACTGCTCAGGTTTCGTTATGAGTGTTTACAGGAAGTTTGGTATCTCACTTCCACACAGCTCCGGTGGAGACAGAGGCGTAGGATCAGCAGTTGCTGGTGGTCTTGCTAATGCTCAGGCTGGTGATATCGTATGTTACTCAGGCCACGTTGCTATCTACATTGGTGGCGGCCAGATAGTACATGCTTCTACAGCAAAGACCGGTATCAAGGTTTCTAACGCAAACTACAGAACACCTGTAGCTGTTAGAAGAATCTTCTAATTGAATATTGTAATTTTGACAGGGCTATCCGTAATGGGTAGTCCTGTTTGTCGTTCTGAGAGTTAATGAAAGATCCTTCACTTTAGTGGAATCTTGTATTTTAGCTGTTTAAAGCACTGTATACATTGAACAATAATTGTCTGAATTGTTTGACGAAGTCAGTCAATTACGCGATTGTATGCCATCTGAATTACTTTTTATTTTTGCCAAAACCGTCATAAATGCACAAAACAATTTTTTGCAATCTAAAGTTATCCCGACTTATACACACTTATCCACAAAACTTATACACAAAAAAACAGCGAAAAACTGACTTATACACCAATTTATCCACATTATACACGAAATTGGGGATAACTTTGTGGGTAATTTTATGGAAACTAAAATCGTGTGAAATTTGGTTAATATGATAAAAAACTTATTTTTGCGATTTAGTACTTGAAACAATCTTTGTCTAGACAAATATCTAATTATTAATAAAGAATAAAAGACAACACATTCTACATTGCTAATGTTGACTAGTTGTGTTATAATAAATCCACAAAATCATCCGCAAAACACTTGGTTTTATGGTTATTTTGACGGTATGCCGCCGTGGTAGTAGCGGCAAATACAAAAAGTAAAGGATGTGGTGTCAATGCGTTTTGTTATTACCGGTAAGAACATTGATGTTACTGCTGGTCTTAAAGCAGCAGTAGAGGAGAAGATGAGCAAGCTGGAGAAATATTTTACTCCGGATACTCAGATTGATGTAACTCTTAGTGTGGAGAAAGAAAGGCACAAGATAGAGGTAACTATTCCGGTTAAAGGAAGTATCATTAGATCAGAGCAGGTCAGCAACGACATGTATGTGTCTATAGACCTGGTAGAGGAGATCATCGAGAAGCAGTTAAAGAAGTATAAGAAAAAGATAATTGATCGTTCACAGGGCAGTGGCTCATTCAAGCAGGAATTCATTGACAGAGAATTCGAAGATGATGATGAGATCAAGATCGTAAGGAGTAAGAGGTTTGGTATCAAGCCTATGTATCCTGAAGATGCATGCGTACAGATGGAGCTTTTAGGACACAGCTTCTATGTATTTAGGAATGCAGAGACTGATGAAGTCAATGTAGTTTACAGAAGAAAGGGTAATACCTATGGACTCATTGAGCCTGAGAACTGATTTGGATAGTTGATCATGAAAGTGATGGGATGCAGGATATTATTCAGTATACTGCATCCCTTTTTGCGGTCAAAAAGCAAGCCATTAGTGTTCACAGATGATTGACAAAAATCTAACATGTTTGTCTTGAAATTAACAATCTACTGTGGTATTATAAAAAACGGTGACTGATAAAAAAATAACAATCCTGCTGTGTTCGTAACGAATGCAACAGATAGTTATACAAAAGATTTTTTAAGGAGGCATTATTTTATGGCAAAGAAGATTGTACTTGCAGGCGCTTGCCGTACTGCAATCGGCAAAATGGGTGGCGCACTTTCTACAACACCAGCAGCTGAGCTTGGTTCTATCGTAATCAAGGAAGCTCTTTCAAGAGCAGGAGTTCCAGCTGACAAGGTTGATCACGTTTACATGGGTTGCGTTATCCAGGCTGGTCTTGGACAGAACGTAGCACGTCAGGCTACTCTCAAGGCAGGTCTTCCTGTTGAGTGTCCAGCAGTTACAGTAAATGTTGTCTGCGGTTCAGGTCTTAACTGCGTAAACATGGCAGCTCAGATGATCGAGGCTGGCGATGCTGATATCGTTGTAGCTGGTGGTATGGAGAACATGTCAATGGCTCCTTTCGCACTTGACAAGGCTCGTTTTGGTTACAGAATGGGCAATGGCAAGCTTATAGATACAATGATCAATGATGCTCTTTGGGATGCATTCAATGATTATCACATGATCAAGACAGCTGATAACGTAGCTGAGCAGTGGAAGCTTACACGTGAAGAGCTCGATGAGTTCGCTGCTGCAAGCCAGCAGAAGGCTGTTAAGGCTCAGGCTGAGGGATGGTTCAAGAAGGAGATCGTTCCTGTAGAAGTTAAGCAGAAGAAGCAGACTATCATCGTTGATACAGACGAGGGTCCTCGTCCTGATACAACAGCTGAGTCTCTTTCAAAGCTTCGTGCTATCAACCCAGACGGAGTTGTTACAGCTGGTAATGCTTCTGGTATCAACGACGGTGCTGCAGCAGTTGTTGTTATGTCAGAGGAGAAGGCTAAGGAGCTCGGCGTTAAACCTATGGCTACATGGGTAGGCGGAGCACTTGGCGGAGTTGATCCTTCAATCATGGGTGTTGGACCTGTTGCTTCAACACGTAAGGTTATGGATAAGCTCGGCATGAAGATCGAGGACTTCGATATTTACGAGGCAAACGAGGCATTCGCTGCACAGTCTGTAGCAGTTGGTAAGGATCTTAACTTTGATCTTAACAAGCTCAACCTTGCAGGTGGCGCTATCGCACTCGGACACCCTGTAGGAGCTTCAGGATGCCGTATCCTTGTAACACTTCTTCACAACATGGAGAGAACAGGTGCTAAGACTGGTCTTGCTACTCTTTGCATCGGCGGCGGAATGGGCTGCTCAACAGTTGTTAAGGCTTACGAGGAATAATTCAAATATAAAATTCTATCGGATAAACCGAGGAAAGGTGATAAACGATCATGGGATTTGTTGATTACGAAGTAAAAGATAAAATCGCTATCATCACTATCAATCGTCCAAAGGCACTCAACGCCCTCAATTCTGAGGTACTTGATGACCTTAACGCTGTACTTGATGGTGTTGATCTTGAAGCAGTTAGATGTCTTATCCTCACAGGTGCTGGCGACAAGTCATTTGTTGCAGGTGCTGATATAGGTGAGATGAGCACTCTTACAAAGGCTGAGGGTGAAGCTTTCGGTAAGAAGGGAAATGATATTTTCCGTCGTCTCGAGACTTTCCCAATCCCTGTTATCGCAGCTATCAACGGCTTCGCACTTGGCGGCGGCTGTGAGATTTCAATGAGCTGTGATTTCAGAATCTGTTCTGAAAATGCGATGTTTGGTCAGCCTGAGGTTGGTCTTGGAATCACTCCAGGATTCGGAGGCACACAGAGACTTGCACGTCTTATCGGTGCTGGCATGGCTAAGCAGCTTATCTATACAGCAAGAAACATCAAGGCTGACGAGGCTTTGAGAATCGGTCTTGTAAATCAGGTAGTAGCTCTTGAGGAGCTTCTTCCTACAGCTGAGAAGCTTGCTTCTACTATTGCAAAGAATGCACCTATCGCAGTTCGTGCATGCAAGAAGGCTATCAATGATGGTCTTGAAGTAGATATGGACAAGGCTATCGAGATCGAAGAGAAGCTCTTCGGTTCATGCTTCGAGTCAGAGGATCAGAGAGAGGGAATGGCAAACTTCCTTCGCAAGAAAGATGATCCAGCAAAAGTAAAGGTTGTTGATTTTAAGAATAAGTGATAAGCGAGATAGCAAATCTATGATTTGCGTGATCGAGCTTAGTTCTGTCGAGCGGAGCGAGAGCAGAACTTCCTTGCGAAGCGCGAGAGCAGAACTTCCTATAAAATAAATCTTGGAGGAAAATGAGATGAAGGTAGCAGTTATCGGTGCCGGAACAATGGGCAGAGGTATCGCACAGGCATTTGCACAGTGTGACGAAGTAGAGAAGGTTTATCTTTGCGACATCAAGCAGGAGTTTGCTGATGGCGGTAAGGATATGGTAAAGAAGGGATTCGATAAGAGAATCGCTAAGGGCAAGATGGCTCAGGAAGATGCTGACAAGATCCTTAACAAGATCCAGACAGGTCTTAACAGCCAGGCAGTTGATCCAGATCTCGTAGTAGAGGCAGCTCTTGAGGTTATGGATATCAAGAAGGCTACATTCAAGGAGCTTCAGGAGGATATCGTTAAGAATCCTGACTGCATCTTTGCATCAAATACTTCATCACTTTCAATCACTGAGATCGGCAATGGTCTTCCAAAGCCAATCATTGGTATGCACTTCTTCAACCCAGCTCCTGTTATGAAGCTCGTTGAGGTAATCGCAGGCATCAATACACCAGCAGCTGATGTTGCAAAGGTTGTTGAGATCTCTGAGAAGCTTGGCAAGACACCTGTACAGGTTAACGAGGCTCCTGGTTTCGTAGTAAACAGAATCCTTGTTCCAATGATCAACGAGGGTATCCAGGTTTACTCTGAGGGTGTTGCTGATATCGAGGGTATCGACTCAGCTATGAAGCTCGGATGCAACCACCCAATGGGACCACTTGAGCTCGGTGATTACATCGGTCTTGATATCGTTCTTGCTATCATGGACGTTATCTATAAGGAGACTGGTGATTCTAAGTATCGTGCATGCACACTCCTTCGTAAGATGGTTCGTGGTAAGCACCTTGGCTGTAAGACAGGTATCGGCTTCTACAAGTATGAGAACGGCGCAAAGACACCTGTCGATAAACTTTAATTCCATACAGTAATTGTGATTATTAGCGCCGGTCAGCTCTTGCGCTTGACCGACGCTTAAAAATGGTTTAGGAGGACATATTAATGGATTTCCAGTTAGATAAAAAGCATGAGATGGCTAGAAGCCTTTTTAAGGAGTTTGCTGAGAAGGAAGTTAAGCCACACGCTATCGAAGTAGATGAGACACACGAGTTCCCACGTGAGACTGTTAAGAAGATGCAGAAGTACGGTTTCATGGGTATTCCGATTCCAAAGGAGTACGGCGGACAGGGCTGCGATCCTCTTACATACGCTATGTGCGTTGAGGAGCTTGCAAAGGTTTGTGGTACAACAGCAGTTATCGTATCTGCTCACACATCACTTTGCTGCGATCCTATCATGACATATGGTACAGAGGAGCAGAAGCAGAAGTATCTTGTACCTCTTGCAAAGGGCGAGAAGCTCGGTGCATTTGGTCTTACAGAGCCAGGCGCTGGTACAGACGCTCAGGGCGTTCAGACAAAGGCTGTTCTTACAGAGGACGGTAAGGAGTGGATTCTTAACGGTTCTAAGTGCTTCATCACAAACGGTAAGGAAGCTGATGTTTACATCATCATCGCTTACACAGATATCGTAGAGGATAAGAAGGGCAGAAAGCAGAAGAAGTTCTCTGCATTCATCGTTGAGAAGGATACTCCTGGTTTCACATTCGGAACAAAGGAAAACAAGATGGGTATCTGCGGTTCTTCAACATATGAGCTTATCTTCCAGGATTGCCACATCCCAGCTGAGAACCTTCTTGGCGCAAGAGGAAAGGGATTTGCAGTTGCAATGCATACTCTTGACGGCGGACGTATCGGTATCGCTGCTCAGGCACTTGGTATCGCTGAAGGCGCACTTGACAGAACTGTTGAGTACGTTAAGGAGAGAAAGCAGTTCGGCAGAGCAATCGGTGCTTTCCAGAATACTCAGTTCCAGCTTGCTAACATGGCTACACAGTGTGAAGCTGCAAGACTTCTTGTATATCAGGCTGCTGATGCTAAGGCTACAAAGAGCTACTATGGCGTAGAGGCTGCTAAGGCTAAGCTTTTCGCTGCTGAGGTTGCTATGGATGTTACAACTAAGGCTGTACAGCTCCACGGTGGTTATGGCTACATCAGAGAGTACGAAGTAGAGCGTATGATGAGAGATGCTAAGATCACAGAGATCTACGAAGGAACTTCAGAAGTTCAGAGAATGGTTATCTCTGGAGCTCTCTTGAAATAAGAGCGAATACTTAGCGAAGTCTTTTAAATATAATTCGAAATATACAAAGGAGCAAATACCATGAAAATTGTAGTATGCATAAAGCAGGTTCCAGATACAAAGGGTGGCGTTAAGTTTAAGCCAGACGGAACACTTGACAGAGCAGCAATGCTCGCAA
Source organism: Lachnospiraceae bacterium MA2020 (assembly GCA_000746015.1). Lineage (GTDB taxonomy): Bacteria > Bacillota > Clostridia > Lachnospirales > Lachnospiraceae > NK4A144. The sequence continues at coordinate 39,967 of JQKK01000016.1, read as the reverse complement.
TCATGAACCCTGATGACAAGGCTGGTCTTGAGGCAGCTCTTCGCATCAAGGATTCAGATCCTGATAACGTAGAAGTAACAGTTCTTACAATGGGTCTTCCAAAGGCTGAGGAAGTTCTTAGAGAAGCAATCGCTATGGGCGCTGATAAGGGCGTACTTATCACAGACCGCGTACTTGGTGGTGCTGATACATGGGCTACATCTTCAACAATCGCAGGCGCACTTAAGAACATGGAATATGACCTCATCATCACAGGCCGTCAGGCTATCGATGGTGATACAGCACAGGTTGGTCCTCAGATCTCTGAGCACCTTGGAATCCCTGTAATCTCTTACGCTGAAGAGCTTAAGATCGAGGGTGACAGTGTTGTTGTTAAGCGTCAGTTTGATGACAGATATCATATGCTCAAGGCTAAGATGCCTTGCCTCGTTACAGCTCTCCAGGAGCTCAATGAGCCTAGATACATGACACCAGGCGGAATCTTCGACTGCTTCGATAAGGAAGTTCAGGTTTGGGGCAGAGATAAGCTTGATGTAGAAGACAGCAATATCGGTAAGGTTGGTTCACCAACTGTTATCGCAAAGGCTTCTGATAAGGTTGCAAAGGGCAAGGGCGAAGTAGTTACACCTGATTCTGCTGATGAAGCTGTAAACTATATCTTCTCAAAGCTCGCTGAGAAGCACGTCATTTAATGTTCGTAGAATTGCGGAAGCTGCGAAGCAGCGGAGCAATTCGTTATAGCATCAAAACATAGATTTATTCATATTGGAGGAAAATTCGAAATGAGTTTGGAAGAATATAAGGGCGTATTTATCTTCGCGCAGCAGGTTGATAACAAGATTTCAAGCATCGCCTTAGAGCTTCTTGGCAAGGCAAGAGATCTTGCAAATGACCTTGATACAAAGACAGTTACAGCAGTTCTTATCGGATCAGGCGTTGCTTCTCTTACAGATGAGCTCGCTGAGTACGGTGCAGACAGAGTTATCGTAGTTGATGATCCTGAGCTTAAAGAGTACAGAACTGAGCCATATGCTCACGCTCTTGCATCAGTTATCAACGAGTACAAGCCAGAGATCATGCTCGTAGGCGCTACAGCTATCGGACGTGACCTTGGTCCTCGTGTATCAGCTCGTGTTCATACAGGTCTTACAGCAGACTGCACACAGCTTGAGATCGGTGATTTCCCACTCGTAGCTGTTCCTGGTAAGGAAGATGAGCAGAAGCATAAGCAGCTTCTTATGACTCGTCCTGCATTTGGTGGTAACACAATCGCTACTATCGCATGTCCTGACTATCGTCCACAGATGGCTACAGTACGTCCGGGCGTTATGCAGAAGATCGCTCCAAATAAGGGCGCTAAGGCTGAGATCGTTAACTACAATCCTGGTTTCACACCAGACAACAAGTACGTTGAGATCCTTGAGGTTGTTAAGGAAGTTTCTAACGTTGCAAACATCCAGGACGCAAAGATTCTTGTATCTGGCGGACGTGGAGTTGGCTCACCAGAGAACTTCAAGCTTCTTGAGGACCTTGCAGAGGTTCTTCACGGAACAGTATCATGCTCACGTGCAGTTGTAGATTCTGGCTGGAAGCCAAAGGATCTTCAGGTTGGTCAGACTGGTAAGACAGTTCGTCCACACGTTTACTTCGCAATCGGTATCTCTGGTGCTATCCAGCACGTTGCAGGTATGGAAGAGTCTGATATCATCATCGCTATCAACAAAGATGAGAACGCTCCTATCTTTGATGTAGCTGACTATGGTATCGTAGGCGACCTTAACAAGATCCTTCCTGAGCTTACAAAGAAGCTCAGCGCAGAGATGGCTGCAAAGGAAGCTTAATCAGAGAATAACTGCAATAACTAAGCAGTAGATAGCAAAGAGCCACTTGGTGGCTCTTTGTTTTATCAATGTAACAATTTCTTCATAAAATAGTGGAAATTGTATATAAAATGTAGTATAATAGCGAAATGTATGGGCTCGTGTACAGCCCATACGCCGAGGAGACCCCCTCGGCAAAAAGAGACCGCAGAGTGTGCCCTCTGCGGTCTTTTGCATTTCTAAATTTAATTTTTTTATTTGGTTTCCAAAACGGAAAGAAGCTTTTGATTTAATATATAGTACTTCTTTAAGAGAGCCTGCATGCCCTGTATAGCTTCATATTTTGAGCCACTCATATATTCAGCAAAAAACAGATCCCAGAATTTAGAGCAGTTTTCAGGAGAAACACCAAGTACACTGCTGCAATATAAAGGCTTTTCCTTCTCTTTTTCAATCAGAGACGAGTATATATTCTGAAGGTCAAAGATCGGGTGGCCATACGCGGAGCTTGCCATATCTACTACCATCATTTCATCGTCATGTAAGACAACATTGGCGATAGTTATGTTTCCGTGAAGGTATGTATGAGCATCAGGTATTCCTGTAAACAGCGCATTGATCTGCTCTTTATCTTCGGGTTTTAGCCAGTTTTTTGCAGCATACATCAATTCAGAGTACCTTTCCTTAATGCTTGGAAACGCGTTGGAAAATGCATTAATGGTGTGCAGTTCATGAATGAAGTGTGCAAAATCAAAAGCATAGTCTCTTAAAAGCTGAGGCTCAGTTGAAATAACCTTTGATAATGGAATAGTGTTAGAAGCTTCAAATATTAGTCCGAATCTATCACCAACCATGCAGACATCAAAAGGAATGAGTGTTGGAACACCCATTACAAGAGCCTTTTTTGCAAGATCTCGCTCTTTGGAGACCTGCTCAAAGGTCACGCCCTTATCATATACCTTAATCATTTTGTCGTCAGATTGTTTATGGAATTTACCGTTAAGGCTGCGCATAAGCACATCTTTATTTTTTAGCTCTACGGACTGTATCTTTTTGCTTACCTCAAACATCTCAAGGAAGCCTGTAAGGGCGAAAATATCATAAACTTCATCTGATGCATTGATTATTATAATGCTTTTATCGCTGTTCTTTTTGAGCTTTAGAAGAGCTCTCAGACCGGCACTTGAAATGTATGTTAGATCATTTGCATCAATTGTGACCTCTTTATCGGGATGTTTTGATTGATTAGTTATCAGATATTCTTCAAAGCTGGCAGAATTATTTGAATCAATTCTGGCATCAAGATGAAATACGATTCGCTTTTTACCAATAATGCAGTTCATGGATTCCCCCTTGTAACAAATATGTTACTGTTTACTCGCAATGTCATATACATAGTAACAAAACATAAATGAAGATAACCCTTCACCATATATAATAGTGGTAAAAAAGCGATAAAACAACAGATTTATGGTACTTTCTACAGAACAAAAAAAGGAGGGATAAAATCAAAATATCCCTCCTGAAAAAAATAGTAAAATTATTCGTAAATCTTAGCTTCCTCTTCGCCGTTAAGGACTCTGAGAGCGCCCTGAGCGAGTGCGAGAAGCTCGTCCTCACCCTTGTAGATTGTTACAGGGGCAATGAAGCCAACTCTTTCTTTAAGACCATCTGTGATGTAGCTCTCATATGAGATGCCACCTGTAAGGATGATCTGGTCAACGTGACCTTTAAGAACAGTCGCCATAGAGCCAATGTTCTTTGCAATCTGATAGATAAATGCGTTAACAACAAGCTCAGCCTTTTTGTCGCCGTCATTCATCATCTTTTCACATTCCTGCATGTTGTTGCAGTGAAGGTAAGAATTAAGACCACCTTCTCCAACAAGCTTTTTCATAACTTCAGCCTGAGTATATTTGCCTGAGAAGCACATTTTTACAAGCGGACCTACAGGAACGGCACCTGCACGCTCAGGAGAGAAAGCTCCGTCGCCATCAAGTGCATTAAATACATCGACGATTCTGCCGTTGTGGTGAGCACCACATGAAACACCGCCGCCCATGTGTACAACGATAAGGTCGAGATCTTCGTATTTCTTTCCAACTTCCTTAGCATATCTTCTTGCCATTGCCTTCTGGTTGAGAGGATGAGAGATAGCTGTTCTTGGAAGCTCTTCGCAGCCTGAGATACGAGCGATAGGCTCAAGCTCGTCAACAGCTACAGGATCAACGATATATGCAGGAACACCGAGAGAATCACCGATTTCACGTGCAAGGATACCACCGAGGTTACTTGCATGCTGACCCTGAACGCCTTTCTTAAGATCTGCTTCGAGAGCATCATTTACTACGTATGTTCCACCCGGGATAGGCTTGACAAGTCCGCCTCGGCCTACGCATACATTGATTGTATTAATATCAAAATTCTGCTCTTTAAGGAAGTTGAGGATGATATCCTTTCTGAAATCCTTCTGAGCGATGATAGAATCGAACTGGGCGATCTCTTCGTTGCTGTGACGGAGAGTCTTGTCAAAGAGCATTGTCTCGTCTTCAAAAACAGCAATCTTTGTAGAAGTTGAACCTGGATTGATTATAAGTGACTTAATAGCCATTACAAAATACCCCCTAAATTATTTATTTTTTAAGTGCTCTGCAACAACAGATGCGAGAGCAATAGAATTAAGCTTTGTCTCAGTGCTGTCTGAGCGGCTTGTAAGGATAGCAGGAGCCTTAGTACCTGTAAGGATACAGCCGTTAAGGAACTCTGTAGTATGTACAATGAACTTGTAAGCGATATTTCCAGCGTGGATATCTGGGAAAAGAAGGATGTCAGCATCACCAACGATCTTGCGGTCAAGCGCACCCTTGTGCTCACATGCCTCACGAGAGATAGCCATATCGAGTGAAAGTGGTCCGTCAACGATGCAGCCTGTGATCTTGCCTTCCTCGTTCATCTTAACGAGCTCGGCAGCCTCAACAGTAACAGGCATCTTAGGATTTACAACTTCAACTGCAGCAAGTGGAGCAACCTTAGGATTCTCAATGCCGCATGCATTAGCTACTTCTACTGTGTTAGCGATGATATCTACCTTGTCCTCAAGAGTAGGATATGTCTGGAATGCAACGTCTGTAAGGAAGAGGAGCTGCTCAATGCCCTTGATCTCAAATACACAAACGTGTGAGAGCTTCTTGCCTGTACGAAGTCCAACTTCCTTATCAAGTATGCTCTTAAGGAAATCCTTACTTGAGATAAGGCCCTTCATATACATATCTGCGCCGCCGTCGTGTACGAGCTTAACTGCCTCATGTGCAGCCTCTACAGGATCAGCGATGTCGTGAATCTCAAACTGGCTAGCGTCCATACCAATCTCGGCAGCGATCTCTTTAATTTTTGCCTCGTCGCCAAAAAGGATTGCGTCAGCGATTCCCTTTTCTTTTGCCTCTTTTACGGCTGCGAGTACGTTGGAATCAGCGGCTGCAGCAACAGAGAGCTTTTTCATAGGATACTTCTTGACCTGAGCGATCAGGTCCTCAAAATGCTTGCCCATTGTAATCTCCTTACTAAAATAAATGATTGCGTCAAATGATGTCTGCGAAGTGTCTCGAATTCACGTAATGAATGCTGCAGGCATCAAAAAAACCGTTTGTTAAAAATATATCATTAAACTTCACAAAGGTCAAGAAAGTGGTAAAATAGAATAAAAAGGGGTTGATTATTTTTATCAGATATTATAGAATAAAAGGACGAAAACGATTTCGGAGTTAACAGTATCATGACAATTAAAGATATAGCTAAAGCAATGGGAGTATCCACAGCCACAGTCAGTAAGGCTTTGAATGGTTACTCGGATATAAATGCTGAGACAGCAGCAAAAATAAGAGCATTTGCAAAGGAAGCAAATTATCATCCTAATATAGCGGCAAGGCAGCTTAAGATCAACTCATCCCACAATATAGGTGTGCTTTTTGTGGATGATACAGATTCAGGACTTACGCATGAGTTCTTTTCTTCAATATTAAATAGTGCAAAGATAGAGTTTGAGAAGCTTGGATATGATATTACGTTTATCAACCACTCGATAGGCGGTACTGAGGCGACATTTCTTGAGCATGCAAAGTACAGAAGATGTGACGGTGTACTTATAGCATGTGTTGATTTTGAAAATAAGGAAGTAGTCGAGCTCGTAAACAGCGATATACCTACAGTTACGATAGATTACCAGTATCCGGGCAAGAGCAGTGTCATGTCGGATGACTTTGAGGGAAGCTACGTACTTACAGAGTACCTTTTAAATATGGGACATAAAAAGATCGCTATCATTCATGGTGAGGATACATGCGTTACACGCAAACGACTTGATGGATTTTATAGTGCTCTTGCAGACTATGGCGTGAATATACCGCCTGAGTATGAGATAGAGGGCGCATACCACGATACAAAGATCTGCTCTGAGGCAACGCGGAAGCTTATGAGCTTAAAAGAGCCGCCTACAGTTATCATGTATCCTGATGATTTTGCATACCTTGGAGGTATGTCTGAGCTTGAGAAGATGGGGCTTGAAGTTCCAAAGGATGTAAGTGTTACCGGTTATGACGGTATCAATCTTTCGCAGTGCCTGAGGCCTCAGCTTACTACATATCAGCAGGACAGTGAGGAGATAGGACGCAGGGCAGCGAGAAAGCTTATTTCACACATAGAGGACAGGGATGCAAAACCTGAGCAGATAAAGGTCGATGGCAGACTTCTGACGGGGAAGAGTGTGACAAAGATCTAAACTTAATAATGATAAATTCGCCAGTGTAAAGGCTGGCGTATTTTATAAAGAAAAACGAAAACGATTTCGGCTATTTTACGGAGGTATTTCATGAAATTCGGACATTTTGATGACGTGAAAAAAGAGTATGTTATCGACACGCCAAGAACACCACTTCCTTGGATCAACTACCTTGGATCAAATGATTTCTTCAGCCTTATTTCTAATACGGCAGGCGGATATTCATTTTATAAGGATGCAAAGCTTCTGCGTCTGACAAGATATCGCTATAATAACTGCCCGCTCGACAATGGCGGAAGATACTACTATATAAAGGATGGCGAGACTATCTGGAATCCGGGCTGGCAGCCTACACAGACTGAGCCTGATTCATATCAGTGCCGTCATGGACTTGGCTATACTGTTATCGAGAGCTCAAAGAACGGTGTACATGCTAAGCTTGAAGCATTTGTTCCGGTTTCTGATACTTGCGAGATAAATAGGATCACACTTACAAATGAGAGTGATGCAGCTAAGAAGCTTGATCTTTTCAGTTTTGTTGAGTTCTGCCTTTGGAATGCAGAGGATGACTCTACAAACTTCCAGAGAAACTTCTCTACAGGTGAAGTAGAGGTTATTGGAAGCACTATCTATCATAAGACAGAGTATCGTGAGAGACGCAATCACTATGCTGTTTACTCAGTAAATAAGCCGATTGCAGGCTTTGATACAGAGCGTGAGGCATTTGTAGGTCTTTATAACGGGTTCCATAATCCTGAAGTAGTAAAGAGCGGAAAGAGCAAGAATTCTGTAGCACATGGCTGGCAGCCGATCGGATCACACCACTTGGAAGCAGAGCTTTCTCCGGGCGAGAGTACTTCTTTCATATTTGTACTTGGCTACTGTGAGAATCCGGTAGAAAAGAAGTGGGAGAATGACGATCCATATTCTGGAATCATCAATAAAGAGCCTGCTGACAAGCTTCTTGCAAAGTATAAAGAGGATGCACAGGTTGACGCTGCACTCGATGAACTGCATGCATATTGGGATAAGCTTCTTTCAACATACTCTGTAAATACAAAGGATGAGAAGCTCAACCGAGTTGTAAATATCTGGAATCAGTATCAGTGCATGGTTACATTCAACATGTCACGTTCTGCATCTTACTTTGAGAGCGGCATGGGCAGAGGAATGGGATTCCGTGACAGCTGCCAGGATCTGCTTGGATTTGTACACCTCATCCCGGACAGAGCAAGAGAGAGAATCCTTGATATAGCAAATACTCAGCTTCCTGATGGCTCAGCTTACCATCAGTACCAGCCACTTACAAAGAAGGGAAATGCTGCGATCGGTGGTGGATTTAACGATGATCCGCTCTGGCTCATTGCAGGTACACACGCTTATCTTGCTGAGACAGGTGACTACTCTATCCTTGATGAGAAGTGCGCATGGGACAGCGATTTCTCAGATGCAAAGCCTTTGATCGAGCATCTTAGAAGAAGCTTTAATTATACAGTTACTCATAAGGGACCACATAACCTTCCACTTATCGGAAGAGCTGACTGGAATGACTGTCTGAATCTTAACTGCTTCTCAGAGACACCTGGAGAGAGCTTCCAGATCACAGGACCAAGCGAAGGCCCTGTTGCTGAGTCTGTATTTATCGCAGGCATGTTTGTTAAGTATGGAAATGAGTATGCTGACATCCTTGAGCACATTAATCTTGGCGACGAGGCAATGACTGTAAGGGCTGAAGTAGCTGAGATGGTAAAGGCTGTAGAGACTGCAGGATGGGATGGCGAATGGTTCATCAGAGCATTTGATGCTTACTCAAAGCCGGTAGGATCTAATGAGTGCCGTGAGGGTAAGATTTTTATCGAGCCACAGGGTATGTGCGTAATGGCTGGTATCGGCGTTGAAAACGGAAAGGCTGAGAAGGCTCTTAAGTCAGTCGAAGAAAGACTGGAGTGTGAGTATGGTATCATTCTTAACCAGCCGGCTTATCACAGATATCATGTCGAGCTTGGTGAGATTTCTTCTTATCCACCGGGATACAAGGAGAATGGCGGTATCTTCTGCCACAACAATCCTTGGATCGCAGCAGCTGAGACTGTTGTTGGTCACGGAAACAGAGCATTTGAAGTGTTTAAGAAGACATGTCCTATCTACCTTGAGGAGATTTCAGAGATTCACCGTACAGAGCCTTACGTATACTGCCAGATGGTAGCAGGACGTGACGCTGAGCATCCGGGTGAAGGTAAGAATTCATGGCTTACAGGTACTGCTGCATGGACATTTACAGTTATGAGCCAGTATATCCTTGGTATCAAGCCTACACTTGACGGACTTGAGATCACACCATGTATTCCGGACAGTCTTGAAGGATACACACTTAAGAGAACATATCGTGGTGTAAACTACAATATCACTATTGATAACAAGGCTCATGCACAGAGTGGTGTTGCATCACTTACAGTGGATGGACAGACATATACAGATACAGCAACTATCCCTCTTTCGGCTGTAGAAGGCAAGAAGAGCGTAGACGTTGTTGTGACAATGGGATAATAAATAATGATAAAGGCGGCTGCACGTAAAAATGCAGCCGCCTTTTTGATGTAAAGGAATTTCAAAGAAATTGATCTGTGTTATAATCGGGTTACAGTTCACAGGCAAACTGCGCACTAGCTGCGCAGTTATGCCCCAACAAATTACGCAGGGCATTGAGTTTTGCCCATTGCCGAAGGCAATCTGCATTGGCAAAACTCGTTACTGGAGCGAGCTGTAAGCGAGTGAACAGTAACATAATCGGTGATAGACATGGTGACAGAGGAGAGGTTTATGGATAAGAAAATTGATGTAGTTATAACTATGGGAGGGCTTGGCTCACGCTTTCGCAGGGCAGGATATACTGTGCCTAAATATATGATAGATGCAAAGGGAAAGACCTTGTTTGAATGGTCGATGATAAGTCTTGAGGGCTATAGACAGGATGTTGATCAGTATATTTTTATCGCAATGAAGGATGAGACGTGTGATGCTGAGCAGTTTATAAAAAATAAGTGCAGCGAGATGGGACTCGATAATTATCATGTAATAATGATAGATTATCTCACTGACGGGCAGGCAACTACCGCTATGCTTGCATCAAAATACTGGAAAAAAGACAATGCACTTCTTATTTACAACATAGATACTTATGTAGAAGCCGGAGAGATGAATAGTGCAGAGTTGAAGGGGGACGGTTTTATCCCATGCTTTAGGGCAGAGGGAGACCACTGGAGTTTTGTAAGACTTGATGAGGAAGGAAAAGTGGCTGAGATCAGGGAAAAACAGAGGATATCTGATTACTGTACACTCGGTGCGTATTATTTCAAAACTTGCGGACTTTACAGTGACCTTTATAATGAATATTATGGGGAGGAGAGAGAGCTTGTAAACGGTGAGAAATATGTAGCACCGTTGTATGATTACCTGCTTTCAAAGAATGGAGAAATATATATATCCGATATTTCACCGGATAAGGTGCATGTACTTGGAACACCTGAGGAACTTGAGGAATTTTTGAAATAAAGAATTGTAGAGAAAGGCGTCACAATATGATAAAAGCAGTGATTTTTGATATTGATAATACACTTTATGATTTCAGCACGACAACAAAGCTCGGAGCAGAAGCTTTTGCAAGGTACTGTAATGTCCATTTTGGCATGAGCATCGATGAAGCCGAGAGGGGCTGGAAAGAAGCCTATGATGCTGTGATGGACCGCATGGGTATGGAAAATCCTGCATATCATAACCGTCTTGTGCGTTCCCAGTACTTTCTTGAAAAGCGAGGTCTTCCGGTGTTTCCGCATGCAATGGAGCTTGCAATGACTTACTGGAATACCCTTATTAGAAATATGAAAGTGGAAGAGGGACTTGTTGAACTGCTTGAGGCACTCAAAAATAAGGGGATAAAGATTGGAATTGGAACAAATATGACAGCTTTTGTGCAGTTTGAAAAGATCAGAGCACTCGGGATATCCCAGTATGTTGACTGCATGGTTACGAGTGAGGAAGCTGCTGCAGAGAAGCCTACAAAGCCATTTTTTGACTATGCGCTCGGTAAACTTGGCATCAGCTGTGATGAGTGCGTATTTATCGGAGACGATGCAAAAAACGATATGCAGGGCGCAAAAGGAGCAGGAATGATACCAGTATGGTATACTCCGCATGCAGGTGAAGCTGACCGCCGTCTCATAGAAGAACTCAAAGTGACAGACAGGATAGACAATTATAGGGAATGTATATTGAGTGATGGTGGGATAAGGCTTGGAAGTGTGAGGATTTGACTTTTATCATATATCTGCTATACTAGGGAATAGGTAAGGAATTTTCGAGCAAAAGTTCCATGGCAAAAGCCCCAGAGTGTGCTAGACTCTGGGGCTTTCTTTTTTGGGCTCTAAAATTACTGGCTTGAGTAAGATGAAAACGTGTATACAGCATATAATAAAGTACACAATTTATGTCATATCTACTAAATATTCAGACAACTATATGTTATAATGATTCAGTAATTATTCATTATTTGTTAAGACACTATTTAGTAATGCCGCTTTAAGCGCGTATTGAAAAATATGGTGTCGGGAAAGCGAGGGAGTAGATGAGGCTAAGAAAAGTACAGGCAATCGCTATGTCAGCTATACTTACAATGTCTATGACTATGTCTGCACAGACGGCTATTGTATATGCTGAAAATTCTAACAACGGGGGGGATGTTACTGAGTTAACAGACAATTTAGAAACTCCGGAAAAGGTAGCAGAGGAGGATGAGAATCCGGTTATCACCGCAGGTTCAGGGAAGCTGGATGTAAGTGCTGATGGAGATATTGCAATTAACGAAACAAATTTTCCAGATCCAGCCTTTAGAAAGCACATACAAGTAGGTTATCATGACTGGGGTTCAACAAAATACGACCAAAATGATGATGGTATCTTGAGTGCTGATGAAAGAAGTCAGGTTACCCGTGTTCAGTTTAATGGAAATGAACTAAAGGGTGCTTCGGGGGAAATGATTAAAAGCACCAAGGGAATTGAATTTTTCCCTAATATCGACTACCTGAGAATACAAGATCCTTATGAAGAGGATTCAAGTGGCAATATAACAGGACTTACGGAGCTCGATCTATCAAAGAATACTAAATTGAGTTTTTTGGGACTTGAGGATTGTTACGCACTTAAAGAGGTCATATTTGGTGATAATGATAAATTTGAGCAATTTGATTATCAATGTATTGAGCAAAAGGGATGTTTGAAGAAACCTGATTTTAGTGGATGTCCAAATGTTGGGATCATTTTTATGAATGGTGCCAATCTTACAGAAATTGATCTTTCTGATGTCCCTAATCTTTATGGGTTGTCGTTGAAGCGTAATAAACTTGAAAGTATAGATGTTTCTGTATGTCCTGAACTTTCAAGTCTTGAATTGGGAAAAAATAATATTTCAGAACTTGATTTATCTGCAAATGAATTACTTGGTTGGTTAGATTGTGAAAATAATAAACTTTCTAAACTTGACGTAAGAAATAATACCAAATTGAGAACTCTCAAATGTTCAGGGAACAAAATTCAATCATTGGATTTATCAGGCATTGATTTGGAGTGGCTTCAGTGTGATGATAATGAGATTTCGTCTCTTGATGTTAGTGACAGCGTAAGCTTGAACAGACTATATGGATGGAATAATTACTTCAATAAGGTAGATCTTTCACATGTAAAAGAAGAATATATATATGGCGGTTTAGCTAATTTTGATATCGGTACAAACGCTCCGGATGGCACACTTGACGTAACCAACAAGTGTATTACATATGATAATCCTAAAAAGCTTGATATTGATGAAGAAACCTTCCCGGATGCAAATTTCCGTCAGTATGTAATTGATACCTTTGATACAAATAAAGATGGCAAGCTCAGCGGAGAAGAGATTGCTGCAGTAAAGGGTGAAGGCATTGAAGGTGCGATAGAAGTTACGGGAAAAGGTATTAAGAGCCTGAAGGGTATTGAGATTTTCTATGGACTGGAAAATTTGATTGCAAAAGATAATGAGATCACATCAGTTGACCTTTCTTCACTTGCAAACCTTTCATCCATTGAATTAGGCAATAATAAGCTTACAAGTATTAATGTTTCTGGCTGCAAGAATCTCTTGAATATAAGAGTCAGCAACAATGAGCTCACAGAACTCGATCTCAGTGGATGTCCCGATCTTGTGACTGTTGACTGTGCAAATAATAAACTCGCAGCACTCAATATCGAAAAGAATACAAAGATCAAGCATCTTGATGCATGGGATAATGAGTTTGCTTCGATTGATGTAAGTAAGATAGAGGATCTTGATAGTCTGATTTATGATGATGCAAAGGGAAGTCATGGCATAAAGCTTGACAAAGAAAAGAAGCTTCTCATCTACAAGGATGACGGCAGCAGTGATACACCATCTGAAAATAAGACACCATCAGAGAACAAGACACCTTCAGAGAATAAGACGCCATCAGAAAACAAGACACCTTCAGAAAATAAGACACCTTCAGACAATACAGAACCATCAACAGACGTTACACCTTCAGCTAATGCTGTACCGGAGGAACAGAAGAAGGCGACCGAGGCTAAAGAGAGCGGTCTTGCAGCTGTTGGAGATACTGTAAAGGTTGAAACTTCAGGTAAAATGGGTAAGATTACGATAGATGCAACAGCTTCTAATAATCATATCACAGTAGCAGCCGGTAATAAGATTCAGATTGAGTGTGCAGGTGCGACAGACTTCAAGGTTGCTGAGGCAAATAAGAAGCAGATGAAGATCAACAAGAAGGGTGTTCTCAAGATCAAGAAGTCTGTTGAGAATGGCATCGTTACCTTTACAGCGGACAGCAAGACAGTCGAAGTAAAGGTTACAGCGATCGATCCTAACGATACTTCATATGCGGCATCTAACGCAAAGGGTGTTACTTCTATCAAGAAGCAGAAGATACAGATAGGTACAGAAAGTGAATTTGATATCCCGTTTAAGAATATTCCGCTTAATGCTGTATTTGGCTCAGCATCAGGCAAGGGCTCAATATCTGATATAAAGGTTGGCACTATCGGAGCAGATGGCTATCCGCATGTATCAGGTAAGGCATCAGGAAAGGGAAGTATGAAGCTTCCATATACAATAAACGGTAAGAAGTTTACAATGAAGTTTAAGATTAAATAAACTAAAGTAATGTTAAAGGAGCTGTCTCGGACGGCTCCTTTTTCAATGAAAAATATGGAGAAATATGGTATACTAACTTAGTACGTTTTATGTTTTGCTAAGGCTAGAATTGGCAGGGTAATAAGGGTGATACCTGTCAGTATGAAGGGATAATAGAATTGTATCTGCCGGTGATCGGGAGATACTAAAAATGGAGGGTAGTTATGGATGCCAGCAATACCAAGACTGTTAGGGATCTGGTGAGAAATGCCGCAGTGGAGTATGGAAACAAAGTTTATATCCGCTTCGAGGACAATGACAACATTTATGATGTAAAATATGGAGAGTTTGCATCAGATTGTGAAGCGATATCGGCATGGGCGGCAGAGAAGCAGAAAAGAGTGGGCCATCCTTTGCATGTTGGCTTTTTCGGAGGCAGTAGCAAGGAGTATCTGATAGCTCTTTTCGGTATTATGATGAGTGGAAATGTTGTAGTTCCACTTGATGTACAGATGAATCTTGATTCGTTGTCTGACTGTCTTGAAAGGGCAGCGGTTGATATAGTTTTTTATGACTGGGATAGTAAGGAGCTTGTCGAGAGCGCGCAGATGAGATGCAGGCTTATTGAGTCGATCTATTCACTGCAGGATGGCAAGAGAGTGCGCTCTATCGGAGATCTGCTTGAGAAGCATCGCGGCAGGAAGTCCGAGGAGGATTTCAGCGAGCATCGCTGTGCTATGATACTTTATACATCGGGTACGACGGGCAGGCCAAAGGGAGTCATGCTTTCTCAGGGCAATCTTTTAGATAATGTTTTTTGCTGTGATCTGCCGGGCAGACAGGACAATGAGGTTTATCTTTCAGTCCTTCCGCCGCATCACGTTTTCTGTATAAATGATGATATCCTGATGGCTATGAGATATGGAAGCACTGTATGCCTGAATCGTGATCTGAAAAAGCTTGTTGACCACCTTAAGGTCTTTAAGCCTACCAGTATGAGATGCGTACCAATGATCGCAAAGAGTCTCTTAAATAGGATAAACCTTCTTGAATTGCAGCAGCCTGGCAGGATAAAGAAGGACATTATAGCTGAAGTACTTGGTGAGAGGATGCACCGTATCACTACCGGAGGCGGATATCTGTCGGAGGCACTTGCTGCAGGATATCAGAAGATAGGCATAGAGATAGGGCAGGGATATGGAATGTCTGAGTGCTCGCCAAAGATAGCGGCGCCGGACTGGTCGAGGCCTGACAAGTCAGCGTCTGTCGGAAAAATTGTCAAAAACTGTGAAGTCAGGATCGTTGATGATGAAGTCCTTGTGAGAAGCCCTTCCGTAATGATGGGATATTATAAGGATGCTGAGGAGACGGCAAAGGCGCTTGACAGTGAAGGCTGGCTTCATACCGGAGATATAGGTTATGTTGACGATGATGGCTTTCTTTTCCTTACGGGAAGAAAGAAAAATCTTATAATACTCAGCAATGGTGAAAATGTAGCACCTGAGCAGATAGAGCAGGAGTTTGAGGATGAAGCGCTTGTAGAGGATATCATTGTTTATGGAAGTGATGATACGATCTGCGCTGAGATCTATCCTAATTTTGCAAGGGCAGATGCGGAGGGCGTTGCAGACATCCACAAGGCACTGTCTGAAGTTGTAAAGAGAGTAAATGAAAAGCTTCCTTCATTTCAGAGGATAATGCGCCTGAGAGTCAGAAATGATCCTTTTGAAAAGACTTCTTCGAGAAAGATCATTCGCTCGTCATACTTTGAAAAGAGAGAAGAAGAAAAGGAGACTATGTCAAAGATGCAGCTGCCGGAGACAGATCTCCAGCAGGAGCTTTATGACCTTGCAGTGACGGCAGTCGGACATAGAAGATTCGGCATCCATATGAATCTTTATGACGTAGGTCTTGATTCTATGGGAAGTGTGCTTTTGCTTTCTGATCTATATGAAAAGATCGGATTTTCGCTTACTTTGGAAGAGCTCATGGAAAACCCACGCATAGACATGCTTGAGCAGCTGTACTGGGAGAAAACAAAGCAGCAGGGCACTAACTACGAGAAGAAAGATGTATATCCTCTTACAGAGCTTCAGCTTTACTTCGCATATGTGATGAAGGGGAATACAACAGCCAATCTTCCATTCCTTTTCAAGCTTTCACCGGCTGTAAACTTAAGACACTTAAAGTGGTCAGTTGAGGAGCTTTTCAGAGTTCATCCGGAGCTCAAGGCGCGCATAGAGTGGGATGGAGAAAAGTATGTAAATCGTCGCGATGACGACAGGCACATTGAGATTCCGATAATTATTCTTTCTGATAAAGGTTTTGAGCTTGAAAGAGAGAAGCTTTTAAAGCCGTTTATGTACGGAAAGGGTAACGACCTTTTCCATTCAGCAATTTATCAGACGGATTCGGCAAACTATCTATTCTTTGACCTTGCGCACATAGCAGGTGACGGTCAGACTATGAATCTGGTATTTGATGATATAAACAGACTCTATAAGGGAGAGGAGCTTCCAACAGAGAAGTACACCCTTTATGAGTATGTCCTTGATAACATGGCAAATAAATCAAATGGCTCAAGAGAGAAGGACATCAAATACTATGAGGATCTGATGCAGGGATATGAGTCAAAGAAAAGTGTTTTGACAATATCAGATTTTCATGATCTCGACAAGGCGGATAATGCAGTTATATGGGGAAGATTTGATGAGATAAACCGTAAGAAGCTTGTAGGTTTCTGCCAGAGATACGGAGTTTCTGAGAATGTATTTTTCCTTACGGCATTTAATTATTGCATAAGTATTTTTAGTGGTGAAAAGGATATCGTGAGTACTTCCATACACAATGGACGTACGGACAGCCGTTGGAACAGAGTGGCAGGACCACTTTTCCTTACGTATCTTTTCAGATATAATAATATACCGCATGAGACGGTCACAGAGCTTTTAAAGCGCATGGCGAAGCAGATACTTGGTACAATGAAGTGTCACATTTCCACACTTCATATGGATGAGATGTTCTTCCAGTATCAGGGAGAGCTTTTGAATCTTGATACTATAGGTGATGCGCCGGCGACAAGAGAGAGGATACAGCTTGATTCGCTTCCGTTCCACATGATGGTATATGCTGATGATCTCGGTTACAGATATGAGCTGAGATATTGGAAAAACAGATTTGATGGCAGACAATTAGAGATTTTCATTGCTGCCATGCAGGCTGTGATGACGGCTATGTTCACTGAGACTTCAGTGAGAAAGCTGGCAGACCACCTGCCGGACAATATTTTCCCGAAGCACTTCTATATAGAGGCGGGAAGGCTTAATGAAGCTGCCGGGGAAAAGCTTGTAGGCGATGTTGGAGAAAAAGAACTTATCAAGGTTTATGTACTTGATAAGAAGTATCGCAAAAGACCATTTGGCGGCTGGGGACAACTGTATGTGCTCAACCATAAGGTTAAAGGCGACGGCGAGAGTATTGACTATCCTTATGGCGGTGGTACACTGTACAGGACTGACCGTATTGCACGAATACTTCCAAATGGAGAAGTAAGCTTCCTTAATAATACAGGAAGGACTATAATGGTCGAGGACGTCCAGGGCAGGCTCTATCATGACTGTGCAGAGATCGAGAAAGCAATCCTTGATTATCCGGCAATTAAATATGCGCATGTCTATGCACAGTACGCGCAGAATAATAAGATACATCTTGCTGCGGATGTGGAGTCATCGCATGAGATAAAGATGGATGACCTCACAAGATATCTTGCAGCGCAGGTTGGCAAGGAGCATCTGCCGCAGGACTGGAACATAAAGAGTTTTTGAAAGGTTTTATTTAGTGAAGATTTTTGATACACACGCTCATTATGATGATGACAGATTTGACGAAGACAGAGAAGAATTGCTTATTAAGCTAAAAAAGAATGGTGTACAACATTTCGTGAATGTTGCTTCAAGTGTGGAGTCGATAGACTCCACACTTAAGCTTGTCACGGAGCATCCGGAGAGCTACGCGGCGCTTGGCATCCACCCGTCTGATATCAAAGGAATTAACGAAAAGATAATGGAGTACATCAAAGAAAAGATCTTATCTTTTGACAGATGTGTGGCAGTAGGTGAGATAGGTCTCGACTATTACTGGGGCGAAGAAGCTGAAAGGGCAGATCAGAAAAAATGGTTTATCCGTCAGCTTGAGCTCGCAAGAGAAGTTAAGCTTCCGGTAATCATCCATTCGCGCGACGCGGCAGAGGATACTTTCAACATTATGAAAGATAATCATGCTGAGGAGATTGGTGGAGTAGTTCATTGCTTTTCTTATTCAAAGGAGATGGCAAAAGAATACGTAAAGATGGGATTTTTTATCGGTATCGGAGGTGTTGTCACTTTCAAAAATGCCAAAAAGGTTGTGGAAGTGGTGAAGGAGATACCGCTTGAGTCGATAGTGCTTGAGACGGATTGCCCATATCTTACCCCATCACCATACAGAGGTGAGAGAAATTCATCCGTTTATCTGCCGTATGTTGCAGAAAAGATCGCAGAGATAAAGGGGATTTCTGCCGATGAAGTTTATGATGTTACTTATAAAAATGCGTTGAAGTTATATAGGTTAAAGGAGGACGCATAATGGCTTATCTTGGAAATCCCGGTAAGACAAAGGAAGTCATGCAGAGGCATGATTTCGCAGTAAAAAAGAAGTTTGGACAGAACTTTCTCATTGATGAAAACATATTGAAGAAGATAGTATCAGCCGCTGAGATCACAAAGGATGATATGGTGCTTGAGATCGGACCGGGCATAGGTACGATGACACAGTATCTTTGTGAAGCGGCAAGAGAGGTCGTGGCAGTAGAGATAGATACCAAGCTCCTGCCGGTACTTGAAGATACTCTTTCGGAATATTCAAATGTTACAGTCATCAACCAGGATATACTTAAGGTGGACATCGTTTCACTTGCAAAGGAAAAGAATGGAGGAAAGCCGATAAAGGTAGTGGCAAATCTTCCATACTATATCACTACTCCGATCATAATGGGACTTTTTGAAAGTCATGCACCATTAAAGAGCATTACAATTATGATACAGAGTGAAGTTGCAGACAGGATGAAGGCATCACCGGGAAGCAAGATCTATGGAGCACTTTCACTTGCGGTACAGTACTACTCCGATATAGAGATAGTGACAGAGGTTCCGCCTTCATGCTTTTTGCCGGCACCAAAGGTAGGATCTACAGTTGTAAATCTGCTTAGATGTGAGGAGCCGAAGGTAAAGGTAAACAATGAAAGTCTTATGTTTGCACTCATCAGAGCATCCTTCAATCAGAGAAGGAAAACTCTTGCAAACGGACTTAAAAATGCACCTATGCTCAATTTCTCGAGAGAGCAGATACTGGAGGCTATAGAGGCTATCGGTAAAAAGCCTACAGTCAGGGGAGAAGAACTTACATTAGAAGAGTTTGCAAAACTATCAGATTGTTTTGACAGCAGTACTTCACTGTGATAAACTCAGATTGTAATTGTATTTAAAATTGGACTTAGCTTTATATTTATTAACAGGGGTATTAAGAAGTTGGATCGTTACGAGTATAAGGTGCGTGTGGCACAAATAAAGTCACTTATTGAAAATAAGGATTTTTATGAAGCAATGAATATCGCCGATACAATTGACTGGAGACGTGTGAGGAGCGTTTCCATGCTTTGTACGGTTAGTGAGATTTATAAAATAAACAGGAGATATGATGATGCGAAGGGCATACTGATGATGGCATATGGAAGATATCCGGAAGGACGTACCATTGTCTATGCTCTTTGTGAATTATCTATTAAGCTCGGAGAGATCACCGAGGCTGTAAAGTATCTTAAAGAATATATGGCGCTGGCTAAAGGGGACTCCGGTATATATATTCTTCAGTATAAGCTTTACAAGTCACAGGGGGTGAGTGCGGCCGAGTGTATTGATGTTTTAACTAAGCTTAAGGCAGCAGAATATTCTGAGAAATGGGCGTATGAGCTGGCTTATCAGTATCACCTTGACGGACAGGAGAAAAAGTGCGTTGAGGAATGTGATGAGATGATACTGTGGTTTGGACGCGGTAAGTATGTGACAAAGGCACTTGAGCTCAAGATGCAGCATGCAGCACTTACTGAGGATCAGCAGCGCAAGTATGACATGCGAAACGAGCCGGAGCGTCCTATCGAGGATATCATCAGAGAGCAGGAAGAGGAAGAAATCGAGAAGCTGGAGAGAAACGTTCTTCAGTTTGCACAGTCTGGCTCCCATGCAGAGCGTGAGGAGGATACGGAGGAAGAGCTTCCATCTGAAGAAGTGCAGGAAAGCTATAGCACAGAGCAGGAGCAGGTATATCAGCAGGAGACTTATCCGGAAGAGACATATCAGGCAGAGAGCTATCCTGAAGAGACATATCCGGAAGAGTCATATCCGGTAGAAGCTGAGGCAGAAGAAGCTCCAGAGGAAGCTGCTGAAGAAGCTTCAGAAGAAGTCTCTGAAGAGCCTGCAGAGAGCGAAGAGGTTTCACAAAATATAATTTCTATCACATCTATGGCAGAGCAGGTTGCGGCAGCCAGAAAGTATGGCGACATGCAGGCAAGAGCTATAGAGGATGCAGAAGAAAATCCTATCTCAATAGAGATAAAGCAGATAGATATTTCTGATCAGCCTACAAAGAGGATCCCGTCAAAGGAGATCGAGGCTGAGATCAGCAGGATGCAGGATACACAGGAGATCAATGTGCCTCCATTTAATGTGGGCAAGTACAGCACAATGAATCTTCAGGCTGAGATAAAAAAGAATCTTGCAGAGTTTGCAAAGAGGACAGGTCAGCCTATCCGTCAGAAGGAAGAGAAGATCGAGCATATCGAGGAGACTATCGCAAGGGCAGAGGCAGCTGTAAAGCCTGCTGAAGCTGAAGTGGCAGAGGAAGAAGAGACAGCAAGTGCTGCAACTGAGCTTGAAGCAGAGGAGATTCCTGCAGATGCAGAGCTTCCGGCTGAAACAGCAAGCTTCAGCATGGATCTTTCCGCTGATGAGGAGGAAGCAATCGAGGAGTCCCCTATCAACAGACCATACAAGATAGTAGTTCATGGTATGGCAGATGGTAAGGATGATGCGCAGGATGAAGAGGATCTGTATGGCGATGAAGAGACCATCCGCGAGGCTGATGAGCCTGAGGAGATAAAGGTTTCTGCCAAGATCAAGGAGGGCAAGCCAAAGAAATATGCCGCTCCAAAGCCAAGAGAAGTAGAAGGTTTCTCGGATGCTGAAAAAGAGATATTTGCAGATTTCCTTCCTATGCATGATCTTCCGGAGATCATCAAGGAAGCACTTGGAAATATCAAGATGGAAGGCAATAAGGGAAACGTACTTATTACCGGTAATGAGCAGAGCGCAAGGATCAAGCTTGCAGGAGCACTTGCAAATGATCTGAGGCTTAATAATCCTGAGTTTTTGGGAAAGATCGCAAAGATCTCTGCTACAACATTTAATACAAAAGATGCCAAGAAGGCGATACAGGCACTTGATGCGGGCGCACTTGTAATAGAGCGTGCCGGTGACTTGAGTGAGGAAACGCTTGAGGATATCCATGAGATACTTACTCACCAGGATACAAGCATAGTATTGTTCTTTGAGGATGCAAGACTTTCTTTAAGAAATCTTGCGTCAAGCCATGAGTGGATAAATGAGTTTTTTGATGTAAAGATAAATATTCCGACATATACAAATGATGATCTGGTGTTCCACGGAAGGGAGTACGCGCGCCAGCAGGAATATTCTATCGATGATATGGGAGTTCTTGCACTTTATACAAGGATTGATGAGATGCAGACAGCAGACCACTTTGTTACTATCAATGAAGTGGAGGAGATCGTTGACGAGGCTATTAAGCACGCAGATAAGCGTACACCAAGCCATCTGATAGATCTGTTGATGGGTAAGCGTTATGATGATAACGATCTTATCGTACTGAGGGAAAAAGACTTTATATAAAGTCAAAAAATATATAATGGGGGCAATTAAATAATGAGCAAGAAGAAGTCTGGCAAGGCACATAAGATTCAACCACAGAAGAACGCTAGGGTTATAATACCTTTAGCAAGCCATGAGATTAAGGACGAGGAAGCAGCTGTAAAGCCACAGATCGTCGCAGAGCCTCAGGTTAAAGAAGTAGAAGAGGTTAAGGAAGATAAGAAAACTGTAGAAAGAGTTTTCATTTCTGAACAGGATCAGTACTACTTTGGTCAGGGAACTCACTATGATATCTATAAAAAGCTTGGAGCACATGCATCTGTACAGGATGGACAGGAAGGTGTCTACTTTGCAGTATGGGCTCCGCATGCACGTCATGTGAGCCTGGTTGGAGATTTTAACGAGTGGGATCCATCTCGCAATCCGATGGAGAGGCTTGAGCCTCTTGGCATCTGGCAGACATTTGTTCCGGGTATCGGCACAGGCACGATGTACAAGTTCTGCATTGAGAAACGTATGGGAGGAGTTGTTTACAAGGCAGATCCATTTGCAGCATATGCTGAGGAGAGACCTGGAACAGCTTCAAAGGTATTTATTTCTGATAACTTTGCATGGACAGATAAGAAATGGATCGATGCAAGAAGCAATAAGGATATGAACGCTGAGCCTGTAGCTATCTATGAGTGCCACATGGGTTCATGGATGCGTCATCCTCATCCGGACAATGACGGATTTTATTCATATCGCGAGTTTGCAGACAGAATCGTTGATTACCTCAAGGAGATGCAGTACACCCACGTAGAGCTTATGGGTATCGCTGAGTATCCTTTTGATGGATCATGGGGATATCAGGTAACAGGATATTATGCACCGACTTCAAGATACGGAAATCCTGACGATTTCAGATATCTTGTAAATAAGCTTCATGAGAACAATATCGGTGTTATCCTTGACTGGGTACCTGCACACTTCCCACGTGATGAATTTGGTCTTGCTGACTTTGATGGAGAGGCACTTTTTGAGTATGCAGATCCTCGTAAGGGTGAGCATCCTGACTGGGGCACAAAGATATTTGACTATGGCAAGAGCGAAGTAAAGAACTTCCTCATTGCAAACGCTATTTACTGGATAAAGGAGTTCCACGTAGACGGTCTCAGAGTTGATGCTGTAGCTTCCATGCTTTATCTTGACTACGGCAAGCAGTCAGGACAGTGGGTAGCAAATCAGTACGGCGGCAATAAGAACCTTGAAGCTATCGAGTTCTTTAAGCACCTTAACTCCGTAGTAACAGGTATGTTCCACGGAGCAATGATGATCGCTGAGGAGTCTACAGCATGGCCAAAGGTTACCGGAAAGCCTGAAGATGACGGCCTTGGATTCACATTTAAGTGGAACATGGGATGGATGCATGACTTCTGCGACTATATGAGCCTTGATCCATACTTCCGCAAAGATAATCATTACAAGATGACTTTTGCTATGAGCTACAATGGTGCTGAGAATTATATCCTGGTTCTTTCACATGATGAGGTTGTTCATCTTAAGTGCTCTATGATAAATAAGATGCCTGGCGCTATTGACCAGAAGTTTGCAAATCTACGTGCCGGCTACGGATTTATGATGGGACATGCGGGAAAGAAGCTTCTCTTCATGGGACAGGAGTTTGCACAGGAGAGAGAGTGGAGTGAGGCAAGAGAGCTTGACTGGTTCCTGCTCGGAGATCCTAAGCACGTGGCTATGAAGAATTATGTATGTGATCTTTTGAAGATCTACAGAAAGTATCCTGCATTTTGGGAGCTTGATAATTCTCACGAAGGATTCCAGTGGATCAATGCTGATGATACAGAAAAGAGCCTTTACTCATTTGTACGTAAAGGAAAGTCTGGAAAGAAGAATATTGCAATAGTTGTTAACTTCACACCTGTTGAAAGAGATGACTACCGCATGGGACTTTACAAAGAAACAACATGCAGGCTCATCATGAACAGTGATGAGACAAAGTATGGCGGAACAGGAGTTAAGCTTCCGGAAACTGTTAAGACAGAGAAGGAGCCTTGGGATAATCAGGAATATTCTATCGGATTTAAGCTTCCTCCGTTTGGCGTAGTAATGTACGAATTTGATTAAGCATAGTAAACGAAAAGACTTTTGTCGCTTACTATAAAAAACATAGAACCCGCAAAGCATTTTTGCTTGCGGGTTCTTTTGAGTATTTGCACTATGTTTTAAAATGAGCTATACTTATCTTCATTGTGGAAAAACCAATGTTTTTTGAGTTTAGAGGAGCGAAAATAGCAATGTCATATAGTGAAGTTAAATTTGAGGAAGATGCAGTTTTTTTGGTAACTGGTGGTGCCGGATTTATAGGCTCAAATCTTGTAGAAGCACTGCTCAAAAAGGGACACAAGGTAAGATGCCTTGATAATCTCTCTACAGGTAAGCAGGAAAATGTAGATCTCTTTATAGATAACCCAAATTATACATTTATCAAGGGAGACATCACAGATCTTGATACATGCATGAAGGCATGTGAGGGTGTGACTTACGTGCTCAATCAGGCAGCATGGGGCAGCGTTCCAAGAAGTATAGAGATGCCACTCTACTATGAAGAGGTAAATATCAGAGGCACACTCAACATGATGGAAGCTGCAAGGCAGAATCATGTAAAGAAGTTTGTATATGCATCAAGTTCATCAGTATATGGTGATCATCCGGTACTTCCTAAGAAGGAGGGACAGGAGGGCAATCTTCTTTCTCCTTATGCACTTACAAAGAGAGTATGTGAAGAATATGGAAAGCTTTATTATAAGCTTTACGGCCTTGATACTTATGGACTTAGATACTTCAACGTATTTGGACGCAGACAGGATCCAAATGGTGCTTATGCAGCAGTTATCCCTAAGTTTATCAAGCAGCTTCTTGATGGTGAGACACCAACTATCAACGGTGATGGTAAGCAGAGCCGTGACTTTACTTATATTGAGAATGTTATCGAGGCAAACTTAAAGGCCTGCAAAGCTTCTCATGAGGCAGCAGGACAGGCATACAACGTTGCTGCAGGCGGCAGAGAGTTCCTTATCGATATGTACTATCGTCTTACTGAGGCACTTGGAAAAGATGTCGAGCCGATATTTGGACCTGACAGACCGGGTGATATCAAGCACAGCAATGCTGATATCTCAAAGGCTAAAGAGCTTTTAGGATACCATCCGGAGTATGATTTTGAGAGAGGTATCAAAGAAGCAATCGACTGGTATAAAGAAAACTTATGATAAGAGAGTCACCATGCGGTGGCTCTTTTCGTATATTATCAGTCATTTAAAAAGCGCAAAAAAAAAAGATGGTTTCGATTGAGCGAGGCACGCGCCACTCTTTCTAATCCATCTTCTAAACGTTTTACAAACAGCCGTTAGGTGAAGCACTCGCCGCCTTTCGTTTGTTTGTTTTTGATGAATTAATAATAGCATAGACAATTTAAAATAGCAAGTACAAAAGTAAATACAATTCAGGGTGTGTAATTTTTACTTTCAAAAATACAGCATAGACGGTATAATTATAAAGTTGAACACTACGATAATTATGGAAAAACGGTAAAACACATGGGAATAGTTGAGACAAAAGACCTGGTATTTGAATATATAAGGCGAGATGAAGAAGGAAATGTCGAGGGCATCACAAGAGCCGTTGACAAGGTAAATATTGATATAAAGAAGGGTGACTTTGTAGCTATCCTTGGAGGTAACGGATCTGGAAAGTCTACACTTGCAAAGCACATAAACGCGATACTTTATCCGACAGAAGGTAAAGTGATGGTTGACGGCAAGGACACTTCTGCATTTGAGAATACGTGGAGCATACGACAGACTGCCGGTATGGTATTTCAGAATCCTGACAACCAGATCATCGGAAATGTAGTTGAAGAAGATGTCGGATTTGGTCCTGAAAATATGGGCATACCTACAGAGCAGATCTGGGAGAGAGTCGAGGAAGCACTCAAGACTGTTGATATGTATAAGTATCGCAAGCACTCTCCCAATAAGCTTTCCGGAGGACAGAAGCAGAGAGTGGCTATAGCCGGAGTAGTTGCCATGCATCCAAAATGCATAATACTTGATGAGTCTACTGCGATGCTCGATCCTTCCGGACGTCATGAGGTAATAAGGGCAGCCCGTGCCTTAAATCAGGTTGAGGGTGTAACAGTCATCCTTATCACTCATTACATGGAAGAGGTAGTATTTGCCAACAAAGTCATCGTCATGAGTAAGGGAAAGGTGGCTATGCAGGGAACACCAAGGGAGATCTTCTCAAATGTGGATAAACTTAGAGAGCTCCGACTTGATGTACCGCAGGCGACAGTACTTGCATGGCATCTTGAGAATGATGGACTTATAAATAAAAAGGGCGTACTTGATAAAAAAGAGCTCATCGCCGCACTTAAAGAGAGAAAAACGATGGGAGCAACTGTATCAGACAGCGTTATCGCAAAGGCAGAGGCAAGTCTTGCAGAGCAGCAGGGCGCTGAGGTCGAGCATAAGTCTCTTTCGGAAGAAAAGCCGCTTTTGATACTTGATCATGTTGACTATGTCTACAGCAAGGGAACTGCTGACGAGATACATGCACTTAATGATGTATCCATTACTATAAATAAGGGAGAGTTTATTGGTCTTATCGGTCACACCGGATCGGGAAAATCTACTCTTGTACAGCACTTAAATGGTCTTACAAAGGCGACAGGCGGGCACATATATTTTAATGGTGAGGATATATACGAAAAGGGCTATGACATGCGTAAGCTCCGTTCACACGTGGGTCTGGTATTTCAGTATCCGGAGCACCAGCTTTTTGAGGAGACTGTTTTTAAGGATGTTTGCTTTGGACCTAAAAATATGGGGCTGTCAGAAAAAGAGATAGAGCTGTCAGCATACGCTGCTCTCAAGGCCGTAAAGCTTCCGGATGAATATTTCTACGCATCTCCGTTTGAGCTTTCCGGAGGACAAAAGAGGAGAGTTGCTATCGCCGGAGTACTTGCGATGAAGCCGGATATCCTCGTGCTTGATGAGCCAACAGCCGGGCTTGATCCGCAGGGAAGAGATGAGATACTTGGACTTGTGAAAGATCTTCACGATGAGCAGGGCATCACGGTCATACTTGTATCACACAGTATGGAAGATGTTGCTGATTATGTAAACCGTATACTTGTAGTAAATGATGGCAAGATCATGATGGACGGCGAGCCTCATGATGTATTTGCATATAAAGAAGACCTTGAAAAGATGGGACTTGCAGCGCCAAATGTTTCATACATCATGCAGGATCTTAAAGATACGGGCTTCAAGGTGGGGACTAATGTGACTACTGTTGCAGAGGCGAGAGTTGAGATACTAAGGAGTTTTAGGGAAAATGCTTAGAGACATAACAATTGGACAATATTATCAGGCGGAGTCACCGCTTCACAGGATGGACCCGCGCACTAAGCTTGTCGGTACGCTGGTGTATCTCGTTTCGCTTTTCATTTTCAGAAATGTCGGAGCTTTTGCAGTAGCAACTTTATTTTTGATACTGATGGTAAAGGCATCTACAGTTCCTTTCAGCTACATCATGCGTGGAATGAAGAGCATTATAACCATTCTTTTGATCACTGTAGTCTTCAATATGTTTTTGACACCGGGAAATCCTTTAGTCAGTTTCGGTAAGTTTGCAATAACTGATGAAGGCTTGAAGATGGCGATATTTACAGCGGTAAGGCTTATCTATCTCATCATAGGCACTTCACTTCTGACGTTGACGACTACGCCAAACCAGCTTACAGACGGACTTGAGAGCCTCATGAATCCACTGAGATTTTTTAAGGCCCCGGTGCATGAGATAGCTATGATGATGTCTATTGCGCTCAGATTTATTCCTATACTTATGGATGAGACAGACAAGATAATGAGAGCGCAGGCTGCGAGAGGTGCCGATTTTGAGCACGGCAATCTGATAGAGAGAGCAAAGAGCCTTGTGCCTATACTTGTGCCGCTTTTTGTATCAGCATTCAGACGTGCAAATGACCTTGCAATGGCTATGGAAGCCAGATGCTATCGAGGCGGAGACGGCAGGACAAAGATGAAGCCGCTTAAGTATATCCATCTTGACTATGTGACATTTGCGGTACTTGCAGTTTATTTTGTCGGCGTTATAGTTGCAGGAGAAATGAGCCCTATATGAAAAGAGTAATGCTTACTGTAGCCTATGATGGCACTGCATATCATGGGTGGCAGGTGCAGGATGGAGCTCAGACTATTGAAAGTGAGCTTAATCGTGCAATAGAAGAGATAACACATGAAAAGGTGGAAGTGAGCGGCGCGAGCAGAACTGATGCAGGCGTGCATGCAATGGGAAACCTTGCGGTTTTTGATACCAATGCAAGGATGCCTGCGGAGAAGTTCAGCTATGCGCTGAATACTCATCTTCCGGATGATATTAAGGTCGTGGCCTCGAGAGAGGTGGCGGCCGATTTTCATCCCAGATTTGTACAGACTGAAAAGACATATTGTTACAGGATATGCAATTCACAGTTTCCTAATCCTCTTAAGCGCCTGTATACTCATTACAGCTACACAAAGATGGATACGGATCTGATGCAGAGAGCAGCAGACTATCTGGTAGGAGAGCATGACTTCAAGAGTTTGTCATCGATCCATACGCAGGCAAAGACTACTGTCAGGGAGATCACGGCTGCAAAAGTCGAGCGTGTTGATGATGAGATCAGGATAACTGTGAAGGGCTATGGATTTTTATACAACATGGTACGCATCATTGCAGGGACTTTAATGGAGATCGGTGCCGGAAAGTATCCGCCTGAAAAGATGCAGGAGATACTCGATGCATGTGACAGAAATGCCGCCGGTCCGACTGCTCCGGCATGTGGACTGACGCTGGTTGAGATAAGGATTTTGGATGAGTAACTCGTAGGTGAGAGCTGTCCGGTGTGTGCCGGATGGCTCTTTTTCAATATTGTTCATTATTTTCACCTTGCTTCTATCCTGTTTTTGGCATACAATGGTAGGACATGAATTAGATAATAAATTAACAAAGATTATTAAGAGGAATTTTGATGTTAAAACTTGCAATATACGGTAAGGGTGGCATAGGTAAATCTACTACTACGGCTAACCTTGCGGCAGCTTTTACAAAGCTTGGAAAAAAAGTAATACAGATCGGATGTGATCCAAAGGCAGACTCTACAATGAATCTTCTCGGAGGAGAAGCAGTCGGATCCGTAATGGACTATATGAGAAAATATGACACTTTGCCGGAGGACTATCACGAGATAACTAAAGAGGGATACGGCGGAGTGCTCTGCATAGAGACAGGCGGACCTACACCGGGACTCGGATGCGCAGGCCGCGGAATCATTACTACATTTCACCTGCTCGATGAGCTTGAGCTTTTTGAGATAGAGAAGCCCGATGTAGTGCTTTATGACGTACTCGGAGATGTTGTGTGCGGTGGATTTGCAGCACCTATCCGTGAAGGATATGCCGAGCAGGTAGTGATAGTGACATCCGGTGAGAAGATGGCACTTTATGCTGCAAGAAATATCAACGAGGCAGTTAAGAATTTTGCAGACAGAGGCTATGCAAGAGTAAGGGGGGTCGTCCTTAATCATAGAAATGTCGAGAATGAAAATGAAAAGGTTGAAGCTTTTGCTAAGGAGAACGGTCTTGAGATAATAGGTCATATCGACAGAAGTGATGATATCATCAGATATGAGGAAATGGGCAGGACTGTCATCGAGGGAGACGATACGCTTCCAGTAAGCAGACAGTATATGGAGCTTGCGAAGAAGCTCTTAGAAGGTGAAGAAAATGAGTAAAGCAACCTTTTATACTGCAAGTGAATTATCAAAGAGAACGAGTGCTGATATCCCGTCCGAGTTTACGCTTTCATCGCATCTTATATATAGTTCACCTGCAACGCTTGCCTATAATTCTCCCGGAGCCAAGGGCTTTGGAGTAAAGAGGGCAGGTCTTTCTATACCGGGATCTGTGATGCTGATCATATCACCGGGATGCTGCGGACGTAATACGTCTGAGCTCAGCACGCTTCCGCAGTACAGGGACAGATTTTTCTATCTGACAATGGACGAGACAGACCTTGTCACAGGAAGGCATCTTTCAAAGATAAGCGGTGCGATAGACGATATAATTACTTATCTTGGCGAGAAGCCTAGTCTTGTGATGCTCTGTGTTACATGTGCTGATGCGCTTTTGGGCACTGATATGGACAGGGTTTCGAGGCAGGCGGAGGAGAAGTGCGGCGTAAGGGTGAGACCGTGCTACATGTATGCGCTTACGCGCGAAGGCCGCAAGCCACCAATGGTTCATGTAAGGCAGTCGTTGTATTCACTTCTTGAAAAGAGAAAGCGCCGCTCTACACATGTAAATCTGCTTGGATTTTTTGCGGGGCTTTTTGAGACATCAGAGCTTTATACTCTGCTTAAGAGTGCAGGAGTAAAAAAGATAAATGAGATATCACGCTGTGCGTCCTATGATGAGTTCATGGGAATGTCTGAGGCCAGTTTTAATATCGTGCTGAATCAGGAGGCGAGAGCGGCAGCGGATGATCTTTCGACAAGACTCGGACAGCCTTATGTTGAATTACAGAGATTCCACGATGTTGAGAGGATACACAGACAGTATAATGCGTTTTTCCATGCTATCGGTACGAAGTGTGACGATAGTGGAATGTATGAAAATGCAAAAAAGGCTGTCGAGGATTTTAGCAGTCGTCATAAAGGGCTTGCTGTTTCAATCGGTGAGAGCATGAATGGCAATCCGTTTGAGCTTGCAGTGGCGCTGTCACAGATGGGTGTAGCAATAAAGGAAATTTTTGCAGTAGTTACGGCTGAGTCATACTTCTGGATAGACAGGCTTTCTGAGCTCAGTCCCCAGACTCGTATATACTGCAATCAGGATCCTTCGATGCTTTATTATAATTCTGATGAAGTAATAGTTGACATAACTATCGGGCGCGACGCAGGTCTTTACCATAGTGAATGTCCAAATGTCGCATGGAATAGTGATGAGCAGCCGTTTGGATATGATGGACTGATCAGACTTTTAGGTGCTGTAGATGCTGCGCTCAGCTCTGGCGAGCTTCAAAAGCCGATAGTACCGGAGAATGTTTACAGGCCTGAGATAGTCAGAAATATCCAAAGTTCTAAGGTTAAGGGATTCAGAAAGATACTGACACCTTTTGCGCCGGATCAGAGTGGAGCAGTCTCCCTTCTTTATGGGCTTGACGGATTAATAGTCATCATTGATGCAGGTGGCTGTACGGGAAATGTGTGTGGCTTTGATGAGCCAAGATGGACTGACAGCAAAAGTGCAGTATTCAGTGCAGGACTTCGAGATATGGATGCGATCTTAGGGCGTGACGAGGCTCTTGTGCAGAAGCTTGAAAATGCAGCTAAGATCATTGATGCGAAGTTCATAGCGCTTGTGGGTACTCCGGTACCGGCTGTTATAGGTACTGACTACAGAGCGCTTGCAACTATGGTGAAAAAGCGCACAGGGATTGATGTTATTGCAGTTTCTTCCAATGGAATGGATCTTTATGACAAGGGTATTGAGAAAGCTGAGCTTGAGCTGGTTTCTTATGATGATACAAGAGAGCTTTTAGGCTTTACACCGCTTGATTTTATGGGGATTACAGAAGATGAGCTTATGGCAGAGTGGAAGAAGTCGGCAAAGACAGATATGCTTGTGGTGTCTTCGGGTGCGATAAAGGCGGCTAAAAAACTGGCTGAAAAGACAGGCAAAACTTATGAGATAGGATACCCTCTGGCGGGCAGATACTTACGCGATGAGCAGGATTTAAACAATAAAAAGATACTTATCGTTCACAGCCAGGTGGCAGCAAATTCGCTCAGAGATCTGATACGTTCAAAGTATCCGTCTGTAGATGTGACGGTGGCTTCTTTCTTTATGATGAATCGTGAGATCAAGGAGAGTCAGGATGTAAAACTTCGTGAAGAAAACGACTTCATGGAGCTTGCAGGTTCCGGATTTGATCATATATTTGCTGATGAATGTCTGAAGGCTCTCGCAAAAGACTTCAGCGGTGAATGGACAAATATGACGCATTTTGCGATAAGTGGTACAAGACCTGAAGGTACTTGAGGGAGATGATGTAATTTTGGCAAGAGAGACAAGACAATTAAAGATTTATGGAATTGTGCAGGGGGTGGGATTTCGCCCGACAGTGGCTCGCTTTGCCGAAATGCATGGGGTTTCAGGAAGTGTGTGCAATTATGGACCTTATGTGGAGATAATTGCGACGGGCGAAAGCAGCTCGATAAATGCACTGAAGAAGCTTCTTCGTGAAAGTCCTCCCGACAGGGCAGATATTCAGAGGATTGATGATATTTCTCTGGCGTATAGGGAGTATGACGGTTTTGAGATAGTCGAGAGCCGTGGAACTTCAGGGGAGATTTTTATCCCGGCGGATATTGCGACATGTGAGGACTGCAGGAGAGAATTATTTGACAAAAATAACCGAAGATATCTGCATCCATTCATTAACTGTACCCAGTGTGGACCGAGATTTACTATACTTGAAAATCTTCCGTATGACCGGGAGCGCACTACCATGAAGGATTTTCCTATGTGCGATGAGTGCAGCAGAGAGTATCACGACAGCACTGACAGGCGCTATGATGCGCAGCCGGTATGCTGCCCGGACTGTGGCCCGGAAGTGTACATCGTCGGAAGTGATATAAAAAGTGGCGATGCGATCACTCATGCAAGGAAGGCTTTGGCTGATGGCAAGATCGTAGCCATAAAGGGCATTGGTGGATTTCATCTGGCATGTGATGCTACAAATGAGGCAGCGGTTGAGCTCCTTAGAGAAAGGAAAAACCGCCCGCGTAAGCCGTTTGCCGTTATGATGAAAGATATAGAAGCGGCAGAGGATGAGTGCGAGATTACTCCGGAGCAGCGCGAGATGCTGATGGGGCATCAAAAGCCGATAGTGCTGCTTAAGCGTAAAGATGATACTTCACTTGCTGATTCGGTTGCACCGGGCAATCCGCGACTAGGCGTTATGCTGCCGTACACACCTCTTCACATGCTGTTGTTTGATTATCCGGATGGCGTCAATATGCCGTCTGCGCTTGTGATGACGAGCGGAAATGTATCTGGAGCGCCGATATGTCATACCGATGATGAAGCATTAAAAGAGATTGGAAGTTTTGTAGATCTGATACTGTCGCATGACCGTCCGATAAGGACTCGTGCCGATGATACAGTGATGGATTTTTATCGCGGCAAGCCATACATGATACGCCGCTCGCGTGGATTTGCACCTCTTCCTTTTAAGCTTGGAAGAACGAAAGATGGTAATACGCTTGCGGTTGGCGGAGAGCTGAAAAATACGTTTTGCTACAGGCGCAGGAATATGGCTTATCCATCTGCTTTTATCGGAGATCTTGCTGATATCAGATCTGTTGAAGC
Organism: Lachnospiraceae bacterium MA2020; assembly: GCA_000746015.1. Classification (GTDB taxonomy): domain Bacteria; phylum Bacillota; class Clostridia; order Lachnospirales; family Lachnospiraceae; genus NK4A144. The sequence continues at coordinate 6,704 of JQKK01000016.1, read as the reverse complement.
GTTGAAAAGTTCAATAGATCTTGTAGGAAGGATGCTTGAGATAGAGAAGCCGGAGGTGGTCTGTGACCTGCATCCGGGATATCATTCTACAGAAGTCGCAGAGATGCTCTCTGAAAGCTATGGTGTAAAGCCGGTAAAAATTCAGCATCATTATGCCCATATTTTATCGTGTATGGCAGAAAATGCCTTTGATGGCGAAGTGCTTGGAGCATCCTTTGATGGTACCGGTTACGGCACGGATGGCACGATATGGGGCGGCGAAATTCTGAGGTGCACTTGCAGCAGTTTTGAAAGGCTTGGCTCGATAGTGCCGTTCAAGCAGGTGGGCGGTGATAGCGCTTCAAAATCAGGCTGGAGGATCGCAGCATCGCTTCTTGCATCTGTCTATGGCTCAGACAGAGCAGCAGCGATAGCAGAAGAGACAGGTCTTTGCAAGGCATCAGATGTAAAGCTGATCGCAAAAATGACTGAGAAAGGCTTAAATACAGCAGTTTCGACCAGTGCCGGAAGGCTGTTTGATGCGGTGAGTGCCCTGCTTGGCATATGCAAAGAGTCGAGCTTTGAAGGAGAAGCAGCTACAGAGCTTCAGTTTGCAGCAGAAAGAGGTCTTTTTGAAGTGGCTCTTGAGAAAGATCAAATTTTGCCGATAATAGATACAGATGGTTTTGCACATCTGCCTACCGACAGTTTATTTAAGACGTTGGTTGAAGGTGTGCTTGCGCACAGACCGTCAGATGAGCTTGCATTTGAGTTTCATGCGGCGCTTGCCGCCGAGATCGCAGAGGCTTTGAAATATGCTTCAGACAAGACCGGTATCAGTACGATCGCATTGAGTGGCGGAGTATTTCAAAATACACTGCTTCTTGAGTTGACTCATAGCCGATTAGAGAGATACGGTTATAATGTACTCATCCATTCATTGGTTCCGCCAAATGACGGCGGATTATGCCTTGGACAGGCTTCGTTTATTAATAAGGAGTAAAAAGTTATGTGTGTTGGTTTATCAGCTAGAGTAATAAAGGTAAGTAATGGTACAGCGTTGGTTGACGCATCCGGAGCAAGGAGAAGTGTGTCATCAGAGCTTATCGCTGATCTTGAGCCGGGAGATTTTGTCATGGTTCATGCGGGTTCAGCTATCGCAAAGATCACAGATGATGATGAAAATGAATCAGATATTCTTGCAGAGGAGTTCTTGAAATAATGACAGAAGCTACGAAAAAAGCTGCAGAGCTTTTGAAAAATTATGACGGTGAAAAGATCCGTATAATGGAGGTCTGCGGAACACATACACATGAAATTTTCAGACATGGAATAAGAAATCTTCTGTCTGATAAGATAGAGCTGATATCGGGACCTGGATGCCCGGTATGCGTTACACCTGCCGGTTTTATAGATGAGGCAGTGGAACTGGCGCTTGAGCATAATGTTACGATATGCACATTTGGAGATCTCGTAAGAGTGCCGGGCTCTGAGATGAGTCTTGCCGGAGCAAGAGCGAAAGGTGCAAGGATTCAGACTGTTTATTCTCCGCAGGATGCAGAGAAGTATGCTGTTGAGCATCCGGATGAAGAGGTTGCGTTTTTGTCGGTTGGATTTGAAACGACTACTCCTTCATCATGCATAGCTGTAAAAAATGCAGAAGCTGACGGTATCAGCAATTTTTCACTTCTCACAGCAAACAAGACAATGCCGGGTGCATATAGTGCGATGGCAGATCATACGGATGTATATCTTTATCCGGGACATGTCCATACTATTACAGGACTTAAGGACTGTGAAGATATGCTTGCAAAGGGTATGAGCGGTGTAATAGCAGGCTTTACTCCGTCTGAGCTTCTTACAGCTCTGGCTATAGCTGTCAAGAAGTTTGGTGAGGGTAAGCCATTTTTGGTAAATGCATATCCACGTGTAGTCACAGGAAAGGGCAGCCCGGAAGCAATGGCTCTTGTTGATAAGTATATGCAGCCTTGCGACGCTGAGTGGAGAGGAATCGGAGTTATAGAAAATTCCGGGAGAGAGCTGCGCGAGGAGTATGCAGGCTTTGATGCGGCAAAGAAATTCAATATCACACGTACCTCCGGCAGGAGTAATCCTGGCTGCAGATGCGGTGAGATACTCAAAGGCCAGTGCAAGCCACATGAGTGTCCGCTCTTTGGCAAGGTATGCACACCGGAGCACCCGGTAGGAGCGTGCATGGTATCAAATGAGGGTACATGCAGCGCATATTATCAGTTCGGTTAATCATAGAAAAAGAGGAAATGAAAATGACAGAAACAGTAACGCTTGCACATGGCGCAGGTGGTAAACAGACAAGCGAGCTTATAGAGAAAGTGTTCAAGGAACACTTTTCAAATGAATTTTTTACAGCAGACGATGCGGCTATACTTCCAAGACCAAATGGCAGGATAGCCATGACAACAGACGGCTTCATTGTTTCACCGGCATTTTTTAACGGCGGAAATATCGGTAAGCTGTCAATTTGCGGTACAGTAAATGACCTCTCATGCATGGGAGCAAGACCACTATATCTGACATGTGGTTTTGTCATCGAGGAAGGCTTTGAGATGGACAAGCTCAAAGAGATCGCAGCGGCTATGGCTGAGACGGCTGCAAAAGTCGGCGTAAGGATCGTTGCCGGTGATACAAAGGTTGCAGGAAAGGGTCAGGTTGACGGCGTATTTATCACTACTACCGGTGTCGGAGAGCTTATAGAAGGAGCAAATACTTCGGGAGCCCTTGCAAGACCGGGTGATGCCATCGTTGTGACCGGAGATGTCGGAAGGCATGGAACATGCATACTTCTCGCAAGGGATGACTATGGTATCGAGGCTGATGTAAAGAGTGACTGTGCACCGCTTTGGCATCCGGTTGAAGCGGCTATCACAAAGGTAGGAGATATCCACGTCGTAAGAGACGCTACACGAGGCGGAGTAGGCACAGTTCTTTACGAGATCACAAAGGAGAGCGGAGTCGGTGTAAAGCTTTGCGCAAGCGATATCCCTGTTGCCGACGAGGTAAGAGGAGTTACCGGTATGCTTGGACTTGAGCCGCTCTATCTCGCATGCGAGGGCAGACTTGTTATCATACTTCCGGAAGAAAAGGCTGATAAGCTTATCGAAGTATTAAAAGAGTTCCCGGATACTGCAGGAGCTGCCAAGATCGGTGTGATCACTGAGGAAAATCGGGGCAGAGTTATCATGGAAACAGAGATAGGCACTCAGACAATACTTCCGCAGCCGGGAAATGAGCTGCTTCCGAGGATATGCTAAAAATGGAAAATACGAGGATCGAAAATACTAAAGTTCAAAACAGACATGCACTCGCGATCTTATTTGTAATACTTGAAGCTTTTGGCTTTTCGATGATGACGTTTTTTGTAAGGCTATCGGGTGATGTACCGACCATGCAGAAAGCCTTTTTCAGAAATGCAGTTGCGGCTGTTATCGCGGGTATTACTCTTGCAAGATCTGATGACGGTTTTAAGATAAAGAAGACGAGTTATAAGGGCATATTTATGAGATGCCTTTTTGGCACGACGGGTCTTATCATGAACTTTTGGGCAATTGACCATCTGGCTATAGCAGATGCAAATATCCTTAATAAAATGTCTCCATTTTTTGCTATCGTGATGTCAGTGTTCATTTTGAAAGAAATACCAAATAAGTTTGAGTGGCTTATGGTTGCCATTGCGTTTGTCGGAGTGCTTTTCATCGTACAGCCGACAGCGGGACTTGCAAGCCTGCCGGCACTTGTAGGACTTCTGAGTGGTTTTGGCGCAGGTACGGCGTATACTTTTGTGCGTAAGCTTGGCATGATGGGAGAGAGAGGACCGGTGATAGTCTTTTGCTTCTCAATGTTCTCCGTGCTCGTGACTCTTCCGTCTCTGATATTTAATTTCAAGCCGATGAGCGTACAGCAGTGGGAATGCCTTGTACTTGCAGGAGCATCTGCCGCACTTGGTCAGTTCTGCATCACAAAGGCGTATAGCCTTGCCCCTGCAAAGGAGATCTCGGTATTTGACTATACCCAGGTCATCTTTGCAGCATTGATTGGAATCATGTTTTTGGGAGAAGTACCAAACGTGTACAGTATAATAGGTTATGTCATAATAATCGGCGCGTCGGTAGTTAAATGGTATTACAATGTAAAAATACAAAAATAGGTGATTGTTTATAAAAAAGAGCAGGTGTCTGTTTTTGCAGGCATCTGTTCTTTCTTTATTTATATCTTTTCAATTTTGCAGCTGTGATGTTTATCAGGGTCGTTTTTATTGTAGCTTATCCCTACCAAAAGTATCTCTTCACCTCTGTCCTTCAGCTTATCCGGATAATCTCTTTCAAGAATTTGTTTAATTGCACCGTCGGCGGTATCATTACATTATTTGCGCAGCGACAGCTGCTTCGTTCATTTCGACAACATCTCGTATTAGTTTATCACTTTCCTGTATACGGATAATTGTGTCCTTATGACTTACTTTACGTATTGCATCTGCAAATTCTATCCTGTGCGGACAGACATAAATCCATCTGAAAAGTTTAGAACTACAATTTAAAAATTCAGACAATTTTACTATTAATATATAAATGTATAATATTTAGAACATAATCCAAAACTGTTGACAGAATACTCGGGGGAGACTGTCTAAAAACTAGATGAATGATAAATTAAGTCAATCTTTGACAGTATATATTAATGGTTAATGCACCTCAAAATATTGTGGTGTTTAACATATAAATTCGTACATTGAAAACTGAATAAAGTGCATAAATTCAAGGTTTAGGAGTTTGCTTTTATGGTATAATAGATGTATTAAACCACTAAATATTGAGGTGATAATTATGCCATATGTAAAGACTTTTGATAGAAATCAATTGATGATGGTTGCATGGGATTCGCTGGTAGCGGATGATAGTGACGCAAGAATTATCGATAAGTTTGTTGATGGTCTTAATCTTGGGCAATTCGACATTAAGGAAGCTGCAATAGAAGGAAGACCTCTGTATGATCCGAAGGGAATGCTAAAGCTTTACATTTATGGATATAAGAATCAGATTCGGTCATCACGAAAGCTTGCAAAAAATTGTAAAGTGAATATTGAAGTCAAATGGCTGATTGGTGGAGTTGAACCAGATTATAGAACTATTTCAGAATTCAGAAGAAAGAATGCTGAATGCTTGAAAAAAGTATTTCATGAGTTCAATAAAAGAATTGATTCGGCTGTTGAGTGGGGATTTATTTCCGTAGATGGAAGTAAATTTCAAGCATGTAATTCCAAGGACAGGAATTTTACAAAAAATAAGATTGATGACAGAATTAAATGGCTTGATGGACATATCGAAGAGTATATGAGGGTTTTGGACGCTGAAGATAAAGATGAAAATTCTGATTCTGAAGAAAGAAAACTTGTAGAGGAAAAGCTTAAAGAAGCCAAAGAACGTCAGGAAAAATACAAATGCTATCAGCGTGAAATGGAAGAATCAGGTGCAGCTCAAAAATCACTTACTGATTCGGATGCCAGACTTATGAAAAATAAAAATGGGTTTACAGTATCTTATAATCCACAGACTGCGGTTGATTCAAACACTCATATTATTCGCGATTATAATACTACAAATCAAGTTACAGACCATGGCCTATTGTTTTCAACTCTAAAAGATATAAAGAAAAATAATGGTGATGAAATAATCGAAGTTGTAGCAGATAAGGGATATGAACAAGAAGATGATATGATATCTTGTCTTGAAAATGGAATTATCCCACATGTAATTACTGATGACGGAAAAGATAGTTATGAACTTGAAATTTCTTACGAAGAAGCAGAAGCGAATGAAAAAAGCAACAATCCAGAAGAAATAAAAAAATGTCTTCATGCCGGTGTTATTCCAGAAGTTTATAAAGATATAATAAGCGGAATGGAAGTTAAAACTGTGCGGCGTAAGGATCTTGACAGCGAGAAAATAGAGTCGGAAAAGTCTGTGTATGGTACAGAGGAATCCATGAAGGCACGAGCATTGGAAGGATATTTTGTAAGAGACCCAGAAAGAAATCTCGTGTATTGTCCCGCAGGAGAAATACTAAGACAGAAATGTATCAAGAAAAATGGAAGCATCAGATATGCAAATAAAACAGCCTGCCGTCATTGTAAAAATCGCAATAAATGCTACAAAGGAAAAAACGAGTGGAAGGAACTTGATTTTACAAAAGATGGATTAGAAAGACCTTGCAAAACTTGGAATGAAGCAGAAGAAACAATAGATGTGAGTCAGGCAAAGTCAAAAAGAAAAGCATCAAAGTTTCATTATAAAGTTTTGCAGGTAGTAAAGTTTTTCTTGAAGCCTGACAGACAAAAAACAGCCAAAAGAATGTGCCTGTCTGAGCATCCTTTTGGAACTATAAAAAGAGCAATGGGAGCCACTTACTTCCTGCTGAAAGGCATGCGGAAAGTGGATGGTGAATTTGCGCTCATGTGCCTGGGCTATAATATAGAACGGGCAAAAAACATGCTTGGATTCAATAAGTTAATGGAATTAATGGTACAATAACAAGCCTAACTTTTCTAAATATTATGCATTTTATTCAGTTTTCAATTGCGAAAGTAATAAAAGAAAAGTGAGGCTATTTTTGTGCTTAAAATTAGTAGATGTGGATTAAAAAACATCAACGAAAATGCTGATAAATCCCAGTTTTGGGACGGTCTGGGGGGG
>JQKK01000015.1 GCA_000746015.1 Lachnospiraceae bacterium MA2020 | reverse complement strand
AAGAAGTAACTGTAAAAGAAGTAAGAAAAAGTATGCATAAGCAGCCGGCATGGGGAAAATACTATGACAGCATGCAAGTAGAGTTAAGTGCAGAATTGAAGAAATGGATGAGCATAGGAATGCATAATTATATCTGGAAACTGTTCTAAAGGAAACCAGAGGCTGACGCCTCTGCCCTTGAATAAAGTGCGTCGGAACGCACAAATATCCTTGAACTGTTATCTTATTAAGCAGTATAATGAGTAAGGTTTGAGCATCTAAACTGATCATAGGGTATAGTCTACCTTTCAAATCCTACAGTAAATTTACTCCGCCTAGACTAAAAAATATTGTTGACATTTTTATACATGGCAAGTATAATGCATATCAATGAAGGCAAAGGCGTCTTAGAGATTACTCTAAGGCGCCATTTTTTATTTCAAAATAGAAGCGATGCAAAGGCGCATCAGCAATTTACGCTGTACGCCTTTGTGTCGCTTATTTTTTTAAGGAGCATTGTATGGAGCTTAAGATTAAGCCGGTTGGCGATGAAGCATTGGTGGCAGAGTTTGGAAACATAATTGACGAGAAGATCAATATGAGAGTGCATGAAATGTCTGAATGGCTTGATGGTCAGCATATAAAAGGTGTAAAGGAGCTTCTTCCAACTTTCAGATCACTCATGATTTTTTATTCTCCGGATGAGATCGGATATGGAGAATTAAAAAAGAGATTAAAAAAGTTCAAGCCCGATGAGCGTAAAGAAAACGAAGAGAATAAGAAAGTATTATTAGTCCCATGCTGCTATGGACGTGATTATGGACCGGACCTTTCTGGAATGGCTAAAGAGCTTTCGCTCACAGAAGAAGAGATCATAGCTCTGCATTGCGAAAAAGAATACAAAATATATATGCTTGGATTTTTACCGGGATTTGTTTATCTTGGAGGACTTGATAAAAGAATCTGTATTCCAAGACTTGAGACACCGAGAGTAAGTATACCGGCGAGATCAGTAGGTATTGGCGGTGATCAGACCGGAGTATATCCGATAAGCTCACCCGGTGGATGGAGACTGATAGGTTCTACACCTCTTGAGTTTTATGATCCAAGAAGAAGTGAACCATCTCTTTGCAAGGCAGGAGAATATATAAGATTTGTACCGGTCAATAAATATGAATATGAAGTGATAAGAAAAGATGTTATAGAAGGAACATATAAAATGGAAATCGTAAGAGGTTAAGGACAATGGGAATGGAGATCATTAATCCCGGACCATTGACTACAGTGCAGGATCTTGGAAGATTTGGATATATGAATGTAGGCATTGGAACTTCCGGAGTCATGGACAGGCAGGCATATAAAATAGCCAACGAGCTGGTAGGAAATGCAGATGGCGAGGCCGTACTCGAGGCTACACTTATGGGACCTGAGATAGAGTTTACATCGGATGCTGTGATAGCTGTCACAGGTGCAGATATGAAGCCTGGGATTGACGGATATTCAATAGAAAATTATAAAGCGGTAAGGATAGTCCGTGGGCAGAGATTAAAGCTTGGGCTGGCAGTAAGTGGCTGCAGAGCGTATATAGCTGTAAGAGGCGGAATAGATGTTGAAAAGGTTATGGGAAGCCGTTCCACTAATTTGAAGTGTGGCATAGGTGGATTTGAAGGAAGAAATTTAAGGATAGGCGATCTGTTAAAAATCGGGGAGAGCACAGAACTTTCAAACAGCGAACTTGAAAAGTTTAATTCTAAAAATTACAGAGGTCTTGAATGGAATGGAAATATGACGGTCAGAGTTATCGAAGGTCCGCAGGGAGATTATTTTACAGAAGAAGGGCTTAAGAATTTCTATTCTATGGAATATAAGATATCACCGGAGAGTGACCGGATGGGTATAAGGCTGAGCGGTGCAAAGGTTGAGAGCTACAACGGAACTGATATTGTCTCAGACGGAATAGCGTTTGGCTCAGTGCAGATACCATCTTCGGGACAGCCGATAGTGCTGATGGCGGATCACCAGACTACAGGAGGATATGCAAAGGTGGCAACTGTTGTAAGTGAGGATCTTTCACTTCTTGCCCAGGCTAGACCGGGAGATTTAGTTCACTTTGAAAAGGTTGATATAGGTGATATACAAAAAAAGAAATCATTCTTCGGGAGGCTATTTAAATGGTAGACAGATCAAATAAATATGCAAGTGCTCATCCAAAAGATGTGAGGGCATTGATCCGGGAAGGAATGATAGACTATCAGACGTCCGGAATGTGTGAAGGGTATGCGCAGGCAAATCTGGTTGTCCTTCCACAAAATTATGCTTATGATTTTCTGCTCTTTGCAATGAGAAATCCACGAAGCTGTCCATTGCTTGAGGTTAGTGATGTTGGACAAAGGGGACTTAAGTTTTTGGGAAAAGACGCAGATATTGCAAGAGATATCCCAAAGTACAGGATATATGAGAATGGTGAACTTAAGGGAGAGCATACAGATGTAAGTGATCTTTGGAGAGATGATCTGGTAAGTTTCCTGATAGGCTGCAGCTTTTCGTTTGAAGGAGAGTTGCTGGCGGCTGATGTACCTGTAAGGCAGATAGAGCAGGGCTGCAATGTTCCAATGTATAATACGAACATTGTATGTGAGACGGCCGGAGTATTTAAGGGAAATATGGTAGTGAGTATGAGACCTATCCCGTATGAGCTCGTACCAAAAGCTGTAATGATAACAGGAGCAATGCCGAGGGTTCATGGTTCACCTGTACATATCGGCTCACCTGAGCATATTGGTATAAGTGATATAAATAAGCCTGACTATGGCGATATGGTAGAGATAAGAGATGGAGAAGTGCCTGTATTTTGGCCATGCGGAGTAACACCTCAGGCAGTAGTGATGGCATCAAAACCGGATTTTTGTATTACTCATGCACCGGGGCACATGTTCATATCGGATGTGAAAAATGTAAACTTGAAATATTAAAATTGGAGATAAAAAAATGAAGAAAGTAGACCTTAATTGCGATCTGGGTGAAAGCTTTGGAAATTATATATGTGGAATGGACGATAAAGTTATTCCATATATTTCTTCGGCAAATGTTGCATGCGGGTTTCATGCGTCAGATCCTTCAGTAATGTCTGAGACTGTAAAGATGTGCAAGGATATGTCAGTTTCGATAGGAGCTCATCCGGGGTACGCTGATCTTGTCGGTTTTGGAAGACGAAATATGAACGTATCTCCAAAAGAAGTAAAGGTAATGGTACAATATCAGCTGGGTGCGCTTAGTGCATTTTGCAAAGCGAATGGAGTAGAGCTTAGTCATGTAAAGCCTCATGGTGCTATGTATAATATGGCTGGTAAAGATATGAAGCTTGCTGAAGCGATTGCGGAGGGAATATATGAAGTGGATCCGGATCTTATACTTTTAGGCTTGAGCGGCAGCTGCTTAATAGATGCAGCAGAGCAGACAGGATTAAAATCGGCAAGTGAAGTTTTTGCGGACAGGGCTTATGAAGAAGATGGATCGCTGGTTGCCAGAACAAAGCCGGGTGCGATGATAACAGACGAAGATGAAGCGATCAAGCGAGTTATCGAAATGATAAAGAGCGGCACTGTAACATCGATCACAGGTAAACCTGTAGAAGTAAAAGCAGATTCCATATGCCTCCATGGTGATGGACCTAAAGCAGTAGCATTTGCAGAAAAGATAAGCAAGAGACTTATAGAAGAAAATATAGAAATCTGTCCGATCAAGGAGGTCATAGAGAGTGGAGAAGATTGAAGACGTAGTCCTCAGATATTCCGGAAGGGGAATGCAGAAGCTGAGAAATTATATACCTGATGACTTTTGTCATCAGGCTGCAAGGGAGATCCTTTCGTGGGAGAAGGGAATAGTCCTTTTGGCAACCGGATTTTATGTGGCAGGATTTGCAGAAACAGACGGGCCGGCAGGAACAGTGGCTGTTGCGAAAGCACTGAAAAAGCTGGGCTATACACCAATGATCCTCACTGATGAGTTTTGCGAGGGATTTTTTGAAAAAGAGGATATTGGCGTAATTTATCTCGATATGAATGCTACAAAGGAAGACTGCGAGAATGTTCTTAAAGAGTATAGTCCGGTAGGTCTTATCTCTATAGAGAGATGCGGCAAAAATGTGGATGACAGATATGCAAACATGAGGGGTGTAGATATTGGTAAATATACAGCACCGGTTGATACAGTATTCAGACTTGCTTATGGAAAGATACCAACTATTGGAGTCGGTGATGGCGGTAATGAGATCGGAATGGGGAACCTGGTCGGAATTATCAGCAGAAAACTGAATCTGGTACCTTGCAAGGTTCAGACAGACGTACTGGTCATTGCATCAGTTTCAAACTGGGGAGCATATGGAATAGTCGCAGCACTTGAAAAGATGACATCAGAGAAACTGCTTGTGCGTATCGACTGGATAGAAAACTATATCAAAGAGACTGTAGATATGGGAAGTGTGGATGGCGTTACCCATGAGCATGTTGTAAGTGTTGATGGATACGATATATCAGTAGAAAAAGAAATTATAGGAGAGTTGGGAAGGAGTATTTGAAAATGAAGACTTTAGGTTATTACAACGGCAAATATGATGAGCTTGAGAATATGTCAATTCCCTTTAATGACAGGGTTTGTTTTTTCGGTGATGGCGTATACGATGCAGCACCCGCACGAAATTATAAAATATTTGCAATTGATGAGCATATAGACAGATTTTTTAATAGTGCTGCACTGCTTGATATCATAATTCCAATGACTAAAGAAGAACTTAAAGATTTATTGGAAGATCTTGTAAAAAAACTTGATACCGGAGATCAGTTTGTATACTGGCAGTGTACAAGAGGCACCGGCATAAGAGATCATAAGTACACAGAAGGTGCCGGAAATCTCTGGGTAATGCTTAAACCGGGCTCACTGGCGGACGGCCTGACACCTATCAAATGTATTTCACTGGAAGATCACAGATTTGAATATTGTAATTGTAAAACACTGAATCTGCTTCCATCAGTACTCTATGCAGAAAAGGCAGCCAAAGCGGGATGTGATGAGTCGATACTTTACAGGCATGGCGGAAGAGTTACAGAGTGTGCACATTCAAACTGTCACATTATCAAAGATGGAAAAGTATATACAGCACCAACTGATAACCTGATTTTGCCTGGCATTGCAAGAGCGCATCTTGTAAGAATGTGCAAAAAGCTTGGAATTGCCGTAAGCGAGACACCTTACTATATGGATGATGTATGGAATGCAGATGAGATCTTGGTTACTTCTTCATCAAATGTATGCCTGAGAGTTTCAGAGCTTGACGGCAAGAGCGTGGGAGGCAAGGATCCTGAGACTTTTGAAAAGCTCAGAAGCAATTTATATAAGGAGATTTTGGAGGCAACAGAATAAGGAAAAGTAAGTAAGCAGAAGACCAAAGTAATCAGAGGAGGATATGTGTATGGGAGATTTTTCAAGTTTTGTAGCGAAAGTTGACAGTTTTGTATGGGGACCGGTAATGCTTATATTGCTTGTAGGAACAGGTGTATATATGACTATCCGGCTCAGATTTCAGACATGGAGAAACCTTGGCTATGCTCTTCACAGCATATTTAGCAGTGAGTCAAGAAAGACAACAAGGGGAACAGGAGATGTTTCACCTTTCTCAGCACTTATGACAGCACTTGCAGCAACTATCGGTACAGGAAATATCGCCGGAGTTGCAACAGCTATGGCAGCGGGCGGTCCCGGAGCCTTAGTGTGGATGTGGCTCAGCGCTTTGTTCGGACTTACAACAAAGTTCAGTGAGTGTATGCTAGCTATCAAGTATAGAGAGCAGAATGAGATAGGAGAGATGAATGGTGGACCGATGTTCACTATGAGAAACGGCTTTAAGAATGAGAAAGTCGGAGCCACTCTTGGATTTTTATTCGCACTCTTTGCAGTACTTGCATCTTTTGGTATTGGAGATATGACACAGTCTAATTCCATCGCTGATGCAGTACATACTTCCTTTGGGGTTCCGGTTGCAGTTACCGGTGCTGTAGTTACAATTCTTACACTCGCTATAATCGTTGGCGGTATTAAGAGCATTTCAAAAGTATCATCAGTTGTAGTTCCGGGAATGGCTATCTTTTATGTCATCGCAGGTATCCTTTGTATCATCCTTAATTACAAAAACGTTCCACACGGTCTTTATCAGATCATAGTTATGGCATTTAATCCTAAGGCTGTTGGCGGCGGCGTCATTGGTACTATCACAGCATCTGTAATGAATTCTATCAGATATGGTGTAGCAAGAGGATGCTTCTCAAATGAAGCAGGTATGGGTTCTGCAGCTATCACTGCAGCATCTGCTACAACAGACGATCCTGTAAGACAGGGCTACATCAACATGACAGGCACATTTTTTGATACTATCGTTGTTTGTACTATCACAGGTCTTGTTATTGCATCATCCGGCGTACTTGGCACAACAGATGCTTCAGGCGCAACACTTTCAGCAGTTCCGCTTACAATGGCAGCTTTTGCAGCAACACTTGGACCTGCAGGCTCTTATCTGGTTTCGATTGGAATCATGCTCTTTGCATTTTCGACAATTATCGGTTGGGAGTATCACGGTGAGAAGGCTGTTGAGTATCTTATCCCAAGCCGTAAGGTCATTTACGCATACAGAATTGTATATTCTCTTATCGTATTTGTCGGAGCAACTCAGACACTTGAGCTTATCTGGAACATTTCAGATATCATGAATGCTCTGATGGCAATTCCAAACCTTATCTGTCTGCTTGCAATGACTGGCGTGGTTGTGGAAGAAGTAAAGCGTTTCCAGCCTACAGTTGAGAAGGAAAAGGCTGAGTGGAAGATGAAAAAGACAGCTGAAACTCAGACTGAAGCATAATATAAGTTTAACTATGTAGTATTTTTTCAAGCTGTTTTTGGGCATGAAGGTAGTCCGTAAAGTGGATTGCCTCCATGCCTGTTCTTTTTGCAACAACTGCATTTGTTTCATTGTCATCGATAAAAACGCATTCAGAAGCAACAAGATCATATTTATCCAGAAGCATTTTATATATTTTTTCATCCGGCTTCATTAAGTGAACATCACACGAAAATATGCCGCCGTCCATGTAGGGCAGGAAGTCCAGTACCTCAGGACAGATCTGCATGACATATTTTGAATAATTTGACAGATAAAGGATTTTGTATCCCCTTGACTTAAGAGATTTTATCCAGGGAATGGCATATTCCTGCCTGTACATGCATTTGCCTATTGTATTAAATACGAGTTTTATTTCATTTTCATAGCCTTTTCCGCCAGCTATCATCAAAGAAAGAACTTTGTCAGCATCTTCGCCTGCGTCCAGCATCTCCCAGTTACCGCTTTTCCAAATGGCGTTATATACAGCATCAACAGTATCAGGATCATTGAATAAACTGTTGATGTACTTCACATATTCAAATCGTTTAAGAACTCCACCTATGTCAAAAATAATTGTTTTAATCATGGTCTGCTCCGTTATATGAAAATTTTTTCTAAAAATGATTATATCATACGAAGAATTGTGTCGTTATGATAATAATGAGCTATAATTGAGTTGAAGGTATTAAACAAATTTATGGAGGTACATTATGATTGAATTAGGAACAAAGGCACCCAATTTTTCACTTCCGGATCAGAATGGAGATATGCATTCTCTTTCTGATTATAAAGAAAAGAAGGTTATTTTATATTTTTATCCTAAGGACAGCACTGCAGGATGTACGAAACAGGCTTGTGGATTTGCTGACAGATATCCACAGATTCAGGAAAAAGGAGCAATCGTACTTGGAGTTAGCAAAGATTCTGTAGCTTCACACAAAAGGTTTGAGGAGAAGTATGGTTTGCCATTTACGCTCCTTTCTGACACAGAGCTTGAAGTAATCAAGGCATATGATGTCTGGAAGGAAAAGAAGAACTATGGAAAAGTTTCGATGGGAGTCGTGAGGACAACCTATCTGATTGATGAAGAGGGTATGATCATCAAGGCTATGGATAAGGTAAAGGCTGCAGATAATCCGCAGCAGATGTTGGAAGAATTATGATAAAGACGGACAATAGACGGACAATAGACGGACAATTCAGGTAGGTATCCCTGCCTGGAAAGGCACGGATATCATGAATTGTCCGGTGCTTACGCACGTGTATAGCTGAAAGTTGAATATATAGCCACGAAACGGCAGTAATATTCCATTTCGCATCCCTGAAACCGCTTTAACCAGTGAACTTCCTTCTACTGAGACTAACGTCACAGACGATTCGCCAAGGCGAAGGCTCTTAGTCTGTGACGCAATTCTCAGTACGAAGTTGATTTCACTTGAGCGGTTTACAAGAGGATGCTACAGGAAACATTACTGCCGTTTCTGTCTTTTTAGAACATTTTAAGAGAGATTCGCAAGGTATGATATGATATTTTGCTCCGCATAGCATAAATACTGGATTTACAAGGTATTTTGTTCAAAAAACTATTTATAAAACTTTCATATTTAGAAATAGCTATTTATGCTCCGCAAAATGGTAAAATAGACCATATAAATAAAGCTCTACAGAAGGTAGGGTATTGAGAAAAGCCAGATATAGTTGGCAATAGACTTTGGTTCTGCTTTCTGAATAACAGGACCTGGGTATTGAGAAAAGCCAGATATAGTTGGCAATAGACATGCATATAATCCACGAACCAATTTCTTATTTTGTATTGAGAAAAGCCAGATATAGTTTTGAAGCATGAGTTTTTTGACTCATGTTTCTTTTTGTTTTTAAAGGGATTTATGTGTCCAATTTTCTTTTAAGACTGGATGATACTATTAATTCAACAAAAGCAAATAAATTACATAGGAAGGAGAAAAACAGACATGAAGAATCTGGTGTTGAAAGTATTAGGAATTGGTATTGGAATTATAGTTTTATTCTATCTTGCAGTATTTATTACGGCATGGGTATAAGGAGGTGCTGCTTATGATGAAGTATACAGTTAATGAGATTCTTTCTAAGTTTGATGAACAGAATGTTTTCACCCGCAAAAACTATACATTTGTTGAGTATTATAACCAACTTAAGGCATTTCAAAAGGTTGCGTCCGACTTGTACACTGAAAATACGACCGCTGATACTGTTAGAATTAATGAAGTAGTAAAAGCTTTTCAAAGTATGCAGCAGGATTATCATATAGAAGAGAATGAGACTATCAATGCTGGTATAGAGGCAATGAAATTGATCAATAAGGAGATAGCAGTTGCTGCAGCCGGTAAAAAAGGAGAAGACCGAGTTGCAAATACATTTCAGTATGTAACACGAGAGGATGCATCATTTTATCGAAACATTTACCTTTCGGATGGATTTAATGAGACAGAACTGGATGCGATTGTAGTGACAAAAAACGGTTTTATTATTCTGGAAGTTAAGAATGCAAAAGAAGATATCACAATAAGCAAAAGTGGAAGAATCCTTTATGGGAATACTACATGCTATCATGATATAAACATCGGGGAAAAGATGGACAAAAAAAGGACTCTGTTGACAAAACGACTTACAGAAGAATTCAGGAGTCTTGGAATAAATAAGAAGGTTGTTGTGGATAGCATGATAGTATTTTCAACTCCTTCAGGTGTGAAAATACGAGTGAATGATGAATTCAAGAAGGAAAACATAGGATTCAGAGGTTCGCTTTACAAAAGAATTGATAATTATAGCAGTAGTACGAAGTATACAAATGAGGAATTGAAGTCAATCAATAACGTTATAGAGAAAATGGAAACAGAGCAAAAGAGATTTGAAATGACTTTCAATCCTGAAAGATTAAAAAAGTCATTTGCAGAATGTTATGTTTATTTGCTTAGCCAGAAGGATCAGGCAAATGAATCTTTGCAGCATAAGAATGAACCTATAGCAGCTGGTCTATTTGCAAGAATAACAGAACATGTCAAAGGAGCATACGATGGAATTCTTAAGATGGTATATGAGATGACCATGAGAAAGGGGATGATTTAATGAATAATAGAGTAAAAGCACTAAGGATTCTGTCTGTTATGATTGCAGCAGTGGTAATATTTGAAACCGGATATTTTGTTGCAAAAAGAAGTAAGTCAACAACTGATGAGGTTGTTAAAGAGAAAGTTGTGGTTAAGACAGTACAGTTACCGGCTGAGGTGAAGAAAAGAAAGGTAACGGTAGATGAGGTTGAGTCAAAGCTAAATAAAATGGCAGAGCTTACAACATATTCTTGCAATTATACCGTTACACATAAAGAAGAGAGTTCAAGATATATAGTCAAAAATAAGATACCTGGCACAACAAATTCGATTCAGATTACGGCAACCGGAGTAGTTAAAGTTGGCTATGATATTTCAAAAATTAAGGTAAAGGTGGGTGATGATAAAATATATATTTCTATTCCGGAAGTTAAGCTGAATGATAATTATGTCATTTGGGATAATATGCAATACGTAGAGGAAAACACTCCGCTTAATCCAATCGAGATATCGCAATATTATGATATTATAGATGAGATTGAAAAGAAGGGGTTAAAACAAGCAGAAGCTAGTGGAATATATAGTAAGGCAGATGAAAATCTGAAGAACATTATCAATGGTTTCTTATCTGAATTTGTAGATTATGAGGTTGTTTATATGTAATCTCAAATGCCTATGGAAAACACGAGCAGCATACGCATGAGCTGCTCGTGTTTTATCGCCTAAATTGTTCAAAAGCGATATGATAGGTGTTGATATCATTGGTAGTTATTAAGAGTTTCTTTTAGTTTATTTAACATTTCCTTTGAGATGTCTTCTGGTTCTAACAGAATTGCATATGGAAAGAAACTTCGGAGTACTCGTCTAAAATAGTCTATACCATATATGTCATCCTCAAAGTAAAAAGAATCACCGATTACATCAGAGATAGTTTTACTTGTGTCAGTGTGCGCAAATTCTTCAAGAACCTTTTCTCTAACAGACTTGTGAAATTTTACTTTTACGTGGTATTTCTTTGAGCCATATTCGGCGCCCCAAACATGAGGAGTATATTTTGATAGTTCGCCTTGATCAAAATCAGTTTCATTTTTTTGTATGCATACTCTTTTATCTTTAAGAATAAATCTATGGGTATCATTTTCACTATTATAATCAGTGTATTTTCTAGTCCATTCATCTACATCTATAGATAATAAATCATCCACATATATAGATTTTAGACTTCCATCATAGTAAATAAGCTTATAGGAGCTTGTCAGGTCGTTATAATACAGCTTAACAGGTGTCACTACATGGTATCCATAACCTTTGTATTTGGTTTTTATCAACACTTGCTTGTGACTGGATATAGCCATAAGTATTATAGATAAGGTATTGTCTGAGCGATGGCTATGAATTTTTGCTATTTTTCTTCTTAGTTCATTTAAACTTTCTTTATCTTTGCTGATATAGTAATAGTCAAATCCATGTATATCTGAATATAGTAATTCATCATCAAACCTTCCGGATATTATTTCATCTGTATTGTTATTGTAACAAGCTGTTTTAAATTTAATGAACTGTGAATCATTGTGTGAGTGAATTTTAGAGTATACATTCATAAGGGCATAAATATCTTTACGCACAGCTTCAATAGGAATCTTATGTTTATCTGAAATCTTTTTTATGCTTGTTCCTATTATATATCCGTCGCTGCTTCTAAAAGTAAGCTCATGAAGATAAATACTGATTCTGAGAAAAACATCATTGTAAATTTCGTAGTATTCAATAGGTTTTACATTATGCGAGTTGCTTTCGGTATAGTGAGGGACTTCGAGCTTATCATCAAATTCTGTAGTGGAATATGAATTGATTGCAAGATTAAGACTTTTGATCATTGATTCTATTAATGAAGTTGGACCTTTGATAGTGCAGGTTGAACCAAAGGATCTAAGTATTCGGAGACTATCATCATTGAGTATCAGTTTGCAATTTACTAAAACTGTATTTTCTGTATCATTCTCGCTTTTAGTTAGCTTAGAAGTAGATACTTTTTGTAATCTTTCAAGAATAGATTTTTTAAGTCGTTTGGCTGTGCCTTTGTATTTAAATTCGATTTGAACAGGTACAGAAGTACATTTCATTTCCTTAACACTAGGTGATGGTGAAAAGATATCGTAATTGACAGGATTGCTTGCAATGCCTAAAAAAATACCTGATATGATATATTGTTTAGGCAAAAAATCATCAGCTAGCTTCTCAGTTGGATTATTCAGATAATAACTATAGTACTCAATTAGCTGATCATATGTAAACAATGGATGAGTACACTTATATATCATTATCTTGCGTCCGTTATCATTTTCCTTTTCGATAGCTGAAATAAGGTTACTGTCTAAAAGTTCTTTAATTAACGTATCCAGTTTGTGTTTATTTATTGTAACTGCAAGTGTATCTGACATGTCAGCTTCCATAACATGTTTATCTAATTCATCTGCTAAAGGACGAATAATATTGCTTTGTTCTGACTGTGTAAGAATTGATAAAATAGTATTATTTTCTATTCCTTTAGGATAACCTGCTATTGTATGCAATATAACATACTTGAAAAATGAATCTTTCGTAATCTGATCATAAGTAGTATTTTGAGTTAGACAATAGTACTGCTCTCTGCCTATTTTGTGCCCTTTTTTAACAATTCCTGACTTAATAAGCTCATTCATGCGCTTATTAAAAGTATCTCGACTTCTGGCTAGTCCGTAATTTTGGAAAATTTTTCTGGTTATACCTTCCGGATGCTCTTTTAGATAATCAATAATCCATGCTTTGGCTTTATCTATTTTATTCATATCATAAGCCTCCTCACAAGAATTATATCAAAAAAGAGAAATTAAATATGTCCTTTTGTGTATGCATTTTGCACACAAAGAACAGATGTTGATATTGAGAATAATGTGTCCAATTTTCTTAAAAGTCAGAATGATATTATTTATTCAACCAAAAACAAATAGATGTCATAAAGAAAGGAGCTTTATATGAGCAAAAGAGAAAAGTTTATCAAAGGCCTGGAGATATTCTCTGCTGAGAAATCAAGGAACTTGTCACCAATTGGTGTATCAGAGAAGACTGAGAGAAGGTTGAGAAATTCAGAAAGAATGGACAATACGCAGGAGATGATTAATAAGCTTTTTAGATTTTTGGGAGGTGGCAAATGAATAAGGTAAAACTAGGTAGTTCATCTGTTGAAATAACTCAGGCTGCAATTTTGAGTGCAGATGCAGTGACAAAACTATTGTCGGTTGATTATGATACTGTCACCATGGAGAAGAATTTAAAAGGTGTTGCAAACTTTGGGAAGAATATTGCACCTGTAGCTATTGGAACTTTTGTGTGCTATATGCTCATTCCTCCGGTTGCAGGAGCGGCAGCATTTGCTGTAGCAGGAACTGGTATAGCAATGAATGTTTATTCATTAGCAAACGTTTCAGTCATTGGTACAGGTATAGTTGCTGCATGTGATAGGATTAGGAAAATTACATGATGATTTATGAAAGGAAGTGCTTATGAAGAATAAAGATGCGACCAATAATTTTGGAACAATTATAAATGAAGGTTATGATTTTTTTGTTGCTTCACGAATGGCAGGAAGGGCCGGAGCCCAAACCGTGAAAGGCGGTAAAGGTATAGCATTAGAAATAATGTATGCGGATAAGCTTAATGCTCGAAACCTGATAAATGGAAATGGATATCATACCGGTCTTACAAAATCTCCGATAGCCAAGCAGGTTGATCTGATTACGAAGGATGGCTCAAAGATTATAGAGCGTTTCCAGTGTAAGGACACTTCAAGTGTATCGGGTATTGCAAAAACAATTAAGCAAGTCGAAAGTGGAAAATATAACTCGGCACAAATGGTAGGTACTAAAGAAACCGCAGCTGCTTTCAATAGTAAAGCAGCTGAGAAGGGGCTGGCAAAGGTTATGAAGGATTCAGGTATATCTACTAAAGATACATCTAGAATTAGTAATAAATTGAATGGTGTTGCTTCTGCTACAGGGGTAGGTAATATAGCAATGAGATCAGCCAAGGTCGGAGGAATTTTATCCGGAGGTTTTGCAGCTATAGAATCTATTGTAAACGGTGATGATTTGGAAGATGCTGCTGCGAATATTACTTCCAGTGCATTAAAAGGCGCAGTATCGAGTGGGGTTGGTACAGCTGCATCTGAGGGGACTATGATGATGCTGGCGGCGGCACCGATTCCTCTTGCAGCAAAAGTTGCGATTGGTGTAGGAGCCGGAATTGCGGCAGGAAGTATTACCAGTAGCTTAACTGAGGAATTATGCGACGGAGTCGGAGAAGTAGCCGGAGTAGTGGCAGATGGGATAGGAGATATTGCATTTGAAGCAACTGATATGGCAACGGATTTGATAGTTGATGCATTAGACACATCATTTGATACGGTGGGCAGTATAGCAGAGGGAATTTTTGATTTTGCCGGTGGGGTTTTTGATTTCTTTTAACTGTTGATATTTTGATTCCCATTTATGGTTATTTACCATAAATGGGAATCAACTAAAAAATATTTTTTGTCACCGTATCGATAATTACTGTTTGAAGTAAAGCTGATAAAATTGCAGCATAGAAAGGACGGATATAATGGTTATGTACAAGGATAATAATACTGGGCTTTTGAGATACATGGAGTTGAAGCATCCGGAGTTTTTTAGGAAGAAATTGACGAGACAGGAAATGTTGGATGCAATGCTTGCACTGCAGAGCGAGCTGATAAAGCAGCTTCCACAGAATAACTGTAATATAGATAGGATTACAGATATTACAGATATAATTAATTGCATGGCTAAGAGGAAGAATTTACTTGATAATGCGAAGATTAAGAACAGGATATCTGAAATATCTCTGTTGTTTGAATCAGTGCAGAGGGGTATTTCTACTACAATAGCTGGAATTAATGGTGAAAGAAGAGTATTTAATGAGTTAAAACTTATTGATAGTATGGACATAGAAATAATCCCTAACGTGGCTATGTCTGTGGGCAGCTTCTGCTGTGAAATTGATTTTGTAGTTATTACTAATTATGGAATCTATTGCATTGAGGTAAAGAATCCTTTATCTGATATGGTTTTGGACAGAAGAGGTTATCTTGTTCCTAAAAAGTTTGTTGACCCAATACGTGGAAAAAAGAATAACGTTTTGCATCAGAGCAGAGTTCAACAGCATGTTATAAAGCAGTTTATCGGAGCAGATAAAGTGGTTACGCCGTTGCTTGTTTGTGGTAATTGGGAAGCAGAAATCGTACAGCAATACGATGCTGCTTATCTGGAAACACTAGGGTTGGTGGATTTGGCGGAGAGAATTTATAAGGATTCAAAAAATGGAGAAATTCTCTATACGGAGACTGAAATAGGGAATATGGCCAGAATTATTAGAGAATCACAAATTGAATTGCTTATTCCAATGGAAGTGAATATTGCAGATATATTGGAAAAATATGAATTCCTTCTGAAGTCTGTAATTTATTCAGAAGGAAATAAGTCGGAAGAACGAGATAGTGTATGTGACATAACTTATGAAGAGTGCGCTGAGCATCAAAATGAAAACTATTCAGATGATTATATAGAAGATGAAGAGTACGAGGAAGAAGAGTATGAGGAAGAAAGCGATATAAATGATGGACTTAAGATTGCGGGCATAGCCGCAGCTGGTGTAATCTTAGTGGCGGGCATTGCATGCTTTGCAGGATTATTACCAACAGATAAGACAGCAAAAACATTGTTAAAGCTGATTTGAAAGCAGTACATCAATCAGAAGAAAGTCTCGCTATAAATTTTTGGGTTTAGTTGCCGATATATTATGTAGATTATTAGGAAGGAGATGAAAGAATGCAAATATCCAAGGTTAATCACAAGCATGTTGCTGTCGGACAGAAAGACCGAGAGCGAATAACTGGATTCATCTATAATGATCCGGTTGGTGATGAAAAGAGTCTTGAAGATGTGGTAGCAAAGAGGGCTAATGATACAAAAGTGTTGTTTAATGTATTTAACACAAAGGACTTGTATGATAGCCAGGAAAGCGATAAGTCTGAAAAGGATAAAGAAATAATCTCGAAGGGTGCTAAGTTCGTCGCAAAGAGTTTCAATTCTGCAATAACTATTCTAAAAAAACAGAATAAAATATATTCTACGCTTACCTCCCAACAGGTAATTAAAGAATTGAAAGATAAATTCGGTGGAGCAAGAATATATGATGATGATATAGAAGAGGCTCTTACTGAAACTCTAAAGAAGAGCTTCAGAAAAGAAAATGTAAGGAATTCTATAAAAGTACTTATAGAAAACGCTGCGGGTATACGCTCGTCTCTTTCTAAAGATGAGGAAGAATTAATTCAAGAGTATTTTGTAAAGCAGCTTGTTGAGGAATATACAAAAACAAAGCTTCAAAAAAATGTCGTGAAATCTATTAAGAATCAAAATATGGTAATCCAGCCGGATTCTGATTCTCAGGTGCTTTCATTGTCTGAATCTCGTAGAGAAAAGCAAAGTTCGGCAGTTAGCAGTGATACTTTGGTTAATTGCAAAGAAAAGGATGTATTAAAAGCCTTTCTTACAGACTATGCTGTATTGGATGAGGACGAACGTAATTCACTTCTCTGGAAATTGCGCAATCTTGTAAATCTGTATTTTTATGGTTCTGAAAGCATAAGGGATTATTCATACACAAAAGAAAAAAGTGTATGGAAAGAGCATGATGAGCAGAAAGCCAATAAGACTTTATTTATTGATGAGATTTGCCATATTACGAAAATAGGTAAAAATGGCAAGGAACAAAAAGTGCTTGATTATGAAGAAAACAGAAGCAGATGCAGAAAGCAGAATATTAACTATTATCGTTCTGCCTTGAACTATGCAAAAAATAATACAAGCGGAATATTTGAAAATGAGGATTCAAATCATTTCTGGATTCATTTAATAGAAAATGAAGTAGAGCGTTTATATAATGGAATAGAGAATGGCGAAGAGTTTAAGTTTGAAACAGGCTACATAAGTGAGAAAGTCTGGAAGGCTGTTATCAATCATTTAAGCATTAAGTATATTGCTCTAGGTAAGGCTGTATATAATTATGCAATGAAAGAACTGAGTTCGCCAGGTGATATTGAGCCTGGAAAGATAGATGATAGCTATATAAATGGTATCACATCTTTTGACTATGAGATCATAAAGGCAGAGGAGAGTCTGCAGAGGGACATATCTATGAATGTCGTTTTTGCAACAAATTATTTAGCATGTGCGACTGTTGATACGGACAAAGATTTTCTTCTGTTTAGTAAAGAAGATATAAGAAGCTGTACTAAGAAGGATGGAAATCTATGCAAGAATATCATGCAGTTTTGGGGAGGATACTCGACGTGGAAGAATTTCTGTGAGGAGTATCTGAAAGATGATAAAGATGCTTTAGAATTGCTTTACTCTCTAAAGTCAATGCTATATTCTATGCGAAATTCATCTTTTCATTTTTCTACGGAAAATGTAGATAATGGTTCGTGGGATACGGAGCTTATTGGCAAATTATTTGAGGAAGACTGCAATAGAGCTGCCAGGATTGAAAAGGAAAAGTTTTACAATAATAATCTGCATATGTTTTATAGCAGCAGTCTTCTTGAAAAAGTATTGGAAAGATTGTACAGCAGCCATCATGAAAGGGCATCACAAGTTCCGTCTTTTAACAGGGTATTTGTAAGAAAAAACTTTCCTTCAAGTCTGTCAGAGCAGAGAATAACCCCTAAATTTACAGATTCAAAGGATGAACAGATTTGGCAAAGTGCTGTGTATTATCTTTGCAAAGAAATCTACTATAACGATTTTTTGCAGAGTAAAGAGGCATATAAGCTGTTTCGTGAGGGTGTAAAAAATTTAGATAAAAATGACATTAACAACCAAAAGGCAGCGGATAGTTTTAAGCAGGCGGTTGTATATTATGGTAAAGCAATTGGTAATGCTACTTTGTCGCAGGTATGTCAGGCTATAATGACAGAATATAACAGACAGAATAATGATGGTTTAAAGAAAAAATCTGCCTATGCCGAAAAGCAAAACAGTAATAAATATAAGCATTATCCGTTGTTTCTTAAACAGGTTCTTCAGAGTGCATTTTGGGAATACCTGGATGAGAATAAGGAAATATATGGTTTCATTTCAGCTCAAATTCATAAGTCTAATGTAGAAATTAAGGCCGAAGACTTTATTGCTAACTATAGCTCGCAACAGTATAAAAAGCTGGTAGACAAGGTTAAGAAGACACCCGAGCTTCAAAAATGGTATACACTTGGGAGACTGATAAACCCAAGACAGGCAAATCAGTTTTTAGGAAGCATAAGAAATTATGTTCAGTTTGTAAAAGATATACAGCGCAGGGCGAAAGAAAACGGTAATCCTATAAGAAATTATTATGAGGTATTAGAGAGTGATAGTATTATTAAGATACTTGAAATGTGTACCAAACTTAATGGTACGACTTCAAATGATATTCATGATTATTTCCGGGATGAAGATGAATATGCTGAGTACATAAGTCAGTTCGTGAACTTTGGTGACGTACATTCAGGAGCAGCATTAAATGCTTTTTGCAACAGTGAATCCGAAGGCAAGAAAAACGGCATATACTATGATGGAATCAATCCGATAGTCAATAGAAACTGGGTATTATGTAAGCTGTATGGTTCACCAGATTTGATTTCAAAGATTATATCTCGTGTTAATGAAAATATGATTCATGATTTTCATAAACAGGAAGATCTGATAAGAGAATATCAGATTAAGGGAATATGTAGTAACAAGAAGGAACAGCAGGATTTAAGAACATTTCAGGTTCTTAAAAATAGGGTAGAACTAAGGGATATAGTTGAGTACTCTGAAATTATCAATGAACTCTATGGTCAGCTTATAAAGTGGTGTTACCTGCGTGAAAGAGATCTTATGTATTTTCAGCTTGGCTTCCATTATCTATGTCTTAATAATGCAAGTAGCAAAGAAGCTGATTATATCAAAATTAATGTAGATGACAGAAATATTTCAGGGGCAATACTGTACCAGATAGCTGCAATGTACATCAATGGCTTGCCGGTGTATTACAAAAAAGATGATATGTATGTTGCATTAAAGAGTGGAAAAAAGGCATCAGACGAATTAAATTCTAATGAGCAGACAAGTAAAAAAATTAATTATTTTTTGAAATATGGAAACAACATTTTAGGAGATAAAAAGGATCAACTGTATTTGGCAGGATTGGAATTATTTGAAAATGTTGCGGAACATGAAAATATCATTATTTTCAGAAATGAGATTGACCATTTCCATTATTTCTATGATAGAGATAGAAGTATGCTTGATCTTTACAGTGAAGTTTTCGACAGGTTCTTTACTTATGATATGAAGCTGAGAAAGAATGTTGTTAATATGCTGTATAATATTCTGCTTGATCATAATATTGTAAGCAGCTTCGTTTTTGAAACAGGTGAAAAAAAGGTGGGTAGAGGAGATTCAGAAGTAATTAAGCCCTCAGCTAAGATTAGATTACGAGCAAATAATGGCGTAAGTTCGGATGTATTTACTTATAAAGTTGGAAGCAAAGATGAACTTAAAATTGCAACATTGCCAGCTAAGAATGAGGAGTTTCTTTTGAACGTTGCAAGGCTGATATACTATCCTGACATGGAAGCTGTATCTGAAAATATGGTGAGAGAAGGGGTAGTAAAGGTAGAAAAATCGAATGATAAAAAAGGAAAAATATCAAGAGGTAGTAACACACGATCATCAAATCAATCAAAATATAATAACAAGAGCAAAAATAGAATGAACTATTCTATGGGAAGTATTTTTGAAAAAATGGATTTAAAGTTTGACTGAGTGGTGATGGCCAAATATGGAAGTATATGTTTACACTCAAGGAGCACATATATCATTACGTGACAATCTTTTTATAGTTGAAAAAGACAAGGATACCACAAAGCAGTTTCCATTGCATATGGTAGAATCTATATCGGTGTTTGGAAATGTGCAGCTTACCACGTAGGCAGTTAATACCTGTCTGCGTGAGAGTATTCCGATACTGTATTATTCTTCAGAAATCTGCTTTTGAAAGCTGGGTTTCCGGAAGTCAGTATAAAAAGATGTTAAGAGAAATTCAGAAAATTGCGGATGAAAAGGTAGATAGTGTGAGGGTATACAAGCTTAACAAGGATGTAAATCAGGTTATGGTAGGTAAAAACCCCATTTTGCAGAGAAATCCGCAGTGCTGGATATGATCTTTTGCTCCGCATGGCATAAATACTGGATTTATGAGGTGTTTTAATCAAAAAATTATTTAGAAAACTTTCATAATAAGGAATAGTTATCTATGCTCCGCAAAATGGTAAAATAGATCATATAAATAAAGCTCTACAGAAGGTAGGGTATTGAGAAAAGCCAGATAAAGTTGGCAATAGACGTTGAGTTCATGCAGTTAACCCAGGTGAATAAGTGAGGTATTGAGAAAAGCCAGATATAGTTGGCAATAGACCTCTAAGAGTTCAGAATCCCAATCCTCAAGATATGCGTATTGAGAAAAGCCAGATATAGTTGGCAATAGACTTCCTTTGATGGTCCCGAAGGCATACCACTAGAAGCTGTATTGAGAAAAGCCAGATATAGTTGGCAATAGACGGACAGTGTCATCGAGCCACCAATCATCCATTTTAGTATTGAGAAAAGCCAGATATAGTTGGCAATAGACAATAAACTGAGTGGTAATGAGGCTGTGCGTATTTTGTATTGAGAAAAGCCAGATATAGTTGGCAATAGACATGGTGTTACGCAATGAATTTTTTGGTTTCTTTTGTATTGAGAAAAGCCAGATAAAGATGGCAATAGACACTCTCTTTAACGTTGTCAGGTATAATCATTTCTACTGTATTGAGAAAAGCCAGATAAAGATGGCAATAGACCTTCATAGCACTGATGAGCATATTTGCTGTACCTTGATAGTATTGAGAAAAGCCAGATAAAGATGGCAATAGACGGTTGGTTATGGCGAGGGGGTATTTTCGCGCTAAGGGTATTGAGAAAAGCCAGATATAGTTGGCAATAGTCATTTCTTCTCTTGTCATTCTTCTACCTTTCGCACAAGTATTGAGAAAAGCCAGATATAGCATGAACACTTCGGTGTTTGTGCTTTTTTAGTATGACGGGCATGCCGTCAGTCTGTGGTGAAAGTCCACAAGGGGCGTAGTTGCCAACGAACCCCAAAGCAACTCCCAAGGTTTACACCGTGAGGTGTAGGCGAGAAGAAGGGATAGCAAAATCGTAGCCTGACGAACAGAAACCTGATATTAAGGCGTTTACGGCGGATAAACTGGCTTTAGACAGTGAAGTCCAAAAGGCAACCGTAACCCGTAGGCGTAAATCAGGCAGGTAGACGAGGAAAGACTGACAGGCTTATCCCGTGAGATCTCGCAGACGGTCTCATATGCCGTAGTAACAACGAACTGCGAGAAGTCAGCAGAAGCTGTAGTAGACGATGCGCTGAAATGGGCATTGTCAAAGGGCTGAACAATGTAACCGTGTAATCAAATGTATGCTCCATGGAATACCTGACAGCAGAAAGGGCGAAACGTAAACGAGCAGTCTCTGCACAACATAGGGCGAATCCATGGGAACGGAAAGGAGAAAACACACAAGGCAATGTCGGAACTGTTGGAAAAGATACTGTCCAACGACAACATGAACGCTGCATACAAGAGAGTCTGCGCCAATAAAGGAGCAGGCGGTGTAGATGACGTAACTGTTGACGAACTCGGAGATTATATCAGGGAGAACTGGAACAGTATCAGAGAGCAAATCAGGCAGAGGCAGTACAAGCCCCAGCCGGTCAGAAGGGTAGAAATACCCAAGCCAAACGGTGGAGTGAGAAAACTTGGTATTCCGACCGTAATGGATAGGGTAATTCAGCAAGGCATAGTGCAGGTAATAAGCCCCATGTGTGAGCCTCTGTTTTCGGAATGGAGTTACGGCTTCAGACCAAACAGAAGCTGTGAAATGGCAATCAGACAACTGCTTATTTATCTGAACGAGGGTTACGAGTGGATAGTAGATATCGACTTGGAGAAATTCTTTGACAACGTACCGCAGGATAAGCTCATGAGTCTTGTCCATAACATCATCAACGATGGAGATACGGAGTCACTCATCCGCAAGTACCTTAAAGCAGGAGTCATGACACCACAAGGATACGAGGAAACCAAACTCGGAACCCCACAGGGCGGAAATCTGTCACCATTACTGTCTAACATTATGCTGAATGAGTTGGACAAGGAACTGGAAGCAAGAGAGCTTCGTTTTACGAGATACGCTGACGACTGCGTTATAGCAGTCAGAAGTGAAGCAAGTGCGAAGCGTGTCATGCGTACGGTGACGGACTGGATACAAAGAAAACTCGGGCTAAAGGTTAATATGACCAAGACCCACATCGCAAGACCGCAAAAGTTGAAATATCTCGGCTTTGGTTTCTATAAGGATGGCAGGGCGAAAGAGTGGAGATGCAGACCGCATCAAGACTCAATAGCAAAGTTTAAGCGTAAGCTGAAGGAACTGACTTGCAGGAAGATGCCAGGAACAGTCACAGGTAAGATTGCGAAAATCAACCAAGTGACAAGAGGGTGGATAAACTATTACGCTCTCGGCTCTATGAAAAAAGGCTATGACAGAGATTGACGCACATTTAAGGACGAGGCTTCGGATTATCATCTGGAAACAATGGAAAGTGCCGAAGAAACGGCAATGGGGATTGCAGAAGTTGGGCGTAAATAAAGACCTTGCACGGCTCACATCGTATTGCGGGGACCGATACCAATGGGTTGCCACTAAAACGGTAGTTGTCAGAGCAATTTCTAAAGAAGTACTTGCCAAGGCTGGTCTCATTAGTTGTCTTGATTATTACAGTGAGCGTAATGCTTTGAAGTTATGTTGAACCGCCGTATGCCGAACGGCATGTACGGTGGTGTGAGAGGGCGGTTAATTCCGCCCTACTCGATTTTGGATTTAGTTGTTGATAACAGAACAAATGTGTGGTATATTATAAAAGAACTGATATTCGTATTAGAGTTTGATTGACAGTTCATGCTATAATATAAGTAACAGAAAGGCATCATATGAGTTTAGCTGATGACGTAACTAAGAAATACATGCAGGATAATGCACATTTTGCAGATTTATTCAATTACTATATCTACGACGGTAAGCCGGTTATCAATCCAGACAACCTAATTGATAAGGATCCGACAGAATTGTGTATTCTTAGTAATGGTAAGAAAGCTTTTTCAAAACAGAAAATACGGGATATTTTGAAAAGCTGTAGCATAAAGACAGACGGTCATACAGTATTTGTGCTGATGGGCATCGAGAATCAGTCCGATATACACTATGCGATGACAATTAAGAATCTGCTTGTAACTCCGGAAAATATAAGTGATTTTAGAAAGCTCAATACTGAGCTTGGAGACATGCTTGAATCTATCAAACGTTGTGATGATTCTGAAATGTTTAAAAATATGATAGCTGAAAGAAACGGACACTGGATAATAAGCCGAGAGGGAGCTGATCTGCTAAATGTACTTATAAATGCCAAGATAACAGTTCCTGACGGAGAGAGGACGGTAGATATGTGTGTTGCAACAAAAGCATTAATTGAGCAGGGCAAGGTTGAGGGTCGTGCAGAGGGCCGTTCTGAGGGCAGAGTAGAGGGACGTTCTGAGGGAGAAGAGCGCTCTGCGAAGTTGTTTAAGACCCTTTATGATAATGGACAATTAGACGATATGAAAAAAGCTATGTCAGATCCAAATTATCGAAACATAATGTTTGAAAAACTTGGTCTGTGATATAGATTTAAAAATTGCGGATGAAAAGGTAAATAGCTATTTATGCTCCGCAGAATGGTAAAATAGACTATATAAATAAAGCTCTACAGAAGGTAGGGTATTGAAAAAAGCCATATAAAGCATGAACACTTCGGTGTTTGTGCTTTTTTGTTTTAAATATTTTTTGTCACCGCATGGCGATATTCGATTTATCTTATGTTGGATATAATGAACTCATCAAAGGAATTAGAAAGATTCATATATAGAATCATGGCTAAGAAAGGAGTCTTATATGAGTAAAAAAGAAAAGTTTATCAAAGGGCTGGAGATATTCTCTGCTGAGAAATCAAGGAACTTGTCACCAATTGGTGTATCAGAGAAGACGGAGAGAAGGTTGAGAAATTCAGAAAGAATGGACAATACGCAGGAGATGATTAATAAGCTTTTTAGATTTTGGGGAGGTGGCAAATGAATAAGGTAAAACTAGGTAGTTCATCTGTTGGAAAAACTCAGGCTGCAATTTTGAGTGCAGATGCAGTGACAAAACTATTGTCGGTTGATTATGATACTGTCACCATGGAGAAGAATTTAAAAGGTGTTGCAAACTTTGGGAGGAATATTGCACCTGTAGCTATTGGAACTTTTGTGTGCTATATGATCATTCCTCCGGTTGCAGGAGCGGCAGCATTTGCAGTTGCAGGAACTGGTATAGCAATGAATGTTTATTCATTAGCAAACGTTTCAGTCATTGGTACAGGTATAGTTGCTGTATGTGATAGGATTAGGAAAATTACATGATGATTTATGAAAGGAAGTGCTTATGAAGAATAAAGATGCGACCAATAATTTTGGAACAATTATAAATGAAGGTTATGATTTTTCTGTTGCTTCACTAATGGTAGGAAGGGCTGGAGCCCAAACTGTGAAAGGCAGTAAAGGTATAGCATTGCATGCTTTGCAGGATTATTACCAACAGATAAGACAGCAAAAACATTGTTAAAGCTAATTTGAAAGATAGTGAGGAATATTAAATGCATATAGCAATTGAAGGAATGGACGGAAGTGGAAAAACGAGCACTGCGAAGAGGGTTGCAGAATTATTAGGTTATGAATTTATAGAAAAACCACTTCACCTGATAACAGATAAGGATGATCATTTTGAAAATTATATGGAGGTGATTGGAAAAGTTAATCAGATGGAACCGAGGTTTAAGGCAAGATTTTACGGCTTGGGAAATTATCTTGTATCAAGTATGGCAAGGAATGTAAATGTCGTGACAGATAGACACTTAGCGAGTAATTATTATTGGAATTGTGTTGACGATGAAGATTATTTCAATTTGCTTGTTTCTGAGTGTGGATTACCTGACATAACATTTGTTTTGCATGTGTCAGCTGATGAAAG
This sequence comes from Lachnospiraceae bacterium MA2020, assembly GCA_000746015.1. Classification (GTDB taxonomy): domain Bacteria; phylum Bacillota; class Clostridia; order Lachnospirales; family Lachnospiraceae; genus NK4A144. The sequence continues at coordinate 85,416 of JQKK01000015.1, read as the reverse complement.
AAAAAGAAGGATTGCAGTGAGAAATCCTGATGATCCTGATTTATGCAGAAGTGTGTTTGATGATTCGTGTTATGAAAGGATGAAGTATTTCCTGACAAAGCATCAAATGAGATATTTCTTCATTGATTCTGATGCCAAAGGATTTGATGAGGTAGTACAGGAGATTGTTAGAATCATAAAGCAGCACATCAATCAGAAGATAGTCTCGCTATAAATTTTTGGGTTTAGTTGCCGATATATTATGTAGATTATTAGGAGATAGAAGTATGCTTGATCTTTACAGTGAAGTTTTCGACAGGTTCTTTACTTATGATATGAAGCTGAAAAAGAATGTTGTTAATATGCTGTATAATATTCTGCTTGATCATAATATTGTAAGCAGCTTCGTTTTTGAAACAGGTGAAAAAAGGTGGGTAGAGGAGATTCAGAAGTAATTAAGCCCTCCGCAAAGATCAGATTACGAGCAAATAATGGTGTAAGTTCAGATGAATATACTTACAAGGTTGAAAGCCAAAATGAGCCTATACAATTACCTGCGAAGAATGAGGAGTTTATATTAAACGTTGCTAAGCTAATTTACTATCCTGATATTGAAGATGTATCTGAAGACATAGTAAGAAAGTGGAAAAGTAAGAGTGATAATAAAGCTCATACTAAAAAAGAAAGAACTTCAAAAAAGGAGAGCAAAAGATCATCAGAACACTTTAAGCACAATAATAAGAACAAGAATAGATTGATCTATTCTATGGGAAGTATATTTGAAAAAATGGATTTGAAGTTTGACTGAGTGGTGATAGCCAAATATGGAAGTATATTTTTACACTCAAGGAGCACATATATCATTACGTGACAATCTTTTTATAGTTGAAAAAGACAAGGATACCACAAAGCAGTTTCCATTGCATATGGTAGAATTTATATCGGTGTTTGGAAATGTGCAGCTTACCACGCAGGCAGTTAATACCTGTCTGCGTGAGAGTATTCCGATACTGTATTATTCTTCAGAAATCTGCTTTTGAAAGCTGGGTTTCCGGAAGTCAGTATAAAAAGATGTTAAGAGAAATTCAGAAAATTGCGGATGAAAAGATGGACAGTGTGAGGGTATACAAGCTTAACAAGGATGTAAATCAGGTTATGGTAGGTAAGAATCCCATTTTGCAGAGAAATCCGCAATGCTGGATATGATATTTTGCTCCGCATGGCATAAATACTGGATTTATGAGGTGTTTCCTCTAAAAACTATTTATAAAACTTTCATAATCCAGAAAGTTTATTTCTGCTCCGCAAAATGGTAAAATAGACCATGTAAATAAAGCTCTACAGAAGGTAGGGTATTGAGAAAAGCCAGATATAGTTGGCAATAGACAACTGCTGCAAAGTACTTAGTGTTGCTTTCCATCGTATTGAGAAAAGCCAGATATAGTTGGCAATAGACTTATCCTTTACATACTGCATTTCCTCATCGTTAAGAACTGGTATTGAGAAAAGCCAGATATAGTTGGCAATAGACTGTACCTGATACTCCAAATTTCTTGCCTATATCTGTATTGAGAAAAGCCAGATATAGTTGGCAATAGACGGTGCTTTAGATATTTTCTTAGGTGCTTCTTTAGATTCTAGTATTGAGAAAAGCCAGATATAGTTGGCAATAGACATGATACTATCTTATCATGAGGCTGTTAGATTCTAGTATTGAGAAAAGCCAGATATAGTTGGCAATAGACATGATACTATCTTATCCTGCAGAGCTTCGTGGCCTTTCAAGTATTGAGAAAAGCCAGATATAGTTGGCAATAGACAGTTCTTTGTGCATTCCTGAGAAGTCGTAGAATATGTATTGAGAAAAGCCAGATAAAGCATGAACACTTCGGTGTTTGTGCTTTTTTCATTATTAAATATTTTTTGTCACCATTTGGAGATATTCCATTTATCTTGTGTTGGATATAATGAACTCATCAAGAGATGAGGAGGAGTCACATATGCAGATGAATGAAATAGAGTGTGCAGGATTTATTGAGGAAAGCTGCGATGATGGTCCAGGCTTCAGGAGCGTTTTATTTTTGCAAGGGTGCAGTAAGAACTGCAAGGATTGTCACAATTCAGCAATTAAGAATCATGGCGAAGGCACAGTTGTGGAATTGGGGACTTTGATTGATTACATTGATAGGAATTGTGGTAACAAAAAGATAACTATTTCTGGCGGAGAACCGTTTGAACAGAAGGAAAGCTTGCTGGCACTTGTAAGGATGCTGAAAGGCATGGACTACAATATATGCATATATACCGGATGGGATTATGAAAATGTTCCGAAAGAAATATGGAAGTACGTCGATTATGTTAAAACCGGAGGGTTTGTAAGCAGTCTTCATGATGAAAACATTCAGTATGTTGGCTCATCAAATCAGCACATGTATAAATATGTAAATGGAAGAATCGAGGAACTTGATTTGACAATAGAATAAGGGGTGTTAATCATGAAAGCTTCATTAATTAATCTTGCAAATAGGAAAAATAATGCTTCAGGTGAAATAGTGGCATTTGGACAGGAACAAAGGAAAAAGGAATTACTGGAGAATATAATTCCACCACAATATGCTGAAAATCATATCAAGAGGACATGTCATATCCATGATCTGGAGTACTATGATGTGACTTATAACTGTATAGGAATTTCTGTAGAAAATCTAATCGGAAATAAGACCAGATCATTTAGGAGTATGTTGTCGGCTTTGCATCGAGCAATAGTTGAGTTAACAAATCTTCAATCCGGTGGCATAGGAATTATCAATTTTGATTCGGATATAGCTATGTATCTTAAAGACGAAGATGATTCTGAAATAATTAAATCTTTCAAAGACTTCTTTATTAATTTAAATATTTGCACAAGGAAAGGGTGTGAAAAGCCCTATGTTACTTTCAACTTTGGCTTAGATACTTCGATGAAAGGGCAAAGAGTATCAACTCTTATGCTTGATGCTTATTTAACAGGAGATGAGGATGGTAATCCGTTTATCTTTCCTAACCTTGTATTTAAGCTAAAATCAGGAGTCAATATTGAGCCGGATACTCCAAATTATGCTCTTTACATGAAGTCACTCAGTGTTACTGCAAAAAGAATGGTTCCTACATACTTCAACTGTGATAGTAAAATCAATCGTGATTACGCTTCTTCAAGGATAGGGATTATGGGATGCAGATCAAGAGTGGTTTCAAATATTAATGGTCGTGAAGGTTCACTAAACCGAGGCAATGTAGCGAGTGTTACATTGAACCTTGTACAGATGGCATATCAGGCGGTTGGAAATTTTACTCTATTCTATAGCATTCTGGATGCAAACATGAAAGCCGCTAAAGAACTATTGCTTCATAGGTTTGAGACACTTATTAGTAATGGCTTGTTTGCTGACTATTATGACAGAGGTTACTATTTGGATGCTGATGTACATGATGCACGCAAAATGCTTAAAAATGGAACGTTATCTATAGGATTCATAGGTCTTTGGGATGCGGTCGCAGTCATGTGTGGCATTGATTCACTTTCGATTGAAGACATTAATAAGTACTATGAAGAAGCATATGGAATTATTGAGCATATGAGAACATTTATAGATAAATGTACAGATGAGGAAGGATTGAATTTTTCATTGCTGGCATCTGCAGCGGAAGGTGTGACAGGGAGTTTTGCAAAGTATGATGAAGAGCACTTGGGTAGAGAATTTACAGCATGCAAAAAGGGATTCTATACTAATTCTTTCCATGTGCCGGTTGGTCTAGAAGTTAATTACAGAAAGAAAATAGATATAGAAAGCAATTTTCATAAATTATGCAATGGCGGATCGATTACATATGTGGAGATGAAGGAGATGCCATGTGGCAATATTGAAGCTGTACAGGAAATAGTAGAATACGCTTATAGCCATGATTGTAATTATATAGGAATCAATTTTCCTATGGATAATTGTCTGGATTGTGGATACGTTGGAAGAGTTGCAGGCAGATGTCCTAAATGTAATTCTGAAAATATAAGAAGATTAAGAAGAGTTTCAGGGTATTTGGCAGAAGAAAACTGTTTTACGAAGGGTAAAAGAAAAGAACTAATGGAAAGAAAGGTGCATTATATAAATGGTATGGCTGACTAAAGATTTTAGCTATAATCGTCGATATATCGTTTGAGGAATGTAGGATTCATGTTATATAAAGGAGTTATAGATGGCACCATTTAGATTTAGAGACGATCTACCATGGAATAATTTATATAAACACAGCCGAGAGGAATTAGAACAGTCATTACTTTTCTCACCCAAAGAAGGAAAGCCGGTTAGAGATATGGGTGAGTTTGATAGTGAATTTAATAAAATGTATGTTATACCTGCATCAAAGGTAATAATCAGGAAAAAATGCAATAGTATAAATGAATGTGTTGAGAGTGCATATGAGGATCAGAACCACCTGGCATTTATTGAGTATATGAGTTCTCACTATAAGCATATGAGTTTTCAATACAAAACACCACAGGCGGAACAGTTTTGTAAGCTTGTCGAAAAATTTAAGAAAGAGGGAAGAATCGACGAAGATATACATGATCTTTGTAAATACAATATGCCAAATGATACTTGGTGGTATGATTTTGAAAATGATGAAATGCAGCCTATTTCGAAGTCTGCGATAAAAAAATGGGAGAAAACTGCTCCTAATAAACGTATTTACATTTTGCAGATGGGCATAATATGGAAGCTGGGTTATAAGGAAGTTAATAAACTGCTTCGTGCATGTGGATTTCAAGCATTAAATCCATTAGTGATTGTGGATATAGTATGGATTTATTATCTAAGTCAAATTCGGATGTATGATGATTATTTAGAAGTGTACAGATTAATAAAGGATGGAATAATTAAATATAAAAGCTGTTTGGACGATAGTATAGAATCAACAGGAATTATAGATGAAGATAAAGGTGATGTTTGGGAAATAATAGAGAAATATCCTAGTTTTGGCTTAGATTGTGTAATTAATAGAATGATATCGAAATGTAAAGATGATATGTGTTTTAGATATGAAGATATTCTTAATAAGAAAAACAAGGAGTATTTAGAAAACGGAGATGAGTACAAAGAAAATCTAAGGTATCCAGATCATTATGTTTATAAGGAACCATTTTGCAACTGTGTTTTAGATAATAAAGAATTAAATTGCCTTTATCGAGAAGAAATTTTGAAGGAAGGAAAGAACAGCAATTATAGGCAGATAAATACTATTATGACAGTTAATACTGTAATATCTAATAGTGAGGCATATATAATAGGTGATGAAGATGATTTAAAAAATGAAGAAATAAACAGGCCTTTTCGTGGTATGGCTCGTTCTTTGGCAGAAATTATAAGTGGAACAAGAAGAAAGCGAAGAAGACAGCGTTCCGAAGGCTATAGAAGTATATCAAAATTAGAATATATCAAATATGTTATAGCATGTAAGAAAGATACTGAAATAGGTGAATATTTGCATTATTATTCTTCTTTTTGGAAGGAAAACTATATAGATAATACGGATGAATTAGATCAGGATGAAATGGACTTTACAGATTATCTATTAGTGTATGCTAGTAAGTATAGAGAAATGCTTTTTGCTGATAGAAAATTTAAGGAAAAGTCTGGAATTATAGATATATCAGGTATCTCGTTCATAAAAATCCTGATGACAATAATAAGAGATTTTCAAATGAGAATTGCTGTTGATATAAAAAGCAATGATTCAAGTATTAGGAAAAAAGCAAAAGAGATGTTAGCGATTGTTGCAGAATTTTCTCCTTATTCTATAAATCTTCCTAGAAAGCTACGCTCTTCTAAGGAGAAAGATAATAAAGAAGTAAAAAAAGAAAAAAGAGCTTTGGATTGTGATTATGAGTGCTGTCCATGGCTTGGGATTTTTGAAACTGAATTAAGCAAGTATTATAAGAATCCGTCAAAATATTTGAGAGACAAAGATTAGTTGGGGAGAGCAAATGAATAAGAAGAATGATATATTCATAATGATGAATAAAAAGATAGAAAGTATAAGCTTAGGGAAATCTAGTGGAATGATGCTTTCGGATATTATTGAGAGAGAGAATGAGAGTCTGACTGTAGGAATGAAGTTTGAACTTTCAAAAAAGCTTTTAGATGCAGTTAGAGAATTGCATGATAATGGTATTTTGTATCTTGCTTTGCATCCGGACACGATTTTTGTTAAAGTTTTTTCTAATTTAAACAGAAAAGTGGATGAGATTATTCTTACTGATCTTTCAAATCTTGAGAAAACTGATTCGGCTAATGAAAGACGCGATTATACTTTAATTGATGGTTATTCTTCAGAAGAATTACGAATTCATAGTAAGTATGATAAATCTGTGAAGATAGGAGAGTTGGCTGATATTTATTCACTTACAAGAATTTGTAGGTTTATTTTTTATGAGAATAACCGTCAAGAAATGATATGTAATGATAATGAGATACTTAATGTTTTGACAGATACTTTTTTACATATCGGAGAAAATACAAAACCAGATTATAGATTTTCCAGTTTAGCTGAAATGCTTAGCAAACTGAAAATTCTTGAGGAAGTCAACAGTTCTTTTCTTAATGATAATTATTGGTTCTTGTTTAATATTGCATATGAGAATGAACTAAGAAGTAAGCAATGTGAGCTTAATTTTATGAGTATTAACGAAGAACAGCTAAGTAATGGCTTAAACGAATTGCATCGTATACTTACAAAAGATAAAGATATTCCTAGAGCAGCATATGTATATAGATTGTTTGAAAACTTAGCAGAAAGATATAAAACTCAGATTCCAGACATATACTTTATACAATTGTACATTTCCGGGATAAGAGCAAATAACAATATTGCAAGTCCCAAAAAGGCTCTTAAGTTATATGATAAGCTCCAAAAATTATCGTTAAAACCAAAGGATATACTAGAGGCTTATGCACCAATTGCAACAACATACTGTAACATGTTGCGGTTTGATGAGTCAATGAAACTATTGGAAGATGCAATTAATGAGTTTAATAGTAAAAATGATTATTCAGATTTAAGTGAAGATGAAATACATCAAAAGTATGGCAGATTATATAGTTCAAAGGCAACTACAATGGTTCTGCTTGATAGAAATCAAGAAGATATTATGCACTATTTTGACTTGGCAGTAGTATCATTTGGAAAAATAAGTGAGGAAGAGAAAAGAAATCAAGAAATTACAATGACATATTGTCGGGCTTTGCTGTATGCCTGTGAAATTAGAGATAAAGAATTGTATGAAAAGTATGCAGAATTATATTTTAGAGGGGAAGATTGTATCAGTGCATTAAGGGGTTATGTTTTAGAATGGAAAAAATACTCTGAAGTATATCAATTATATGGATTATTTGCCATTATAAAGGGAATTTATTTATTCTATATTTCGGAGCCTTCATTTGATGAGATTTATGAATTGATATCAGATTTGACAGAAAATATATTGATACCTGAGAATATTGGTAAAAACAGATTGGGATATCCGCTAATACTTATAGAGTACTATCTTGCATTGATAGAATATGAAGTTAATGGTGGAATCAATGAAAATGTTGAAATCTTTTTTGATAACGCATTGAGCTGTACTGCAAATGTTTTTTCAGGTGAAACTAACCTCTTAACTGCGATTTGGTATAATGTTTTATACCAGTATAATAAGATTCGAAATCGTGAGTCGGATAATATTGAAATTATTGAACGGCTCAAAGAATCATGTAAATCTGATGGTTGGCAAGAACTTTATGATATACTTGAAGAAAAAAAGAGTCTGGAAGGAGTACTGAGGTACGAGTGGGCTTGAGATATCAGAAGTATTTCTTTTTATATAGCTGTACAGCTGTTTTTATACTAATTAATGTATAAAATAGCTTTACAGCTATGTTTTTATTATGAACATTGAGATATAATTATATCTAAAATGAGTAACTCTGAAGGGATGGTCAAAGCATGTCTTTTATAGTAAGTGTTGGAGAAGCAGATTTTGCTGCGCTTCGCAGGGAAAAAGCATATTATGTGGATAAGACGGAAATATTATATGAACTTGTTCATGATACTAATAATAAAGTGACTCTTTTTACCAGACCGAGGCGCTTTGGTAAGACGCTTATGATGAGCATGATAGAGAACTTTTTTGATATTAGAAAGGAAAGCGAGGAATTGTTTTCTGATCTTAATATTTCGAAGCATGGAGAGTTTTGCCGGGACTGGATGAATAAATATCCCGTATTATTTGTTTCTTTCAAAGATGTTGAAGCCGAGACTTTTGAGGGAGCATATAAAATGCTTGCAACAAAACTAGCGGATTTATGCAAGGAATTTGCTCCGGTTATAGAAGAAGCTTCGGTAGACAAGGATGATAAAAAGATTTTCCTGGATCTAAAGGCAAAAAAAGCTGAAGAAGATGATATAAAAAGTTCCTTAAAAACTATAATGCGTATGCTGTATACGATTTATAATAAACCGGTTATTCTTCTTATAGATGAATACGATGTACCGCTTGCCAGCGCAAGTGAAAAAAATACTGAAGATAACTGTTATTATTCCAAAATGCTTGATGTCATCAAGGGGATAATGAGCACAGCACTTAAGGATAATGCTTTTTTGAAATTCGCTATTGTAACAGGATGCCTTAGAATTGCCAAAGAGAGTATTTTTACAGGATGCAATAATTTTGCCTCATATTCCGTTCTTGATGAAGATTTTTCGGCTTATTTTGGTTTTTCAGACTGTGAAGTAGATGAAATGCTAAGAGCAGCGGACAGGGTAGAAAAGGCTGATGTAATTAAAAAGTGGTATGATGGATATATTTTTGGAAACAGCTACTTATATTGCCCTTGGGATGTGATCAATTATCTTTCTGCTCTTAAGAAAAGAAAGGATGCATTACCAAAGAATTATTGGAAGAATACAAGTCATAATGGCATTTTGCTGACATTTGTTAAAAGAACGGATTTTAAGGTTAAGGGTAAATTTGAAGTATTGATGAATGGTGGAACCATCAGGCAGACAATTACGGATGAGCTCACTTATGATACGTTACATTCGTCTGAGGATAACTTGTGGAGCGTATTGCTGATGACCGGATATATCTCAAAAGCTGATATTGGTGAAGAGGGTGAAACTGTAAATCTTAAAATTCCAAATCGGGAAATAGCATCTATTTTTGAAGATACAGTTGTAAGGCTGTTTAAGGAAACTTTAGACACTAATATGCAAAAAGATATGATGGAGGCATTGTGGTCCGGTAATTCGGAAAAGGCCAGTCAGATAATATCAGAGCTTTTATGGAGAACTATTAGTTACAATGATTATCATGAGGACTATTATCATGCTTTTCTTGCCGGAGCTTTTGTAGGAATGGGTTATGAAATAGATTCAAACAAGGAAAAAGGACTTGGCAGACCTGACATTTTATTAAAAGATGAAGATAATAGAAGAGCTATAATAATAGAAACCAAAAAGTCCAACAAAGAATCTGATATGGATAAATGCTGTACTGAGGCAATAGAACAGATTGTTAGAGAAAAATATGCTGAAGGACTATATGGATATGAACAGATACTTTGCTATGGTATCGCTTTTTATCAAAAGGGAGCAAAAGTCAGGAAAGCATAAACAAGCCGTACGGCTGAATATAGACTCTCAAAATCTATATTTCGTCGTACGGCTATTTTAGTGCCATTATGCTTTATTAAACTTCTCTTTTCCCTGTTTACATCTAGGGCAGCGCCAGTCGTCCGGCAGATCTTCGAACTTTGTGCCTGCCGGGATTCCATTTTCCGGGTCGCCCACAGCAGGATCATAAACGTAACCACATACTGAGCAGATATATTTACCGGTTGCTGTCTTTATCACTACATCCGTAGGAGGGATAGTTTCCGGTGGGTTATCAAGGTCAATGACCTTTTTGGATTCGAGGTTTTCATATCCCAAAGGAGTGTGAGTAGACAAGTATACAGTAGGATTATTTTTGACGAACTCTCTTACATTGTCAAGAGATGTCCGGGCAGCAGCAACGTCTTCGAATACGATTGAAAGCTTATTTTCATAGAGAGCCTCATCTGTATAGGTTATATCTCCATGGATCATATAATAGAGCCCTTCATCTTCAACAATGACAATACTATTGCCGGTCGTATGACCTTCAGCTTTGATGAAGTATACACCGTCAGCAATTTTTTCTGATTCTGGGAAATTGTGATATGCGCCATCCTTGAAGCTGACAGGGACAACATTTCCTAACGAACATAATTCCTGTGCTGCAGCCTCTTTTGCCGAAGCATATATTTTAGCATTAGGGAATTTACGCAATTCACCCGTATGATCTGCATGTTTATGAGTAATCAGTATTTTCGAAACCTGCTCAGGCTTATAACCGGCAGTTTTGAGTGCAGAAATATAATCCTCAATCCATGTTCCCATATAAATAGGAGTTTTCTCATCGGGTACCTGCTCAGGAGTCTCGGAAGGAACACTTGTATCTACTAATATGACTTCATCACCGGTATCAATAAGGAAATTTTGAAGGCTTGAACGATATTTTACAGACGGATCAAACTTATCTTGTCCATCTTCACCACCAAATGCAAATGGCTGAGTCATATATCCATTTGCAAACAATTTGATTGCTTTGATCTTCATTTAGAATTCTCCTTTCGTAGTTCGCGAAAACTCCGGTAAACATCCGTGTTAATCTTGAAGCATACGCTAATAACAACCTATTATATTTATCGGCTAAAAGAGAATAGATGATAAGTTGTTTTTAGAAACACTTTGTGGAAACAAAAATATTCGTTACTAAGGCTTAAGAAAATATTGTGAAATAAAAAAACAGGTGTCAACATTTAAGTTAACACCTGCGATTTTGTTCATAACCCCAAAGCTTCTTCTTCTGTTATTTCTATCAATGCATCATCGTCAGTTACTATGCGCCATCTTAGATTTGGGGCATCTTCCCAGACGCCGCTCTTTCCTTTTTTCTCTATCTTATCGCCTGTACATCTGACGATCACTTCACCTGCGATGAATTTATAATAATGTGTCTCTTCAATCATTTTTACCTCTCCGATAATTGTTAGTATTCTAAGCTTTCCACACCTTCAGGGACAGGGACTAAAGCAAAGAGTTCAGCTTGTTTTTTCGTAGCTTCTTCTTTTTCTGCTTCAGATGCTGTTTCGCTTCTTATTATCTCATAATATTTGTGTGTTTTTTCTTCTTTTGTATCAAACGAGCTCGGTGTATGGAATTGCAGTTCAAATATCAAACCGTCTTTATCCTGTAAAAATGTATTGATTCCCTGATAATCAGTTGTTTTATTCTTCCAATAGTTCTTAAAGCTGATATAGGTGTAGCCACTTGCAATGAGTGCGTCCGATATAAACTTTACTGTAGAAACATAATCGGAATCTTCAATTGTATAGGTATATCTGAGGGAATCACGTATATGTTTAGAAGCTTCTTCAACAGAAATTTCCATATCGTGAGCATCAAGTAATATCTTACGACTTGTACTCTCAACTGATTTCAATCGGTTTTCAAATCCCACAAGATGAGCTTTATATGATTCCATGGACTTTAATAATGCTGAAATCTGAGGCTCATTTTTGCTCGCTTTATCATAAAGCTGCTGTGCATATATGTCTGCTTCCTGCTGTTCCGTTAATTCTGTTTGCTGAGCAGGTTCAGTAGTATCCAGAGCATTAGTTTCGGATGATACAGGAGCGGGCATATCCAAGGCAACTGTATTATTGCCGCCCGGTAGCTTTAATATCTGCCCGACGTAGATAAGGGATGGGTTCTTTATTGTTTCCCTGTTTAATTCCAGTATTTCAGCCCATCTGTTACCATCTCCCAACTGTGATTTTGCAATTTTATAAAGCGAGTCATTTTGTTGTACTGAATACTCGGCGGGCAATGCATCATCAGCAAACGTCTGGACATTCAGTCCTACAATACACATAAATAGTGTCAGTAAGAAAGATGCAATAAACTTAGTATTGTTTTTAGTTTTCAAAGTTCCACCTCCGTTCTTGGATCAATAATTTACAATAATTATACCGAAAAAATTATAATGATAATGTATAAAAGAACGGACATAGGCATGAAAAAACAGCCTCACAGATGTAGAAACATTCATCTGTGAGGCTGTATTAAAGTTATTTTACAAAGCTCAAAGCCTGGCGAAGATCATCGAGAATATCATCGACATTTTCTATTCCAACTGAAAGTCTTACAAGGTCTGGTGCTACACCTCCTGCGATAAGCTCTTCGTCGCTCATCTGGCGGTGAGTAGAAGATGCAGGATGAAGTACACAGGTATGAGCGTCAGCAACATGTGTTGCAATTATAGCAACCTTGAGGTGCTTCATGAATTCTTCAGCAGCTTTTCTGCCGCCTTTTACACCGAAAGAGATAACGCCGCATGTGCCGTTTGGCATATACTTCTGGGCTCTCTCGTAGTATTTGTCTCCTTTGAGACCTGGATATGTTACCCATGAAATGTGCTCATCGCTCTCAAGAAACTCAGCAACCTTCTGAGCATTCTCACAGTGACGCTGCATACGTACAGCGAGTGACTCAAGACCGAGGTTAAGGAAATATGCGTTCATAGGAGCCTGTATAGAGCCGAGATCCCTCATAAGCTGTGCTGTAGCCTTAGTGATGAAAGCTCCCTCGTTTCCAAATTTCTCTGCATATGTGATGCCGTGATAAGATTCGTCAGGAGTAGTAAGGCCTGGGAACTTATCAGCATGAGCCATCCAGTCAAATTTTCCGGAATCAACGATACATCCACCAACTGTAGCATCGTGGCCATCCATGTATTTTGTGGTGGAGTGAGTAACTATATCAGCTCCCCATTCAAAAGGACGGCAGTTGATAGGAGTAGCAAATGTATTATCAACAATAAGAGGTACACCATGAGCATGTGCTGCGTTTGCAAAACGCTCTATATCAAATACGATAAGAGCAGGGTTAGCGATCGTTTCACCAAATACAGCCTTGGTATTTGGCTTGAAAGCAGCCTCAAGCTCTTCATCGCTGCAGTCAGGATCTACGAAAGTAAAATCAATACCCATACGGCGCATTGTTACATTAAAGAGGTTAAATGTACCGCCATATATAGTAGAAGAAGCAACGATATGATCGCCTGCGCTTGCAAGGTTAAATGCTGCGTAAAAGTTGGCTGCCTGACCTGATGATGTAAGCATTGCAGCGCTTCCGCCTTCTAAAGCTGCAATTTTAGCTGCAACGTAGTCGTTTGTAGGGTTCTGAAGTCGTGTATAAAAATATCCGCTTGCCTCAAGGTCGAAAAGTTTACCCATGTCTTCGCTGGTATCATATTTGAAAGTAGTGCTCTGAACGATCGGGATCATTCTTGGATCTCCGTTGTGCGGTTCATAGCCTGCCTGAATACACTTTGTTTCCTGTCTCATCTGTTCCTCCTCTAATAATGATAATAACGCTTGGTTATATCTGATTTTTAGACGTGCACTTTAGCACTGTGATTTATTATAACGTTCTTGACATGTTTTTTCAACAGCCATAGAAAGATAAAAAATAATCTTGAAATCCATATAGCACTGTTTTATATTGTTAGCGAAGGATAACAAAAAATGGAGGAGTGATTTTATGGAAGGAAAGAAAAAAGGTAGTATATCCATACTGCTTGACTTTGCAGGTAGTCACAGGATGCTGACATTTTTAGGTCTTGCGCTTTCAGCGCTGGCAATGATCTTAGGAATGCTTCCCTATATCTGTATCTGGCTCCTGGTAAAAGAGCTGATATCTGTAGCTCCGAACTGGACACAGGCATCAAATATTTCAAGATATGGCTGGATGGCTTTTTGGTCAGCTGTAGCGGGTATATTGGTTTATTTTGCAGCATTAATGTGCACACATCTGGCAGCGTTTAGAACAGCTTCAAATATCCGCAAGCGTGGAATGGAGCATCTTATGAATGCACCACTTGGCTTTTTTGATTCCAATGCATCAGGTCTCATAAGGAATCGTCTCGATGGCGCATCAGCTGATACGGAGACGCTTCTTGCGCACAATCTTGCTGATATCGTAGGCACAGTAGCAATGTTTATAGCCATGATAGTTCTTATGTTTACGTTTGAATGGAGAATGGGTGCTGCATGTCTCCTTGCAGCTGTTGTCTCGATCGCAGCTATGTTCACCATGATGGGCGGCAAAAATGCCAAACTTATCGCCGAGTATCAGGCAGCGCAGGACCAGATGAGCAAGGCCGGTACTGAGTATGTAAGAGGTATCCCGGTAGTAAAAGTATTTCAACAGACAGTATATTCATTTAAAGCATTTAAGGATTCTATCGAAAATTATAGCAGCAGGGCAGAAAAGTTTACCTGTGACATTTGCTGCCTTCCACAGTCTATTAATCTATCATTCACAGAAGGCGCGTTTATCTTTTTAGTTCCCGTATCGATATTTTTAGCACCATCAGCATTAAGATCAGGCAATTTTGCCGGTTTTGTAACAGACTTTGCGTTTTATGCAGTTTTTTCCGCAATAATTTCAACAGCGCTTGCAAGGATCATGTTTGCAGCAAGTGGTTCAATGCTTGCAGATAATGCGGTTGCGCGTATCAATGAAGTAATGAAGGCGCCTAAGCTTGATATTGCATCTAAAACTGAGATGCCTAAAGACAACAGTGTCGTTTTCAAAGACGTTTCTTTTTCATATGAAGGTGCTGACATCCCTGCACTGGATCATATTTCATTTACGGTCAAGCCTGCTCAGACTGTAGCTTTGGTAGGTCCTTCCGGTGGAGGCAAGACTACTGCAGCAAGCCTGATACCGAGATTCTGGGATGCAAGCTCGGGCACAGTGGAAGTAGGTGGAGTTGATGTACGCAAGACAGATCCGCATGTGCTAATGCATCATATTGCATTCGTATTTCAGAATAATCATCTGTTTAAAGCATCAGTATTTGAAAATGTGCATTGTGCAAGACCGGAAGCTACAAGAGAGGAAGTAAAGCAGGCACTCATGGCAGCACAGTGCGGCGATATACTTGATAAGCTTCCAAACGGAATGGATACGGTAATAGGTACAAATGGTACATATCTTTCAGGAGGTGAGCAGCAGAGGATAGCATTAGCCAGGGCAATACTTAAAGATGCTCCGATAGTTGTACTCGATGAGGCTACAGCTTTTGCTGATCCGGAAAATGAGGTTCTTATCCAAAAGGCTTTTGCAAAGCTGACGAAAGGGAAAACTGTGATAATGATAGCACACAGACTTTCAACTGTTGTAAATGCAGATCAGATCATTGTGCTTGATAGCGGTCATATAGCCGAGCAGGGTACACATAAGGAATTAGTGAAACTGAACGGTCTGTATGCACACATGTGGGATGAGTATAATAAAGCAGCTGAATGGCGTATAACTGCCTAAGTTTTTTGCTTGGAAAAAGAGGTGAAAGTAGTGTTTGGTAAAGAATTTCAACGAAAATATGCACTTTCGGATCAGGGAATAAAAAATGTCAGGAAGGGAACTATCTGGACAGTTATCGTAAATCTTATAGTTATGGCAGGGATGGGTATATTGTATTTACTTACTGAGCAATATATGGACATATTGCTGAAAGGTGCTCCTATTCCAAAAGTATCAACTTATGTTGTATATGTTATAGTTTTTCTTGCTTTGTCTATATTTGCACATACGCAGCAATATAAGTCAACATATGGGCTTGTATATGGAGAAGTAAAGGAAACGCGTATAAATCTTGCTGAGAAGCTTCGTAAGCTTCCACTTGGATACTTTGGAAAGCGTGATCTCGCTGACCTTACAGAGACTATCATGGGGGATGTGAATCGTCTTGAGCACGTGTGGTCTCACTGCCTTTCATATTTGTATGGCTCTTATATATCTACAGCTATAGTAGCAGTAATACTCTTTGTCTATAACTGGAAAATGGCAATAGCCTGCCTTTGGGGAGTACCTGTAGCTTTTGCACTTTTATTTGGCAGCAGAAAACTTTCTAAAAGAAATGCTGAGATTACCAAGCAGGCAGCTATAGAAGTGGCAGACGGAATTCAGGAAACTTTGGAAAATATGCGTGAGATAAGGGCTACAAATCAGGAAGAGCGCTTTATCAGAGAACTTAATGAAAAAATTGATCATCATGAAGCCGTTGTTATAAAGGGTGAGCTTTCAACAGGTATATTTGTAAATGCGGCAAGTGTGATAATGAGACTCGGTGTTGCAACAACGATATTGACAGGCACAGACCTTATCCTTTCAGGAAAGATCGATTTTATGACACTTTTCATGTTCCTTTTAGCTATTACCCGTATTTACGCACCATTTGACCAGGCGCTTGCTCTTATTGCTGAAATGCTTATGTCTCAGATTTCTGCCAGCAGACTTAGGGAAATATATGAGATGCATACAGCAGAAGGTTCAGAAGAATACAATCCGTCGGGCCATGATATTGAATTTGAAAATGTATGTTTTGCCTACGACGATAATTCTGTAATTGATCAGAATGCTATTGACGACAGAAAAGTACTTGAAGGTGTAAGTTTTGTGGCAAAAGAAGGTGAAGTGACAGCACTTGTAGGACCTTCCGGATCCGGAAAGAGTACTTCGGCAAGACTTGCAGCCAGACTCTGGGACGTTTCAAAAGGTACGATACGTGTAGGCGGAGTGGATATCAAAAATATTGATCCGGAGATACTTCTTAGCGATTTTTCTATTGTATTTCAGGATGTAGTTCTATTTGATGATACAGTTATGGAAAACATCCGACTCGGTAAGCATGGTGCAACAGACGAGGAAGTCATAGCTGCTGCAAAGGCTGCAAACTGTGATGAGTTTGTAGAAAAACTGCCGGAAGGCTATGCTACCAGGATCGGTGAGAATGGCACTAAGCTTTCCGGAGGTGAAAGACAGCGTATCTCGATAGCAAGAGCACTTTTGAAGGATGCGCCGATCGTGCTTTTGGATGAGGCAACAGCTTCACTTGATGTAGAGAGTGAAACCAAGGTGCAGAGCGCCCTGTCAAGACTTCTCGTGGGCAAGACAGTGCTTGTTATAGCGCATAGGATGCGTGCAGTTGAGGCAGCAGACAAGATAGTAGTGCTTGCTGATGGTAAGGTTGCAGAAGATGGAAAACCATCGGATCTCTATGAAAGAGAAGACGGAGTATTCAGACATATGGTCAATCTCCAGTATGCAAGCGCGGCGTGGAGCCTTTAAGAAAAATAAGGATTGTATAAAACTTAAAACAGGCTGGTTCTTGCGGGAATCAGTCTGTTTTTGCGTGATAAGATAGTATATAATTGTATAGTATATTGACGGTTTAGTTTAGCTAAATTCAGAAAAATGGTAATGCGAGAAGGGGGATATAAATCTATGCTGAATATTGCAGAGAGGAACGATGAGGAACTAGTTATCTTAAAGCATGGAAAAGGTGTGTTTCATGATGCACTTGCAAAAGTAAAGGAGGGAGAGACACGTTTTCACGTTCATGATGATAGTGGTACCGTCCCAGATTATGACCTTGTATTTACATTAAACATGCTTCTGTTTCCGGAACAGGTGCGATCACTTATCTTGAAAATGACAAATGGAGGAAGTGTATATGCTCCTTTTTTGTCTTATGATGAGGAAGATACAGATAATCTGTGTTTAAGCTTTCTGGGGCAGTTTAATAAGGTTGAAATAGAGATTGCGGATGAATACAGTATAGCGGTAGCTAGTATCGTGCTTAAACATACAGA
Source organism: Lachnospiraceae bacterium MA2020 (assembly GCA_000746015.1). Classification (GTDB taxonomy): domain Bacteria; phylum Bacillota; class Clostridia; order Lachnospirales; family Lachnospiraceae; genus NK4A144. The sequence continues at coordinate 67,618 of JQKK01000015.1, read as the reverse complement.
TATGCCGATTTACTGTAAAGATGACAGATTAAGCTGGTTTATCAAGGACTCCGATAGGGTACAGATAGTTGAAAGTTTTTCTAATGAAATCGAAAAAAACACATTGAGAGTTACTCCAAGTCCTTTTGATATGGGTTATACAATAAGAAACTTTTCTAAACTTGCATCTGTGGCTGCTTTCCAAAATATCTTTTTCTGGCAGCATTTTACGGAAGGAAAGACCGGACCTTTCAAATATGTTGAAGTAGTCATGTCTCAGATAACGGGTATCGGTGGAATATTATCAATCATGTCCATGGTTTCGAATGCATCTAAAGGACGAGGACTGGATTCTTTCTTAAAGCCGGGCTGCACAAGATATCCGGAAGAACTGTTATGCAAGTATTTTCATATCAATCCAAAGCCTGATGATGCATCAGTAAACAATACTATCACAATAAACGATCTGGCAGTGTTTAATACATCGTGGTTTGCCTGCCAGTATCCTGCAAGCTTTGACGAAAGTATTTTGGACGAAGGCTTTGCAGCGGAAATGAAAGAATATGCTGACGCAGTGCTTGGAGGCAGGAAAACACTTGGCGTTCTTGCAAGAGGAACAGACTACAGGCTCTCTGACCTTGGTGCCGACCGTACTCATGCAAGGGTTGAGCAGCTGATTCCTGTTATCCGGGAGTGGATAGAAGAGGACGGATATGAAAAGATATTTGTCGCAACTGAGGATCAGGACAATTTTGATCAGTTGAAGAAGGCGTTCCCAGGCAAGATCGTAGCTATCGCTCAGGAAAGAATGAGTGTGTCGGATATGCGTAAAAAAGGCACCACTCTTATATATGAGTTTGAGCAAAAGAGTAATGTTGGTCAGAATTATGTTGAGAAACTTGAAGATACTACTATCAACTATATCTATGCTCTTTACATACTTTCAAAATGTGATGCATTTTTGTGTTCCGGACAGTGTAATGGATGGGATACAGTGAGATCACTGAAGAATGGAAAGTTTGACCGCGAGAGAAAACTCATGGTAGCCATAGAGGGTGATCCGGAAATAGAGAAATGGAAAGAAATCCGCCAGATAACTGCAGGTATGTTTGCAAGGGGAACATATCCGACGGATAAGGCTTTCTTTATGACATATCGTTTTGATATGGCGGAGAGAGTGTACCCGGATGTGATCAAAGAGGCGTGGGAAAAGACACTTAAAGTGTATCCATACCTTGGCTATGCAGTTGCAACAAGAAATGGTAAGCTTATTTTCCTTGAGAATCCGCGTCCATTTGTAATTAAAGAGACAAGCGAAGTCATAGAACCTTTTGAACGATCTGGCAATTTCCATTCAGTTACTTTCTGCTATCTTGAAAATGTCTTATGGATGTATGTTGATCATATACCGTTTGACGGTACAGGTTTTAATTCGGTATTGGAAACCTTTTTCTATCATTACTATTGTGTAATTGATGGCTGTGAGTATGAGGTGCCTGAAGGTGTACATATAGCTAAGGATGGCGCAGTAGAAGGACAGGATGTGGATGCATATCTGATGAGTGAGCCGATTGATCCAAAGGTACTGATGGGTTCCCTCAATAAGGATAAGTCATTTGTATTAAAGGAATCTCTTAGGGAAGAACTGTTCCTTACAAGTGAGGACTGTCGTGGATATTGCATAAGCGTACCAAGCGATGAGTTTATGCGCTATGTAAAGTCAGTAAATGGAAGTCCGATGTCTGCACTTTCTGTATTTTTGGCAAGGGCTGTGGAGAAGGTTCATCCTGAAAATAAACTGCCGATAAGTTTTATGTCTCCTGTCAGTGTGCGTAAGGTGATGGGAAATACTAATTCTCTTTTACATCAGGTTGTACATACAGCATACAATTTTAATGTAGAGGATCTCAAAAAAGATGATACAGAATTAAATTCTGCATACAGAGCTTTCCTAAGAGGCTTTTCTTCTGAGCAGAATATCAGAATGATGTGTGGAGTATACCGTGGAATTTGTGAGGGGTATGCGAAGGCATTTGCAACGGGTGCTCTTGATAGCGTCTGCATAGAGCAGAGATCGAAACTGGGTCCTTCAATTGGAGTGAGCTATGTCGGAACACTTCGGACAGGTGATTATGGAGATCGTATCAAAATGAAGGCTTTTCATGCTATGCAGGAAAAAGGAATGATGCTTCAGGTGACTGAGATCGGTGATGTATTTTATATCGACTGGTATCAGGGATTTCATGGAGAAATGTATGCAAAGGCAATGAGAGATCTCATGCGTGAGGCAGGTATGAAGGATGCGATTCTTGAAAGAGTAGAATAGAAAAGGTTAGGCTTGACAAGAAAGAATGAAGAAAATAAAATAATCTGGTAAAGGCGATGACCGGAACAAGTAGCAGATTCAGACTGACAACAGAGAACAGCCGGCTGGTGAGAGGCGTAGTTAAGTGGATTTGTGAATACATCCGTGAGCTGCACGGAAGAATAACTTTTTTGAGTTTAGTAAGCTGTGACGACTGCCGGGGCGTTACTTCGGGAGAGTATAAAGACTCAAGGTGTGAGTCGGAGTACTTGTTGAGGCGTATGGTGTGAGCCATGCGTGAATGAAGGTGGTAACACGATTAAACTCGTCCTTCGTGATCATTAACTGATTGCGGAGGACTTTTCTTTTGCAAAAGAGCTTTCGCAATTAAACACTTAGGAGGTGCATTATGCAGATTTTTGAGGAACTTAAGGCAAGAGGCCTTATTGCTCAGGTAACAGACGAAGAGCAGATAAGAGATCTTGTCAACAATGGAAAGGCGACTTTCTACATCGGCTTTGACTGTACAGCTGATTCACTTACAGCTGGCCATTTCATGGCTCTGACTCTTATGAAGAGACTTCAGGAAGCAGGAAATAAGCCAATTGCTCTTATTGGTGGTGGTACTACCATGATCGGTGATCCTTCAGGTCGTTCCGATATGAGAAAGATGCTTACAAGAGAAGATATTGATCACAATGCTGAGTGCTTTAAGCGTCAGATGGAGAAGTTTATTGACTTTGGTGAAGGAAAGGCCATGATGGTAAACAATGCTGACTGGCTGCTTAATCTTAACTACATTGAGCTTCTTAGAGAGGTTGGAGCATGCTTTTCGGTTAATAACATGCTTCGTGCTGAGTGCTACAAGCAGCGTATGGAGAAGGGACTTTCCTTCCTTGAGTTTAACTATATGATCATGCAGTCCTACGATTTCTACTACATGTTCCAGAAGTACGACTGCAACCTTGAGTTTGGTGGAGATGACCAGTGGAGCAACATGCTGGGTGGAACCGAGCTTATCAGAAGAAAGCTTGGTAAGGATGCTCATGCAATGACAATTACTCTTCTTACAGACTCCAACGGAAACAAGATGGGTAAGACAGCAGGAAACGCTGTATGGCTTGATCCTAACAAGACATCACCATTTGATTTCTACCAGTACTGGAGAAACGTTGGTGACGCTGACGTTGATAAGTGTCTTAAGATGCTTACGTTCATTCCTATCGAAGAGATCCATGAGATGGAGAAGTGGGATGATTCCCGTATAAATGAGAAGAAAGAGATCCTTGCATTTGAGCTTACATCCCTTGTTCACGGTAAGGAAGAAGCTCAGAAGGCTCAGGATGGTGCAAGAGCACTGTTTGCCGGCGGCGGAGATATGGCTAATGTTCCATCTGTTGCTCTTAAGGAAGAGGACTTCAGGGATGGAGTTGTTGATATTCTTCAGGTTCTTGTTTCAGCAGGACTTTGCCCAACCAGAAGTGAAGCACGTCGTGCAGTAGAGCAGGGCGGCGTTCTTTTTAATGACGAGAAAGTGACTGACGTTAAGACAACATATACTAAAGATTCATTTGGTGATGGCGTCATGGTTCGTAAAGGAAAGAAGAACTTTAAGAAAGTAACTGTGTAATAGCAAAAAATAAGGGATTGTCATAATGAAATGTACCCTCTTTACTGGACAAACCAGTAAGGAGGGTATTTTCTGTCAGCTCCACCTGACTGACTCTCTATATATCAGGTTTGTCTCGGTATGCATTATGCGGTAGTTCAGCGAAGGCTCTTTTATGCGGGATAGCAGGAGCTCTACGGCTTCGTGCCCCATGAGCTGACTGTGTATATGCACTGTGGTAAGTGTCGGCATGACGAGCGTGGATTCGTGAGAATTATCAAAACCACAGATCATTACATCATCCGGGACTGTGATATTTAGTTGTCTTAGAGCTCTCATCAGGTCAAATGCAACAAAGTCATTTGCACAGATAAACATATCCGGGAGCTTTTTCATGTTTTTAATGCTCTCCAGTATATAGTCCTGATAGTTTACAGTCCTTTCAGCATAAGCTCTGCCTTCGGTACCGGTCATACAAAAATCTTTATTAAATTCAAGTCCCCAAAAATCCAATGCATTTCTAAATGACGTATATCTCTCATAGAAAGAACGGCAGTGATATATGTCTCCAACAAATCCTACTTGCGCATAACCTTTGTCCTTAAAGTCTTTTATAAGTGAATATGAATAGGATTCATTATCCATAAGCAGGATATCGGATTTAAGCGGTTCTTCACTCATTATACATGGAGAATCGATAAATAGTACGGGTGTATCCAGTGAAGCAAGCATCCGGCAGTAGGGTATGTTGAAAACTTCTGCACAGAAAATGCCGGAAATGCGCTCAAGGCTAAGGCTCAGTGGGAGCCTGCATTCTTCAATCTCTGATGGAAGCACCCTGTATATGGTGAGAGAGCATCCTATCTCTGAGAGCTCATGCTGTATTTTATCGATCATGGTGGAGCCAAAGTGTGCACTGTCAAGCCTTGAAGTGGTGATAAAAGCAAGTTCCATCGATAAATTGGTGTTTTTACCGGTTTCTTTAATTTTCTTTGATTTGATATCTATATATGAAAATTGTTTGTATCCCATCTCTGCAGCCTTGTTTAAGACAAGATCTCTTGTGGAGTCTGCAATAGTCCCGGTATTATTTATTGCCTTTGAAACTGTGTTTCTTGATAGATTTAAGGCATCTGCAATGTCCTGTATTGTTACTCGTGTGTTCATATTCGTATCCCCGTTTCTGATTATGGATTAATTTTAAGCTATTTTACATTGTGTGTCAAATGTAAAATAATTTATGAGACAATAGGTCAAATGTAACAAATTCAAAAGAGGACTACTGTTAATAATTCATAAAAAGATGTGCAAACATACAAATTAGGTTGACAAATGCACAATTATAAAATATGATTCTATCCAGAAGCACAGCAGCAGTTGTGCAAATGTAAAAGGTAGGTAACATTATGGGTAAAACGCTTGTTTACGTCAAAAAGCATTGGCAGCTGTATCTGATATTTTTGATGCCTGCATTACTTCTGACAATCATATTTAAGTACATACCAATGGGCGGCATACTTATCGGATTTATGGACTATAATCCGATAAGAGGAATATTTGGGAGCCGATGGGTAGGATTAAAGTATTTTCAGAGGTTTCTTTCTTCACCGGATTTCTTGAGTTATTTAGCCAACACTTTGAAACTCAGTATATTTGGTCTGGCATGGGGATTTCCGATTCCAATCATATTGGCATTGATACTTAATCGTATCCGTAGTATAGGACTCAGACAAAAGCTTCAGACTATTCTGTACCTTCCTAATTTCATATCAGTAATAGTTTTATGTGGATTGGTAAGGATACTTCTTTCCGTTACAGGTCCTGTTAATCAGGTGCTTGGCTCACAAATAAACTTCATGACAATGCCAGGAGCGTTTCGCTCCATCTACATAGCTTCAGGAATATGGCAGGGAGCAGGATGGGCATCAATCATGTACACAGCGGCACTTGCAGGAGCAAGTCAGGAGCTTCGCGAGGCAGCAGTCATGGATGGCGCGAACCTCTGGCAGCAGATAAAGGTAGTTGAGTGGCCTGCTATAAAGGATATGGTTGTTATACAGTTTATACTTCAGGCTGGAAACATAATGAGTATCGGCTTTGAGAAGGCATATGCCCTTCAGACAGATCTCAATCTTGCAAGCTCAGAGATCATAGCGACATATGTTTACAAAAAAGGTCTTCTTGATGGTGATTACAGCTTTTCGACTGCAGTAGGACTTTTTAATACAGTTATAAATGTCATACTTCTACTTATAGTAAACAAGGTCGTTTCAAAGATGAATGACGGGAAAGGACTCTGATATGAGAAAAAGAAAATTCAGACATATTCCGCTTTCAGATAAAATTCTGCTTGGTGGTGGCTTTACATTTTTAGCAATTTTTGTTCTTGCTATCATAGTTCCGATCATATATATAGTCGTAGCTTCATTTATGGATCCTGTGACGCTGCAAAACAGTGGAATAACCTTTGACTTAAGTAAGTGGACGACAACGGCGTATGAGAGAGTACTTACAAATCCGCAGATTTGGACAGGCTTTAGAAATGCTATTGTATATTCTGTACTTTTTACCACAATCTCTGTTGGAGTAACTTTACTGGCAGCATACCCGATGTCAAGAAAAGATTTTAAAGGTAAGGGATTCTTCAACGTAATATTTGTGATAACAATGTTTTTTGGCGGCGGCCTTATCCCTACATATCTTCTTATCAGTAATATGGGACTTCTTAACACTATGTGGGCGGTAATCCTACCGGGTTCTTTCAGCGTATGGAATATGATAATTGCCCGGACTTATTACCAGAATATCCCATCTGAGCTAAGAGAAGCAGCTGAGGTTGATGGAGCTGATGACATAGTGTTTTTTGTAAAAATATTAATGCCGGTATGTATGCCGGTGATCACAGTATTGGCACTTTGGCAGTTTGTAGGCATGTGGAACAGCTATTTTGATGCGATGATCTACATAAATGATGCATCAAAGCAGCCGTTGCAGCTGGTGCTTCGTTCAATCCTTATACAAAATCAGCCTGAGTCAGGAATGATCGCTGATATGCAGAGCACAGCAGCAAGAGCGCAGCTCGCAGAATTGCTGAAGTATGCAACGATTATTATATCGAGCTTACCGTTACTTATAATGTACCCGTTTTTCCAAAAGTATTTTGACAGCGGAATTATGGTTGGTTCAGTTAAAGGGTGAGAGCCTAAAAATAGCATAGGGAGGAAAGAGGATTATGAAGAACAAAATTTTCAAAATTATCATGGCAGTATCACTGACAATGGTGATAGCGTGCAGCACTGTGGGATGCAGCAGTAAGGCAGCATCTTTGAGCAGTGGTGAGATGCAGGTTGTTGACAAGGAGAGTCTTGCGTTTCCTTTGAAAGAGACAAAGACTATCAAAGGACTAACTAGCTATCCGGCAAACACTGAATCTGATCCAAATAAGAGGACGATCTTTAAGCGCCTTGAAGAGGAGACAAATGTACATGTTGACTGGAATGCGATTCAGTCAGATCAGTGGGCTGATAAGATCTCGCTTGAAATGGCGAATATAAATACATTGCCGGATTTTGTATTTACAGCATCTTTTAGTGACAGCGACCTTTTGAAGTATGCAGAGCAAGGCGTAATTATCAATCTTGAAGAATATATAGACAATTATATGCCAAATCTCAAGAAAGTTTTTGATGATTATCCTGAGTATAGAAGCATGTGCACCGATGTAGATGGCCATATCTGGGCATTGCCATGGATTGAGCAGCTTGGAAGCGAAAAGACTGCAATACAGACAATCGACAATATGAGCTTTATCAATAAAAAGTGGCTTGATTTCCTCGGACTTGAGGTACCTGAAACTACTGATGATCTCGAAAAAGTGTTGATCGCGTTTAGAGATAATGCGGATGCTCTTCAGAAAGAGTTTGGCATAGAAGGTTCAATAATCCCTATGTCATGTATCGTAAATGACGGCGGACAGGATCCGGCTATCTTAATAAACGGCTTCGGAGAAGGCATTGGTGATGCAGACAAAGGAAAGCACATTGCGGTCAATGATGAAGGAAAGGTTGTATGCAGTGCAACTCAGGAAGGATATAAAAAGGGTATAGCATGGCTTCACAAGCTCTATGAAGAGAACCTTATAGACCCGGAGGCATTTACCCAGGAGTGGTCAACTTATGTATCAAAGGGTAAGTCAGGTAGATATGGAGTGTGCTTCAGCTGGGATGTTGCAAATATCGCAAATCTTGAGGACTGGGTTCCACTTCCTGCACTTACAGCTGATGTGAGAAACATCACTCCTCAGAATGGTTCTTATACAAGTGGTTTTGACAGAGGAAGATGTGTTGTCACAGCGGTTGCAAAGGAGCCTGCGCTGGTATGTGCATGGCTTGATCAGATGTATGATCCTTTCCAGTCTCCACAGAATAACTGGGGAACCTATGGCGAAGATGATGAATTTGATATCTTTGAGCTTTCTGAGAATGACAATGGTGAAAAGATGCTTAAGCATGCGCCGCTTGGAGATGCATCACCTGTAGAAGTAAGAGAGGCAGAGTGTGTTGGAGGACCGCTCGCTGTACTTGATGAGTATTATGGAAAATATGTTACATGCCCGGATGATGCGCAGTACAGACTTGATTGGATAAAGGATATCTATACTCCTGATATGAATACAAAGAATATATATCCAAATGTATTTATGACAAGGGAAGATAATGAGGAAATCTCAAATATTCAGGCAGACGTTACAAAATCAATTGATGCGCATAAATCTGACTGGATCATGAATGGATTTACCGATGCAGACTGGGATGTATACCTTGCAGAGCTCAAGGACTATAGAATAGATAAGCTTTTGGAAGTATATCAAAAGTACTATGATAATTTTAATAACAAATGATATGAGGAGTGCCACTAATGGTTGGTGAAATGCTAGAAAAAGCTCGTGCATATGAGCTTGAAAAAGAAAAGGAAATTGCTAGAGAGGAAAGACCTTTGTTTCATCTGACTCCAAGGACGGGGTGGATGAACGATCCTAATGGTTTTAGTCGTTACGGCGGCAAATATCATATGTTTTATCAGTATCATCCATATGCGTCGCATTGGGATTCGATGCATTGGGGTCATGCTGTAAGTGATGACCTGCTGAAATGGGAGTACAGACCGGCAGCTCTTGCACCGGATGAAGAGTACGATAGTTTTGGTTGTTTTTCCGGAAGTGCTATAGATATTGAAGATGGCAGACAATTACTCATGTATACCGGAGTCAGAGTTTTTACTGATGATAATGGAGTAAGACACGAATTTCAGACTCAGAACATAGCGATTGGAGATGGAGTTGATTATAAGAAATATGAAAATAATCCTGTGATCACTTCCGAGAAGATTCCGGAAAATGCCAGCAAGACTGATTTTCGTGATCCGAAGATATGGAGAACTGAAGATGGCGGCTATATAGCTGCAATTGGCAGCAGACCTGCAGATGGCAGCGGTCAGATACTACTTTATAGAAGTAAAGATGGATTTGAATGGAATTATTGGAAGGTCCTTATAGCGAACGGATGCCGTTATGGAAAAATGTGGGAATGCCCGGATTTCTTCAAACTCGATAACAAATGGGTTTTGCTTGTGAGCCCACAGGATATGCTGGCTGAGGGTTATGAGTTTATCAATGGTAACGGAACACTTTGCGTTATCGGAGACTTTGATGAGAAAACCGGTGAATTTACCGCAGAACATTTTCAGTCCATAGATTATGGAATAGACTTCTATGCGCCTCAGACAGTTTTGTCTGAGGATGGAAGAAGGCTTATGATAGGCTGGATGCAAAACTGGGATGCCTGCTCGATTCGTGAAGGCGATGCCAAATGGGCAGGTCAGATGAGTATGCCAAGAGAGCTTTTCCTTAAGGAAGGGCGACTTTGTCAGAAGCCTGCAAAGGAGATAGAGTCATTACGAGGCAAAAAATGTGAGTACCATGATGTAAAAATAGATAAATCCATTTCATTTGAAGGGATAAATGGAAGATGTCTTGACATAGATATCAAGGTACGTCCGCAGGATGCCGATGGCGTCTATAAGAGCTTCGAGATTAGATTTGCTGAAGATGAAAATTTCTATACTTCACTTAAATTTGTACCTGAGAGTGGCGTATTGGAGATTGACAGAATGCACTCAGGCAGCAGACGGGCACTCATACATCAGAGAAAGAGTCTCGTTGAAAACAGTAAAAATAGAGAACTCGAGCTTAGAGTAATCCTCGACAGATATAGTGCAGAAATCTTTGTAAATGGTGGAGAGAAGGTAATAACGACGGCAATTTACACACCACTTACTGCAGAAAGAGTTTCATTTAGCGCTGATGGAGAGGCAAGCATAGACATAACAAGCTATAAATTAAGTACAAACTGAGTAAAAGTATACAACACAAAAAAGCAACTGACATTTGTCACATGTACAAAATGACGAATGACAGCTGCTTTTTTTGTTTTTTGTTGGTAATATTATCATAACAAGGGGGCAAGATAAAAAATCTTGCATGTATTTTTCTAGGAGGATAGGTATGAAAAGAAAGTTATTAGCAGCATTTTTGACAATGGCTATGGTTGGTTCACTCACAGCATGTGGCAGCTCAGGCTCATCAGGTCAGGCTGACTCAGCAGCACCTGCAGCATCAGAGGCAGCCGCTGACAAGGCATCAGAGGCTCCTGCAGCATCAGAGGCTCCTGCAGCATCAGAGGCAGCTGCGGACACATCGGCTGACAGTGGAAAACACTATAAGTTCGGTTATACATGTATGGACGGTACAAACCCATTCTTCGTTACAATTCAGAACGAGATGAAGGAAAAGGTTGAGGCAAACGGCGACGAGATCGTATTCACAGATCCTGGTAATGATGTTTCAAAGCAGATCTCTCAGGTTGAAGATATGCTTTCACAGAACCTTGACGGTCTCTTCATGAACCCTGTTGATGCAGAAGGTATCGCTCCTGCACTTGATCAGGCAAAAGAAGCAGGCGTTCCTATGGTTGGTTTTGATACACAGGTTGCTGATATGTCATACCTCGTATCATACACAGGATCAGATAACTACAATGCAGGTAAGGTTGTTGGTGAAGACCTCGTTAAGAAGTGCCCGGACGGCGGCGAGATCATCGTTCTTGACTCTCCAACAATGCAGTCTGTAGTAGACAGAACAAACGGATTCCTCGATGCTATCGATGGACACGGCTTCACAGTAGTAGCTCAGCAGGATGCTAAGGGTAACCTCGAAGTTTCACTTGGTATCGCAGAAGACCTTCTTCAGGCTCATCCTGATGTAGTAGCTATCTTTGGTGGAAACGATCCTACAGCTCTTGGTGCACTTGCAGCAGCAAACGCAGCAGGTATCAAGGATTGCAAGATCTACGGCGTTGACGGCTCACCTGATATCAAGGCAGAGCTTGCATCTGACAGCTCACTTATCGAAGGAACAGGCGCTCAGTCTCCTGTATCTATCGCAGATAAGGCTGTTGAGATCATGTACAAGGTTATGAACGGTGAAAGTGTTGAGGATACATATCCTGTAGATACATTCCTTATCACATCTGACAACGTAAATGACTATGGTACAGACGGCTGGCAGTGATTAAATAAAGATTTGATAATAGTAGGAGGGGATTTTTTCCCCTCCTATCACTAAAGTGTGGAGGTAATACTGTGGGCGACAAAAATTCAAATACGATTCTCAGGATGAAAAATATTACCAAGACCTTCCCCGGTGTAAAGGCGCTCAATAATGTCAGCCTGGAATTGAAAGCAGGTGAAGTTCATGCACTGTTGGGCGAGAATGGTGCAGGAAAGTCTACTCTTATCAAGGTCCTTGGCGGAATATATCGTGCTGATGGCGGCGAAATTGAGATAAATGGTAAAAAAGTGAAAATAGGAAGCGTACAGGATGCAGAGGCAAATGGTGTAGCTATCATACATCAGGAGCTCGTACTTGTACCATACATGAGTGTTGCAGAAAATATCTTCTTAGGAAGAGAACTCGGAAATGGCGTAACTGTTGACCTTGCAAAACAGGAAGAGGAGGCGCAGAAAATCTTAGATGAGCTCGGAATGGATATTAAAGCATCTTCACTTGTCAAAGATCTGCCAATCGCAAAGCAGCAGATGGTTGAGATAACAAAAGCTGTTTCTACGCATTCCAAAATTCTTGTAATGGATGAGCCTACATCATCTATCGCAGAGAAAGAAGTAGATAACTTATTTAAGATCATGAGAGATCTTACTTCACATGGAGTAGGAATTATCTATATTTCTCATAAGATGAGTGAGCTTCAGGAAATCTGTGACCGCGTAACTATCATGCGAGATGGTGAGAGCGTAGGTACAAGGGTTGTTTCTGAGACTTCAAGAGATGAGCTTATCGCTCTGATGGTTGGACGTACATTGACCTCTTACTATGAAAGAGATTTCTTAGAGCCAGGTGAAGAGCTCTTAAGAGTTGAAAACCTCAGTGATGGAAATAAGGTAAGAAATGTTTCATTTAAGCTGCACAAAGGCGAGATTATTGGATTTTCAGGATTGGTGGGTGCAGGACGAAGTGAAACAATGCAGGCTATTTTTGGATTATCCGGAAATGTAAAAGGTGATATCTATATAAATGGCGAAAAGACGGTGATACATAATCCTAATGAAGCCATGAAAAAAGGAATAGCATTTGTACCGGAAAGCCGAAAAGAGCAGGGCCTGTATCTTATTCAGGATATCAAGTACAACACAACGATAGAAGTGCTTGAGCAGTTTGTCAAAAATTTGAAAGTTAATGGCAAAAAAGAAGGAGAGATAACGCAGAAGTTTATCGATATGATGAAAACAAAGACTCCTTCGCAGCAGCAGACGATAGGCAATCTTTCAGGTGGAAATCAGCAGAAGGTTCTTATAGGCCGCTGGCTGGCAACAGATCCAAAGATACTTATACTTGATGAGCCTACAAGAGGAATCGATGTAGGAGCAAAGTCAGAAATATATGCAATCATGAATCGTCTTGTAAAACAGGGAGTGTCAATTATAATGATCTCCTCAGAGCTTCCGGAGATAATCAACATGAGCGACCGCATATATGTTATGGCTGAGGGCGAGGTAAAGGGATGCCTCGACCATAGCGAAATATCACAGGAAGCAATTATGCACTTGGCGGCTATTTAATAAAGTCTGAGCAAAGCTCCGACTTTATTAAACAGCAGGGACGATAGGGAGGATAAAATGAGCGAGAGTAAAAAGAAGGCTGCATCAACTACTGCGGCAGGACGTTTCTTTTCAGAAAACCTGGGTATTTTGGTAGCACTTGTAGTGCTTTGTGTATTTTTGGGAATATTCCCGGGAACCAGTCAGTACTTTCTGACAGTTAAGAATCTGTTTAACGTACTTAGACAGATATCGACCAACCTTTTGCTGGCATGTGGAATGACGATGGTAATCATCCTTGGTGGAATCGATCTTTCAGTTGGATCTATCATAGCTCTTTCGGGTGTACTTGCAGCCGGATGTGTATCCAGATACAACATGCCGATAGGAGTTGCCTTTATCGTAGGTATTATAATAGGTATAATTTTTGGTCTTTTTAATGGATTTGTTATCTCAAAAACAACAATACCTCCTTTCATTGTTACACTTGCAACAATGAATATCGCGAGAGGTCTGGCAGGTGTATATACAGGCGGTTCACCTGTACGAGTTGTATCAAAAGAGTGGCAGTGGCTCGGAGCAGGCTACGCAGCAGGAATTCCTGTACCAGTCATCATAATGGTGATCATTTTCATCATTTCAATGCTCATACTTAACAGGACACGTGTAGGACGTTATATCTATGCTGTAGGTGGAAACCCACTGGCAGCTAAGTTTTCCGGTATAAATGTTGCAAAAGTTAAGTTTCTGGTATATTCTTATTCTGGAGTTATGGCAGGTATTGCCGGTATAATTCTTGCCTCAAGAATGTACTCAGGACAGCCAACAGCCGGTGAAGGTGCTGAAATGGATGCGATCGCAGCAGTTGTAGTCGGCGGAACATCAATGGCCGGTGGATCAGGTAAACTCAGCGGAACATTGATAGGTGCTCTTATCATAGGAATTTTGAATAATGGACTTAACCTTATGAATGTCAATTCCTTCTGGCAGACAGTAGTAAAGGGTGTTGTAATCTTACTTGCTGTAATGATTGACTTCTTTAGGACAAAAGATAAGGCAAAGGCATGATCTATAGGGAGTGAGGTTTCTCACTCCCTTATTTAATCTAATCAGAGGCGTCGAAAGGAAGATGCTTTATGGAAAAATTCTTAAAGTCAAAAAAAAATATGCTTTTGCTGTGCATCACCGGTATGGCACTTATAATGATAGCATTCTTTGTATCATTTAAGCTGATAGATTACGAGGTGGAAGAGGAGCCACGTATCTTTGGTGCAACATATATGACCATGAATAATCCATATTTTACGTCACTAAACGGAAGCATCCGAAATGTAGTGGAAGCACATGGTGATAAGCTTATAACCCGTGATCCGGCACAAAATCAGCAGAGGCAGAATGAAGAGATACTGGAAATGATAGATGAGGGTATTTCAGTTCTTTTTGCAAATCCTGTAGACTGCGATAACGTAGGCGACATCTTAAAAATATGCAGAGACAGAGGAGTTGCTGTTTTTGTAGTGGATACAGGAGTATCAGATACATCTAATGTCATATCTGTCATACAGTCAGATCAGTATCGTGCAGGACAGCTTGTGGCGCGTGATATGAAAAAGCGATTCCCGGACGGTGCGAGGATACTTGCACTATACCACAAGACAGTAGCGTCAACTATAGGCAGGCTTGAAGGTTTCAAGGATGAAATATCAGATGATGACAGATATAAGATTGTTATGACTATAGACAATACATCTGAGATAGAAGTTGCAAATGAGGAAATGAGTAAACTCATAAAAAACTTTAGGGATTTTGATGTTGTATTTGGCAATAATGATCCGTCAGCGCTGGGGGCATTGGCAGCTCTTGACAGGTACGGTATCGCCGGCAAGGATATACTTGTTTATGGTGTAGATGGCTCACCTGATGGCAAGAAAATGATAATCGATGGAAAGATGGCAGGTACTGCAGCCCAGTATCCGATGGAAATGGGAAGGATAGCGGCAGAAACTGCGTATGACTACCTTGAAGGGAAAAAGGTAGAGAGCAATATCTTAGTGAAAGTATCGATGTTTACAAAAGATAATCTTGATGAGAATAATTCGAGGGGATGGCAGTAAAACAGGATGGAGATTTCGAGGACTGATGGAAAACTAAAGATCATAATGCTTATAATGTACGTGATCCTGTCTATTGATGCTCTATTTTACGTTACATTTGTCAGAGTAAGTATGCATAGAGTGGTCAGTAGTGGTAAAGCGCGCAGTTTTTTAAACGAAGTTGGATCGTTGCCGGGGAATATGCAGCGGGTGCAGTTTTGGGTATGCGCCGCTGTAATCTTGCTCGGGTTTTCGTGGATACTCAGACAGCTTACTTTATCAAGAAAGATTGAAATATCTTCTATAGTCTTTGATTTCATTTTGTGTTTATCCGTTACAGTTGCTCTTGATTTTAATTATAATGGATTATTTTTATGGGCATTTGCCAATTGTCTCTTATACACAAAGCACTACGAGCACTGGTATATGATGATGGGAGCCGGAGTGCTTATATACATCGCGACAAGCCCATCAGCAGCTATCGTAAGGCATGGAGCGTGGATGATATCCGATCTTATATCAGTCTTTTCTGCCAAGACCCAGGCTTATCTTACAGCACTTTTCAGTATGATAAATGCTATTTCCATAGTTTTGTTTTTCATTTTTTGTCTGATGCTTATTGTACATAAGCAAAAAACCATCGATAATATAAATGACCTATACGAAAGACTTACCCTAGCAAATGAAATGCTAAGGGAAAGCAACTTAAAATATGAAGAACTGATGGATGAAAATGCCCGCATGGCAAAGGTTATGGAGCGTAATCGTATAGCGAGAGAGGTGCATGACACTATAGGACATACGCTTACCGGCCTTGCGGCAGGACTTGATGCATGCGTTGCTTTGTCAGCCGGTGCTTCTGATACACTTAAATCGCAGCTGAATCTATTAAGTGAAGTTTGCAGGCAGGGAATTGTCGATGTGAGGAAGTCAGTAAGTCAGCTTAGGCCCGATGCACTTGAACGACAGAATCTCTTGCAGGCGGTGAGAGCATTGATCGAAAAAACCGAGCATGTGGCAAATACGGAGATAAGTTTTGACTGTAACGTAGATGCTTTGTGGCTCGGAGAAGATGAAGAGCATGCAATCTACAGACTTATCCAGGAGGGTATAACAAATTCCATACGTCATGGAAAGGCAAAAAAGATCGACATAGTACTTCATAGAAATGACTTTATGCTGCGAATCGACATTAGAGATGATGGTCAGGGCGCAGATTTTATAGATGAAGGTTTTGGACTTAGACACATGAGGGAAAGAGTAGAGATGCTTCAGGGGCAGATTACATTCAAGAGTGATAATGGATTTGAGATTGAGGCATATATACCGATGAGAAGGGGCGAAAAATGATCAACGTGATGATTGCTGACGATCAGCAGCTTATACGAGAAAGCTTAAAAATCGTACTTAATACAGAGGAAGATATAAGTGTATCCGGTGTTGTAGGGGATGGAGACGAAGTATTGGAGGCTTTAAAAAGGACTGCTCCCGATGTGATACTTATGGATGTAAGAATGCCGAAGATGGATGGTGTAGCCTGCACAAAACTCGTAAAGGAAAACTATCCGGATGTAAAGATAATAATTCTTACAACATTTGACGATGATGAATATGTATATGATGCAATCAGATTTGGAGCAAGCGGATATCTGTTAAAGGGTATCAGTACGGAAGAGCTTGTAAAGGCCATAAAAGTGGTGTACCAGGGACAGGCTATGCTCAATCCGGATATTGCATCCAAAGTACTGAAATTCTTCTCATCAGTGCAGCAGGATAATGCTACAATTGCAGTTGATGAGGAGCTTGCTTCGGAATTAAATGAGAATGAATGGAAGATCATCAAAGAGGTTGCGAAGGGACATAGTAATAAGGAAATCTCAGAAATCCTCAGCTTTTCTCAAGGTACAGTGAGAAACTATCTGTCTACCATATTAGAGAAGCTTGGACTTCGTGACAGGACACAGCTGGCGATATGGGCACTTGAAAGACGCAATGGACACTGAGGCGCGATATGATAAGGATAAGAAATCTGGTCGCTGCAACTGCTGCAATGGCTGTTACAGCGATATTTACATTAAGTGCATATCATAGCCAAAATGTCGAGTTGGAGTTTGCAATGTTTGGCGGCAATAACTGGGATGTTGCGGTTCAGGACAGCTATGTCGTATATGATGAGGCTATAGCGGAGTTTGAAAAGCTTCATCCTAACGTGAAAGTCAACTATGTTAAGGGGATAATGAAAGAAGATTATTCGGAGTGGCTTAGCGAGAAGATACTCATGGACAAGGCTCCTGATGTGATGATGATCCAAAATAAAGATTTTGATAAGTTTGCTCAGTTAAATATTATCGAGAAGCTTGATAACTGGATGGAGACTGATACTTCTTTTGACAGTAGTAAAATATATTCTACAGCGTTGGAAGCCGGTATAACTGACAATACCCAGTATGCTCTTCCAATCGAGACTGTTCCGTATATAATGTTTGTAAACAAGACACTGCTTGCTACGGAGGGGATCGAGATACCGAAGGCTGATTATACGCTGAAAGACCTCTATGATATCTGCAAAAAAGTAACAAAAGATACAGATGGTGATGGTATTGTAGATCAGTTTGGAATCTTCAAGTATAGTTGGCAGGATGCTGCAGCTGCAAATGGTGCAGTGATGTTTTCTTCAAATGGAAAGAAATGCAATTTTACCAGTGAAGAGCTGAAAAAAGCAGTAGCGTATATGATAACATTAAATGAACTAAACGGATCGCAGGCTGTCACTCAGGAAAACTTTGATGCCGGCAAGGTTGCATTTATGCCGCTTACTCTGGCGGAATACCGCACTTATAAGACATATCCGTATAAGATAAAGAAATATTCAAACTTTCAATGGGATTGCATACCTATGCCTCAGGGAGAAAATGGGAAAAATACATCCCGCGTGGATTCACTTGATGTGGCAATGAGCAGCAGAAGCGAGCATAAAGCTCTTGCATGGGAATTTATGAAGTTTCTGACGACTTCTGAAGAAGTGCAGAGAAAGATATTTGAAGACACATCGGCAGCATCAGTATTAAAAAGTGTGATGGAGGATGATTCGGCAGAAACAATCTTTACAGAAGATATGGCGGATGCGGATCGCACACTTCACTCACAAATGATCAGCAGTGTGATAGAAAATGGTCAGGCAGAGCCTCAGTTTTCGGCATATGAAGGAGCCATGCAGCTGGCTGACAGTGAGATAAGCGAGCTCATCAAATCCGATTCACAGTCCGATCTCGAGAGCGAGCTGAGACGTATACAGCAGAAAGTGACGGAGTATATATCGGTGTTTTAGGGTTGGCAGAGAGCATAAATATTAGTTATAATAATCGGTATGTCGATTACTATACTTAAATGATAATATTTTTTAGGAGATTTTAAAAATGCCGGATAATATTGCCAAACGTGAAGAGAGAAGTTGGAGACGTTTCTTTACTGAAAAGCAGCTTCAGACTGCTAAAAACTTCATTGATAAGGGGAAATACAGTAGGTTTGTATGTAATGACAGATATGCATCAGCAATTATTGCAAATCAGTATAATCCGACGATAAGCGATGCTCCAACCAGATTTTCTGAGAATTGGGATCCGGATCGTTTTGATTGTACCTGTTCTTCGTCAAGATCTAATAAGTGGTATGGCTCATTTAGGAAACCATGTTCACATGAAGCAGCGCTTCTACTGTTGTGGGAGCAAAAACATGGCAAATGGATATTTACTGAAACTGATGAAGAAAGAGAAGAGAGACTCCTGGCAGAAAGCTATGAGCGTGATATGACTCTTCTTCAAAAGCAGAAAAAGAAAGAAGATGTAATTCCTAAAAAGGTCAGTTCATGGAAATTTGATGATGCGACAATCGATGATGCAGTATTCTTTGATGTACCCGCTATTGTAAAGAATGAGGATACAACGCAGTACGCACTTAATCGTGCGAAGGTTTTTGTTGATGAGACAAAATTTAAAGAAGAGCCTAAAATAGAGTACGGTGAAGATGGCAGACAGATGCTGAAAATCTATACTGTTACTGAAGATAGATTTGAAACAGCTCATGCTGTAATGACTATTGCGCAGGATGGTATTAAAGACCATTCTTGCACTTGCAGCGGTTACGGATATGGCTATGAATGGAAGTATAGATATGGATTCAAATCTCCGTTATGTGGACATGAGATAGCGGCACTCAATCTTGTCTGGAAATATGTAAATGAGTATAATCCCGGAGATGCGACTGATAAAAAAGCCGAAAAGCTATTCTCGTTTTTAGAAAATAATGCGATATTTGAAGTGCCTGAAGAACAAAAAGAAAAAGATAAAGAGAAGAATATATCTATCATTCCGCGAATTCTAATAAGCGATAATGAGATGAATCTGACATTTAAGATTTCAAAAAATGGCGGAAAGGGATTGATACTTAAAAATTACAGACTGTTTCAGGATGCAATGGAAAACGATAAAGAGTTTTCATTGGGAAAGAGCTTAAAATTGGATTTTTCCAAAGAAACTGTAACCGAAGAAAGTGAAAAGTGGCTTGAGTATATATTCGGACGCATTGGAGATGCAGACAGGATAAACCACAAACTGGCTTCAAGGGGCTATTATGGTTACTATGGGAAAGGTGTAGCTGTAGAAAGCCATGAAGTACTCGAAGGCGCGTCACTTGACAGATTTTATTCTCTAACCGAAGGAATGGATGTCGAGTATGAAAATAAACAGGAAGCAAAAAAGGGTATGCTTCATGTTGGAGAAGTAAAAACAAAAATAGATATTTATAGTCAGTCAATGAAGGATTATTCGGGAAAGCTGATTGGTATTAAGATTAAAGGAAAGATGCCTGTTGTTTTAAGAGGTCAAAGTGGAAAATATATAATAAGTGATACTAAGTTTGGAAAGATACCCGATGTGGAATGGGCTGCGCTACAACCTTTCTTTGGGATTGCAGATCATATTGGAAACATTGATTTTCATGTAGGTAAAAACCGACTTGCAGAATTCTATTATCGAGTTGTACCGGGAATGATAGATAATCCTTATATCAATTATGAGGATAAATCCGGAAATGAAGTTGAAGCCATGCTTCCGCCCGAAGCAGAGTTCAAATTTAAGCTGGATATTGTAGATGGCAGATGCAGTGCAGTATGTGAAGTATCTTATGATGACAAAACCTATAATTTACCGGAACATGGCTTTTCGAGTAGTTCTGATAAAAAAGAATATCATGATCTTAAGCAGGAATATAGGGTTATAGATTGTATAAAGAAGTATTTTACAGAATGGAATAATGACGCCCAGATGTATTTTTCACCAAAGGGAGATGAGACTCTTTTCAGAATAATAACAGATGGCGTTAGCGAGCTTTCACGCTATGGAGAAGTAATGGGATCGAGCGATTTCATGGGGCATTCTGTAGCAGATGCGCCTAAGTTTGATTTTAAGATATCTGTTGAGAGCGGATTGCTTGACATAGATCTGCTTTCCAGGAATATATCCAGAGAAGAACTTGCAAAAGTATATAAAAGCTATAAGCTCAAAAAGAAGTTTTATAAGCTAAAGGATGGAAGCTTCCTTGATCTAAGTGATGATCTTTCGTTTGAATCAATAGAAACAATGGCTGATGGAATTAATATGTCCGTTGAGGAATTGATTAAAAATAATGCAAAAGTTCCATTATTCAGAGCGTTGTATCTGGATAAATTGTTGGAAAAGCATGAGGAAATTGTATGTAATCGAGATAAAACCTATAGGACACTGGTTAAAGGCTTTAAGACTATAAGAGATGCTGATTACGAAATACCGGAAAATATGCAGGAAACACTCAGGCAATATCAGGTATATGGGCATAAGTGGATGAGAACTGTAACGGAGAATGGCTTTGGTGGTATTTTAGCTGACGAAATGGGACTTGGAAAGACGTTGGAAACTATTAGTGTTATGTGTACGCTGAAGCAAAAAGAAGATTATAAAACATCACTTGTAGTTTGCCCGGCTTCTTTAGTATATAACTGGGAAGAGGAAATTAACAGATTTGCACCAGAATTAAAAGTACAGCCGGTAGCAGGTACTGTTTCTGCTAGAAAGAAGATTTTAGAACTGGTCGGAACAGATGATGGGGCAGATGTATATATTACGAGCTATGACCAGCTTAGAGCGGATGTGAATACTTATAAAGACAAGCATTTCACGTTCATGGTAATAGATGAGGCGCAGTATATCAAAAATTCAAAGGCTGCAATGACCAAGGCTGTAAAGATAATGAATGCTGATATGAGAATGGCTCTTACAGGTACGCCTATAGAAAACAGACTTGCGGAATTGTGGAGTATATTTGATTACTTGATGCCTGGATTTTTGTATGATTACAGTAAATTTGCAGCAGATTTTGAATCACCGATTACTAAAAATAAAGATGAAAAAGCAACTGCCCGCCTCAAAAATATGGTTGGACCGTTTATTTTGAGACGTAGAAAAGAGGATGTTTTGAAAGACCTCCCTCCTAAACTGGAAGAGATCAGATATGCAAAGTTTGATAAAAAGCAGCGTGAGTTATACGATGCGCAAGTTTTAAAAATGAAAGGAATGCTTTCTGATAATAAGGATGGTAGTGAGGATAAGATAAAGATTTTTGCGGAGCTTACTCACATAAGGCAGATTTGCTGTGATCCATCATTGATGTTTGAAGACTATGATGGTGACAGTGCAAAAAGAGAAGCGTGTATAGAGCTTGTGAAAAATGCTATTGGTGGAGGACACAGGATGCTTATTTTTTCACAATTCACATCCATGCTGGAGTTATTGGAAAAGGACCTTGAGGCTGAAAAAATACCATATTTCAAGATAACAGGTGCCACATCAAAAGAGAAGCGAATGAAGTTCGTCCATGACTTTAATGAGGGTGATGTACCGGTATTTTTGATTTCACTAAAAGCAGGAGGAACAGGTCTTAACCTTACTGGTGCAGATATGGTCATACACTATGATCCGTGGTGGAATGTAGCTGCACAAAATCAGGCAACAGATCGAGCACATCGTATAGGCCAAAAGAAAGCAGTAACGGTATATAAACTTATAGCAAAAAATACCATAGAAGAAAGAATCATAGAGATGCAGGAAGCAAAAAAAGACCTTGCAGATGCAATACTTTCGGGAGAACAGAAATCAATAATGACACTTACAAATGATGAATTGCTGGAGTTGTTAAACTGACTAGCTATAATTATGAATTTGCCAGCTATTTTTTATACAAAGCTTGGGAGGCTGGATTTAATGGTTTCTCGAGCTTTTGTTATTTGGATGAAGTGATATAATGGAAATAATAAGCATAAAAAATAAATATAAATAATTAAAAGGAGAGCAGATTTATGCTTAGAGTATGGTTTGGAGATAGGGAAAATGCAATATATAATACATCTGTTTTCTTTAAGAACAGATATGAGGATAGCTGGATCTTAGAGGATTTTGCGAGAACAATTATTGAGGATATTGATCATTCGGAAGTAATTGATGCCAATAATATAAAAAGCCCGGTTTTAGGAAATATATCACCTCTTCAGCTATCCGGTGGCGTGAAAGCATTGATTTTGATGAAACATTTTCCGGGGAAAATATTTAATGCTTCAAATTGCGGTAATAACTGTGCAAAATGGATTTTAGAGTTGGCAAAAGAAAAAAGCTTTACTATAAATCTGTTTCATGTCATGAATTTCGGAGAAGATGGTTTTGATATAAAAATAATGAATGGGAAGAATCTTGTGGTTCATAATATGAATGATTTTTTGGATGCGGGAGGATACTATCTTAGGGAGCTTGAGAAATGAGAGGAATATGTCGAGTTAAAATAAAGAACTCCAGAAATTCATATCAATTTGAATTAAGAAGAAATATTACAATCTTAAAAGGTGAGAGCGGACGTGGAAAGACAACATTGTATGATATGATACGCGATTACAACAGCTTTGGTCGAGAAAGTGGCGTTAGTATTTCATGCGATAAAAGTATTTTGACACTTGAAGGTAAAGATTGGGAAGATAATTTAGCGAAAATTTCGGATTCAATAGTTGTAATTGACGAAGACAGTAAATTTGTGAAATCTAAGGATTTTGCTGATAGAGTAGATGGAAGTAGCAATTACTTTCTAATTATTACCCGTAACTATCTTGCTCAGTTACCGTATAGTGTAGAAGAAATATATGAGTTACAGGGAGAAAAAAATAAGAAGTTCAGAAAAGTTTATTCTGAAATATATAGGATGTATGATAACCCATATAAGGGAGCACTTCCTTTTCTGCCTGAAGTAATAATTACGGAAGATGAAAAATCTGGGTATCAATTTTTTAGAAATGTCTCAGAAGATAATAATATTAATTGTATATCGGCAGGTGGAAAGTCTAATATACTTAGAATATTGAAAGAAAACGACAAAAAAGATGTAGTAATAATTGCTGACGGTGCGGCTATAGGTGCTGAAATAGAGGATCTTGTGAATAAACAGCGGCTTAGCAATATAAAGATAGCAATTTTTTTGCCGGAATCCTTTGAATGGTTAATATTAAAAGCCGGAATCGTTAGCAAAATCAATGAAAACATAATTGATGCACCGTATGAGGAAATAGACAGTGAGAAATATGTAAGTTGGGAAAGATATTTTACCGATTTATTGATAGAAAGTACGAAAGACAGTAAGTATATGAAATACGAAAAAAGCCATTTAAGCGATTTCTACTTGCAGGATGTAAATGTAGAAAAAATAAAGAATGTAATAAATGGTATAAAATTTGATAATGGAAAGCCAGATTAATATAGAAAAAATGTATGATTCTTTTGTCATGGGGTGGAATGCTGACTTGCCTGAAGGGAATCTTTTCAGAAAGGATTTTGAGAAGGCATCTGCACAGGCATTTGTTATGCTGATAGATTCGCTCAATTGCGTATTATCAGGAGAAAATATAGCTGATGATGCATTTATCCTTTCTGATGACAGGAACGCTTGGGGAAATCTTGGGAATGCTAAGTGCTGGAGTGATGTTAAAGCAGATATGACATAATTTGGTATCAGGTAGCATTCTTTAATATAATTTAGATAACGCTAAAATTGAATTTTTGTAATTTCTAAATACGCGAGATAAAGCATAAAGTCTGGAAATTTTAAAATTTAGATAGGCTGTTTTTTGAAAAAGTGTTATACTTAATTTAAATTTGTATATAGCTTTTTCTATTATAAGGAGTGCATTTTAATGAGTGAATTAAAGCTTAAAAAGATTTCCATACAAAATTTTAAATCATTATATAATGTTTCGTTTGAACCTGGCAGAGTAAATGTATTTATTGGAGCAAATGGTTCAGGTAAATCATCTGTACTTGAAGCAATTGGAGTTTTAAGTGCGTCAATGACAGATAGAGTTAATTCGAATAGCTTACAGAGAAAAGGGGTTAGACTTAGTGCATCGTCTTTATATAAATCAAAATTTCTGTCTATTGAGAAAGAATCAAAAACTGTTGATTTCTCAGTGAGCTGGGGATTGGATTATCACAATTATGAATATATCAACCATCTTACAGTTCCAAATGAAGATGATTCATGGAAATACTTTGCAGAAAGTGTTTCATGTGATGGAGAAACTGTTTATGGACGTAGCAATAGGACTAGTGCACAGCTTAACAATAAGATTGGATATTTCACTATATCTGAATCACTTTCAGCAAAGGAATATTCGAATGCTGCCAAATATATAGGGGACTATGGAATATATCAGCCTGATACATTAACACTTAGAGGAACTGTTGCCGATCCAATGCAGATTAATCCGATAGGATTAAATGGCGGCAGGCTTGCTGAGGCAATACAAGATCTTATTCATGAAGACAATGGGGATTGTATGTTTGGGACTATGTATATGGAGGACATGCTTGAATTGATTGATTGGGCATCAGAGTTTAAGGTTAGCAAACCTAAGAAAACAATTTTGAATCCCAGTGTTCCTACTACTCAACAGATAATTGAATTTAAGGATAGGTATCTAAAGGATACGGCATCCTTTACCGGTTATGATGCCAGCGAAGGTGCATTGTATGTTTTATTCATGCTTGCATTGGCTATGCATGAGAAAGCACCCAAAATGTTTGCAATAGATAGTTTTGATCATGCTATGAATCCGAGACTTGCCAGAAAGGTAGCAGAAATATTTAGCAATAAAATAATCGAGGAAGATAAAACTGTATTTATAACGACTCATAATCCACTTGTTCTTGATGGACTAGATTTGTCTAATGATGATATCAGACTGTTTACAACAGAGAGAAATAAGTATGGACATGTAGAGATACGGAGGATACAGGTTTCTGATAAACTTATTGAGATGAATCAGCCTTTATCCAGACTGTGGATCAATGGTGTATTGGGAGGAGTTCCGGAACTGTTATGAGCAAAGTAATTGGAATAGTTTCGGAAGGACCTACAGATTATCTTATTATGAAAGCTGTAATAGATAAAATTTCAGGTGAGACTAACAGATATCTTTCACTTCAACCAGAGCGAGACATGCTTGGAAGATATGGCAATGGATGGAAAGGCGTCTGGAAATGGTGTGAAGAAACAGAATCTATTAGTGCGTTGATGAAAGAAGTACAGCCTAAAATAGATGCAGTTGTTATACAGATGGATGGGGATGTAATCAGAAAAGAAAAAGAAATACATTGTTTATGTGATTCAACGATTTGTGAGAGCAAAGGTAGAGTATTTCCACTGTATTGCGACAATCATGGTGACGAATGTCCTGTAGTAATTCCATGTATAGACCATGAGAATGGAATCAATGGAATTATGGGACATGGTGAAGAGATGCTATCAAAAGCGCTTAAGGCAGAAAACAATGATAACGTAGTTTTTGTTATCCCTTGTGATAGTACGGATGCTTGGGTTGTGGCTGCATATGATGAAATGAATGACATTGAGACTTATAAGGATCCATGGAGAACAATCATAGCAAAAAAGAAAGAATATCATGGGATTCGTGTCAGAGGAGATAAGAAAAATGTACGTACTTACGCTGTATTTGCAGATAAAGTGGCAGAAAACTGGGAAATAGTGACTCAGAAGTGTAAGGCTGCTATGAGATTTGACAATGAAATAAAAAGGATTTTAAAGAATTCATTAACAAAAGCTCGTTAAGCCTGTTTTCTCGGCTTCTCGAGCTTTTGTTATTTAGGTGAAGAGTGATATAATAGAATTGGTAAGCTGAAAAGTATATATTATAAATAATCAAGAGGAATAAGGATAATATGATTCTTTTGTATAAACATAAAGGTAAGTTAATGTCCAGGATAACGGCAGATTATAAAAATCAGAAAGTCTCTGTTGAGAATTTTGATGATAATCCTATGGATTTGGCATTTGGGATAAATACGAATCCATCTTTTAAGGATTTTGAAGATTTGTTAGAATTGCGCTGCTTTCCGCGTAATCGAGATATGATGAAACTGCACTTAAAAGAATTGGATTTGGATTATTATGATCCTCTTTCGATAATAATGAAAACTAAGGGTAGACTTGCCGGAGATGACTATGAATTAGAAGTAGTGGAGCCGTAGTAACTATGATTAACAATAATGAAACGACAGGAAGAATTACTACATCAAAGTGGAGATAATATTACAATGAAAGAGTTTAATACAACAGCAGTATGTATACCATCCAAGCACTATATGGTTGATCTTTCAGAAAGAGTAAAAGAGATAAAAAAACTTATCGATGCGGGCAAGTATTTTACAATAAATCGTGCAAGACAGTATGGTAAAACAACTACTATAAATGAACTGGAAAGATGTTTGCAACATGAATATGATGTTATAAGCATTGACTTTCAGGATATTACTGACGCTGATTTTGATAATGAGAGTGACTTCACAAAGGGATTAGCGGGGGTTTTTTGCGATGCCAAGGATAGCATGGATAATCCCATACCGGATGAATATTATGATGATTTAAGTAATCTTTCTGAAGAAGATAAAGAAATAAAGCTTAATGATATATTTAAAGTATTTAATAAATGGTGTAAAACAAACGAAAAGAAGATTGTTTTGATCATTGATGAAGTTGATACTGCTACCAATAATCAGGTATTCTTTGACTTTTTAGCTAAGTTAAGATCAAATTATTTGAAGCATGAGAAAAATCAGAATTTTATTACATTTCAGTCTGTAATACTGGCAGGTGTGACGGATGTCAAGCACTTGAAAAGCAAAATACGACCTGATGATGAGCATAAAGTAAACAGTCCATGGAATATAGCAGCAGATTTCAATATAGATATGAGTCTGTCTGAAGAAGGCATAAAAGGAATGCTGGATGAGTATGAGGCGGATCATCATACAGGAATGGATACATCAGAGATTGCTTGCTTGATCAGAGATTATACCCAAGGATATCCTTTTCTTGTCAGTAAGATATGCCAGATAGTTGACACTTCGGAAGTTATGAGTGAAAAGTTTAGCTGTCTGTCTGAGAGGTGGACAAAGTATGGAATTGATGATGCAGTCAGGTTATTGCTAAAAGAATCAAATATAACGTTGTTTGAATCTTTAATGGGAAAACTGACAAATTATCCTGAATTAAAAAAGAAACTTCGAAGAATACTGATGAATGGTGAAGTGCTTGAATATTTACCTTATGATGAGGCACAAAGCCAGCTTAGAATGTATGGATTTATTAGGGAATATCATAATACTATAGTCATTTCAAACAGGATATTTGAAACACTGCTATATAACCATTTTCTTGGGGAGAATGTAGATGATAATGATATAAAACAGTCTGCATCAATGGATAGAAATAGATTTGTCAAAGATGGAAAACTTGATATGCCTCTTATAATGGAAAGGTTTATAGAAGCCTATAATCAGATATATGGTGAAAATACAGAAACATTTGCCGAAAAAGATGGCAGGGAAAGATTTTTGTTATATTTGAAACCGATAATAAATGGAACCGGAAACTATTATATAGAGGCACAGACTCGTGACCAAAAAAGAACAGATATCATAGTTGACTATCTTGGTAATCAGTACATCATCGAACTTAAAATATGGCGAGGGGAGAGGTACAACTCAGACGGTGAGAAACAGATTAGCGAGTATCTTGATTATTGGAAACTTGATACTGGTTATATGCTCAGCTTTAACTTTAATATGAAAAAAGAGCAGGGCGTAAAGCAAGTGCAGATAGGGGATAAGGTGTTATTTGAGGGAACGGTATAGGGTATGGCGGTAATATTTGAGGATAGTTTTTTTGAAGAGGAAACTCGTCGGGGATTCACTATAAGTGAGATTATGAAGCGAGTGTGGGCGGTGGATCTCACGATAATTGACGATATAGTTAATCTTTGCAAAGAGAATGGAATAAAAATCTTTGCAGCGTATGGAACACTGCTTGGAGCAATCAGAGAGCGTGGCTTTATACCATGGGATGATGATGTGGATATGGGGCTTGTGGGGGATGACTATATCAGATTTATGGAAATATTGTCTGAGGTATATCCGGATAAATATAACATATTGAATCCCTACACCAGAGAATGGTATTGCATGAATTTCACTCATATAACGGATAGTAGGGAAACTTCATTCGAAAGAAGCTATCTTGAGCGGCATTATGGCTGTCCGTTCATGAGAGGTCTTGATATATTTCCTTATTACTATATTCCAAGGAATCCGGAAGATGAAAAATTTATTCTTGATACTCTTGGAAAAATAGATGCAGCCATAGCCCTGGACAGACAAAACAATGCGAGCGGAAAAACTCTCAATAACGCGCTGG
Organism: Lachnospiraceae bacterium MA2020; assembly: GCA_000746015.1. GTDB lineage: Bacteria > Bacillota > Clostridia > Lachnospirales > Lachnospiraceae > NK4A144. The sequence continues at coordinate 38,625 of JQKK01000015.1, read as the reverse complement.
CAATGGCGCTTGTAGAATTACAGCATATCACGGGGTATGCTTTCAATACAGACAGACCAATCAATAATCAGCTTGAAATCCTCTATGATCAAGTATGTCGTCTAACAGCGGAAGAAGATGCCGACTACGTTACGAGATACGACGAATATACCAAAGACAAAACAAAAAAATTCCCAAAAGAATGTTTTAAGTACATAACAGCTGTGCAGTTTGAAAATATAAAGATTCCTATTCCGCTAGGGTATAATGCCGTTCTTACAAAAAGATTTGGTGAAAGCTATATAATGCCAAGGCAGGAACGGGGGGCACATGATTATCCTTCTTATCAGAAGCAGCTCGACGATAATGCATATCATACTTTGCAGATTGAGCATATAAAGGAAGCAGAAATAGATAGTTCTGTATTTAAAAAGAATGTAGGAAAAAAGACCGTACTTTACCATATATCAGTAAAAGAGATGCTTATCCATTGTGATAAGGCAATTGATAAGATACGACGAGTGCTAGATTTTTTCTCTGAAAACAACGATAAGATAGATGTCATATGGATGCCTGATATTTTCTTAAAAACAGAAGATATGGCTTTAGACCTTGTAGCCCCCAAACTGGTTACAGAGTTTGGAGATATTTTAAATAAGTATAAAAAGAATAATGGATGTGTATTTGAAATCAATAAACCCATTGAAGAAATACTTAAAAGTGCCGATATATACTACGGAGACGATGGGGGATTAGCAAATGAGTTTCGCAATATTTCTAGAAAAACAGTTATTCAAGACTATTCTAGCACGGAAGTAGAAATTGCAGATGCACTTGGAATAGCGATAAAGAATCAAAATGCGGATCAGAACATGCCCGAGAGTGTAAATACTCAAAAAATTAAAATACCGGAAGAATGGAGAGAGATACTTGAAGGTGATGGCAAAAAGCCAAGAAAAGTAATGCTCTATCTTACAACAAACAGCGTACTGTTTGAGTACAAGGATCAGGCATTGGAAAAAATCAAAAATGTTTTTGAAATTATGAAATCAAATAGAGAAAACATTGCTATTATATGGCGACCGGATAAAATTACAGAAGAATTAAGGGATGCAGTTGGTGAGATATTTATACAAAAGTATATTGATATTATAAATGATTTTGAAAAAGAACAAATAGGAATAATTGACAGGTCGGATTCTTCTAAAGCGGCATTATCAGCTGCTTCTGGATTATACGGGGATTCATGCGCTGAGATGCTTGAAGCTACAAATGAAAAAAAGCCCGTAATGATTCAGAACATAAATATACTGACATAATGTATTAAATAAAGTACAATATTTTTATCATTTAGGACTAAAGTTTTTTAAAACATAGTCGATATAAAGGATGAAAAGTGAATAACGTATACAAAATGATACATTAATTCGCTTGAATCAGATAATAAACGCCGGTAGCCTAGGAGCCGGAGCTTATTATAAAAATACTTATTACAATTCAACCCGTTCAAAAGGATTTGACGGCGTGATGTCACCGATAGGCGGTAGACATCAGACAAGGAGGTTTACTATGGGTAGCATTAACAATGGCGTACAGCACAATATCTCTGCAATCAACGCAAACAGAAATTATAACATCACTCAGGGCACACTTAAAAAGTCTACTGAGAAGCTTTCATCAGGATACAAGATCAACAGAGCAGCGGACGATGCAGCAGGATTGGCTATATCTGAAAAGATGCGCCGTCAGGTAAGAGGTCTTACACAGGCTTCTGCAAACGCACAGGATGGTATCTCTGTAGTACAGACAGCTGAAGGTGCTCTTCAGGAAGTACAGGATATGCTTCAGAGAATGAGTGAGCTGACCACAAAGGCTGCTAATGATACACTTAAGTCTGACGATAGAGCTTATATCAGCCAGGAGATTACAGCTCTTACATCTGAGATTGATAGAGTTCAGTCTACCACAGCATTCAATGACCAGATGCTTCTTAATGGTAATTTTACAAATAAGAGTCTTCAGATTGGTTCAGAGAATGGTCAGATGATCGGCATTGATATCTGCAAGATGGATTCTACAAGTCTCGGTGTTAGTGGTATTAAGAATCTGGTTACTAATGCGAATGGATCTGTTATCACAGGTGGAATCAGTACTATTAAGGCTGCTATTACATCTGTTTCTAATCAGAGATCTAAGCTCGGTGCTCTTCAGAACAGACTTGAGCACACAATCAAGAATCTTGATAACATTGCTGAGAATACTCAGAGTGCTGAGGCAGAGATTCGTGATACAGATATGGCTTCAGAGATGGTTAAATTCTCTAATGCCAATATTCTTGCACAGGCTGGACAGTCAATGCTTGCACAGGCTAATCAGCAGAAGCAGGGAATCCTTTCAATCCTTGGCTAATACTGAATTTGTTGCTTAATTTTATATTTGAATTGACTTTTTGTTTAGACAATAAGCAATCCTAGGCGTAAGGCTCCATCTGTTCTGGGTGGAGCCTTTTTTCTGTATTAAAATTTTGATAAATTTTATATACAGAATTTTCTATTATTTATAAGGGGAAAATACATGCGTTCTGTAGATTTCTTTAAGGATGAAGTCAGAAATGGTTTTTATATACCGACTGCAATCAAGCAGGCATGGGCAATAGCGCTGGATGTTCTTGCTGAAGTAGACCGTATTTGTGAGAAAAATGGAATCAAATATTTTGCAGATTGGGGGACTTTGCTGGGTGCAGTACGCCATGGAGGTTTTGTCCCTTGGGATGACGATATAGATATATCCATGCTTCGAGAAGATTATGATAAATTCAAAAGTATTGCCGACAAAGAACTAAAGAAAGGATATGTAATATACGACTATGAGAAAAAAGACAATCACTGGCTATTTATTACAGAAGTTGTAAATAACTCGAGTGTTTGCTTTGAATTGGATTATTTAAAACAACATTATAATTTCCCCTGGCTTACAGGTGTTGATATCTTTGTAAAGGATTATCTGTATGAAGATATGGATAAGGAAAAAGAACGCGATAAAGAAATTATGAAAATACTGGCTCTTGCTAATGGAATATTGAATAAAAGTATCCATGAAGAGTCTATAATATATAATCTTGAACAAATAGAAAATAAGTATTCAGTATATTTTGATAGGAAACTCGAAGATCGGGATACAGTAGTCAAATTATATAAGTTGGTTGAAAAACTAATGAGAAGAGTGAGTAAGGATGAAAGTAAAAGTATAGGACAGATTTTTCCACAAGTTTTAAAAAATGGAACAAGCGCGGCAGAAGATAAATCTTTTTATGATAGTTTTATCAGATTACCTTTTGAAGATACTATGATACCGGTTCCGGCTTGCTATAATGCTATATTAAGTCATAGGTATGGTAACTATTGCGAGATTAGAAAAGTATGGACAGGGCATGATTATCCTTTTTTTGAAGGTCAGAAAAAAGCATTTGAAGAATTGGCAGGCGAATCACTTCCTGGTTTCAAGTTTAAATCGGAAATGCTGAAAAGACCTACTCCAGATCTAAGTTATTCACTGAAAACGATTTCAAAAGAATGCATTAATGAGATCAAAAGACTTATATCAGAAGACAATGATACATTTGATAATATAGCCGAGGCGCAGCAGCTTGTAGAAGATTTTAATAGTTTTATTTCAGAAGTATTGGGTGAGAAAAGTGAGAAAGTAGAAATAATAAAAACACACTTACAGGAGCTTTTTGATGCTTTGGGAATGGACTATGAGGAGTTAACGAATGGAAATGCTAATGAAAAAAATCTGAGAAGTAAAAAAATGATAGATGAAGTAGAAAAGACAATAAAAAAGTATATTATGGGCAGAAAAGAAATATTATTCCTGTCAATAGGTTATCGCGAATGGAGAAGCTTTGAAAAAATCTATTTAGATATTGATAAAGAAATCTATGATGTATATGTTGTTCCTTTGCCACTTCTGATGAAAGACTTTCTAGGAAATATAATTACTAAAACTGAAGATATAGAATCATCAATACATATTGATGAATACCCTAAAAACATTACATATACGTATTGGAAGACATATGATATTGCACTTCACTGTCCGGATGTAGTATATATTCAAAATCCCTATGATGGAGCTAATCCATGTACAACAGTTCCATCTGATTTTTATGCAGAAAATCTTAGAAAATATGCTACAAAGATCATATATAAACCTATTGCACAAACATCTGAATTTTGTAAAGAAGATGTAAATGATCAATATAATCTCAAGCACTATGTGACAGCTCCAGGGGTAGTATTTGCTGATGAAATAATCGTACAGTCTGAAAATATTAAAGAACAGTATGTAGATGCATTAACTACTTTTGCAGGAGATGATACAAAGAACATATGGCAGGAGAAGATAGCAGTAAAGAGCGATACTAAAAAAGTTGGCAATAAAGAAGGCCAGAAAAAGAAGCTGCTGTATTGTCTCGGCGTGAGTGAATTAATAGAAAATAGAGATATTTTAATTGATGCTTTACAGAAACGGTTTGAAATAATGGAAAGCAGTTCTGATCGTATTGATGTAGGTATTGCATTGTATCCGGATAATAGAGAAGTTTGGTCTGGCGTTAACAAGGATCTTGCACGTCAGATATTTGAAATGCTGAGTGAGAAGACTATCGATGAGTCTTTTGATATGATTTCTGCTATTCCATCAAAAGCAGAAATATTAGCTGATACTTATGATGCTTATTATGGTAGTCCATCGCCATTTGTCCCTGTGTTTACTTCTTATAGCAAACCGGTGATGATTGCAAATTTCGAAATCTAAAATGGAGTGATATTTATGAATTATGCTTTGTTGTTATCAGGAGGAGTCGGGAAAAGAGCGAAAACCAACCTTCCAAAGCAGTATATAAAAGCCAGTGGGCATATGATGACCAGCTATGCACTAAAACCATTATTGAATTGCAATTATATAGATAAAGTGTACATAGTAGCAGATAATGCGTGGCTGAAGGAGATTATTTACGATGCGGAAAAATCAGGATTGAATAGTAAAAAAATTGCCGGAACTGCTGAGCCCGGGGCAAATCGTCAACTATCAATACTAAATGGAATGAAGGCTATCATTAATGATATAGAAAAGGAAAAAGATGCAAGTAATAGTACGGTTTTGGTACATGATGCAGCGAGACCATTTTTGGCAGAGAAATTGATAGAACGTTGTTACAAGGCATTACCGGGGAATGATGGAGTGATGCCGGTTCTTCCAATGAAAGATACAGTATACTTAAGTGAAGATGGCAAAAGAATAACAAAGCTTCTTGAAAGATCAAAGATATTTGCAGGGCAAGCACCGGAACTCTTTAATATGGATAAATACTATAAGGCAAATATAGAATTATTGCCTGAAAAAATCTTAAAGATAAACGGTGCATCAGAAGTTGCAATGCTTGCGGGTATGAATATTGCCATGATAGATGGTGATGAATCAAATGTAAAAGTAACAACGCAAAAAGATGTCGAGCATTTTAGGATGGTATTTGAGAAATGAAAGCATGGGTACTGCATCAGAAAAGTGATATAAGATATGAAGAAATAGCTGATCCCAAAATAAAGGAAAATGAGGTTTTACTAGAGGTTAAAGCCTGTGGTATCTGCGGCTCAGATGTTCCACGAGTTTATCGTGGAGATGCTCATGTATATCCACTTATCATAGGACATGAGTTTTCTGGAATAGTAAAATCGATAGGAACAAAAGTAAGTGAGAAGTGGATAGGAAAAAGAGTTGGTGTTTTTCCATTGATTCCATGTAGAAAGTGTAAGATGTGCCAGACAGAGAAATATGAGATGTGCAGTAATTACAATTATCTTGGATCCAGAAGTAATGGGGGATTTGCACAGCTTGCAGCCGTACCGGAATCTAATCTGATAGAATTGCCGGATGATGTTTCTTATGAAAATGCTGCAATGCTTGAGCCTATGGCAGTAGCGGTGTATGCAATAAGAAAAGGAACAGATGAATTTAAGCTAGTAAATTCAGCAAATATAGTAGTGTGTGGACTAGGAACTATTGGTCTTCTAATAGTAAGTTTTTTGCTTGAAGCTGGCTATAGAAATGTTTATGTAATAGGAAATAAGACTTCTCAAAAGAATAGAGTAATGGAACTTGGAGTTGCAGAAGACAGGTACTTTGAAAAGTGGGAAAAAGATATAGATGTGAATCTCTATTTTGAGTGTGTTGGAAAAAAGGAAAGCATACTTCAGGGGTTAGAGCTGTTAGCACCGGAAGGCACAATGGTAACAGCAGGTAACCCTGCATCAGATATAGAATTTCCACAAAAAGTATACTGGAAAATATTGAGAAAGCAATTAAGAATTCTCGGCACATGGAACTCAAGGTTTACAGGTAAGATAGACGATGACTGGCACTATGTTATAAAAAGACTGGCAGAAGGAAATGTGCAACCGGATAAACTTATTACGCATAGATTAAAGTTGGAAGAACTAGAAAAAGGATTGGAAATAATGCGGGATAAAAAGGAAGACTATTGTAAGATAATGGTATGTGAATGAATGATATATAACAGGGATTGCTTCGCATTTCATGCAGCGCTGCATACACTCTCACTAAGCTCACTTTCGTTCGCTAAGTGTTCGTAGTATCTCGCAATCCCTCCAAATATTCGCGTTCTCGTGGCGCTTCGCACCACGAGAACGCGAATATTTGGGCGGGGCATAAAGTCATTCTTCTACATGCAAGTAAACTTGCAGTGAAAGAAGACTTTTGCTCCTGTTATATTGTATACTGCACGGACAAAAAGACACAAAGGGAATAAATTGTATGCTATAATATCTTCAAGCACAATATATATTCTAACATCTAACAAACTCTCGTGGTGGTGGAGCATCACGATATTAGGGGGAAAGTATCTGAGGGGGTATTGAAATGATGGAAAACGCAAGGACTAACTATATGCTTATGTAGTTTTGTTTTTGCGTTTTATTATTTTAAACGAAGAAATATGATAAGCATGCAAGCGGCTCTGTCGATCATGGGAGTCATATTGAACAAAGTGGAATCATGCACACACTTTTTTATTCTCGGGTGTGTGATGGCGAAGCCATGATTTTTTATAGGGGAGAGGTAAATATGTGGTATGTAATACAAACAAGAACTGGCTATGAACAGAGTCTTGTGCAAGAACTAAAACGAGTATTATCAAAAAGTGAATACAACAAGTTTCTTATACCACAGTTTGAGGATGTAACAAGGACTGGTGGTATAAGTCAGATTAATTATAAATGTCTTTTTCCAGGATACATCTTGGTAGATACAGATTATCCAAAACAAGTAATGATGGCAAAATCTAAGATGATAATACATGAGTTTTCAAAAGTACTTGGTGTAGAAGACGATGAGGATGAAAAGAAGTTTACAGCAATAACACAAGATGATGCAGATTTCCTTGAGTCGATCCTTTCAAATGGAATAATGACTGTAAGCTATGTGGAGTCAAGTAATGGAAGTCGGATCAATCGTATCATAGGTCCGCTTGAAAAATATGCTAAAAACATAACAAAGATTGAACTACGACGTCGGAGAGCTATCGTAGAGACAGAAGTGTTTGGAAAGAAACGTCGCATAAAGTTTGGTCTTTGGACAGAGGAAGATGAGAAGATCCAGTGGATAGAGGATGCACGACAAAAGAATCTAACTCTTGGAAGCATTTCAAATACATATGATATTGGTATATATCCAGGAGATAAGGTTAGAGATATAAGTGGAACTTATATCGATAGAATATTTGTGGTAGACAAAGTAAATCTACAAAAACGTAAATTGACATCAAAGATAATGATGTTTAATGAGTTAATAGATATAGAATTATCAGTAGATCAGGTGGAGAAGATAGGATGACTTCTGCATCTATTATTTTTTATTAGGCATATTGATAATTATATATATATTAAAATATAATCTGGTTAATGTTGACAAGCACCAGATTCCATTAATATTGACAGACACTAGAATCTCAAGAATCAACTTAAAAGATAGAGGGACATGAATGGATAAACCAATATATGTCACACGATCTTCAATGCCTCCATATGAGGAGTTTATTGAAGCTATCAAACCATTGTGGGAGAGCAGATGGCTCACTAATATGGGTAAATATCATCAGCAACTTGAAAAAGAGCTACAAGATTACTTGGATGTGCCACTTATATCTTTAACCGTAAATGGACATACAGCGCTTGAGCTTGTCATACAATCATTTGGATTTCCTGAGGGAAGTGAGGTAATCACTACTCCTTTCACTTTTGTTTCCACAACACATGCTATTGTAAGAAATCATCTTGAACCTGTATTTTGTGATGTTAAGGAATCTGATGGAACAATAGATGAAAAAAAAATAGAAGAATTAATAACACCTAAAACAGTAGCGATAGTACCGGTGCACGTATACGGTAATATATGCAACATAGAAAAGATAAAAGAAATTGCTGATAAATATAGCTTAAAAGTAATTTACGATGCAGCGCATGCGTTTGGGATTAAATATCATAATAAAGGTATTGGTAACTATGGCGATGCTGCAATATTCAGCTTTCATGCAACTAAAGTATTCCACACAATAGAAGGCGGCGCTGTGGTTTGCAAAGATCAGGATATGTATTCAAAAATGTATGATCTTAAAGACTTTGGTATTCGAAATGAGGAATTAACAGCTTCTGTAGGTGCAAATGGCAAGATGAATGAATTCTCTGCGATTATGGGGCTATGCAATTTAAAGTATATTGATGAAGTATTGAATGCGCGTAAGAAATCATATGAATTGTATAGTCAGCTTTTGAGCGATGTCCCGGGAATCAGAATACCGAAGCCAGATGTTATTGCTACAAGGAATTATGCATATTTTCCGATTTTTGTAGAAAAAAAATATGGCAAGAACAGAGACGAACTACATAGATTACTTGCTGAACATAATATATACAGTCGAAAGTATTTCTACCCATTAACGGCAGATCAAGCTTGCTTTAAAAATCGATATAAGAACGCAAATCTTAAGATGGCGAGGCAACTGTCCAATCAAGTTATAGTACTTCCACTATTTGAGGATTTACAGGTAAAGCAGATAGATTCAATTGCGAAAATAATAAAGGACAATTCAATTAGCTTATAGCTAGGGGAAAAATATGGATGAGTATACAAAAAAACTAATTGATATATTAAGTAGCACTGAATTTGGAACCAGTAGGAATAATTTCAAATATGAAGATGGAATAAAGAATCTGATTGAAGGATTTAGCAATATAAAAAAATGCGGAGCAAGGATTTTTTTTATAGGAAATGGTGGAAGTGCGGCAATTGCATGTCATATGACTGCTGACTATATGAAAAATGGAGGAATGAACACTTATAGCCTCTATGACTCGGCAGTTATTACTTGTATTGGAAATGATTATGGTTATGAACAAATTTTTGCAAGACCACTATCATTTTTAGCATCAGACGGAGATTTGCTTGTAGCTATCAGTAGCTCCGGAAGATCACAGAACGTTTTAAATGCGATACAGGAGGCTAGAGACAAAAAAGTTGATGTCTACACATTTACAGGATTTGATGAGGATAATCCAATAAGAAAACTTGGTGATAAAAATGTGTATGTACCTTGTCATAAATATGGCATTGTGGAATCTATCCACAATCTGATATTGCAAGAAATTGTTGACATAATCACAGAAAGAGATGGCGTTCAGATTTAATGAGTAGCGGAGCAATTTTTTTGGATCGAGACGGTGTAATTGTTGAAGAATATGGATATGTAAAGCAAATTGATGATATGCCAATATACCCTTTTGTGACAGATTGCATAAAGAAAATTCATGAAGCAGGGATGCTTGCAATAGTGATTACCAACCAAAGTGGAGTGGCAAGAGGGCTCTTCTCTGAAGAAGAACTTATAAAAATGAATAACCTTCTAAAAGAAACGACAAGAGTTGACGCAGTGTATTACTGTCCACATCATTTAGAAGGAATAGTAACAAAATACAGCATTAAGTGTAGGTGTCGAAAGCCTAACATTGGTCTTATAGAAATTGCTTGCAACGATTTTGACATAGACCTTAATAAATCATTTTTTATCGGTGATAGAGAAATAGATATTCAGACTGGTAAAAACGTAGGAATAAAAACCATTCTTGTCCGCACTGGATACGGAAAACAGGAGGAAAAGAAAGATATTCATCCAGATTATATATGTGACGATTTAAAAAAAGCCCTAGATATAATTGTTAAGAGGACTGCAAGAGAATAAATATTACAAATTGACTTGAATTTTTTAAGAAATGGAGAGTTGAGGGAATGGTATCAGTTGTTACAGGAGGCTGCGGCTTTATTGGTTCACATATGGTAGACAGGCTACTTGCTGAAGGGCATGAAGTACGCGTTGTTGATAATTTCAGTACCGGGCGTCCTGAGAACCTCGTCCATCAAATAGATAATCCCAATTTAAGAATTTTAGAAGCTGATATCTGCGATAGTGAAAAAATAGCGCCTGTTTTTGAAGGAGCTGACTGGGTATTTCACTTTGCAGCACTTGCAGATATAGTTCCTTCAATCCAAAGACCTCAGGATTATTTTCATTCAAACGTGGATGGCACATTCAGTGTACTTGAAGCGGCAAAAAAATCCGGGATTAAAAGATTTATGTACACTGCTTCTTCTTCGTGCTATGGAATTCCAGATAAATTTCCAACCAATGAGGATGCGGATATCAGACCAGAATATCCTTATGCATTGACAAAAAGACTTGGTGAAGAACTGGCGCTTCACTATGCAAAAGTATATAAATTGCCAGTTGTTTCGCTGTGTCTCTTTAATGTATACGGACCGCGCTCAAGAACATCAGGAACGTATGGGGCAGTATTTGGGGTTTTCCTTGGACAGAAACTTGCAGGTAAACCATACACAGTAGTAGGAACAGGTGAACAGACAAGAGACTTTACGTATGTGACTGATATTGTGGATGCTTTCTATACCGCAGCACAGTCAGATGTGGTAGGGGAGCGTTTTAATGTTGGAAGTGAACATACCTATTCAGTAAACAGGCTCGTAGAGCTACTTGGTGGAACGGAGGATGATGTAATTCATATTCCTAAAAGGCCGGGAGAGCCTGACTGTACCTGGGCAGATACGACAAAGATAAATACAATGCTTAACTGGCATCCTAAAGTATCTTTGGAAGAGGGAGTAGAGCATATTCTTGAGAACATAGATTACTGGAGAAAGGCTCCAGTGTGGACAGCAGACAGTATAAAGGAAGCAACAAAGGACTGGTTTGAATATTTGAGTTGAACGAGGAGCAATTTAGAGGATAAGATGGGGAAGATAGTAACTAAGGCTGAATTTAAGGAGAAGATTCGACCTATACTTAAAGCTGATAGAAAAAAAATTGCATTGTGTCATGGGGTTTTTGATCTCGTACATGCCGGTCATATCACGCATCTAGAGCAGGCAAAAGCAATGGCTGATGTACTAGTTGTATCTATAACAGCAGCAGAATTTGTCAGAAAGGGTCCAGACAGACCATATTTTAATGATGAACAGAGACTAAAGTTTCTGTCAGCAATAGAATATGTGGATTACTGTATGGTGTCTGAAGGCTATACGGTAGATGACATAGTAGAAGCGGTTGAACCTGATTATTATGTAAAAGGTGCTGAGTATGCCAATGAGGATGCTGATGTAACTAAGAATATGCGTCCCGAAAGAGAGTTGGTTGAAAAACATGGAGGAACTGTACGGTATACGACCGGTGAAGTGTTCAGTTCAACTAAGCTGATAAATATTGGATTATCAGCACTTCCAAAAGAAGTTGTTTGTTTTATGGAGGACTTTAAGAAAAGACATAATATGGAGGAAATCATATCTTTGACTGACAAAATCAAGGATATGAAAGTTCTTGTAATTGGAGATGTCATAATTGACAGGTATACATATTGCAGATTGCAGGGGCTTATGAGTAAGGATGCCGGCTATTCTGCAAGAGTGAATTCTGATGAGATGCATCTAGGAGGCAGCCTAGCTATAGCGAGACATTTATCATCTTTTTGTGATAATGTAACGCTTTTGTCAGCTATTGGAAATGAGATTGAAATTCAAGAACTTTTGGATAAGCAAATTGCAGATAAAATTAATACTGAATTTGTAAAAAGTGAAGTATTTCCAACAATTATAAAGCATAGATACTTAACCATGGATGCAAAACGTGAGGAATATAGAAAAATACTGGCAGTAACAAATATTCCGGAAAAACCTCGATATGATAGGAAAACATGGGAAAGTATCGTCGAGTATTTGAAAAAAAATATAGAAGAATTCGATGTTGTATTCTTATGTGATTTTGGTCATGGTCTGATCAAAAATAAGATAAGAGATATCGTTCAGGAAAAATCTAAATATATGATTTTAAACTGCCAGACAAATTCATCAAATCATGGAAAGAATATAATCACGAAATACCATAGGGCAGACAGATTTTCATTAGACCAGGCAGAATTAGGAATGGCTTTCCCTGAGGTATCAGATGATGATGAAGATGAAGCTTTAAGAATGCTATGTAAGCATTTGAATGGCAAGGGGTGGCTTACAAGAGGATCTGATGGTGCAAAGTCTTGCGATGATGGAGTTATTGATTCGTCACCTGCTTTTACACTCAGTGTAAAGGACACTATAGGTGCGGGGGATGCATTTTACTCCATATCAGGGATATATGCTGCAGCAGGAGCATCAATGGAAACGGGGCTTTTCCTCGGGAATATAGCAGGAGCCCTTGGAGCAAATATAGTAGGAAACAGGGAGTCAGTGGAAAAAGTGGATGTGCTTAAATTTGCAGGAACGCTTTTGAATATATAAAAAAGGGGAATTATGGCAGATAATATCAGGATGGATTCACATAAGCTCATATATCATCCGGAAGCAGTGGCAAGATGGCTTAATGGAGAAAATATTTATCCAGTTGAGATAGAGATATCGCCAAGTGGAGCATGTAATCATAGATGTGTTTTTTGCGCAGTAGACTATCTGGGATATAAACCAGTCTTTCTTGAAAAGGATGTGATACTCAGAGATATCAGACATATGAGTACTAGGGGATTAAAGAGTGTGATCTGTTCTGGTGAGGGTGAGCCAATGCTCAATAAAGATATGCCCGAGATAGTAAATCAGATCAAGGCATGTGGTGTAGATGTGGCAATGAGTTCGAATGCTGCATTGTTTAACAAAGATGCTGCTAAAGAGTGTCTTGGTGCATTTACATGGATTAGATTTAGTATTGCCAGTTTTGAAGAAAAATCATATTACGAAATCCAGAGGACTCCTAAAGGGGACTTGGCTAGAGTAAAAAATAATTTGGAAGATGTAGTAAGGATAAAAAAAGATAGAGATTACAAAACAACTCTGGGAGTACAGTGTCTGTTATTGCCTCAGAATATCAATCAGCTTCCAGACATGGCAAAAAGCTTGAGAAAAATTGGAGTTGATTATTTTACTATAAAGCCATATTCACAGCATCTGCATAGTGAAAATAAATTTCAGATTGATTATGAAAAGCTGATGGATTTAGAAAAAGAAATTAAAGAATATGAAACAGAAGATTTCTCAATCTATTTTAGAGCAAATGCGATGAAAAAGATGCATCGTGAGAAATGCTATAAGCAGTGTTTGGGGTTACCTTTTATGGCACATATAGATGCACATGGAAATGTATGGCCTTGTGTTGCACATATAGGAACAGATAAATATAAATATGGAAACATAAACGAGAATACATTTGAAGAAATATGGAATAGCCAAAAGAGAAAAGAGATAAATAATCTGATCAATTCATCAGATATAAATGAAATATGCAGAGAGGCATGCAGACTTGATGAGATTAATAAATACTTGAATGAACTCAAGTATCCGGGAGAACATGTGAATTTTATTTGAGGTTGCTATGAATAGAAATGAAACACCATATAGTCAATTGAAGATTTTTTATCATCCGGAGATATTAGATCATTTACTAAAGGGTGAGAGATGTAATCCGGTATATATCCGAATAAAGCCTACAAATAAGTGTAATCATAACTGTAATTACTGTCATTATAGAAATTCATACCTGGATTTGGATGAATATGATCCAAACGATGAGATACCAAGAGAAAAAATGCTTGAAACAGTAGATTGCATGAAAGAACTTGGTGTAAAGGCAGTTACATTCAGTGGTGGGGGAGAGCCACTTCTTTATCCGTACATAGAAGAATCCTTCGAAGCAGTGCTCAATGCCAGAATTGATCTGTCAATCATTACAAATGGAAGTTTACTAAATGGTAAAAGAGCTGAGCTGCTAGCAAAAGCTAAATGGGTAAGAATAAGTATAGAGTCAGTTAATGATGATGAGTACTGTACAATCAGAGGGATAAAAAAAGGAAGTTTTGATGTCCTTTGTGAGAATATAAAGCAATTTGCAGAGATAAAAGATAAATCCTGTGAGCTTGGTGTAAATATGGTTGTAACAAAAGAAAACCATTCTCAGGTAGCGGAGATGGGAAGGCTCATGAAAAAATTGGGAGCCAATCATGTAAAGTATTCACCTATGTGTACCAATGATACCTATGGTTATCATGGAGGCTTTAAGGATGAAGTTTCAGAAGCTTTGTTAAAACTTCAGGAAGAACTTAATGATGAGCATTTCAGAATTATAGATCTTTATACTGGCGATTTTGCAGACAGTGTTTTTTTTGAACGGCAGTACAGCAAGTGTCCTATCAAAGAATTTATATGTGTAATTGCCGCTAATAGTAAGGTTTACTATTGTCATGATAAGGCATATCTCTCTGATGGATGTATTGGAAGCATAGAGAATGAATCATTTTGTGATTTATGGAAATCGAAAGAGACTACGCAATTATTCAAGAATTTTAATGCAAAAAAGAACTGTAATCAGCATTGTGTGTATGATAGCAGAAATGAACTTATAAATACATTTTTAAGCACTGATAGAAATCATATCAACTTTATATAAGAGGGACAATGACAGATACAGAATTAAAAGCAAAAGAAATTAGGCAGGAAATATACAAAATAGCGCATCATGCCGGTGGGGGTCATATGGCTGGATCATTTTCAGCTACAGATGTAATAAGCGTACTATATTTTGGTGATGTACTTAAATATGATGCGAGTAATCCAGTATGGGATGGCAGGGACAGGTTCATTCTAAGTAAAGGGCATTCCTGCTTTGCATTATATGCAGCATTGGGACTTGCTGGATATTTTCCTATGGAAGAATTAAGAACAGTTGGAAGACCTGGGTCAGCATTTGGCGGACATCCAAAGCTCTTTGAAATACCGGGAGTTGAAGCTTCTACGGGCGCATTGGGACATGGACTATCGCTTGGAATAGGTATGGCATATGCTTTAAAGCAAGATGAAAAGAATAATCATGTATATGTAATGCTTGGCGATGGAGAGTGTCAGGAAGGTTCAGTATGGGAAGGTGCATTATCTGCTCCAACTTTGGAATTATTGAATCTTACTGTAATTGTGGACCATAATAAATGCCAAGCTATGGATGAGCTGGAAAAGATAGTACATATGAAACCCTTTGCAGATAAATGGAAAGCATTTGGATGGAATGTAGTTGAAATAAATGGACATGACCATAAAGAAATCCGAGAAGCGCTTCTTTCAAGAAAAGAAAAGCAGCCTACACTGATTGTATCTAATACTATAAAGGGCAAGGGTGTTTCATTTATGGAGAATGTTCCGATATGGCACTACAGGATGCCGAATGAATCAGAACTTCCAATACTTATGAAAGAACTGGGATTAACAGAGGAGGATTTGAGATAACATATGCGCAGTGCATACTTGGAAACACTACATGATCTGGTAGAAAAAGATAAACGTGTATATGCCCTTATTTCTGATAATGGAGCAATTGTATATGATAAATTCAGAGCAGATTTTCCAAAACAGTATTTAAATTTAGGAATATCCGAGGCAAACATGATTGGTATGGCAGCGGGCATGGCGTCATGTGGAAAAATCCCATTTGCATATACTATTGGCGCTTTTCTTGCCTATAGGGCGTTTGAATTTATAAGAAATGATGTATGTCTTCAAAATCAGAATGTAAAGATAGTTGGAACAGGCGCAGGAGAAGTATATAGCGTATTGGGACCAACCCACCATTCAACTGAAGATTTAGGTGGGTTAAGAAATCTTCCAAATCTGACAATAATAAATCCAGCGTCACCTATGGAAGTTAAAAAGGCAACGCAAGCTGCTTACGAATATATTGGTCCGGTATATTTGAGGCTGGGTACAAATAGAGAGGCAGAAATATATAAGGAAGACTATGATTTTGAGATTGGTAAGGGAATAACTTTACGTGAAGGAAATGATCTTACAGTTATTTCAACAGGAAATATATGTAATGATGTACTTGCTATAACAGATGAGTTAACTGCAGAAAACTATAGCATAAGAGTTCTGAATATTCATACTTTGAAACCTTTAGATGAAAAAATAGTTCAAAAGGCAATAGATGAGACAAAAGCAATACTTACTGTTGAGGATCACAACATCATAGGTGGTCTTGGAAGTGCTGTTTCCGAAGTAATAGCTGAATATGGTAGAGGCATTAAATTCAGACGTTTGGGATTACATAGTTTTTCAAAAGGATATGGAACTCATGAGGAAGTAAAGATAGCTAATGGAATTGGAAGAACGCAGATAAAAGAAACAATTTTGCAGATGATGGAATAGTTTAGGATTGAAAGTATGGCATATATTGATTTTATTTCAGAACTTCATAAGGCAACAAAACGTGACTATATCGGAAGAGTTACAAGTGATGACAAAGCAGAATGTGCAGTTATTGCCAAACAATATGGTTTTGATTACTGGGATGGTGATCGGAAATATGGTTATGGTGGTTATCGTTATGATGGAAGATGGCGAAGTGTTGCTGAGAAAATGGCAGAGCATTATACATTAAAGCCTGGGATGAAAATTCTTGATGTAGGCTGTGGAATGGCGCATCTTCTCTATGAATTTACACAGGTGGTTCCGGGGATTGAAGTTACAGGAATCGATATTTCGGACTATGCATTGGAACATGCAAAAGAGGAAATTCGAGACAAGCTGGTAAAAGGAAATGCAACAAAACTTCCTTTTGAAGATAACAGTTTTGATCTTGTTATTTCACTTACAACATTGCACAACCTTAAGATTTTTGATCTAAAGAAAGCAGTTCAGGAGATAGAAAGAGTTAGCAAAGGAAACAGCTACATAATGGTAGAAAGTTTTCGTAATGATAAAGAAGAAGTGAACATGCTCTATTGGCAGCTTACCTGTGCAAGCTATTATGCAGTGGATGAATGGGAATGGTTGTATAAAGAGTGGAGATATACTGGGGATTATAGTTTTATATTTTTCGAGTAACAATAAATGCAAATTATAAAAACAGTTATGAATAAAATGAATTTATTCTATTGGTAGAATTTATTTTTTCGAAGAAATTCTATTAATTTAAGGAGTTTTTCAATTTTAAAGAATAATACAGAGAGTATATTACATGCATATTTCAGCCAAAGAGTATTATAATTGTGAAAATAATTCCAAAAAGGCATTTACCAAACTTATTTATTCAGGTATTTAAAATAGAGTTTTTTAATTTGACAGGGTTTCCAATACATGTAGATGATAATTCAAAATTATGGAAATATGTTGATTCTATGCATGATTTAGGGATAAAGAGTGAACATGATTTACTGCTGTTAGTGGGGGTGACACATAAAGAATCTGAGTTAATGAAAAATATTTGTAAAAGAACTTATGATTATGCGAAAAACACCTATAATAATGAAATTGTTGTAAAATCAAATCTTTTATTAAGTGTTTTGGATTTAAGAAAAATTCATGATCTTTCGTTAAATAAAGAGGGGCACCCTATTATATTTGAAGTGGGTGTAGAAGTGTATTTTTAGGCGCGACGCTATATGATACATGTTACAAGTATATTGGAATGGACAACACGCAGGTCTTTTATTCGGAACAAATAATTTATGGAACTACCTATTTGAAGGCAAAGTGACTGAATATCTCGCATGTATTTGTGATTAATGATGTATGGTTGATTTTTATCTATTCATTTATAACGACTTATTATAATAAATATCAATTGTGGGGTATATATGAAAGTAATCATTACAGGAGCAAATGGTTTTATTGGTTCTTATATGATGAGCCATTTTTCAAAAAATGGTCATGATACGATTGGTATAGTACGTACAGAGAAAAGGGAACTAAGAGAGAACATAATTGTAAGGGATATTTCAAAACCGCTAGATGTTGGTATCTATGCTGATGCCATTATTCATGCAGCAGCTGTAAATCCGAGAAAGAATAGAAAAATGGATGAATATGTGGTTGGAAATATAATTGGTACTAAAAATATTATAGATTTCGCAAAAAATAATGGTATCAGTAAGATCATATACTTGGCTGCGGTTTCATCGTATGGAAATGTTTCGGGGGAACTAAGAGAAGATACACCTCATAAAGGTACAGATAGTTATGGTATTTCAAAACTAGTAGCAGAAAAACTTATTAGAGAAAGCGGTATAAACAATAGAATTTTGATTCTTCCGGGAGTAATAGGAAAAGAATGTAATTCGAATTGGCTTATAAATACGGCTATATCATTGTATAAAAATGAAAAAATTGATGTTTATAATCCAAAAGGTTTGTTTAATAATGTAGTTGAAATTGAAGATATTTGTGATTTTGTAGCTACTTTAGTAAAGGGGAAAATGGAAGGTTCAGAAACTTATATAATGGGAACAGAGGAGAAGATACGAGTAGAACAACTGATTTCAAATTTGTGTAAAAGGATTAAATCAAAATCAATGGTAAATTTTATTGAGGGAACAGATGGGTTTTATATTAATTGTTCAAAAGCGTTAATTGATGGTTATCATTCGAAGTCGATATCAGATATCTTGGATGAAGTAGTAGAAGAGGCAAAAGTTAGGAGTATCAAATGAAGGCAATAATACTAGGTGGTGGGGTAACAGGTTGTGCTGCAGCAAGAGAATTATCTGCAAAAAAATATGATGTTACTATAATAGAAAAAAATAATTATCTTGGGGGAGGATGTCACACTTTTTTTTGGGGTGGGCATCCGTATACCGAGGGTCCACGCCCGTTCCATGTGGAAAATGAGAAGATATTTAATTATATAAATGAAATCGTTCCAATGAGATTATTTCATCTTTATCTAGATACCTATATAGAAAAGGATAGGAACTTTTATTCATTCCCAATACATTGGGATGATATTCAGTTGATGCCAGATAAAGAGAAAATTCTTAGAGAACTTGATAATCTTCCGAAATGTAATGATGCTACAAATCTTGAAGATGGTTGGCTGAATTCTGTAGGTCCTACATTATACGGGAAATATGTAAAAACATATACCGAGAAAATGTGGGAAGTGGACAGCAATAAAGTTTTTGAGGATTTTTCGTGGTCAGTGAAGGGGCGGCCAATACAAAAAGGTGATAGAACTGTAGAGTTGGCTATAGGAAAACCAAATCATGCTTATCCTATAGAGGAAACAGGTTATAACAGATTTTTTGATTTTTGTGTAAAAGATGCAAAAGTCATTCTAGGTAAAACTATTGAAAAAGTTGATTTAGAAAAGAAAATTGTATACCTAGATAATGAAAAAATTCGAGCTGACATAATTATTTCTACGATAGCTTTGGATGATCTTATGGAAAATACATATGGTGAATTACGTTATATGGGAAGAGATTTTTATCCCATAGTATTACCTGTGGAGTATGCTTTTAAGGATGGACATCATTTTATACATTATCCTAATACAGAAAAATATACAAGGATAGTAGAATATAAGGCAATTACGGGACACAAGTCCCCGTATACTTTATTAGTGATGGAGGTCCCATCGCATAGTAATAAACTTTATTCATATAATATAAAATCTGAAAAAGAAAAGGCTATGCTTTACTTAAACAATTTGCCTAAAGATGTATATGCGGTAGGAAGACTTGGAACCTACCGTTATTTAACAATAGGACAATGTTTCGAAAACGTATGGGAGTTGATGGGAAAACTAAATTAGAGGGGATGATAATAGCTTTATGGGAAAAAATATGGGATTGCCGGCTCCATCGCCAAATAAAATTGAATATGAACGTATTTTAAATGAAGGTTTTAATCTGTTTCCTAAACGAAAAGAGAATTATGATAATTATTTTAAATGTCTTAATAATGGATATTCAGAAGTGGTTGATTATATGCCAATTAAGATGGATTATGAAGTCTCTAGTATATGTAATTTTAGATGCACAATGTGTTTGATGAGTGATGATTATATTTCAAAAAATAGACCGGCACAAATGACATTTGAAAAATATAGAGATTCATTGAATGAGCAGTATGGGTTAGTTGAAGTAAAACTTCAGGGTATAGGGGAACCACTACTTAATCCTGATTTTTTTAATATGGTTAGAGAGACTGTGAATAGGAGAATATGGACTAGGACAGTAACAAATGGCTCACTATTGCATTTGAATGATAATTATAGAAGGTTAATTGACGAAAAGATTGGTGAAATACAGATATCAATTGATGGAGCTAAAAAGAAAACTTTTGAAGGAATCCGAAAAGGTTCAAATTTTGAACAGGTAGTGGAAAATGTAAAGATGTTGAATAAGTATGCAGAGTCTAAGAATGAGGCTTGGAGGACGAGCTGTTGGATGCTTGTTCAGAAAGAAAATGTACATGAAATGGAAGATGTGTTGAATCTTGCTGAATATATGCATTTTACGAGAGTTGTTTATTCTATGACAATATCGAGTTGGGGAACAGAAAAGTTTGAGCAGAAAAATAAGGAAAAAAATATTACAGATTCTTATTCTCTTGATGAGGATATTATGAAAAGGTGTTTGAATATTATTGAAGAAGGGAAAAAAAGAGGAATTGAAGTTGCATTTTGGTCAGGGGCGGATAAATACAATATTAGGGAGAAGAGGTTTTGTGATTGGCTTTTTCAAAGAGCCTACATTACTGGAGAAATGAAAACTGTACCATGCTGCACTATTTGTGATGCTAATGTTTGTGATATGGGGAATGCAGAAAAATTTAGTAGTATATGGAATGATTCGTCGTATATGACTTTAAGGAGAGCGCATTTAAGTGGGAATATCCCTAAAATGTGTAAGTATTGCTATGAATAGCAATTATAAAGGTAGGGAGGAGAATGGCATATATATTATGCTTTTGATTTAAGATGAGATTAGCATCAAATGCTGGAGTTTTATATAATGACAAAATATATTTTTGCGCAAACAATAGCAATGCTCTTTTTTATTATGATTTAAAAAGCTTAAAAGTATTTTTTGTGGGCTTATTTGAAAAAGAAAGTGTCAAAGAGATTTTGTATGAAGAGGCAATTTTAGTAAATAATGAAATATGGTTTGTTCCAAACCAAGCAGAAAATATATGTTGCTATAATTTGATTTTAGATGATTTTTTATATATTGATTTGTCCGATCACTTATATAATTATGATCAAATTTTTAATTATGCAACGGTATATAATGACAAAATATTTTTTGTGCCAACAGGTGTGTCAACAGAAGCACTTGTGGAAATAAACATTAAAACAAAGGAAAAAATTGTATATCCAAAAGTATTAGAAAGAGGCATTGATAATTGTATAGGAGGATTCTTAGATAATAGTGTTTTTTATTTTATTATGTCTAATGGTTGTATCGGATATGAATTAGAGTTGAATACGCAAAATTGTATTAGAAGTGATACTTATATAAAAGATGGATATGGGTATAACAACATGACAGAAAGTTTGACAGATGCATGGATTTCTCCGTTTCAATGTAGCACTTTATTGAAAATCGACAAAAAATCAGGTTTGGTTGAGCAATTAGAATTGGGTGAAGGTGGATTTTTTAATATAACTGTTGAAAATACTAAAGTATTTCTTTTAAAGGGGGGGAGTTCTGGTGGTGTCCTTACATTAGATTTATCAAATAATTTCAAGTCATTTCATAAATGCTCTGTATTTAATACAACAAACTTTTACTCATTAAATGAAGTATTTTCTGAAAAAGGAGATCTTTTCTTCATTTCAAGCGATGGATATATATTTAAATTAGATATGGAAGGTGACATTATAGAAAGGTATGAAATAGTTATAGAAAGAGATGAATTAGATAAACTATATGTAAGATATGATAATAAAATGTTTAATGAAATAAACATAAATATTCTGAAAGAAGGTACTCCATTTGGAGATTTGAAATGGTTTGTATCGAAGATATGAAAGCGATAATCTTTAATTAGCTGATTGGACAGTATATATTTTATTTATCTATTATTTAGAGGACGAAGTGTAAATGAATGAACAATATGTTATTTTTGGAGCTGGTTATTATGGTATTCAATTTTTTATGGCTGCAAATTTCCATATTTCTGCATTTGTTGATAATAACCCAGAGTTACAAGGAAAATCAATTTTAGGGGTTCCAATTGTTTCACCAGAAGAAATATTGAAGATGAATATTAGAAAGATTTATGTTTCATCATATTATAAATATGATGAGATTGTTGTACAATTATTACAAATGGGAGTGGATAAAGATATTATTTCTCTTGAAATAATTGAAAAAGAAAAGAAGACTAGACTTATAGGTATAAGGGGAAATATGCTGTCATATTTATCCATAACAGATGGAGAAAATAAGCATCTTGAATATGAAGAAAAATGGAAAACAATTAAGAACAGGTATAATGAGATTCAATTATTTAATCTATATGTTGATGCAATTGGGGAGCTTATTCCTAGACTTTTCTCTATAATGCGAGAATCTAAAGCTCCTGATGTTTTAAAGGTTTTTTTACCTGATATGCAGGATATTGTAAGAGTATGCAATAAAGAGTTATTAGAATTAGTGAGACAGATTATATATGTTCCGCAGGCTGAAGAAATACTGTTTTGGGATTATGTATTAAGAAATCATAGAGAAGAAATACATTTAGAGTGTTTAGAGAAGTTTAGAAATCGAAAATCATTTAATCCATATAAAGTTCAGGCATATATTAATCCTTTCAGTTTTAAAAAAGATAGAATATATGAAGCTGAGTCTGTATGTAAAAATATGAAAATCTGTTGTAATTATGTTTGTATGGCAGCTCGATCAATTGGATATAATAAAAAGGAAGTTTTTCACGAAAGTGATTTTTCATTTCGTAATTCTAATTTTGAGGATTATAATCTATCAATTAATTATTTGAATGAAATGAGTGTTCAGACAATTCGTATGGGTAGAGAAGACAAAGAATATAATCATGATAATCTTGTAGATTATGCATCGAAGAATCCAAACGAATGGATGGATATTTATTTAGCTTCTAGGGCAAAAGGATTTGTTAGTGGACCAAGTGGCATTGCACTTTTGGCCTCTTTATTTGGAATACCATTACTTTTTGTGAATTTTGTTCCACTTTTTGGGCAAGGAGGCATTCAATATACTGAATATGATCTCTATATTCCAAAAAAATATTATGACATTAATAATAACAAATACTTATCTCTTCGTGAAATGGTGCAAGTGGATGAAAAAGCTGCAATGAGCGATTCGCATTATTCGGCAATGGGAATCAGAATCGAGAATAATACCCCGGAAGAAATATTAGATGCGGTAAAGGAATTTATGAGCAGGATTGACGGAACATGGGTCGATAATCTGCAGGATAAAGAAAATTATAGTAAATACCTTAAAATATATAAAGAGATGCAAGAACGCTCTAGGCGGAGCAATATGCTTTATATGCATTCTCCGATACCTTTCCGTTTAAGTGCCATATATTTAAGAAAAAATGAATATCTTTTGGATTGATGTTTCATAAGTTGTGTTCGTAAAATGATTTTTGTGTGTTTGCTTTATAATCTGTACAGACAATAAGTTTTTTTATAGAGTATGGAAGTAAATGTGCATGATAGTGTGCGTTATGTTATTCCATTGGTTTATAATTCATGGTCATTTTGCATTCGTACTTTGAAAACATAATATTTACATCGGAAATAATTTTATATAATACAAGCACTGTACATATGCATAAGAGGTTTCGAGGACTGTTTGCTTGTATATTTTACTATATTAAAGATGCTTGGTAGTATACAGTTTCACATTTTTAATAATCTTTCTGAAGGGGGATACTATAGAATATGTAATGAAATATTTTTATGTATCATCTAAAAAAATAGAAGAATAGATTATAAATATAAATACGGATGTAAAGGTTATGAAAACTTTATATTGTGA
This sequence comes from Lachnospiraceae bacterium MA2020, assembly GCA_000746015.1. Lineage (GTDB taxonomy): Bacteria > Bacillota > Clostridia > Lachnospirales > Lachnospiraceae > NK4A144. The sequence goes on along the minus strand of JQKK01000015.1, from coordinate 14,224 downwards.
TTTGTTTTTTAATTAGATACTAATAACGCTTGTGGATTTAGCTTGATAATGATGAAAGCAGATGCGAGATTATGACAGTGAAAATAGCATTACTCTTATGTGCCTCTCATAATGATTTGGGATTGATCAAAGCCTTAAAAAAGCTTGGCTATTACATAATTTCAACAGGAACAAAGATAGATGTACTTGGCAAAAACTGGATTGATAAGTGGATTCCTGCAGATTACTCGGATAAAGATTTGATTCTAAAAATTGCAGTTGATGAAAAAATAGATGTTATTTGTCAGTGCTGTAATGATTTTGGAGTATATACAGCTGCGTATGTGGCTGAGAAATTGGGACTTCCTGGATATGACAGCTACCAGACCATTTTAACACTACATAATAAAGATCAGTTTAAGAAGTTCGCATTTGCAAATAATATTCTTACACCAAAAGCTACTTACTTTGATAAAAAAGAACAAGCTTTAAAAGATATAAAATGTATGACTCTTCCTATCATATTAAAGCCTGTTGACGCCAGTGCCGGTAATGGAATTAGGAAGGTCGAAGATATATCAGGAATAGAAGCAGCGGTGGATTATGCTTTTTCCAATTCTAAAGAAAAGCGTATCGTTGCTGAACCTTATTTAGAAGGAAAGCAATATGGCTTCTGTACTTTTCTAAAAGACAGAAAAGTGGTTGCAGTAGCATCAAATAATGAATATTCGTTCATAAATCCCTACAGAGTTGAAATAGATACATGGCCTTCAGATACATATGAAGAATGCAAAGGTTTTCTTATAGAAGAAATTGAAAAAATGGCTGATATTTTACAGCTTAAAAATGGCATATTCCATCTACAGTATATATATACAGATGGCAAACCATGGATTATAGAAGTGATGCGAAGGATTCTTGGCAATATGTATTCTGTTCCGGCCAACCAATTAAATGGTTTTGATTGGGATTATTGGGAGACCAGAGCTAAGTGCGGAATTGATGTTTCGGACTTTCCGAGTAGTGAAAAGCAGGAAGGTTTTTATGCATATAAAACAGTTATGGCTACGAAAAATGGTGAGATTGAAGCTATAGAAAATATTGATATATATAGCAAGTATGTATATAGCCAATACTGGCTAATGAAACCAGGAGATGTTATCCATAATTATTTAAAAGAGCCGGTTGGATTTTTGTTTATGATGTTCAGAAGCAGAGAGGAAATGGAGCAGATATTAATTACAGATTATCGTAATGATCTTGTAAAGATAAAGGAGACGGAATGAATTCAAAGGGTGAGGTATGTCTGGGAGTTGCTGGAGCAGGAAGAGCTACTGAGTTACACATGAATGCATTAAAAAGATTTAGTGGTGTTCCTGTTTGTTATAAGCATATCATTGCGCGCAGATTTGAACAGGTAGAAATGATGCGTGAGAGATATGGATTTTTGAAGGCATCGCTCGATTTCGAGAATCTCATTAATGATCCTGAGATTGATGTAATAGATGTGTGTACACCGCCTTACGTTCATGAAGAAATGATAGAAAAAGCCATGATGGCTGGGAAACATGTAATATGTGAGAAGCCTTTGAGTGGATATTTTGGATATGAAGGTGATATTGAGCCAATTGGGACAAACGTTTCCAAAGTACAGATGTATGATAAAGTGCTTAGTAGATTGAATTCTCTTCAATATATTGTGAATAATTCTAAAAGCAAATTCATGTATGCTGAAAACTTTGTCTATGCTCCTGCAGTTGTAAAATCAGCTGAAATTATTCGCAAAAAAAAGAGCAGGATATTGTTTGCTAAGGGCGAGGAAAGTCTTAAAGGTTCAAGTTCTCCTGTTGCAGGCGAATGGAATAGGACGGGAGGAGGAACCTTTATAAGAACTGGTGCACATCCGTTAACAGCAATTTTGTGGCTTAAGTCAGTTGAAGCAGAAGCAAGGAATACTGAGATAAAGGTCGAAAGTGTTTATGCGGATATGGAAACCATTACTAAGGGTTTATCAGAGTATGAGCATAGGCATATTGCAGCAAGGCCGCATGATGTTGAGGATTTTGGAACAGTAATTCTTTCTTTTTCCGATAAAACTAAAGCTGTAGTAATGGCAACTGATACACTGCTTGGTGGAAGTAAGAACTATGTGGAATTATATTGCAATGATGCAGCTATAAATTGCAGGCTCACGATGTCAAATATGATGGAAACGTATTTTTTAGATGAAGATAATCTTTCAGATGTTTATTTATCAGAGATGTTACCACAAAAAACAGGATGGAATTTTCCATTTTTGGAAGACGAGATAATTCGTGGATATACGGATGAAATGAGGGATTTTATCGAGTCTGTTTATTATGACAGGAAGCCAAGGTCCGGATTTGCTTTAGCTTATGATACAGTTCGAATAATATATGCTGCATATATGTCTGCTGAGTTGAAAAGGCCGGTAGAGCTATAGGAAGGAAGCATTTACATGAAGCTGATTCAAAAACTTCCAAAAGTTGAAGAACTTTGTAATGAATTTGCTATTTCTGAACAAGAGAAAGGTGAAAGATCCAAGCTCCTTTCAGAAATCTGCATGGTACTTTCAGGACAATCAGCTAAAAAGATTATTATTGTAGGACCATGTTCGGCAGATAGGGAAGATGCTGTATTGGATTATGTAAGTCGTCTTGCCGGGCTTCAGGAGAAAGTGAAAGATGTCTTTATTTTAATTCCAAGAGTATATACTGGTAAACCTAGAACAAATGGCGGTGGATATAAAGGGATGATTCACAGACCATTGGCTGCAAGTGGACAGGATGATTTAGTATCGGGAATCAAAGCAGTACGAGAACTTCATCAACATGTCATTCAGAAAACAGGAATGTACGCAGCTGATGAACTTCTATATCCGGGACTGCATCCATATGTTTCTGATTTATTGGTCTATATGGCTGTTGGAGCTAGATCAGTAGAGGATCAGGAGCATAGGCTGGCTGCCAGTGGATTGGGGATTCCAGTTGGAATGAAAAATCCTACAAGTGGAAATTTATCAGTAATGTTAAATGCTGTTTCAGCAGCCCAGCAAAAGCAAAGTATTATTGTGGGAGGTTGGGAAGCTCAGACAGAAGGAAATAAGTATGCACATTCTATCTTACGTGGATATACAAATATTGCTGGAGAGAATGTTCCAAACTATTACTATGAAAATCTGATGAAATTACATGATATGTACTATAAACAGAATCTGTGTAATCCATCTGTTATTGTAGACTGCAATCATTCTAATTCAAATAAACAGTATTTGGAACAGTGCAGGATTGCTGAAGATGTTCTTGCATCATGTAGGAGAAACAAAACTATAAATGTTTTAGTTAAGGGTATTATGATTGAAAGCTATCTCGAAGATGGAAACCAGATGATTGATGAAGGAACTTATGGCAAATCCATAACAGATCCTTGTCTTGGATGGGATAAGACCAATAATCTGATTTTGAATTTAATGGAAAAAGGGACTTATGAGTGAATATGCAGTTAGCGTGATATGTGTTACATATAATCAGCAGGATTATATTAGGCAAGCATTAGATAGTATACTTCGTCAGAAAACAAGTTTTGATTATGAAGTAATTGTTCGTGATGACGCTTCTACAGATGAAACGTCAAGGATTGCACAAGAATATCAGACCAGACATCAGGGGAAAGTAAGGACTGTTATAAATCCGGAGAATCTTTTTTCAAAAGGAGAAGATTTCTTCAAAGATACAGTGGAGAACATAGCGACAGGTAAGTATATTGCGCTTTGCGAAGGAGATGATTATTGGATTGATGATAATAAACTACAGCTTCAGTACGAAGCATTGGAAAAACATCCGGAATGTGATATGTGCGCATGTCAGGCTGTAATGGTATCTGAGGATGGAAAACATGAACTTGGAAATATAAGACCTGCAAAAGAGAATCGGATTCTATCAATTGAAGAAGTTATTATGGGTGGCGGGATGTATCTGGCAACAAATAGCCTCTTTTTTAGGAAAAGCATGTATGACAATATGATGGAATTCGAGAAAATAAGAAGCCTTGACTACGTGTATCAGATGAAGGGAGCACTACGGGGCGGAATAGTCTATATAGATAAGCCTATGGCTGCTTATCGCAGATATTCAAAGGGTTCCCAGACAGTTGCTCTGACTGGAGAAAACTCTGTGATGAGTAAGCAATGCGAGCAGGAAAAGGAAATACTAAGAATTTTAGATAGGGAAACTGATGGTAAATATCATGATGTTATAACTGAAAGAATAAATGATTATCAGATTAGCTACTATGACCAGCTCATGGGTAATAAAGATGAAATAATCAAGCTTTTACATAATACCGATGGAAATATTTACATTTGGGGATTGGGACTAAGGGGGAGAGACTTAGAAAAATTCTGTAATGATATAAATATATACATTGCGGGAGCGGCTGATATTAAAGATGAAAATGTTGGTGGAACTACAGAACTGGGGAACATAATTATAAGTTCATCAGAAACAATGAAAAATGCAGAGGTTATTCTTGCATCTGTTGAGGGAGCATATAATTATTTGCTTTCAACAAATTTTGGCGGGCAAATAATCAATATGTTCAAGTATATGCCTCGATCTTGATGTGTTATTTATAGGTTTTTTACATATAATATATTCAAAATAATGTTTAACTTATTTGTATAGAGGGTATTTGTATATGAAGCTTTGCAAAAGGACATTAAATTTCATACAGGTTATTAACGAGGATGGTGCTGTCAGGATATGTGGTTGGCTCAATGATGGTGGAGTGATTGGACATCTTGCAAAGAATACTTTGGATGAGATTTATCATAGTGATGCTGCAAATCTCATAAGAGAGATGCATGCAAAGGGTGATCATTCAAACTGTAACGTGAATCAGTGTCCATTTGTTGCCAATAACAATGTTTCGGATAATGAGATTGAGATTGAAGAAGTTCCTAGATTTCCTGAATCTCTTTATCTGGCGTATGAAAATGTATGTAATTACCATTGTGTCATGTGTGCAATTCCAGGACGTCTGTCTAAGGTTGATGCAAATGTTCTGGAAGAGAAATATAACAGGATTGATGAAGAATTAAGAAAAGCGCTTCCTTATGTAAAACATGTTAGTGCAAATGGTTTGGGGGAACTATTTGCAAGTAGGCATACCCTTAAACTTTTGTCGGAATGGGAGCCTGTATCTGCTCCTTCTGAGATTTCAGTTACTCTTGAAACAAACGGATCACTATTTGATGAAAAACATTGGAACCAGATTTCTAATCTTGGACAATACAATTTATCTGTAGCGATAACGGTTCTTTCTTTTGAAGATGATATATACAGGGAACTATCGGGAACTGATCAGCCGGTAGAGAAGCTTATTGAAAATCTGCGCTTTGTGAAATCATTAAGGGAACAGGGAATAATTAATTATCTTGAACTGGCAACGGTATATCAGAATGCGAATTATAAAAAGCTTCCTGAATTTGCCAGAAGATGTATAGAAGAATTTGGTGCTGATTATGTAAGACTTCGCCCATTTGATCCATGGGGAGAAGTTGGGATGAAGGAATGGATGTTGGATGTAAGGAATGTATATCATCCAAATCATCAAGATTTCCTTGAGGTTATGAAAGACCCTATGCTTTCCCATCCTAAGGTTCATGACTGGGGAGGTGGAAGAGAAAGCGGTCTTGGACCTGAGCCATATATCAAGACAAGAAAGATGTATTCTCTGATGGAATCAATTTTTTGTGATGATGGTTTTATGGAAAAGCTGGATAAGGTTACTGATGGAACAAAAGTAGTAGTTTATGGAATGACGGCTGTTGGAAAGGCGCTTGCAAGCAGGCTTAAAAATGAAAGTAAATTATGTTATTGCTTGGATAGGAAGATGGATGGGCTCAGCTATTTAGGACATCCTATATATGGAATAAATCATTTTGAAGACCTGGATAAGGATGTGTCTATAGTTATAGCACTTCATTGGAGTGAAGATGTTATAAAGACGATGTTGGAGCATGCCGGGTACAATGGAAAGATATTAAAGATTACAGAACTTGCAGAGGATAGTTAATTGGATGAAAATTGTCAGGTAAGTATTATCTGTATTACATATAACCAAATAGCATATTTACCTAAGGCGGTTGAAAGCATGCTCTCTCAAAAAACTGACTTTGAATATGAAATCATCATCCATGACGATGATTCAACAGATGGAACAAGAAAGTATATTGAAGAGCTGATTTTGGAATATCCAGATAAAATACGGGCAGTCTTAGAAGATGAAAATCAATACTCAAAGGGTACAGATTTTTTTGCCTATATGATTAGAAATGTCGCTAAAGGCAAGTACATTGCTACATGCGAAGGCGATGACTATTGGATTGATGATAATAAGCTTCAGCTTCAGTATGAAGCTTTGGAAAAGCATCCGGAATGTGATATGTGTGCTTGTTGGGGGTGTACTGTTACAGAGGATGGAAAAGAGGTAAGTCAGATCAGACCTATTGAGCATGATGGGGTTTTACCTGTTGAGGATGTAATTCTTGGCGGCGGACAATATCTGGTTACTGCGAGTCTTTTCCTAAGAAAGAAGATATATGATAATATGTTACTTTTTGAAAAGGTGATTCCGCTTGACTATGCGCAGCAGATAAAAGGGGCGCTTAGAGGTGGGATATATTATATAGACCGTAAAATGGCTGTGTATAGAAGATATTCAAAAGGTTCATGGACAAATGAAGTATTAAAAGATAATATCCGTCTCTCTAAGCAGTGGGATAAAGAAAAACAGATTTTGGAAACGTTGGACGTAGATACAGATTATAAGTATCATTCTGCAATAGTTGAACGTTTAAAGGCATATGTACCATTTGAAACTCAGCTTGAGGACAATAAGAAAGAGGTTATATCGCTTTTAAGAGAAGTGGATGGTTCATGCTATTTGTGGGGACTTGGAAGAAGAGGAAAAAGTCTTGAGCATTTCATTGATATGGTTGGTCTTGATATAGACGGAGTATGTGATGCAATAAATCAGAATATCGGAGAGAAGACAGAATATGGAAATTGTATTTTCTCCACGGATTATGTATTGGAAAATGCCGATAATATCATAGCTTCAACGCAATTTGCTTATGATGATTTGATGAAATTGAATTTGGAACATAAAACTATATTGAATTTTCAGCAATATATGCCTTATGGGTAAACATTATGGAATATATCATCGTACAGGCCGGTGGTAAAGGAACACGCCTTGGCTATCTGACCAAAAACAAACCGAAAGCTTTAGCACCTGTAGAGAACTTGCCGATGCTGTTTCATCTGTTTCGTAAGTATCCGGATAAGCGCTTTGTAATAATTGCGGATTATAAGAAAGATGTATTGCACAATTATCTTGCAGAGTTTTCTGAAGTGAAATATCAGGTGGTTGATGCAATTGGAACAGGGACTTGTTCTGGAGTTAAACAGGCAATTGATCTTATTCCACCTAAAGAACAATTTATGCTGATCTGGTCGGATCTTATTTTACCATATGATTTTGATCTTCCTTCTGAGTACAGTAAGAGTTTTTCTGTGTCAAATGATGATCGCTCTAATAATGTGAGTGGTAAAGAGGAGGCTAAGGCTGATAATTGCAATGATGGGAATTATGTTGGTCTGTCTGTGTCATTCTCTTGCCGGTGGAAATATGAGAATGATGAGTTTTCAGAGGAACGTTCCTTCGAATATGGCGTAGCAGGATTCTTTCTTTTTAAGGACAAATCATTCTTGGAGGATGTTCCTGAAAGTGGTGAACTTGTTCGTTGGATGCAGGAAAAGAATATGAAGTTCAAAGTCTGGAGTCTTGCTGGGACAAGAGAATTTGGGATTTTAGAAGAATATGAAAAACTTGCGCTTGAAAAGACAAGACCTTTCAATAAGATAACAGTTGAAAACGATATTTTGACGAAAATTCCTGTTGATGAACAGGGGAAGAAGCTGTCAAAGAGAGAATGTGCTTGGTATAAGAAAGCGTCCGAATATGGTATCAAAGGTCTTCCAAAGATTTATGATTATGAACCTCTTAAGATGGAGTACATTAAGGGGAATAATGTTTACGATTGTGAATTATCCTTTGACCAAAAGAAAGAAATTCTAAGAAAGCTTGTTTCAACATTAAAAGAGCTTCATGCAGCTGATTCTATTGTTTCTGATAGTTTTAGTATTAAGGAAGCTTATTACAACAAGACAATGAAGCGGCTAAGCAAGGTAGAGCATCTTGTTCCGTTTACAAATGAAAAATATATACGGATCAATAATAGAAACTGCAGAAATATATTTTTTTATAAGGAAAGATTTGAAAAGAGAATTGAAGCTCTCATGACTACTGAGTTTAAGTTCATTCATGGTGACTGCACGTTTTCTAATCTTATGATAAGTTATGAAGGCGAGCCAGTACTTATTGATCCAAGGGGATACTTCGGATTTGAAGAATATTATGGCGATGAGAGATATGATTGGGCTAAACTTTATTATTCTATAGTCGGAAATTATGATAGATTTAACCTGAAAAAGTTTTCATTGGATATAGGTGGTCAATCCATAGTAAATGGAAATGTTATAAAAGACATTGATGATGACGAAGTAAGACTTTCTATCGAATCTAATGGGTGGGAAGGTTTGGAAAAGGAATTTTTCGAACTGACAGGAGCAGATGAGTATGAGATAAAACTTCTTCATGCAGTTATATGGCTGTCACTTACAACATATGCATGGCAGGATTACGACTCTATTTGTGGAGCTTTTTATAACGGTTTATATTATCTGGAGGAAGTGTTGTGATAAAATATTTCGAATATCAGTTAGTTGAAATAAACGATTCCATACATTCTATAGATGAACCTACTTTTAGAAGATGGGTGGATGAAGCTTCCGAAACTATAGATTGTGGACATAAAATTGTTGTTTCTGGACTTGGGAAAAATGTTCCTATCTGTGAGAAGTTTGTTGGATCTATGGTCTCGCTTGGAATGGATGCAGCTTTTCTCAATACTAATTCTGCTGTTCACGGTGATATGGGAATTGTTAAGGATGGGGATATGGTCATAATCCTTACAAAAAGTGGAGAAACAGTTGAATCAGTATATTTGTCCCATAAATTAGAAGACAGAAAAATAAATAAGTGGCTTCTGACATTTGAAAAAGACAGCACACTGACGAAGGAAATACCCAATCATATAGTATTGAATTTGAAACATGAAGGCGATATGTGGAATATTATGCCAAATAATTCCACTACAGTTAATCTTATTGTTCTGCAGGGACTTGCAATGCAGATAGCAAATAAGCGAGGACTAACGATTGAAGACTTTAAGCGTAATCATCCGGGTGGGCATATAGGTGAGGTACTTTCAGATGGCAAGATGTGATTATTTAAGAGATGATCCTGAGACTGGGATACAGCAGGATATAGTAGAGCAGCTTGGAGAGTATATTGAGACTAGAGATATAGTTGTTTTGGTTGACATTGAAGGAGTTAATATTCTGGTGGAAATGTTATGCCATTCCAAGGTGATAAAAGATACATCAAAAAAACTTGCTATTATTTCCTGCGCTAATTATCCGGTAAAGATTGGAAATCACGAATATCTTACTGTTTCGGAAATGGAGATGGGAAAGCTTCTTAATATATATAGATGTTATGAGCCTTCGGATAAACTAGTTCTATTAACAGACAGCAGGAATTATGGAAGTACTTGGAATTATGTGAGTAACGGAATAATGTCGGCTGAAGATGTTTTTGAGTCAATACTTGCATAACAAAAGAGATACTATTTGCATGAAAGGACTACATATGGAACAGGCCAGATATGATGAAATGGTTGGAACTCTTTATTATTATATGAATCGATTAACTGGGAAAAAAATTTTTTTGTTTGGGCATTGCGAGGCAACTCTTACTCTTGCTGATTTGCTAGCAGATAATAATCTGACACCGACAGCTATCATAGATAATAGCAAAAACAAGCATGGAATCGAATATAAAGGAATATCGGTTGTTCCACCAATGGAAGTATTGAAAGTGCAGGGAGAAAATGCGGTAGTTCTGATAGTTACAAGATTTTATGAGTCTATGTATGAACAACTTATAAAATTAGGTTTTACCGGAGAGGTGATTAAACTTGTAGACTATAATACCTATGCTGAATATTCATTATCGGGTGAAACTCGTAAAAGAAAGTATGAGAGAGTAGTTTATGGACAGAAATTACTGAATGATTTGAAAGAAAAATACAAGGAAAATCTAATTATTTTTTGTCCATTTAATGCGTTAGGAGATATATATTTTTGTCTATCATATTTACCTACATTTTTATATAAAAAAGGATATGACGATTACGCCATATGTGTTTCATCAAATTCGAGTGCAGCTGTAGCAAGGTTGTTTGGAAGCAAAAATATTGAAGTTTTAAAACAGAAAGAATTGGATTCTGTTATTCAAGCGGTTATATATACGCAGGATGAGAATTGCTTTATCGCTCATCAGGATCGACCGTATGTAGTAAATTTACACAAGGTGCTTAAGCTGAAGAGGATACCGCTTGAGAAGATTTATTGTTGTGGAATATTTGGGTTATCAGAAAATACTAATCCAGTAGAACCATCAAACTGGAATAAATGGGATAGACTGGATGATTTAGAAGATAATAAGTGTGTTATTATTTCTCCTTATGCTAAATCTGTTACAGCGTTACCGGATGGACTGTGGAATGAGGTTGTATCAGATTATTCTGACAGAGGATACAAAGTTTATACGAATGTATGTGGAAAAGAGAAGGCATTAGTTGGAACAGAAGAATTGAGAGCAGAATTGTCTGAAATGAAATCAATTCTTGAACGAGCAGGAACATTTATTGGAATTAGAAGCGGATTATGCGACGTTATCAGAACTGCAAATTGCAAAAAAATAGCATTATATCCAGATTATAACTACTGTGATACACAGTGGAAAGCAATTGATATGTATTCAATTGATAGTTTTGAAAATGTAGTTTATAAGGATGGCGACACATGGGAAATGCTGAAAAAGAAGATGAAAATATGATTCAAGATAATACTTTAGTTTTATCGACACTTCCTAAAACTTGGATTTTTGATTTGGATGGAACTTTGGTTAAGCATAACGGATATAAGATTGATGGACATGATACCTTGCTTGATGGAGCTAAAGAGTATGTCAATGCGCTTCCTACCGATGATTTTGTTCTAATATTAACCTCTAGAACGAATGAATTCCGAGATATAACAATTTCATTTCTTAAGGATAATAATATCAGATATGATGAGATTATGTTTAATATTCCGATGGGTGAAAGGATTGTTGTGAATGACAGGAAGCCATCGGGAATTAATATGGCGGTGGCACTTAATTGTAAAAGAGATGTGTTTAATAAAGTAATCATAGAAAGATGCTTATAGATAAGAACGCATTGGTGTGATAAGCGACAAATTATAGCGGATATTTACAATGTTTTGTTTAGCGTTCATGAGAACGACCTCCTTAGAATAAGACACGAATCGTGCAGATCGCACGACACAAATTTAGATATGATATCGGGATTGTCTCATGAATTGGTGAATAATCTTGACCTGATTGAGCCACCTGTCCGTTAAAAATGAGCCACTATTCCGTTAAAGTATGAGCCACCATTCCGTTAAAGTATGAGCCACCATTCCGGAGCATATTGAGCCAGTTACTTGATCCAATTAAAATGATATTAATGCGCGTACTGCGTAAATTCATTTTAAGGAGGATCACGACTATGACAAAGTATCGTGAAATTCTCAGACTTTATAGTCTGAAATTCAGTAAGCGGAACATAGCTCTATCTGTTCCATGTTCGCGTAACACAGTGTCTAAAGTCTTGAAGCGTGCCGAAGAATTAAATATATCCTGGCCACTTCCTGAAGGCACTACTGATGCCGATTTGGAGAAACAACTATTCTCATCTCCAACATTAGTATCACAAAAGCGTATGCCAGATTTTGACCACGTTCGCAAAGAGCTTCTGAAAAATGGCGTTACTAAAAAGCTCTTGTGGACAGAATATATGGCGGATTGTAAGCAAGCAGGTGAAGATCCATTGATGTATTCCCAGTTCTGTTATCACATACAACAGGATGAGAGTAAACGTCGTGCTACCATGCATATCAATCGTAAACCCGGCGAGCAGGTAGAAGTTGATTGGGCTGGTGATACTGCAAAGCTCGTAGATCCATATACTGGCGAAACTACTGAAGCATATATATTCGTCGGTGTAATGACTTACAGTCAGTATGCTTATGTTGAAGCTTTTCCCGACGAAAAGCAACAGTCATGGATTGAAGCTCACGTTCACATGTATAATTATTTCGGTGGTGTAGCCAAAATCCTTGTCCCTGACAACTGTAAAACTGCAGTAGTTCATAACAAAGGGTGGAATGATCAAAAAATCAATGCAGTTTATCATGAGTTAGCAGAGCATTATGGAACTGCCATAATACCAGCAAGAGTCAGGAAACCAAAGGACAAACCCAACGCAGAAGGCAGTGTTGGTAACATATCAACATGGATAATCGCAGCCCTGCGTAATGAGCAGTTTTTTACCATATCTGAACTTAATGCAGCTATATTTGCAAAGTTGGAAGAATTCAATCATCGTCCTTTCCAAAAGAAAGAGGGTAGCCGATACGAACTCTTCCACAACGAAGAATTACCATTACTGACACCACTACCAGCTACCCAATACGAACTGGCTGAATGTAAGCAAGCCACTGTTCAATTCAATTATCACATATCCGTAGATGGAATGCTATACTCAGTTCCATACGAATACATCGGAAAAAAGGTAGATGTCAGAATTACTAACACTATCATTGAAGTTTTCTATAATTATACCCGTATTGCTTCTCACATGCGCTTATACGGGCGTAAAGGTCAATACAGCACCATTACCGAGCATATGCCAAAAGACCATCAAGAATACCTTGAATGGAATGGCGAACGCTTCCGTAAGTGGGCAGAAAGGATAGGTAAAAACACAGCCAAAGTCATAGATTCAATCCTCCGTTCAAAACGGGTAGAACAGCAATCATACAGAGCCTGCATGGGCCTTCTAAAAATGTCTGATAAATATTCATCAGCACGCTTGGAAGAAGCATGTAGAAAAGCACTTAATTATACTCAGAGTCCTAGCTACAAGAGTGTAAGTAACATTCTTGCCACTTCGAATAATAATTCAACACAGAGTAAAGACAACAGTGCTGACACCCATAAAGGCAGTTCTAAGAGCATCACCAGAGGTGCTGACTACTATAGGAGGAAATAATCATGACCAATCAGGCAACCATAGATAAACTTATCGAAATGAGGCTAACCTCAATGGCTGATGCTTTTCGCATACAAGTTGATGATCCTTCAATGAAAGAGGTTTCCTTCGAAGATCGTTTTGGACTTCTTGTTGATACTGAATACAGTAATCGCAAGAGTAACAGGTTGAAGCGTCTCATAAAAAATGCTGAGTTTGACCAACCATCAGCTAGTATAGCAGATATAGACTACACATCAGGACGAAAGCTCAATAAGGATATGATCAAGCGCCTTGCCACTTGCGAATACATCGTTGATCATAGGAATATCTTTATCACCGGAGCAACAGGTAGTGGTAAAAGCTATATGGCATGTGCTTTAGGCATGGAAGCATGCAAGCATTACTACAACACCAAGTATGTACGCCTGCCAGATTTGCTCATTGACCTTAAGGCAGCTAAGGAAAACGGCACTTACAGGAAGATTCTGGCAAAGTACGCAAATCCGATTCTTCTCATTATTGATGAGTGGCTTCTTTTAAAACCTTCACAGGATGAACAGACGGACATTCTTGAGCTTCTCCATCGAAGAAGAAAGAGATCCTCTACTATCTTTTGCTCACAATACACTAAAGATGGATGGTATGAACAGCTCGGAGGTGATGCCTCGCCTGTAGCGGATGCAATCCTTGATAGAATCATTCATGATGGTTATGTAATCAACATAGTCCCTATAGATCCGTCAAAGGATTTATCCATGAGAGAAGTATATGGCCTATCAGCAACTGACCGTATGTAATTGTTAATGTACAGATAACGCGGTGGTTCATACCTGTCCGGACAGGTGGCTCACGCCACACCGGACAGGCGGCTCCGCCGCAACGGAATATTCA